>NZ_JBLIXM010000001.1:0-449089 GCF_047525415.1 Paraglaciecola sp. 2405UD69-4
TTTTGTCTGGCGGCCATAGCGATGCGGTCCCACCTGATCCCATTCCGAACTCAGAAGTGAAACGCATTAGCGGCGATGGTAGTTTGGGGTTTCCCCATGCGAGAGTAGCACACTGCCAGACTCCTATTCATAAGAAAGGCCACCTGCATAAGGTGGCCTTTTTTTTATCTAAAATTTAGCCAGTATGTCATCCCGATTGGCTTGGAGGCAGGTGACCTTTCATCTGAACAGATGTGACATGCTATCCCGCGGTCAACTATCACGAAGTGGATTCCCGGACAGTCGCAGAGCTCATGTCGTTCAGGCGGTTACGCTGCTTCGCAGCTAAAAGCAAACCACCTTCACCCCCATGCGAGAGTAGTACACTACTGGAAAGCCAGCCCTGCAGCCTCCTATTTAAGTACTAAGCCACTTCATTGAGGGGGCTTTTTGCGTTTCTGGGGATTGAACACCTCAACGTCTCAGTGTGCACATCCCTGATGATACTCACCCAAATATTACATCTCGGCAAATTGCTCCTGCATTGCTCGTCACAAGATGGTATTGTCCCATGATGATACTCCCCCAAACTCGTCATCCTTGACTCGTTCAAAAGCGGAATGGAACTTCGTTTTCTTAATTATGCCGTTACTAAGTTCACCCATTAAAAGTTGTTACAGAACTATACAATTTGCTTGATAGGATTTCTTATGCGTGAAGATGTTAGTAATACGTATATAGCAGCCCTTGTTTTACATATTCTTAATGAATATTTACGGTAGGATTTTTACAGATTTATGTGTGAATAGGCATATTAATTGATTGTGCTTTAGTGGCGGATCAATTACTATCCAAGCAGTGATCATAATTCATAGAGGGATTGGCAATGAAAAAATTATTAGTAACTTTGGTTGCAGCGGCATCGATAGCTTCTGCTAATGCTCAAGAACAACCTGGCGGTGCTTCTGCCACAGGTGCAACTATTGGTGGTGTAGCAGCGGGTACTGTTGCAGCAGCAGCTACAGCCGTTGCTATTGCAGGTGCTTTGGTAGCTAACTCAAACGGTACTGCACAAGTAGAAGACCCTGATCCAGTGGTTCCTGAAGAGACATGTAGTGGCGATGATGCCTTAGCTGATGGTGTTTGTATTGGTACAACTGTTACAGTTACTCAGACTGGTACTGGCACTATGACTAGTACAGTAACTGTTCCTGTAACATTTACTTATGCTCCAACACTTCAATAAGTTTATTATTTAGCAAAAGCCGCCTTAATGGCGGCTTTTTTTGTGTCGATTTTTTGTGGTGGCAATGTGAATTTATATAGAGCAATTTTTCTATTTCTGGGTTTTACAGTTTTTGTTGGTTGCTCTTCAACCCATAAAGCTTATTTACAAACAATGAAACTAGCCTTTCAATCTAGCTCTGACCCCACTTTAACTCTTGCGGAAATACAAAGCTCTCCTGTAGATCTTCTTTACATTCGTCTTAACGATAAACCTAGAGCGGTTCTAGCACTAGCTTATATTGAAAACTCAAATTACAAATGGGTAAGTGGTGACAATGCCATGTTAGTTGAGAAAGGCGGCAGGATTATAAGAACCGTCGGTATGATTGACCATTTTAACTATGTAACTAACATTGAAAATGATCCTTTAAGTACTCTTAACGATATTAGCAATCATGCTACCTGGAATCGCTTTGTTGATTATGGTAACAACCAAAATGCTTCTGTACGTTCGCTTTTTGAGTATGTGGCTAATTCAGAACTTATGATAGACGGTAATCTTGCTAAAGCTAGTTTGTTAAAAGAAGTTGTGACATTTTACGGCGTTAATGAAAAACCAGACACTTGGACTAATTATTATTGGTTCGATAGTGAAACTAAACAGTTACTAAAGAGCAAGCAGAAAATATCACCAGATTCAGACAAATACGAGCTCACCTATGTGAGTCGAATTGCTCGTTTACCTTTAGCGCCAATACTGAATATTGAGGACTAGGTGTGAAAATACTTTTATTTGTTTTTACCCTAAGTTGGGCGAGTTTTAATTTTGCGGCAGTTAAAGTCACGATTAATGATACTACCTATACTTATGATACTAACCCTAGATTATCAGAGGTGCTAGAGGTCGTTGCTCTTCAGCGGCCTTGGTACTGGCAAGCAGCGGCTTTGTTTCGTTTAGACAAAGGGAGCCTAGAGCAAGATAGGTCCTTGGTGATTGAGCAGCTTAATGAGTTGATAAGTTCAAAAGGCGATTCAAAAATAATTAGCGACTTAATAATAGATATTAAGAGCTGGCGTTTAGCTCCAAGAGTGTTTATTCCAATAGACTATGATTTGTCTAGAGTGCAGCCTAAGTTCAATCCTAAGTTTGATGATGGTGAATATCTGTTGCTGTTAAAAGAAAGGCCCACAACAATTTCTGTATTAGGAATGATTACAAACCCTACTGCTATTGATTATCAAGACAATGTCACAGTGAAAGACTACGTATCTAAAATAAATAGAACGGACCTGTCTGATAAAAGTCTAATTTATATCATTCAAAACGACGGTCAAATAAGTAAGTCTGGCATCGCTTATTGGAACAATAACTACGACCAAGTTATGCCAGGTTCTCAACTATTTATTCCTATCTCAGAGAGTCAATTTATTTCCCAAATTAGTACCTTAAATATGAAAATAGCAAAGTTAGCGACGAACAGGGTTTATAAATGAAAACTCGTTTTAAGTTTCTAAAGGGCGCTTTTACTTTAGCTCTAATGTTTATTCAGCCTTATGTTAAAGGCCAAGAGAGTAAGTCGGTTACTCCGTCACAGATGGTGCAGGGAGGCGTTGGCTTATGGCAGACCCCTACAGCCAGAATGATGCCAGAAGGGTCTCAAACGATTAATTATACAGACAATGACCAATATAGATTTTGGTCTAGTAGTTTGCAGTTATTCCCATGGATGGAAGCAACGGTAAGATATACTGATGTGAGAACCCAGTTATATAGTAATGTCGCTAGTTTTAGTGGTAATCAAACATTAAAAGACAAAGGAATAGATGTAAAATTTCGCTTACTAGAAGAAGATTACTACTTACCACAGCTTGCTGTAGGCTTTCGTGATTTTGGAGGTACTGGTTTCTTTGAAAGCGAATTTGTTAACTTAAGTAAAAGGGTTGGTCCACTAGATCTTCACCTTGGTATTGGCTGGGGTTATCTGGGTGCAGGGGGAAATACTAGCAATCCATTCTGCGAACTAGCTGATAGTTTCTGTGAACGGCCCGGAGGTTTTTCAGGTAGTGGTGGAAAAATAGAATTTGGACACTTTTTTAAAGGCCCAGCTTCTATTTTCGGTGGAATAGAATACCAAACCCCCATTAAAAACCTTGGGTTAAAACTCGAATATGAAGGGAATGATTATATAAATGACCGAGCCGGAGAGTTAGAACAAGACTCTCCTTGGAATTTTGGCTTAGTTTATAAGTGGAATGACTTTGATTTTTCCCTTAATTATCAAAGGGGAAATACAATAGGTTTTGGCGTGACCTATAACTTAAATTTGCACACTGCAAAACAAGTGAAGTTTGATAAGCCTCCGCGATCTATACAAGGAGCAACCCCAGCTACGGATATGAAAAACCTTAATAGAAAGCGTCTATATACAGATTTATATTCTGAAGGTAGTTTTCTAATTAAGTACACCCATCAAACTGACGACCAGATGACTATCTACGGCAATCAGTTTGCTTATCGAGATAATGATGAAGCCATTGAGAGGGTGGGAAGAATATTAGCCTCAGAGCTACCTGAATCAATTAAAACCTATAAAATAGTGGATAATGCTGTGCTATTACCTATGGTTGAGACAGAAATTGACGCAGAGGCATTTAAAGAAGCTGCACGATATGAATCTTTAGAGTCTGACTTAGCAAGGTCGTATCATCGCCAAGAGCCATCTGTAGAAACTTTAGCTAACTATCAACCAGACAATACTTCTGGTTTATTTCATGCGGTGAATAGTTTTTGGATACAAACATTTGGCGGTCCAGAATCATTTTATCTATATCAAGGCGGTGCAATTCTTAGTGGTGGCTATGGGTTTAACGAGAACTTTTCGATTTCAGGGGGAGTGAAAGCTACCTTAATTGAAAACTTCGATAAGTTTAATTTTACTATTGATAGACAAGACTCAAGCTTACCGCGAGTCAGAACCCAAGTAAGGGAATATGTTACTCGAAGTAAAGTGACCCTCGAAACAGCATTTTTGCATTGGACAGATAGAGTTGCCCCTAATTTGTTTGCTCAAGCATATGGTGGGTATTTAGAGACTATGTTTGGAGGAGTTGGTACCGAGCTGCTTTATAGTCCTGTTGATAGTAATTTGTCATTTGGCATTGACTTAAATTATGTACAACAAAGATCTTATGAAAATAATTTTGATTTCTTCGATTATAAAGCATTTACCGGTCATGCAAGTATGTATTGGCGTCCTGACTTTTTGCCAGACACCCAAATTATTGTTAGTGCAGGCCAGTTCTTAGCAAAAGATAAAGGTGTGAATATTGATTTTGCTAAGCGCTTTGACAGCGGAATTATTGTTGGCGCCTATGCAGCAATTACAAATGTTACTGCTGAAGAATATGGCGAAGGGAGTTTTACAAAAGGCTTTTATATTTCAATACCCTTTGACTTATTTGTCTTAAAGCCTGCCAAAGGTCGAGGGAAAATTCCTTGGGTGCCAATTGGGCGCGATGGTGGCCAGATGCTTCAAAAGCCGGTTAACCTAATCGATCTTAATCAATTAAGATCGCCATTTTACGACTAGCTTTAGCTGGCTGAGTGAAAGCTCAGCCAATATTGTTACAAAAATCTTATTATGATTGGCTTAACACTGTTTATGTTGTTCTGTGAGTGTGAAGTCATGATTTACAATTAAATAAAAATACTGGTGTGGTAATTAAATACCTATTATAAATCAAAGTCATAAGTTAATGGCGCTTCAACTTGAAAACTAGTAACCAAGGGTATAAGTTGATTTGGTTTATTAAATTGAAAGGTGAGTCATGCAATATTGGTTATTTAAAACGGAGCCGGATGCTTTTAGTATTGATGACTTGGCTAATATGCCAAATCAAACGGAGCATTGGGATGGTATTCGCAACTATCAAGCACGTAATTTTATGCGAGACCAGATTAAACAAGGAGACCAAGTCTTTATTTATCACTCTAGCTGCAAAGATGTAGGTATAGTGGGTTTAGCAGAGGTGGTTAAAGAAGGTTACCCTGATCACACTCAATTTAACCCAGAAGCTAAATATTATGATCTTAAATCATCACCAGACAACCCTCGTTGGTACATGGTAGATATTAAATTTAAGCAAAAATTTGCCACTTTATTACCTCTTAAAACCATTAAAGAGATGGCCGACATCAATGAAATTGGTCTTGTAAAAAAAGGAGGCCGCTTATCAGTTATGCCAGTTATAAAAACCGAATTTGATTTACTGCTAAGTTGTTGCCAAACAACAAACTAAGGTGTCTGCGGAGCTGTCATGTTCTGGCAAGCAGCTACAAAGCCCTCTATTGAATTTTGACTCCAAGGGAGTCGTACTTCTGAGGGTTGGCGGACAATAAATTCTCGAATAGAGTCCATGGATAGATCACTCTCTTGTAGTGCTTTCTGTAAAGCTGTTTCTATGGTTTCACTGCCCTGGCTACATGACATGATAATCGTTCTGAAGTTTTCAATAAGGCCGCTTACCACATTAAAATCTGCTTGGTTAATCAAGGCATGCTTTTTAAGTGAGTGTAATTGAGTTTGCAAAGAATGCTGTAATTGAGTGGTGACAATCAACATGATATTGGTTGTGTGTTTATTCTGTGATGTTAGAGACTTATGGGCACTTTGAGCTTGTTTAACTGCCCGTTGAATGCCTTGGTTACGATTAACAACATATGCCAAAACCAATACTAAAAAAACAATCACACCAAAAGCTATAAACATTTAACCACTCATAATTTTTATACTGAACATCAAGCTTAATTTTGTTGGATAAATTTCTCTACATTTATTTTCAATACAGATAAAGGAATAGAGCCATGTTCAAGTACTGCATTATGAAAAGCCCTTAAATCAAATCTATCACCTAATTGACTTTTGGCTTGTTGTCGCAACTGCTTAATGGTCAACTCTCCTATCTTGTATGAGAGGGCTTGAGCAGGCCAAGAAATATAGCGGTCTACTTCTGTCCTTACATTATGTTCCGACAAAGCAGTGTTCTCTAACATGTAATCTATCGCCTGCTGTCGGGACCAGCCTTTTACGTGCATGCCCGTATCAACCACCAATCGACACGCTCGCCACATTTCATAACTTAGGCGACCAAATTCATGATAGGGGTTTTCATACATCCCCACTTCTTTACCTAAAAACTCTGAGTATAAACCCCAGCCCTCTCCAAATGCTGATATATATGTATACCTGCGCACCTCTGGTAGCTCTTGTAGCTCTCTTGATAAAGATATCTGCAAATGATGCCCTGGTACTGCCTCATGAAGAGTTAAGGCTGTTAGTGCATACAAGGGGCGTTTATCTAAGGCATAGGTATTAACCCAATAAAACCCTGGCTGATTGTCACGAGTCGGGCCTATGTACCTTCCTGTGGTGTACTTAGGCGCAATATTGTCTGGTACTGCTTCTACTCCATAGGGCGTCCTAGGTAATTTATTGAATAATAAAGGTAATTTAGCATCCATTTGTTTAGCAATATAAGAAGCCTCTTTAATTAGCTCTTCTGGTGTTTTGGCATAAAACTGAGGGTCGGTTCTTAAGAAATGAATAAACTCATTAATATCACCATCAAAATCAAGCGTGTTTAGCACTAGTTGCATTTCATCACGGATCCGCGCTACTTCTTCTAGGCCTAATTGATGAATATCCTCAACCGACATACTAGTAGTTGTGTAGTAATTACTGCGGTTTTGATAATAGGCTAAGCCATCTTTCCAAGAGTTTGCGCCTACTTCTTGCTTACTATTAGGGATATAGTCTTTAACAAGAAAATCATAAAAAGCTTGGTATGCGGGAAACACTTTAGTGCTTATTATTGTTTTAGCTTGCTGCTTAAGGCTAACTTGTTGCTCCTTGGTTAAAGGTGAGTCTGAAAGGTCTTTGAAAGGGGTATAATATAAGCTATCGCTGGGAGCATCATGAACAAAGGCTTTAACTGAATTTTCAAATCCAACAAGTACAGATTTTGGCTGCACAAATCCGGTTTCAATACCTTTTTTCATCCATGCGATTTGTTGTGAAAAATATGAGGGGAATTTTGACAACCTAGAGAGGTAGTTTTCATAATCTTTGGGGCTGTTAAAGCGGATTGAACGAGGTAAAAAGGCTAGGCTACTATGAAAGCTAGACTCAGAAGTAAGCGGCATGTAATGGCTATTAAAATTGTATTGGTCAACATAATTTTGCAGCCTATATTTCTGCATAATGACACTGATTTTCTCAGACTGGCTAAGGCTTGTTTTATCTAGATTATCGAGTGTGTCTAAAAAGCTTCTGAACTGTTGATTTTGGCGTTGTAAGCTCTCTGGGCTTATGTCTGATAATTGGTCGTCATAATCGTGTACGCCAAGACGAGTAGCCATAATTGGATTAGTTGTTAACTCATACTGCCAAATATCGTCTAGTAAGGTGGTGAGCTGTGGTGAGCTAGCTGACACTTTAGTTACCGATATAGCACATAGTAAAAAACAGGCAGCTATCCAATTCACGTTAGTTTTCATTCGATTCTCTTATTTCTTTTAAGCAATATCAGCTTAATGGTTTTTATAAGAGATTGAAATCTAGTGGTTAATTTTTAGGGGTATAAATAGGACTAGGAAAAGTCGTCACCTTGTCTGAAAGTTGAGTGATTTTAGAGGTGCCTTGCTTTTTGACCTCATCAATTCGCAACACACTATGCATAGGAATGTATGTTTGTGTAACGTCGGCAAACTCATCCTTTAGTTTCTCATGGCTTGGATCAACTACTAGGCTAGTGTGGGTGTCCCATACAAAATCCCCAATTTCAATAAATCCAAACATACTTCCTTGGCTTACTTCCCGAACATAAAGCTCGTATTTTTCGCCATTGCTAATGAATTGAACTCGAAATAAGTGGGTGTTTTTAGACATAAATTTTAAAACAGCTATTAATTAGGGATATTTGTTTGATTCTAACATGGCAATAGGCTATTCCCAATTATGAAAAGTTAGCTAGTGGGGGCTAAAGGTTCTGGCTTTGAGAAGTAATAACCTTGTGCATAATCAACCCCAAGCTTAGTTAATGCTTCAACCACATCAGCTTCTTCTACGAATTCTGCTATGACCTCTTGCCCGGCTGTTTTAGCAATTTCACAGATAGACTTTACTGCTGTGTAGTCTAATGGGTTACCCATCATGTTGGCGATGAAAGTACCATCTATTTTAATTTTGTTGGTTGGAAATTCTTTTATGTGAGCATACGAAGAGTGCCCACTTCCAAAATCATCTAAGGCAAACTTACAGCCTAAGTTGTTGATATTATGTATGAAGTCTCGAGCGCGCTTTGTGTTGGTAATAGCTGCTGTTTCAGTAATTTCAAAACAAATTTTTGCTGGAGGGAGCCTACTGTGTTTTATTTTATCGATAATGAACTTTTCTAGGTCGTTATCTGTTAGTGAGTGACCTGATAAGTTTATAGAAACGGTATCCATATTATCTACTTGGTTAATGTGTTTTTCAAAATGCTCGCAAACCGCATTGAGCACCCATCGATCTATTTTACTGCTTAATTTGTATCGTTCAGCAATTGGAAAAAAGTTAGCAGGGCTTACAATATTGTCATTGCTATCAAGCATTCTTAACAAAATTTCGAAATGCTTACCCGACTTCTGCTGTTGGAGTGGCACGATATCTTGTTTATACAAAATAAATAGATCGTTGTTGATGGCATTATTAATCTGATGAACCGATAACATTTCTTGTTGTTTTTCCGCGGAGCTTTGGTTACTTGCATCATATAAATGTACGGTATTTCTTCCGGCATTCTTCGATAAGCTACATGCGATATCGGCAGAGTTTAGTAAGTTAGTTGTAGTACTTTCTGAAAGTTTGGGAGCTAAACCAATACTAGCACTTAGCTGAAAGGTTTCGTCTTCCCAGTGGTATGTTAAGTCACGGATACTATCTTTTATGGAGTTTGCAACGAGCAGAGCACTACTTACAGAATAATCCTTTAGTAATATTGCAAATTCATCCCCTCCTAACCTTGCTACCGTATCTTGGGGGCGAACATTTTCTTTGAGTATTCGAGCTACACTCACCAGTATTTCATCTCCTGCTGCGTGGCCGCAGGTATCATTTATGGTTTTAAAGTAGTCTAAGTCTATGAAGCAAAGAAAGTAGCTGTGTTTTTGATCGTCAATAATGTCGCTTAAATTACGTTCGAATACTCTTCTATTATGTAACTCTGTAAGTGGATCGTGAGAAGCTTGGTGAAAAAGTGTTTGGGTTAATAGCTTAAAATCATTACTCAACTCAATAATTTCAGAAGGGGCATTATTGGTAGACTGAAAATCACTTCCCTTTAATGCTTTATGGGATGATGCAATTAAGCCATTTAAAGGTTTGCATATTTTTCTATTTGCCCACCACCATAATGCAATGATTAATAACAAAAAAATTATGCGAGCTATCCATCCTACTTGCTCCATAAGAGCTTTTTCTTGCTCAAGGTATTTAGCATCTTTTTGAATACTTGCTGTAACCTCTTTTGAAATAAATTCTAGATTTTGGAATAAAGCTAAACTCGCAGGATCATAAACAGCTAATAAATCCCGTAATTGCATTGGCAAATCATCTTCAGGCGTTCTGCCTATAATATCTAAGTAACCATTAATCTCATTAATGTTAATAATGGCATTTTCGATTTTATTATTAATTGATACAAATGGGCTTTGGCTTTGTAATTTTGCCAGTTCAGCGGTTAGGTAATCCCCCATATTCTTTGCACCAAAAATTAGGTAGGTATTACCGGAGGCTACAACAAGATCCGTTGTAACTAGGTATTGAGATGCGCTATTGTCTATTCTTTCTAAGTCCTTTGCCCATAATAGACTTTTAGTGTGTTTACTAGCAGAAGCTTGCACATGCTCAAAATGATAATTTAATACTTGCTCCAACATATATGCGCCGAGCAAGCAACTTAAAACGAGTATGGCTAAGTAGCTTCTAATTCTCATGAATAGTCTTTAGTTAGCTTGATTTGAAGTAAGTAGAAGGTTTTTTTCCCAACTGATATTCGTTATTGCTAATGTTTTTAGAGCGGAGCGAAGTGTAAGTAGAGCTATAGTTTGGGCCGTGGGAAAGGCTTTTTTCCCAGCTGCAGAAAGTGACTCACCATCACTACTTAGAAAAGGTTTTAATTGATTAAAGGTTTTGTTTTTAATTTGTTTTTCAATGCTTTGTACCACGCTATCGTTACATTCAGGGCTACGACAGCGCTGAAAATAAAAACCTCTTAGGGTTTTATCTGCATTAATTGCCCAGGCAATTTCAATTAATCCCCACTTAGCCCATTCAGAACGAGCTTGCAAAAAACCATCATGCTCTCCATCTTTGTAAATCACATATAAGGTGTGCTTGCCAACTTCTCCTTGATGAAGTGTAAATGGCAAATTTGCTTTTACAGATATACGATCTTCTTCTGTTATGGTGGTTACTAGAGAACGGTATTCGTAATTTTGGTTGTAAAGCATTTGGATGGCTGACACAGGGTCTCGTAAAGAGCAAAAAGCCGCGTTTGTAATTGATATAGTTAACAATTCTAAAACAATTAATAAGGATAATATCTTGTATTTTTTCATTTCATTATTCCTTAGTTAAATCCTGTATCTAAGTTGAATACTTAAAGTAGGAGCTACTTCAACTGTAGATGCATCGTTTAGTTTATTTTTGTATTGGGCACTCAGATCTATACCTTGACTATTCAGCCATTGAACTCCTACCACCCAGTAGCTAGAAGAGTCTACTCTGTTGCTCTCCAAGCTGGCTACTTCCGTTTGTTGGTAACCTAATTGTAGGTAAGCAACGAATTCTTCGTTAGGAGTTTTCCATAAAGCTTCGACAAAGGTGTTTACAGTATCGTTTTGTGCTGTTTTCCCTATAGAAGACTCTGCTATAAACTCCCATTGGTAATAATAATACGAGGCGTCTATGCCAAGTTTTTTAATATTTGTTAGTCCATTGTTACCTAAAACGTCTCCAGTGAACCATGATAAACCAGTAACAAAATTTTTATTGGATAATGTACCTAACCGCCCTGAGAATATATACGGATTATCGCTGCTAGTTATATCCTGATTAGTTCCCCTAGTTAACGCTACTTCGTATTCAAATTTTGGCATGATGCCATTTATTGAAACGCCCCAATCGCCTTTAATGCCTCTATCAGTAAATGTTAATTGACGTAAAGTACCATTAGTATCAACCAGATATTCGAGTCCATAAGGAACTTCAAAATGTCCTATCCTGATATTAAGTTTACCTTGGCTTAAAGCTGTATAATTAAAATTAACCATCCGCCAAATTACTTTGGCGTCATTGGCATGATCAAAAGTTAAATTGGGGTTTGATTCATTATTCAACTTAACTAGGTAAGGTTGAAAAATTAAGGTACCTATATCAGATGTGCTACTGCTGAATACTTTATGTACATCTAACCCAACAACATTGGTAAAGCTAGTACGGTCTATCTCTAAATTACGAGTTGCTCTTGATGAAAAGTCGATTGACCATCGAGTGTTTTCTTTTAACATGCTAAGACTATTCGTTTGTGCAAGAGAAAGTTGAGACGTTAAACCCATAATTATCATCAGTGAAGCAGAGAGTATTTTATTCATTAAGCGTAGCTTTACTAAGTTGGACCTAAATATATAAATTAAAATTTCGTAACAGTTGTAAATGGAAATTGGAGTTTTAATACTCAGACTGATTATAGATTAAGAAGAGCAGAGTAACATTACCATCTAGATATACGGTGTTACTTACTTTAATACATAAAATAAAGTCAGATACAGTTGCCACATTAACGGTTTACTAAAAATTACAACTTTGGTTACTCTGAATCTTTTATTGTTTGGTAGCCAATGGGCCTAGAAGGGCTTGGGTTGCTAGTTGTAACTCGTCTGTACCTCCAGCAAGTACAGCGTTTACTGCAAACCCTTGAACATAACTGGTCAGCTGTAATGCCGTTGCCTCAATGTTAATTTGGGTATGTACTTGTCCTAAATTTTGAGCTTTTTCTAAACATCCAATAAATGAAATTTGTAACTTGTCTAAATAATGTCGACCAAGCTCTCTTACTGTTTCATCGTCAAAACCTAGCTCAGTAATACAGTTAATTAGTAAGCAGCCTCTGCCTTTTACGTGCTTAACATAATGAGCGAAAAAAGAGTTGATTGAATCTAAACCTTGATTAGATTCAAGGTGTTTCTGTTGTTCGCTTAGGTACTTGTTTTGATAGTGATTAAGAACTTGGTACAAAAAAGCTTGCTTGCTACCAAACTCTAAATAAAATCCTCTGCGGTTGAACCCTGTTCTAATAATTATTTCATCCATAATTGCGCCATGATAGCCATGCTCTAAAAATACATCGACGGCTTGGTCTAAAACGGTATCCAGATTGTATTGGGGTTTGCGCGGCATGATAAAAATGGTTAGACAGTATGTGTATTCTTTTCAGATTAGCTGAGTTAAGTTATCTGTCAAGCTTATGGTCGCCAGGTTTTTGATATAACCTGCTGATTTATTTTGTAAAGTTGGAGATAAAAATGAAAAGTAAACTGCTCAGTTGCACTGGGCTTTTGTTAGCTATTGTATTAATTTCTGGGTGTAATTCAGAAAAAGCTAAATCAGAAAAAAGTGATAACGATGTAAAAGTTGCAGATGCGCAGCGTATTAAGTCTCATATAAGGTTTTTGGCTGATGATTTGTTAGAGGGGCGTGATACTGGTTCTAGAGGCCATGAGATTGCTTCTTTATATATAGCGGCAGAGTTTGAGAAATATGGTCTGACCCCAGCAGGTGATAATGATAGTTATCTGCAACGTATAAATTTTGTGCAAGCAAATCTAGATCAATCTTCAGTTGAACTGTCTTTAAAAGGTGTAAATGGCGAGACTAAACTTAGTTACCCGAAGCAGTTTTTAACTTATGCCAATCCTGAGCAAACCCATACCAATATGGCTGGAAAACTAGTATTTGTAGGCTATGGTATTGTTGCACCTGAACTGCAGCATGATGATTATCAAGGTGTTGATGTAAAAGGTAAGGTTGTAGTCGTACTTTCAGGTAAACCTAAGTCTTTTCCAAGTGAAGAAGGGGCGCACTTTGGTTCTACAAGCGAAAAACTTCGTCATGCCTCTGAAAATGGTGCTGTTGGCTACATAAGCATAAGTACACCAACAGCCGAAACGGTTAGGCCATATCAAAACCTTTTGAATTACATACACACACCTCGGGTAAAGTGGTTGGATGTGAATGGCCAAGTGTCTGGGGTATACCCAGAAATCAAAGGAACTGCTTACTTCAGCAAAGAGGCTGCTGCAATATTGTTCGAAAATGCAGAGCTAAGTCTAGAGCAAATTTATAGCATGTTAGAGAATGATGAGTCACCTAAAGGTTTTGATTTAGAAGTAGAGGTGACACTTGCATCAACAAGTAATCACAAGACTATTTCTAGTCCCAATGTGGCGGCTATTGTAGAAGGTTCAGACCCTGAGCTGAAGTCTGAATACATAGTATACTCTGCCCATTCAGATCATATTGGTTTTGCCAAAACAGTTAAAAAAGACAAAATAAATAATGGTGCTATGGATAACGCAACAGGTACTGCCGTGTTATTAGAAACCGCTAGGTTGTTTAGTCTACTTGAGGTCAAGCCTAAGCGTTCTTTATTGTTTGTTGCGGTAACGGGTGAAGAGAAAGGCTTGTTAGGTTCAGATTATTTTGCTCAAAATCCCACAGTTCCAAGTGAATCTTTAGTTGCCAATGTCAATTTGGATATGCCGATTTTAACCTACGAATTTGCTGATGTGATTGCCTTTGGTGCTGATCATAGTGATTTGAAAGAGTCTGTGGCAAATGCCGCTGAAAAAATAGGTTTAACACTAAGCCCGGATCCATTACCAGACCAAGCTTTATTTACTCGCTCAGATCATTATAGCTTTGTGAAACAAGGGGTGCCTTCGGTGTTTTTAGTGCCAGGGTTTCAGTCTGCAGACCCTGAGGTGGATGGCGGTAAACAGTTTAGAGAGTTTTTGAAAACGAATTATCACAAGCCAGGGGATGATTTTAATCAAGTGTTTAATTGGAAAGCAGCGACTAAATTCGCAGAGGTGAATTACCATATTGGTCTGACCTTGGCGGATCAGGCTAAGCGTTCTAGTTGGAATGAAGGTGACTTTTTTGGAGATACTTTTTCAAATTAGCCTTGGTAAATAATTAACCTACACCAGACTCTTGTCGTTTGGTGTAGGTTAGATGCTCATTATTTAGTTAAAAAACTGTTTGCTAATAAATTGCCATTGTTCATTAAAACCTTCGGTTGGGCGCCTCGTAAATTCACTACGAATAAACTGGTTAATGCGACCATCTGCAAAGCAAATTAGCATATTAGCAATAACGTATTCTTCAGCAGGTAAGGTCTTACCTTCTCTAAGTTTACGCTCTCTTAATACTTGTTTTAACTGGGTTTCTAAACGTTCGAATAATTGAGTAATTCGTTCACGTAATCTATCTTGTTCGCCCATCAAGGCGTCACCATTTAGGATCCGTGTTATCCCTGGATTTTTTTCAGCAAAACCTAAGATCAAATGTAAAATTAATTGGCAGCGGGTTGCTGTGTCTTTCTCTTCGTTGATAATTTTATTTATGCGAGAAAAAAGCGTTTCTTCGATAAACTCAATTAGTCCTTCAAACATTCTCGCCTTGCTAGGGAAGTGTCTGTATAAGGCGGCTTCTGATACTCCCACATGAGCTGCTAATTTTGCCGTAGTGATACGTTGGCCTGGGTTAGTCTGAAGCATACTGGCAAGGGCTTGAAGTATTTGTGCACGACGGTTTGGGCGTTTTGTAGCTGGCATTATGGTTCCTAAAAGACAGTAGGGTGTTTTATTTTTGTTCAGTGTATCTTTGTTCAACTAAAAGCATAAGCTGCTTAGCTAATAATTGCTTATCGGCAACTTCCAGTTTTAATTCACCTTTTGGCCAAAAAACTGTGAGTGCATTTTGTTCGCTGTTAAATCCAATTTTAGTATCAGATACATCATTAGCAGCAATCATATTTAGTTTTTTACGTTGTAGTTTTCCTAACGCATATTCTTTCAAATTTTGCGTTTCAGCTGCAAAACCAACGGTAAATGGTGGAACACTTAAATTTGCAACTTCTTTAAGAATATCAGGGTTTTTAACAAAAGTAAGTGTTAACTCATCATCTGACTTTTTGATTTTTTGATCAACCTTTTGTTGCACTCTATAGTCGGCAACTGCAGCACAACCAATGAATATATTGCAGTCTTGAATGTTCTTCATTACAGCATTTAACATTTGCTCAGCACTGGTTACTTTAATGACATTTATATTCTCTGGTGTAGGTAAATTGACTGGGCCGCTGACTAAGGTTACTTCAGCACCCAAGTCTTTAGCAGCTTGTGCCAAGGCATATCCCATTTTCCCAGAGCTGTGATTACTTATATAGCGAACAGGATCAATTTCTTCACGAGTTGGGCCTGCGGTTATGGTTATTTTTTCACCTTTTAGCAGCTGTGGGCTAGATGGGGTAGCGAGTAAATCAGCTAATTCCTGTGGTTCTAACATACGCCCCGGGCCTACATCACCGCATGCTTGTTCTCCCTGAGCAGGGCCAAGCAGTGTTACATCACGCTTGGCTAGCGTCGCTAAGTTAGCTTGCGTTGCTTTTGCATGCCACATTTGTTGATTCATTGCTGGAGCTAAGTAAATAGGAGCATCTGTTGCAAGGCATAAAGTTGACAAAAGGTCATCAGCAAGGCCGTGGGTGAGTTTAGCGATAAAGTTTGCCGTTGCAGGAGCGATAAGCAGTTTATCAGCCCATTTAGCTAATTCTATGTGCCCCATTGCTGCTTCTGCATCTTTATCTAGTAAGTCATTTGAAACCGAGTGGCCAGATACTGCTTGAAGGGATAATGGGCTGACAAATTCTGTTGCAGAGTCTGTCAGTACAACTCGAACATTTGCCCCTTTGGCAGTAAGTTTTCTAACTAAGTCTGGTGCTTTATAAGCGGCAATTCCGCCAGTTACACCTAATAAAATGTTTGTGTCTTTTAAATGCATGATAAATCTTGGGTCGTTCTTTTTTAGCTAATATTGACATTATTGGCTGGAATAGTCTTCATTTGCTAGGCTTATTTTTTAAGGTTGTAGCCTATCGTTTAAATCGCTTTTTATTTGCGAATACATTTTAAGAGCATGGACGCATGAAAATTACAGATTGGCCTGAGCAAGAAAGGCCCAGAGAAAAACTATTGGCTTGTGGTTCAAGCTCCCTCAACGACTCAGAATTACTCGCGATTTTTTTAAGAACAGGAATACGTGGCTCTAGTGCCGTTGACCTTGCTCGTAATTTATTAAGTGAGTTTGGCAGCTTAAGAAAACTATTCAGCGCATCAGAGCAAGAGTTTTGTGAAGCCAAAGGGTTAGGGCAAGCCAAGTATGTACAATTGCAAGCTTGTTTAGAAATGAGCCGTCGTTATATGGCTGAGAAGCTCGAAAAACTTGATGTGTGTAATTCTGTTGAGAGCACGCAAAATTATCTCATGAGTAAATTGAGAGATCAGCCTCACGAAGTATTTGCTGTATTGATGCTAGATAGTCAGTATCGCTTACTAAAATTTAGGCCTATGTTTTATGGCACTATAGATAGCGCAAGTGTCTACCCGAGAGTGTTAGTACAGCAAGCCTTAAAAGACAATGCGGCTGCCGTGATTTTGGCTCACAACCATCCATCAGGTGTTGCCGAGCCTAGCCAAGCAGATAAACACATTACTGAAACAATTATTAAGGCGTTTAGCTTGATGGATATTAAGGTATTAGACCATATTGTAATAGGGGATGGGGAAGTCGTATCATTCGCGCAAAGGGGGCTTATTTGATAGGTTGAAGGCTTGAAATACTGAATTAGCGCTTTTTCTACACATTATTCTTGAACTCCTGTTAGGTTTGCTGTATAAAATGCGCCCTCTTGTTAATAGCGTTAATCGTCATATATACAAATGACTGATTAAACCTAAATTTTTAGATTGTTTGGAGACAAAGGCCATGGCCAAAGTATGTCAAGTTACTGGCAAGCGTCCAGCGGTAGGAAACAACCGTTCTCACGCTAAAAATTCGACTCGTCGTCGTTTTTTGCCAAACCTTCATTCTCACCGTTTTTGGGTTGAAAGTGAAAACCGTTTCGTGAAATTACGTTTATCTGCTAAAGGTATGCGTATCATCGATAAGAAAGGTATTGATACCGTGTTAGCCGATTTGCGTGCTGACGGTGTTAAAATTTAAGGAATCAGATTATGCGTGATAAAATTAAGTTAGTGTCTACTGCTGGTACTGGTTACTACTACACTACTGATAAGAACAAACGTAATATGCCTGGCAAAATGGAGATCAAAAAGTTTGATCCTAAAGTTCGCCAGCACGTTTTGTTTAAGGAAGCTAAAATCAAATAAATTCTTTGGTTTTGTCTCCAGAAGAAACCCGACTTATGTCGGGTTTTTTGCGTTTACCGTAAAGCTGCATAATCCTTTGTGGCATAATTCTTATCTGTTTTCTTTCTGCGTATCTATTGTATGGTTAAATTATCTCAGCGCGCTTGGAATAATGTTTTAATTGTCAGCATGTTGTCTCTGATCATGCTATTTAATTTAAGTAACAATTTTTTGAATGATGATACCAGTGCCGAAGTTACTAACTTAGTTTCAGAAGGCTTGCTAATCAGCACAATAGAGTTTGCGAACGCTAAGGTTGAACGGGTAGGTCAAGGTTGGCGTGTTGAAACGGAGCAGGCGATAACTACAGACCTTGGACGTTTAGTCGAGCTTTGGCAAACCACACGGGTGAGTCTATTTGAACAGAGTGTTCAGTGGGAAGACTCGTATCCTAGTGTAACAGTATGGTTTATTGGGCAAGCTGAGCCTACAGAATATCAGTTCTTGCCATTAGCAGATAAAACACTCGTTAAAATAGCTAGCCAAACCTATCAATTAGTTAATGTGAATTATCAAATGTTAGTTCCTACAGAGTAAATCATGCCTGAATTACCAGAAGTTGAAGTGAGCCGTTTGGGGATAACCCCTCACCTTGAAAATCAAACCATTGAGCACATCATAGTACGTCAGCGGCAATTGCGCTGGCCTATTCCTCAAGAGGTTCATTTGGCAGAAGGCTTGGTGATAACCTCTATTCACAGGCGTGCAAAGTATTTACTGTTGAACACCTCTGCTGGCAGTATTGTTTTGCATCTTGGTATGTCTGGAAAGCTTTGCGTACTTGATAGTGATGCTGAGGTTAAAAAGCATGATCACCTAGACATAGTGCTAGGAAATGGGAAATGTCTGCGCTTCAATGATGCTAGGCGTTTTGGTTCATGCTTATGGCAAGGTATAGACGAACCTGAGTTGAAACTGCTTACTTCTTTAGGCCCAGAACCTCTTACAGATAATTTTAATGGTGAACGGCTTTTCGACATGTCTCGGGGTAAATCTGTGGCAGTGAAAAAATTTATTATGGACAACAAAGTGGTTGTTGGTGTCGGTAATATATATGCGAATGAATCTTTATTTATAGCAGGCATTGACCCAAGAAAACCTGCTGCTAAAGTGACCAAAAAACGTTATCTTCAGCTAGCTGAAATTATTAAAAAAGTGCTGCAAAGTGCTATTGAGCAGGGCGGGACAACCTTAAAAGATTTTGCTCAAGCAGATGGAAAGCCAGGTTATTTTGCCCAGCAACTCCTTGTATATGGACGAGCAGGAGAAGGCTGCGATGTATGTAAAACGCCAATCAAATCTGTGAATATTGGTCAGCGGAATACATTTTTTTGTGACACTTGCCAGCGCTAGCAGCAGGGCTAATAGTTAATTCTTACCGTGTAATTTATGCTGTAAGGCATCTATCACCGCTGGGTGGCAAAATTCATTTACTCGCCCTCTGTGTAAGGCCACTTCTTTAACTAAGGTAGAGGATATAAACGAGTTTTCTTCTGCGGGCGTCATAAATACACTTTCTAAATTGGGGTTGAGTCTTCGATTCATATTGGCAAGCTGAAACTCATATTCAAAGTCTGACACCGCTCTTAAACCTCGTATCAAAACCGTTGCTCCTTGATCTGCAGCGAAATCAGCTAACAAACCTTTGAACCCTATAACAGTTACGTTGTCTAGATCCGCGGTAACGTGTTTGATTAGCTCTACCCGCTCTTCAAGTGAGAATAATGGCTTTTTATTGGGGTTAAAGGCAACACCAACGATAACGTCAGTGAACATATTGGCCGCTCTAACAATTAGGTCAGCATGGCCATTTGTAACAGGATCAAATGTACCTGGATATATTGCTTTACTGTGCATAGTGATTAACTTTACTTTGTTTGGGTTAAGGCTAACTCAAATGAAACTTAAATTGCTACCTAAACTTTATTTTTATAGGTTATGGTGAACATTTTATATTTAAGGCAAAAGCAAGTGTTTTACATGTTATCTAGAGGTGAGTTTGGTGTACAATTCGGCCCGTTTCTCATTCGTTTTACGCTCTTCTACGAAAACTATTAAGGTAAAAAGTCAGTATGATTTCCCACAAGTTTAAATGTGTGTTTGTACATGTACCCAAAACAGCAGGTCAAAGTATTGAACAGTTTTTCAAAGAGCAACATGGTGTTAAAGATAAATATAGCGAAGAACTTTTACTGACAAAAAATGAAGATCCTACCAAAGGGCCCCAAAGGCTAGCTCATATGCGTAGTGATGAATATGTAACTTGTGGACATATGGATGCACAAACCTATCAAGACTATTTTACCTTTGGTTTTGTACGTAACCCTTGGCAGCGCTTAGTGTCTGAATATCTCCATAAAAAAATAGATAGCCGCATGTCATTGAAAGAGTTTATTTTAAATGGCTTGCCACAAGAAGATGAGTTTAGTGATGCTTATCGGCATATCATTCCTCAATCTGACTTTCTATTTGATGCCCAAGGTAATCAAAATGTGGACTTTATTGGCCGTTTTGAAAACTTAGAAGCAGATTTTTCATTTGTCTGTGAAAAATTAGGTTTAAGTGGCGCAAGCTTACCCCATAAAAACTCTTCATATAGCCCACGAAGAGCTGCATTAAGAAAGCTTAGGCATTTTTTCAGTGGTGACAAAAAACGTGTTAAAAAGGATTACCGAGAATATTTTGATGATGAACTATGTGAGCTGATAGCCAAAATGTATGCAAAAGACATCCATAATTTTGGTTACTCCTTTGACTCATAATTTTTAGAGGCTTATAGCCCTCAAGTTTTCCGCTTTTTTTACAAAGCTTTAGGTCGCTCTCTAAAGTAAAGCGACCTTAGTTGGTTTATAGACTCGGTAACCCCCAATCCTGTTGTTTTTTCTGGTACTCATCTTTGGGTAATGCTAGGTAGCGTGGGTTTTGGGTCGGGTCTAACCAAGCTAACAGTTTATCCATTTGTGGTTCTTCCATTGAAGTGCACCCTGCAGTTGGTACGTCTGGCCCAAACCATAAATGTAGGAAAATACAGCTTCCTTTGGTGTTTATATTTTCGGGGTTATGATCAAGTACTATGCCTTTTTTATAGATGGTTTGTCCTTCTTTATGAATATCTCTGCGCATAGGCTCTGTAGAGCCTGCAACTGCATCTTTACCTACATCAGCTTCATCTACTATTTGGTTGTACAAGGGCGAGGCATTGACATCCATACAGTAGTGATTGCCAGACATAGCCTGGTAAGGCATTTTCGTTTGAGCGCTTGGCAAGTACCCAAAGGTGCTGCTTAGGTTAAATATTCCGGCAGTAGCTTTGCCATCTCCTTCTACTTTGTAATCGCCATCTTGTTCTGGGTGTAAGCCTATTCCCCATGCTAAGCCCTTGCGGCCCAAGTTAACTGGGTATGCTTGGTCAACACTTTGCCATGTACCATCTCGCCATTCGAATTTCTGTAATGTCGCTGTGGTGGCTTCCCAATTATCTGACACCACCACTACAAGTTGCTTGGTATCGAGTGTTTGTAATAGTGGCTGTGCTTGTTCTGTGTGCGAGGAGCAAGCATTGAGCAATCCTGTAAATACCATAACTATGCCAATCAAAAGGTTGCGTGAAGTTAAAGTGACCATGTGAACTCCTGTAAATCGTTGATACTTTCGATGCCGAGACCAGCTCCATTACCTAATTGCACATTGGATAGCGTAAAGTCTACGCCGCCAACTACAGGGTCGTATTGGCCTAGCACCGGCCCATCTAAGTCTATTAGTGAAATACTGGATGCCTTTGCTGAGGCTAGGTGCGCGGCAGCGGCTACACTAATGCTGCCTTCTAACATGCAACCTACCATGCAAGGTATGCCATGTAGTTCAGCTAAATCTGCAATTTTAATGGCTTGGCTTAATCCAGCGCATTTCATCAATTTAATGTTGATAATATCTGCTGCACCACTGCGGACTAAGGTTAAAACCTGCTGGGGTGAACATGCGCTTTCGTCGGCCATTATAGGGGTGGTTATGCGTTCACTAATGTAGCGTAACCCATCAATATCATTACTTTTAACAGGCTGCTCGATAAGCTCTAACTCAACCCCTAGCTTTTCAAGTTTTTGTATGGCGTAAACTGTTTGTTTTGCGGTCCAGCCTTGATTTACATCTAATCTTATAATGGCCCGTTTAGATACGTCTTTGTATATCTCGTGTATTCGGGAAATATCATTTTCAATATGGGTACCAATCTTTATTTTTAGAATATCGAAACCCTGAGATATGGCGAGGTTGGCATCAGCTAACATCTTGTCTATATGATCAACACTAATGGTAACATCGGTTTTTAATTGTGGTATGCCACCCCCTAGCATTTTATATAAAGGCGCTTCAAAACCCTTAGCCCAAAGGTCATATATAGCGATTTCTAAAGCTGCCTTGGCGCTAGTATTAGCGACAATGGAATGTTGAATTTTGTGGCAAATACTATTTAAATCCTCAATATCCATACCTATGATATGAGGTCCAATTATCGTACTTATGGCGTAGCAAATGGAACCGTGAGTATCTCCTGTTATTACCGGTGTTGCTGGCGCTGAGCCATAACCTAATACACCTTTATCTGTTTCAACTATGACCACCAAGTCTGTGATGCTTTGTACTGTGCGTACAGCTGTTTTAAATGGGGTGATTAGCGGTACTTCTAACTTAGCAAAACGAATAGCGGTTATTTTCATATGATTTTATAGTCCTTCAACACTGTCGACAGTGAGACGTTTAATATTGTAAATACGGTCAACATAAGAAGTGGTCTTGTTTAAGTGCAACTTAATGAGCGGTGTCACCGATACTGCATTTAAGGTGCCTTGATAAAACTCACCTTCTGGCGTCCAATAAGCTAAGCCTTTTACGTCATGTATCACTGTTGGTTGGCCTTCTTCTTCACCTAAGTACATCATAACGTGTCCAGGAATGTAAATCAGATCTCCCACCTGCATATCGTTGATGACAGTTAATTTACTAATAGTGGTGCTGCCTTTGTTAAACCGAAAGTTTGTACCGTATTTTCCTTTGCCCTGCTGCCCAGAATTACGGGGCATCAAGATCCCAAACGTTTTATATATTTCACCTATAAAGCCGGTGCAATCTCTTGCATTATAATCATGACCCCAGCCGTAACGCTCTCCTAAAAATTTAAACCCTTGGCTAATAATGTTTTGCGGTGTGTAGGCTAAATACCCAAGGTGCACGTCTTGAGTTCTACCAATTAGCGCTGTTTCAATGCTTAGGCTACCGTCTGGTTTGCGGGTGGGGAGTTTTACTTGATAACTAGCTGCGGTACTTTGCCCATATAGCTCGTCATTCTGTTCAGAGGTGCTAACCAGTGGTAGCTTTACTCCCATGTCTAATTGCACTTCAGATAGGTGGGCATGATTAGGTAGGTAATTAGTTTGTATTTTTGAACCTGTTACCACTAAAAATTCTTTTTCAGCTAAATAGTTTGCAATTTCACTTTTGTCACCAATAGCAATATCACTTTGTTGTACCCAAGCTAAATAGTTGTAATTTTGGACGAGTAACCAATTGCCATCTTTACTGCGATGTAAAATAGACACAGCTTCACCTGGAAACACTGCGGTTTCTTGGAAACGGTCTAAATCTAAGTCCATGCCTTTATTAAAGACTCTATCCAAGGTTGGAAAAGTGCGTAACGCAGAGCGCTTACTGACTAGCCCAAACTTAACTGGATTGTGTTTAGCGATACCTTCAATATTTAAATTGGCTTGGTATTTATTGAAATCTTGTTCTGTCAGCTTAGTGCCATCGGCATAGAATCTAGCGCTGCTGGGTACACTACTAATTTTGTTTATCTTGGAAACTAACTCTGCCTTAGTTAATACTTCTGAAGTGCTTAAAGGATCAACTAAGTGGGGATTGGTTGCAAACAGCTGCTGATTAAACTTTTCAATATCTTCACTTGTCATGTCTATAACCTTGTTACTTCCTAATTTAGATTGCCAATACTGGGCATTTAATTGCTCGCTGGTAATATCTGGTACGTTGCTACTAAAGGTTTGGGTGCAATAAGTACTCAAGGTAATTAAAACAATAATGGGACGCAGATAGTCCTTTATCCATGGGGTGCTTTTACAATTTGGTTTGGTGTTCATCAACATAGTCATAGCTCAATTAAGTAATAAGGATTGATCTAATAAATAAAGTGCGCCTTTTTCTGGGCCAGCTTTAGGGCTGACCACGCGTTTTTGTAGTGCAGGACTAAATTTAGTTTTGAAAAATGGTGCTAGGCCGCCGGTGAGAGCTAAGGGTAGATCAGTGTTTTTTAAGGTGCTGTGGCATAACTTTTCTAAGTACTCTGTAGCCCTGTTCACTAATGATGATGCGTGTATATCTTCTGCGGCCAGTCTAACCACTTCTGGGGCTAAGGCTGCAAATTGACTTGGTGTCGCTTCCATCATCTTTTGTGCTAGATCAGCAGCTGAGCTTACATTTAACTTGTTCAAAATTTGCTGGTGTAAAGCTGTTACCTTGGTTACGCCATCTAAGGCGTCTAGGGTTGAAGCGACGGCAGAATGACCCAGCCAAGCACCGCTTCCTTTGTCTCCTAAAAGAAAGCCATGACCGCCAAACTGAGTAATGATACCCCTTTGTAATTGGGCTGCAGATGAGCCTGTTCCCACTATTAGTAAGGCGCCATCTTTGCCTCCATGTGCACCATAACTGCTGGTGGCTAAGTCGCTCTCTACTTTAAACTCTGCAAATGGGTGCTGCCATTCAAGTAGCTTTTCTTTAACACTAGGGACGGTTGCTCCCGCTAAGCCAGCGGCAACTTTGAGTAAAGGCATGTGCTTTGTATCTAGGCTTGCATCTAAAAGTGCCATATGCACAGACTTCAAAATAGAGTCTAATGTTTCTGGTAAGTTTCGAGCGGCATTGGCAGAACCACTTAGTCCTGCACCTAAAACCTTTCCATGTCTATTGAATAGATGGGCACTACATTTTGTTCCGCCACCATCAATTCCTACATAAAGAGGTTGTATATTATTCATTACCACTTGCATCCAATATTATATTCGTTTCTAAGATTATCATGGGAATAATTATTTCTGTAATCATTAGAGTTTAGTAAAGTTTAAATCTTGAAAATCATAACTAAAATCAACATCTTCTGAGGCGGGGGCAAGTGTCATACCCGTTACTCTGCCTTGTTCGTCCTGTTTAAAGGTAATTAACGCGTCAGCTTCTAAACTGCGGTCATTCCAACGAATTAATACTTGGCCTCCATGGTTTAATTGGTAGAGCTTACCTACGAATTTTTCTATTCGCAGCGCTCTGATTTGTAAAAATGAACCTTTATCGCTGCTGCCTTCTTCAATAATAAACTGACCTAACCAAGGATCTTCATATGTTCCAATATAGGCTGGTGCGCTCGTGTGATTTGCCTTGATTAGCTCATAGCTTGGTTTGTTGGCAGGCGACTTGGAGCTAACAGCTGACTTGTTAGAAGGGCTAAACTTTTGAAGCCAGTCGGTTTTAGTATCCCCTAGATAGGGCTTCATACTTGTGTACATTAAGGCGCTGCGGGCAGCACTTGATTGTTGGTTAGTGAGTACCACAAAGCCTAAGTCTAATTCAGGAAATAGACTGACAAATGAATACATGCCGGCCAAGCTGCCTGTGTGGTGCACTTGCAGATATCCGTTCATGTCATTAATGCGCCACCCTAATCCATAGGCACTAAAGTGGGTATTATCAAATTGTTTGCTGCGCCACGACACCGGCATAATCGTGTGTGGTGTCCACATCATTTTGTGTTGAACTGCTGAGAACAAGCTGTCACCAGAAGCGGTCTTTCCCTGATTTAGCTGTACTTTCACCCAGGTTAGCATGTCATTAAGGCTACATTGTATGCCGCCAGCAGGAGCAGATACACTTGGTTTGTCTGGATCAATAGGGCGAATAATGGTTTGCAGTTTACCGTTAACCATACCGTGTGGAGTGGCGACATTAGCTAGCTTTTCAGCAGGTACCTTACCGGCAAAACAATGCTCCATGCCTAAGGGCTGCATTATTCTTTGCTCTACAAAGTTTTCCCAACTGGTGTGAGTCACCGCTGGAATAATTTCACCGGCTACTATGTAAAGTAGGTTGTCGTAGGCGTAGTCCGACCTAAATTCACCTGTGGGTTTTAGGTGGCGTAAGTTATGTAAAACCTCTGCTCGGGTAAAACTAGAAGGTTCTGGCCACAACATTAAATCGCCAGCTCCTAGTCCTAAACCACTGCGGTGGGTTAATAAGTCAATTAGGTTAAACTCTTTGGTTACCCAAGGGTCATGAAGCGTAAAGTCGGTAAGATAAGTTTGTACTTTACCTTCCCAGCTTATTTTCTTTTCATCTACTAAAATGGCCAATGCCGCTGCGGTAAATGCTTTGGTGTTAGAGGCAATTTTGAAAATACTATTCTCATCAACAGGATCATCACTACCTAGGGTTTTAACACCAAAGCCTTTCGCAGCAATGACTTTCCCGTTTTGAACCACTCCAATTGCGGCTCCAGGAATGTGAAATTGTTCCATGATTTTCTGAATTTCTTGCTCATTCAAAGGTAATGGCTTTGCACTTACAACCACAGCGGCTCCATTAATTAGTAAACAAAATAGAATAAGTTTAAGGGCTAACTTTGACATAACTAAAACCTTACTGATTATCTAATACAGCTTCGTATACTAAACTAACCACACTGCCATATTTGCCTGTTTCAAATAACTTACCTTTGAATTCCGGCCCTTTGTCGTTTTCTCGCTCTACGATCTCACTATGACGAGCGTTGGTGAGAAGAATAACTGCAAGGTCATACTCAGGATCAATAACTGTCACTGTGCCAGTCCACCCAGTATGTCCATAGGCAGATGCACTAGCATAGGGGCCAAAATGCCATTTTTGTTCACCATGAGCGGCTCGGCGCCAGCCTAGTCCAAAACTAGCCTCACCTTCTTCTGGTTTAATAAATTCATCAAGCACACTTTGTTCGAGTATTTTGGTTTTGCCGTAACCACCGCCGTTTAAAAGGGTTTGAGCTAATACGGCCAGATCATCTACGGTTGAAAATAAACCGGCGTGTCCTGCTACTCCGGCAAAAGAATGGAAAGCTTTTTCATCATGAACTTCCCCTTGCAAAACATAGCTGCGTACATTGTCAAAACTAACTGTACCACCGCGGGTGTTTCCCATAATTTCGGTGGCTGCAAACTGACTCTTAGTAAATCCCTTTTGTAGCGGGTTAAACAAAGTGTGATCTAATCCAAGGGGGTGGTAAATCTGTTGTTCGACATATAAGTCTAACGGCTCTTTTGTGATGCGCTCAATCAACAAACTCAACAACATATAGTCAGTATCACTGTATACGGTTTTGGTTTGGCGACCAGTCTCAAAAGGGACGCGAGACAATAGTAAGTGCTCGGTTTGCTTTTTATTTTGAGAGAAAAATTGCGGACCTAGTGCATTGTCTTTAGTAAAAAAACGTACCTGTGGAGAATAGCCTGCAGAGTGGGTCAGTAAATCTCTGACTAAGCGGCTCTCGCGCCCTTGTCCTTGGTACTCTGGTAAATAATCATTGATAGGACGAGTAACATCTATTTTACCTTCAGATACTAATTTCATAAGGGCTAAATTAGTGGCAAACATTTTTGTATTAGAGGCTAAATCAAATATCTGATTGGGTTGCATCTCAATTGGGTGGGGGAGCTTATCGCCACCGTCTGCAAACTTACGAGCATAGCCATAAGCAGTCTTTTTAATGATCTTGCCGTCTTTTAACACTAAAAGAACAGCCCCAGGAAACCCTGCATCAATATCATTGTTAATGAGTTGGTCGACTTTAGAAAACTGCACACTATTGATAGCGCTGGGTAGGGTTAATTCGGGGTAAGGGATCATCACTCTAATGGTGCTGCCCTCGGGTAAAACATTTTCAACCCTTAAGGTGTTCTCACCATTTTTAGTACGCTTGGCTAAGGAGTACTGATAGCTATGATAAGGTTTAAATATCTTTTCGATATTGAGTTTTTGGCCGTTTACATAAATGTCAGCGCTTGTGGCGTTAACATTATCAATAATGATTTGCCCTTGATTTGCATAGCTTTTAAAAATAGTGCGGTCGTTTACCCATTCTCTGGTGCTACGCTGTGTATTTGGAAATACATCATTCACTTGGTAATACCCTAAGGCTTTTGCCACAGCTGCGGGTTGTTTTTCTTGTTCGTATCGCTCCAGTAGTGCTTCTACGCGTTTAGGAAAGTATTTGTCGATGAGGGCAAATAATGTTCCAGCTGTTTTACTGTCAAGCTTGCCGTTTACTGACCAAGGTAAAAAGTGCATCTGAAACGCTGATAAAGTATCAATAGTCGCGCCGTCAATTACTCCCGTTTCTACAATTCCATAACCATAAATACCTAAAGCCTGTTGTACTAAACCTACACTCGCTGGATAGGAATTAAACATTTCCCAATATTTTTTGAGAGTATCATTGTCGTACCAAGCACCAATACCATGCTGATAAAGTTGGTACCAAGGAAAGCGGGGGCCTGGGTCATTCTTACGGGTAGGGGATATATCAGAGTGACCTACTACTGCCGTTGGTGATATGTCTGGGTTTCTGGCCAGAATATCTTTAGATAATGATATTAATAGTTCAATTTGCTTAGAGTCATAGTCGGGGAAAACACATAATCGGCTGGTGTCATTTTCTCTCGTTGTTTGTTCACCAATTGATGTGTCACGCATACATTCTGGTACGTTAACTATTTCTATACCCAAAGAGTGGTCATTAAGATCTTTTCTTCCTTGCCAGTAACTACGCCCTGCATGCCATGCTCTTCCTGTTTCATCTACTAGCTGAATGACTTTTAGTTCTTTGTCTTGATAACTAGGATCGTTACTTTCTGGAATAAGATAGTGAGCACTCAAGCCTCCTTCATCAACCAAAGCGGTAACAGACTCTTGATAATCTATGGCGGTGTAATGCATCACTAAAAACTTAATACGTTGGCTGTAGTTCTTAGACTGCATGTGAGACAGAGGCAAAGATGTGCAACTCACAATAAATAAGGTCAGCCCTGCAATAAGCCAGTTTCTATTTGGCAATGACCCTTTGTTTGCTGTTGTTTTTGGGGACTTAATGCCTAACTGCATAGTAAATTTCCGCCTTGAGAATAAATAATTATCATATGTTTAATAATTTGGAATAATTATTCTACACATATTTTTGACTCAATAATAAACGATTTATACATAAATATTTATTTGAAAGTAGCTTTTAGTGATTTCTACCACGATTTTTAAATCCATATCCAGAACAAGCTTTGTGCTGTGGTTTTTAATGAGGGAATTTTTATTCTATTGGTAAATATAAATTATTACTATAAATGGTAATGGTTGGAAAAAATTATTCTTGACCTTGTTGGTTAATATTTGTTAAATAACAATCAGTTTTCCTTCAGTAACAGCCATAACAAAAGAGTTGGTCTCGGGATTTCTGTAGCAAGGTCACTTACAAAATTCATAAAAAAGGTGAAACACATGTCAAAACAACATAAAAACTTCTTAAAGCAGCGTCTGCACCAAGCTGTTAGTAAAACATTAAGGACACCAGTCACATCTATCTCTGCTCTTATGCTAACGGGGGCACTTATGAGCTCACCTGTTATGGCACAGCAAGCGGGTGGGATTAAAGGTAGTGTAGAAACAGATGCTGCAAATATTTCAGTATCTGGGATCACAGTTACAGCAACTAGTAATGTGATGCCAAAACCAAGAACGGTTTTAACCCAAGAAGATGGCAGTTATGTGTTACCCGCTCTTAAACCCGGAAAATATACCCTAACGTTTACCTCTGCTGATGGTTCAGTACGTCAAACAACTGTTGATGTGTTACTCGACCAAACCGCAAATATTGACGTAATCTTTGAAGCAGCTCCTACTGATAGTGTTGAGGTGATTCAAATAGTAGGAACCCGTGTTAGCCGCGACGGTGATTCGTCTATTAATAATGCTCTAGGGTCAGACGTACTAGCAAAAACACCTATTGGACAGAACTATCGCTCATTATTAGCAATTATTCCTGGTGTACAATATTCTGAAAACGCTACCTTAGGCCCTTCAGCAGGTGGCTCTGGCCGTGATAACAAATATGGTTATGATGGTGTAGATGTTTCTTTACCTATGTATGGGAACTTGGCTTCTGAGCCTTCTACACAAGATATTGCCTTTGTATCTATTGAACGAGGCGGCGCAAAAGCCGTTGGCTTTAACCGAGCTGGTGGCTTAGCCATTAATACCTTGTCTAAATCTGGTACAAATGATTTTCATGCAAGCATTGAGTATCGAATAGAACCTTCTAGTTTAGCTGGTAGCAAAAAAGTAACTGACGCTTCACCTACTACTTTTGAAGAAGATAAAACATGGTTTAGTGCTAATGTAAGTGGCGCATTGATTGAAGATGAGTTGTTCTTTTATGGTTCATACTTTGGTCCAGAAGTGACCTACGATAATAATGAAAATGCTTATGGAACGGTAAAAGACTACAACGAAGAACGTGATGAGTACTTTGGTAAGTTAACTTGGGCACCAACCGATGATTTACTTTTTAACCTAAGTTACCGTACATCAGATAAAGAAGTGAAAGGTGACTCTATTGGGAATGCGGGGGCTGATTCTACTTCTGAAGGTAGTAAAGTGACGCAAGATATTCTTACCTTTGATGGCTCTTACATCATAAATGATAGTACGGTTTTATCTTTCCAATATGGTGACTTTGAGAACAAAAACTCTGGACGTCCAGATACTATCTTCTCTGATGTTACAGCTTCCATTGGTGGCTCACTTGATATTGCAAATTTAGATACTCAAGGTAACTTCTTTGTTCCTGTTTTGAAAACCGACGAAGGCTATGACAACGTAACCGCACAAGCATTAATTGATGCTTATGGTTATGAAAATGATGGCGTATTGACAGGGGGTGGCAACGTTGGGGCTGCATCTTCTTTTAATAACCAAGACTTTTTCCGAGAAAGCTTTGAAGTAAAACTCGATCATGAAACAGAGATTGGGAATACCTATCATAATATCCATTTAGGTGTGCAGTGGAAGGAAAGTAAAGAAGTATTAACTCGCCTTTCAAATGGTTGGGGAGCAATTAGTTACCTAGGGGGACTAAATCCAGATACAGATTTTGAAGTAGACTCACCTATTTATTACAGTGCTTCTGTTTACTCAAACAGTTTAAGCTCGGAAGAATTGAACCCTCTTACTTCTTCTTCTGAAACCATAAATATCGAAATTAACGATACCATTGAGCACGGTGATTTTACTTATAACATTGGTGTTATGTTCAGCAATGACACCTTGTATGGCCAAGGCTTAAGGAAAAACTCAAGTACCATATCTGGTTGGGAAGCCGCACCGGGTGAGAAGTATAAAATGTACGAGTTAGACTTTTTGGATATGATCCAGCCGCGTTTGGGCATTACTTGGGCATATAACGAAAACGATACTATTTTTGCTAACTTTGCCAGTTATAACCCAGATACTACGTCTTTAGCACGAGCAGCTTCTTGGGATCGTAACAACCAATCTACCCAGGTCGTTTATTTTGATAGTGCAGGTCAGTACTTAGGTAACACTGAAGCAAATGGATCGTCTGGTAAGTTTTTTGAAGATGATTTAGAAGCTAGACGTACTGACGAAATTACGATTGGTATGACTAAGTATTTTTCTAACGAGTTCTTTATGCGTACCCACGTGCGTCAGAAAAAGGCGTTTCATGCATGGGAAGATACATGGAATGGCTCACGTAATTATGACTATGATGGTCCATTTGGTGGAGTACCAGATAATATCGCTGCTAAAGGTTTATATATTGAAGACCTAGATGCATGGATTGAGCAAATAGGTAGCGGTTCTACTTACGTTATTGCCGAGTTAGACGGCTCTGAAAATACCTACTATGAGTGGAGTATTGAAGGTGACTACACAGGTGAGAACTTCTACTTGAATATGTCTTATGTTTGGAGTCACTACTTTGGTAACTACGACCAAGACAATACCAGTGCCGATGCGGATGGTAACTTGTTCGTTGGTTCATCTAACTTAGCTGATGGTATTGGACGCCAGTTGTGGGACGGTAAGTACGGTACTTTAAATGGTGATAGACCTCATGTGTTAAAAGCTTTGGGTTACTACACCACAGACTGGAATGCTGATATTGGCTTTAACTTTGTGTTCCAATCAGGTGATGTATGGGAAGCATGGGATGGTTCGCTATACGGCTACTCTAGCTCGACTATTCGTTATGCTGAAACAGCTGGTAGCCACCGTGAAGCAAGCCATTGGCAGTTGGACTTAAATTACGCTCAGAGCTTTACTTTAAGTGAAGATTTAGAGTTGAAGTTTAGAGCCGACGTTTTCAACGTATTTGATAAACAAACAGGTTATGACTACGACCCGTATGTGTCTAATACAACCTTTGGCCAAGCTAGAAAGCTTATCAATCCACGGAGAGTTCAACTTTCTGTCAACCTAGCATTCTAAATTTAGCTAGTAAGCAAAACCTCAAAATCCTCGCCTAGTGCGGGGATTTTTGTTTTTATTTCATTGGGTTATCTTAATACTCTATTAAGCCCAGTGTGTCTTTTGTTGTTCAACATTTACTTATTCATCAAGAAAGGCGCTACCTGTAGAATAAAATATTACTATAGGAATAATTTTATTTGTTACGTTATAACTATATGTATTTATTTGGTTTTTAAGTAAAAACAAGTTAAATAATTGAACCTTTTTAGATACAATTATTCGCAATTGATAAATAAAATATTTATGAGTAAGAATGTCAACATTTACCAAAATTAAAGCGATAAAAGATTCGTTGTCGAGCAGTGAGTTAAAACTAGCTAAATTTGCTCTTGATTCATCTAATGCTATCCGTGAATTATCATCTCAAGAGCTGGCAAATGTAGTAGGCGTCAGTCAATCTAGTGTGGTCAAGTTTTCTCAAAAGTTAGGCTACAAAGGGTATCCTGCATTTAAAATGGGAATTATTGACGCTTTAAATGCTTCTACTGCCAACAATAACCTGCACGGTAAGATCACTGTTAATGATGGTTTTGCACAAATGTCTGATAAATTACTCAGCAGTAAAGTGGCGGTATTAAATGAAACGCGAAACCTCAATGACGAAAAGTCTTTGGTAGCAGCGGTTGAGCTTTTGAAATCGTCAAAGCGGATACTCATTTGTGGTTTAGGCGGCTCTGCTTTGGTGGGTAAAGACTTTTCATACAAGTTGCAGAAGTTAGGGATATTGGCGATAGAAGAAGCAGACGCCCATGCTCAATTGGCATTTGCTGCTACTTTAGGTGAAAACGACCTAGTGTTCGCCATTAGCGAATCGGGTAACACCAAGGAAATGATTAATGTGGTATCGGAAGCAAAACAGAATAAAGCTAAGATTATCTCCTTAACGCGCTTTGGCACTACGCCTATTTCTGATTTGGCAGAGGTAAAGCTTTATTCGGTTGCTGACGAAGAGTCAGCGCGTTTATCTTCTATTTTAGCGAGAACCGCCCAAGAATTTATTATAGATATTTTGTTTATTGCGATTACTCAATCCTCTCGTCAAGGTCGTCAGATATTAGAAAAGACCAATGCTGTTGTGAGTGATTATAGACGTTTATCCTAGGAGCTCATTGCGCCTACATTTACTCTGGGTAAAGTAAATAGGGTTTTCGTTGTTGCTTGAATGCCTGTAAGTCTGCTTCCCAGCTTGTTTGAATTTGTTGAAGACTATTCCCGTTTTCAATAGCTATGCGAAGTTTGTTGGTGCCCGCTAACTTGTCCATAAAGCTGCTATGCTCGAAGAAGGTTATCCCTGCTTGTTGAAACTGCCGATACGCTTCGATAAATAGTGTTAGGTCTAGGCCATGCTGTGTGCTTTGTTGGAGATTGATCCCTAAAAGGGCTTGATTCTCTAACTTAGGGTGTAAGGCTGCACCTGGTTTACTTATTGGTGTAAAAGCAAACTCCCCTAATGATACTAGATTGTGACCTATCACTTGAAATGGAAAGTCTGTGCCGCGACCAACGCTCAGTGGCGTGGCTTCAAAAAAGCATAAAGAAGGATATAGTTGCACTGCCTGACTATTAGGTAGGTTGGGACTGGGCGCTACGGGCAAATCATAATGCATATTACGGTTATAGTTGGCCACACTGATTGTAAATAATTGCAGTTTACTTGCATCAGATATCCAGCTTTCGCCTTTAATCATGAGTGCTAGTTCAGCTATTGTCATCCCATGTAATAGGGGGATTGGGTGCATACCAACGAAAGACTGGTAAGCTAAGTCTAAGGTTGGCCCGTCGACAAACTTGCCATTTGGGTTGGGCCTGTCTAACACTAAAAATTGCGTATTTGATTCAGCGGCAGCCTCCATCATGTAATGCATTGAACTGATATAAGTGTAAAAGCGAGCGCCAACATCTTGAATATCAAATATGACGATATCAATTGTGTCCATTATGTCTTTTGAAGGTTTTTTGTTGTCACCATATATGGAGGTGATGGGAATACCTGTTTTGCTGTCTAGGCCATTTTCTACATGTGCCCCTGCATCGTGATCTCCTCTAAATCCGTGCTCTGGCGCAAAAATACGAACCAAGTTGATATGTTTAGATAATAAAAAGTCTACTAGGTGGGAGTTGCCGACTCTGGAGGTTTGATTAACGACCAAGGCTACCCGTTTACCCTTTAATAGTGGTAGATAACGTTTACTTTGAGAGGCGCCGACCAGAATTTTTTCAGAAGCTGGATTTATGTTAGTGGTACAAGCACTTAAGCATAAAACTATGATTAAAGAGAAAAAGGCAACTAACTTCAAGTTAGGCCACTTTTATCTCAACAGCTTTTCTTAAAAAGCCTTTGCTTTTTTGTAATAAGGATGTGGCTTCAGCAGCACTTGAGTTGGTTAGTATCATCATAATAGCAACTTTGGCTTCGTTATCAGCTTGTTGCAAGGCTGTGGTCGCTGTTTTTTCATCACAATCCGTAGCTTGCATGACTATCAATACGGCCCGTGCATACAACTTTTGGTTGCTAGCATTTACGTCGACCATAAGATTTTGATAGGTTTTCCCAATTTTAATCATGCTTGCTGTGCTCAGCATATTGAGCACTAGTTTTTGGGCGGTACCTGATTTTAATCGGGTTGAACCTGTGAGTATTTCTGGTCCTACTGGAGCACAAATATCAATGTGTGCTTCTCTGCCAAGAGGTGAGTTTGGGTTGCAGTTTATTGCTACTGACTTGGCACCTATTGCGTTTGCATACTTAACAGCAGATATGACGTAGGGAGTGCGACCACTTGCGGCAATGCCAACGAGAATATCTTTTGAATTAAATTTAATAGCTTTGAGGTCGGCTATGGCAGCGTCTTGGTTATCTTCTGCTCCTTCAACGGCGTCTTTAATGGCTTTTTCACCGCCTGCAATTATGCCTATCACCATATCTTTTGGAACACTGAAAGTCGGTACGCACTCAACTGCATCTAAAACGCCCAATCGACCGCTGGTACCTGCTCCTATGTAAACCAGTCGCCCTTGATTATTAAAGCTATTCACAATGGCATCTACTGCTTTAGCTATGGCTTGTAATGCAGGCTTAATTGCCAAAGCAACTTTTTGATCTTCTTCGTTAATTTTTTTGAGTATGTCTTCAGTTGATAGCAAGTCAATATCTATCGTTCCGTTGTTACGGGTCTCTGACAAGATAGTGTAGAGCTCATCTAAAAGCGGATTATTATCCATAATGTGTCTCACTTTCTTTGTAGTATCTAGATGGTTCGAGTTGCATGTACTTTATTTGATTTATCAAAATTAACCTAATTTAAGTTTTGATTCACTATGACTAACAGTAGAATTAAACACTTTATTTACGAATATAGTTCCCAAGAATTATAAAAGTAAAGTTTGACAAGGTTGAGAATATATTATTCTATATTTTTTGTATATAGAATAATAAATGATTTATGATTGGCTGTGGGATCTAGGTTGCCGATTAATTAGGGAGCCTTTGATTTGAGAGCAATTGATCCTTTGGGGTGTCAGTTGGCAGAGTTTGACACTTAGCCGCTAGCACTATTTTATACAGTAATATAATAACAATTAGGTAGAAAATGCACCCCCATATTGAAAAGCTTCATGCTATTGCGAATAAAAAAACTCGATTAATAGTGGGTTTGATGAGTGGCACCTCTTTAGATGGTTTAGATATTGCCCTTTGTGAGTTGTCAGGTTCAGGTAGCTCCACTGAGTGCAACCTAGTTGATTTTACTACTGTAGATTATTGCGATGATTACCGTCGTAATGTTAAGGCCATTTTTGCAAAGCCTGAAGGCAGTCTTGAGCACTTATGCTTATTGAACCCATGGGTAGCTAGATATCATGCAAAGTTAGTTAATCAGGCAATACAAGGGTTTGGTTATAAGAATACGGATATCGACTTGATTGCAAGCCATGGACAAACCATTTACCACAGTCCAAAGGTTCAACATCAATACGAGCATTTCCCTAATGCTACCTTGCAAATCGGTGATGGTGATCACATAGCTGTGCTTACCGATATTATTACCTTAAGCGATTTTAGGCAAAAGCATATTGCAGCTGGTGGACAGGGCGCTCCATTAGTTATGTATGGTGATTATCTGCTATTTCATAGCTCCATAGAAAATCGCATTATGCTCAATATTGGTGGCATTGCTAACTTAACTTATTTGCCAAGCAAAGGTGATATTTCAAAAGTATTTAGCTCTGATATTGGGCCTGGCAATACCATAATGGATGCTTTTATACAGACTATCTCAAGCAAGTTGCACTATGACGATGGGGCTAAAGTTGCAAGTGCCGGCAGTATTCATCAGGGCCTATTAATGGAGCTGGCTAGATCAGACTTTTTTGCACAATCATTCCCAAAAACAACAGGGCCTGAAGTCTTTAATTTAGAGTACTTACATTCGGCTCAAAAATCAGCAGATGCCACCGATTTATCAAATGAGGATGTAATGGCGACTTTGTGTGATTTTACCGCTAAATGCATAGTCGATAGCATAGTGACATTAGGTCAATCACTACCGGATTTAAGCGTCTACGTGAGTGGGGGAGGGCTTCATAATCCACTCCTTATGAGACGTATACAGATTAGACTAAGTAATAAACTGCCTCACACTAAGATATCAAGCACAACCCAGTTATCAGTTAACCCAGATGCTAAAGAAGCAGTGTTATTTGCACTTTTGGCAAATGAGACATTGTGCGCGACTGGTCCCAAATTAAAGGCAACTGAACTCAATATGCCGCAAATTACTATGGGTAAGTTGAGCTTTCCTGATTAACTGCGCCATATAAACTACCACCTTACTTTTAGGGAGTGATATGAATAAAACAATCACCTTTGGGCAAGTACCTTCAAATGCAATAGTGGGCTGTGCAACAACTGCATTGACCGTTGAGGAAAAGGCATGGTTTCAGTCTATGAGGCCTGTGGGATTAATTTTATTTGCTCGAAATATCAACACACCTCAGCAGGTGGCAGACCTAGTAGATGAGTTTAAACTCATTACAAATAATCAGTATGCGTTAATTTTGATTGACCAAGAAGGCGGCAGAGTATCTCGCTTACCTTCACCTCATTGGCGTATACCGCCAAGCCCAACTGAGTTTGCAAAGCTATATCAAGTATCTCCTGATGCAGCGGTGCGCGCGTGTAAGTTAAATTATCAATTAATTGGGGCTGACTTAAAGCGTGTTGGCGTAAATGTGAATTGTGCCCCTATGTTAGATATTCCTCAGGCTAATGCTTCTAGGGTGGTAACTGATAGAGCCTTAGGTAATACACCCGGGAGTGTGATTGCCTTGGCACAAGCTACTGTTGCAGGGTTACAGCTAAGCGGAGTTGAGCCTGTTATTAAACATGGACCCGGCCATGGCAGAGGGACCACTGATAGCCACAAAACCTTGCCTATTGTTGATGCTGATTTAAATACGCTAGCAGCATGGGACTTTTTACCTTTTGAGCATTTCAAAAATCAGTCCATGCTAATGACAGCTCATATTTTATATACCGCTATTGATAACACCTACCCCGGCACCTTGAGCCCCAAAGTCGTAAATGAAGTCATTAGAAACCAAATTGGTTTTGATGGTTTGATTATGACAGATGATATAGATATGCATGCACTTAGTGGTACAACAGCAGAAAAAGCAACCCAAGCTTTACATGCTGGTTGTGATCTAGTGTTGCAATGTAGCGGGAATATCGAGGACTTATGGGCTCTAGAGCCAGCATTGACTCCCTTATCAGGAAAAGCACTCACTAGAACTGAAATTGCAGCTTCAAAAGCATCTGCTAGTTTCCAAGACATTGATGATTCGGCCCTCTTAAGTGAATTAGACAGCTTGTTATCAGGAGAGGAAGGCCGCTTATGATTGACCAATATACGGCCTTAGATTTGGCCGTTTTTGCATTGTATATTGTTATTTTATTGGCAACAGGTTATGTCTTTAATCGCCGCGCTCGTACCACCAATGACTACTTTTTAGGTGGCAACACAATGCCAATCTGGACTGTGAGCATTTCAGTTTTGGCTACGTCTCAATCAGCCGCAACATTTTTAGGTGGGCCAGACCAAGGTTACCGTGGAGACCTTACCTATCTGGCGTCTAATATTGCAGGCTTAATTGCAGCTATATTTGTCGCTAAGTTTTTATTGCCAAGGTTTTACACCCTGAAAGCTTTCACTGTATATGAATTACTTGGTAGTCGGTTTGGTGACAATGCAAAGTACCAAGCTGGGGTTGTGTATTTGTTTGGGCGCTTATTTGCCAGTGGCGCTAGATTATTCATGGCTGCTATAGCGGTTTCAATGATTTTATTTGGCGATGTGGCACCAAGCTCAGTCATCATAGCCATTGGAATTATTACTTGTGTTGGCTTCTTTTATACTGTGTATGGAGGGATCCGCACCGTTATATACTCAGATGTAGTGCAATGCTTAGTCTATGTGAGTGCAGCATTATTGGTCCTATGGCACCTTTTTCATGCTATTCCCCTTAGTACCAGTGAAATGCTGGAAGTGTTACAAAACCCAGGGCCAGGAGAAGCATCTAAACTGACCTTTATTGATTTTTCGTTAGATTTTAGCAGTGCTGGGGTGTTTAATATTTGGTCAATTTTGACCGGCTTTGTATTGCTGAACATAGCAGGTTTTGGTTTAGACCAAGATATTACGCAGCGAATGTTGACATGTAAAAATGCTAAAAGCGCCAGTAAAGCGCTTATGTCGTCCATAGCGATGGGAGTGCCAGTTGTCTTGGCTTTCATTTGTATTGGGCTATTGCTTTTTATTTACTACCAACGGCCGGATATTATGGCTCAAGCTGCAAATGGTGCCCCAGTTCCTGAGTTTAAAGGTCAGACAGTTACCATTTTTATGTACTACGTATTAACCACTTTACCCAGTGGCATAAAAGCTGTGGTTACCATAGGGATTGTCGCTGCGGCCTTGTCTACTTTGAATTCAGGTTTGAACTCTATGTCATCTGTGGCCGTGCAGGATATCTACCGTGGCTGGTTAAAAAAAGGTGTGCCCCTAAGTGAGGATAAATTAGTGGCAGTTGGCCGGTGGTCCATGGGGGGGGTCGCCATTGCACTCGCTAGCGTGGCTTTACTTTGTTACTACTGGCAACAATATTCAGATACCCCCCTTTTGGCATTCGCCCTTAGTGTCATGGTGTTTTCCTATAGTGGATTATTAGGTGTTTATTTTACGGCGATATTTTCAAATCGTGGTAACCCCGCGTCTATTGTTGCTGCCTTGATAACAGGGTTTGCTGTGCCTGTTTTAATGCAGCCCTATGTTCAATCAATATATTTACCGGCGGCTTGGCAATTTGATTTGGCCTTTACTTGGCAGTTAGTAATAGGCACTGCGATATCTACCTTAGTTTGTTTGTCTAGAAAAAAATAATTTAATCCAGTTTTATTAAGAGGAAGTAATAGTGGCACAATCACTCATGGCGAAAGAGGCTTTACAGACTCCAGAGCAAATCAGACGCCAGCTGCATGAGAACCAAGATAGGGTTAAAAATGTGGTTGAAGCAGTAAAGGCTTTTGCCCCAAAAATGGTGTATTTGATTGGTAGGGGATCGTCAGACCATAGTGGTGTTTATGCTAAGTATTTAATTGAGACAGAGCTGGGTATTCCGGTTTGTGCTGCAGCACCTTCAGTTAGTACCTTGTTTGGGAAAGCGCTGCAGCTACAGCATGCTTTGGTGATATGTATCTCTCAGTCAGGTAGAAGCCCAGATATATTGCATCAAGTAACACAAGCCAAGCAAGTGGGCGCAATGTGCTTGGCTTTAGTAAACGATGAGTCATCACCCTTAGCTGACTTGGTTGACCATGTTATACCTTTAAAGGCAGGCCCTGAAAAAGCGGTTGCTGCAACGAAAAGCTTTTTGTGTACCTTAAGTGCAATTGCATCTTTGGTAGCTGTTTGGTCTGACTCTCAGCCGTTATGGGACGGTCTACAAGCTTTACCTAAGCAGTTAGAGAGTGTCGTAGGGCAAGAGTCACAGTTAAAGTTAGGTGATCTTAAAGATTTAAGGCATTGCGTAGTACTCGGTCGAGGCTTTGGTTACGCAATAAGTCGAGAGTTAGCCCTTAAGCTAAAAGAAGTGTGTAGTATTCATGCTGAAGCGTTTAGCAGTGCTGAGTTTTTACATGGGCCGATTACTTTGGTCGCCAAAAAGCTTACTTTAGTGAATATCGAAATTGAAGATGAGACCTTTGAACATCATAAAAAACAGGTTGATGAGGTTATCCGCAGGGGAGGTAAAGTATTGAGCTTACAATATGTAAGGCTTGATATGCCCCAAGAACAAATTCACCAGCGCTTGATACCATTGGCCATCATGCTGCGTTTTTATCTTGATATAGAGAGTATTGCCCAGCAAATGGGCCTAAATCCAGATGAGCCAACGGGTCTTAATAAAGTGACGCAAACCTTATAGTGAGATTTTGAGTATGACATGGTTTTCTGCAAAGCAAGTATTTGATGGCAGTCAGTTTCACTCTGACTATCATTTTAAAGTTGAAAATGGCCTAGTGACTGCGGTTTCAACTAGCGCAACTAGTTGCGATGTATATTTAGATGGTTTGGTAACCCCTGGATTTGTAGATACCCAAGTCAATGGCGGAGGTGGAGTGTTGTTTAATCAAGCCCCAAGCCTTAGCTCATTAGAAAAAATCTTTATTGCCCATCGCCAATTCGGCACGACTACTATGTTGCCTACTTTAATTACAGATAATCTAAACGTGATGCGCCAAGCATCTGATGCAATAGCACAAGCTATAGCCGAAAACATGCAAGGTATAGCGGGTGTGCACTTTGAGGGGCCGCACCTAAGTGTAGCTAAACGCGGCATTCACCCATCTAATCAAGTTCGCCCCATGTCTGATGCTGAGTTCAAACTTATTACTCGCAAAGATTTAGGCAAGGTACTACTTACCATAGCCCCTGAAAATATAGCCCCAGATGTAATAAAAGATTTAGTTAACCATGGGGTGATTGTGGCTTTGGGTCATTCTAATGCCGATTTTGACACAGTAGCTGCCGCCATTGATGGAGGAGCTAGGGGGGCAACCCACTTGTTTAATGCCATGTCTGGGTTACAAGCTAGAGCTCCTGGTCTTATCGGAGCTGTGCTTGCAGATGAGCGTATTACCGCAGGTTTAATTGTGGACTTACTCCATGTACATAGGACCAACTGCCAAGTGGCATTTAATGCAAAGTCGGCAAAAGGTATTATGTTGGTGACCGATGCAATGGCGCATGTGGGAAGCGATTTAAATGAGTTGCCTTGGTTAGATACAGTGATTACCCGTGATGGTGACAAGCTCAGTACACCTGATGGCACGCTTGCCGGTTCATGTTTAGATATGATGGGGGCGGTAAGACGCTTTCATCAAAACGTGGGGGTTGAGTTAAAAGACGCTTTATATTGTGCATCAGCGACTCCAGCTGAGTTTATTGGTTTAAGTGATGTGGGCCATTTAAAAGAGGGGGCAAAAGCTGACTTTTTAGTAATAGATAAAAGCTTACATGTACAACAGGTTTATCAAGCTGGGGAACTAAAGTAAGGTATTGGCATCATAAAATTTACTATCGGCCCTAATTTTTGATAGATTCATCCTTATTAGGAACTGATTTTGTTGTAAATTATCCTAACACCTGAATGTCGACTCTGGATTACACTTCAATATAATCGATAAAACTCACTTTAAAATTTAGTCTGGGAAAGCTGTCGTGCTACTAAATCATAAATATAATTTTTTATACGTACACATTGCCAAGACTGGCGGAACTAGCATTCGTTCGGTGTTGAATAAATTACGCTGGCGCTGCCCTATGTATTATTTAATGTTCCCGGGCCATAAAATTAGTAATATGTGTGGGCATACCACAGCAAGCAAGTTCCCCCGTCATGCAGGGGTTATCGCTGCAAAAGAAATGTTACCCGATGAATTTTTCAATAAGCTATACAAGTTTGCGTTTGTACGTAACCCTTGGGATTTACAGGTTTCTTCTTATCATCACATTCAACGTGAAAGGCCAGAGTTATTGGCCCATATAAAAGATTTTAATGAGTTTATAGAATACAAGTTTGATCCAAACAGACCCTACATTTTTCATTTTGATATTGCCACCAAGTTACAATCTGAGCATCTAATTGACCTTAAAGGTAACATTATTGTCGATTTTGTGGGTAGGTACGAAACTTTGCATGATGACTTTCAGACCATTAAAAAAACCTTAGGGTTAAAAGATGTATCTATCCCCCATAAGCGTAAGGCAAACGATCGTAAAAAAGACTACCGCGAGTACTACAATAGTCGCTCAGTAGACGCCGTAGCTAAGCATTATCAGCAAGATATTGACTTGTTAGATTATCACTTCGAATAAGTGACTTGGTTAGGTGTGCTGCAAATAGGCATTTAATAGTAACTCCCAGTCTGACGGCTGCCAGTGAATGTTCGCTAGAGATGCTTCTTTGTGGAAAGAGCGTTTTAGTCTCTCGATATTTGCTTTTTTCCAGTTGTCGCCGGCTTTTATAGCACACTTATCAAAATCAATTAGCCAAGCTTTGCGGGTGTTATCTAACATGATGTTTCGTATGTTTAAGTCATGGTGGTACACCTGATTGTTGTGAAAATCAGCTATGGTTTTTCCTATATCTTGCCAAGTTTCGCTTGGGAGAGAATGCTCCAACAAAATATGGTGCAGGTCTTGTGCTTCTGGAATTTTCTCTAAAATTATATCGGCACAGTAATATAGCCCGTGCTTAACCACCCTTGCTGCTATTGGAGCAGGGCAATGAAGGTTTTGTGTATGCATGCTTTGTAATAATGAAAACTCTAACCAAGCTCTGGTATTTTTTAAACCTGTGTAAAAGTATTGGTCAGACAGAAGCTTACCTATTAGGCCTCCTCTGCGATATCTGCGTAAAACGTAACTCTTGCTGTTGTGTTTAAAAAAGTAAGTGGTACCACGGCCGGAGGCTTTTCCTATAAGAGCATCTTTAGATTGCCAATAGCCTTTGGTAAATATGTCCTGATTGGGATTTTCAAAATGGCTACAATCAAAAAGTATAGTTTGGTTGTGGTTTGTGTTTAGCTGGATATCTGGCATGTTACAATCAGAAAATGAATATTGGGTGTATTGTATACGTATACCCAGATAGTTAAAGTTTCAACATCTATGTTTGAATTGACCTAAGGTAACCTCGCTATAAATTATGAATGACTCCATGACTAATGACGCTTTGAACAATGAAATAGAATTGATTATAGCCAACTCTAATTCGAACTTTTCAGGTGTGACTTCTACCATGTTGCAGGTGATGTCTTATCAAAAAGATTTAATTTCTTTAAGGGTTATGGGGAAGCACTTTTTGCCTGATCCGTCTCTGGCTATTTCATTTTGGGATACAGTTAAGATGTGCCGTAAGCCCCTTAAAAATGGCAAGTGGCGTGTATTCCATGCCAGGCGAGTAGATGAAATGATTCAAGGGGTTATTTTAAAATACCTGTTTAGAGCAAAGATTAAATTAGTGTTTAGCTCTGCAGCACAGCGTAAGCGTTCTGGCTCGACGGTTTGGCTAAGTCGCAAAATGGATGCGGTACTAGCTATGAGCAAACGCTCAGCTACTTTTTTGTCAGACCCTCCCACTATGATAAGCCCACATGGTGTGCAAATTAACGATTATCAAGCTGCCGCTGATAAAGAAAAAGCCTGGCAGGCCTTAGGGTATGGTGGCAAAGTTGGTATTGGCATTTTAGGGCGAGTTAGAAAGCAAAAAGGTGTGCATTTATTTGTTCAAGCTTGTATTGAACAACTTAATAAATACCCCGATGTTAATGGGGTGGTAGTAGGGGCCATTTCTAATAGCAATACAGCATTTGTAGAAGAGCTGAAGCAAAAACTCGCTGATGCTGGCATGTCTGACAGAGTGACTTTTACAGGTGAATTGCCCTTTGAAGAGATCCCTAAAATTTTTAGTGCCTTGTCTTTAGTGGCCGCCTTGAGTGAGAACGAAGGATTCGGGTTAACCGTATTAGAAGCTATGAGTTGTGAAGCGGCTGTTTTGGCTACAGAGGCAGGGGCGTGGGAAGAAATTATTCGACCTGGTACAGATGGCTACATAGTCCCTGTTAACGATCAAAGTGCTGTGACTGAAAAATTGGGTTTATTATTGTCTGATCTCAATAAACTCACCTTGATGGGCAAAAACGGTAGGATGAGAGTTGAACAAGCTTATCGTGTTGAAGATGAGGCTAAAAGGCTGGTGGACTTCTTTCGCTCCATACAATGAGCCTAAAGGGTGTGCTTACTTGATTATTTCAAGGGTCTTATCAATTGCGCCACCATTTTCTTGAAGTACATTTTCTCCTGCCTTACCAGCGGCTATTCGTTGTTTGGGGTGCGTTAACCATTCGTGACAGGCCGCTACTATATCTGCTGAACCTTCTACATTGACCAGAGCCTTAGCAGATTCTAACGCAGCGCAGATGGCAGGGTTATTATATCTAGAGGGTCCCATAATGATGGGTACCCCAACTGCGGCAGGCTCCAATGCATTGTGGCCACCTTTTTCCGCCAAGCTACCACCTACAAAAGCGATATCCGCAAGGGCGTAGATAGATCTTAATTTTCCCATTTGGTTACAAAGTAGAACTTGGGTGGAGTTGCTGCATGCCTTTGCTTCACTCATCAAGTTCACTTGTATTTTTTGGCTTGTTAGTAGCTGGTGTACTTTTTCAAAACGTTGTGGGTGCCTAGGTACTAGGATTAACAAAAGATTAGGGTAATGTTGTGATAGTTGTAAGTAAGCGTCTAGGAGTAATTGTTCTTCAGGATCATGGGTGCTAGCCCCTACTAAAATAACTTTTTTCCCAATATCAAAGGTCTCTTTTATTGTATTTGCGGTGTGTAAATCTGTATCACTAAAGCTCAAGTCAAACTTGATGTTATTGGTGAGAATGACTCTGTTTGGGGCGATTCCCAACTCTAGATAGTTATCATAATCTCTTTGCCCTTGGGCACATATTGTTTCAAAGCAGTTAAACATAGGCAAAAATAGATTAGGAAACTTTTTATAGGTTGCCTTGGATTTGTCGCTCATTCTGCCATTGATTAAATACGCAGGAATGCCCCTTGTTGAGCAAGCTTTGCAGAAGTTTGGCCAAAGCTCCATCTCATTAATAAGCACTTTATTAGGCCGTATCTTCTTTAGAAAAGCGTTAATAAATATTGGGAAGTCGTAAGGAAAGTAGACATGATTTACCCTGTCTGCAAAAAGCAGTGTTACTCGCTCAGCACCAGTAGTTGTAGTGGTTGAAATAGTAATGACTTGTTCTGGGTTGGCTTTGAGTATGCGCTCAACCAGTGTCTGAGTTGCCACCACTTCACCAACTGAAGCGCAATGTAGCAGTAATCCGTCTTTGCGAATTTTTTTGCCAAATAGTAAACCATATCGAGAAAGCCTTGAGCGATTATATCCAGGCTTTCTGGTCAGATACTTCCAGCCAAAGTGGATAAATGTGAAGGGAGTAAGTATTAGCCACAATAAAGAATAAAAAACCAAAGTAAGTTTTTGTCTAGCGTTAAAAGGGGCAATTGGCGTCATTATGGTGTGGTACTTTGAATATTTAAAGCAATGTCAATTTTAACAGCTTTTGCTGCAGTATAAAGTGGCAAAGCATCTCGCTGCCATATTTAGACAATGACTAACTGTTTGAGTCGTCTTTATTTTTCATAAACTATAGACTTTTAGCCAAGGTAGCTTAGTATAAAAAACATACCTGAATAAGGAGTGTTGTTTGTTTAAGTATTGTGCACTGAGTATGTTTTATATATTTGTCCTTTTGATAATGCCATCGGCACATAGTCAGGACGCTTTTGTGCAAGTTATCGTTAACCCTTCTGTCGCAACTCATAATATCACCCAAGCTCAAGCTAGAAGAATATTTTCTATGCGCCAAGCTTCCTGGCCTGATGACGCCATTATTACAGTGTATGTAATGGAAGATACCCATAAAACCCACATTACTTTTAGTACCCAAGTATTAGGCTTGTTTCCTTACCAGTTAGATCGAATTTGGAATAAATTAGTATATTCAGGCTTAGGAGAAGAACCTATTAAAGTTAGCACTGAACAAGAAATGCTCGAAAAGATAAGCTCCACCCCAGGGGCAATTGGCTACTTTATGAATTTTGAAGAAATTGATACTGCCAACGTAAAAATTTTACAAGTTGTAAAGGGGTAATTGAATATGCATGGCTTACCTTTACAACTAACTATTTTTCTTATGGCTTGTGTGTTTTGCAGTACTTCAGTTGCACAAGAAATAAAAATCAATGGGTTTGTGGCTCAGGGAGTGATTAAAGCTGAAGATTCTAATTATGTAGAAGATGATGGAGGGCTGTCACTTAAGTTGACTGAAGTGGGGCTGAATTCTTCTTATCGGTTTAACTCCAAGTTTAGGGTTGCAGGTCAACTTGTATATCTTGATGGTGGTAACAGATACCAGCAGGGAGCCAGGGTTGATTATCTGTTTCTAGAATCTCAGTTTTACGATAGTGATCAATGGAGTATTAAAGCTCAATTGGGCCGCAACAAAAATTATCATTGGTTATATTCAGCAACAAGAGATGTGCCCCATACTAGGCCATCTATTATTTTACCTCAGTCTTTATACATTGATGTGTTTAGAGACGTCGCTCTGGGTGTTGATGGTATAGCGCTTATTGGGCAAGGGAACAATAACTTGGGTGAGTGGGATATTAACTTAAGCTACGGAAAGTCCCCTATTAGCGCCGAACAAAAAGTGAATCTCTTAGGTCATGGAGCAAAGGGCAAGCTCAAGCATGACTTTGAAAAGCAGTTCAGTGTTTATTGGCGTCCGAACTTAAATGGACTGCAGTTTGGTGTATCTTTGCTAGATGCTGATTTTAGTTATTTTCAAGGGGAGAACGATACCTTAGTCGATGGACAAGAGACATCACAACGCATTACCTTCAATACCCTGTATCAAGAGTCTAATTATGAGCTGGCTTTTGAAGTTATGCGAGAGAGGGTCATTATACAAGATGTATTATCTTCAAACTTTTATAGTGACACCTTTGGTGAAGGCGGCTTTATCCAATGGCGGTATTTTTCATCTAATAAGTTTACTTGGATGGCACGGTTAGATGTCTACGATCGTGATATAGAAGATAGAAACGGTAACTTACTTAACGCAACTAGCCAGGGTACTGTGCCTAGTTATTTTGGGTATGCAGATCAAGCTACCCTAGGGCTATCATGGAATTATTCAAAGAGTTTTCAAATACAAACGGAGTTTCACAGAGTTAAAGGTGCCGCAAGGTTAGCGCCTATTTTCACTCCTAATACACTCGTGAACAATAGTGAGTATTGGAATATTTGGGCCGTACAAGCTATGTATTGGTTTTAAATAATGCGTCGATATTTAAGTTTACCCTTTAAAATTATGGGCTTGTTTATGGCCTTCCTGTTGATTGCGAGTATTTCACTCACGACTTTATGGATGGAAGAAAATAATCAAGACTATGCATTCCAACAGAAAATGTTAAGGGAAAAGGACCAGCAACAATTCCAACTCATAAGGGATTTATTACGTACCCGGGTAGAGTCTTGGTTTGAGTCCTTTTTACATTTTCAGGCTGAACATTCGCAAAACTCTGGCGGCATAGCTGCATTTATGGAGCAAGAATTCGAATATTTACAATTTGAGTGGCATATAAATAATTTATGGTTACTTGATGGAAAAGATAAGCTTTATTTTACTACCTCTACACAGACTCCAAATTATATATATGAAGACGCAATAAAAGCCTCTAAAACACAATCTTCGTTTTCTCATATTCGTTGCGCCCAAGAATGCCAACAACTTATTAGCATGCCAATTTTAACCCAAGATGGGGATATGCTTATCTTATCTATTGGTAGCTCATTAATGGAAACCTTTGCGGCCCTTAATCGTTCAACTTTTGCAAAACTTGCTATTTTGAGTGCAGACCCCGGTATAGAGAACACGAAAGGGTTAGCAAACCTTAAAGTTAAAATGCCTATTAGCTATAGTAATCAAAAATATATGCAGAGCATTCTTGAGCAGCTACCTGCTGAGTTGACCATAAAAGAGCTGTTGGAAAATGGTTATCGTTTCAAAAATGAGCAAGGTGTTTACTTGTTGAGTTTAATGCCAGTTGATCCAGAACTTGGTAATCAAACTTATCTTTTATTTGTCCATGACATCAGTGAGCAATCTTTGGCACATGTTCAGTATCAAAATAAAGTCTTTTTAATTTCTATTGTAGTGGTGTTGTTATGCTCTATGACCTTAATTCTATTGAGTATGCAATTTCGTAGACGTTTGTTGTTACTAGCAGGGCAATTACCCTTACTAGCGAGCAAAAAATACCGTCAATTTCGTACTTTCAAGTTTGCTAAATCGCGATTTTTCATAGACGAAATTGAGTTATTGCAAGACTCAGCCTGTTTGTTGGCAGATGAGTTAGAGTCAATGGACCGAAAGATAGAGCTGAATACTCGAGAGTTAGAAAACATCGCTATGTACGACAGGTTAACAGGTTTACCTAACCGTAACATGTTAAATCATCAACTTAAAAAACAACTGGCATCATTGAAACGGGATGGTAATAAAATTACTGTGATGCTGCTTGATTTTGACAAGTTCAGAAAAGTTAACGATAGCTACGGTCATCAAATGGGAGATAGCTTTTTAGCTCAAGCTGCACGACGAATTAGAAGTTGCTTACGAGAGTCCGATATGTTGTTTCGATTCGGTGGTGATGAGTTCATTGTTGTGTTTGTTGAAAAAGCAATAATAGATGGTGCCCCTATATTGGCGTCTAAAATAATTGATAGTTTTAGAGAGCCCATAGCGATAGATGAACTTTTGTTCTACACCTCTTGCAGCATAGGAATAACGACCACAAATGATGCCACCATATCTGTGGATGATTTAGTTAGGCAATCGGATATTGCCATGTATTCATCAAAAGATAAGGGTGGGGATCAATACGGCGTTTTCACCAGTAATATGCTGACTGCCGTGATCCGCAAAGTCGAGTTAGAAAACGAAGTACGTAACGCCTTGGAGCAAGACCAGTTTAGTTTTGCGTTACAACCTCAGGTACGAATTGATTCAGGTAAATTAATAGGTTTTGAAGCCTTACTAAGGTGGGTTCACCCAGAGCGAGGTTTTGTTCCGCCGGACGAATTTATACCTTTGATTGAAAACACAGAGAACATGCTGAAAATTGGATACTGGGGCTTAAAAAAGGCATTTGAAATTTTAGAGAGGTTTGATGAATTAGGACATTCAGGCCTAAAAGTCGCGATTAACTTGTCAGCTAGCCAATTTTTAGATCCCGACTTGTTGCCCTTTTTACGGGAGCAAGTAAGAGTATTTAGGCGTAGCCCTTCACAAATAGAGCTAGAGATAACCGAGCGCACAGTGGTGGCAGATATTGACCATACTTTAGATATTATGAAACAGCTAAAAGAGATGGGTTTCATTTTTTCTATTGATGACTTTGGTACGGGATATTCGTCTTTGGCTTATTTGAGACAAATGCCTGTGGATATTATAAAAATTGACCGAAGCTTTGTTTCTGGCATGAATGATAGCAGTGCAGATATGCAAATAGTCTCATCAACCATTGCTATGGTACAGAAGCTAGGCATGCAAGTTGTAGCAGAAGGTATAGAAACGTCTGCACAATTTAAATTACTACGAGAGCTACAATGTGAAATTGGACAGGGGTATTTTATATCACGCCCCATACCAGAGAAGGAGGTTTATTCATCGCTATCAGATAAGCTAAAGCTCGATGTATGGGACAACTTAGGAGATATCAATTAAACAGTTTACCTTTAGCGTTTAAGTAGCGACCACGTCATCACGAAAGCTTTTAGTAATCTTTCTTCTGTACACGAATCTTTGCTATGTGATTTGAGTTCATTTGGTCGTGAAATTCCATTTTTAGTTCTGACTATATATTATTGCCGCCTCATTGTTTTCGTTTTCAAGGTGTTTCATGAAGTCCGAGTTTTATCAGCGTTTATCTGCGCAATTATCTGAAGTTAAAGAGCAGGGGTTATACAAGAGCGAGCGAGTTATAACTTCAAGTCAAAAGGCAGACATAATGGTGTCTAACCATCAAGAGGTACTAAACTTTTGCGCCAATAACTACCTTGGCCTTGCTAATAATTCCGAGCTTATCGAGGCTGCAAAACAGGGCTTAGATGATCATGGGTTTGGTATGGCATCTGTACGTTTTATATGTGGTACTCAGGACATTCACAAAAAACTAGAAGCCCAGATATCAAGCTTTTTAGGCACAGAAGACACCATACTTTATCCTTCTTGCTTTGACGCAAATGGGGGGTTATTTGAAACAATCCTAGATGCTAATGACGGAATAATTTCAGATGCCCTTAATCATGCAAGTATTATTGATGGAGTGCGTTTATCAAAAGCAAAACGCTACCGTTATGCAAACAATGATATGGCCGCTTTAGAAGAGCAACTTAAGCAAGCTGAGCATGATGGCGTACGCACAAAAATCATTGCCACAGATGGTGTTTTTTCTATGGATGGGGTGATTGCTGACTTGGGTGCAATTTGTGATCTGGCTGATAAATATCAAGCTTTAGTTATGGTAGATGATTGCCACGCTACAGGTTTTGTTGGAGAGCAAGGCAGAGGTAGCCATGAATATTGTAATGTTATGGGGCGTGTAGATATTCTAACAGGTACATTAGGAAAGGCTCTCGGCGGTGCATCTGGTGGTTATACATCTGGTAAAAAAGAAGTTATCGAATGGCTAAGGCAGCGTTCTAGGCCTTATTTGTTCTCTAACTCTGTTGCACCTCCTATTGTATCTGCATCAATCAAAGTATTCGAAATGATGGCTAAGGGCGAAGCTTTACGTAGGCAATTACAGCTAAATAGCGAACATTTTAGAAAGCGAATGTCTGAGGCAGGATTTGTTTTATCTGGTAAAGATCATGCCATCATTCCGGTCATGTTAGGCGATGCTAAACTCGCAAGTGAAATGGCTGATAAAATGCTTCAGCAAGGCGTATATGTTGTTGGTTTTTCTTTCCCTGTGGTGCCTAAAGGAGAAGCGCGGATCCGTACCCAAATGTCTGCGGCTCACACGCTAGAGCAAGTCGATTTTGCAGTAGAAGCCTTTATAAAAGTCGGAAAAGAGTTAGGAGTGATTGCGTGAAAGCTTTAGCGAAATTGCATCCAAAACAAGGTATTTGGCTAACCGACGCTGAGATCCCTAATTTTGGTCATAACGACCTATTAATAAAAATTCATAAAACCGCTATTTGCGGTACCGATATGCATATTTACAATTGGGACAAATGGTCCCAAAAAACGATTCCTTTACCTATGATAGTTGGGCATGAATATGTGGGTGAAGTGGTCGATATGGGCCAAGAAGTACGAGGGTTTGCGGTAGGCGACAGGGTGTCGGGGGAAGGGCACATTACCTGTGGCCACTGTCGTAATTGTAGAGCTGGCCGTCGGCATTTATGTAGAAACACAACAGGAGTTGGGGTAAATAGGCAGGGCGCATTTGCCGAGTATCTGGCTATTCCTGCTTTTAATGCGTTTAAAATTCCAGATAATATCTCCAGTGATTTAGCCGCAATTTTTGACCCCTTTGGAAACGCCGTACATACAGCTTTGTCTTTTGATTTAGTGGGTGAAGATGTATTAATAACGGGGGCCGGACCTATTGGCATTATGGCTGCTGCGGTTGCTAGGCATGTCGGGGCGCGAAATGTTGTGATCACAGATATTAACCCTTATCGCTTAGACTTGGCTAAAAAAATGGGGGTGACAAGAGCGGTGAACGTAACTTCTGAGTCATTATCAGAGGTGACAAAAGAGTTAGGTATGACAGAAGGATTTGACGTTGGTTTAGAAATTTCAGGTGCACCTAATGCTTTACACGCTATGTTAGAAAATATGAATCATGGCGGAAAAATTGCGATACTCGGTATCCCTCCAGAGAATGTAGCCATAGATTGGGGACAAGTTATTTTTAAAGGGTTAATTATTAAAGGTATTTATGGCCGTGAAATGTTTGAAACATGGTATAAAATGGCAAGTCTAATTCAAAGTGGTTTGAATTTGGCCCCAATTATTACCCATGAGTTTTCTATTGATGATTTTCAAAATGGGTTTGATGTTATGGGGTCAGGGCATTCGGGTAAGGTGATCTTAAATTGGTAGGGTGCTAGACGCCCTAAGTTATTATTTATTGGAGTAAAGGTAATGGAGCAATTCGCTCATATTTCTGTGCAAGACGCGCAACAGATGTTGGCAAATGGTGGGGCTGAATGTGTAGATATACGAGATGAAGCGTCTTTTGCGGCCGGGCACATAAAAAATTCAGTGCATTTAACCAATGGCTCATTAAATAGCTTTATGTCTAATGTTGAGTTTGAAACCCCTGTAATAGTATGTTGTTACCATGGCCATAGTAGCCAACAAGCCGCACAATTTTTGATTCATCAGGGTTTTGAAGAGGTCTACAGTATGGACGGTGGCTTTGAAGCTTGGCGTCAAGTGCAACCATTTGAAACATCCAAGGAACCTTAGTCTCTTTGAATACACACACCAAACTTGTCGCTTTTTCTAAAGAGCAGCCAGCTAGATTATTGAGCTTGTATTTAAATGCCCAAGGGATTCAAGTTGAGTACAGTAAACTTGAAAGCGATTATGCTCATGGGGTGATGTTATTTGATTCAGCGGATTTAGAAAAAGCTAAAGCAATCGCTGAAGAGTTTGTTTTGGACCCTAATAACGCAAAGTATCAATCTGCTGCCTGGGACTCTGGTGAAAGTGTTCAGCTTGCTTCTGATTCTTCTTTTGCAGTTGATAACTTTTTATTGGCACTAATACGTACCCCTTTCACTGCTGGCATACTTGTAACCTGTATTGTTATTTATTGTTTAGCCATGATTGGTATCAATGGACCGTATTCTTGGTTGCAAATCGAACCACTAGCAGATTTAGCCAAAAATTGGCAATGGTGGCGTTTGCTAGGACCTGCTTTGATACATTTTTCGGCTATGCATATAGCCTTTAACTTGTTGTGGTGGTGGATGTTAGGTAAGCAACTAGAGCATACCTTTGGGACTAGCTGCTTAGTGTTACTGTTTGGGTTTTCGGCTCTTATATCTAATGTGGCGCAACTCTTAATTACTGGGCCTAGTTTTGGTGGCTTATCCGGGGTCGTATATGCTTTAGTTGGCTGTGTTTGGTGGTTAGGCTGGTTGAAGCCCTCTTGGGGAATTTCGTTGCCTAAACCTATGGTAGGGTTTTTACTAGTTTGGTTATTGGTCGGTTATTTGGATGTATTACCGGTCAATATGGCAAACACAGCCCACACCGCTGGTTTAATCTGTGGATGTGTGTTTGCTTGGTTGTTAGTCTCAAGGGCGAATAACAGTATTTCGCGCTAACCTTGGTGATAAATATATTTAGTAAAGATCACATCTTTTATCATTTCTGTGCCTGTTTCTTTTAGCATCAATTCTTTTAGCTTTTCTAAACAAGTACGACGTATGTCTTCACGTCCAGTCAGTGATTTTACTTTTTCTTCATGTTGGCGGCCAAATATATCAATTATAGCTGCCTTTAGTAATGGAGAGTGGTGTTCTGTGGCTTCTAGGTACTCTGGATCGTTTAACATTAACTCTATTGATACTCTGATATAGCCGAGCTTTCTTGAACCTGAGCCTCCATTTAAAAAGTTAGTGACTATATCTGGTTCTAAACTGAAATAAGCATAGGTTTTACGGGCTTGATCTTGTGCAAAAACAGCGTTTTGATGACCCAAAAGAACTAATAAACTGGCGATTAACAGCAATGTTTTTTTCATGATATGTAGTTTTCTTTAGGTAACAATATTAAGCAAAGTCTACCAACTTTTAAGAGAAAGCATAATAGTAAAATTTTAAAATCCAGGGTTATATAAGCTGGTATTTACTTCAGTCTAGGTGCTGCCCTTGTTATGATCATTCAATAACCTGAGTATTTAAAACGGAACACAACTAACAATGGCTAAATTTAGTGCTTATTGGCGACTGATGCGAGCTGATAAACCGATTGGTATCTATTTATTGTTATGGCCTTGTTTATGGGCGTTATGGATGGCTGCCGAGGGCTTACCTAGCTTACACTTATTCGTGGTATTTGTATTAGGTGTTGTTGTGATGCGTTCTGCTGGATGCGTCATTAACGATTACGCTGACCGTAAAGTGGATGGTGCCGTTGCACGTACATCTACAAGGCCATTGGTGACAGGTGAAGTCACAAGTAAACAAGCTTTAACTTTGTTTGTATTGCTGCTGCTAGTGGCTTTAATACTGGTATTGACCTTAAGTTGGAACACAGTGTTTATGTCCTGTGGCGCTTTATTGCTTACCACTTTGTATCCATTTATGAAGCGTTATACTTATTTTCCACAAGTCGTTTTAGGGGCTGCATTTGGCTGGTCGATACCTATGGCGTTTGTCGCTTCAGAGCAACCGTTAACTTGGACAGTGTGGGGGATTTACCTTGCAAATTTGTGTTGGACAGTGGCTTACGATACCCAGTATGCCATGGTTGATAAGAATGATGATGTCAAAGTAGGTATTAAGTCTACGGCTATCTTTTTTGGAAAATACGATAAGCTTGCAATTGGTTTGTTACAGATACTCACATTAGTCTTGCTGCTGATAGTTGCGAAAGCATTAGCGTTTACATGGCCATTTTATTTGGCCTGTGGAGTAGCTTTAGTTCTGTTTGGATATCAGCAATGGATTATTAGGCACAGAGACAGAAATTTGTGCTTTAAAGGGTTTTTGCACAACAACTATGTGGGAATGGCAATTACGCTTGGAATTATTGGGCACTATGGTATTTAAGATTGATACCTGCAGATATCTTAAAGCCTCAGCGCCCTGTCATTATGGCGTGTTGGTACTAATAAACGGCCAATAGAATAGGCCTATTCTGATTTTTCTAAAGCTGTAATTCTAGCTTCTAAGGCTTCCAGCTTTTTACGGGTACGTATTAATACCTGACTCTGTATATCAAATTCTTCTCTGCTAACAAAATCAAGGCGACTTAATTGTGTTTGTAACACTTGTTTTACCTTTGACTCTGCCCCTTCAGCCATGGTCTTAACTCCTGGTGGGACAGCTTCTGTAATTTGTTTAGCGAGCTCTTCTAACTTTTTGGGGTTTAACATGGCGATTCTCGTTGCTGTTGTTGAGTAATAGGTGCATTAATAAAAATAATTGGGGCGCGAGTCTAAAAAACAATATAATAAGCGCTAATCAGTTTGTTTTAAATAAACATCATCTTTTAACTCGAAACCTTCTTTTAGGCATTTAATTTAGCATGAAACTTAATCCCGGTCAGAATGAAGCCGTTAATTTTATTTCTGGACCTTGTTTGGTTCTAGCTGGCGCGGGCAGCGGAAAAACCCGAGTCATTACAAATAAAATTGCCTACCTAGTTCAACAATGTGAAATACCTGCCAGATATATTGCAGCCGTAACTTTTACCAATAAAGCGGCCCGTGAGATGAAAGAGCGAGTGGGCCAAACTCTGGGTAAAAAAGAAGCCAGAGGGTTGAAGGTAGCTACTTTTCACACACTAGGGCTAACGATTATTAAATCTGAAGTGAAATCTTTAGGCATTAAGCCAGGTTTTTCTTTGTTTGATGACAAAGATAGTATGTCTTTGCTAAAAGATTTGACCGAAGTAGAACTAGATGGAGATAAAGAGCAATTGTCTTTATTGCAAACTTGTATCTCAAATTGGAAAAACGATTTAATTTTACCTGAACACTTAAAGCGTCAAGCTATGTCACCCGGTGAAGTGGAGTTTGCAGAGTTTTATCAGCGTTACCATAATCATCTGCGAGCGTATAACGCCTTGGATTTTGATGATTTAATTTTATTGCCAACCTTACTACTTAAAACCAATGAAGCGGTTAGACAAAAATGGCAAAGTAAAATCCGCTATTTATTAGTCGATGAGTATCAAGATACCAACACTAGTCAGTATGAGTTGGTTCGCTTGTTGGTAGGGGAACGTGCCAGATTTACAGTGGTAGGTGATGATGATCAATCTATTTATTCTTGGCGAGGAGCTAGACCTCAAAACCTAGTATTGCTACAAAAAGATTTTCCTAAATTGAGAGTTATCAAGTTAGAACAAAACTACCGTTCATCTGGCCGTATATTGCATTGCGCCAATATTCTTATTCAAAATAACCCCCATGTATTCGAGAAAAAGTTGTTTTCGGAGTTGGGATATGGTGAGCCTATTCAGGTTATTACTGCTAAAAATGAAGACCATGAAGCAGAACGCGTTGTAGCTGAACTAATGGCTCATAAGTTTATGAATAGAACAAACTTCAAAGACTATGCAATCTTGTATCGTGGGAATTTTCAATCCAGGGTATTTGAAAAATCCCTAACGAATAACCGTATTCCCTACAAAATAAGTGGCGGTATGTCTTTCTTTGGGCGCACAGAAATTAAAGACATCATGGCCTATTTACGCTTGTTGGTAAATCAAGATGATGACAATGCCTTGCTTAGGGTGATCAATACTCCAACCAGAGGCATTGGCAGGGTTAGCCTAGAAAAACTAGGGAATTTAGCGAATCTCAATAAGACATCTATTTTTGAAGCTGCTTTTTCTCCCCACCTACAAGATGTTTTATCAGGAAAGGCCCTAGTTGCTGTTGAGCAGTTTAGTCGCTGGATTGTTGAGCTATCAGATAGGGTGGTTCGTGGCGATGGAATAGCAACCATTCGTGAAATGATAAAATCTATGGGGTATGAAGAGTGGTTATATGAATCAAGCACTAGCCCCAAAGCGGCAGAAATGGCTATGGCCAATATCAGTACCTTGTTTGGGTGGATGAGCGATATGCTAGAAGGCAACGAATTAGAGCCGCCAATGAGTCTTCAGGAAGTTGTTAATCGTTTCATTTTGAGAGACATGATGGAGCGAGGAGAAGATGAAGAGGAAGCAGATCAGGTTCAATTAATGACCTTTCATGCCTCCAAAGGCCTAGAGTTTCCCATTGTATTTATGGTTGGAATGGAAGAAGGTTTGTTACCCCATCAAACTAGTATTGATGAAGATAATATTGATGAAGAGAGACGCTTGGCTTACGTAGGTATTACACGTGCCCAAAGGGAATTATTTATGACCTTGGTAAAAGAGCGCAGACAGTATGGTGAAGTGATTAACCCAGAGCCTAGTCGCTTCTTGTATGAGTTGCCGCAAGATGATTTAGTGTGGCAAGATAAAAAGGTTAAGGTATCGGCAGAAGAGCGTCAAAAAAAATCACAAATGGGTATCGCGAATTTACGTAGTATGATGGCTAATAAATAAAGTGATATTTATCTGAATAAAGTTACACAGCCTTGTCTAGGTTTTGATCTATATCGATTTTGCGCGAAGCTTCTAGGTACTTTCCTTGTCCAAGTTCACACTCTGCATTTAATAATGCTTGGTATTGTTCTTCAGTATTAATGCCTTCAGCAATAAGCTTAAAGTGTAAATGCCCAGATATAGCTTTTAAAGATTGGATAAGCTTCAGGTTTCGCTCTGAACGGGGCAAGCTTTTCACAAAAAGGTGATCAACTTTTACATAATCGAAAGGGTAGGTGTATAGGTAACTTAAAGAAGCAAGGCCACTGCCAAAGTTATCTAATACTAATGTAATACCTGCTCGTTTTAATATTTTAATTGCTGGTAGAAAAAATTGAGAGCTACGGTTAAGGGCGTTTTCATCAAACTCAAACACTAGTTTATTAGGCGAGATCCCCGAGCATTTTATATACTCAACTAAGTCTTTTGCCATTGATGGTTGCGTTAAGTGGTGTATAGAAAGATTTATAGCTACTTTTCTTTGGTGGTTAATATCTTGATTATTTGCAGCCCAGTAGCGCAGAATGTCGCATGCTTTGTTAAGCATAAATTTATCCATTTCAACTGTAAGGCTACATTGCTCTGCTATTTGAAAGTACTGCCCTCGTTTAATGCGACCTAAGGTTGGATGCTCCCAGCGAATATAACATTCGTCATAAATTTCATCCTTGGTCTGCAAATTAAATACAGTTTGTGAATAGCTCTCAAACCCGTCTGCATTAAGCACTTTTCTAAAGGCGCTTTCTATCTCTAGTTCCTCTAGTAATTGTTTACGCATGGTTTTGTCAAAAATAATGTAACGACCGCGGCCAAGAGATTTTGCTTGATACATGGCTGCATCAGCATCTCTCAACACTTCGTCTGATTTTTGATAGCCGTTCTCTATTAAAGCAATACCTATACTTGCTCCCGAATAAACGTCCTTATTGTCAATATTAAATGGTTGAGCAATAGAATTGATGATCCTTGCAGAAATTTCTTCAATATCTGTAGCTGTTTCAAAATTATCAAATAGCACTACAAATTCATCACCACCTAAGCGTGCTAATAAATCGTGGCCTCGGATACAAGCGTTTATGCGCCTCGCCACTTCTTTTAAAAATTCATCTCCAGCGTAGTGGCCCAAAGAGTCATTAATTTGCTTAAACCTATCTAAATCAATAAATATCACTGCATAGTTATGAGATACATATCGCTTTTTACTGGCAAGGGCTAAATCTAATCGAGAATTAAAGAGAGCTCGATTCGCAAGGCCCGTTAGAGAGTCATGATGGGCATCGTGCTCTAGTTTTAATTGTGCTTGCTTACGTTCTTCTATTTGTTTTTGTAAGTTTAGATTAGTGGCATGCAACTCTTCTGTACGCTCTTTTACTTCTTGGGCAAGGCGTTGGTTGTATGCTTGGATATCCTCTGAATATTTCTTTCGCTCTAAAGCAACGGCTATATGATGAGAAATGTAACGTAAAAACTCTAAATCTTTGAGGTTATAGGTTTTTTCGTTACCATAACTTTGAACCGCAATAACGCCCATAATAATGCCATCAACGACTAAAGGGACGCCGATCAAAGACGTCATTTCTTTACTAATGCTATTGGCTATTTCCGCTGAAATTTCATTATTTTCGACAAGCTGTTGCACTTTGGTCTTATCAATTAACTCTGCGCTACCATTTCTAATAATATATTCAGTTACCCCGAGGCCGATTGGGCGTGACTGTATTTGAGGATTGACCTTGTCTTTGTAATAGGGAAAATGTAGAAGGTTTTTATTACGCTCAACTAACGCAATATAGCAATTAGGGGCACCAATTAAGCGAGAGAGGATCTCGTGTATTGTTCGATAAAAGTCATCCATATTGCCTTCAATTGAAGCGGACAACTCGGATATTTCAAAAAGAGCTTGTTGTAATGCCTCTACTTTTTGTCTTTCACTTATTTCTTCTTGTAATTCTTCATTAATTTGTCGTAATTGTTTGGTTCGTTTGCGAATTGTTTTTTCTGTTAACTCACGGCTTTTTACTCGGTCTAAACAATTCACTACATGTTGTGATACGAACAATAGTAGCTCTAAATCTTCTTGGGTATAGCGTTCTGATTCGTCGTAACTTTGTACGACTATGGCGCCAACTACTTGTGCACCTCGCTTTAGTGGTACACCTATCCAATCTACAGAGTCAGCTCCTAGATCTTTAATCGACATACTTTGCAGCAAGTTGTGACGATTTTCTCTGGTTAAAAATAGGTGTTCACCGGTACGTAACAGGTGGCCCGTAAGACTATTTTTCAAGTCTTCAGCTGATACCTTTTTAATCACTTGTTCGTCAAACTCATCCACAAAATAAACAAAGTCTATTTGCTCATGTTCTTCTTCATAAAAAGCAACAAAGAAGCTTTTAGCGGGCATAAAGCCGCTAACTATTTCATGTATGGCGGGGTATAAATTAGATAACTCATTAATCGAACTGGCCAATTCGGAAATATCAAATAGCGACTTCTGAATTCTTTCAGAGCGCTTATATTTCTTGGTAATTTGTTGTAGTTGAGGAACAAGCTCACGCAGCTCTTCTAACGACAATTCGGTGGCGACATTTTCGGAAATCATTCGATTTTATTAATAAGCTTAGTTTGATGTTTAATACATGTTTGGACAATTATCAAAAGTAAACTATTCAGATCAAAAAGACCACCCTAAGGTGGCCTTAATTTGTACAATATTTGTGTAAAAACTATTTATTTATATACCTTCAATCATATGCTCAATGGCGGCTTTGATTTCATCATCAGAGCAGTCACTACATGTTCCTTTGGCAGGCATTCCACCTATTCCATTAAGAGCATTTTGCCAAATAGTATCAAAGCCTTTTTCTAAACGAGGAGACCAATCTGCAGCGTTTTGAAATTTAGGCGCTCCTAAAACACCAACGCTGTGACAGGCAACACAGGTTTTTGCATATATGTCAGCACCTGAACGAGGGCCAGTTGAGGCTGTTTCTGCTTTTGCGCCAGCAACATGTACTTTACCTACAGGTTGGATACGGGCTTTAATTTCATCTTCGGTCATGTCTTGAGCTTGAGCACTAAAAAAACTAAGAACACTTACACAGGTGCATAAAAAAACTTTAAATTTCACAGAATTCTCCAAATCAGGCGTATTAACCTTAAAAACTGTAGGAGATTATAACCACTAATGTTTTATGAACAACCATTTAGAAAAAATATTCCTAAGGATTTAGTGAATTTTGTCTCTACATTGGCCTATTAAAGGGGTGTTTAAGAAATAACAGTGCTCAAAAGCTGATTAATATTATGTGTTCAATGACTTATGAGCCAATGAGCTGAGTTATTTAAAGGCTATAGGGACTCGATTGAAGACTATTTTATGGCAGTGGCCTTGATGCTTATTTTGATAGCCTAGGCGATAAACTTTGGTTGTTAAATGATGTTGTTTGAAATTATGAAAATATTAACTTTTATCTTAGCTTAGAAAAAGTATTCAACGGTAAAACAAAAAAGCCCCGCATTTTCATGCAGGGCTCTTGGAATAATGGTGCCTCGACCCGGGATCGAACCAGGGACACGCGGATTTTCAATCCGCTGCTCTACCAACTGAGCTATCGAGGCGTCACTAACAGTTCACTCTAAAGTGTACCTGTGTCGCTGTGGGTGCGTATTAAACGGATTTAAGGGTTTCAAGTCAACCCCTTTTTCCGGTATTTTTTTATATTGTGTATTGTTTAAGCAGATTGAGTGTAAAAAATGCAATGTGCGGTGATATTTTTAGTGGCACTACTTGTTAGGTGGTACATAGCCCTCTATGTTTGGTTCTTTGCCTTCAAATAAGAAACCTTGCATTTGGGTTTCCAAAAATGCTCTGTCAGTGGGTTCCATCATGTTTAACTTATTTTCATTTATTAGCATGGTTTGTTTTTTTTGCCATTCAGCCCAAGCTTCTTTACCTATATTTTCAAATATTTTTTTCCCTAGCTCTCCTGGGTAAAGTTGAAAATCTAAGCCATCGGTTTCTTTTTGCATGCGTTGACAAAATACAGTTCTGCTCATAATGCTCTACATATGTAATTAAAATGATGCGCCAATTGTACTAAATAGTTTCTTAGTTGGCGCGGCTAATCCTAAATTTTGTGGTTGTGTTAAGTCAAACCAAATTTGAGAGTCTTCCATAATTCTGCTCGTAGGCTGTTGTTTTAGATGTAAAACAACAGGTTGGATATCCAGATGGAAATGACTAAAGGTATGGCGAAAAGCTTCGAGGTTTTGTTTTTGGACCTTGCCTAAATCCATGCGAGTGGTGAAGTCTACTACTTTGTCGATAGTGTCTATTTCATAAAAGCCCCAAAGGCCTCCCCATAAACCACTTGGAGGGCGTTTATAGACTAAGACCTGTTTTTGCCACATGGGAATAAGCATAAAAGTAGATTTTACCGGAATAGCTTTCTTGGGCTTTTTGTGGGGCAGTTCAGTTTGTCTACCTTGTATATAGGCTAAACAGCTAGTTTGTACTGGGCAGTCATCGCACTTTGGTTTACTACGAGTACATAAGGTTGCCCCCATATCCATCATGGCTTGGGTGTAATCCCCAGTTCTTATTGTGGGAGTGAGTTTGTCAGCGTATTGCCATAATTCAGTTTCAACCTTTTTATTACCAGGCCAGCCATCTATAGAAAAATAACGGGCAAGTACTCGTTTTACATTGCCATCTAGAATGCTGTGATTTTGTTGACACGCTAAGGATAATATTGCACCCGCTGTTGAGCGTCCTATTCCAGGTAAAGCGACTACTTGTTCTAGTATTTCAGGAAATTTACCTTGGTGCTTGTCGCGAATAACTTGGGCTGCCTTTTGTAAATTTCTAGCGCGAGCGTAGTACCCTAAACCGGTCCAAAGATGCAGGACTTCATCTTGAGGTGCATTCGCTAGGCTCAAAACATCGGGGAAGCGTTCCATAAAACGCTTGTAATAAGGGATCACTGTTTTAACTTGGGTTTGTTGTAGCATAATTTCTGACACCCACACTGTGTATGGTGTTTTTGCTATTTGCCAAGGTAAATTTTTACGACCATGTTTATCAAACCAGGCTAGTATGCTTTGACTAAATGACTGACTACTATTTGGGGACACGGAATTATCGACTGTTGTTCTTATGGGATTTACCGGATAATACCTTAATCTATAATAAAAAGTTCAATCGAGAGTCCCTTGTCAAACTCTAATGTTTCTCCACACCTAATCGACCAGCCTGTAATATTCTATCCGGGTACCTTATGTGATGAACGTATATTCACTCCTTGTTGGCAATATTTAGATATACCTAAAAGGGCATTCGTACCTTTGCAGTGGGCCCAAAACCTTGAACATATGCAAATGCTAAGTAATGATCGCTTTGATTACTTTGACGAGCCTGTTCACCTAGTGGGTTATTCTATGGGGGGCTATATTGCAGCATTATCTGCCATTGAAAACAAAGGACGAGTAGCTTCTTTAACTCTAATTGGCAGTAGTTGTAATGCCTTACCAGAGGCGGCAATAAAACAACGTCAGCACACTTTAAAGTTAATTCAAAATAAACAATTCAAAGGTTCTACTGATAAGCACATAGCTAAGTATTTTCATGAAGTAAATCAAGATGACGAATTACTTAAGGGCATAGTAACAGAAATGGAGGAGGACCTTGGGAGCGGGGTTTTAGAAGCGCATCTTATTGCTACGGGGCAAAGAAAAAACCTGTTACCACAATTATCTAAGTGTGGCTTTAAAACCCACTTTATTGTGGGCGAGCAAGATCATTTGGTTAACCTTGAGGAGCTAAAACAATCAGTAGGCAATTTGGCATTTGCTGATCTTCACATAGTACAGAATGCAGGTCATATGGTGCCACTTGAACAGCCTCAACTCCTAGCTCGTAATTTAATCAATTTGATTGCGTGATATTTACTGCTGAAACCTTGCAATCCTTTACTGGCAAAGGATAATGCGCCACATTAAAGTGCTGAATTAGAACAGCTAATTGTTTTTTGAATAAGAGAATCACACATGAGTCAATTTAAGTCTGAAGAAGAAGCCGCAAAATCAGGCGTTTATATCCGAAAAATACAAAGTTTTGTAAAACGCGAAGGGCGGCTTACACAAGGACAAGCCAGAGCAATTGAGCAGTACTGGCCAACCATGGGATTGGAGCATAGCGCTGGTGCTTTAGATTTTTCTGACGTTTTTGGTCGAAAAGCCCCAGTCGTTTTAGAAATAGGCTTTGGAATGGGGAAATCTCTGGTTGAAATGGCTGCTAATGAGCCAGAAAAAGACTTTGTTGGTATAGAAGTGCACAGGCCAGGAGTAGGAGCATGTTTAAATGAGGCTGCAGAGCAGAACGTCACTAATTTAAGGGTGTTTGAACATGATGCTGTTGAGATATTGGCTGATTGCGTAGCAGATAATAGTTTGGCTCGAGTGCAATTGTTTTTTCCAGACCCTTGGCATAAAACACGCCATCACAAAAGGCGTATTGTTCAAAGTGAGTTTGTACAAAAATTGAGAACTAAGTTGGCCATAGGTGGGGTATTTCATATGGCAACGGATTGGGAAAACTATGCTGAACATATGTTAGAGGTTATGTCACAAGCTGAGGGCTTTAAGAATCAATCAGCAACCAGTGATTATGTACCACGTCCTGACCAAAGGCCACTTACTAAGTTTGAACAACGTGGCCACAGGCTTGGCCACGGAGTTTGGGATTTGATGTTTGAGAGAGAATCCTAATGTTATCTGCCCCAAGTCAGCTGCTAATGCGCAGTCAAGATGTGTTTCAAACAGGCAAGTGGTTGTTAGTGAACCCCACAGATAGCCATATAAGCACTCAATTAGATTCTTCTGAACTGCATGTATTTCATCAGTATTTTGATGTTTATCAAACCAGTAGTGCTCAAGATCGTTCTAGTTCCCACCTTTTTGCTGCTTCTTATCCGACAGATGCAAAGTTTGATGGTGCTGTTATTTACATGCCTAAATCAAAAGATCAGGCCAAAATGTTGATTGCAAATGTTGCTGCTTGTCTTAAAGCTGACGGAGACTTACTACTTGTAGGTGAGAATAAAGGCGGCGTAAAAAGCGCTGCAAAGCTATTGGAAACAGTAAGTACTCAAGTGAATAAAATTGATTCAGCCAGGCATTGTGCTTTATATGCTGCAAAGGTTGATAAAGAGATAAAGCCCTTTGAATTACAGTCATGGCAAAAAACATTCGATATATCAGAAGCAGGAGTGCAGTATAAAGTTTGTTCATTGCCTGGGGTTTTTAATCATGGTGCAGTCGATAACGGCACTAAAATACTCTTAAATAGCGACATCGAGGTGCCTAATGGGCGAATCCTTGATTTTGGCTGTGGGGCAGGTGTCATTGGCTGTTTTCTTGGAATGAAAAACCCTAAAAGCAAAGTTGTTATGTCTGATGTTAGTGCGTTAGCCATACATTGTTCAAAAGAAAGTGCCCGGTTGAATAATCTAGAAGTTGAAGTGGTTGCATCTAATGGGCTTTCTGAACTTCAAGGTAAGTTTGTAAGTGTGTTTACAAATCCCCCTTTTCATACAGGTATTCAAACTGATTATTCTGTTTCAGAAACCTTCATTTCTCAAATTAAGCAATATTTGGTTCAAGATGGCTCGTTAAATTTAGTCGCCAATAAATTTTTGCGGTACTCTGAATTACTTGAAAAACGCTTTAAATTGGTTACCTTGATAAAACAAACTACACAGTTCAGTGTGTATCTTTGTAGTCGGGTGAAATAACCTTTGACTTGCTTTAAGCAAATGGAAGTAAGATTTAATCATTCAGTAAAGGGTTAGTTATCACTATGAAAATATTATTTGTTGTTTCAGAAGTTGAAGATTTAGTCAAAACTGGTGGCTTGGCTGATGTAGGTAAGTCCTTGCCTTTAGCTTTAAAAGCACTAGGCCATGAAGTCATTATAGTGATGCCTTATTATCAGCAACTTGCTCATAGGTTTAATGCGCCTGATTATTGTGAACGACAAGTTTTATTTTCTGGGAACAAAGGTTATGAATTTGCTGTTAAAGAAATTCATATAGAAAATGTTCAGGTCTTGGCTGTTGACTACCCAGAATTTTTTGATCGAAAAGGCTTATATACAGACAGTTACCATGCCTATCATGATAACGCAGAGCGGTTTGCTTTTTTTGCTAATGCTGCACTGCAGACTGCAAAAGCTGTAGGCTTTCAACCTAACATTATTCATTGTAATGATTGGCATACGGCTTTGACGCCATACTTTGTGAGTATTGATGATAGTGGCTTTTTTGCACATGCTAAAACTGTTTTTACAATTCACAATGGTGCTTATCAAGGGACTCACAAATTTAGTGAAATAAGCTATTTACAACCTCACTATCAATTGCATAGCCAGCTTGATGGTGATGCTCTTAATTTTGTGAAAATGGGAATCCGTTACGCTAATAAAATCAATGCTGTTAGCCCTAATTATGCGCAAGAGCTGTTATCACCCTTGGGCTCTCATTATTTATATGAGGAGTTTAATCGCAGGCGAAATGATGTGTCTGGCATCTTAAATGGCTGTGACTATACTCAGTGGGATCCTACTACTGATACTAATATCGCTAAAAATTATGACCATACAGATTTAACTGGTAAACAGCATTGTAAAAGAGATTTGCAACAGCAAGTCGGTTTACCTGAGGATAAAAACATTCCTATTATTGGTATGGTATGTAGATTAACTGAGCAAAAAGGTTTTGCCTTTCTTATGCCGGTACTTGAGCTATTGTTACGTCATCAATTCCAATTAATTATAATTGGCACTGGGGACCCAGAAATTAGCCAAGCATTACGAACAGCTGCAGAAAAACACCAGTCTAAGTTTGCATTCATTGAGGATTTTAGTGTTCGTACAGCCCATATGATAGAAGCTGGTAGCGATTTCTTTCTAATGCCTTCACTGTTTGAGCCTTGTGGTTTGAATCAAATGTATAGCTTAGCCTACGGTACCTTGCCAATAGTGAGGGCGGTAGGAGGCTTAAAAGATACAGTGACAGATTGGGCGGATGATCCAGAGTCTGCTACCGGTTTTGTTTTTGCTGAGCCTAGTCCAGAGGCTTTACTTGCTTGTGTTCAACGGGCTTTGTTATTTTACTATGAGATGCCAGAGGCGTTTGAATCTACCCAAAAGAAAGCCATGTTAAGCCGCTTTACATGGGAAGGTGCAGCTAAGCAATATGAGGAACTGTATCTAGAGGCTCTATAGTATTGTGAATTTTTTGCTTGTTAAAATGGCGGTTTAGGTAACTATAAATGGGTAGGTATAAGTCAAAAGCCTAATAAACTTTTTCCCTAAAAGTGTATTTAATGGTTTTAATGAATGCAGTTTTTAGGGCTTATCAGAGACTCAATCGTGTCTTTTGTTAATTTAGGAACTAAATAAGGCTAATATGTTTGTAGATAAAACTGTTTTTTCAATTAAACGCCTGATTTTATGGGTAGTTTTGACAATTACCTCATTGTCTCTTCTTTTTTCATCGGCAGTTCATTTATACAGTCAAATTACCACCTACCAAAAGACCATAGAAGAAAATGTTGTTGTTACAGCTGAAGTAATTGGTCATCAAGCCATACCATTTGTTGTTGAAGAAAATGACATTGTATTACAACAATTATTAGCTGCATTGGCATTAGCTCCTACGATAGAAAACGTACATGTTTACAAGGTAAATAGTGAGCCGGAAATGACATTTTTGGCTAGCTTCAATAAAGCTGGTATCGCTCCTGTAAGGCCTAAATATACGCAAGTTAATGAGTTGTTTTTACCACAAATGTCCCTTGATGTTATCGAAGTAGTAAGGCCTATAAATTTAGATGGTGACTTGATTGGCTATGTTTATATTCGATCGTCGGTCGCAGCTTTAGATATGCTTATTAGCCAGTCTATTTCTATCACTGTTGGTGTGGTTGTATTTTGTCTAGTGGTGTGTTTTCTATTAATTCTTAAATTACAGAACTCCATTGCGTTACCAATCGAAGATATGGTGAAACTAGTACAACGTATATCCAGAACCAAAGACTACTCAAGTAGAGTTGATAGCCATGGTATTAAAGAGCTAGATATTCTGGGTAACGCTTTTAATGGCATGTTGTTCAATACACAAGAGCATATGGAAAAACAGGCACAAGCAGAAGCTGAGTTACTAAAGTTAAATGTCAGTCTAGAAGGGAAAGTACAGCAGCGTACCTTGGCACTTAAAGAAGCAAATGCTGAGCTTATTCAAACCTTAGAGCAATTACATCAATTTCAAAGGCAGATTGTACAAAATGAAAAGATGGCTTCCTTGGGGGATATGGTTGCGGGAGTTGCCCATGAGGTTAATACACCTATAGGGTTGGGAGTGACGGCGTCAACCATGATGTTGGACAGGCTAGGCGAGATGCGAGTTGCCTTTGAAGGTAAAACATTAAAGGCTAGTACTTTATCGAGGTTTATAAATGAAGGTGAAGAAAACCTAAATATTATTTATAGAAACTTAAATAGAGCAGCAGAATTAATCTCTAGTTTCAAGCAGGTTGCGGTAGACCAGTCATCAGAAAGTAGTCGGGTTTTTGCATTCAGTAGCCTGATGAACGAAATATTAATTTCAATGGGACCTACCCTTAAAAAAACACCCCATAAGGTGTATATCGATTGTGTTGAGGACCTTGTGGTTGAATCCAAAGCAGGGCCTATTAATCAAATTATGATTAATCTAATAATGAACTCAATCATTCATGGATTTGAAGGGATGGATGAGGGAAATATTAATATCAAAATAGAACTAATTGAGAATACCAAAGTCAAAATTGAGTTCGTTGATAACGGAAAAGGTATACCAGAGCATATACGCAAGAAAATATTTGATCCCTTTGTTACCACTAAAAGAGGCCAAGGCGGGAGTGGGCTAGGAATGCATCTTGTTTACAATTTAGTGACTCAAGCCTTAAACGGCACTATTTCTGTAAGTAGTGAAGAAGGTCATGGTGTCTACTTTAGCATCGTTTTTCCGGTTAAATTGGTCAACTCAAAGTAAAAATTGATAATGCCTTTGAATAAATATTGAAATACGCCTTTTTAGTTTATATAAATGCGATATATTTTACTTAATATGTAAATATGCTACTGATTTTTAGATATTTTCTGATAAACTTTTACACAAATTTTTAACTAGGCCCGAATCATGCAGACTCCTAATGTATTAATTGTCGAAGACGAAGTTGTTACTCGTACCACTTTAAAAAGCTTGTTCGAAGCAGAAGGGTACAATGTATTCGAAGCCGAGAACGGTGAACAAATGCATGACTTCTTTGAAAATAACACTATCAATTTAGTCATTATGGATATTAACCTTCCTGGTAAAAACGGTTTGATATTGGCACGAGAAGTTCGTGGCCGTAAGAATATTGGATTGATATTTTTAACCGGTAGAGACAACGATGTAGATCGTATTTTAGGGTTAGAAATTGGTGCAGACGATTATTTAACTAAGCCATTTAACCCTCGTGAGTTAACCATCAGAGCGAGAAATTTATTAACTAGAACCACTAGTAGTAGTGAAGATGATGATCTACCTAGTAGAGTTAGCTTTAATGGTTGGACATTAGATGGCGATAGCCGCAGTCTGATTTCTCCAAGTACAAAAGAGTTCCGTTTACCACGTAGTGAATTTAGAGCGTTACATTTATTCCTTAACAACCCAGGTAAAATACTCACTCGGGAACAATTGATAATGGAAATGACAGGCCGTGAATTACGTCCTAATGACCGTACTGTAGATGTGACTATACGTCGTATTCGTAAGCACTTTGAATCAGAAGTGAATGCAGATGATTTAATTGTAACTATTCATGGTGAAGGTTATCGTTTCTGTGGCTCTGTAGACTCATAGCAATAGCTTAATCTTAAAATTTTTAAAGCTCCTTTTAGGAGCTTTTTTATTGCCTAAAAATAGCTTTTAGTTTCTATATAAGGTTTTAATTAGGTGATATCCAAATTTAGTTTTAACGGGTCCGTGCACGGTTAAAATTTCTTTTTTAAATACAACATTGTCAAAAGCCTTAACCATTGAGCCAGGGCTAAACTCTCCAAGATCTCCTCCTTTTTTACCTGATGGGCAAATAGAGTGCTTTTTTGCTAACGAATGAAAATCTCCGCCCTTTTGAAGTTGCAACTTAAGTTTTTCAGCTAGTGCTTGGTCTTTAACAAGAATATGGCAGGCGCATGCTTTCATGGCGTTTATCCGCAGGTATTTGAAGGTGAATTAAGTTTGGCTAGTTTATCAGGTGAGAGCGCTAAAAAAAGAAAAAGAGCTCACGCTCTTTTTCTTTTAGATTTGAAATCTATATTTAGATTATTTGATAAATAACATTTCTTGATACTTAGGTAGAGGCCATAAGTCGTCAGAGACTACAAGCTCTAGAGCGTCTGCATGAGTACGAACTTCTAACATTAGTGGACATAACGTGCCTGCACAGTAGTTTAAGTGGTCTTCAACCGTGTCAAACTCTTCAACTTCTAATGCTTCTTTAAGCTTGCGTACTGCTGCCATCATAGCGTCCGTTTCAGTGGCGATTTCGTCAATGCTATTGTGACTAATCGTTATATTCAACTTACTAAGGTTGCTTGCTGTGCTAGATAAACTATTTAAGTACTCAATGGTTGCTGGGTATATTCTAGTGCTAGCCATACCTACAACTAACTTGGCTTCTACTTCGATAGAAAGAATGTACTGCTCTGCATAAACCTCAAAGCGACTTGCGAGCTCAGCAGGTGAAAGAACGCCAGTTGATTCAAATAATTTAACAACTGACTCGTCTTTAAACGCAGGTAAAGCATCAGCAGTGGTTGGAATGTTTTTCAAGCCACGCTCTTCAACAGCTGCTTTATGCCATTCACTTGAATAACCGTCACCACCGAAGATTACGTTACCATGCTCTTCCATTAGCTCTTGTAAAACAGTAATAACGGCTGCCGTTTTGTCTTCGCCTTTGTTTAAGACCGCTTCTAGTTTGTCAGCAATCCAGTTTAGTGAGTCTGCCAACATAGTGTTCATAGCCACTAATGGCCCCGACACTGACTGAGATGAGCCTACTGCTCTAAATTCAAAACGGTTACCGGTAAATGCAAATGGTGAAGTTCGGTTACGGTCACCAGGATCTCGTTCAAAAGAAAGAATTTGAGATAAGCCAAGATCCATTAACCCGCCTTTCGCTTTCTCAAGTAATTTACCTTCTTTTATATCATTGAACACACTTTCTAATTGCGTGCCTAGATATACAGATAATATTGCTGGTGGCGCTTCGTTAGCACCTAAACGATGGTCATTGGCAGCAGATGCAATCACAGCTCTTAATAATGGCCCGTATTTGTGTACGCCTCGAATTACAGCACCACAGAATAATAAGAAGTTTAAGTTGTCGTGAGGCGTGCTGCCTGGGTCTAGTAAGTTACCTTGAGTAGCATTGCCAACTGACCAGTTAACGTGTTTACCAGAACCATTTACACCTGCAAAAGGCTTTTCGTGTAAAAGACATAAGAAGCCATGTTCTTTAGCCGTGCTCTTCATTAAGGTCATTAGTAACTGTTGGTGATCAGCAGCTACGTTGGCAGCTTCGAAATAAGGAGCAATTTCGAATTGCCCTGGCGCTACTTCGTTATGGTGAGTTTTAGCTGGGATCCCCATTCTATATAGCTTGTCTTCAAAGTCTTGCATAAAGACCTGAACTCGCTCAGGGATTGCGCCAAAGTAATGATCATCAAACTGCTGGCCTTTAGCTGGAGCGGCACCAAATAAGGTACGGCCAGCTAGTACTAAATCAGGACGAGCATTAGCAAAATGTTCATCTACTAAAAAGTATTCTTGCTCAGCCCCGCAGCTAGAGTTGAGTGTAGCGATTTCTGTTTCACCCATTAAACTTAGTACTTTTTGAGCGGCTTTATCCATTGCTTTGTTTGAACGTAACAGAGGGATTTTCTTATCTAGAGCTTCACCGGTCCAAGACATAAACACACTTGGGATCATCAAGGTTGCGCCATTAGCAGTCTTCATTACATAGGCTGGGCTAGTAGGATCCCAAGCTGTGTAACCACGGGCTGCATTTGTCATACGCAAGCTACCATTAGGGAAAGAAGACCCATCAGGTTCTCCTTTTATCAACAGGCTGCCGGTGAATTCGGTGATAGCTCCGCCGTCTGAATTTGTGATGATAAACCCATCATGCTTTTCAGCAGTGATATTGGTCATTGGATAAAAGATATGCGAGAAAAACTTAACACCCTTGGCGATAGCCCAGTCTTTCATTGCTGCAGCGACAACATCTGCGGTAGCTGTATCAAGGGGGGCACCCGTTTGCACGGTTTTTTTGATAGCTTTAAAAGCGTTTTTTGATAAGGCTTCTTCCATGGCTGCTAAGCCGAAAACATCAGTCGCCCAAATTTTGTTCAATGGCTCTGGTGTTTTGCACGCTTTAGGTGCGCGGTTGGTAATTTCAACTATAGCGTTTTTACGAGATGTTAATCCACTCATATCTATTCCTCAGTGTGTCTTTAAAGGGGTGTAGGGGTTTACCTTATTTTTTTAAAGTAAAACATACTAAATCTGAGGATGGTAAAGCAGGTATCAGGCCACAAGCGTTTGAGAAGGGGGAGTTGAGCTCAACTTAAATTAACAAATGACTAACGTATTTAACTTAGTCATGCTTGTTTGTATCATCCTTCAACCTTTGGTGGTTTGATGGCGGATCCTTTCGCTCAAACTCACCTTCAATGATGTCTTCTGACTCTTGCTTTGTGTGTTGGGATTGTTGAAATCCACTATGAAAAGAAGGGTTCGCAGTGTTTACAATTACTCGCTTTAGTAAACTACTAGCAATAATTGGCCTTGTCATAGGTAAGGTTAATAACAAGCCTAAAATATCAGTAATAAATCCTGGGGTAACTAACAGCACGCCAGCTATCGCCAGAAGTAAGCCTTCAGCCATCTCTTGCCCAGGCATAATGCCCGTTTGCATTTTTTGTTGTGCTTGAGTTAGCGTAGTTAAGCCTTGCTGCCTAACTAATCGTGCTCCTATAAAAGCAGTGAGAATAACTATGGCTACTGTGTACCAGCCTCCTATTAGTTCTCCAACATTGATTAATATAGCGATTTCAGCAATAGGTAATATTGCAAAAAGTAGAAATAACTTAGCCAAAAATGCCTCTTTTGTATGGTATACCCAAGTATTATTTTAACTGATACTAGAGTTTTTGTATTTGTTATTATAATGGGCTCAGCTTGAGATAAACCAAGAGCCTCTTTGTTACAAAGTATTGCTTTTACTTGAATCAGATAATTTAAGAAACGCTGAAATACGTTAATTAAGATTAAGGTCTTTAAGCAAAGGCTTTGTTTTTTACTGTATATTTTTAAGTTTAGTTGTTTTTCTTGGGGATATTAACAACATATGTGTTGTCCTTATTTTAGTTTAATTAAAAAGAGTTTTTCATGAAGTTAGTCGCTAATCGGTTTGTCTTATTATTTATGCTGGGCTTATTCTCTGTGAATATCTTTGCCCAATCAGTTGATCCTTTAGCTGATTTATTTGCCAATGAGCCAGAATTCTTGAAAGTAGACGAAGCTTTTCAATTCGACTTTGAACAAAAAAATGGCCAGTTAATACTGAAGTGGAATATTGCTGATGACTATTATCTGTATAAAAAGCAGTTTAAAACCGCATTAAAACAGACTGAATTAGGGGAGCCTGAGTTTCCTGATGCAGTGCAAGTAGAAGATGAGTTTTTTGGATTGTCTGATGTGTTTCGTGGCGAATTAGAAGTCCAATACCCTATAATTTCTGCATCCAAAGATGGAGTTGTAAAAATTCGCTATCAAGGCTGTGCAGATGCTGGTCTTTGTTATCCTCCAGCCACCAAAGAAGTGTTTTTAGAAAGTGTTATTGCTAATGAAGTTAATAACTCAGCAGTTGATGGTGGCAATAATTCTGGCAGTCCAGTTGTTTCTGAGCAATTTGAACTTGCTAGCTTACTGTCAGGTGACCAAAGCTTATTTTGGACTTTATTGATATTTTTGGGATTAGGCATTGGCTTAGCATTTACGCCTTGTGTGTTTCCTATGTACCCGATTTTATCTGGTATTGTTATTGGTCAGGGTACCAGTATGAGTACATCTAGAGCCTTCAGTCTTTCATTTGTTTACGTTCAAGGTATGGCGCTTACATACTCATTGTTAGGGCTAGCCGTGGCTTCTGCTGGGGTCCAATTTCAAGCTAGCTTACAACATCCCGCAATTCTTATAACTCTGATTGTAATCTTTATATTGTTAGCTGTTGTGATGTTTGGAGCTTATGAGTTGCAGCTGCCATCTTCTTGGCAAGAAAAGCTAAATGCAATGAGTAACAAACAAACCAGTGGTAGTTATTTGGGTGTACTCGTAATGGGGGCTATTTCGGGCCTAGTTGCCTCACCATGTACAACAGCACCACTAACTGGAATTTTATTATATATTGCTCAAAGTGGTGACCTTGTCTTAGGTTTTAGTGCTTTGTATGTATTAAGTCTCGGTATGGGAATACCCTTAATTTTATTCGGTATCACAGGCGGCAAGTTACTACCTAAAGCAGGCCACTGGATGAACATAGTTAAAGTAGCATTTGGGTTTATGATGCTAGCAGTTGCAATAATGTTTGTTGAGCGCTTAGTGACACATGTAGCTACAGATATAGCTTGGTCACTACTAGGGTTAGCTAGTTTTACTTATTTTTATGTGATGAATCAAACAACCGCGGCGTCTTTTTTCAAAGGAGTAAGAGCGTTTATAATTTTTGTTGGTTTGTTTGTATCAGCTACTTATGGATATCAAACTGTGAGCGGTTATTTTTTCAATGGAGCAGTTGGTCAAATTTCAGCTAAGAAAATATCACATGTAAAGTTTACGCAAGTTACTAGTCTTGAAGACTTTAAAACAGAGTTAGCTGCCGCTAACAGTAAAGGAAAGACAGTTATGTTAGACCTTTATGCTGATTGGTGTGTGGCTTGTAAAGAGTTTGAGAAGTATACCTTCACAGACCCAGGTGTAACCAATGCGCTAAGTAATACAGTGTGGATACAAATAGATCTGACTGATGTTAACGAAACTAACTTGGCATTTCAGGAGCACTTTGCAGTTTTAGGGTTACCATCTATTCTATTTTTTGGTCTAGATGGAGAAGAGTTGAGTTCGTCAAGAGTGACTGGTTTTATGAAAGCAAATGCTTTTGAGCAGCATGTAACTAGGATTTTCTAATCAACGAGATGTTAGATAGTTACCTGATTTTATAGTAAATATCTAACACCATGCTAATTAACCGCGCTTAACGGGTTCCAAATATTTTATCTCCAGCATCTCCTAGCCCTGGAAGTATATAGCCTTGCTCATTTAGCTTTTCGTCTATTGATGCTGTGTAAATATCTATATCTGGATGTGCAGCTTCTAATGCTGCTAATCCCTCTGGGGCTGCAACTAAGAACAGTCCCATTATATCGGTACAACCTTTTTGCTTTAGTAAGTCGATAGTGGCAATAAGCGTACCACCGGTTGCTAACATGGGATCAACAATAAGCGCAGTACGTATTTTGATGTCTTTTACAACTTTATCGAAATAAGCAACTGGCTTGAGGGTTTCTTCATCTCTATATAAGCCCACCACACTAATTTTTGCGTTAGGAATAAGTTGTAATACCCCATCTAACATTCCCAAACCCGCTCTTAAAATAGGTACAACAGTAATCTTTTTACCTTTTATTTTTTGAGCCTTTAGTTGTTGCCCATCCCAAGCTGTTATAGTGGTTTGTTCGGTTTCTAAGTCTCTAGTGGCTTCGTAAGTTAGTAAATTACCCACTTCACTGGCCAGCTCTCTAAAATCTTTACTGCTAATTCCTCGCTTGCGCATTAGGCTTAATTTATGTTGAATGAGAGGGTGCTTAATTTCTTTTATTGCCATTATGGATATCTCTTAATTACTGTCTTGGTATGATTTTACAAAGTTTACTCCATGTTCTATTAAGCTGGGGTAGAACTCTGCGAATTTTCTTGCAAATAAATTATGGTGTTGTTGAAGAAAACACCAGGCTTGCTCAGCAAACTGTATTTTATTGTTCAGTCTCGACTCTATGGACGAAAATGCTTGAAAGCAAGCTTCCGGATTTGAATATTGATTTAGCCAGCGGTACTCGACCAATCGCTGTGCTTGCCTATGGAAAGCTGGCGAGATTGGTACAGAGAAATGCTCGAGCTCTTTATAAAACTGCGTAAAAAGTTGTTCATTACTAGTTGTGGAAAAGTCGTTCCATTTGGTCATTAACAAATAATCAAAATATATATCTATTATGACCCCAGACATTCGTCGTAGTTTCCCATTGAACTGTTGTTTTAGATGAATAACTACCGGATGGGCATCCGTAAACGAGTCAACACTGCGGTGTAAGCGAATGCCTTTTTCGATTTCTGCGGGTAAATGATCTAGTTGAGTGCCACGAACAAAATCCCCTAAAAAGTTTCCTACTAAGCTGGTAGCTGTGTAATCAGCTAAATGAATATGGGCAATATAGTTCATAATTTGGCAACCTTAATTTATGAATAATAAAAACACAAATTTTATAAACTTTGCAGTAAACTTCGCAGATAAGACCAGTATTTTGCTGCTAATTTCTATTTACGCTCTATAATGGTCCGATACATTCAATTCTTGTACATTAATTGTACGCAAAATGAGCAGCTAGTGAACTTATTAGTTATTAATGGGCCTAACTTAAATATGTTGGGCACTAGAGAGCCTGAGACATATGGCTCAGAAAATCTACAACAAATAAGCCAAAGATTAGATGGGCTTGCTGAGTCAGAGGGACTTAGTTTAACTCATGTGCAATCTAATGCGGAGCATGAGTTAATTGATACAGTACACAAGGCCTACGGTAACATTGATTTTATTATTATTAATCCTGGGGCGTATACCCATACCAGCATTGCCTTGAGAGATGCATTATTAAGTGTGTCTATCCCATTTATAGAAGTGCACCTATCGAATGTGCACGCAAGGGAGGCGTTTAGAAAGCACTCCTACCTTTCCGATATTGCTCAAGGGGTAATTTGTGGTTTGGGCTCACAAGGATATGAGTTTGCTATTGCAGCAGCTAAAAAATATTTAACTAAATAATTGTTAACCCAATTTATGGGTCGACTCGTCTATTAGAGAGAGAAAAATGGATATACGTAAAATTAAAAAATTGATTGAACTGGTTGAAGAGTCAGGAATATCTGAACTAGAAATTACTGAAGGTGAAGAGTCTGTAAGAATTCAGGTTGGTGGTAGTGCTGCCGCTGCGCCAGTTCAATATGCACCAGCTCCAGTAGTAGCAACACCAGCGCCGGCTCCTGCTGCCGCAGCGCCAGCTCCAGTTGCCGCCTCTCCTGAAGCTGCGCCAGCTGTAAGTGGTCATACTGTTTGTTCTCCTATGGTTGGAACCTTCTATCGTTCATCTTCACCAACTGCCAGTGCATATGTTGAAGTGGGCCAAAAAGTTAATGTTGGTGACACCCTTTGTATCATTGAAGCCATGAAAATGATGAACCAAATTGAATCTGATAAGGCTGGGGTTGTTAAGCAAATTCTAGTTGAAAACCAAGAGCCTGTAGAATTCGATCAACCTATGTTTGTGATTGAATAAAAGGTTAATGACAATGTTAAAGAAAGTCCTTATTGCAAATCGTGGTGAAATCGCGCTGCGAATTCTACGAGCATGTAAAGAATTGGGCATTAAAACTGTCGCTGTTCACTCTACTGCTGATGAGTCATTGAAGCATGTACTACTTGCAGATGAGACCATTTGTATCGGTAAAGCGTCTGCTACTGAAAGCTATTTGAACATTCCAAGAATTATTGCTGCCGCTGAAGTAACAGATGCAGAAGCTATACACCCAGGTTATGGGTTTTTAGCTGAAAATGCTGACTTTGCTGAAGCCGTTGAAAAAAGTGGTTTTGTATTTATTGGTCCTAAGGCAGACACCATTAATTTAATGGGTGATAAAGTTTCAGCTATAAAATCAATGAAAGCAGCGGGCGTTCCATGTGTGCCTGGTTCTGATGGTCCACTTGGCACTGATGAAGCTCGTAATAAGGAGCTTGCTAGAGGCATAGGATATCCAATCATTGTAAAAGCTGCAGGTGGCGGTGGTGGTCGTGGAATGCGAGTTGTACGTAGTGAAGAAGAGCTTATTTCTTCAATTGAGATGACTAAGAGCGAAGCCGGTGCTGCATTTAATAATGATGTGGTCTACATGGAGAAATTCCTTGAAAATCCTCGCCACGTTGAAATTCAAGTATTAGCTGACGGGCAAGGTAATGCTATCCATTTAGGTGAGCGTGACTGTTCAATGCAACGTCGCCATCAAAAAGTAGTAGAAGAAGCGCCGGCTCCAGGGATCACGCCTGAAATGCGAGCGGCTATTGGCGCGAGATGTTGCCAAGCTTGTATTGATATTAATTATCGTGGCGCGGGTACGTTTGAGTTCCTTTTTGAAAATGGAGAATTCTACTTCATAGAAATGAATACTCGTATTCAGGTAGAGCATCCAGTATCTGAAATGATTACCGGTGTAGACTTGATAAAAGAGCAACTACGTGTTGCTTCGGGTCAAAAATTGACTATTACCCAAGACCAAATTGAAGTGAAGGGCCACGCAATTGAGTGCAGAATAAATGCAGAAGACTCAGAAACCTTCATTCCTAGCCCAGGTAAAATTACAAAATTTCATCCACCAGGTGGCTTAGGTATTCGTTGGGACTCTCATATATATGCAGGGTATAGCGTGCCTCCTTATTACGACTCTATGATAGGTAAACTTATTACTTATGGTGAAACCAGAGAAGTAGCCATTGCAAGAATGCGTTTAGCTTTGGATGAGTTGGTAATTGGTGGAATTAAAACTAATGTCGATTTACAAAAAAGCATTATGGCTGATGAGCACTTTGCTGCTGGTGGCGCAAATATCCATTACCTAGAGAAAAAACTAGGTATGGGTGGGCACTAAGCTTACTATCTTAATGTATTAAAAATGGGGCTTTATAGCCCCATTTTTATTGGTGATTATCAATACTCTCTCAATTAAGTACTTAATTGTGACTCTATTTCTTTGAGAATTTTTTTAGTATTACTGCTAATTTCATCGATTGCTGTGCCGGTTTGTTCTACTAACTCTATTCCTGACTTAGAGTTTTCAACTACAGTTTCCATCGATTTCACTGCATCTGACGCAAGTGCATTATTTTCTTTTACGACACCATCAATTTCAGCAGTTGATTTACTAGTGCGTGCTGCTAATTGGCGGACCTCATCGGCAACGACAGCAAAACCTCTGCCTTGTTCGCCTGCTCTAGCCGCTTCAATCGCTGCATTTAATGCTAGCAAATTAGTCTGGTCTGCAATCGCAGTAATTGTATTCACTATTTCACTAATTTGATCTGACTGATTGCTTAACGATTGTATACTTTGAGCAGCAGACTCTAGACCATCAGATACCTTTGACATTGCATGTATAGCATCATTTACGATGCCTAATCCCTTTTGAGATACACCATCAGTGTTCGTCAAAGACTCATAAGCCATTTGGGTGGAACTCGCAGAGGTTGTGACAGTGTCTGTTATGTTAGTTGCAAACTTAACAATCTTGAAAACTTTGTTGTCAGAATCGAACATGGGATTGTAGGTAGCCTGTAACCAGAGTGGTTGGTTATGTTTATCAACCCGCTCAAATTTTCCAGATAAAAATTGTCCTTGATTCAATTGAACCCACATGTCCTTGTACTGGCTAGAATTGGCGTATTCTTGGGTACAAAACATCCTATGGTGCTTTCCAATTAACTCTTGTTCGGTATATCCAGTTGAGGCTGAAAAGTTCTCATTACATCTTATGATTGTGCCGTCTAAGTTGAATTCTATTACAGCCATCGAGCGAGATACAGAGTTGGCCATGCTTTTTAACTCTCGCATAGAGGTGACAGTATCCGTTACATCAGAGGCAATTTTAACGACTTTTTCAATTTTTCCAGCGTCGTTAATTACAGGGCAGTAACTGGCCGCTAAGCATATGCTTTTTCCTGATTTGGTAATGCGCTCAAATTCGCCATTAAAAGCTTCTCCCTTTTCCAACCTTTGCCAGAATTCTCTATACTCATCAGAGTTGACCAGCCCTGGTTTACAAAACATTTTATGGTGCTTACCTATGATTTGATCTAGGGAATACTCCACAGTGTCGACAAAATTTTGATTTGCGGTAAGAATGTACCCGTCAGGTGTAAACTCTATCATCGCCATGGATGTGGAGAGGGCTTCAATCATAGAGTTCTGAGTACTTAATTCAGCTTCTTTTTGAAGTAATTTGTTTTCTAATTCTACTCTTTTCTTAGTTAACCACATGAGTTTCGGCTCCATATAACTTTATATTACATGTTAGCAGGCTCTGTACGGCATGCGTATTAAACTATAGTTGTATAAATATTGCACATTTTACTTACCGCTGAAAATCTCTATCAGTAGGTGTATTTAAATAAGCTTAATTGCTATTTACAATAGGTGAGTAGACTAATGGTATACTAAGCAGTAATTACATTTTAAAGATTTTTACTATGCCTTGGATCCAATTAAAAATAAACCATCAAGCAGAATTTGCCGAGCAAATAGGTGACATGCTTTCAGCTAATGGTGCTCAAGCAGTCACTTTTGTAGATGCTAAAGATACCCCTATGTACGAGCCTAAGCCGGGGGAAGTGCTACTTTGGCCTGACACGCAAGTTATCGGTCTTTATGATGCAGAGCATGACATGGCGACAGTTATAAAGCGGCTCGAAAAATCCAAAGTATTAGGAAAAGGTTTTAACCACAAGTTAGACCAATTAGAAGATAAAGATTGGGAAAGGGAATGGATGGAGAATTTTCATCCTATGCAGTTCGGTGAACGTTTATGGATATGCCCTAGCTGGCGTGATGTTCCAAATCCAAATGCAGTAAATGTAATGTTAGACCCAGGGCTAGCCTTTGGTACAGGTACTCACCCCACAACCAGCTTATGCTTAAAGTGGCTCGATAGTTTAGAGCTTTCAGAGTCTCTGGTGGTTGATTTTGGATGTGGCTCAGGGATCTTGGGTATTGCCGCATTAAAGTTAGGTGCTAAAAGGGTAGTAGGCATTGATATAGACCCTCAAGCACTGTTAGCTAGTCAAGATAACGCTAACCGCAATCAAGTTGGGGAACAGATAGAGCTTTACCTTCCTGAAAACCAACCCCAGCTTTTAGCTGATGTGGTACTTGCGAATATTCTAGCTGGGCCACTCAGAGAGCTTAGAGCAGTGATTACCGCCTACTGTAGGCCGGGTGGAAAGTTAGTACTGTCTGGTATTTTGGATAATCAAGCACAAGAAATTAACGACTTATACAGTCAGGATTTTGATATGGAGCCAATAGCTATAGATGGAGAGTGGGCAAGGGTTTCTGGTATTCGAAAGAAATAACTATTTATAACAGCAAAGTGTTCAGGGTTAATCTGAATGCTTGCAGCTGTTATTGCTAGGGGAGGGTGCTAATGCCTCTTCAGAAATCAGAGCTAACATAGTTCGGTAATTTGTATCGAAGATTTAGTGGGAGAAAATGGTGCCGACTACCGGAGTCGAACTGGTGACCTACTGATTACAAGTCAGTTGCTCTACCAACTGAGCTAAGTCGGCACTGTTTTCTTTACATAGTGACGCTACTTTAAGGTTGTTGGTATAACTGTAAATATACAGCTAAGCCCTAAAGCGAGCGCTATTCTATTCACAAATAGATTGATGTCAAATATTTACTGGTTTTAGTTTTATTTTGCCTGTAATTCAATCAATCTTTGGGCTTCATCTTTCAGCATTGGAAAATGTTCTTCCGGTACATACTTTGAAAGTGCCAGCATTGAGTGGCCAAGTCCTATGTAATCTTCGGCACATAGATTGAAATGTCCCATCTTTCTTTTTGCTCTAGGGGTTTTACCATACCAGTGCATGTGGCAACCAGATATGCTTAACATTTCTCTGGCGAAGTCTTTGCAGCCAATAATATTGATCATAGCTGTAGTAGACATGGTTTTAGTTGAGCCTAAAGGTAAGCCTTCTACCGCACGGATGTGATTTTCAAACTGACAGGTATCAGCACCATGCATGGTCCAATGTCCAGAGTTGTGAACTCTAGGGGCTATCTCGTTGACTAGCAGTTGCTCTCCAAGTTGAAAAAACTCAACTGCTAACACGCCCACATAATCAAGTGACTCTGCTAACTTATTAAAGATGGTTTGCGCTTGCTCTGTAAGCTCAAGGCTTACATGGGGAGCTGGCGCTACAGATACATGTAATTGCCCTTGATGATGTAAGTTTTCTGCTAGGGGGTAATAAGCTATGTCGCCGCTGGCATTTCTTACCGCTACTAAAGATAATTCGCGGTCAAACTTAAGCATTTTCTCAACCACTAAAGGCACTTTATTGAGATCTAATTTAGAAAGTTGTTCTTTCAACTCAGGGAGATCTGCCTTGTCGTGAAGACGCCATTGACCATAACCATCGTAGCCATCACGGCTAGCCTTGATTATTAACTTATCACCTAAGGTAGCTACGGCTGCATCTAGTTGCTCCACTTCCGTTACTATCTGGAAGGGGCAATTAGCCACATTTAACTTTTCTAAGAGCTTTTTTTCACGAACACGATCAGCCCCAGCTAAAATTGCTTCGATACTGGGTTTAAGCTTGCCGCTGCTGTGGACTAATTGCAGCAGGTCTTCAGGTATATGTTCAAACTCAACAGTAATGGCATCTACTTCTTCAATGAGCTTTTCAAGAGTATTATTGATAACTTGTTTGGTGACAGGGTCGACAATTTTATTATCAGCCACATCAACCGCTTGTACACTTATTCCAAGTGGGTAGGCTGAAAGAGCCATCATTCTAGCGAGTTGGCCTGAGCCAAGTACCAATATACTCATGGGGTTCTTCTCTAGGTTTGTTTATTTATCTGCAGGTAAAGTTAGCTCGTCTTGCGCTAAGACTGTAGAGGTTTGTTCCGCCCTAAACGTTTTCACTGCCTCTGCTACATCTTTGTCGTGCAAAGCGACTATTTGAGCGGCAAGTAAGCCCGCATTTGCAGCACCAGCTTCACCAATGGCTAATGTACCAACTGCAACACCCTTAGGCATTTGAACTATAGATAATAGTGAGTCAATACCGTTTAACTGGCTTGAACGAACAGGGACACCGAAGACGGGGAGGTGGGTGTGCGCTGCTATCATACCGGGTAGATGCGCTGCACCACCTGCGCCACCAATGATGACTGAAAATCCTTCATCAGCAGCTTGTTCAGCGAATTCTGTCAGCAAATTGGGTGTGCGGTGTGCAGAAACAACTTTTGCTGTGTAGTCCACTCCTAGCTTTTCTAACATTAAGGCTGCCTGCTGCATAGTAGGCCAGTCTGATTTTGAGCCCATAACTATGGCTACTTTTGACATAATTTTCTCACTTAACAGTTACTGTGTTGTATATACGGCCTCTAATTTCATAGTTAGCAGCCGACTAAAAGCTCAAATTCTTAGAAGCGGCATTGTACCGTATCACTAAGGCGTTAGAAACCTTACTGATATAAGGATTCAATTCTACTTTGATTGATTCTCTATAAACCATCGCTTGCAAGAATAGGTATTTTTATAAATTAGCAAACTCTGTACTTGGGCCATAAAAAAATCCGCTTGCAGTTACCTGAAGCGGATTCTTTATTATTACTTATTGGGTTTTAGCTTTTTTGTCTGCGCATTGCGGTAAAGAATTCATCATTAGTTTTGGTCATTGATAACTTACCAATTAAAAATTCCATTGCGTCAATTTCAGACATTTCATGTACAATTTTGCGTAATATCCACATTTTTTGTAACTCGTCTTGAGTCGTAAGTAACTCTTCACGGCGAGTACCAGAGCGGTTGTAATCAATAGCTGGGAATACACGTTTTTCAGCAATTTTCCGGTTCAGATGTAATTCCATATTACCTGTACCCTTAAACTCTTCGTAGATAACCTCATCCATTTTTGAGCCTGTATCAATTAGGGCTGTAGCGATTATGGTTAAGCTGCCGCCTTCTTCAATGTTACGAGCCGCACCAAAAAAGCGTTTAGGTTTGTGTAAAGCGTTGGCGTCTACACCACCTGTAAGTACCTTGCCTGAAGATGGAATAACAGTGTTATAGGCACGTGCTAAACGAGTAATAGAGTCTAATAAAATAACAACGTCTTTTTTGTGCTCTACCAAGCGCTTGGCCTTCTCGATTACCATTTCAGCAACTTGAACATGTCGGCTAGCAGGCTCATCAAAGGTAGATGCCACAACTTCACCACGTACTAGGCGTTGCATTTCGGTTACTTCTTCAGGGCGCTCGTCAATAAGTAATACCATTAACAAACATTCTGGATGATTAGCTGCAATAGATTGAGCGATGTTCTGAAGTAACAGTGTTTTACCTGCTTTAGGTGGAGCGACTATTAAGCCACGTTGGCCTCGGCCTATAGGTGACGCTAAGTCTAATACCCTGGCAGTTATGTCTTCGCTACTGCCATTACCACGTTCCATTGTTAAACGTTCGTTGGCATGTAAAGGGGTAAGGTTTTCGAATAATATTTTGTTGCGTGAGCTTTCTGGACGGTCGAAGTTAACTTCGTTAATTTTTAATAATGCAAAATACCGCTCGCTATCTTTGGGGGGGCGAATTTTCCCAGATATGGTGTCGCCGGTACGTAAATTAAAACGTCTAATTTGACTCGGTGATACATATATATCATCAGGTCCTGCCAAATATGAAGAATCATTTGAACGTAAGAATCCGAAGCCGTCTTGAAGTATCTCTAGTACTCCGTTTCCAAAAATATCTTCTCCGCTTTTTGCATGTGATTTAAGTATTGAGAAGATTATGTCTTGTTTGCGAGCACGAGCCATGTTTTCTAGCTTCATTTCTTCCGCTAGTTTTACAAGTTCACTGATCGGTTTATTCTTAAGTTCAGTTAAATTCATATTGGTGGGTCTTTATGATAACAGCTTGTTACAAGCTAATTGTGTTGAGTGAGTCAAAGGTTTTTACTTTATTACGTCTCTGATTTGAGCGAAGTCTTGGTCTGTTCAGCTGTGAACACTTCAAAAGTTAGCACCAAATTTTAACTTAGTCTAGCAAATTGTATGAATAATGACGTTTTAAATGGGTTTCTAGCGTAGATTTCACGGGGTAATTTCATGGTTCCGTGTTTATTCATACGTAGCAATAGAAAAAAGCTCAATATCAATTGAGCTTTTTAAATATATAGTGTTTCTGAGTAGACATTAAATATTGTCGTTTAAAAACTCTAAAAGTTGTGTCTTAGACAAAGCGCCTACTTTAGTGGCTGCTACACTACCGCCTTTAAAAAGCAATAGGGTAGGTATACCTCTGATGCCGTATTTAGGTGGCGTTTCGTTATTTTCATCGACATTCAGCTTGCCAACTGTTACTTTGCCGTCAAATTCATCAGCAATTTCATGCAGAATCGGCGCAATCATTTTACATGGGCCACACCATTCTGCCCAAAAATCAACTAATACAGGACCCGCAGCATTGATAACATCGGCCTCGAAACTATCGTCAGACAACTGGATAATTTTGTCGCTCATTTTTTTCTCCGTAATTTTTTTCTGTCGCTGTAATAAAAATCAGCGCGGTTATGATTGTTATATAGAAACTGGTTTTTAATGCAAGCAATGATAAGCTATAAGCTATGCAAACAACACATTTAACCGATACACATTTTTCAGACTTGCCGATTAATCCGCAGGTTATAAAAGCACTTTCTGCTGCTAACTTTAACCAATGTACCCCAATCCAAGCTTTGAGTTTACCTCCTTTACTTGAAGGTAACGATATCGCCGGTCAGGCGCAAACTGGAACAGGTAAAACCATTGCTTTCTTGGTTGCTACTTTTCACTACTTACTTTCTAACCCTAAAAACTCAAAGCGTCAGCCTCGGGCTATTATTATGGCACCTACTCGTGAGCTGGCTGTGCAAATTTTTAATGACGCAGAATTACTAAGTCAGCACACGGGTTTAACCCTAGGTCTCATTTATGGGGGTGAAGGTTACCAAAGTCAACGGGAAAAGCTTCAAGAAGGTGTTGATATTATCATTGGTACCACTGGCCGTATCATTGACTACTACAAACAGAACATTTTCTCTCTAGAAGGTATTCAGGTTGCGGTGCTAGATGAAGCAGACAGAATGTTCGATCTGGGCTTTATTAAAGACATTCGTTATTTGTTTAATAGAATGCCAAAACCAACTGACCGATTAAGCATGTTGTTCTCAGCTACTTTATCTTATCGAGTGCAAGAACTAGCTTATGAGCATATGGATAACCCAACCCATGTGCAAATAGAGCCTGAACGAAAAACTGCTGAGAGAGTAAAAGAAGAACTGTTTTATCCCTCTGATGAAGACAAACCCTACTTACTGTTAACTTTAATGGAAGAAGAATGGCCCGAAAAAGCCATAGTATTTGCGAATACTAAACATAGTTGTGAGCGAGTTGCTGATTGGTTAGAAGCTGATAATCATAGGGTAGGCCTGCTAAGCGGCGATGTTCCACAGAACAAGCGCTTAAAAATATTAGAAAACTTTACTTCTGGAAATATTGATATTTTAGTGGCAACAGACGTTGCGGCTAGAGGGTTACATATTTCCTCTGTTAGCCATGTTTTTAATTATGACTTACCTGATGATGCTGAAGATTACGTGCATCGTATTGGCCGTACTGGCCGAGCTGGCCAAAGTGGAAGCTCCATTAGTTTTGCTTGTGAAAAGTATTCTCTTAATTTGCCGGCAATTGAAGAGTATGTACAACACTCTATTCCTGTAACTGAATACAACCCAAATGATTTAATTAGGGACGTTGCGCCTCCTAAACCAAGATTTAAAAAACGTATGCAAAATGGCCGCAGCACTCAAAAAAGACATACAGGACCCAGAAATAAGCAGCATAGATGAACAATAACACTGAAGTCACCGCGCCATTTAAACAACCAGAACAATTATATGCAGCAGTCGATTTAGGGTCGAACAGCTTTCATATGGTAATTGTTCGCGTGTCGGCTGGAAGTGTTCAAATCATAGGTAAGGTAAAGCAAAAAGTACGTTTAGCTGCGGGATTAGATGAAAATATGCAGCTTGATCAAGACAGTTTAGATCGCGGCTGGAAATGCTTAGAAATGTTTGCCGAACGCCTGCAAGATATACCTTTATCAAATATTAAAGTGGTTGGAACTGCAACGTTAAGATTAGCCACTAATGCAGATGTATTTGTTAAAAAAGCACAAAAAATATTACACCATAAATTAGATGTAATTGACGGCAAAGAGGAAGCTAGGCAAATCTATTTGGGGGTTGCTTATACTTCTGCGAATCAAGGCAATACCTTAGTTATTGATATTGGTGGCGCAAGTACTGAAGTCATTGTTGGCAATGATATGACGCCAATTCACCTCGAAAGTCTCAATATGGGCTGCGTAACCTTCAAAGAGCGCTATTTTATTGGTGGCGAAATTACAGCGAGTAATTTTGAACAGGCAATTAGTGCCGCTAAACTAGAGTTAGCGCCAGTTAAAAATGACTTTATACATTTTAATTGGCTGCAATGCCTAGGGGCATCAGGCACACCTCAGGCCATTACTGAAATCTTGGTTACTCAGGGTATCAGTGACTCTATTCGTTTAGATTATTTATATAACTTACAACAGCAGTGTATAGACTGTGGCTCGCTTGATTTACTCAGTATCGAAGGGTTAACCGAGTCTAGAAGAGCGATTTTCCCTAGTGGTTTAGCAATATTAATTGCCTTGTTTGAAGAGCTCAGTATTCAGGAAATGCAAATTTCTGGAGGGGCACTTCGAGAAGGGCTTATTTATGGCATGTTGGATAACATGCAACAAAATGACCGCAGACTACAAACTCTAGAGCAAAATATTGAGCATTTTCATATTGAAGCAAATCACGCTGATAGAGTGAAAAACTTATCGATAAACCTTTTCAAACAAGTGCAACGTCAACTAGATATTGGAAGTATAGACTCTGAAGCAATATTGATAGCAGCCGCAATGTTGCATGAGATTGGCTTACACATAGACTATAAACAACATCATCTTCATGGCGCATATATATTGAGTTATTTGCCTATGATTGGATATACCAAGCAACAACAGTCTGGGGTAAAAGCCTTAGTTCAAAGTCATAGACAAGGTATAGATCTCAGCTTGTTTGATGCATATCATACTGATGTGCGTCATACTTTATTGATATTGCTTCGAATTTTGCGCTTAGCTTGTATATTATCTATCCGTAGAAAAGATAAGGTACTGGCAAAGTACAAACTGGAAGTCTCAGATGAGAAATGGGTGTTAACTTTCCCTGCAGGTTGGTTGAAGTCGCATCCTTTAATTGATGCTGAGTTGGCTAATGAAAAGTGGCAACAGCACAAAGTAGGTTGGGTATTAGAATGTCTTTGATCGTATATATAGGATACTTAATTTCCTTTTAGTTATTTTGTAGGTTTATCATTCTTTACTCTGCTACATAGGGATTTATAGCGTTTATGATTACACTGAGGTTAGAAGGTCAGAAGCTGCCCTCCAAAGTATTATCAGTTATTTTATTTCTAATAACGTTAGTTATTTTTATCGCTTTGACCCTCCATTTTGGTGTTGCACTAAAGCCCAGTCACCTGCTCGCCAAAGAAGGCGAAATTACCCTTCACAATCATTATTTTACCAATGAAACAAGCATTACACTCGGGGGGAAGTGGACTTTTTATGAAGGTCGCTTACTAGAGCCGAAAGATATCCCTTTGCAACTCCAAGCCCCTACTTTAATTGAAGGCTCTGGCGGTTGGTCTTTGCACGAAGTTAAAGGTAATACTGCAATTGGCTATGGTACATATTTCCTTAAGTTGACAGTGCCTAACAGTGATTTAGATTTAGCCATTAAAATTCCGAGAGTACAATCTGCTTATAAACTGTTTATTAATGACAAGCTTATGGCTAGTGGTGGAGTAGTAGCGACTCATATAGATGAAGGCAAGCCTGGATTTTATCCAACTATTGTAAATTTACCCAAAGGCTCAGAGCACCTAACTATCACAATACAAGTCTCAAACTTTCATGCATCTTGGGGAGGTCTGTGGGCTCCAATAGTTATCGGCGACGTTGAACGTCTATATGCGGAGCAACGAGATTTAGTTGCCTTAAGTATGTTTATTATTGGAGCGCTAGTCGTAACAACTGCATTTTATTTAATTCAGTATTATTTTAGGCCGAGTGAAAAAATATCATTAGCGTTTGTTTGCCTTTGTTTGATGTTCCTTGTGCGAGAGTTTACTGCCCAGCATATGCACTTTACTTTGCAACATTTCTCAATAGATTATGCCTTAGCACTTAAATTAAATTACCTGACATTTTATCTGGGGGTGATTAATGTCTTGTACTTTATGCATTTGTGTTTCCCCAATATATTTAGTCAAACAATATCTAGGCTTTTTTATGTTATTGGGATTGGCTTTTCTTTATTTGTGATTGTCAGCCCCACACGTTTTGTTGATTATTCGCTAACTGGATATCAAGTATTTTGCCTTATAGTCATTTTGTACATTATGACCAATATGGTGAAGGCAAATATAGCAAAACAACCTACCGCTAAGATGATGGCGTTTAGCTGCTTTATTTTGGCAACTTTTGCTATCAATGACATGCTCTACACCAATGGTGTAATTGATACGGGTAACTTTTTTAGCATAGGGATTGTGGGCTTTATCATATGTCAGAGTTATATCATTATTCGTCGCTTCAGCAATATTTTGACAAGTAATGAGACCTTATCGAAGGAGCTACAGCAAAGTAACTCTGAGTTAAAAGCTCTGGGCGCAGAGTTAGAGCAAAAAGTTCAGTTGCGTACCAAAGAGTTAGAACTTGCCAATATAGAATTAAATAAACTCGCTCGTTTCGACAAACTAACCGGCTTACTAAATCGATATGGGGTACAAGATTATTTAGAGCAAGCCTTTGATAATGTGCAAAGAAGCAGTGAGTCTAGTTGCGTTATTTTGTACGACTTCGACAACTTTAAGTATATAAACGACTCTTATGGACATGATCTAGGTGATTTAGTTTTAGTTATGGGATCTAAAACAATAAAAAACCAGATTAGAAAACAAGATAAGTTGGCCAGGTGGGGCGGCGAGGAGTTCTTAGTTTTGTTACCTAAAACTGATCTGGCAGGTGCATTGCAAATCGCTGAGAAACTCAGGCTTGCCATCGAACATATGAAGGTAAATGAAGGTGGAACTGATGTGCCAGTGACCATTACCGGTGGCGTTGCAGAGCTTCGAAAAGAAGACACCTTCGAATCCTTATTTAAACGCGCCGATAATGCCTTGTACAAAGGTAAACACTTAGGGCGAAACTGTATTCAAAGTTAACAAACCTTTTTTACGAGGGCTATTTAGTTACTGGGTAATCTAATGTTGCGCGCTGCATATAAGCTTCAAAAGTATATTTAGTATGCAGCGCCATGTTCAACCTTATTGCAGGATATAAAGCTGTTTTTTAACTTCGCAACAGTTGCGCCGCTTGCTTCGCAAAATAAGTTAGAATCCCATCTGCTCCAGCTCGTTTAAAGGCGAGTAATGATTCAAGAATAACTTGTTCTTCATTGAGCCACCCATTTGCAAACGCAGCTTTATGCATGGCGTATTCACCACTCACTTGATAGGCAAAGGTGGGTACTTTGAATTCATCTTTACAGCGTCTTACTATGTCTAAATAAGGCATGCCGGGCTTAACCATAACCATGTCAGCCCCTTCCTGTAAATCCAGCGCAATTTCTCTTAATGCTTCGTCTGAATTTGCAGGATCCATTTGGTAGCTTTTCTTGTCGCCACCTTTGATGTTGCCAGCAGAGCCAACAGCATCTCTAAAGGGCCCGTAGTAACTAGAAGCGTATTTTGCTGAATAAGCCATGATACAAGTATTGATAAAACCTTGCTCTTCAAGTGCACGTCGAATTTCACCAATGCGTCCGTCCATCATGTCTGAAGGTGCCACAATATCAGCCCCTGCTTCTGCATGTGATAAGGCTTGTTTCACTAGTACCTCTATGGTTTCGTCATTGAGTACGTACCCAGACTCATCTATCAAGCCATCTTGGCCATGAGACGTGAAGGGATCCAATGCGACATCAGTGATTATGGCGATATCAGGTACAGCCGCTTTTAAGGCTCTAACAGCTCGTTGTGCTAGCCCTTGAGGGTTAAAAGCTTCGCTGGCACATAGTGATTTTGCGTCTAGTGGTGTAACGGGAAATAAAGCTATTCCTCGAATACCAAGGTCGTGAAGCTCTTTTGCTTCCGCGACTAATAAATCTATAGACATGCGCTCAACCCCAGGCATCGAGGGGACAGTTTCTTTTTGATTTTCACCCTCTAAAACGAACATTGGGTATATTAGATCATTTGTTGAAAGTTGGTTCTCGGCGACTAACTGGCGAGTTGACGATTGCTTGCGAAGTCGACGCATGCGGCTTTGAGGGAATTGTTCAAACATATTTGTTCCTATGTAAATTAAGGTAAATAGCTGCCTAATGTTTGATTACGGCCAGCATTTTTAGCCTTGTATAATTGTTCATCTGCTATTGCCAGAATACTATTTTCATCCATTGATACTTGTGCTTTTGCAGTACCTATACCGGCACTGACTGTGACCTTTACACTGGTTTCATTTAGTAAAATATCTGTCCGTGATATATCAATACGAATTTTTTCAATTAACGCTAATGCCCCTTCTAAATCAGTATTAGGCAGTATCATTGCAAACTCTTCACCGCCATACCTACATACTGTATCACTGGGCCTTTTTAGGGCGGCTTTTAATATAGTAGCCACAGCCTTTATACATTCGTCACCCATTAAATGCCCGTGTATGTCATTAACTTGCTTAAAGTGATCTATATCTACCATAACGATAGACAGATAAGTTTGCTCACGCTTGCTTCTACGAAGCTCTGCTAGGTATTTTTTGTCGAAGTAACTGCGATTTCTAATACCCGTAAGTGCATCTAAAGTGTTCTTTTTCTCAAGTTCTTGGTTTTTCTCTGAGAGTTCTCTTAAGGTGATTTCTAGTTCTAACGTTCGCTCTTGTACTTTGTACTCAAGCTCTTCGGTAGCCGACTTTTGTTGCTCTAATACTTGCTGCTCTGTACTGCGGTTTTGTCGCTCTATATCTAAAAGTTGAGCTTGCCTACTAAGTTCGGCCTGTTTCTGTTTGTTGTAGCTAATAATTAAAATAAGCGCTAAAAATATTGTTTCAAGCGTTGCCCCTAACATCAAAAAGTGAGCTGGAGATAAACTAAAGTTCACCACGTTTGCACTGTCCAAGCCAACAGCTAAGCCAATAAGGTACAGTACAAACCAACTAAGCGTGTAATAGTGGGCAACGGTAGAGCCTTTTTTCCAGAGCCATATACCTGTAAACAATACTATTACGCCACTTATTAATGTCATTGATAAAAACACACTAATAAATATGGGCATAGGTATGAAAAAGCTAAGCGCCGCACCTAAAATTACTATTAATGCAATGGCCCTAAGTATTTTACTTAGCCATGGGCTGTATTTTTTTACGCTGAGTAATTGATCACAAAATACAGTTGAAAAGCACACTAAACATGACGCAAAAATAACTGCCGCATATTGCTGAAAAATAGGAGAGTTGTACCAGATATATCTGAAGGTTAACCCGTGTAGAGTAGTGATAGTTAGCACTACACTGACAACACAGCCTGTGTAAATTAAAAATGATAAGGTTTTAGTGGCAATAAAATAAAATAAACTACACAACCCCATAGTCAATAACAAGCCAATAAACACACCCATTACTAGGGTATTTTGAGTTTCATGGTTTAAATAAGCGTCATTTGGCCAAAGGTAGATGGGTAAGCGTGAGGCTCCAGTAGACTTGGCGCTAATGTACACGTCTATTGGCTCTGAGGACTCAGGAATAGGGAATATAAATTTTTCATGTAAAACGGGCCGTTGCTTGAATAAATGGCCGTCACCCGTGTTTGAGTGGCTTATTATTTCATTTTTTTGAATAAACCAAAGATTTACATCATTCAGCAAAGGGTTATCAATTTCTAATAGCCAATTTTTGCTAGGCTCTAAATTTTTTGTTGTAAATTTTAACCAATGTATATTGTCTGAAAATGCAGGGGAATAAATACCAGAATCACTGAGTTGCCAATTTTGGGGAGGGAGCTTAAGTATATTCTCAATCTTGGCTTGGTGTGTTGCGTCAACATAATAGGAAAAATTAGTGACTTGAGCTTGGTTTCTGCCATGATTGTTGATTAGGCCACTAGCGCCAATGAATATCAGTATGCAACAAATAGCAGCAGCTAAAATAGCGAGGTTGTTAGATAGCATTGTAACTATCTTGTTAGTACTCACTTTCTATACCTGCCTCTATTTTAGGGAACAATTTGCAGGTGTTGTAATAGCTAGCTTGTTGCAACTCCTGTTGTTCGATTTCCATCAAGTTAGCTAATTCTGCTGCAATATACGGTAAATAGGCTGGCTCATTATTCCCTTTATCTAGTTTGCGATTATTTGCTAGCCCCTTTGGACGAAGGTATGGCGCATCGGTTTCTAATAGTAGGTTTTTCAAAGGGAGGGACGGTATCGCTTCTCTTAGTGCCTGCCCTCGTTTGGGATCACAAAACCATCCTGTTATACCTATATATAAATCTAAGTCTAGGTATGCAGCCATTTGCTCTGAACTACCTGTAAAACAATGAGCAACGCCACCTACTAAGCCAGTACGATATTGCTTCAATAGTTTTATTTGCTCGTCAAAGGCATCTCGTTCATGCAAAAAAACAGGGAGTTTTAAGTCGCAGGCAAGCTGTAACTGTTGCTCAAATGCATAGAGTTGTTCAGTAGGCGTTGAAAAGTTTCGATTAAAGTCTAAGCCGCATTCTCCAATCGCTACCACCTCAGGATGAGCAGTTAAGGCCCTTAGTTCTGTTGTTGTCTGTTCGGTATATTCTTTTGCGTGGTGTGGGTGCACGCCAGCGGTACAATAAAGGGTGTTCTGGTACTGTGTGCTAATTGTACGGGCTTCTTTACTACTTTCTAAAGAGGAGCCTGTAACAATCATTTTACTAACACTAGCGTTAATAGCTCGTTCGATGACAGCGGTTCTTTCTAGCCTTTTATCAGTTAGGTTAACGCCAATATCGACTAAGCTCATAGGTTATTTGACTCGAGTAACTCTGATACGTTTATTGCTATTCGCTTTACTTAGATAAAATGAGTTAAGAAGGCCACGTTTAACTAATACTTTGTCTCCTTGCTTTGCACGAAAACGATCGCTATCTGTTTGTTTCCATACCTGTCCATTTTCAAACGTGAAAATAAGCTTTTTGTGAGCATCTTTTTGGATAGTCGCGATAGTGGCAAGGATTGTTTCAGCAAGCTCTCCCAAGTTTTTCTTATGTTCTAAACCAAAATCACTTTCACTGAACTTTGCCACTTCTTGTTTAGGTTTTTCAGGCTCTGAGTGTGTTGCGAGTTTGTCAGAGCTTGGTGCTGGATAAGGCGGTAAAGTTTGACTGGCCTTATCAAAACACTGCAGTCTTGCTAGTGAATTTTCAACTTGCTTACATTCTTGTAGAGCATTGATTAAGTCACTACTTGAAGCTGTAAAGCTTACCAAAAATAGCGTCGCTGCAAATGGTGTTAACCACTTCATATTTGTTCCTCTGGCGTGTCTTCTTTGTTTTTACGTGTGTAAATGCTGCCTACAATTACGCCACACTCAAATAATATCCACATTGGGATAGCTAGTAGTGTTTGTGAAATGATATCTGGCGGAGTAAGTAGCATGCCAAGTACAAATACTCCCACAATGACATAAGGGCGTTTTTCTCTAAGTGAGTCTGGTGTAGTCATGCCAGTCCAACACATTAACACTATGGCTATGGGAATTTCGAATGATAAACCAAATGCAAAAAATATCTTTAACACAAAGTTTAAGTAGCTACTTATATCAGTATTATTGACTATGCCTTCGGGGATAACACTGGTAAAAAAAGCAAAGGCCAAGGGAAAAACAACGTAGTAAGCAAAGGCCATCCCTAAATAAAAAAGCAAGGTGCTAGAGAAGAGCAATGGTGCAATTAATCGCTTTTCATTTTTATAAAGCCCAGGAGCAATAAAGCCCCAAATTTGATAAAGCACCATAGGTATGGCGATAAAAAAAGATAACACCATGGTGAGCTTAAAGGGGGCAAAAAACGAAGAAGCAACATCGGTTGCTATCATTTGCGCGTTATCTGGCAAGGCTTCTTGTAAGGGAGTCGCAATCCATAAATATAGATCTTGAGCGAAATATACTAGGCATAAAAATACAAAGAATACGCTTAAAAATGCTTTTAATACGCGGCTTCTAAGCTCAATTAGGTGGGTAACCAAGCTATTTGGGTCGGCCATTCTTATTACTCTTTAGAATAGGGTTTTTGTACGGATTTTGCGGCGTCGCGTAATTCGTTGACAGATTCTTGTAACTCCGGAGATAGGTTTTCTAAATTTTGCTCTTCAGCTTTTTTTAGGTTTTCGTGGAGTTCATGAATTTTAAATTGTTGTTCAACTTCTTGACGAAAGCCATTGGCCATACCTTTAATGCCGCGAACTGTTTTTAAAGTAGAGCGTATGGCACCAGGTAACCTTTCAGGACCTAACACCACTAGCGCAATTACAGCAATAAAGAGTATTTCAAAAAAGCCAATATCAAACATTAATTGTGCTCTTTTTGTTCACTTTTTGTTTGTTTTACTGTGTTGTCAGCTGACTCGCTTGTTTTGTTCTCTACTTTTTCGTTAGCAACAAAGTCAGCGTCTTTTTCTTTATCGTCGTCACTCATTGCTTTCTTAAAGCCTTTAAGTGCTGAACCTAAATCGCCACCCATGCCACGTAATTTCTTTGTGCCAAATAACAAAATAACGATTACTAAGATGATCCCCAACTGCATGGGACTAATACCAAACATAAATAGACTCCTTAAGACTTATCTCACCCTATTATACGTAGCTAAATGAAAAGGTCACTGGATTTGATAGCACAAAATCCTTGTTTGGTCATTTATGCAATAAATGGTTACACTAAATATCAACTTTGAAGTCACATGGTGTACATCTTTTATTGAGAAAATGTGTGATTAAAAAAAATATTTGTGTCCTTTGTTTGGCCTTAATCTGTTGCAAAGTCAGTGCCCAAGAGCAGGATCTTGATTATCCTTGGCTAGATACAATGCATCGGAACATTGCATCTTCAGTAAACGATAGTGTCTTATGGTTTGATAATTTTTTTGCCTTAGAAGATTTTGATACTAACGAAAAAGCGAATGGCGAAGCCCGAATAAGGCTTGGGTGGGAGCCTAGAAGTAGAGACTTCAGTGAAGTAAGCCCAAGATTCAAATTAAGAGTAAAGTTACCCAACCTGAAAAATCGCGTAGATGTAGTTTTATCTGACTATGATGATGAGTCTCCTGACGATAATTTATTAAGTGACAGGAATGACAACATTCGAGAAAGGCACAGAGTAAGTCTGGCTTTACGTTGGCAGCGAACCCCAGGTAGCGGTTTATCCCACAGAATCGGCATTGGTAGGCGGCTACAACCCTTTGCAAAAAGCAGTTACCGAAATGCGCTCTCATTATCAGATAAAACAAGTTTGCGGTGGGAAACATCGGCTTATTTATATAGCCGTGATGGTTTAGGGGCGGACTTTTCGTGGCAGCTTGGCTACAAAGCCACGGCTAAGTCTATGTTTAGGTTTAATAATCATTACTATTTTAGAGACAGAACCAATGACTGGCGCTGGCTACATAGCTTACAAAAGTTAACGCAATTTAGTGAGCATAATGCCCTTATTACCGGTTTTTACGTTGAAGGGTTTAGTCGCCCTAATTATCGAGTAGAAGAATACCTAGTCAGTATGCGGTGGCGAAAAAACACCTTAAGAACTTGGCTATTTTATGAGGTAGAGCCATTTATATTATGGCGCAGAGATGAGCACTTTTCGGCGTCTTATGGCTTGGCATTAAGAGTTGAAGGTTTCTTTGGCCAGTCTAACTAAGTATAAATACATTTGCAGTTAGCAGCACTGCTGACTGCATTGTGATCTAGCACTAAATTACTTGCTACGCCACGCCATAGCCCAACTAGCCAGCCCTATTACTGCGCACACAGCACTTGGCCACCATGGCTGTAAATAAATGGGTAGCAATGAGGCAACCAAAATAAAGGTTGCACCCATCATCATCAATTGTGAGCTGGTATGCTGACGTTTAGCTGCCAGTTGTTGCCGCTCAAATTCTTGTCTTTGCTGCTCTGGTAGGGTTTTGATTTGCTTTAACGAATCGTAAATCAAGTCTGGCATTTCTGGCATTTTTTCAGACCAAAAAGGCAAATTGGTAGATATTTTTTGATACATGGCTTTGATGCCAATTTGCTCTTTCATCCAGTTTTCTAAAAATGGCTTAGCTGTTTGCCAAAGATCTAATTGTGGATAAAGCTGACGCCCAAGACCTTCTATGTATAACAAAGTTTTTTGTAATAAAACCAGTTGCGGCTGAATGATCATATTGAAGCGACGGGCAGTGTTGAACAGTTGCAACAACACATTACTAAATTCGATTTCAGCCAATGGCTTTTGGAAAATAGGCTCACACACTTTACGGATAGAGGCTTCAAAATCGTCAATGTCGGTATCTGATGGAACCCAGCCAGAGTCTACGTGTAGCTGAGCTACTTTGCGGTAATTACGATTGAAAAAGGCGATGAAGTTTTCGGCTAAGTAACGTTTGTCTTCACTATTTAGTGTCCCCACTATTCCAAAATCTATCGTGATATATTGAGGATCGTCAGGATTAACAGTAGATACAAAAATATTGCCCGGATGCATATCTGCATGGAAAAAGCTATCGCGAAAAACCTGAGTGAAAAATACCTCAACACCCCGTTCAGCTAGGCGTTTCATATTAGTGTTACGGGCTCTAAGCTGCTCAATGTCAGAGATAGGCGTGCCGTAAATACGTTCCATAACCATGACACTTTTACGGCTATAGTCTCCGTAAATAGTAGGTACATACAGGGCAGGTGAGTTTTCAAAGTTTACCTTAAACTGAATGCCGTTAGCGGCTTCGTGCATTAAGTCTAGCTCGTCAATTATGGTACGCTCGTACTCTGCAATCACCTCTACTGGGCGTAAGCGCTTACCATCAGGTAATAACTTCTGAAGAACCGCTGCAGCCGTTTGCATTAGCTCAATATCAGACTGGATAAGAGACTTTATGTTAGGTCGAATAACCTTAACGACTACATCTTTGTCGCCATCTTTGAGTCTAGCTGCATGGACTTGTGCAATAGATGCTGATGCTAAAGGCTTACTCTCGAAAGAACTGAATATTTCGCTAACATCTTTAATGCCTAAAGATTGGCAAATAATGTTTTGGGCTATGTCACTATCGAAGGGCTGAACTTGATCTTGTAAAATTGTTAATTCGTTGGCTATGTCATCGGCTAGTAAGTCTTTGCGGGTAGATAACATTTGCCCAAATTTAATGAAAACTGGCCCAAGGGTTTGTAACGCAAGACGAACTCTAACCCCTTGTGATTTGTCAGGGTGTTTGTTGCGTAGCCAAAATAGACACGCTCTTCCTAATTTTGCATACCAAGGTAGCCATTTGCGAGGGATTAACTCATCTAAGCCATGCTCTAACATGACCTTGTTAATTTGGTAAAAGCGTAAAATTCTCACCTTGGGGTATTTATCCTTTGGAGTCGTCTAGGGATTGTTCTAACCTTTGAAGTCTGGCTTGTAAACGTTCTGCATCGCTGCGTAAGTCGCTAACTTGGTCACTAAACAAGGCTACTTCGATAGGTGTTACGGCTATTGAGTCTGCTTGGGTCATACGGTGTCCCAAATTATTTGCCGCTCGGTCTAGCTCTTGTTTAGCTTGGGAAAACAGTGATTTTGCACTGCTAAAGGTTTGGTGGGCTACCACATCACCTGTGTATTTTGATAGCTGCTCTTCCCAATCAATGTCTAACTCTTTAATTAAGTCTCCAAAGGTTTGCGCGATATAGATATCACCAATGAGCGACAATTTTTTTTGTTGGATAAGCTGAGTTAATTGACTGCTATCTTGTAGTTTAGGAAGCGTATTAAGGTCTAATTCTATTAAACAGTCTGGGGCTTGATTATGTTCGTTGCTTTCTATTACCGCGCCTACTTCAACTTGTTCAGAAAAGTTAAACAATAATGGAAAGGGTAATTCTTTTACTGAAACCTGCAGCGACTTTCCACTCAATTTAGCTAGCCGTGCTTGGCTATCTGGGTCGAGCTTTAGTAGTTGATTAAACCCAAGTTCAACCCCTGATGTAAGTAACTGTGCAATAGGCATAACTAAAACTTAAAACCGCGGTGCAAGGCTACGATACCACCTGTTAAATTAGTATAAGTGGTTTGTTCAAATCCTACGTTTTCCATCATCTCTTTTAATACTTCTTGCTCTGGGTGCATACGAATAGACTCAGCCAAATATTGGTAGCTATCTGCATCATTTGCCACTAGTTGCCCAATTTTTGGTAGTAAATGGAATGAATACATATCGTAAGCTTTATTTAGCATGTCGTGGGTAGGTTTTGAAAACTCTAACACTAATAATCTGCCACCGGGTTTAAGTACGCGATACATAGATGCTAAGGCTTTGTCTTTGTCGGTTACGTTTCTAAGGCCAAAGGCAATAGTAATGATGTCAAAACTGTTATCGGGGAAGGGCAATTCTTCAGCATTAGCTTGTACATATTCAACATTACCAACAATGCCTTTGTCTCTGAGCTTTTCGCGGCCAACTTTGAGCATGGCGTCATTGATATCAGCTAGAATGACCTGCCCTGATTCGCCTACTATTCTTGAAAACTTAGCTGTTAAATCACCTGTGCCACCGGCTAAATCTAATACTTTGTGCCCAGCTCTAACGCCACTACAATCTATGGTGTAACGCTTCCATAATCTATGAATACCCAAAGACATAACATCATTCATAATGTCATATTTTGCGGCCACGGATTGAAATACATCTTTCACCATATTTACTTTTTGGTCGGTTTCTACTTGTTTAAAACCAAAGTGAGTTGTATTTGGCAGCGCCTCTACTGGCGGTTTTTGGTTGTTATCTTGCTCGGCATTGTGGCTCTGGGGAGTCATAGCGTTTCCTTTAGAATGTTCACTCATTATTCTACCTAATAAATCCATCAGCAAACAGAAAAAATGGCTTACGTCTGAGTTAGTTGTAATAAAATGTGTCGTGACTAGGTCTTTAAGCTCGAATCAATATCGAGAGGATTAACATGTCTATCAGACAACACAGCCTAAGCATTAGTATTAGCTTATCCATGGCGTTTGCCGTAACTGCTCAAGAGTCAAATAATGATGTTGAGCATATAACCGTTGCAGGCCAGTCTGCTTCATCGTTAATCGTATCTCCAAAAGATACAATTGTGGATGGTCCTTTTGGTAAAGATAAGCAAATAACCGAGATATCCCGCACCCTTACATCTATTTCTGAAGATATGCTTGAGCAGTTATCAATAGACGATTTGCAAGATGTCCTTGTACTTGTGCCTAATACTTATGCTGCCAGTGGTTTTGGTGCGCCAAGTTTACCTACAATTCGTGGCCAGCTGGGAGAGGTGTTCCAACAGGGACTCAGGCGACAAGGGGGGAATAATGGGTTTGGTATTCCATTATCCTTTAACAGCGTAGGGCAAATAGACATAGTTAAAGGAGCGCCGTCTGTATTGCTTGGTACAACCCAGCGTAATGGCGGGTTTGTAAACTTAAAAAATAAAACCGCAGGCTTAACGGGCAGTGATGTTAGTTTGCAAGTTAGTGCAGGGAGTTGGGACCACTACAGTGGAAAATTGGACATAGATAAAGCAATAGAAGAAGGTAAAAGCGGTGCCCGTGTGAGTATTGAATTAATCGACAACGGCAGCTTTTATGATTTTGGTGATTACAAAAGTGAAGATGTATTTGTCGCATATCGCTTATTGCCTGATGCTAAGTCGAGCTGGGATGTAAGCTTTGAATATTACAACGTGGACTTTGCTGACAACGCTGGTATTAACCGGCCCACTCAAAATTTAATAGACCATGGTTTATATATAACAGGCCAAGGCGTGCAACCTAATGGTTCAGAAGTTCCTGGGGCATTTGCAGTAGTATCGCCAACAGGCGAAGTACCTATTTCGAGAAGTACAGTGTTGACCGACCCTGACAACATAAACAATGTGCAGACGTATTTATTTCATAGTACTTACGAACGGCAATTGAATAGCGTACATAGCTTGACTAATCGTAGTTATTTTCAATATTTAGACCGTGAAGAAATTGCCCAAAATAGCTTTGTAGAAATTGTAGATGGCGCTAAAACTGCGCAAAATAGAATTGAAATAAACTCTGTCTGGAGCCCGCAGCAGCAAACCACTTGGGGTGTGGATATTCGTTATAACGATGTATTAGGTTACAGCCAGTTCACCACAGAAGCTGATTTGCCCATTGATTTACTAGGCACATTAGAGCAGCGCCGTATTCCCTTAACTGAAGCCCAACAGGCTAGGTTAGTTGAGTTGCGTCCAGGTGTGTTTGTGTCTCCTGGTGCAAACTATGATGTAGATGGCGATGGTATTAACGACTTTTCAACCTCTGATACCACCGACTCCACAACATGGCAAAGCGGAGTGTTTGCTGAACAACAAAGTGACTGGACTGAACGCCTGAGTACCAATGTTGGCGTGCGCGCAGACTATTACGATGTAAAAGCCCAAGATGCGATTGCCCCACAAGGGCAAATAGCCGCCCGTGATACCTACAATACATGGCTGTATTCAGGCTCACTAAGTGCTAATTTTAAGTTGCAAGAAGACCTAGTGACTTATGCCAGTTACAGCTATAGCGAAGCCACCTCTAACAGCCTAGCTGGTGGTACGGCACTAGGGGCAGACAATCAAATTAACCCTTTAAACTTCGAAACAGAAAACGAGTTATTTGAAGTGGGCATTAAATATGCGCCAGCTCAAAACCCTTGGTATGCCGATGCTTCAATTTTTGAGCAAACCCGCAGCCTACGTAACAGAGATGGCAGTAATTCAGGTATTGTGGCAAAAGGTTTCGAAGGGCAAGTGGTGTACCAAGGGCAAAACCTTTGGGCTACCTTAGGTTATAGCTACCTAGATGCCCGCTACGACGACTCTGCTAGTTTTCAAGATTCACAGCAAGTAGCTGATGCCTTTGATAACTCCCGCCCAGAGATTATTGTAGGTACAGGCATAGGGGCGCCAAATTTTGCAGGCTTTGAACCGTCAAACCAAAGAGTGCAGGGCATACCGGAGCAAACCGTATCTTTAAACGCAGGTTGGAATATATTTGACTATTGGGATGTATCAGCCACTGCTATTTACAGCAAAAGCTACCCGTTAGACTACTTAGCCACAGTGTTAATACGTGATCAAATCACCATAAATGCCAGCACCACAGTGGCATTAAGCCAGCATGCTAAGCTACGTTTTGAAGTTCAAAACTTAACCGATGAAAAAAATTGGCGACCAGTGTTTGAAGGCGGTTACTTTGGCTCTACCTTGGTATTTCCAGAATTACCAAGAAGTGTGCAAGTTACGTATAGCCATAATTTTTAAGAGGTAAATAATATAAGGTCGGTCTTAAATTGCAGGGCCGGCCTCATGTGAGAAACGAATAGAATACAGCCCTTTTATGTAATGAATGATAAAAAATAGATATTACAGAGCTTAATTTTGGAATTTAAGCATAGTTTTTTTATTTGATACTCAATGCCTATTAAGTGCCAAGGTTTACGACACCTTGCTGGATTAACTTATCATGAGTAAATTGCTCGGCTCTAGATTTCATTAGTTTTAACAGCGAATTATGAAAGTCTTTAAAGATTAATTCCCCCCAAATACGGGAATAAAAGCCAAAGTTAGTATTGTCTACTAATCTAGTTTTCAACGTTAAAACGGTATTGCCATTATGGTCTGTCGATAAGTAGTACCCGCCATTTAAAGGTGAGAAGTATTCACCCCCAAGCTTAATGTGCTTATCTAATACGTCGTCTGGGATTGCTTCAGGATCGATATCAAAGGAGTAGGTCATCTCTCTTTCTGGCTTCCAAGAAGTAATAACTTCCCTAAATATTACTCCCTTTTCCCATTCACTAGTTCGTACAGCCCCAACTCCATCTGCGCTCATGCTTGCCCTAATTGGTTTTGGAACGCCGATCAGTGAAGTCAGTGTTATATCCAGCTCATCTGGCTGAATTAACTCAACCTCTCCAAGCTGTTTCCAAACGACACTTGGAGAAGCATAAATAGTGATACTGTTTTCAACTGTATAGGTTTTAGTTAACGCTATAAAATTTGTTTCAATTGGCGAGATCAAAATTGGAAATAATACTACTGACATTAAAGTCGCGTTACGTTTTTTAGTAAAATATCTATTTAAATAGCCTGCAGCTACGCCGCCCAGACTAGAAAAAAACATAAACGCGGGTAATGCCATCGCTATACATATGCTTCCCTCTAATAGAGTGATCACTGTAGCCAATAGGAAAAAGAAAATAGGCTGCCAAGATAATGTAATCATTTTGCTAACCGTGAGGTTAGGACTGACCTTACATTCAAAGTGAATACGGATAAATCCGATTACAAAGGGTACAAAAAAGGTAAATGAGACTGTCACTACTCGACCCAGATCTCGAAAGGCTTCGATTTCCCACAAAAGCCTGAGGGATAAACCGTAAAGGACGCCGAGAATAATACCTATATATTTTGGATGTTTCGGATTCATTTTTTACTCTTGAATAAGCCAGTTTTTATTCTTTGATGTCAATATTTACTTTCAGCTTACAGAGCCCATCGCTTTCTTTTTAAAACGACATTTTTATGCGTAAGGAAAAATGGAAAAAAATCGCACATAAATGGAATGTTTTCTTCTTGATTCCATTTATCATGAAGAGTTCTAACTTGTTCATGCAACATACTATAAAACGGTCTTAACATATCTATTACTGACCAAATTATATGAGGGTTAGCTTTCTCAGTTGTGAGCATATAATAATGATAATCGATAGTTGTTACAGGCTCTCCAGTTATATTCTGACACCAAGAGTTTGGCTTACCTTGTGAAAGAGCAACTTGCTGTAATCTTTCTCTCACATCGTTTCGAAGTTCCAAGGTATGATCGTCAATCACATCAAGCCATTGCGCTATAGGATCAATTTTATTATTACCTTCAGCTAACTCTGTTAAGTTATAGTATCGTGACCCTTTTCCAAAAGAAGACAGTACATTTAGTATTTTTGTCTGGCGATCATTCAAAATTAGCTCATTTTTTAAGTTGTATTTCAAAGCTAACTCAGCACATTTTACAAATAGGTTTTTAGTATCGTGCGAAAAACTTCTTAATTGCTTATCACTCGGGTTTTTGAAGTCATTATTTATTTTATAATCTAGGATAAATACTATTTTCATAAGCCTTTCAAAACCTGTCGCAAGTTCAAAAAGACCTGAATAAAAGAGCCCTCGCTTATTATCGTCAATATTTGATTGTCTAATTGAATTTAATCCACCAATCAAGGCAGAGCGCGTTAAATGCCCCTCCTGAACCAATAACAGATATTCCTTATTGCGCATGGTTAAACTTACCTTTTGTGAGCATGAAGTATATTAGCTACGCCGAATTTTACAGATACACCAAGATAAAATACTTACACGAGTACGTCCATTTAATTACCCACAGGCCAACAAGCTTTAATTTGCTTGTCGCTTGCTAGAGAATATTATCCCCAACGCTTCTGGATATAATTAAGCTTAATTCTTGTAAAGAACGGCCACTTTGTTGTTGTAACTCATTGAAGGATTGTTGTATCGCGGTTAGTGAGCGTTTTGATTGGGCTGAGCCTGAGATTATGCCTCTTTGGGTAAAGTAGCCGACAATATCATTGGTGAGTAAAAAGGTATCTTTACCTATAGCCCGTAAACCATAGGGGCCAGTATTTCCACCTAAGCGAGCGCCGTTTTTTTTCAAAAATGCCCATAAACCAATAATGTCATCTGTTGGCCAGTTAGCTACAAATTTAGCAAAGCTGCCGTGCTCGCGGGCTACAGTGTCAATCATTTGTGCATTGTCGCGTATGGTTTTCACCTTAGTGAAGTTGCGAATGATGCTGGGGTCTGCGGCCTTTTTTTCTAACATTTCATCAGGTATGAGTAGTACTTTTTCTATCTCAAACCCAAAAAATGCACGTTCAAAGTCTGGCCATTTGTTTCTTACAACACGCCACACAAAACCAGATTGAAATACCTTTTGGGTAAACTCGGCTAAAAAGCGGTCGTCGCCTATTTGCTGTAATTCTGCAGGCGTTAAAGGTTTTGCTAACATGGCCTCTAGTACTTTGGGGCCACCTTTTCGTTCGCAGGCTCGCTGGTATATGTCTTTAAATTTTTCTAAATTTTGCATGGTGTAATTTATATTTGGGGGCAGTAACAGGGTATACACCACTACATAAAATTAAGTTTACATAGTGGTGCAAGTTGGTGTTTTTTAGAGTTAGCGTTTAGCTACATTAGGCAGCAATACCAGAGTGACGTAATAATGCATCTACTTCTGGTTCACGTCCTCTAAAGGCCACAAATAACTCCATCGGCTCTTTACTGCCGCCCATTTCTAGGATGTTGTGTAAAAAGTCCTGTCCGGTTTGCTGGTTAAAAATACCTTCTTCTTCAAAACGGCTAAAGGCATCAGACGACAACACTTCTGCCCACTTGTAGCTGTAATAACCCGCTGCGTAGCCACCTGCAAATATGTGCCCAAAACTGTTTTGGAAGCGGTTAAAGCTAGGCGGGGTTAGTACTGCTACTTGCTCGCGAACTTGGTCTAACCATGCTTGCACATTGGTTTGCTCTGCATTTACAAAGTTTTCGTGCAGGCTAAAATCAAAAATACTAAATTCTAGCTGACGCAACATTTGCATAGCCGACTGGAAGTTACGGGCAGCTAACATATTGTCTAATAGTGTTTGAGGTAGTGGCTCGCCGGTTTCATAGTGACCAGATATAAAGCTAAGTGCTTCTGGTTGCCAGCACCAGTTTTCTAAAAACTGACTAGGTAGCTCAACTGCATCCCATGCTACGCCGTTTATGCCTGATACACCGCCCACATTGATTTTGGTAAGCATGTGGTGAATACCGTGGCCAAACTCATGGAATAAAGTGACGACTTCATCGTGGGTAAATAGTGCAGGCTTGTCACCTACTGGGCCACTAAAGTTACAGGTTAGGTAGGCAACAGGAAACTGCTGAGTACCGTCTAGTTTTTGCCTGCGTACTTGGCATTCGTCCATCCAAGCGCCGCCGCGTTTTTTCTCACGTGCGTATAAGTCTAGGTAAAAGCTGCCTCTTAGCTCGCCTGACTCGTCTTTTATATCGTAAAAACGCACATCTTTATGCCAAGTGTCAACGCCTTCACGCTCGGTGACCGTTAGCTTGTATAGCCTTGATATTACTTCGAACAAGCCTTTTACTACCGTGCTTTCGGGAAAGTATGGGCGCAGCTGCTCGTCAGATATTTTGTAAGTTTGCTCTTTTAGTTTTTCGCTGTAATAAGCAAAGTCCCAAGCCTGTAATTCACCTGCTTGAAAATGCTCTTGGGCATAACTGTTAAGGGTGTCAATGTCTTGCTGAGCTTGTGGTTTTGAGCGATTCGCCAAGTCTAATAAAAATCCATTTACCTGCTCACTAGAGTTGGCCATCTTGCTAGCAAGTGAGTATTCAGCAAAGTGCTCAAACCCAAGTAGTTTAGATAGTTCTTGGCGTAAGGTTAGGGTTTCGTTGATTATCTCTGTGTTGTCCCATTTGCCAGCATTTGGCCCTTGTTCAGAGGCTCTAGTGGTATAGGCGCGATACATTTCTTCACGTAGCTCGCGGTTGTCTGCGTAGGTTAAAACCGGTAAATAACTCGGTATGTCTAAGGTAAATACCCAGCCATCAAGCTCTTTGCTTTCGGCTAATTGTTTTGCTGCACCTAACGCAGACTCAGGTAACCCAGCAAGTTCTGCTTTATCAGTGATATGTTTTTGCCAGCCTAAGGTGGCATCCATCACATTGTTGCTAAAGGTCGAGCCTAAATCTGATAAACGACTTTTTACTTCAGCATAACGGGCTTTTTTGTCTTCGTCTAAAGCTACACCCGAAAGCTTAAAGTCACGGATTGCTTGGGTAATAACCTTTTGCTGAGCTTCTGACAAATCAGCAAATTCAGTGCTTGCTTCAATTTGGCAGTAGGCATTGTAAAGGTCGGCATTTTGCCCCACCCAAGTTCCGTACTCTGATAACGCTGGTAAACATGCATCGTGTGCTTCACGAAGTGCATCGTTACTTACCACTGAATTCATGTGCGACACAGGAGACCACTTACGGCTTAGCTCATCATCAATTTCTTCAATCGGTGCCACTAGGCTATCCCAGCTGTAATTGTCTTGGCTGAGTAAATCAGAAATTTTAGTCTTACAGGCAGCAATCGCTTCTTCGATGGCTGGTTGAATGTGCTCAGGTTTAATGGCAGAAAATTGAGGCAGGCCAGATAAATCGTTTATTGGGTTCGTCATAAAAAGGTCTTTTTACGTTAATTTAATTATAAAGGTTGGGTTGGTTACATTAAATCTCAATAGCAGAGCACTTATCCCATTAGAAAATTTTAACTCTGTGCAATTAATTTGTTTTAATAAGGTCTTTCTAAAGATATGTATGCCTACATTGATTTACTCGATTACATTAATTGAGAAAATACGGTGTTAATTTTTTCTAATAGGCATTATCTTCTATTTACTATTTTTACTAAGGCAGACTTATGGCAGATTTTGATTTTATATGTATTGGTGGCGGTAGCGGTGGAATTGCATCGGCAAATCGCGCAGCTAAACACGGCAAAAAGGCCGCGGTAATAGAAGCTGTTGCCATAGGTGGCACTTGCGTTAACGTGGGTTGTGTACCTAAAAAAGTTATGTGGTTTGGTGCCCATGTAGCAGAAGCTATTAATTTATATGCGCCAGACTATGGCTTTGACGTAACAGTGAATAAGTTTGACTGGAAAACCTTAGTAGATAGCCGTGAAGCTTATATCAAGCGTATTCACGGAAGTTACGGCGGTGGTTTTGAAAAAAATGGTGTAACCCTAATTAAAGGTTTTGCCACTTTTGTTGATAAAAACACAGTTGAAGTAGACGGTAAGCAATATACCGCTGATCATATACTAATCGCTACAGGCGGCCGCCCAGTACAGCCAAATATTCCTGGTGCTGATTTAGGCATAGACTCAAATGGCTTTTTTGAACTAGCCGAACAGCCTAAACGTGCTGTAGTAGTGGGTGCTGGTTATATCGCAGTAGAGCTTGCTGGTGTAATGCATGCCCTTGGTACTAAAACAGATTTAGTGGTGCGTAAACATGCGCCACTGCGTAACTTTGACACTATGCTGTCTGAAACATTAGTAGAGTTAATGGAGCAAGATGGCCCCACTCTTCATACCCATGCAACCCCTACTCAAGTACTTAAAAATGCTGATGGTTCGCTTACCATTGAGTTTGAAAGTGGCGATAAAATCGAAACCGATTGCGTTATCTGGGCCATAGGCCGTGAACCTGCGACAGCCAAAATTGGCTTAGACAAAATTGGTGTTGAGCTAGATGACCGCGGTTATATCAAGGTTGATAAATATCAAAATACTAACGTTGAAGGTGTATATGCAGTAGGCGACAACATAGGTTATGTTGAGCTTACCCCTGTTGCTGTTAAATCTGGCCGTTTGTTGTCAGAGCGTTTGTTTAACGGCCAAACCGATGCCCACATGGATTACAGCCTAATACCTACAGTGGTATTTAGTCACCCGCCAATTGGCACTATGGGGCTAAGTGAAGCAGAAGCTAAAGCAGAATACGGTGAAGATAACATCACAGTATTTAAGTCTGGTTTTGCTGCTATGTACACAGCGGTCACTAAGCACCGTCAAATGACGCGCATGAAGTTAGTTTGTGCTGGTGAAAACCAAAAAGTAGTGGGTATACACGGTATTGGTTTTGGTATGGACGAAATCTTGCAAGGTTTTGGTGTAGCAATGAAAATGGGCGCAACCAAAGCAGACTTTGATGCTTGTGTGGCAATTCACCCAACATCGGGTGAAGAGTTCGTCACTATGTAGTTATTAGTCTGGAAAATGTAAACCATACTAGCCTGCTTTATACTATTGATTAGTTTTATCGGAGATTAGTATGGTTGTTATTGTTAAATAACCTCATATATGGGGTTAAATAAAATGGTTTGAACTCATCCTTCATTATTTAACCTGATGTGATGGTTATTTAATAACTTAAACACATCACATAAAACTCTGTGAAAAGTCTTACGCTTGCCTATTCTGATAATGTAAAGCCTCTGCTCGCTCAGTGGGCTCACCAAATTAACCGCTGAGGCTAAAAATTAAGCGTTAAACCTTGCTCAGGTAGTGGCAAGGCAGTTTTATATCTCACCTGCTTGAGTGCAAAGCTAGAGCGAATATTTTCAACGCCTGGGATTTTTGTCAGTCGAGTTAATATTAACGTCTCTAACGCATGAATATCGGGTACTAATACTCGCAGTAAATAGTCTTCGTCACCTGTCATAAGATAACACTCCATCACTTCTTGACATTTTTCGATGGCCGATTCAAACAATTCAAGTGATTCTTCATCCTGCTTTTTCAAGCGTATATGAATAAATACATTCACATTCAATCCAAGTTTCTTAGCCGAGACAAGCGAGACCTTGCCATTCAAAATCCCCATTTCTTCGAGTCGTTTTACCCGATTAAAACATGGCGTTGCTGACAAGTTCACTAAGTTAGCTAGTTCAGCATTTGTGATATTACTGTTCACTTGAAGGTTGTTGAGGATGGATATATCTTTATTATCCAGCTTAACCATGAAAATTGCCCTGTAAAATTTGTTTTAATAGATAATATATACTGAAAATAGTGTTTATTCGATAAAAAAAGGAAACTCTTTCTGTGTGGTTTTAGGTAACCTATTTCTATGTCATTACCCAGCGCATACGAGTTCACAATGTCAAAAGTTATTACATCGAATTATACCGAAACCCGTTGGAGCATCTCTTTGCTTTCTCCTAGGACTAAAGCATTGTGTTTTCTATTTGTGGCAATTATCGTGTGGGGAGGAAACTGGCCTGTTATGAAGGAAGGTCTAAATCATATTACGCCGGTCTGGTTTTCTATGACGCGATTTGCATTGGGTGGCTCAACACTTTTCCTTTTCCAGTTAGTAACTAACAGCCTGTATATACCTAAAAAACAGGACCTGCCATTAATATTTAGTATTGGCCTAATACAAATGATGGTATTTACTGTACTCGGTTCCATTGCCATGACACAAGTTGATGCAGGGCGCTCTGCTATCCTTGCATATACAACTACATTGTGGGTGCTACCTTTATCTGTGGCATTCTTTCGCGAAACGCTATCGGTAAAACAATGGTTAGGTGTTATACTTGGGTTAACTGGTGTGATCACTTTGTTTAATCCTTTTAGCTTTGATTGGAGCAACTCAACCCTTTTAATAGCAAATGGATTATTGCTTATAGCAGCTCTTTGTTGGAGCTTGTGTATTATTCATTTACGCCATTCAAAATCAGCCGCTTCGGCTTTTCAATTGGCCCCTTGGCAAATGCTTACAGCAACGATTCCTTTAATTTTTCTGGCCTATTGGATGGAAGGTCCGTTTACTGGAGATGGTAGCGTTGACCTTTGGGTAATTGGTCTCTACTTAGGTCCATTGGCCACGGCATTTTGCTTTTGTGCAGTGAATAGTGCGAGTAGGCGACTGCCCGGTACCTTTGTATCAACTTCCATGCTTGGTGTACCCGTAACTGGGTTGCTATTTTCAAGTCTATTCTTAGGTGAAGCCCTGACTTTCCCATTAGTAGCTGGCGCATTGATGATTTGTAGTGGGATTTTGTTCGTTATCACCAGTGCAAAGAAATAAAGAGGGTAGCATGCTGTTGTTTGTTGTCATCGTTTGGAACGATGTAGGGTAATTACAGAATTAACATGTCTGTTTTGTTAAATATGCGCCATCATTGACGGTTGCACTTTGGTTTTTCTAGTGTAATAAGCGCCTAGATATTCTTTACTTGTTTGTGAGGCGATTAGGGTGGGTTGCTCGGCTCATACCTTGAGCCGAGTAAGTTGAGTTATTTCAATAAACACATAAATTAAATGTATTTTTTAATTGGTTTCTGCATCTATTGATGCCCTTATTAGGTCAATAAAGTTAAAGCGTTTTTTATTTAATATAGGATCACTGGCGTTGAGCCAATTGCCGTTGAAAGCTATGACTAATTCTAGCTTAGGGTCGATGAAAATGGTTTGCCCAAAAATACCTCTGGCGGTAAAGCTGCCGTCATCAAAGGTCCACCATTGATATCCGTAACCCTTGCCGTCTATACCAAAATCAGTGTGCTTATTTGTGGCTTTTGCTAACCAGTCATCGGGGAAAACCGACTCACCGTTTATGATCCCTCCTTCTAATATAAACAAACCATAACGTGCAAAGTCACGTAAACTGGCTTGAATACAACAACCTGAAATTTCGTAACCGTCTGCGCCTAATAACCAGCTTGCTTTGTTTTCCATTCCAAAGGGTTGCCAAATTTTTTCAGTCAGATAATCCGCAAGATGACGGCCTGTTGCTTGTTCAACTAAAATTCCTATTAAGTTGGTTTCACCAGTAGAGTAATGCCATTTTTCACCAGGCTGGTGGGCTCTTTTAAGTTGGCGCATGTAACTAACAATATTTGGTAAGCCATCTTCAGCTTGGTGCAAGTTAAATTGTGATACGTCTGAGTTTGGGTCAGTGTAACTTTCGTTCCAAGCAACGCCTGATGTCATTGTGAGTAATTGTTCAATTGTGACATCGTCATAGGCTGAGCCTTTTAGGCCAACAATATACTCAGAGACTTTGTCGTTAAGGCTTGTTATATGCCCCTCTTTTAAGGCTATTCCCACCAAGCTTGAAGTAAAGGACTTGGCCACTGAAAAACTAGTCCAACGCTTGTCTGGAGAGTGCCCTAAACCGTACTTTTCGTAACGTATTTTGCCTTTGTGTAATATTAATGCGCCAGATAAATTTTGCTCTTCGAAAAAGGCGTTAATATCTTGGCTTAATGAAATTCCATCTCCCTTTGGTAAAGGTCTGACATTTTCACTAGGCGTGATTTCGCGAGATTTTACTAACCAAGGCAATTGATCGAGTAGCTTAAAGCCCTGATCACGTTGACTTTGGCTCCAAAAAAGAATTCTTGTATCTTTAGGTGGATCTGCCAAAAAAGCACGCCAATCTGGGCCTATTGCCCACCATGCAATTGCTGTAACAATTATCAGTGTTAAAAAAACTCTGAGTGACCACTTTGTCCCTGTTTTCATATTCAGTCCCCTGTTAAAAATTTTAGTGATGGATTGTAGTGTAAATTTAGTGGCTACACGCCATTTTCTATCACTTTTGAAACTAGATTTTAGGGACGCATAATACCCATTATATTTTTAAGTCTCATGGTTTTATTTCCCTTGTATCATTTTCATCATATTCGTAAAAATTACACAAGTCACTTTTGGGTTAGCCAAATTCGGTAGTTAAAAATATAACCTCCAATTTTTTAAGTAATTGAATTTAAATAATAATTAAAATTTACTGCTGCAAAAATTGGCTCAACACTTACTGGCATAGCGTCTGCAATAAGGTTAGTAAATTCAATGTACGCATTTTAAGTGCATTAATGTTTAAACCTTAGAGGCAGAGTCACTATGAATATGATTACTAAAACCCTATTAGCCGGTACCTTTGCAGTGGGTGTGGTTGGTGCTAGCCCCCTTGTTTATAACGAAGTGCAACAGATAGATAATTATGTAAGGGCCGATTTTAGTGGAGCTAAACATGAGCATTTATTTGTAGAGGTTGAAGGTTTGCGTAATGCTGCACAAAACACGTTGGCATCTGATCCAAACATTGCATCTCAATTGCGATACCAGCAGCTGCTAAAGCGCCTTAAAAATGCTTCAAGATACTTAAATAACGGTGTGTCTGAGGCTGCAAAATACGAGTTAGCCATAGCCAACCAATTGTTATCCTTACCTCCGCATTCTGGTTTTCCAGGTGTTATTGGTTCATAGCAGTATATTGCTCGCTCTTTAGCCACGCCTATTAATTTAATTAAATAAGAGTTTTTGAATGAAAGTCTTTACTAAAATGCCTGTTTTGTTGTTTTCTCTAGTGCTTGTAATTGTGGGGGCTAGAGTAGCAGCGCCCTATATAGTAAAGGACCTTATTAACCAACAATTAGAAGAGGTAGAAGGCATTAGCGGTTATGTGCAAGATGTTGATTTAGCGCTGTTTCGTGGCGCTTATCAGTTAAATGGATTAACCCTTTATTTGCAGCCTAATCAAGACCAACCCAGTGTGTATGCCAAGACTGTAGATTTATCAATCTTGTGGTCTGGGTTATTCCATGGAGACATAGTGGCCGAGGTATACATTGACCAAGCATCCTTTGTTTTTATTGATCAAGCTAACCAAGAGAACAGCATACAAGAGGAGGCCACTCAGGCTGATACTTGGTTAACCTTAATTAATTTTGCCAGCCCAATTAGCATAGACAAGGTGGTAGTCACTGACTCTAAAGCTGAGTTATTCAATATAGATAAGATCAGTAAAAACCGAACGTATTTAGAAAATGTTGAAGGTGAAATTCTCAATATTACCAACTCTCGGGCATTCTCGGGTAATAAAGTGGCAAGCTTTCAATTAACTGCAGATATTATGGGTATTGCTAACGCTAACTTGGCGGGATCAGTAAATCCTGATACTGCACTGCCTACTTTCGATATTGATTTTAGCATGCAGAAGTTGCCTGTTGTGAGCATAGATAAATTCATAGATTTCTATGCCCCTGTTGATGTTGAGCAAGGCGATATAGATGCAGCAATTGAGATTTCATCGCTAAACGGTGAAGTACAAGGTTATGTCAAAGCAGGTATATATGACGCTAACGTGTTTAGTTGGGAGCAAGATATTAATCAAGACGATGACGGTTTATTCACTGGGATTTTTGAAGGATTGGTAGACGGTTTAGCCAGTATATTCGAGAGCGACGCTAAGAATCTAATTGCTATCAATGTGCCCATTGAAGGTACAATAGATAACACTCAAATTTCAACTTTTGATGCAATTCGCTCCTTGTTTCATAACGCCTTTGTTAATGAATATGAAATTTCAGTTGACGAGTCAATTAGCCTGTCTCAAGACTCAGAATCAAACTAGCTATTTAGTCAATTAGCTAACTGTGTGTTTTCTTCACAGTTTCTTTGTAAAGCTTACTTATTTTAATTGCACTACTTCTGTATTTACCCTGCTAACTTTTTAACTTTATGTTTTTAAACGGTTTTTTGTTTTGTTGGGGTAGGGGCCTATTAGGGACTGATTATTGCAATCAAGCTTATTGATTGAGTCAATACAGGAAATAAGTATGCAAATATTCACAAAAAAGACCCTATTAGTCACATCTTTAAGTCTGGCACTAGTTACCGGTTGTGCATCATCAACTAATACTCAAAAAGGAGCAGGCATAGGTGCTGCAGTGGGTGCTTTGGTAGGTAAAGGTACAGGAGATAATGACAAAAGCAGGTATGTATGGGGCGCAGCACTTGGCGCCATAGCTGGTACGGCAATTGGTTCTTATATGGATAAGCAAGAGCAAGAATTTGAACAAGAGTTGGCTGATACCAATGTGAGTGTGGTTAGAGAAGGCGACCAGTTAAAGTTGATCATGCCGGGCAATTTTACCTTTGATACGGGGAGCGCCAGTATTAGCTCTGCGTTTTATCCGGTGTTGGATGATGTGGCATTAATCCTTAAAAAGTATGACAAAACTAAGCTCAGCATAGAGGGTCACACTGATTCAGTGGGTAATAGTCAATTTAACCAGCAGTTATCAGAAAATAGAGCGAATAGCGTAGCAGGATACTTAGAACAAAAAAGTGTTGAGTCCCAACGACTTCGTACATTGGGAATGGGTGAGACTGACCCTATAGCAAGCAATGACACAGAAGCTACGCGACAGCAAAATAGACGAGTTGAGCTAAATATCATCCCTGTTAGTGATAGCTAAGTTCAATTAAATAAGCCTACTAGGTCAGTTGTAATTTAAGGAAATTTAAACGGCAACTGCCGAGTGAAAAGCTTTGTTATTAAGGCATTAAGTTTTTAATGCCTTAAACAATACCTACTAATTTCCTAACTAAAGCACTGTCTTAGTATCGGTTTCGCCCAAAGTGCCCTCTGATTATACAAGCATGTTTTAGAGAACCTATAACCCCCTTAAGCAACTGAACCACAAATCGCACGAATTTAAGTAGCTCTGCAATACTGTAAATAGCTCATACTAAGGTGTAAATATTTCAGTGCTTTAGCTTTATATGGAAAATATTTCCACCAATAAAGTTATAAAAAGTCAATTAAAACAGTGATTTATATTTATTTTGTGATTAGGTACAAGGATTGCAGTCTTAACTGTGAGATTTAACCCTTGAGTGAAAAAGTTCACCAAGAACAAAATTACAGGAGTAAACATGAATTCTTCAAAAGTAGCAAAATTCACAGCCCCAAGTGTGAGTGATGATTCGTCGCAACAAGCCATTAGCGCGCTAGAAGACAGAATGGTGGCCCTAATTGACTTGCAGCTTACCCTTAAGCATATTCATTGGAATGTAGTGGGGCCTAACTTCATTAGTGTCCATGAAATGTTAGACCCTCAGGTAGCAAGTGTTAGAGAAATGACCGATACCTTAGCTGAACGCATCGCAACCTTAGGCGGAGTACCTGTAGGCACCCCAAAATCAATCGTTGATAGACGTTCGTGGGAAGAGTATGCATTAGGTAAAGCTTTGGTTAATGAGCATTTGTCAGCCTTAGATAATGTCTACATAGGCATTAACAAAGATCACCGTAAAGCTATCGATGCTTTAGCCGACATCGACCCGGTATCTGAAGATATTATTACCGGTCAATTGGCAGAGTTAGAGCAGTTTCAATGGTTTGTTAGGGCTCACCTTGAGTCTGCAAATGGTGAGTTGAACCACTCTTAATTTAAGTCTTTACTCTTCAATTAAGTTTGTCTCTGTGCTGTCCCCATAAAAAGTTAGTTCTTGGTTGGGGACTTTTTTGTCTATTTGGCAGAGGGGTAAAAGTAGTTTTGCTTATTCATTCAGCTAGGGAATTTATTTAGTTACTAATAGGTCACATATAACGCACTGGTCCATAAATATTTAATATGACCTTTAAATCACGGTGCTATAACACAATATCTAGTAATAAGTGTTCGACTCTAGCTGCTGTGAAAAATCAGACTATGAGTTTTTCTGGATACGTGTTTCATGGGAACTTAAGTATATCCCCTCTATATAATTGATTAGGTTGAAAAATGACAAGTCTTAGAAGTCAAACAGATGCGCAGATGGATAAAACCCGCCAAGGTAACCCTGAGTTCGCTCAAAAGGTAGATAAACTTTTAGCGGATGCTGTAGCGTTTAAACAAGGTGATAGTGCTTTAGCGGTTGGTAGTAAAGCACCAAGTTTTGATTTACCTGATGCCAATGGCAAGCAAGTGAAGTCTAGTGACTTATTAGCAAATGGCGCCCTAGTGGTGACCTTTTACCGTGGCAGTTGGTGCCCTTATTGTAACCTGCAGCTTAGAGCCTTGAGTCAGCGCTTAGCAGAAATTCACGGGCTAAATGCTGAGCTCGTGGCTATTAGTGCCCAAGTGCCAGACGAGTCATTAAGTATTGTTGAAAAGCAAGAGCTGACATTTCCGGTTTTATCTGACCAAGATGCAAAATTAGCTGAGGCCTTTGGTGTGGCATGGCAAGTACCTGAAGTACTAACCGAGCATATGAAAAAGGACAGAGGGTTAGATTTAGAAAAAATTAATAACGGTAACGGCAGTATTTTACCTATCCCTGCGACATTTATTATTAACCAAGCGGGCGATATTGTGTGGCGTTTTGTTGATGTTGATTATCGCAACCGTTCCGAGCCAGAAGATGTTATCGAGCAGCTTAAAACATTAAGTTAATCTTGGCCTTAAGACAGATTGAGTTGCTTAACTCAATCTGTCTTGTAGGTGCTTACGCATAAAGTTATTGGCTTCCCAAATATCAGCTAGAGGTTGATGTGATTGGGGCTGCACATGGGCGTAGGGAAATGGCCCAAACTCTGGGGTGATAGTAAAGTCTTCTTGATTGCGTTTTTTAGCGAAATCTATGACGCTTTGCCATAACTTCACATGGTTATCTACATGGCTTTTCCATAGAGGGTCTTGTGGGTTAGTTACCTGAGGCCCCTCTTCAAATCCCACTCGGGCATGAATATGATGAACCTGAGGAAAAATTTTCTTTAACCGGGCTAATTGGTCATTTAGATCGGATTCGTGAACCACCATCCAATGGCTAATGTCTAAATTCAATTTTAGCTCAGGCAATGCAGCGACGATTTTTTCTGTATCAAATGTGCTGAAGGTAGGTCTAAACCTATGGGTTTCGTGGGTGATGCAAATATCGAATTTTTGCTCTAACTCTAAAGCATGCTCAAACAGTACTAGATTGTCTTCTAGGCTAAAAATATCACGGCCGGTATGACTGTTAATGAGTATAGGATTAAATGACATGGCTTTTTCAACCTGCCGCTCCATACTTCTAAGATGCTCTGCTAAGTTGCTGCCCTCTGTGGCTATTCCGGTAATAATGTTTAAGGAATGTTGGCGATGGGCTGCCAATGTCAATTCAGCATCAAAGTCAAAAAAAGGTAAAAATAACTCAGTGCCTTGATACCCATCTCTATGGGTTCGTTCGAGTAATTGGTGTAAATCCTGTTCGGTGGTGCAGGGGGCTTCCCAGAATGATTTATGGAAATTTAGCTTCATGTATGTCTCGTGATCAAATGTGTAAGGTAGGTGCGGTTTATTTAGAAGTGTATAGGCAAGTGCGATAAACTTACCCTATTATAATTAAGAGATTCTATAAATGTCACCTATACTCTTTTTCCGCTTTATTGGTTTACGTCTTAAGTCTTTATTCATGCTATCTTTTTTACTTATTAATTTTACTGTTTTTGCAGACCCCAAAGAGCATTTTTCGGTTGATTTACCTTTGGTTGCTGAACATATTAAAGTGTTGGCTTCTGATAAGTTTGCAGGCCGCGGACCTTTAACCGAGGGTGAAGCCCTTACGATTGAGTATTTGGCAACCGAGTACCAAAAAATGGGGCTTGTTGGGGCTAACCCCAATAAAGTTGGCGAATCGGCTTTAGGGCATTATTATCAAGCTGTGCCTATGGCGCAGATTACTCCAGATCAAAATATGACCTTGCAAGTTGGTAATTTAACTTTCGCTTCTGGCTCAGACTTTACGGCTCGTACTGAGCAAATTACAGAAAAAATAGAATTAGATAACACACCTTTGGTATTTGTGGGGTATGGCATTAATGCTCCAGAGTACAATTGGAACGACTATGCTGATGTCGATGTTAAAGGTAAAACCGTCATCGTCCTTGTGAATGACCCAGGATTTGCCACACAAAACCCAGAGATATTTACAGGCAATGCCATGACCTACTATGGTCGCTGGACTTACAAATATGAAGAAGCTGCTCGCCAAGGTGCAAAAGCAGTCTTGATAGTACATGAAACCGCCCCTGCAGCTTACCCTTGGAGTGTGGTAGAAAGCTCTAATACAGGCAGCAAATATACACTTGTTGATGCATCTGATAATGCCTCTAAGTTGCCCATAATGGGCTGGTTACAATTGGCGGCTACCGAGGACATTTTTAAACAGTCTGACCTTGATTATCAAGCTCTTAAGAAGCAAGCCTTAAGTAAACGCTTTCGTGCCGTTACCTTAAAGCAAAATGTTAATTTGACCCTTAAAAATACCATAAGCCACGCAACCTCTCATAATGTCATTGCCAAAATTGAGGGAAGTAAGTATCCCAACGAATATTTACTGGTAGGGGCCCACTGGGACCACTTTGGTACTAAGAAAACGCCTAGTGGAGACATTATCTATAACGGCGCGGTTGATAACGCATCGGGTACTGCGGGCACTTTAGAAATGGCTAGAATATTAATGGCCAAGCATAAGGTTAACCCTTTTGAGCGGTCTATCTTGTTTATCAACTTTACTGCAGAAGAAACTGGTTTAATTGGCTCTGAACAGTTTTCTAAAGGTGAGATTATAGCTACCAAAGATATGGTCGCTTTAGTTAACATTGATGGCATGAATGTCCTTGATGAGGTGGATTACATTCTGCAATACGGTGATGGCTTATCAGAAATGGAAGACTACCTTGCTGCTGCAACTGCTAAATAAAATCGTAGGGTAAAGCTTGACCCTCGCCCTCAAAATGGTTTGTTTTTCCGCTCTGACCATTTTTCAATGGCTAAGCAAGGTGTACCAAGCCTGTTGTTTATGAGTTTAGGTGATACTGACCCAGATTATATTGCCCATAAATATCATAAAGCAGCAGATGACTACTCCAGCGATTGGTCACTTGGTGGTGTGAAGCAAGATATAGAATTGATGGTAGATATTACCGCTACCTTAGCAAATTCTAGGGATTGGCCTAAATGGAAAATGGCATCGGATTTTAAAACGACCCGAGAAGCGGATCTAGCGAATTAATTAGCTTTATTTATTCAATAGTAAGGCTAATGAAGTCGTTTCTTTAGCCTTGCGTATATAAATAGAATCAATTGGTGCTTCTGATTGGTTTCTGTGAAGGCCAAGTTGAATAAATAAAGGGTGAGTGTCTGGTTTGGTTTTAGCGGCTAGCTGAGTCACTACTTTTTGCCCATTGAACCATAAGCTAATTTTGCCGTTTTCTTTTTTCTCTGACCAAGTAATTGCCATGGCTATTTTATGCCACTTACCTACTTGAAGTATGGTTTGCCAATGGACATTGGGGTGAGGTTGGTTACTAAAAAATGCCAATTCTGTAATGGACTTTCCGTTCTCTATTTTTGGTGTTAGGTAAAATCCCATGCTTTGTTGGTAGCTGTGGGCGGTTTCCCAGTAGGCTATATGATTAAAGCGTTTGATGGGTTCCTCTAGATAAAACTCCCAAGAAAAATATGTATTTTCACCTTCGTGTGTCGCGCAACCATCATGCTTTACTTCAGCCCTAGTATGTCCATTAGGCCAAGTTGAATTTTCTGTGATGGTCAAGTTTACAACCCTGGCATCACTACCTTTAGGATCACTTACGACTCTTATATTTTGTGGGTTTAACTGATGATCCCATCCGGATATTTGGTTGTTTGTAGTGCTGGCCTGCCAATTTGGACAAGCCATACTAAAGCTTGAAAATAAAAGTGGCGCATAAGCGTAGAGCCGTTTATTTGTCATTACATGAAACTTGCTATTTCATCTAGCGGTTTTTTATTCAAAGCATGGAGAGGCACGGTTGCATCGGTTGCTGGGTATCCCACAACTAACAACATATAGGGGCGCTCGTTGTCTGGACGCTTGCAAATTTTCGATAAAAAACTCATGGGCTTTGGTGTGTGGGTAAGGGTGACTAAACCCGAATGGTGTAGAGCATTGATAAGAAACCCTGTGGCGATACCCACTGACTCGTGTACATAGTAGTTATTTTGTTTTTGACCGGCTTCTGACTCTTTGGTTTTCTGACTAAAAATGGCAATCAACCAAGGGGCGTGTTCAAGATAAGGCTTGTTTGCGTCTGTGCCTAATGGCTTTAAAGCGCCTAACCATTCTTCTCCTGCTCTGCCTTCATAAAAGCCTCGTTCGTGGGCTTCTGCTTGTTCTCGAACTTGTTTTTTTATTTCTGGTGAGTGTATTGCAGTAAAGTGCCAAGGCTGATGGTTTGCGCCATTAGGTGCGGTACCTGCAGCTTTTAAGCAATTTTCAATAATAGCTTTATCAACGGGACGACTGCTAAATTGGCGAATGCTATGACGACGTTTTATATCTGCATAAAACTGCTCTGAACGCTGTAGCATTTCTGCTGGTGGATATTCAATAAAGTCATTTAGGGGAGAGGCGTTATGGTTTTGCATTACTTGAAGGCCATTGGATTGTCATATGTGGCTATGTTATCAAGTTTTGTTGTATTCACCATGGTAGTTGCGAGTCTTAAACTCAATACTGAGAATAAAAAAAGCCCAGTCAAATGTGACTGGGCTGCAGTGTTTCATGTAGACCTCAGTATATCTATTGCTAGCTCTACTCGGGTCTATATGAAGGTATATTATTATTATTGTAAGTCGGTCTAAGCGTAAACGGCCTTTAATGCTAAAACACATGCATCTGTTTCTGATGGTGTACCAACACTGATCCGTGACCAAGTATCGTAACCAGGCCAAGTTCTGCCAACCACTTTGATTTTCAATGCTTTCATTTTGGCTGCAAACTCATCATGAGGCATGCCGGTATCCATATAAATGAAGTTACCTTGTGGGTTTTTCGCATACGGTCGGCCAAGCTCTTCAGCGGCTGTTGTTAATTTAAGACGTTCAACTTTTACGCGCTCACGCATTGTATTTAAGTTATCGTGATCGTCCATACTCGCCATACCAGCAACTAATCCTAGGTAGTTAACCCCACCCATACGTAATAAGCGGCCCATAGACTTAGCTTGTTCAGCAGGCATAATTGCATACCCTAAGCGTTGACCTGCCATGGCATGGATTTTAGAGAATGTACGGCAAACTACTACGTTGTAACCATCAGCTACAAGTTTAGATTGAACGTTAGCTGGATATGCATCTGTCATTTCGATGTAAGCTTCATCAATGAAAACCTGACATCTCTTAGATACACGCTTAGCAAATGCAGTTAATTTAGCGGCATCAACTACTGTTCCTGTTGGGTTATTTGGGTTACAAACATAAACAGCTGTGGTGTCGTCTGTCACTGCAGCTTCGATGGCATCTAAATCAAAATTCATGTCCGCGTCTAATGGTACAAAAGTCACATCAGCACCCATGAATTTAGCACCGCGAGGTATACCTTCGTATGTCGCCATTGAGGTAACTAATTTGCCACCATTTTTAACAATCCAGTCTGCATAACCAAACAAAATTGGAGATGAGCCGTTAGTAACAATAATTTGGTCTTCAGATACGCCTTCTTGAGTGGCAATCTTTTTAATAAGTACATCTACAGTGGCATCGGCATAGCGACCAAGATTAAACAATTCACCTTTCATTGCTTCAACAGCTTTTGCTGAAGGGCCGAACGCATTTTCATTTGATGATAAGCGAACCAAACCGTCATTTACGTTAGGCGTAGCGGTTGGGAAATGGTCAGTCTTCATTCCTGCAGCGCTAAGCTCTTTAACACTTGAGCTAACACAAGATGACAAGGCAACAGCACTGGCACCTATTCCAACGGACTTAAGCCAATTACGGCGTGAAGAATCGATTAAAGGGTTGTTTTTGTTATCTTGGTTCATCGGCCACTCTGTCTGTAAAAATACTGGGAGCCTAGACTAATTAGTATTTGTGAGCTATGCAATGGGCCAATATAAAAGCTATGGGGGCACTAAGAAAAACTTATGGTATAAAATTATTACCGGTGTTGGGTGGGGTGAGCAGTGCACCCCATATTTAGTTTAGGCTCTAGCTTTGGCTTCTTCTCGGCTTGCTAGATATTCGTTATAGGTACCTTGGAAGTTAATGACTTCTTGCTCTTTGATTTCAATAACTCTTGTGGCTAGTGATGATACAAATTGCCTGTCGTGGCTTACAAAAATCAGGGTACCGTCGAATTTCTTTAAGGCATTGTTAAGGGCTTCGATAGCTTCCATATCCATATGGTTGGTAGGCTCGTCCATTATCAGTACATTAATATCAGACATCATTAACTTACCAAACAATAAGCGGTTCTTCTCACCACCTGAGCAAACCTTTGCCTTTTTGTTAAAATCATCTGCACTAAAAAGTAGGCTGCCTAGCATTGCTCTGACAGCTAAGTCATCGTGTTTTGGGGTGCGCCACTGTGACATCCAATCGAATAAAGTTAAGTCTTCTGCAAAATCAGTTGTGCTGTCTTGTGGGCAATAACCTATGGATGCGTTTTCAGACCATTTAACAACACCTTCTTTAGCTTCGAGTTCATTAACTAGGCAACGCAGAAAGGTGGTTTTGCCCACACCGTTTTCTCCAATTACCGCAAGTTTGGCTCCGGCTTCTAGGATAAGCTCGCCATCTTTAAATAGCAGGTTATCGTCGTAACCATGGCCAAATTGCTCAAGGATTAAGGCTTGGCGATGCAGCTTTTTATGTTGTTTTAAGACTATTCTAGGGGTGCGACGACTAGAGGACTTCACTTCATCTAAGGTAATTTTTTCAAGGCGTCTAGCACGAGAGCTGGCCTGCTTTGCTTTTGAGGCGTTGGCTGAAAAACGGTCAACAAAGGCTTGTAATTCATCCATTTCGGCACTTTTCTTGGCGTTTTCTGTTAATAATTGTTCTTGTATTAACGATGATGCAGCTTGGTAGGCTTCGTAGTTACCCGGATATATGCGTAACTCGCCATAATCAATATCAGCCATGTGGGTACATACTGAGTTTAAGAAGTGACGATCGTGCGAAATAATGATCATGGTGCATTTACGTTGGTTAAGTACTTCAGCTAACCAATTAATGGTGTAAATGTCCAAGTTGTTGGTAGGCTCATCCAATAATAGTATGTCTGGATCAGCAAACAGTGCTTGAGCAAGTAATACTCTGAGCTTTTTCCCTGGGGGAATTTGTGACATTAAACCAAAGTGAAAATCTTCTTCAATGCCTGCTTCTATTAAAAGGTCTCCGGCCCTTGCTTCTGCTGTGTAACCATCCATCTCTGCAAATTGGGTTTCGAGCTCGGCTACATGCATACCGTCTGCTTCGCTCATTTCTGGCTTAGCATAGATTTCGTCTCGCTCTTGCTTTATTTTCCAAAGCTTGGTGTCACCCATTATCACGGTATCGACAACAGTGAATTTTTCAAAAGCGAACTGATCTTGACTAAGGGTACCTACCTTGTCTCCTGGGGTAATAGACACATTACCGGCACTGGGAACTAATTCCCCAGTGAGGATTTTCATAAAGGTTGATTTTCCACATCCGTTGGCACCAATAAGCCCGTAGCGATTGCCGTCGCCAAATTTGGCTGATATGTTTTCAAACAATGGCTCAGCGCCAAATTGCATGGTGATATTTGCAGTAGAAATCAAAAGTGTGTCGTCCAGAGATAAAGTAAATAGATGGGCCTACACGAACAGCTGTCGTGTAAACAAAGGCGCGCATCATACGGAAGTGCGTGTTAAAAGTCGAGTTGGTTAGAGCGTTTTTTGAGCAGTAATAGAAAGGGGGGCTTGAATCATTAAGTTTGTCAGTGGCAAAAAAATATTGCCACTGACTGATACTCTTACCCTTTTGCGGCGTCGTTCTTAGGCTCGGCAGGTCGTGCCTTTAAATATTGTTGGGTCATCTTTTCCGCAGAGCGGCCAGCCACATAACCACCTAAGCCAATTTGTAATAAGGTCCAAGCTTCTTTGGCCAATGGGTTGGGCAACCAGCCAAAGCTATCAAATACCACTAAGGCTAAAAATGTCAGCATGGTAATAGGGCGCCAATTACGCTGCATCCACGATTGCCCCGTGGCTTCTGCTGTAATTATGTCTGTTTTACTTTTGAGTAATTGATTTTCATAGTCTATCACCTTAGCTAGAAGCTCGTTTTCAACTGCTTTTATTTGACTTTGCAGCTGTAGTTTTTCTTCTGTGCTGGTGTGTACTTCATCTATTAACTTTACTGCTGGTTCAAAAATATTACTGATGAAAGAAAAAACGTTCATATTTCCTCCTAGGAAAGTGTTTTGTCTAGATTTGGCATCATTTTTCTAAATGCTGCGTAGTGTTTTTGTATTTTGTCGCCGTAAACTTGTTTTTGCCCTGAGCCGTTATACATACCTGCAAATTCTGTAAATGACAGATCTCTTAAATACCCTAGCATTCTGGGCGAAAAGAAATCGAACAGGCCATTAATTTGGCCTTGGATGTTACTAGAGAAGGCGTTGAACATTTCTATAACGGATTGATATCCAATCCGTTCAAAATGAAACCCCATTATTTGTGGTGCACCCATGCTTATCGATAGCATGGCGGATTTTTCATCAAGTTGCCGAGCAAATTCAAATACTTGCCATTCGCTCGTTTGGCGACCATGAAAACTTACCCATTCACTTGTTGGTTCTCGCCTCCACTGGTGGCCTTGCCATACTTTTTCATCGCTGTAGCGAAAATGTTGCCGATATTGTTGCGGATGATACTTGCCCCAGTAGCCCCAAAACTTATGATTTTCAAAGCGGATGATCATGCGATCACTGTTGTTTTGTTCGAATCCTTTACCTGAACTTTCTACGCATAGTACGGCGAGAGCACAGGCCACATCTAGCTCTTTTTGGGTGCTAAGTGATTGTAATAGCGCCCCCCATTTATTCCATGTTGCCGCTGCATTTCGTTGCTCATTGGAACCTGTAACAGTTAGGATTGTGGTTGGGGTTAATCTTGATAAGTCTTGGTTATTGTTGCTCTTAGGTATGGGGGAGTAGTCTGAGTCTTGAATTATTAAAGGGTCAGGTTCTTGGCTTTCAATTTTGGTGATATATTCACAGGCCACGTATCCTCTATTGCCATTGAAGCGAATCTGGCTCCAACTTTTTTGTTTCCCTTCTACCCAAATTGTTTCACCTTGGGCTAGTTGTCCAAATAAATTGGCTGTTCGAAAAGGTGCTGCTCGTACATTGAGTAAATCAGCAGTGACTTTGGCGTAATAACCAGTTGAGACATAGACTAAGTCTACGTATGCGGAAGCTACATATGCAGTGTCGCCATTAAATTCAATTTCTAGCCAATCATTCACAAAGGCTAAGGTTTTTACTGAAGCTCCGCGGTTCAAAGTGGCTAAATATTTAGCACTTGCTGATGGCGCGGCACGAACGTTTAGGCGATCGGTATTTACTGTGCCTGTTAGTTTGGCTAGATCATTGATTGGTTGTAGATAGTGGGCTGAGATAAACCCAAAGGTATTTTGGTAAGTAAACTGTATCCAATTGTCTATGGGCGCTTCACCCTTTATGACCATGCCTTGGGTTAACTGGCCTAAAATAGCTGAGCTTGGGGTTGGCATACTGCGTACATTCAGAAGTGAAGGGGTCACGGCTGCTAACATCTTATTAAGTCCTTTTAGTAATATGTCCACTGTAAATATTAGAGGTAGTTTCAATAAATTCAATAAAGAAGGGCATTTACTTAGATGTAAACTAGTTTGGGGGAGTTTTATGAAGCTGTGAATCTGAAAGGCTGGCTTGGTTTGCAAAAAAAAGCCCCTGTTTTATCTGAAAACAAGGGCTTTTGTTAATAAAGGAAATCTTTAAAGAATAAAACGACTTAGGTCTTCGTCTTCTACTAACATATCTAGATGATCGGTTACGTACTTAGCGTCTATGGTTATTGCTTCACCGTTTCTTTCAGAGGCATCGTAAGATATCTCTTCCATCAAACGCTCCATAACTGTGTGCAAGCGTCTAGCTCCAATGTTTTCTGTACGCTCATTAACTTGCCAAGCTGCTTTAGCTATGTGCTCTATGCCGTCTGTAGAAAAGGTTACGTTAACCCCTTCCGTTTTAAGTAAGGCAACATATTGTTCGGTCAAAGAAGCATTTGGTTCAGTCAATATACGTACAAAATCTTCTGCAGTAAGAGCAGATAACTCGACGCGAATAGGTAATCGACCTTGTAATTCGGGGATCAAATCTGATGGCTTGCTCATTTGGAATGCACCAGAAGCAACAAACAAGATATGGTCGGTTTTTACCATGCCATGTTTAGTTGAAACCGTTGAGCCTTCTACTAAGGGTAATAAATCACGTTGTACACCTTCTCGGGATACATCGCCTCCGCTTGTAGTGCCTTCTCGCTTACAAATTTTGTCAATTTCATCGATGAAAACTATGCCATTTTGTTCTAATGATTCAATAGCGGTTTGCTTTAAGTCTTCTTGGTTAACCAGCTTGCTGGCTTCTTCTTCGATTAATAACTTAAAGGCTTCTTTTACCTTAAGCTTTTTCTTTTTCTTCTCTTTACCTGATAGGTTTTGAAACATACCTTGAAGCTGGTTAGTCATTTCTTCCATGCCAGGAGGCGCCATGATTTCTACACCAACTTGTGGTGCTGCAAAATCTAGCTCGATTTCTTTATCGTCTAGCTGACCTTCTCGTAATTTTTTACGGAAAACTTGTCTAGTGCCTTTGTCTTGTGGCTCTTCTTTTTCACCGAAGGCGTTTTCGGGTGGTGGCAATAGGGCGTCTAAAATACGCTCTTCTGCGTTTTCTTCAGCTCGAAATTTCACTTTTTGCGTAGCTTGTTCTTTGGTCATCTTAACGGCGATATCAGCCAAGTCTCGGATGATGGTTTCCACTTCTTTACCCACATAACCTACTTCTGTAAATTTTGTGGCTTCAACCTTAATAAAGGGGGCGTTGGCGAGCTTTGCTAGGCGGCGCGCAATTTCGGTTTTACCCACACCAGTAGGACCTATCATTAGGATATTTTTAGGGGTCACTTCTTGACGAAGTTCTGGCTCAAGCTGCATTCTTCGCCATCTGTTACGTAACGCGATAGATACTGCACGTTTAGCATCTTGTTGACCGATAATATGTCTGTCCAGCTCGTGAACAATTTCTCTTGGGGTCATTTCTGACATAGTGTAAACCTTATATAAACTGAGCGACTTTTGAAGCGTGGCTCTTAAAATTTTGTTTTTGGCTGATCTTTAATAATCAATAGTTTCGATGGTTTGGCTGTGATTGGTGAATACACAAATATCCCCAGCTATGGTCAAACTTTTTTCTGCAATCTCTTTTGCTGATAACTCTGTATTTGCAAGTAATGCCATTGCTGAAGCTTGCGCGAAGTTTCCACCTGAACCAATGGCAATTAAGTCATTCTCTGGCTGCACCACATCACCGTTTCCGGTAATGATAAAAGAGGCGGTTTCATCTGCCACTGCTAATAGCGCTTCAAGCTTACGCAGAGCGCGATCGCTGCGCCAATCTTTGGCAAGTTCAACCGCTGCACGAGTTAAGTTACCTTGATGAATTTCTAGTTTAGATTCAAAACGTTCAAATAAAGTGAAGGCATCAGCTGTGCCTCCAGCAAAGCCTGCCAGTACTTTATTATGGTACAAACGGCGTACTTTTTTGGCGTTGCCTTTCATTACAGTGTTGCCAAGTGAAACTTGACCATCACCAGCAATAACGACTTGGTTATTACGGCGTACAGATACAATTGTAGTCACAAAAATTCCTTCGATATCTCTTAACAACCATGGGTTAAGCTAATAATGGTTGTTAGGGCTAAGAGTGGGCTATGGCGCTTTAATAATTTAAAACGCTGCCAGATGGATTAGATGTGGGGAGCATTGGATTTTTTTCAAGTATCCAAGGTGTTGTAAGGAGTCGCTACTATGGTGCTACCTTTACCAAGTTTAGCTTAATTGGGGTGCACACCCTGCAGAATGATATTTTGTAGGTTGCTAAGTGTGCTCTTAAAAAAGGCAGGATCATCTAGGTTTTTGTCTGTAATAGATTCAATTTGCACACGAAAATCTGCATAGTGTTGAGTGGTTGACCATATACTAAAAATCAAATGGTAAGGGTCAATTGGTGCTAGCTTTCCTGCAGCGATCCAAGCATTAATAACCGAGGCTTTTGAATCAACTAATTCTTTTAGTGGAGATCTTAGCTGTTCTTCTAGCAAGGGCGCTCCGTGAAGCATTTCCATACAAAACAATCGAGACTCGGCAGGGTTGTCCCTAGATAATTCCAATTTAACTCTAATGTAATCTTTGATGGTTTCTATGGGATCTTGATCCTCATTAAAGCTCGCCAAAGGCGCCAGCCAAACCTGTAATAGTCTTTGCATGACTGCTATGTAGAGCTGCTCTTTACTATTGAAATAATAGAGTAAGTTGGTTTTAGATACCTTAGCCAAAGCAGCTATTTTTTCCACTCGGGTGCCTTTTACTCCATGACGAGAAAACAACTCTAGAGCAGCCTGCATAATGGCATTCTCTTTATCCAGTTTTGCTCGACTACGTTTAGTTGTGCCGCCTAATGCTTGGGATGTATTTGAATTGGCTGTTATTTTTTGCGCTGACAAGGTAGGTGAATCCTTTTATTGGCTCCATTGAATTCTAATATTCCTAATTAAAATAATCTAGGCTTTCTCATCTGCCTTTTTTTTGTGCGGTGCTGCACGATTATCACGCAACATATTGGACCGTTTGGTCCAAATTGTTTTGTGGTTTGAAGCTATCTTGTTGTTATTTATAATTTTTTACCATTTGGTCTGAAATGTGCTATGTCAAGTTATTGTTTGACAAATAAGCAGTTTGTAACTGTGACTTTGTTGCTAACAAATTTACTTAGTTCCATGTAATAAAAATAACCAAAAAATAAGTGAGGCAATAGTGGACGTAGGCGTATTTATTCCAATTGGTAACAATGGCTGGTTAATTTCAAAGACTTCACCTCAATTCAAACCTAGTTTTGATTTGAATAAAGAGGTGGTGAAAAAAGCAGAGCAGTACGACATGGACTTTGCTTTATCAATGATTAAGTTAAGAGGGTTTGGTGGCGACACTGAGTTTTGGGATTACAACTTAGAGTCTTTCACTCTTATGGCCGGCTTAGCTGCGGTCACATCAAAAATAAAATTATATGCAACTGCAGCCACCTTAGTGATGCCACCGGCAATTGTGGCTAGAATGGCTGCGACTATTGATTCAATTTCTCATGGTCGTTTTGGTGTAAACCTAATTACGGGTTGGCAACGTCCAGAGTATTCACAAATGGGTATGTGGCCCGGAGATGAGTTTTTCTCTAACCGCTACGAATACTTAGGTGAGTACATAAAAGTGTGTAAAGAGTTGTGGGAAACAGGAAGTAGTGATTTTAAAGGCGAACATTTCAAAATGGATGATTGCCGTATGAAGCCTATGCCTGAATCAAAGATCCCTATTATCTGTGCAGGTCAAAGTACAGCAGGTATGGAATTCTCAGCTGAACATGCAGATTACAACTTTTGTTTTGGAAAAGGCGTAAACACGCCAACTGCGTTTGCCCCTACGGCAGAGCGTTTAAAAGTTGTGGCAGATGCAAAAGGCCGCAAAGTTGGTTCGGTGGTATTAATCATGGTTATTGCTGATGAAACTGATGAAAAAGCCATGGCTAAGTGGCAAATGTATAAAGACGGTAAAGATCAATCTGCTTTAGATTGGATGACTGAGCAAGGCGCGGCAGATAAAAAGTCAGGCAAAGATACTAATATTCGAGATATGACTGATCCTACATCAGCGGTTAATCTAAATATGGGTACGTTAGTGGGTTCTTATGCCTCGGTTGCTGCCATGTTAGATGAAATTGATACGGTTCCAGGATGTGAAGGTGTATTGCTGACCTTTGATGATTTTATTCAAGGTATGGATGATTACGGTCAAAAAATTCAGCCACTTATGAAATCTCGTCAACATATCAAAGCTGGGGTAGCTGAATAATGTCTGAAATTACAGAATTAGCCGTTGCAGGTTACTGCAAGGGCGATAAGCCCAATGAAGTTATATTGCCAGCCAAGCCAGAGCCATTGGCTTTAAACACCACTGAAACCGCCCTAATTGTGGTTGATATGCAAAACGCTTACGCCAGTAAAAATGGCTATCTAGACAAGGCTGGCTTTGATATCTCAAGCACAGGCCCTGTTATTGCGCAAACTGCTAAAGCGATTGCCGCGGCTAGAAAAGCTAACATGCCTATTGTGTTCTTTCAAAATGGTTGGGACAACAAATATGCTGAAGCAGGTGGCCCAGGGTCGCCAAATTGGTATAAATCTAACGCTTTAAAAACCATGCGTAAAAACCCAGAGCTTATGGGCACACTCTTAGCCAAAGGTACTTGGGATTACGAGCTCGTAGACGAGCTAACCCCACAAGAAGGGGATATTGTTATTCCTAAAACTCGCTACAGCGGATTCTTCAACACTAACCTAGATAGCATGATGCGTAGTCGCGGGATCCGTAATTTAGTATTTACCGGTATCGCTACCAATGTCTGTGTTGAGTCAACCTTACGAGATGGTTTCTTCTTAGAGTATTTTGGCGTTGTCTTAGCGGATGCAACTTATCAGGCAGGGTCGGACATGATTCAAGAGTCGGCTCTTTTTAATATCGCAACTTTCTTTGGCTGGGTGTCTAGCGTTGAAGAATTCTGTGAAGTACTCGCTTAGTTAGCACAAAGCACTTAAGCACTTTCAATATCAACAATAAAGGTAATTAATATGAGTAAAACATCGATTATTCCACCGGGTACAGGTAAACCTCTTGCTCCTTATGTACCAGGTTCAATGGCTGATAATATTTTGTATGTGTCGGGTACCTTAGCTTTTGATAAAGACAATAATGTTGTGCATGTTGGTGATGCAGAAGCGCAAACTCGCCATGTACTTGAAACCATTAAAGGAGTGGTTGAAGCCGCTGGTGGCACTATGGATGACGTAACATTTAATACCATAATGCTAACAAATTGGGATGATTATCCAGCCTTGAATAAAGTATACGCTGAGTATTTTCCTGGTGAAAAACCAGCTCGCTACTGTATTCAGTGTGGTTTGGTAAAACCGGGTGCACTAGTCGAAATAGCAAGTATTGCTCATATAGGTTAATAAGGCTTAAACATGTATTTTGAAATACTTGGCTCTGATCATCCAGATGCGCCGACTGTTGTTTTGAGCTCTGGATTAGGGGGCTCTGCACTCTTTTGGAAAGCACAACTACCAGCCTTAGAAAGTAGTTTTAGGGTGATTGTCTATGACCAAAATGGTACTGGTCGCAGTCCAGGAGTTTTGCCTAGTGGTTACTCTATTCAATCAATGGCAACGGAATTACTGGCGCTTTTAGATAGTATCGATGTGAGCGATTGCCATTTTGTGGGCCATGCATTAGGTGGCTTAGTGGGGTTGCAAATTGCTGTTGAACGGCCAGCGCTTTTTCAAAGTATGGTATTGGTCAATGCTTGGAGTAGCCCAAACGAGCATAGTTTACGCTGCTTTAGAGTCAGAAAGTCTTTATTGGATAACAGCCCCCCTGAAATGTATTTACAGGCGCAAGCTTTGTTTTTATATCCACCAAATTGGATCATGAATAACATCCAAATGCTCGAACAAGAAGAGCAGCACATGCTGGAGTCCTTCCCTGATAAGCAAAACTTATTGGCAAGGATCCAAGCCTTGAGCGAGTTTAATATAGAGGCTGATATAGCAAGCATTAGCACTCCTACTTTAGTGGTTGCTAACAAAGACGACATGCTGGTGCCTTGGCAAAGATCTCAAGTACTTGCTGATTTATTGCCCAATGCAGAGTTGGCGGTTTATGAATATGGAGGGCATGCTTGTACGGTTACCACCCCAGATGTATTCAACGATAAATTGCTGACATTTTTAACCAATTAATTTTTTAAATTCAATAAACGACTTTTGGAACAACAACCATGACAACACCTTTAGACGATGCTGCACTGTCGCAACTTTTTTACGATGCCCACACCCACTCGCATTGGCAAGATAAGCCTATTCCAGAGGCTCTGCTAACACAATTATATGACATGGTTAAGTTAGGCTCTACATCGGCTAACTGTAGCCCTGCTCGTTTTGTATTTGTTACTTCTGCCGAGGGCAAAGAAAAACTAAAACCTTCTATATCAAGCGGTAATTTAGATAAAACTATGACAGCGCCTTGCACAGTGATTGTTGCTTTTGATGAAGAGTTTTATGAAGAGCTACCGACTTTGTTTCCTTATGCTGATGCTAAAAGTTGGTTTACGGGTAGCCCAGAAGCTGCCTATGAAACAGCCATGCGTAATAGCTCATTACAGGGTGCATATTTAATCAGTGCGGCTCGTGCTTTGGGGTTAGATTGCGGCGCTATGTCTGGCTTTAATCCTAAGTTATTAAATGAGACGTTTTTCGCAGACAGCACATGGAAGGTTAATTTTTTGATTAACCTTGGTTATGGCGACAGTGAAAAAGTCCATAAACGCCTACCTCGCTTAGCCTTCGAGCAAGCTTGTAAAATCATTTAACTCAAACATATTTAAGCTAGGAGACTCAGTAACCATGAGCGCATTAAAAGAAGTGATACTAGAGAACACAGCGCAGTGTGTTTCTGGAGATGAATTTAGACAAGGCATGTCTGCCTTACCTGGCACTGTCAGTGTTGTTACCACCGGTTCAGAACAAAATAAAGCAGGCTTTACAGCTACGGCAGTTTGTAGTGTTAGTGACAATCCTCCTACTTTATTGGTGTGTTTGAACCGTGGCGCATCAGTTTACAAAGCCTTTGAGAACGCCAAAAGTTTAGTGGTAAATACTTTAGATGCTGGCCAAGATAACTTATCAAATTTATTTGGTGGTAAAGCCCTTATGTCTGAGCGTTTTGCTGAGGGTTCGTGGGAAACCTTAGTCACAGGCTCACCGGTATTAGAAGAAGCCGCAGTATCCTTTGATTGCAATATTGTAGAAATGAAAAGTGTGGCCACCCACGATGTCATTATTTGTGAGGTTGTAGGCATTAAGCAAAAAGAGCAGGCAGGGGCTCTAGTTTATTATCAAAGAGGCTATCACCACCTAACCCAAGAAAATGATTAAGTTGATTTAATTGCAATGGTTGCAGGTGATTCACATAAAACCAAAAACAAGAATAGCCAGTAACCTCCATTTTATAATTAAGACCACACAGCTTACCAAAGGCTATATTTTTGTAGTCGGTAGAGCTGTGTTTGAGGAAAAAATATGACAACAATTGGACATTTTATAAAGGGCCAAATTGTAACCCCAGCTGGGCGCACCCAAGATGTAACTAACCCTGCAACGGGGAAAGTTGAGAAACAAGTGCTGCTGGCATCAGCAAAAACTGTTCAAGAGGCAATCGATACCGCTCAAGCAGCGTATCCTGAATGGCGAAATACTCCTGTGCTAAAACGGGCCAGAGTTATGTTTAAGTTCAAGCAGTTGCTTGAAGACAACGCTGAACATATTGCCGAGTTGATTGGTCAAGAGCACGGTAAAATTAGCCATGATGCTGCAGGTGAGATCCAAAGAGGTATCGAGAATGTGGAGTTTGCATGCGGCGCACCTCAATTATTAAAAGGGGAGCATAGTAAGAATGTGGGGCCGAACATTGATTCTTGGAGTGAGTTTCAACCTTTAGGTGTGGTAACGGGAATTACTCCTTTTAATTTCCCCGCTATGGTGCCCTTATGGATGTTTCCTCTAGCCATAGTTTGCGGTAATACTTTTGTGCTTAAGCCTTCTGAAAGGGCACCGAGTTCTACCCTGTTTATAGCACAGTTATTGAAAGAAGCAGGTTTGCCTGATGGCGTAATGAACGTGGTAAACGGTGATAAAGAAGCCGTAGATGAGTTGCTGACTAACCCCACAGTAAAAGCTGTGAGCTTTGTTGGCTCTACGCCAATTGCAGAATATATTTACACCACAGCTAATGCTGCGGGTAAACGTTGCCAAGCGTTAGGTGGCGCTAAAAACCACGCTATTGTGATGCCTGATGCGGATATGGACAACACGGTTAATCAGTTATTAGGAGCTGCATTTGGATCGTCTGGTGAGCGCTGTATGGCTTTGTCTGTTGTTGTGGCTGTTGGCGATAAAGCAGGGGATACCCTAGTAGACAAAATGAAACAGGCGATGACGGGTCTTAAGGTGGGTGCTTACACCGACTCTAGCAATGATTTTGGACCCCTGATTAGTTGCCAGCACAGAGACAAGGTAAGTGGCTATTTGACCAGCGCAGAGCAACAAGGGGCTAAAATTGTAGTCGATGGCCGAAACGCTAAAGTCGAAGGTTTTGACAATGGCTTCTTTATCGGCGCTACCTTAATTGATGGCGTGACTCAAGATATGGACAGTTACAAGGCTGAGATATTTGGTCCTGTGTTACAAGTTATCCGCGTAGATACGATGCAGCAAGCTATGCAATTAATTGACGACCATGAGTACGGTAACGGTACCTGTATCTTTACCCGTGACGGCGAGGCTGCTCGCTACTTTTCAGACAATATTCAAGTGGGAATGGTGGGAATTAACGTGCCTTTACCTGTGCCTGTGGCTTACCATAGTTTTGGTGGTTGGAAGCGTTCATTGTTTGGTGATTTACACGCCTATGGCCCAGATGGTGTAAGGTTTTATACTAAGCGTAAAACCATCACCCAAAGGTGGCCGTCAAGCGGTGTACGTGAAGGGGTGAGCTTCGCCTTTCCTAGCTAACGAATACTGAAAATGGTTTATCTTAAGCAGCACACTGAGTGTGCTGCTTTTTATTTACTAATTTAAATTCCAGTTCCAAATTTTACAGCCAATGATTTTGGCTCTTTGTAAGGTATGGCGGTCTTTTTCGGCTAAGCGCTTGCTGTCATAAGGACCTAAAATTACCCTATACCACACACCGGAAGATCCTTTGCTGGAGCGCACTTGGGCCTCTAAACCTTGAAACGCAATTTTAGCCTTGAGCTCTTGGGCTTGGTGTTCTTTTCGAAATGAACCACATTGCATTAGCCTTTTAACAATGGGTTGCTCTTGTTCTTGCTGCTCAATCTCTACCGTATATTCTGGCAGGGTTTTAATAAACTCCCATTCTTCTTCAGGTATTTCGGGTAGCGCTTCACCGTTTTCGGCGATTTGCGTCTGAGAGCTAGTGTCAATCTCGGCCTCAGTATCTGGTGCTTTACCCTTAATACTCCATAAAAAATAAGCAAATAACCCTAGCAGGCTAAGAGTGATGATAATTCTTAACCAAGGTAATGAAGCTTTAGGAGGCGGAGGAGCTGGTTTTTTATTACGGCCGCGGGCCACGTAATCTTTAGGAGCCATGAAACTGATATATCCGAAAACAGGGAGAGAAACGACGTATTATTTTACCTTTACTGGCATTTTCCTCAATCAGTATCTTTATTATTTTTATGTGACACTTAAATGGCTTAGTTTGAGTTTCGAATTAACCAATATTCCGATAAGAATTTAGGCTAGCTAAAATCTTGCGGATCAATATCTAGTGACCAGCGTACCTTGCTAGCAAGCGGTAAATTCTCTATTTGCAAGATATGTTGTCCAAGGGCATGTTGCAAGTGACTGCGCTGCGAACTTTGAAGCACTAATTGCATGCGGTACTGACCTTGCCGCTTTTCCATTAAAGAAGGAATGGGGCCAATACAAAATACGTTTTCTGAGTGATCGAAAAAGTGTCTTACTTGGGCTAAAAATTCATGGGCAAGTTGTGCGCTGTTAGCTTGGGCTTTAAATAGCCCTTGAAAAGTGTAAGGGGGAAGGGCGGCATGTTGCCTTTCGAGTAAGGCATACCTAGCAAAATGCCCATAGCCATTATTAATTAAGTCTTGCAGTAATGGATGCGCTGGGTCGTGGGTTTGTAACCACATTTCGCCGGGCTTCTCTGCCCGCCCAGCCCTTCCTGCGACTTGAGTGATTAACTGGGCTAAATGCTCTGCAGCCCGATAATCAGCACTAAAAAGAGCACCGTCAATATCTAATATCAGCACGAGTGTAACGTTAGGAAAATGATGTCCTTTGGACAAAATTTGTGTGCCTATTAGAATTTGATGTTCGTTATTGTTGATGCTGTTCAGCATTTTATCTAGTTTGTTTTTACCCCTTGCACTATCACTATCAATGCGAATGCTACTGTAGTTAGGGAAATACTCTGCGAGGCCGTGCTCTAGTTGTTCTGTTCCTACGCCAATTGATGTTAACTCTTCACTGTGACAGTGCTGGCAATGTTTAGGGATGGATTTAGCACTGCCGCAATGGTGGCATTGCAGTTTATGTAGTTGTTTGTGAAGCGTGTAAGGTTTGTCACAGCGTTTACATTGTTCAATAAAGCCACATTGATGACAGGTCAGCGCAGGGGCGTAACCGCGGCGGTTTATAAACAACATCACTTGATTGCCTTGCTCTAAGTGTTGCTTGATTCTATCTAGCATTCCTTGGGCTAAGCCAAAACGAATAGGTTGTTGGCGGATATCAAATACATGTTGGCTTGCCACTGAGGCATTGCCAGCGCGCTGTTGTAATTTAAGATGCTGATATTTACCGGTTAAGGCATTGTTTAAGGTTTCTAAGGCTGGGGTTGCAGTACCTAAAACTAAAGGGATGTTTTCTTCATGGGCGCGAACCACAGCTAAATCTCTGGCATGGTAACGTAAGCCATCTTGTTGTTTGTAAGACGCATCATGCTCTTCATCGACGATTAATAAACCTGGGTTTAGCATAGGAGTAAAAATGGCTGAGCGGGTGCCAATCACTATACCTAGCTGGCCTTTGGCACTTTGCTGCCATACCTGTAATCGTTCTGGATTAGTCAGCCCTGAATGTAAAACGCCTACGTCAATCCCAAAGCGGTACTTAAAACGATGTACAGTTTGTGGTGTGAGTCCGATTTCTGGTACTAAAATTAAAACTTGTTTACCTTGTTTTAAAACAGACTCAATAGCTTGAAGGTAAACTTCTGTCTTTCCACTTCCGGTTATCCCTTCTAATAAAAAGCTACTATATTGGCCAATTGCTGCTTCGATACAACTAATGGCAACCGCTTGCTCAACATTAGCTAGAGGTTTGTCTTGTATCTTAAGCTCTTGTTGCCAGTTGCTTTGGTATTTTGGCTGTTTTTCTAGGGTTTCTATTAACCCTTTATCCAATAGTGATTTAATAGCAGGGGCGCCAAAGTCGGTTCTAGCGATAGATTTTGGAAGTTCTTCTTCTTGTAACTTTGAAAGTAATTTTTGTTGTTTTGGCGCTCTTGATAACTCTGCAATATCAAGCTCAGCCCCTTTGGCATTCGTTTGAATAAAAGTAATGGGTTTAGGTAAGCTAGATTCACCTTTTCTTAAAGCAACAGGCAATGCTGTTTGTACGACGTCACCTATTGGATGTTTGTAATAGTGGGTTAACCAGTGACATAGTTTCAGTAAGGTTTTGTTAAGAACGGGAGTGTCATCAATTATTTCTTCTATGGGCTTTAACTTAGATACATCCCATTCTGATTTTGAAGATACTTTCCAAACCACACCAATTAGCTTACGAGGTCCAAAAGGTACACGCACTCGAGTACCTATGGGAGGCTTCTCAGTTTCACAGATGTAATCAAATAATCTTCGTTTAGGAATTGGAAGAGCGATGTGCAATATATGCATTAGGTGAGGATGGGCTCCGTATTCAAATTAAAGTTAAGAGTGAACACTCATATTACTAAAGTCACTGCTCAGACTATTGGTAAATCTTAACATGTGAAATAGTTTTAGGTAGGTTATTAAAGTTAGCGATTTGGGTAACTTGCAATTTATGCTGGCTGTAACAGAATAGAATAATTGTGATCTAATACAGTGTTTTATAGTGTAAGTCTGAGGGGGGGGTCTTGCTAGACGAAAGTACTAATTCTTGTGATGTGATTAAGGAATATACTGGGGGTCGGTACTTAAGGGTTAGTTATGTTTTTTAAAACAATTAAAAACACCATCATATCAATATCAGTGGTAGCAATATGTATTGTTAGCCTAGCGACTTTATATTTTGCACTTCAAGAACATGAAAAACTGTATTTTGAGTCTGTAAAAGGTGATTTAGACGCTCTTTCAGAAAATATGTCCAGTGATTTGCTTTCCTTAATGGCTGATCAGCCTGATGAGTTTGAGCTTGCTACACTTTTACTTAGGTTAGATAGATATAATAACGTTAAACATGCCTCTATTTATGATCAGCGCTGGCAACCCCTACAAAACTACTATGGTAAAGCTGCGTTGCCAAAAAAGCAGGCTCCGAGTGTTTTGTCTCACAAGTTTGAAGGCAAGCCTCCTGGGGTATATGTAAGCGAAGGTGAGTTGGTTGCAATTAAGCTGGTTGGTGATGAGCGCTTCCCTCAGGGGTATCTGTGTATTGTCCTTGATACCAATGGCCCGTTAGAAAAAAGCAAAGCTAAACTGCTGCAACAGGTGTTGCCAATATCACTATTCGTCTTAGTTGTTGTGATTAGTATCTTATTTGGAATACAAAGAAGGTTGTTTGATCCCCTCACTCGTTTATCAGATATTGCTCAAAAAATTCAAGAAACCCATGATTACTCGTTAAAAATTAATATTGAAGGGAAGCGAGAAGTTGCTTCATTAAGCTCTGACCTCAATCAAATGATGGAAACCATCAATCAAGAAACCCAAAAGAATAAAGAACACACTGAAAAATTAATGTTGCAGCAGCAGGCCATGGAAAAGCTAGCTAACTTTGACACATTAACCGAATTACCTAATCGCCAATTTTTTATGGAAACCTTAAAAAGAGAGTTGGCAGTAGCAAAGCGCTCTAAGAAAAACTTAATACTCATGTATTTTGATTTGGACGGCTTCAAAGGCGTTAACGATTCCTTTGGCCATGAAATTGGAGACTTGGTGTTAATGGAAGTATGTCGGCGCACTAAGTTGTGCCTCAGGGAAGGGGATTTAGTCTCTCGCTTAGGTGGAGATGAGTTTCTTATTTTACTTCATAATGAGCCAAATGAACTTGAGTTGTTTGATATTTCCGAAAGGTTAGTGAGAACGTTAAATGTGCCATTTGAAATCCAAACATGGGAAATGCAAATTGGTGTCAGTGTTGGTATAGCTAAGGCAAGTGATTCAAATTTTGATGTAAGTGAGTTTATTAGTAATGCTGACACTGCTATGTATAGGTCCAAAATAGAGGGCCGAAGCAGGCATACTTTATTTATTCCTGAGATGATGGAAGAGAATAAGCGGCGCTTACTCATTGCTAACTCCATCGCAAACGCAATTAAAAATGATGAATTCAGTATTCATTATCAAGGCAAGGTCAATTCTGATGGAAAAATTGTAGGTTACGAAGCCTTAATCAGATGGAACAGTGACACAATGGGAATTGTGTCTCCTGCAGAGTTTATTCCCATTGCAGAGCACAGCGGCAAGGTGTTATCCATCACTAAGTGGGTAATTAAAAGAGTCTGTATAGAGCTAGAGAAAATTTTAGCTATGCATAGTAATCAAGTGGTTGTATCTCTAAATTTATCTGCCTTTGATATTAAAAATATTGCTTTGGTTGATTACATTAAAGAGATGTTTTCTAAATATAAGGTTAATACCTGCAATATAGAGTTTGAAGTTACCGAGTCTGCTTATTTAGAAAACTTTGAGTTAGCCAATCAGTTTATATCTCAATTACGTGAGATGGGTTGCTCCATTGCATTAGATGATTTTGGATCTGGGTATTCTTCCCTAGGGTATTTAACCAAGATTGAATTAAACACCCTGAAAATTGATAAGCAGTTTGTTGATCATCTATGTGTCTCTAAAAGAAGTACTTTAATCACTTCAACAATAATTCAAATGGCGAAGCAGCTGAAATTGCAAGTGTGTGCAGAAGGAGTGGAAACAAGACAACAGGCGGACTATTTAATAGCCCATGGTTGCCATCAACTGCAAGGATATTTATTTTCTAAACCCACAAGCTTACCGGACTTAAAGAAGCAATTTGATAAATAAGCTTTAAAAGGAATTAAGGGAGCTAACATTCAATATATGCTGCTGTTTGTTGCTGATAAAAACAACAAATATCTTGATCACTTCAGCCCCTTCCATTAATATGCGCGCCACTTTGCGCTATGACGTAAAGTTTTTATTTAATTTTCGTATGGTGTTCAACTTCGGGTTGGATAGCGATACGGCCTGACGAAGAGGTAACCCATGAAAGAAGGTATCCATCCTGATTACCAGGAAATGACAGCAAACTGTTCTTGTGGCAACGTAATTAAAGTACGTTCTACTTTGAAAAAAGAACTTAACTTAGACGTATGTTCTTCTTGCCACCCGTTTTACACTGGTAAGCAACGTAACGTAGACACGGGCGGCCGTGTTGATAAGTTTAACAAACGCTTTGCTGGTCTTAAAAAGAAGTAAAATGTTTGTAGTCTGAGAAGACTAAAAAGAAAGGCGCTTAAATAGCGCCTTTTTTGTGCCTGTTTAAATCTCATAAAAATAATGTCATAGTCGCTAACCAGATACAGTTAAATTGAATATATAAGGAATCTCTTTTGTCTGAGTCGAACGTCTATACTGCCCCTGATGCGAATTTACATACTGAAGTTGAAAATAATTCTGGAATGGGGAAAGGCCATCCACTGCCAGATGGTGTTAAAGGTTGGAGTTGGGGGGCATTTCTACTTAGTTGGATTTGGTCTCTTGGCAATGCTACTTGGATTGGTTTGATCGCCTTAATTCCTTATGTTGGTTTTATTATGGCTGTAGTTTTGGGTTTTAAAGGTCGTGAGTGGGCGTGGCAGAACAAAAAGTGGGAAAGTGTTGAAGAGTTTCAAAGGGTGCAAGGTAAGTGGTCTTTTTGGGGAGTATTAATAGTGCTGGGCTTTTTCTTGATAGGCATATTAGCAGCAATTTTGATCCCGACACTTGCAGCTTAACCCCGAAATTTAATACTTTAAAAGGAATCTAGTTTGTCTACTGATGATATCTACAAAGCCCCAGAAGCAGAACTTATAGTTAATCCCAACGATAGTGAAGAAGCCAAGCCTGAGTTTTTTACAACCGCTATCAGTAAAATGGTTGTGTTATCTGTTTGTACCTTAAATTTGTATAGCTTTTATTGGTTTTATAAGCATTGGACAGCACAAAAGTTGAATGCTAATCGCGACTGTTTACCGGTACTTCGTGCAATATTTCAGGTGTTCTTTGTTTACTCGTTATTTTCTACTATTAAAAATGAAGCAGACCATAAATCGGTTAAAGCAGCTTGGATGGCTGGCCCATTGGCGGTGTATTATATCGTGCTACAAATTTTGCAAAATGCTAGCGAACACCTGCCTTCAATATCTGAAAACCTGTTGTTTGACAGCCTTTTTTGGATCATTTTTGGGTTAACTTCAGTTATCCCTATGCTTGTTGTACAAAAGACAGCCAACATTTTAAATGATGATCCAGAAGGTATAACCAATAAAAAGTTTGGTGCAGCTAACTGGGTGTTTACGCTTATCGGTGTCGCTTTTTGGGGGCTAATGGTTGTTGGCTTGATGTTGCCTGCAGCTTAGAACGTTAGCCTTAATATGATAGACAACCGCTATGCCCTAGAAACCCCTGAAGGGATCGATATTATGTTGACGCCAGCCGGTATAGGCGTTCGCACTATGGCCTTTGTGGTTGATTTATTGATACGAGGCGTGGTTTTGTTTGCAGCATCCATGGCCTTACAGTTTACCGGCAATATGGGGCAGGGCCTGTTTTTCATTTTGCTGTTTTGTATAGAGTGGTTTTACCCTGTGTTATTTGAGATATACAGGGGGGCCACTCCAGGTAAAAAGTACTTTGGCTTAGTTGTGGTGTATGACAATGGCCTCCCTATTACGTTGCCGGGCTCAATGCTTCGGAATTTGTTTAGAAGTATAGATATTCTTCCTTTCGCTTATCTTAGTGGTTTTGTTGCCATTTTATGTTCTAAGCAATTTAAACGTATAGGTGACCATGTGGCGGGTACTATGGTGGTGTATCAAGATACGCCCAGTAAAGTGGAGCATTTTACTGTGGATGAACTGCCGCAAATCACCCTTTCACTTACCTTAGAGGAACAACAAACTATAGTGGCTTACGCAGAGCGAAGTCACAGCTTTAGCGAAGAGCGCTTACAGGAACTGGCTAATCAACTTGAGCCTATGCTTGAGTGTCGCGGTGAAGAAGCCGTGATTAAATTAAAAGCCATGGCCGCAGGTTTAGTGGGTAAAGTATGAGGCAGAATGACTTTATTCAGTTAAAACAGCAAGACTGGCAGTTATTTAAAGAGCTACTTGAGTCTTCTGAAGTCTCCGATGAGCATGATTTACCTAAAATGTTCAGGCAATTAACCCATGACCTATCCATCGCAAAAAGCCGCCATTACAGTCCTGCTTTAATTAGTCATTTAAACCAGTTGTTATTGTTAGGTCAGCAACAGCTTTATAAGCCTCATAATCGTATTTTGATGCCTTTGATGGTGTTTGTGAAACATACTTTCCCAGCACAACTTACCGAGTTTCGGTTTTATATTATTTGGGCCCATATTCTTTTTTATGGTGTGGCCTTACTGATGTTTGGTATTACCTTCTTGGAGCCTGAGTTTATTCGCAATGTGTTACCGAATGCTCAAGTTGTGCAATTAGAAGAAATGTATGATCCCAGTGATTCGCGCTTTGAAGAAGAAAGAGCATCTGATAGTGATTTCATTATGTTTGGCTATTACATCTTTAATAACATATCTATTGCCTTTCAATCCTTTGTTGGCGGCTTGTTATTAGGTTTTGGTGCCCTATATATTTTACTCTTTAATGCCTTATATTTTGGCGTGGTGAGTGCCCATATAGTAAATATAGGTTATCAGGATACGTTTTTCTCCTTTGTGATTACCCATGGGGCTTTTGAGTTAACGGCTATTGTTATATCAGCGGCAGCAGGCACTGTGATTGGCTACAGCTTAATTGCACCTAAAAAATTAAGCCGTATACATGCTATGAAGGCTTCTGCAAAAAAGGTATTTCCTTTAATTTTTGGTTCATTTTTGATGTTAGTCATTGCTGCTTTTATCGAAGCATTTTGGTCGTCTAGTCATTCTATTCCAAATTATGTGAAATATGCTGTCGGTGGCTTTTGCTGGGTTTGGGTTTTAGTGTACGTATTTAGGCGAGCGCCAAATGAAAATTGAAGCTTTAGCCATAGATACCCATCCTCGTAATAGTTGGAAGTCCTTTGATTTAGGTTGCAGAATGGCCATGCAGTGGTGGTGGCCTTTATATGGATTCATGCTGTGTAGCACGCTCCCATTTTTTATGTTATTCACCTTACTCAGTCCTGAATATGGCGTGTACCTTTTGTGGTTATTAAAGCCTTGGTTTGAAAGGGGATTATTGTATATACATAGCCGCCAAGTTTTTGGTCAACAAGTTTCGGTAGTCGATGCCTTAAAAGCCTGGCCCTCACAAATTAAGGTCTATTGGTTATCTAGTATAACTTGGCAACGTTTATCTCCAAGTCGAGGCTTTGATTTACCTGTCGCTCAGCTGGAAGGTTTAAGAGGTGAAAAGCGCAAAGCTCGGCTGCGGTTATTGCATCAAACCACTGATGATAATAGTTATTGGTGGTTGCTTATTTGTCTGCACTGGGAGCTATTCATCACCTTGGGTCTGCTTATACTGGTGAATATGCTGATGCCTCTGGGGTTTGAGTGGAATTTAAGCGAATTGATTTGGTCTGAGTCCAATATTATTTTGATTGCCTATAATTTTTGTTGGTACCTTGGCCTAGTGGTGGTTGCCCCTTTGTTTATAGGTGGAGGGTTTGCTGCCTATTTGAATCGAAGGATCCTATTAGAAGGCTGGGATATTGAGATTGGTTTAAAAAAGATACGTAATAGGTGGTCAGCTAAACAAACAAGTCTGCTTGCTGTTTTGGTTGTGGGGTTAATGGGGTACACAGGTGATACTCCAGTTGCATATGCGCAAGCCTCTGATGTTGAACAAGCAGTGGAGCAAGTGGCCACAGACTTAGAAGAGCCTCAACTATCAGAAGAAGCTCTTAAAAAGCACACCGCGATTAAAGAAAGCTTACAAGAGATACTGGCAGGCCCTCCATTTCACAATAAAGAGATGGTGAGAGACTGGCGCTGGACGGGATGGAAGTGGGAGTCTTCAGAGCCTGAAGAGCCAGCAGACCTTAGTGACTGGATGGGAATCTTTGCTGTGATAGCCAAGTTTGCTGAAGTTATTTTGTGGGTATTGTTTATCTCAATCATTGGGTGGTTGTTATGGTTGAGCCGACACCAGTTAGCTAAACTTCTTAATATTAAAGTCGATCTTAAAAAGCAAAAAGTAGACTTGCCTGCATTTAGCCGTCACGAAAAGCAGCAAGGCTTGCCTAGTGATATCCCGGCTGAGTTAAATGCATTGTTAGAGCAGCAAGCCTATCGCCAAGTTTTGTCTTTGTTACTAGTCAGCAGTTTAACCTACTTATATAAAAAGCATGATTTAAGTCTTACTGAATCCATGACAGAACTAGAATGTTTGGCTGAGATTAGGTCTAAAGTTCAGGGTGAAAGCTTGCTTTTTATGACCAGCCTAATTCAATTATGGATTGATTTAGCCTGGGCCCATAGATGGCCAAATGCTGAAAAAATGGCTGAGTTGTGTACACAGTGGCAGCAAGTGTTTCTAACTGTAGAAGTAGGTGAAACCCCATGAATCAAGGACACCTAAAATCTATTTTGTTGGTTTTGCTGGCCTTAATTGTCACAGTTTATGTCGTTAAAAGTATCGAGTTTTACGATAAAGAAAAGGATGTCGCTGAAAGCAAAGAAGTGAGACAACAACCCTTTTTAGCTACTCAAAAGCTGCTAGAAACCCATGATGTGACTATGGTGTTTGAGCAAGATTATCAGCGCCTGTATTCCAAGGAAGATAACGGTATTACACCTAAAATAGAAGATACTGTGATTTTGGCGGATGCAGAGGCTGCAATTTCCTCATCACTAGCTTCAAGCTTGCTGGACTGGGTAGAGCAGGGGGGCTTTTTGATTGTATCAGTTAATGCAAGTGACCAATCTGATAGTCATAGAGCCAATGCCTTGATTCAACAATTGGGTATAGGTGTGGACTGGGTTGGCGATGAATCAAGCCTTTATTCTGAGTATGAGCAGCAAATTAGCTCTATGAACGACCCCCACGGAGACCCCATTGAAGTAAGCTTAGAGAGTATTTATCGGATCACCTTTCCTGAAGAGCTCGAACCTTTTTATTCTGTCAGCAATGAGGAGGGTTACACCTTTGTTCAATTTGATAAAGGAGAAGGGTTAGTTACCCTAATGACAGATGTCCAAATTTGGAATAACTGGCAAATTGACGAGTATGATAACGCCATATTAATGCTGGGTCTGTTAGAGGAGTCTGATACTGTTTATTTGTTTAAGCCTGTAGAACAGCCCCACTGGTTTACCTTGCTTTATGGTCATGCACCATTATTCATTTGGTTAGTGTGTGTATTGATCCTTTTAGCCATATGGCATTTTGGAAAGCGGTTTGGCAGTGTGTCTGCTGGATATCAAACTGATAACTCTCGTTTTTCTGAGCATATTCGTGTGGCCGGTAATCACTATTGGCAGCAAGGTCAACAACTAACCATGTTAACTCAAGTACGAAATACTATTTTACAACGAATCAATCAAAAATGGCCCAATACCAATAGCACAGACCAACAGAAAATAGTGCTCCTGTTAGAAGAGCTATCTGGCTGGCCAACCGCGACGATTGAACAACTTATGTTTGATCAAAAAGAACTAAATCAAAACCAATACAGCCACTGTATCAAGGGGCTGCAACAACTCAGGAAGATGTTATGAGTGACACCTTAGATAACGATATTTTGCAGCAGGCAACACAAAAAATTGCTTTGCTAAAACAAAATGTAAGCCAAATATTGATAGGCCAAGATACTGTATTAGAACAAGTAATTATCGCATTCTTAGCGGGCGGTCATGTGTTGATTGAAGGCGTACCTGGGTTAGGCAAAACTTTGTTAATTAGGGCATTGGCGCAAAGCATCAGCCTCAATTACAAGCGGGTGCAATTTACACCTGATTTAATGCCTGCTGATGTAACCGGTCACTCTATGCTAGACGTATCAAGCGGTAAGTTTGTACTGCGTAAAGGACCTGCTTTTACTAACTTGTTACTGGCAGATGAAATCAACCGAGCACCAGCAAAAACCCAAGCTGCTTTATTAGAAGTTATGCAAGAACATCAGATTACCTTGGATGGGGAAAGCTACAGTTTAGATAGACCATTCATGGTTTTAGCGACCCAAAACCCCATTGATAACGAAGGCACTTACCCATTACCTGAGGCTGAGCTTGACCGTTTTATGATGAAGGTGCAGGTGGAGTACCCAGATCTAACAGCTGAAATTGCTCTAACCCAGGGGGTGACCGCAAATAATCATAATGTTGAGGCAATCAATAGTGTTTTGAGTGCTGAAGATATTTTGTCGCTTCAAGATATCGCTTCTAATGTTTTGGTAGATGAAAAAATCGTTGAGTATGCTGTTTCTTTAGTAAGAGCATCTAGGGAGTGGCAAGGCGTCGCCCATGGCGCTGGGGTGCGGGCGAGTATCGCGCTTATTCAAACAGCTAAAGTTTATGCTTTGATGCAAGGTAGTGGCTTTGTTTTACCTGATCACATCAAGGCTATGGTTTTTCCGGTACTTAGACATAGAATTATTTTGTCAGCTGAGCTAGAAATATCAGGAGTCAATACAGAACAAGTGTTAAATGACATTATTGCCAAAGTACCAGCACCAAGACAATGATACGAAAGGGGTGTAGACCGAGCCAAAAATTATTACGACAGCTTTTTATAGTCTGTTTTTTGAGTATCTTGCTGCCTACAGTTGGATATTTTTGGGACATTCCTCAGTTGAGCATATTGCCATACCTGCTAGTCTCCTTGGTGGCTGTTGTTATCACTGTTGATTGGATTTTTAGTCGTAGACGCCCCATTTTATCAAGTAGACGTAATATTCCCCAAAGCTTATCTGTTAACTGCGAGCATACCGTTAAAATTGAGATTACCAATAACGATAGGTTAGCCTTTAATTTTGATGTAGAAGAACACTTTCCTGAAGATTGGAGTTTGCTTACTGAGCTCCATGAACTGCAAATCCAGCCACAAGAAACCTTGCAACTTGAGTATAAAGTTAAACCCCAGAAAAGAGGCTTAGCATGCCTATCTTTTACTGAGTTTCGGCTTGTGTCTAGTTTAGGGTATTGGCAGTTTTCGTGGCTTTGTGAAAACGAGTCTAACGTAAAAGTCTATCCCAACTTTTTAGCTATTCAGAATATGGCTGGTCTAAATGGCAATATTAACCTCTCCCAAGCGGGCCTGAAGAAGTTTAATTTACGTGGCTCAGGAATGGACTTTAGGCAGCTTAGGGAGTATCGCGAGGGCGAAAGCTTAAAGCAAATTGATTGGCGTGCCACTAGTCGCTTTAATAAGCTGATCTCTAAAGAATTTCAGGAAGAAAAAAACCAGCATGTAATGATTATGCTCGATGCTGGGCAAAGAATGCGTGTTCATGATGATGATATGACCTACTTTGATCATGCGCTAAATTCGCTTATTTTGTTGTCTCATTCAGCACTCAAAAATGGTGACAGCTTAAGTTTACAAAGCTTTGGTAGTGAAACCCGTTGGTTAGGGCAAATGAAAGGCGTGCAAAGTGTGAGTAAAATATTGCACCACTTTTACGATTTATACCCTCAAAAAATTGCCAGTGACTATGTTAAAGCGGCACAGGATTTATTGTTAAAGCAGCCTAAAAGGGCGCTTATTTTACTCGTGAGCTGTTTGCGAGATGAAGATTTTTCTGACTTGTTGGCTGCGGTGAAAATTATTCAAAAGAAACACTTAGTGGCCGTTATTAGTATTTCGGAGCCTATTTACGAAACCACCCTTAATGAACCTGTAGATAATTTTGAGCAGGCCTTAATGTATAGCTCTGCACAGGTTTTAAATCAGTCAATTGAGCACAATTTTAAGCGCCTTAAAAAACAAGGGGTGATATGTGTTCATGCCCCTGCTACACAACTTACTTCAAATGTAATCAACACTTATTTGAGCGTTAAAAAAGCAGGCTTACTTTAAGGTTCATTTTTTAGTTGCTTGCAGATACCCAATAGAAATTAATCACAAAAAACTAAAAAGTGTATAGGCTTACTTTATCCACCTAATCAATTTTTAAGTAGAAACCATGACAAATAATATCACTGGCATGGCCTCCACACTTTGACTTATCTTGAATACCTATGCCCTTGGTGAATAAAAATAACCTAAATAGCGTTAAGTTGTTTATTTTATGTTAATTTAAGGTTAAGTTATTTCTTTTTCTTCCATTTCACTTTTTGGACTTGATGATGTTTTTTTCCTCCATTAAGAGTACTACTACTGTTTATCTCACTTTTGTACTTGTTGTTATGTCTTGTATCGCTCTTTCTATATCTATTTACGAGAATAAACGAATATCTATAGACTCTTTATCAAGTGAGTTAAGGTTAGCTGCGGCTTTTATGGAGCAAGAGCTAACCCAAGTAGATGCAAATTCTTTCAGGGCTCAACAAAATGGGAGTAAAGTATTTAGCTCCTTAGATAAGTTTGCAAATATCACTTATGCAGCTTTTTACGATGCTAAGTGGGAGCTGAAAACGTCTTTTGTAAAGGATGGTTTAGACTTTAATGCTGTAGACCCTTTTGATTATAAAAACGCGTCTCAATCCGTCCCTATCGGGGTACCTCAATTTATTAATCACAATATGCTGATCGTTACCGTTATCACGGAAGGTGTTTTTTTAAACCATCATATAGTGGTTGTAAGCGATAGCGCCAAAGTACTGAATACAAACACCAGAAATTTGTTACTACAGGCGTTACCCATAATGATGATTTTAGTCATATTTTTTGTGGCTTTTGGGTTTTCCATTCAAGGTAAGTTATTACAACCTTTAGCATTGCTTGCTAGGTTTGCGAAACGAGTAGAGTCAAAAAAAGAGCCGTCTATTGAAATTGACACTTTGGATAAGAGAGAGTTAGTTGAGCTAAATGAAAGCCTCAATTCAATGTTACAAACACTCAATAGTGAGTGTAATAAAAGTAGAGAGCTCACAAAAGCATTGAAAGAACAGCAGAAAAACACCGAGAAATTCGCTAATTTTGACAGGTTAACTGGGTTTCCCAATCGGCAGTTTTTTATGGAGCTGTTACGAATAGAACTGTTGAAGGTAATGCGCAATAACCAAGATACAGTACTTGTGTCTTTTGAGTTGGAAGGAATAAAAGGGGTTTATCATGCTTGCGGACAAGAAGCTGGAGATCAGTTACTTGCTAAAGTGTGTAAACGAGTTAAAAGCCTTTTACGAGAAGGGGATATTATTGCTCGTTTAGATGAAGCAAACTTTTTAATATTACTTAACAGTCAACCCACTGACGCTATGCTTCATAATATTGTAGAGCGATTAACAAAAGATTTTTGCAAGCCTTTTACTGTTAACAAAAAAGGCCTTGAAGTAACTGTGAGTATAGGGACAGCTAAGGCATCTGATTCAAATTATAATTTAAGCGAATTAACTAAAAATGCTGATATTGCTATGTATCGCTCTAAAGTTTTAGGGACGAATATACATACCATGTTTACTCCCAATATGATGAAAGATAGTAAGCGGAATTTACTCATAGCTGCTTCTATTGAGGATGCAATTGCTAACGAAGAGTTTAGGTTAAGTTATCAATCTAGGATTTCAAAAGAAGAAGTCCTAGTTGGCTATGATTTGTCTGTGCATTGGAATAGCAAAACCTTGGGCGTTGTGCCCGAGAGTGAGTTTATGCTGGTTGCTAACCAAAATGGAAAAAGCTCAGTCATTAATGAGTGGGTACTAGCTACAGTTTGCCAAGACTTACCTCTTATTCAGCAATTTTCAGATCCTAATCTAGTAGTTTCTATTACTTTGTCAGCTGCTAACTTCAAAAGTAGTCACTTTGTTGACTCGGTAAGCAAAACCCTTGCTTATTACCAAATTAATCCTGCCAATATTGAATTTAAGTTGTCTGAGCTGGAATATCTATACCATTATCAGTCTGCTTGTGAATTTCTTAAAAAACTAAAAGAAATTGGTGTGGGTATTGGTTTAGATAATGTTGGTCATGGGTATTCTGCCTTAGGGTATCTGTGCAATTTAGAGCTCAACACAATAAGAATCGATAAACAGCTTATTGACAATCTTTTGCTTTCTAAGCGCTCTACACTAGTAGTGAAAACCATAGTGAAAGCCGCTAAACAGCTTGGCATTCAAGTGTGTGCTGATGGGGTAGAAACCCGAGAGCAAGTAGAGTTTCTAGCTGCGACAGGTTGTGACCAAATGGAGGGATTCTTGTTTTCTAAGCCTGCAAATTTAGCTCAATTAGCTTACGATGCAGCCTAATTAAGCTTTAAGAGCTGATACTCTGTGAGTATTTTTTACATCAATACTAAGTATTCAAATCAATTTAGCCCTAATTAACATTAACTTAATGCTAACCATGTTACATTATTGTAAATGCTTTTTGTGATGCTAACTATGACTGTAATCCCTTAATACTGTTTAGGTTACTAGTTTATATTTTACGTTTTAATCGTTTGTAAGGACTTAGAAAAATATGTCTGATTTTCGCCAGCAGGCACTTGATTACCATGCTAAACCGACTCCCGGAAAAATATCCATTGAAGTAACTAAGCCTGCTCAAAGTGTGACAGATTTGGCGTTAGCGTATAGTCCAGGTGTTGCAGAGCCCGTAAGGGAGATTGCAGCCGATTCAAATGCTGCATTTGAATATACTGCTAAAGGTAATTTAGTGGCTGTTATCTCTAATGGCACCGCTATTTTAGGCCTAGGTAACTTAGGCCCCCTCGCTTCTAAACCTGTTATGGAAGGGAAGGCCTTATTGTTTAAGCGCTTTGCAAATATTGACTCAATAGATATAGAAGTGACCCACAAAACGACTGCTGAATTTATTGATACCGTCGCCAATATTGCTGATACCTTTGGTGGTATTAACCTGGAAGATATAAAGGCCCCAGAGTGTTTTGAAATAGAGCAAGCATTAATAGAACGATGTAATATTCCTGTGTTTCACGATGATCAGCATGGTACCGCCATTGTAACTGCAGCAGGTATGTTGAACGCCTTAGAGGTACAAGGGAAAAACATTGGTGAAGCCATAATAGTGTGTTTAGGAGCCGGTGCAGCCGCTACAGCCTGTATGGAGTTATTAGTCAAATGTGGCGCCCAGCGGGAGCATATCTATATGCTTGACCGTAAAGGTGTTATCCATACCCGAAGAGACGATTTGACCTATCATAAAAAATTATTTGCAAATAATACTGACAAGCGCACCTTAGAAGATGCACTAGACAATGCCGATGTCTTTGTTGGTGTATCAGGTCCAAATTTGTTGCCAGCAGATGGGTTAAAGTTGATGGCAGCTAACCCTATTGTATTTGCTTGTTCCAACCCAGATCCTGAAATTAAACCGGAGTTAGCCCACTCAGTACGAGATGACCTAATCATGGCAACAGGCCGCTCTGATTACCCCAACCAAGTGAATAACGTGCTTTGCTTCCCGTTTATTTTCCGTGGTGCACTAGATGTAAGGGCTTCACAAATAAACGACGAAATGAAAATTGCAGCTGTAGACGCGATTCGATTAATTGCTAAAGAACCGGTACCAAAAGAAGTACTAGCAGCCAGTAATCTAGACAGCCTAACCTTTGGCAAAGATTACATTATCCCCAAACCCATGGACCCTAGGCTGTTACAACGAGTTGCCAAAGCAGTGGCTCAAGCGGCCATTGATTCGGGCGTTGCTGCGATTGAGAAGCTTCCAGATAGTTATATATAGCTTGGGATTATTCATATTTAATGTCGTACTTCTTAAGTTTTCGATACAAGGTACGAGTGCTAACGCCCAACTTCTTAGATAGCTCGTCTATAGGTAAGCTTTGTGTTTCACAAATGTGGCTTAGGTAGGTTTTCTCTGCTTGGTCTATTGTCACCAACTTTTCGGTTGCAGCTATTCGTTTTGTGTTTTCTTCAAAAACATATTCCGGTATATCTTCAACATTAATCATGTCTTCATTAGCCATTAGCGCAGATTGCTCCACAATATTTTTCAGTTCACGGATATTTCCAGGGAAAGGGTAACGACTAAGTTTACCTAATGCTTTATCAGAAAAGGCTTTATGGCAGGAGTCAGACTTGTTTAAAAAATGTTTTGCAAGAGAAGGGATGTCTTCTTGGCGAGTAGCTAATGAGGGTAGGGTTATAGTAAAGCCTGCTATACGGTAATATAAGTCCTTTCTGAATCTTCCCTCTTGCACTAAATCAAGTAAATTATGATGGCTAGCACAGATTAATCGGAAGTCTACTTTGTGTTGTTTTACTCCTCCTACTGTTCGGTAACATTGGGTCTCAAGTAGCCTCAGCAATTTAACTTGCATCGCCAAAGGGACATCTGCAATTTCGTCAAAAAAGACTGTGCCTCCGTTAGCAATTTCAATCAGGCCTTTTTTAGTGTGAGTTGCCCCAGTGAAAGCGCCTTTCTCATGACCAAATAGCTCTGACTCAAATAAATTCTCATTTAAGCCTGTACACTCAATTATCACAAAAGGTTTGTTTGCTCTGCTGCTGGACTCATGTAGGGCGTTAGCTACTAACTCTTTTCCGGTACCCGTTTCGCCATGTAAAAGTACAGATATTTCTGACTTTGCGGCGCGACTTATCTTGGCTAGCATGGCTTTGAAAGAAGCTGAAGACCCTATCATTTTGTTAGATTCAGACTCAGTTGAAGCAAAATTTATGCGGTCTAATATTTCTAAAAAACCTATTGTGATGTTATTTTCATCTTTTACAGGCCTCATTAAAATATCGCAGTACGTTTTGCCCCGTGCGGTATTGTGAATATGCACCGCACTGCTACTTCTCTTTGTGGTTATACACGCTTGCATAGGACAGTCTTCACCATGTTTGTCACAGGGTTGTTCATGCTGGTGAGATATCTGATAACAATGACTATTACCGAGTGTTACTTCGATGTCGTAAGTATCTCTATAAGCTTGGTTGACCGCTAAAATTTTGTATTCGGTATTGATAAAAATAGCAGGGTTTTCAATTGCGTTGATCATCGATTGCACGATAGAAATATTCATACTTAAAATATTTTTCACTGTCATTTCTGTCTGTTACTTTGCCAAATTTGACAGTAATTACAAATAATTTAGCTTTGGTCATGTGATTTAAATTTATTCATTATATAAATCAATTGGTTACCTATTGTGTGGTGCTGTAGTTGAGATGGCATGTGTTTTGTTTGTTGTCTGAGTTAGTTGCTAATATTTATAGAATTAGTATACCCAAACACCCTAACCCTGGAGCTCATAGTTTATGAAAGCGCATTTAAAGACAAAATCATTACCTTTGACTTTGTTATTACTAAGTACAGCTAGTTATTCGGAAGTTAGGCCATCAGAATTGGCAATCCATATAGATAATGTGTCACAAGAAGTTTTTGTTAATAAACAGCTTGAGAATGAAGCTAAGGAGAAAATAAAAGTATTTTCTACCACTTTAAAGCAAGCGCTTGTTGGTGCTATTCAAACAGGTGGGTTCGAAAATGGTGTTAATGTTTGCAAAGAGCAAGCTCCGCAGATAGCGAAAAATTTATCGACAGGCGGTTGGCAGGTGTCACGTACCAGTTTAAAAGTGCGTAATACCGATAACCAGCCATCAGACTGGGAACGAGAAAGCTTAAACCAGTTCGACGCTTTATTTAAACAAGGCGTACCGGCAGGCAAGCTTGAAACGAGCCAACAAACTCAAGATACTTTTAGCTACATGAAAGCGATCCCAACCGGGCAAATTTGCTTGGTATGTCATGGAGTCTCAGTTGATAAAACACTGCAACAAACAATTACTACCCAATATCCTGAAGATGTAGCTACGGGCTTTAGGCTAGGTGATATTCGTGGGGCCTTCTCATTAACTAAATCCATCACTGAATAACTTCCCATTCTTTGCCGAATAACCACTGCAACTAAAGTATTAGTGCCCACTGTCAAAAATGGCAGTGGTTATTTTTTGCTTATTGATCTAGATCAACCTTGTACCATCAAAAGCCCATTAAAATCAGGTTCTTAACGCTGATTTTGAATTTGGCATACCTAATGCAAAGTCTCATCCAAAATACTTTCAATTTGTTATTTTTTAACAAGCACACTTTAGGAGAAACGGTATGAACGAAACGTTAGTCGAGTTATCTCGATTACAATTTGCTATGACTGCCATGTTTCATTTCATATTTGTTCCATTGACCTTAGGCATGACTTTTATGCTGGCGATTATGGAATCTGTGTATGTTTTGACGGGTAAAGAAATCTACAAACAGATGACCAAGTTTTGGGGCAAGTTGTTTGGTATTAACTTTGCCATAGGTGTAGCCACTGGTTTAACTATGGAATTCCAGTTTGGGATGAATTGGTCTTACTATTCTCATTATGTGGGGGATATCTTTGGTGCGCCTTTGGCCATTGAAGGTTTGATGGCCTTCTTCCTTGAGTCTACCTTTGTGGGTTTGTTCTTCTTTGGCTGGGATAAAATGTCTAAGGTCAAACACCTTATGGCAACTTGGTTAGTGGCAATCGGTTCGAATTTTTCAGCTTTGTGGATTTTGATTGCAAATGGCTGGATGCAACACCCTGTTGGCTCTGAATTTAACTTTGAGTCCATGCGCATGGAAATGACAAGCTTTAGTGAGGTGGTGTTTAACCCTGTTGCACAAGTTAAGTTTGTACACACAGTCTCTGCTGGTTACGTGACTGCCGCTGTCTTTGTGTTAGCTATCTCTGCATATTACTTACTGAAAGGTCGTGATATTGCCTTTGCAAGGCGCTCTTTTGCAATTGCCTCTGGCTTTGGTTTGGCGTCGGTTATCTCTGTGATTATTTTAGGTGATGAAAGTGGCTACGAGCTAGGGGATGTTCAGCAGGTGAAACTAGCGGCAGTTGAAGCCGAATACGAAACCCAAGAAGCTCCAGCGGATTTTACCATTTTTGGGATCCCCAATGATGAAACAGAAACAGTCGATTACGCCATTCAAATCCCCTATGCCATGGGAATTATTGCCACTCGCTCTCTTGATGAAGAGGTGATGGGATTACAGGAGCATAAGGTACTTAATCGTGAGCGTATCTTGTCAGGGATCAAAGCTTACGCCTTACTAGATAAAGTGCGTTCTGGCGAAGCTTCTGAGGTCGAGCGCAGTATATTTGAACAACATAAAGATGATTTAGGTTATGCCATGTTGCTGCAGCCCTTTACAGATGACGTTACTAACCCAAGTGACGAGGCTATCACAAAGGCAGTTGATTACAGTATTCCCCCGGTAGCGCCTTTGTTTTGGAGCTTTAGGATCATGGTGGCGGCAGGCTTTGCCATGTTAATCGTTTTTGCTTTGTCTTTTTACTACTCCACTAAACATCAAATAACTAAGCCCCGTTGGCTGTTAAAAGCGGCACTTTGGAGTTTGCCATTGCCGTGGATTGCGTGTGAGGCTGGTTGGTTTGTAGCTGAATATGGTAGGCAGCCTTGGTCTATTGCTGAAATACTGCCAGTGCATACGTCTGTTTCTAACTTAAGCGTTGGGGAGGTCATATTTACCCTTGTTGCTTACACGGCCTTCTATTTTGTGATGTTTGTAATTGCCTACTACCTAATGCAGAAGTATGCCAAAAAGGGGCCTTCACAAACCTTTGCAGAGGCTGAGCAAGCCCTCGAAGAGGCTTCCGTTATGAACTCTGAAACTCAAGGAGCATAATCATGATTGATTACGAATTTCTTCGCGTCGTATGGTGGATTTTAGTTGGTGTGTTGCTAATTGGCTTTGCCGTTACAGATGGTTTTGATTTAGGTGTAGGGGCGCTTCTTACTTTAGTAGGTAAAACAGACCAAGAACGCCGGATTATGATAAACACTATTGGCCCCCACTGGGATGGAAACCAAGTGTGGTTTATCACAGCTGGTGGTGCCATATTTGCAGCTTGGCCTATGATATATGCTACGGCATTTTCAGGGTTTTATGTGGCCCTAGCCTTAACCTTAATCGCATTATGGATGCGCCCACTTGGGTTTGAATACCGCGCTAAGTTACCCCACAAGAAGTGGCGCTTAGCGTGGGACTGGGCCTTATTTGCTGGTGGTTTTATTCCGGCGCTCATATTTGGTGTAGCCTTTGGCAATTTGTTGCAGGGTGTGCCGTTTGAATATGATGATGCCTTAATGTCTACCTATAAAGGCAACTTCTTTGGGTTATTAACCCCCTTTGCTTTACTAAGTGGTTTAGTGTCGGTAGCCATGTTACTTAACCATGGGGCTAGTTGGTTACTACTTAAAACTGATGGCCCTTTGCATAAGCGCACTCAAATAGTATCTATATATTTGTCCATTGCCACAGCAGGTTTGTTTGCACTCGCTGGTATTTATCTCGCTATAGGTGTTGATGGATACGTGATTACCTCTGCTGTTGATAGTTATGCCACCAGTAACCCGCTTACTAAAACCGTTGAAGTTGTAAGTGGTGCTTGGTTTAACAATTATCAAACATATCCTTGGATGATAGTGGCTCCGGTATTGGGAATAGGTGCTGCCCTTAGCTGCGCTTTTGCTTCATATATAGGGCGCAGTGGCTGGGCCTTTGTAGCCAGTGCTTTGGCAATTACGGGCATTATTTTAACTGCAGGTTTTACTATGTTTCCGTTTTTGATGCCTAGTAGCATCATGCCAAGTGCAAGCTTAACTATATGGGATGCTACTTCCTCACAGTTGACCTTAAACACTATGTTTTTTGTGGCCTGTATTTTTGTCCCTATAGTGCTCAGTTATACCGCTTATGGGTTTTGGGTAATGCGTGGTCGCATTAAGCAAGCAGACTTAAATAAGTCTCATGTACTTTATTAAAGGAGTTGATAAATGTGGTATTTCACTTGGATCTTAGGGGTTTTGTTAGCTTGTTCCTTTGGCATTATTAATGCCATGTGGTTAGAAGCAACAGAAGATATGGACCGTCTTAACGATTTAGACTCGAAAGACGAAGACTAATGAGCAGTGCATCAATAACTCCAGAGCAAGGAGCCCAAACATGGCTGCGGTGTATTTCAAAAGAGATGCGCCCAAGCCAAGTAAAAGTGTTATTGGTGCGCTTCTTTCAACTTATTGCTCAAATTGCAGTGTTTTGGTGGTTCTCTAAAGCCATGCATTTGGTGATTGTTGAGCAACAAAGTTTATCGGCAACACAGCTTGTACCTTTGGCTTGTGCTGCATTAGTTTGGGTATGCTTGATATGGCTTGCTGATCACTTGCAAAGCCTTGGTAAATATGAAATTGAGACTGAGTTAGAAAACCGCGTCCATGGGGTTTTCAAAAACAAACACATGGCCATTACGCGCCAACATTCAGCTACTTATTGGCAGCAATTACTGCTCAATAATATTACTGATATTGCTAATTATGTAATTCAGTACAGTGTACAAAAGTGGCTTTCAGTTATTGCTCCTGTGGTGGCTTTATTGGTTATCTTTCCAATCAATTATGTGATTGCCATTATCTTATGCGTGACTATGCCCTTGATTCCTGTGTTTATGGTTTTGGTGGGCAAGGGTGCAGCAGCCCTGCATCGTAAACACTTTATTGCCTTAGAGCGTCTGGGTGATATGTTTTCGGACCGCCTAAAGGCGCTGACATTGATTACCACCAGCGGTCAGCATCAAGATCAATTAAAAAGGCTCAATGATGCGAGTAATATTGTAAATCGTAAAACTATGAGTGTTGTGTCTATCGCCTTCTTATCAACAACCGTTTTAGATTTCTTTGCCACTATTGCGATTGCCTTGGTCGCCGTATTTATTGGTTTCTCAATGTTAGGTGAAATAAACATTGGCCCTGACATTGGGTTAGAGCAAGGCTTGTTTATGCTATTAACTGCACCTTTGTTGTTTGCAGAGTTACGTGCGTTAGGGCGCTTTTATCATCAAAAAGCAAAAGCCGAGGCCAGTGCAGAAAGGTTTGCCCAACTGTTTGATGATTACAAGCCGTTGGGTAACGAGGCTACTTTTACTGGTTTAGCATGGCTAAACTTTAATGTTAGTGAGCCTAGCTTGCATGCTAGCAAGTTAACCATAGCACCCGGTGATTGGGTATCTTTACAAGGGAATTCTGGACAAGGCAAAACGGTACTACTTGAGGCTTTAATGGGATTTAGAGCAGCATCACACCAGTTATCTGGTGAGATAGCCTTGTTATCACAACAAGCTGTAGTTTTAGATAAGTCTGTTGCTTTTAATTTACATTTAGGTGATTTGTCTGTTGCCGAGCAAGACATGATGGATGTTTTGCATCAAGTCGGCTTGAATCACTGGCTAAACAAGCTACCTAATGGCTTAGAAACAGAGTTAGGAGATTGCCCCGCTTTATCTGGCGGCGAAGCTCAGCGTCTAGCTTTAGCTCGGGTATTACTAAAACCTAAAGATGTCATTTTATTAGATGAACCTACTGCCCACCTTACTCTTGAGCAACACCAAGAAATAGCCAACCTCATCCATCAAAAATTACAACACAAAACGGTTATTTGGGCATCTCATAAAGTGCTTCCAGACACTTGGTTTAACCGTAGTTGGAAGGTTAACCATGGTGAAATTAAGGAAATACAATGACAGAAACCTCAGCAAACTGTGCCTCAAAAGCCGAGGTAAATACCAAGCCCCAAGGCTTAAAGCTGTTGGCTACCTTGTTGCTGATGTTAATTCATTTTGCTACAGGACTTGCCATATTAATTGTCGCGTCTTGGTTTATCGCAGCGTGCAGTATAGCTGGGTTAGGATTTAACTATATGCTACCTGCAGTAGTAATACGTGCCTTAGCTATCTTACGTATCGCTTCTGGGTATTTCAGTATGCTGGTGGGTCATAACCATCTATTAAACAAATTAGCGGCGTTGCGATTGAAAATTTTCGCTGGTTTAGAAAACAATGTTTCTATGTCTAGAGAGCAATCTCTAGATGCTCTGCATCATCACAGTGAAGATGTGGCCTCAATTTGGATTGCTTGGGTTGGGCAAAATGCTGGAATATCACTGTCCTTGGCCATGCTTAACCTTGTTGCGCTGTTTTGGATTGCGCCGCTAACCCAAGGGGTACTTATTTTTACAGGGATATTTATGAGTATCTATTTGGGGTTACTCATCGCAATGATCAAGGTGAGTGCTAGTATTGTTGCAGCTAAAAAACAAGCGCAATTTGCTATTTTGCAACATATCGAAGCCGCGCCTATTTGGCATTTGATGCAAAGCTATAATGACAATTCACCAAGTTTAAAAAAGCTAAGAGCGCTTGAAGCCTTTCAGCAAAGGCAAGTTAGGAATGCTTCATTTCTATTGATTTTATGTGGCTTGGGGCTACTGATAACTCTGCTAAGCCAGTATTCAGGTCAATATATAGGTAGCGCAGAGTTTATTGTAATACCAATACTCATTCTGTCTTTAAATGATTGGTTAACTCCAGCTTTTGCTAATCAAAAGCAACTTGCAAGTTATATTGAAGCTAAAAAAGAAATACAAACCTCCATTGAAAATTCACAACATTTATCGGTTATTTCAAATCCAATAAATGTAATAGAGGTAGTTAATTTCCAGCCTATAAATACCAATATGTGCGAGACCTCAGCCCGCTTTGATAAAGGTGGTGTTAATGTATTAGTGGGTAGTTCTGGGGCTGGAAAAAGCAGATTTTTGCAAGCCTTAGCGGGCTTGATTGATTTTCATGGCTCGCGGGAGGTAGCGTTTGCTACTCGCACCAAGTCAAGTCAGCATGGGTTGTTATCGGATGCAGTTTACCTTGAGCAGTTTCCATATGTATTATCAGACACGGTTAGAGCTAATCTTCAGGTTGCTAACTTAAAGGCTTCTGATGCCAAAATCCGAGAAGTATTAAAGGAGGTGGGTTTACACTCCCTTGATAATTTAGACCAATGGCTGGGTGAAAATGGTAGACCTTTGTCAGGGGGAGAGAAGAAACGTTTAGGTTTAGCCCGTGCTTTATTAAGTCATGCCAACTTACTGCTTTTAGATGAGCCTTTTGAATCCCTAGATGCTGAAAATATTGCGCGAGTGAGCAAGATAATAAATCACCTTGCTAATGAAAAAATCGTGTTTGTAGCCACACACATATTGCCCAAAGGGCTTTTTATTCAGAAGTGTTGCTCCTTAGAGTCTGAGGGCTCGAGTGCTAAAACTAGCCACAATAACCAGGCTAACCCTAGTCTATAAAATCACTAGGCTTTTAGGCAGTTCACAAAATAAATATTAAAGGCAGACTCAAGCTATTGCTTTGATATTTTATAGGTACGTAGAAGGAATGTGATTCCCTATTACTTCAAACCTAAATACCCCGTTGCATATCTTCATAGGCAAAGCTCGACCTACTCTCCCTTTTTCATGATATTCTAGAAAACATAAAACGGTTTAGCTTTTTGTACATTTTTGCTAGCAAGGAAGCTGGGTTTATAAAGCTTGGGAAATAAATTCAGTGGTCAAACATCTAGAAATCCAAGCCTTGGGCCCACCAACTTCATGTGGACTTGGCGTATACTTTAGCGGATCCGCTTTCAACATTTAATTTTACTTTTAAAAAATGGTTACTCACTATGCAATTTAAGCGACTTAACAATGCAATTGTTACCGAAAAATACAGCGGAGAATCGCTGCGCACTCAAAAAGCTTCAGCAAAAATTGTACACCTAGGAATTGGCGCTTTTCACCGCGCCCATCAGGCTGTTTATACAAATAATGTGAATGGATTTGCTGCTAAAGCTGCAGAGGATATTTGGTCAATTGTTGGGGTGTCGCTGCGTAGTGCAACTGTGCGTGATCAACTCGTACCACAAAACTGTTTTTATAATGTTATTGAAAGCGATGCCAGTGGCAGCAACCGCTTCTTGGTAAGTGCCATTGAAGATGTACTGGTTGCTCCAGAAAACCCACAAGCAGTATTAGATGTAATGGCCGCAGAAACTACACAAATTGTGTCGTTAACGGTAACTGAAAAAGGCTATTGTCATGATGTGGTAAGTGGAGATCTTGACCTACAAAACCCAGATATTCAGCATGATTTAGCTAATTTAGACTCACCTAAAACTGCTATTGGTTTTATTGTGTCAGCTCTTAAGTTTAGGCGCGACCACGCTTTGCCTGCCTTCACTGTTTTAAGTTGTGACAATTTACCGAGTAATGGTAAAACCCTCGCTAAAGTCGTATTACAGTTTGCTGGGAGCATAGAGCCTGCATTAGCTGATTGGATAAAGGCACAAGTTAAGTTCCCAAATACTATGATAGATCGCATAGTACCTGCCACAACCGCCGATGATATTGACATGTTTCCCCAACGATACGGGTACCATGATTTAGCCATGGTAAAAACAGAACGTTTCAGCCAGTGGGTTATTGAAGATAACTTTGTAGGTAAGCGCCCAGCGTGGCAAAAAGTTGGGGTCAATATTGTTAAGGATGTCGATGCCTATGAAAATGCAAAACTGCGTTTACTAAATGGTGCCCATTCTTCTTTGGCGTATGTAGGTTACCTCACAGGCTTAGATTTCGTACATCAAGTCATGGAAAATCCAGAATTAACCCGCTTTTTAACCCATCTAATGAAGGTTGAAATAGCCCCCACTATTGTGGCCCCTGAAGGGTTAGACTTACAAAAATATTGTGATGACTTATTACTACGATTTTCTAATCCTGAGTTACACCACCGCACCTATCAAATTGCTATGGATGGCTCACAAAAAGTGCCACAGCGTTTGTTGCATACGGTGGAATATAAGCTAAAAAACAACCAAGCATTCGACGCTTTGAGTTTTGCAATCGCAGGGTGGCTTAGGTACACAATGGGGGTTAATGAAAGCGGCGTAGCAATTGAAGTGCAAGATCCTCGGGCAGAACAACTTGCGAGTATTTACAAACAATATGCCAATAATCTCGATGAGCTCATTGATGCCTATTTAAGTGTGCATAGTATTTTCCCTGAAAGTCTGCAGGATTATCCGGAGTTTAAAGAAAGCCTTAGGTACTGGGTTGCCCTTATACTTGAGTTGGGAGCGAAAGCCGCTTTAGTTAAGCTTTTGGAACGACTAAATCTTGCCGAAGAGTAGTGGCCTTAGGTCGTGTAAGATTCTCTTTAAATGGTTGTAATCTAGTTATATTTCAATTTGATTTTAGGTGGATAGGTTTTTTTATGATTTATATTGTGATGGGTGTGAGTGGTTGTGGAAAATCAACCATAGGAAAAGAGTTGGCTGAGCAACTGTCTTTACCATTTTATGACGCTGATGATTTTCACTTTCCAGAGAGTGTTGCCAAAATGGCAAGCGGTACTCCCCTTACAGATGATGATCGTAAACCATGGCTGACTTTGCTTGCCAATAATATAGTCGATTGGGAATCTGCTGGTGGCGCGGTGTTAGCTTGTTCTGCGTTAAAGCAAAGCTACCGTGATATTTTGTCATCAACTACTGAAAACACAGTGCGTTTTGTTTATTTGAAAGGCGATAAGGCTACCTTAACTGCTCGTATGAAAAGTAGAGATAACCACTTCATGCCAGAATCCTTATTAGATAGTCAATTGAATACCTTAGAGCCACCACAAGATGCTATTACCGTGTTATTGAAAAACACTGTTTCTGAGATTATTTCGCAAATTTTAAAGGCAATACAAAAATGAGCTACCCAATTCACCATGTTGATACAGAGCAAACAATTTCTGACGATGATTTAAGACAGATTATTGATAATTTTATTGCTCAAAAAGCCAGTGATGCTAAAAAGATTCTAATTTTACCCCCAGACATTACGCGTTTTTATTCAAAGGCTGGATTTATCTCAAGCTACCTTTATGAACAATTAAAAGACCAAGCAGAGATTTTCTTTCTGCCGGCTCTTGGCACTCATGAACCTATGTCGAACGGTGAAATTGATAGCATGTTTGGCACTGACATTCCCAAAGACAGATTTTTACCCCACTTTTGGCGCACAGACGTGGAAGTGCTTGGGGAGATCTCAAAGGAGCGTATAGGCGAATTATCTGAAGGTAAGTTAGATTGCACCATGGAAGTGGCGGTAAACAAATTATTACTAGACGGTACTTGGGATTTGATTATATCTGTAGGGCAAATCGTCCCCCATGAAGTAATTGGAATGGCTAACTACACTAAAAATATTTTAGTGGGTGTAGGTGGCCAAGACACTATCCATAAGTCCCATTACTTGGGGGCTGTGTATGGTATGGAGCGAATAATGGGGCGCACCTCTACCCCAGTAAGAAAAGCCTTAAACGAAGGCTTTGATACATTTTTACGGCACTTACCTATTGAGTTTATTTTAACTGTACTGGGTAAAAAGGATGACAAGTTAGCGCTGCAAGGGGTGTATTGTGGTAACCAAAATGAGACCTATGAAGCCGCTTGTGAGCTTAGTCAAAAACTAAACTTAAACCTGTTATCTAAACCTATTAAAAAAGCTATCGTATTTTTAGAGCCTGCGGAGTTTAAAACCACTTGGTTAGGTAATAAGGCTATTTACCGTACTCGTATGGCTATGGCCGATGACGGCGAGTTAATCGTTTTAGCGCCAGCTTTACATCGTTTTGGTGAAGACTTAGCGATAGATAAGCTAATAAGAACTTATGGTTACAAAACCACAGATGAAACCCTAGAAGCCGTGCAGCAAAATCCCGAACTTGCCAGTAACTTGTCTGCTGCAGCGCATTTAATTCACGGTACCACTAATAACCGCTTTAAAGTGACGTATTGCCCAGGTGATGGGTTAACGCAACAAGAGGTAGAGTCGGTTAATTATCAATACTGTCATTATGATGAAATGGTAAAGCGCTACCCAATCGAAAATCTCAAAAATGGCTGGAATACCCTAGATGATGGCGAAGAAGTTTTTTATGTTAGCAATCCTGCTTTAGGTTTGTGGGCAACAGAAGAAACCTTTAATAGTTAGTGTGTTGCTGCTATTTTATTTTGCTAATTAAAGGCTAATTCATACCTATGAAGACTGAAAACGCACATATTCATCTAGATATAGTAGGTGGCATTGCCGGTGATATGTTTATATCGGCCATGTTAGATATGTTTGATGATTTAATTGCGCCAGTGCTTGGGGCGTTAGCCTCTGTATTACCTGATGAAGCCGGGCAAGCTGAGCTGTTTGAGGGTATAAACTCTGGCATTAGCGGTAAACGCTTTAGACTGCAGGCGCAGCAAGTTAGTGCTTCAAGTGATACTAAAGAGCATACCCATTCTCACGACCATAATGCTGGGCATCATCACGATCACCACCAAGCCTCAGATGCTTCTCACGGACATAAACACACTACTTATATTTACTTATGTGAATTACTAAAAAACAGTGGGTTAAGTAAAGAAGTCATACAAGTTGCCATCGATTTACTGACTATCATTGCCAAAGCAGAGGCAAAAATACATGCTAAGTCTTTAGATGAGGTTCACTTTCATGAACTGGCAGACTGGGATTCGTTAATGGATGTGATTGCCAGTGCAGTAATATTAGATGCCTTATCAAGCTGTTCTTGGAGTATTTCAAAACTGCCATTAGGGGGCGGTTTGGTGAATACTCAACATGGTTTAATCCCAGTGCCAGCCCCAGCTACCGCAGAAATTTTGATAGATTTTGAGTTTTTTGACGATGGTATTCAGGGTGAGCGTATCACGCCAACAGGCGCAGCTATTTTGCGTTATTTATCAGATAAAAACGTCTTAACTGTAAAACCCCAAGGAAGCTTGCAAGCAACGGGTTATGGGTTAGGGACGAAAGTATTCCCAGGCATGCCAAATATTCTAAGGGCTATGTCATTCGATTGTCTCAGCGATAATAGAGAGCAAGACACATTAGTGGTCATTGAGTTTGATGTTGACGATATGACAGGTGAAGAGCTAGGACTATCTGTTGATTTACTTCGCAAGCATCAAGGGGTGATTGATGTTGTGGTACACACAGTAAGAGGCAAAAAAAATCGCGCTATGGAGTCTCTTAGAATAATGGCAAATTGTAAGCATTATCAAGATGTTATCGATTATTGTTTTATTCAAACCACAACTATAGGTTTACGTTATCGTTTTGAAACCAGAGCTATGCTAAAGCGTGAGCTAGTGAGCGATGCAGGGCAATCATTTAAACGTGTGAGTCGTCCTAATCAAACCGATACTAAAAAAATTGAACATGATGAGTTGATCTCTTTAGCTAGTTTGCACGAGCGGCGCATGCATAAATACAAGACAGAATTGTCTTAGATTAGAGGTAGTAAAATTAATGCAGCTAAAAGTAGACAAACTCACAGCCTATTTCGATCAATTTGAATCTTTTTCCATCGCCGTAAGTGGCGGAATAGATAGCATGTTGTTAGCCTACCTTGCCAACCGCTTTTCTAAGGCAAAGGTCAAATCTGTACATGCGTTTTCCCCCGCCGTACCCCAAGCTGCTTTTCAAAGGGTGAAACATTACGCACAGATCTACAATTGGGATTTAGAGGTAATAGACGCCGGGGAGTTTGACGATGACAACTACCTTAACAACCCTGTAAATCGTTGCTATTACTGCAAAAGCAACCTGTACACAAGAATTGCTGAATGTAGTCAAGGTATGGTTTTTTCAGGGACAAACCTTGATGATTTAGACGATTACAGACCAGGCCTTGAAGCCGCAAAAGAGCAAAACGTACAACATCCTTATGTTGCAACAAACATAAATAAGTCAGACATTTATGCTATTGCCAAGTTTTACGGCTTGTCAGATATTCACGCTCTACCAGCCCAGCCCTGTTTAGCCAGTAGGGTAGAAACCGGTATTAAAATTGATGCAGGCGACTTAGGCTTTATTAACCAAGTTGAAGAGTCCACCCGCCAAGCTTTACCTGAGGTGAAGAACGTTCGTTGCCGCATCACTCATCAAGGTACTTACCTAGAAATTGATACCATGCCAGACAGCGAAGTTCTCGAGCAGCTATCTGATCGTCTAGCTACTTTATGCGCCCGAGATGGTAGGGTTTTCTCAGGTATTCGCAGCTACCAGAAAGGCTCGGCTTTTATTAATGGAGTCACCCATGGATAGTTTCGTTTGGGATAAAGACAGAAAATCAAGAACAGGCATAGCCGAAGCGGTTTTTTGCAATAGTAAGAGCGACGCAGATTTAGCAGCTATTATTGAATACAATATTTTGCAGAAATCTTCAGTGTTATTCACTCGGATGACCACTGAGCAGTGGCAAGTGTTGCCTAGCTCCTTTCAAGAAAAATTAGATTACGATCAAGCCTCACGAACCGCCATTTTAAACTTTGTAAAGCCAAAAGAAGGATCGTCAGATGTATGTATCGTCTCTGCCGGCACATCAGACTTAGCTATTGCCAAAGAAGCTCAGCGTACTTTAGCGTTTAATGGTTATTGTGCACCAATTTATGCAGACTTAGGGGTTGCCGGGCTATGGCGATTAATTGAGAAGTTAGACGACATCAAACAACATAAGATTGTTATTGCTCTTGCTGGAATGGAAGGGGCCTTATTCAGTGTGCTGTCGGGATTGGTAGATATGCCAGTTATCGCCGTACCCACATCTGTGGGTTATGGAGTTTCGGCTGGTGGCCAAGCCGCATTATCTAGCGCCTTAGCCTCATGCTCACCAGGGATACTCACTGTAAATATTGATAACGGCTTCGGTGCTGCCAATGCCGCTATTAAGATAATGAATGTGTTTACTAAAGGTTAGAAATCGCTGGTAGTTAACTGCTTTTAACCAGTAAAATCTGCAATTTAGTGCAGTTTAAAATATTCTCGCAACTTTTTATAACTACTGCAGTCTATAGCCAATTGGCCGCTCACTCCTTACTAACAAATTTGTTAAACCAATATTATGACTCTTAAACATTTCGTTTCAGCATTTCGTAAACAGCCTAAGTGGTTGCGAATAACCACCTATTTATTTAGTGCATATTTGGTGTATGGGCTAATTTGGGGCTTAATCACCCCGTTGATTTTGCAATCCCACTTGCCGCAGTTATTAAGTGATAAACTGCAGCGCAGTGTCACCATTGAAAAGGTAAGAATTAACCCTTTTTTACTGCGCACTCGCGTGTCCAATTTTGTTATTAAAGAAAGCAGCAGTGACGAGCTTTTTGTTAAGGTGGCTTTATTGGAAGTTGATGTTAGCTTTTGGGAAACCTTGCTGCATTTCACTCCAACCTTAGAAAGCTTCACCATTGATGAGCCATACCTGCATATAGCTAGGTTGAGTGAAGGTGAGCTAACCCAGTTTAACTTTTCTGACATACTCGCTCATTTAAGCGCAGGTGAAAGTCAGCAAGATACACCTAAAGAGAGCTCTGAGCTCCCTCACTTTAAAGTGAATAACTTAGCCCTTAAAGGTGGTGAGGTTCTGCTGTCTGACGCAGTTACTGCTACAGACTTAGCATTTCCAGATTTAGCCTTTGAGCTAACTGAGTTTGATAGCCTTGCTGCAATATCTAAAGTAACCCAAGGTCAAAATACGGCCACTCCAGATAATCATTATGATATTCAAATAGAAACCGCTGAGGGAGGGACTCTTGGGTTTGTTGGTCAGGTTCAATTATCCCCTTTAGCTATTGAAGGTAATATTGCCCTTTCGGCTATCGCCCTTAGCCCCTTATGGCCATTATCAAATGAGGTTATCGAGGCTAAATTAACTGATGGATTATTAGACTTTTATACAGATTACCATTTGTCTGAAGGGCAAGAAGGGGTGCGTTTTCGTGCTAATAATGCTCAAGTCACCCTATCTAATTTAGCGATATCTGATGGTACTCAACCCCGAATTACAATTGCCGAAGTAAACGTAAATAATCTCAGTTTAGATACAGATACCGAACAAGTTGATGTGGACCAAATCATCATCAATAAGCCTTGGGTTGCTGCCAACTTTGAAGAGCAAGGGTTAGACTTACAAGCAATGTTTACGCCCTCTAAACCTGCAGCGGAACAAACCGCAGGGGCAAAGCCTGCTACCTCTGACCCAGAGCAAGCAACCAATACCCCAAGCAGCCAAGACGGTGAGTCTAGTTGGCGCGTAATTTTACAGTCTTTTGCGTTAAAAAATGGTGATATTCAGCTCAAAGAAACTCAAGTTTCTGATGCTATGTATTGGCGTGTGTTTGAATTAAATGCAGCTACGGGGGTAGTGGACTCAAGCCTTACTGTGCCCATCGAGTACAGTCTAAATTTAGGTGTAGGTGGTGATACACAAGCTAACCCTGAAACCCCGTTAGGCTTTTTTAGTAGTGACGGTGAGATTAAACCTGCCTCAGAACAACTTGCAGGCTCGGTAGAAGTGACACAGTTTGCTTTAGCCCAGCTGCAATCTTATATACGCCCTTACGTAAACGCCAGCTTGCAAGATGGTATTGCAGGGCTAACAGGGACATTCGAAGCCGGCACTACCAGCCCAATTACCTTTACAGGTAACGCCAATATAGCCAACTTAAATGTGATAGATGGACTGCAACAACAGCCCTTACTCAAATGGCAAGACCTTAATATTCAGGGTATTCAATATCAGTCTATGGAAAATCAACTTTCAATTGAAACCGTGCAGTTAGACAAGCCCTTTGCCAAGTTCATAATTTACAAAGACAAAAAAACTAACATCAGTGACATACTGGTACAAAACTCCTCTACTGCTACCGAGTCAAAGGTAGCCTCAGAAGACGCTGCAACACCACAAGCAGCACCCGATGCTATGGCCATTAGAATTGACGATATAAGTATCAATGACGGCAGTACTTACTTTGAAGACAACTCATTAAGGGCTCCATTTGCGGCAGGAATTGAAACCTTAAATGGTAAGATCAGCTCGCTTTCTTCTACAGCGGATACCGCTGCAAATGTGAACTTAGCTGGGAAGATAGACGGATACGCACCAGTATTGCTTAAAGGTAAAGTTAACCCCCTGATAGAGCAAATATACCTAGACTTAAACTTCTCAGTTGATGGCGCTGAACTTACCTCAGTCAATCCTTATTCAGGCACCTATATGGGGCACTTTATAGACAAAGGCTTACTGTCACTTAACGTGGATTATCAGCTAGAGAACAACCAACTCGTGGGAGACAACCAAGTGGTTATCGACCAACTCACCTTAGGCCGTAAAATCAATTCAGACCAAGCTGTGAGTCTGCCTTTATCCTTGGCAATTGCCTTACTGCAAGACGCCAACGGAGTGATTGACCTAGGCATGGAGGTGTCGGGAGATTTAGATAACCCTAGCTTTGGTTTTGGTTCAATTATATTCAAAGCCCTAGGAAACATTATAACCAAAGCAGTAACATCGCCTTTTTCTTTGTTAGCAAATTTAGTTGGTAGTGAAGATGAGCTCAACAAAGTCACTTTTATTAGCGGTAAAGCTGAACTAGATGAAGCTGCCTCAAAAACGCTAGACTCTTTAGCTGCGGCCTTAGCAAAGCGCCCCAAGCTCAAAGTGGATATTGAAGGTACTGTAAATGAAGTAAGTGATGCCTATGAACTCGCAGAGCAAAAACTACAACAGCAAGTATTAGAACTATCTCAAGAACCAGCGCTACCAGAGGGGTTTAGCTCTTCCACAGCGCCACTTACAGGCCCAATAGCAGAAGCATTAAAAACCTTATTTACCACTACAACAAAGCAAACTGTTGAAGAACAAAAGCAACAGGTAAAGGCAAGGTTACAAGGAGACGATAGCGAAAAAATCATTGCAGATGAGCAGTTAGAGCAAGCTTTAATGATTGCTATGTACAATCAAGTAAGAAGCGCAATAAACATTCCGCGCCATGAATTAGCCAAGCTAGCCGAGGATAGAGCCAAAGCGGTAAAATTGTATTTAACAACCAGTGGAAATATCGACCCAAACAAGTTGTTTTTACTTAATAGTCGACAACACTTAACAAGTGATGAAAGCAGTGTGCAATTAACATTAAAAGCGAATTGATTGATAGGGGCGTTGAAAGCGACGCCCATCAAAACTTGTTACAACAAATCAGAACCTAACAGAGGTTCTTGTCCCATTTATCCTATTTTCACAGCCATAACATTATGCTTTAGGATGCTGATGTGAATAGGGTAGATGGACTATTAGGTGAACATAATGGATAAACTAGAGTTTGTTGCTTTTTGCGAGTCGCAATTAAAACAGGTGTTTAATTTAACTAAACAGGGCAAGCCAGGTACCAAGCAAAAGCATAGAGTTGAAGGAGTCTTATTAGCAGGTGAAATGCTAGGGGTTCTTGACCGTTTAGAGTGCTCAGAGTTAATGGAAAAAGCCCATCTAGAAGTGTTTGGCGAAACCCTAGCTGCGCGAACTGAACGTAAACAAGCCCAAGCCAAACTAAAAGCACTCTCACCAGATGATTATTTTGATATACCAGCATTAGAAAGGCGAAGGTGATATAGCGTACTATTTTATGCCCTGCTAAAGCTCAGCAATTAGCGCTTGTTTGAGTTTTATTGGTTGCCTAAAACACGATTGATTTCATCTTGATATTGTTTTGCTTCAAAAACAATGGCGGGGAATTCTTTGTAGCTCCAAAACATACCTTCTGCTTTACGGGTTCGGTCAGAACGATAAGGATTAACCCATTTACCCCAACAGACAAACTCGTCATAGGTTAATACTTCACCTGTGATAAACCAGCATTCCCATTCACCACAATCACAAGCTAGTGGTGTAAAACACTTCCCAACCTCTGATAGATTATTCTTAATAATATCAGTCGTTAATGTGTCGGTATATGCACCATTAATACTGCTTGAATAACGTGATTCAAATTCAGTAAACATATCTAATAAAGGTATATTGTCTATTTGAACTTGGTAAAGAACACCTTGGGTATGATGCTCGTCTACTGCAACAAGCTTTAGTGTGTTTAGCATACTGAACATCTCTATGTTTACAAAGTGAGTTATCTTTAGCTTTTCTCGGGAGTATATATTCCATTACCTGTTAACATCCCGGCAACTTTGGTTTTTACGATCTCCGCCTAGCTAACTCCAACCGAATGGGAAACTTATCACTGCTTCGAGTATGCATGGATTTACCGCTAGATTGAATAGCTTCAAATAGTTTTTACTGTGGGGTAAATCATTGCGACTCGTAGGTGTTTTTATTGAAAGCCTACTAATGCGCGGTATACCTAGGTATTTATTCAACACTACAATCTAACGCTGCTATTAAGCTAAACTCCTTGTTCGTTTAAAAGGACTTTAGTTTTATATGAAAGACAAAGATAAAATTGCATTGTTCATCGATGCAGATAACGCACCCGCTAAAAAAATTGACAAAATTCTCTCAGAATTAGCTCGTTATGGAGTAGTCAATATTCGTAAAGCTTATGGTAATTGGAAAAACGCATGTATTAAGCCTTGGGAAGATGTTTTGCACGAATTTGCAATTCAACCTATACAGCAATTCGATTTGACCAAAGGTAAAAATGCTACTGATATGGCTTTAGTCATTGATGTTATGGACGTGCTTTATACCAAAGAAGTAGATGTTATTTGTTTGGTATCCTCTGATTGTGATTTTACACCATTAGTTACCCGAGCCTTGGCTGATGGTAAGTTTGTTATAGGTTTTGGAGAGCGCAAAACCCCCGCTGCTTTTGTAAATAGTTGTTCTAGATTCTTATTTCTTGACGAAGAACCTGTACAAGTTAATACACCCGAGCCACCCCCTAAAAATATTAAAAGTGACTCCCGATTAATGAACTTGCTACGCCAAGCAATCGAGGCGGTAGAAGAAGATGATGGTTGGGCAAGATTGGGTCCAATTGGTTCACATATTTCAAATCATGCTTCTTTCGACCAGCGTAATTACGGCTTTAAAAAGCTCAGTGATTTGTTTGCGGCTATCGACTTATTTGAAATGAAAAAATCACATAGTTCGCAATTGTGGGTGAGAGATAGAAAGCGAGCTAAGTAAATTGAGCTGGTTTAAGCGGCTTAAAATCGGGTTGGTTGTTGCCGGCGCATTTGGCGCTAGTAGCTTATTTGTGAAGTACCTTGAAAATGAAAAGGTAGCGCTTCCTCCATTCGTCAATAAAGTACTTTCTTATTTTGAAGAGTCACCACCACTCATTACCCAAGAGGTATTAAGTATCGGCTCAAAGATAGATGAGTCTTCTTTGAACTTAGCCCCTCAAGCCGAAACAATAAACGAGATTTCTCGTCCTCGCAGAGTTTGCAAAGATCACTCTTTGGGTGAGTTAAAAGTTAAGTCTCAATCAAATATATACACATGGAAAGACTCCCAAGGAGTAACACACTTTAGTGATAAAAAACCGGATAACCTTAGTGTCGAAGAGTTGGAGTTAGCTGGTGAGCAAGTTTTTAATTACTTCTCGTTAAACATAGTGGGGGCAGATGTGCCGTTTGAGTTTAAAGAAAAGCTCTCTCGTGCCATTCATAAAATGTTTACTATTTATGGGCAGCTCATAGGTAAAAGTAACCTAAAAAAAGTGTCGATAAATCTTAGGTTTATTGCTTCAAAAAAAGGGTTTGAACGCTATCGGGCTAAACATGCGTCAAACTCTAGAACAACGACAGGTTTTTACGATAATGGTACCAATGAAGCCGTAATCTTTTATGGATCTTTCCAAAGCGCTTTTAAAACAGCTATTCACGAATCTGCTCATGGTATTAACCGTGGAGTAATAGGTACTACAAATAAATGGTTGAATGAAGGAATTGCTGAATACCTTGAAATGATAACAACCAATTTAAGTAGTGCAGAAATAGCACCCAACCCTGACTGGCTTAACAATGGAAAGTTACGTAAAAAACCTATTCCACTGCCACAATTATTTCCTTCAACAAGAGCTGATTGGAATTCTGTCAATCAATCAAAATATTATGCTACAAGTTGGGCATTGATTTATTTTTTCATGGGTAACAAACCTAGTAGAGTAAAACTCGCCAAACTTATAGCATTAGAGCAAAGCAATATGTGCGATCAGCTAACAATCAAACAATTAGAAACCGTTTTGGGTATGAATACCAAAACGCTACAAAAACTGTTTAATTATTGGTTAGACAAAGCTGACAAATTTCCTCATGTCATTTGATGTCTTTTATATTGGTAGCAATACCCTACAAGGTATAATTTGACAAATATACCACTTAGGGTATATTTAACTTGGTATACCTCTTAGGGTATAGTTTTATAGATATACCTTCAAGGGGTTAAGAGTGGAGAGACATAATGAAGCTTAACAACTCAAAAGAACTGGCTGACTATATAAAGCTGCATCGAAATAAGCAGCAACGAACGCAAACCGATGTGGCGGAGCATGTTGGTTTAAAGCAAAAAACCATCTCTGCTATTGAAAACTCAGCAGGTAACGCCCGTATTGATACTCTTTTTAAAATTGCCCATGAACTAGGCCTCTCCATTGAGCTTAAGCCCAAGCAAGAAAATCACAGCAATCAAAAGACCGAAAGCGGCTGGGATCAGGAATGGTAATATGCAGTTGCTGGTAAGCCTTAATGGGGTCAAAGTAGGCACACTGTTAAAAGATAGGCACGGAGGGCTACATTTTTCTTATACCGAGCAGTGGATGAAGCGCCCAGGCGCGCGTCCTATTTCTTTGTCGTTACCCATTACAAAGCAAAAATACGCGGGCGATCTAGTGTATAACTTCTTCGATAATTTGCTTCCCGATAACCCAAGCATCCGCAATAAAATACAAGCTAGATTCAATGTCGGCTCTGGACATGCCTTCGATCTTTTAGCGGCGATAGGCAAAGATTGTGTGGGTGCTATTCAATTATCTTCAGAGCAACCAGAGTCTGTAAACCAACTAAACTACAAGGTGTTGTCAGAGCAAGACGTTGAGAAATTATTACAAGGCTATAAACATACAGCACTAGGGATGGAAAATGATGATGATGACTTTCGGATTTCGATTGCCGGCGCTCAAGAGAAAACCGCTTTGCTTAAAATCGGTCAACAATGGACAAAACCCATAGGTTCAACACCAACAAGTCACATAATGAAATTACCCATGGGCGAGTTACCACAAGTGGGTATCGATTTAACCGATAGCTGTGAGAACGAATTTATTTGCCTAGAACTAGCGAGAGCCTTTGGTTTTAATGTGGCTAATTCAGAGGTGCTTTATTTTGGTGACCAAAAAGTTTTAAGCGTTGAACGCTTTGATCGTAAATATGCATCTGATGGTTCATGGCTGATGCGTCTCCCCCAAGAAGATTTTTGTCAAGCAATGGGCATTTCATCTGCTCAAAAATATCAGGCAGATGGTGGTCCAGGAATAACAGACTGTTTAAATTTGTTAACGGCTTCGTCTAATCGGGAGGATAGAGACTCATTTTTTAAAACTCAGATATTCTTTTGGTTAATCGCTGCTATTGACGGTCATGGAAAGAATTTTAGCGTATTCTTAGAGCCTGAAAACACATATAGAATGACTCCTCTGTATGACGTCTTGTCAGCGTTTCCTATGATGTCAAAAAGTGCGTTACAGCCGCAAAAAATCAAAATGGCCATGTCTTTAAAAGGCAAAAACACTCACTGGAAATGGAACGATATTCAGCTCCGTCATTTTGTATCGACTGCCAAGTATGTGAAATACCCTACAGACAAAGCTGCTTCTCACTATGAATACTTTATCGATAATGTTGAAAACGCTATTGCTAAAGTCGAAGCTAAAATTCCCAATAACTTTCCAGCCTACGTGGCGGAGGCAATTTTTTCTGGGCTTAGACAGCAAGCAGCTAAGAAATTGTAATAAATAGCGCCGAAGTAAAGGTTTCCAGCTATGTTGTGCAAATCTTATTTCAAAAACCAGAAGTTTAGTAAGTTAGATGCGGCTGAGAAACAGGTTTGATTAAAACTAGTTGGCTTGACGGTTTATTCACTTTTAAACTCAAAGGCATAAAGTACAAATGCAATGAAATCATTACCCGAATTCAAACATGGATCTTGGGAAAAGTCGGAGCGGCTTTTATGCCTTCACTTGGAGTTCTGTAAATAAGTCTACTTGAGTCTATACATTAATATGGAGAAAACTAAGCTCGTCCACGTGAATTGTTTTTTGTAATCTTCTTGAGCTGAAAGTCGCTGGAATTTCTAGGTAAGCAGTAGAGTAAAAAGAACTTAATATAAAATTTACAAAAGTTGATGGACACAATGGTGAAGTTACTGGAATTCTACAGTTTTTATACTGCCCTAATGTCAGATGGCTTGAAGGGTGTATAATTGGCTCAGCATCATTAGGAGCAAAGTCAAACCTAATAGGGACTGGTAATATAGATTTTTGGATTATATCGGCATAAATATTACCTTCATCTAGATATAATTCAGGTTCATTCTGGAAGGATTCAAAAGTTGGAGCTGGAAAGTAGCACAGACGATGTTTGGTTAATTCATCGTTTTCATAACAATAAAAAATCTGTATTAATGCGCCATCAAGCAACTTTACATTGTATTGTCTCAACTCATCGAGTTTATGATAAATCTCTTGATAAGCAACATCTTTTAATGCAATTGAGATATCTTGAAAGCCAGCAAAACTTATGTGAAATTGGTTTCCAACCTTTTTCATTGAAGGATAGTTTTGATCTTCACTAAAACCATGTCGAATAAGACTCGATGTTATAGATTTAAGGTCATCCATTGCCTCAGCGCAGCGCATTAGCTTATCCTTGAAGTTTTTGTATTAAAGCTGTTCTAACGTCCTCGGGTATATCTTCTAAGTTAACCTCTCCTCCTAATAATGCGGCTAAATTTTCTGCATTTTTGCGCGCCTGCGAAACTCGCATTCTCTCCGTGCTAGTCATATCTCTATTGACGATTCGCATTTCTTCACGCTCTTCTTGAGTAGGATATTTAAATTGAAGTGTAAAATTTTTCTCTCGTACCTTGTTATATTCGTCCATCAACTCTTCAAACTTTGTACCTGTTCCAACAACTCTGAGCCAGGCTTTAGTTCTTGTCATTGCGGTAAATAAAATATTTCTTTTCTTAGCGAGCTCAAAAACAGAATTACAGTAATCTGCATTGATTATGTAAACCATTGCAGCTTCGTTACCTTTGGCCCTATAAATTGATGTAAAGGTAATACTATCGTCAGAAAAAAACTCATCTGGAGAACTGGTGATTCCAGCAATTGATGAGTTGATACCATTTTGGAAAAGCTCATCTCTAATGTACCCAACCTCTTGTCTCATTTTCATAGTATTAGGATGAATTACAACAATGTCGCTTGGTAGAATTTCTTCTTCCTTAATATTTTTGACTATTTCGTCAACGACCCAATCATATTCGGACTGGATACTATCAAACTTTCTAAATTTGATTAGTTCGTCATACGAATTATGGCTTTCTAACAAAGCAGGGCTTGACTCAGAGGACCTTTGAAGAGTTACCTCTTGACCTTCAGTTATACTGCCGTTGGTTACTTCATATCCAATTTCTTTCCACAATTCGCCATATTCAAACATTTGAATCATTGGCTTTCTATAAACTCCAAAACCTAGCGCGTGAGCGGCGGTAAGGACTGGACCGGGGTTTCGGTAACACACGTCAAGTATTATGTCTTGCGACTTCTCTGAAAAAGTAACTCTTGGCTTACCAGATTCGTCATTACCCCAAATTTCTTCAGGTGAAGGCATTGCGGAATCACCGAGGTTTTGCAACTCGTCATATGCGTAGATAAGTCGTTTTTTAGGGCCCAAAAGGCTATAACAAAGCTGTAAGAATTCTGGTTTAAAATCTTGAGCTTCATCAATCAAAATTAAGTCGTAAAGTTTTTTATCAGACTGCGTTCTTTCTAAAAAATCACGACACACCGCTTGAAAATTATCTTCTTCAGCAGTTTTAAGATATTTGGATTGGGAGAAGTCTTTGTAGGGCACATTGTGCAAAAGACAAGCGTTAAAATACATTCCTTCACTTTTTGGGCTTCCCCATGCATGAATAATGTTGACCTTTTCCCAGTCAGGTTGGTCGTCTGTCGCATCAAAGTAAAAGATCTCTATCAGTCGCTTTAGTTGCTCTTTCAACGATCTTGAATTAAATGTGACAGCAATATCCCAATTAGGATTTTGAGAATGAATGTGCGCTATTTTTCTTGCTAAAACTATCGTCTTCCCAGAGCCCGCGAGCCCCCTAATTCTTTGGACACCATCTATATTTTCGAGAACCGCTCTTGTCTGATTTGTATCCAAAGTTGCAAGTGCTCTCTCTAAGCTTTTTAGCACTGCGCCTTTTGAATCCGCTTCCTTTACATACGAGCGCTTACGTTTGGGCTTTAAATTTGATAGAGATTGAAGTCTAGAGAGAACCGTTTTAAATAGTTCTGGATACTCCCAAATAGAACCTTCAATATTTTCCCTGAGTTCTTCTTCGGTAGTGGAGAGCAAAACTTCATTCTCGATATCACCTCTTTCGTAGTTAATACCAGATGGCGCGTAAACTATAGATTTTACAGGGACAACAAGCTTTCTGCTCTTAGTGAGTTCTCTCACTTCAGATAGTTTTGCTGTGACTTTTAAATGAACATCATCAACTAACTCAGCAAGATCCTCTGTTACGCTTTCCTCCTTTAGATAATGAAAAATGACTACCCCGTATTCTTTCGAACATAGAAGCCCATCTAACGTTATACCGCCTTCTGGAGAAGAAATGACAGGGAATCCATGATAAAACTGGCCTGAGAAATTAAACTTTTTAATGACTGCCTCTAGTAATTGCCCAGAAACGTCAGACTCCCTTCTCTGTCCTAATATGTCTATCATCGCTTTCCCAATTTACTTAATTTTTAAGTTTGAAATTTACAGTGAGTATACCCTCTACTTTAATAGAAAAACCTATTTAGGAAAACGCGTATTTGATACAGGTAGTAGTGAGGTTATTTGCTACACATTTGCTACACATTTGCTACATATTTCAAAAAAGAGAATTTTAAGAAAACAAAATCAGGCTGCAGTCCTTTAAAAACGGCGCACCCGAGAGGATTGCTCAGCACATCCATGTGCTTCGTCGCTTCGCGACCAGCTAAAGCTGTCCTAATTTGTTCCAGACAAATTAGTCGAACGGATGAGTTGAATTCGCTAGGGTGCTTAAGTTAAAAGAAACTTTGAATTGCTAAGGTTAATTAATAGTTAGGAGTCTTTATCTGACATTTTAAAAATGGCGCACCCGGCGAGATTCGAACTCACGACCTCTGCCTCCGGAGGGCAGCGCTCTATCCAGCTGAGCTACGGGTGCAAACAGTTTTTTAGCTGCATTGCAGTCTGATTGTAAAACTCAATATAGGGTTGAGTTTGGGGGTTGACTATCGTTATTGTGTATATGATTAATCAAACATTTTTGCTGTATATAAATCATTCTCACGTCAAGCGAGCGCTGATTCTAATGAAAACCTCTGACTTTTCCACTGTTATTTAAATTTATTAGTACTTAGCTTATTCACTGACTATAAAACCAGTCGTTGCCCTTGTTTTGCAATAACAAAGTTAAAGCCTAGTGGATTGGCGGCATCTAGTTGTTGTTTAATCTTAATTTTTGGGTCTAGGTCACTCTTAAGGCTGTATTTGATATGGCTAATAATGATCTGCATATTGTTAAATTGGGATTTATCACTAACCAATTCATAAAACTTACTGAGTTCTTGGTGTAAATATTTAGGGGTGAGGTGCCCAAACAAGAGGTTGTCGGGCCTTTGATTATCAAAGGATACTTCGATGACTACACCCCTTAAGGTTTTGGTTTGCATTTGTTTGGCTAGGTAGTGCCAAATGGCTGCTAGTTTGCCTTCTTTTTCCACTTCGTCTGGGCCTGTGTCTCCAAAGTAAACAAACATGTCTTGGTCTTTTTCTATTACAAAGGCGGTGGATTCTAAAGGGTGGCTCAAGCTAAAAGGCGTGACTTTGAGTTGGGTGTTTTGTAGTGAAACCTTTTGCTGTGCAGTTAAATCAATAACCGGATATTTGTTTAACTGGGGGATGGCTCCACGGTCGGTGAAATTGGCCCATGCTTGCCAGTTAAAATAGTTGCCACTCATGGTGTTGTTTACTGAGGGCAGGGCATAGATAGGTTTAGAGCTATCGTCTGGTGATGCAATCAGCAAACCTGCTACATGGTCAAGGTGGCCATGGCTAAGTAAGTAGCCTTTTACGTGGTGGTGTAATATGTTGCCTGCGGCTGAAAGCTTAGGGTCTGCTTTGCGGGTTATATTTTCAAAGGCGTGGTTTTCTATGGCGACATTTATCCCATTGACTAGTGTGCCAGAGTCTAAGGCTATGTAGTTTTCTTCTGACATTGCCCGTAGTAAAAATGCACTTAAGTTACCATCTTGTATGCCGCCTGTATCACCTAAGGTAATTAATTCGAAAGCGGGTTGAGTGGACTTGGGTACGGCTGGGCTTAGCCACGCTAGCGCAACCACAAACGTAAGTGCTGTTAGTTTTAACATCTTTATACCTATGAGATTGAACTACTTAGCTTGCTGCATGCTTTGTTTATATAGTTGCAGGGCTTGGCTATCGTCGTGCTGCTTCTCTTTTATGCTAGCCATAAGCATTAAGTCTGCTTGTTGGCTGCCTAGTTTGATAGCTTTAGCTAGTGCTTTTTCAGCAAGTAGGTCGTCACCTGCGTTATGGGCAATGTGCCCAAGCACTGAGAGTAGTTCTACGTTTTCGGCATCTTGTTTTAACCATGCTTCGAGCTTTTTAATGGCTAAGCTTGGGTTAGGCAATTTAATTTGTTTAAACAAGGGTAACAGTAGGGCATGTGGGCCTGATTTTTGATATTCGACTAGGGCACTTTCAGCGTCTGAATGAAGCCCTTGGTCTATTAATTGTTGAATATAGGAAGCCTGCTGAGCAGGATCTTTACGTGTGGCTCTGGGTAATGCTTGCCAATTTTGTTTTAGTTGAGCCGCGCCTTCTTTACTGGCGATTTCAGCAAAGCTACCTGTAGAAGCGTGTTGCATAAATACTTCGTAATCAGCTCCTAAGGCTTTTTTCCAACCTTTTAACTTATCTTTAAGTATTTGCCATTTTCTTGATTGGTAAAGTGCCTGCGCCCAAAGTTTGATAACCGGTGTTTGGCTTTGCTGTTGAGGATCTAATTCTTCGATAAGTTTCAATGCTGTGGCGTGATCTTGTGTGTTTAGGGCATCACGGATTAAACATAGGTTGGCTGCCAGTGAAGCTTTGTCGTAAGAGGTGGCTTTCTTCCATAGGGCTTTGGCTTTTTCTGGTTGCCCTAGTTGTAACTCTACATCGGCTGCGGCTAATAAATTTAAGCCATCAAAGTCTACGTTTTCTATTTTCTGTAAATGCTCTCTGGCGGCAATATAGTTGGTTTCTGCCAAAGCGAGTAATCCTTGGGTAAAGGCTTTTTGATTTTTACGGTGTCCCCAACTGCCAAACCAACTTCTTGAGCCGCTAGCTGCGGCTAATAATAGTTTTATGATGAAGTTAATTAGCATAAAGCCTATAAAAATAAAGATGAGTGATAAACACAAAGACATCACATTCATTTCTATTATGCTGCCACTAAATTCAACTAGCACGTAGCCTCTGTCATCAAAAAACATGGCCGCTATGACTAATGCTATCAGTAGCACAAAAAACACCACAAAAATTCGAATTAACTGATTCATAATTAGTTACTTCCGTTGACAAAACGGCTATCTAAGCGACTCTCAATGACATCCTGCAGCAAGGGCGCGGCTTCTAGCTGTGATGGGTAATCACGGGAAAAATCAGTCTGCTGTAAATTGCTCAAACTTTCTGTGAACTGCACAACTATGTCTTGCTCGGTATCAAAGTGTTCAATTAGTAACGCAAAGCCTTGTTGCAGCGCTTGTTGATATAAGGTTTGGTTTTCTTGTAAAACAGCTATTTGCGCTTGCATTAGGGCAAAGCTTAACTGTTCTTTAAGTAGCCAGCGCTGTTGTTCAGACATAAACGGTTTGATGTCTGTGGTGACTTTTTTATAGCTAAAGAAGTCTTTGGTCACTTCTTTAAAGTTACGCATAAAATTACTGCGCCAGTCATCTACAGAGTCTGTAACAGCTTGCTCGGTTACTTCTTCTTTAGGGCGTTCAAAAAATACTAAAGGCAGACTATCGACTTGTTTTAGCATGGCGCCTAGTGCAAGGGCGATAGAGCTAGTGGATACTTGGTTTATCTGCTGTAAGTTTTGTATATCTGCAGCTAAGTATTCACGAACCGGTAATAAACTTGGGTCGTCTAGGTCTTGAATTCGGCTATCTGCAGATTGCAGCATCATAATGGCGGTTTTTACATCGTGTTCCAGCCATAATTTACGGCCAGCCATACGCACTAAATAATCAGCTTCGGCTAATAACCAATCTGCGGGGCGTCTTCCAGAAAGCTCGGTTAACTGCCTTTGGTTACTCTGTGTTTGTGAGTCTGTTAATTGTAGTTGTTCAACTAGGCTATTAACGCTTGTTTGCAGCCCTTGGTTTTGTGCTTGCAACTCAACTTTAAGTTGTTGGTTTGCCGCTAGGGTTTGCTTGACTGTTTGTGCTTGAGCGGAAACAACATTTTGCTGTTCAATTAAGGTGTTATCTTGGGCTTTGGATTGCGCTTGCCACTGCAGCCATGCCCAGTATCCTGCTGCTACGATAGCAACTAACAACAATAAATTGATAATCGTCACTAACCATAACAAGCCGGTTTTAGCTTTTGCTTGGGGCTTGTCGCTTGCTGGCTTTAGGTTGGCACTAGTGGTTTTAAAGTTTGCACTGGATCTAGCGCCGGGCTTTTCATCTTTTGGGGTAGGTTTGGTTGCAGCGCTTGTATCGGTTTTACTTTTTGCCACTTGTTTTTCTAGCTCAGCTAACGCTTTTTGGTCTGCTGCACTTAATTCATCTTTATTATCTGCCATCTAAAGCTCCGTAGAATGTCCCGCGCGAGTCAAATAAAGCTGTGCGCATTGAATGATTGCCTTATCACTGGCATCGCGACTGACACTTATGTGGCTTACGCCCATTTTTTTTGCGATTTCTGCGGTACGTTCACTTACCACAATCCAGTCTTTTGTTTGTAACCAAGTTTGCTCAAAATATTCAAAGGCTGCCTGAATTACTTCGCCACTGGTTGCAATAATGCAACGAATTTGCTCTTGTTGCCAGTCTTGTGTTGACTCGGGCTTGGCTATTTTAACCCGTTTGTAGACTTCCCACTCATCAACCAGTGCGCCTCGTTTCTTTAAGGTATCCACTAGTAATTCTCGGCCACCATAGCCTTTCATGATAATGATTTTTTTGTCTGAGACTTGATTGAGCTGAGGTAGAGCCAATAGCCCTTCAGTGCGGGCTTCAATTGGTGTAATAACATCAAAAGCGGCCTTTCGTAATATATCGGCAGAGCTATTGCCTACCGCAAAAAATATTATTTTCTCTGGCCAAGTGTTTTTAAGTTTAATGCATTGCTCTGCAGCCACTGTGCTGGTGACTATGACATAAATAGTCGCTGCAGAGATTTTATCTAGGGCTGCAATTTTAGCGGGTAAAAGCTCAATAGCCTGGGAGTCGAGTTGGGTATCAATAAGACCACAGGCAACGGTTGCTATATTCGCATTGTTAAGTGCTAATGCGCTTTTAACACATTTACCTTGTGGCCTTAGTAATAAAAAGCTCAAAGCTTAGTCTGCGTGTAGGGCTGCAAGTATTTCACCTGCCCCTTGGTCAAGTAATTGCTGTGCGACTTGCTCACCAACCTGTTCTGCTTGTTCAAATGTTCCGCTAGCAGTGGCTTGTAATAAGGTGTTTCCATCTGGTGAGCCAACTAATCCTTTTAAGGTAACTTGTTGTTGCTCTAGGGTGGCAAAGCTACCGATTGGAACTTGGCAGCCGCCATTTAGCTTAGCGTTCATGGCGCGTTCGCAGCGAACTCGGGTTGCAGTCTCTGCGTGATTAAGCGGTGCTAAAAGGGCAATAAGTTCAGCATCATCATTACGGCATTCTATACCCACTGCGCCTTGTCCTACTGCAGGTAATGACTCTGCTGCTGGAATGTCATAGCGAATGCGGTCTTGCATGCCTAATCGAATTAAGCCCGCTGCTGCGAGAATAATTGCATCGTACTCCCCAGCATCTAGCTTGGCTAATCGAGTATTAACATTGCCTCGTAAGTCTTTAATAACTAAGCCAGGGCGCATTTTTCTTAATTGACACTGGCGGCGTAAGCTTGAGGTACCTACCACTGCACCTTGGGGTAAAGAGGCTAAGTCTGTAAAAGTGTTAGATACAAATGCATCAAAGGGGTTTTCACGTTCACAAATAGCGTGCAACCCAAAGCCTTCAGGAAACTCAACAGGCACATCTTTCATGGAGTGAACCGCAATATCAGCACGGCCTTCGTTCATGGCAACTTCTAGCTCTTTTATAAATAGGCCTTTACCGCCAATTTTAGCCAGAGGTGTATCAAGGATTTTGTCGCCTTGGGTGCTCATGGGCACTAATTCAACTTGAATGTTTTGATGAGCCTTTAATAAAGCGGATTTTACATATTCGGCTTGCCATAACGCTAAGGCGCTTTTGCGTGTTGCGATACGGATAGTACGGATTGCCATAACACTTCCTAAATAACAGTGATCACGTGATCGTATGATTGACCTTATTGCGTGGATCTTATCAGGCTGATGGCGGCTTGGCTAAAAACAAATTAGGGTTTTTAAAAATGTATAAAAACCCGGCCTGTTAAAACAGGCTGGGTTGCTATTAAGGTTCAGTGATATTACTGATATTTGTTGACGTCGGTTACTTCTGGGTATTTTTGATCCGCAGCAAGTATGTCTTCTTGAAGATCGCTAAACCAGTCATCCTGTACTTTTTTGTTGTAGTTTAGGTACAGCTTACCATTTTCTATGTGCCAAACTTCTGGGTCGATACCTGCTGTTTTACCCGAAGCCATTGCCCAAGCACAGTAACCACCATATTGTGCCGCATATTTTTCTGGCGCCTCTTTAAATAACGCTAGGTTTTCTTGGCTAGAAAAATGCCAGTCAGCGTCACGCCATGTGAATGTGAACTTGTCACTGCCTTTCACTGCTTTTCCTTCAGTAAAATAAGCTACAGTGTCATAGCCTTCAATTGCTGTGTTATTAAAAAATCCTGTTTTTACCGCGCTGTCCGCAGCTAAAGCTGGAAGCGCGAATAAGCCAAAAACCAATACGCTAAGTGTTTTCAAAAATTTGTTCATGGGGTTCTCCTATTTAAGTGAACAATCTTGCATTATAAAACCGGAGATTGATTCATATGATTTCATCACATTTTTATCACGGGCTATTAGCACCTTAAATATGCCGCTAATAGTCGCTTTTTATTGTACATGGTCGCCTTACATATCCCTTTAATTTATGGCTGCAAAGTCACTAATTTTATTGCTGTTTTTTTCTTAACCATAGTTATGGAATGTTGTAGACTCCTGAAGACTTGTACATAAGCAGTTTTTTTGATGATAGGGACGACATTTTGAAAAGCGGTAAAGACATACATATCCTGATTGTTGATGATGTATCTGAAAACATTCAGGTGGCTATGAATATCCTTAAAGAAGAAAGCTATACGTTTTCTTTCGCCTCCGATGGACAAGAAGCATTAGACCTTATAAAAAATCATGCTTTTGATCTTATTTTGTTGGATATCATGATGCCCAAAATTAATGGGTATGATGTCTGTGTTCAAATCAAGCAACTCGATCACGTAAAAGATACCCCTGTCATATTTCTTACAGCAAAAGCGGATGTAGATGCTATCTCAAAAGGGTTTCAAGTGGGTGGGGTGGATTATATTGTTAAGCCTTTTCACGCTAATGAACTCTTATTTAGAGTGAAAACCCATATCGAACTGGCCATTTCACGGCAAGCTTTAAAAAACCGCAGTAATGAGATTGAGGTAAAAGCTAATTTACAAGCCCGTAGGCTCACCAAAGAGATTGAAGATAACCAGTGTGAAATGATCTACATTTTAATGGAGGTTATGGAATCAACTTCAGACGAAACCGGACAGCACATAAAACGTGTTGCTGACATTTGTAAGTTGCTAGCTCAAAAAGTTGATTTTTTATCTGAAGAAGAAGTTAACAGTATATTTTTAGCTTCTCCCATGCACGATATAGGCAAGATAGCCATTCCTGAAGATATTTTACATAAGCCTGGCAAGTTAACCGATGACGAAATGGCAATCATGAAAACCCATGCTGAAAAGGGTTATGAATTGCTAAAAAATTCAAAACGTCGTTTAACCACTGCTGCGGCAATTATTGCCCACGAGCATCATGAAAAATGGGATGGTACTGGCTACCCTAGGGGTTTAAAAGGAGATGAAATTCATATCTTCGGACGAATAGTGGCGCTGGCGGATGTGTTTGATGCCTTAACCCATAAGCGGCAATATAAAAGTGCGTGGACTGTAGATGACGCAGTGCAATACATTCAAGAAAATCGCGGAAAGCACTTTGACCCAGCTTTAGTCGATATATTAATTACTCATCTACCTGAATTTTTAGAGATAATGAATCAATAATATGAAATGTCGTCACTGGTGGTATGTGGTTTGGTTTTTGATTTTAGCCCTGCAACCAGTTCAGGCAGAAGATGCTGCAGGCGGCATGAAAGTCCCATTAACTCAAATAGAACAAGCCTGGATTGAGGCTCACCCAAATGTCATTGTTGGAGGTGGACCTGATTGGGCCCCTTTTGACTTTGCAGACAAGCAAGGAAATTATCAGGGAATTGCTGCTGACTATTTGCAGCTTATTTCGAATAATACGGGCCTAAAGTTTCAAGTCTCCATAGATGACTGGAAGAGCAATCTTAATAAAGCTAAAAATAATCAGGTTCAAATATTGGCTGCGGTCTACAAAACCGCAGATAGAGAGGCTTTTTTAAATTTCTCTGAACCTTATTTTGAGGCATTAGACTACTTTTTTGTTCGTAAAGATTTAGCGGTTCGTACCCTTGATGATCTTAACGGCAAGCGCGTCGCTATCCCTACTGACTTCGCCCATAAAGCACTCATACAAGAACATTTTCCCCTAATACAAATTATTGATGTGCCGACCATATCTGCTGCAATCGATGCAGTCTTAGAAAATCGAGCAGATTTGTTATTTGATACCTACGGAGCCCTTACTTACATTCTGCAATTGGAGGGAATAAACACTATTGTTCCTTTTAAATCCGCCCGTTATTTAGGTAAAAAAACACTGCATATTGCGTCAACTAAGGCTTACCCAGAACTCGCTAGCATTATTCAAAAAGGGTTAGCTGCTATTTCTACAGAGCAGCACCGTAATATCCAAAACCGCTGGTTTGGAGGTGAGACAAGCCTGCCAGCAGAGCTTTCCTCCTCCTCAGAACTCACGCTTACTAAACAACAAAAGCAATGGATTCAAAACCATCCAGTTATTAATGTGGCTGGTGACAATGCGTGGGCGCCTTTTGAGTTTCAAAATGAATACGGTGACTATGATGGTGTGGGTAAAGACCTGTTAGCAGAGATTTCACAGTTAACTGGGTTGCAATTTGCTGTTACCACTAACGTCTGGGAGGCCTCGTTAGAAAATGTTGAGCAAAAGCAAAGTGATCTCTTGGTTGCGGCCTTTAAAACTGAAGAACGCCTCCCTCATTTATTGTTTACGCTGCCTTATTTTGAGTTGTTGAATTACTTTTTTATTCGCGACGACTTGGCTATTACAGAGTTGGAGCAGCTTTCTGGGTTACGTTTGGCCATAGTTCGTGATGCAGCTATGGAGCAAGAAATCCGTGAAGAAGTTCCGGATATGCAGTTTATTTATGTGGACTCTCCAAGGCAGGCGCTTGATTTAATTTTAAAAAACCAAGCAGATGTGATGTTTGATTCCCATGCAGTGGTGAGTTACCTACTTAGGCAAAATGACATTGGCAATATTATTCCATTTAAGCCTCTTCCGAATGTACCTTCTAGCTCATTACATATTGCAGTAAGAAATGATTACCAGCCCTTAGCCGATATTATTAATCAGGCTTTATTGCACATTAAGGGGCGCAAATTTGACAGTATTATTGATAAGTGGGGTATAGAGCGGCACACAGAAAATCTACCTCGAGTCGAGTTAACTAAATCTGAGCAAGCTTGGCTACTCAAGCATAGTAATCTTACTTTTGTAGCGGATCCTAACTGGATGCCATTTGAGTCAATTGATGAAAGTGGTGAGCATCAAGGAATGTTGCCTGAGTATTACAGCATAGTGGCCAAAACCTTGAATATTGATTTTATTCAAGTTAACACTGACAGCTGGCAAAAAAGCGTAGATTTAATGTTGGATGATAAGGTTAATATTGGTGTAGCAGCCAGCACCTATAAACCGTTCCAAGACTTATTGTTCACTGATAGTTTTATTCAAAGTCCCTTCGTTATAGTGATGCGAAATGAGCATCAATATATAGATAATGTTAGTAATGTTTTAGATAAGCGCATTAGTTTAATTGACGATTATGCAAGCACAAATGCATTAATCAAACGTTACCCTAACTCTGAGTTCGAGTTGGTTGCCTCTGCGAAGGCTGGCTTAGAGGATCTTTATGTGGGTAAAACTGACGTATTTATTGGCCCTCTTGCGCAAATAAACTATTTGGTTGCTGAAAATGGCTATACCAACTTGCAGGTAGTAGGGAAAACCGAATACACCCTTGAGCTTGGTTTTGTTGTACAACCAGACTTGGCCCCACTAATTCCCCTAATTAATAAAGCCTTGGCGAGTATCAGTACTGTAGAAAAACAGCAAATTTTAGATAAATGGGGCAATAAAGAGTTTCTTGTCAAAACCGATTATCAACTTATTTTTGTTATTTCATTAATTGCTATTTTGATTATTTCATTAGTGTTTTTTTGGAATCGCCGTCTTAAACGAGAAGTACAGTTACGGGCAGCCACAGAGTTATCTTTGATACAAAGTGAGCGGAATTTATCTGTGGTTATCAATAACATTCCTGTGATTGTATATGTGGTGGATGCAGCAACTAATTTGCTACTAATGGCGAATGAAAATGCGATTCAATCTCTGGGCTTACAACAAGAGAGTTTAGGCTCTGTTTCTGGTTCGTGTTTTTATCAAGGCAATAGCCAAGACACCTTTGAGCAACAGACGCAAATCACTACTTTAAATGGGCAAACAATAGAAGGCTTGCTGTCGATTATTGCCATTCAATATCACAATGAAGATGCGTGGCTACACATAATCGTTAATTTGAATGAGCGTGTGTCTATGGAAAGAGCACTGCAACAGGCTAAAACCCATGCAGAGTCAGCTAATAATGCCAAGTCTGAATTTTTAGCCAATATGAGTCATGAAATTCGTACGCCTATGAACGCAATTATTGGTTTTACTGAATTACTTCACGAGCAAGTTCAAGATACTAAACTGAAATCTTTTATCTCTACTATTAAATCTGCTGGTAACTCTTTGCTGTTATTGATTAATGACATTTTGGACTTGTCTAAAATTGAGGCGGGTAAACTTAATATCTCTAAAGAAGTTTGTAATCCACATAATGTGTTTGATGAAATCGGTAACGTTTTTACTATGAATGTCCGTGCTAAAGGGCTGGACTTTATGCTAGATGTAGATGAAAGGATCCCCCAAGCTTTGCTACTAGACTCTGCACGTATTCGGCAGGTGTTGTTTAATTTAGTTGGTAATGCAGTTAAGTTCACCGAGTCTGGAAGTGTCACTCTTAGAGTCGTTGCTGAAAACGAAAACTCCATTCACAGTAAGTTAGACTTACGAATTGATGTTGAAGATACAGGTATAGGCATTGAGCATAATATGCTGGAGCATATTTTTGAGAGTTTTCAACAACATGAGGGACAGAGTGTCAGACAATATGGTGGTACAGGGCTAGGGTTAACCATTAGTAAACGTTTGATTGAGCTTATGGGCGGCAAAATTTCAGTAACCAGTACGCCTAATCAAGGGTCATGTTTTTCGGTGTTTTTAAAATCTGTGGATATTTTGGCAGTTGATGAAACGCCCACAAGTTTGCCACACCTGGTTCAATCTAGTGCCAAGGTAGAGTTTGAGCCAGCACGGGTGTTAGTTGTAGATGACATAGAAGATAACCGAGCTTTATTAATCGAGATCTTTAGAAGCTTAAATATCGAGTGTGTCGAGGCTGAAAATGGTCAACAAGCTGTAGATATTAGTGAAGCTCAGTATTTTGACTTAATTATTATGGATATTCGAATGCCAGTCATGGATGGTTACAAAGCTGCTAATATTATCAAGCTTTCAAAACCAACACTTCCCATTGTGGCATTGACAGCCTCGGTGATGCGAGATGATTACGAACGACAAAGAAGAGAAAACTTTATTGGGTATTTACGTAAACCCGTATTAAAGCAAGAGTTAGTAGCCGAATTACAAAAACATTTGAGTCATAGAGTGGTAGCTGTTGAGTCGACTGAAAAAGTGGAGTTAGGGTTTGGTGATGAGCTCAATAGTAGGCTCAAAAATACATTTTTAGTTAGGTGTGAGCAGCTCAAGCAAAGCAATAATTTAAGTGATATTGCTGAGTTTGCAAATGAACTGCTGGCACTATCTAAAACCTATCAATCTGAAGTCTTGCAGGCTTTTTCTGAGAAGCTTATCGAGGCAACTGACAGCTTCAACATAGTTGAGATAAAGTCAGCTCTTGCGCAATTTAGTCAGTTAATATCAAAGGCAGACAACACCTAATTCATTTGGTTTGCCTGCCAAGGCTTCAATCAAACATCTAGTATTAAAATAAAACCAAGTTAATAAATACTTACTACTTTAATTTTTGCTGTAACCATACAGAAATATCATCTATCTCTTGCTTACACACGCTGTGCGGCATGGCATATTCGTTCCAAGTCGCTGTATATCCATTACTCTCTAAGACTTTAAATGCACTATTTCCCATCATGATTGGTACCACTTCATCTTGAGTACCATGAGCCACTAATACAGGAGTCTTTTTGTTAGCGTTACTGGCTTCGGCGCTAAGTTTTTCAGGCTCGCTCATGTAACTCGACAAAGACATAATACCAGCTAAGGTTTTTTCGTAACGCGTACCAAGGTGTAAGGCGATCACGCCACCTTGAGAAAAACCAGCCAAAATAATTTTATTTGCGGGAATACCCTTGCTGATTTCTGCTTCAATTAAGGCTTCAACTTGGGCTGCCGATTCTTTCACGCCCTTGCTGTCTGCTCTGTTGTTAAAGTCCATGCTTGCAATGTCATACCAAGCGCGCATTTCCATACCGCCATTTATAGTAATAGGGCGGATTGGTGCATGGGGGAAAACAAAGCGAATAGCTAAATCTTCTGGTAATTTTAATTCGGGAACAATTGGCGCAAAGCCGTTTCCAGAATCCCCTAAACCATGTAACCAAATTACAACTGCTTTAGGTGTTTGAGTAGGATTAACTTCTACATAAGGTAACAATTCTTGACTCATATTTAAGGCTCTTAAGATTTTCTAAGATTAACGTTTGCTTCAGCTTGTTTTGAAATAGCTTCATCTAAAAATGACCAAAACTCTACGCCGGTGCGTTCGTCTATCCATTGCTCATTTTCAAAATTAAAATGATGACCATTATACTTAGTGGCCATCCACAATTGCTGTAATGGTGGCTGTTTGTTGATGATAATTTTTGTACCATTTACAAAGGTCATGGTCAGAATGCTGCCTGCTGATTCATAATCAATATCGACTTCGCATTCATCTAACATTTCTTCAATATCGATAAGTAAGTCATCTGTCATTTGATGATATTGGCTGTCGTTCATGTTGCTACCTGTTAAGACTAATTAAACTTAGGCACTCGGCCCTTGATATAGACTATGCTACCATTGCCAACTAACTGCGACATAACATTTAATACGTAAAAGATAAAAATGCCTCAAACTCTCGGAAATTTATTCATTCTTGCTGCTCCCTCAGGTGCAGGAAAATCTAGCCTTATTAAGGCCTTATTGGAAAAACATCAAGAATCTGATGATCATAACAATGCTATGCAAGTGTCTGTTTCCCACACCACTCGAGCTCCTAGGCCTGGCGAGGTTGATGGCGTGCATTACCATTTTGTTGATCATGCTGCATTCGAAGCCTTAATTGCTGAAAACTCGTTTTTTGAGTGGGCAGAAGTCTTCGGTAATTACTACGGAACATCTAGAGTGGTTATCGAACAGACCTTAGCCAAAGGAATAGATGTGTTTTTAGATATTGATTGGCAAGGTGCTAGGCAAGTTAAAGCGCAAATTCCTGATACCGCCACTATATTTGTTGCGCCGCCATCAAAAGAAGAATTACAAAGGCGTTTAACTCAAAGAGGGCAAGACTCTGCTGAGGTGATTGCAGAGCGTATGACGAAAGCAGTATCTGAAATATCCCATTACCATGAGTTTGATTTTATTGTGGTAAATGATGATTTTGAAGCGGCATTAAATGAGCTTGAAGCTATAGTGACAACTAGGCGCTTGCGTAAAGAAAAGCAAATTATTCGCTATGAAAGCTTGTTTGATAATCTATTGACGGATAAATAATCAATATTTGATCAAATAGCTTTAAAATTGTTGCGTTAGCCAGTACACTACGCGACCTTTTTTTATATATTACCATCGACGGAGATCATCATGGCCCGCGTAACAGTTGAAGACGCAGTAGATAAAGTTGGCAACAGATTTGATTTAGTATTAGTGGCCGCTCGTCGTGCACGTCAAATTGCCATTGAAGGAAAAGAACCTATGGTAAATCGTGGCACAGATAAGCCAACGGTTGTTGCCCTACGTGAAATTGAAGAAGGTCTAGTGACTGCTGATACATTAGAAGCAGATTCTTTACGTGACCAACAAGTGCAAGACCAAGCTGAATTTGATTCAGTCGCTAATATCTTAGCCGAGCAGTAAGATTTTTTGATTTTAAGGTTAGGTTAATTCACTAGGCTTTTAATCTTAACATTTTACGATAAATATTTACCTCGTCAGTCTATTTCATATACAGTCGGGGTAAGTATTTTCAGCTTTTTTAGACAATTCTCATAAATTTAATTATTGCCGTTGGCATCCCCCGAAATTCCCCGTATTCTTAGATTATTCATTCATTAATAAAAGTAGTTACTGTGTATCTGTTTGAGGGTCTTAAACAAAAGCTTGAATCTTATTTGCCACCTGACAAGGTTGCTGAGACCCAGCGTGCGTTTGTTTTAGCAAGAGACGCTCATGATGGCCAAATGCGCTCTAGTGGTGATCCGTATATCACTCATCCTGTAGCTGTAGCTGGCATTTTAGCGGATATGCGCCTTGACCATGAAACCCTCATGGCTGCCTTATTACATGATGTTATTGAAGATACTGATTACAGCCAAGAAGACTTAAGCGAACAGTTTGGTGAAACCGTCGCTGAATTAGTTGAAGGCGTTAGTAAATTAGAAAAGATACACTTTAGTAATAAGCTTGAAGCACAAGCTGAAAACTTCCGTAAAATGATGATGGCTATGGTGCAAGATATACGGGTTATCCTGATCAAGCTTGCAGACAGAACCCATAATATGCGTACTTTGGGCTCGTTACGCCCCGATAAACGTCGCCGAATTGCTCGCGAAACCCTAGAAATATATGCACCTATTGCCCACAGGTTGGGGATCCATGATATTAAAAATGAGCTTGAAGATTTAGGTTTTCAGGCCATGTATCCATTAAGGCACCGTGCTTTGATGGGAGCGGTAAAGCAGGCGCGTGGCAATCGTAAAGAAATTATAGAAAACACGCGAAAAGAAGTAGAAGCTCGCCTAGAAGGCTCAAAAATTGAAGCTGTAGTTATTGGCCGCGAAAAACACCTGTATTCCATTTATTGCAAAATGAAGAATAAAGAACTGATGTTCAATGAGGTGATGGATATCTATGCTTTTCGGGTGGTAGTTGAATCAGTTGATCATTGTTATCGGGCTCTTGGTGCTATGCACGGTCTATATAAACCTATTGAAGGGCGCTTTAAAGACTATATCGCAATACCTAGAATTAACGGCTACCAGTCTTTGCACACCTCTTTGATTGGCCCCCATGGGATCCCAGTAGAAATTCAAATTCGTACTGAAAATATGGACCATATGGCTGACAAAGGTGTGGCCGCCCATTGGTTATACAAAGATGAGAAAGAAAGCTCAGGTACCACAGCTCAAGTGCGCGCCCGTAAATGGATGCAGTCTTTAATTGAGTTACAGCAAAGTGCCAGCTCTTCCTTTGAGTTTATTGAAAATGTTAAGACAGATCTGTTTCCAGAAGAAATTTACGTTTTTTCACCTGACGGACGAATTATTGAATTGCCTTTAGGGGCCACGGCCGTTGATTTTGCCTACGCTGTTCACTCTGATATTGGTAACGCCTGTGTTGGCGTAAAAGTAGAGAGGCGTCCCTATTCACTTAGTAAGCCATTAGAGAATGGGCAAACTGTTGAAATTATTACCTCGCCCAGAGCCAAGCCCAATGCTAATTGGTTAAATTTTGTGGTGACAGCAAGAGCACGCTCTAACATTCGTCATTATCTTAAAAATCAACGGGCTGAAGAAGCTATCGTGATGGGTAATCGTTTACTTAGACATGCTTTAGGCGAAGTTAAATTAGATGAAGTATCTGAGGAAGATATTAATCGGGTAGTGTTAGAAACTAAGCATAATAATTTCGACGAATTATTAGCGGATATTGGCCTAGGAAAAGAACTAAGTGCAATCGTAGCTAGGCGCTTGTTGGGTGAGTCTACAGACTTGTCTGATAAAGAAGGTAAGGTTGCGATTCGCGGTACAGAAGGGTTACTTGTCTCTTATTCTCAATGTTGCCACCCAATTCCTGGGGATCAAATTGTGGCGGTATTAAGCCCAGGAAGAGGTTTAGTTATCCATCAAAACGGTTGTAGTAATATCCGTAAGCTTACCAAAGAAGAGCCGCACCGAGTTTTAGTGATGCGCTGGGATGAGGATGTTAAAGGAGAATTCCATACCTCTTTGCGTGTTGAGTTGGTAAACCATCAAGGCACTTTAGCTACACTTACTAATACAGTGGCTCGTTGTGGGTCAAATATCGTAAGCCTGCAAACGGAAGAGAAAGAAAGTAACGTTTATTACATTGATATTGAGTTGATGACTGAAAACCGGTTACAGCTAGCCAATGTAATGCGCAAAATACGCGCTATGCCTGAAGTGCAACGGGTATCACGACACAGCCAAGCCAAGCAAAATAAAACAAATCTTCATAAATCTTAATTTTTAAAAGGTAAATTATCATGTCTAAGTCGGTAATCCATACAGACAAGGCGCCTCAGGCGATCGGCACATATAGCCAAGCAGTTAAAAGTGGCAATACAGTGTATTTATCGGGACAAATTCCACTTGTTCCTGAAACCATGGAAGTCATTTCAGAAGACTTTGTAGAACAAGCTCATCAAGTGTTTAAAAATGTTAGCGCTGTATGTGAAGCTGCTGGTGGAACTGTGAATGATTTAGCCAAAGTAACTATATTTTTAGTTGATTTGTCTAAGTTTGCTCTAGTGAATGAAATTATGAGTCAGTATTTCGACCAGCCATACCCTGCTAGGGCAGCGGTGCAGATCAGTGCATTGCCTAAAGGGGTACAAATTGAAATTGATGGTGTGATGGAATTATAAGGGCTATCAATTTACAAGCCCATAGTAGTTTCATACCTAAATGACTTTCCAATCTAGTATGTCGCCTGAACGGTATGCCCGTATTAGGCGACTTCTCTCCCTAAGACAACCAAGCCTGACTGTATGTTTAGAGCAGCTGTACAAACCCCATAATGCTTCGGCGATTGTGCGTAGTTGTGATGCGGTTGGTGTGCATAAGGTTCATGCTGTGGTTTCAGAAGATGTTGAAAGCCCACAAAGTGCTTCAGGTCTAAGGAAGAGCGCCATTTTAAAAGCCACTGCTATGGGCAGTGAGCACTGGGTAGAAACACAAGTGCATACGAGTATCGATAGTGCTGTTGAAACTCTAAAACAGCAGGATATGCAGGTTTTAGTGACAAACTTAAGTCCTGCAGCAGTGGATTTTCGAGAGGTTGATTATACCCAACCTACAGCCATCCTTTTAGGCCAAGAGAAACTGGGCGTGAGTGCTCAAGCTAAGGCTTTGGCAGATAAAGAAATTATTATTCCTATGGTGGGTATGGTGCAATCGCTGAATGTATCAGTGGCTGCAGCACTAATTTTATATGAGGCACAGCGCCAAAGACAGTTAGCAGGGATGTATAATAAGCCGCTACTCGATGAAGCAAGTTGTCAACGTACCTTGTTTGCTGGTGGCTTTCCAAACCTTAAAAAGATATGCGATCGTAAAGGCTTAACGTACCCCTATGTTAATTCTGAAGGGGTGATAGAGGCAGACGATACTTGGTGGCAAGAGTTGCAGTACGGTAACTAACAATGCTTCAGATAGGCACTCTTGGCTGATAATTGAAGAATCAATGGCTATTCAAAAACGATACGATTACGGCCATTCTTTTTAGCTGTATACAAGCGCTCGTCAGCTTTTTTAATCAATGTATTAAGGTTTGTTCCATCAAGGTTGTAGGTAGCAAGGCCTGCGCTTAGGGTGATGGGGATCTTTAGGTTGTCGTGTATTAAAGGGTTTTCTGCAAGTCTTTTGCGAATACGTTCAACATGTTGATGGGCTTCTTTTGCATCAGAGCAGGTCATCATTAAGAAGAATTCTTCACCGCCCATTCTTACTAGAAAATCACTTTCTCTGGTATTTTTCTTCAAAAAATCAGCCACAAAAATTAAGGCTTTATCTCCTACATCATGGCCATATTGATCATTAATATTTTTGAAAAAGTCTAAATCAAATAAGACTAAAACAAAGTGTAATTTATGACGTTTGGCTAGCGTAGATATGTGTAAAAAGCTCGTATCTAACTTCATTCGATTTGCCAAACCTGTTAGCTTATCTGTGCCTGCTAATTCAATTAAGCGTGTTTCATTTTTTTCGCGATTAAGCTCATATACATGTGCAATAGTCATAGCAAACAGTGAGCTTAAGCTAACATTGATGGCCATCGCCGCATTTAAGGGAAAGCTGATAGTGGAGTCAAAAAAGCGGGTGTTATAAAGCACAATAGCCAAAAATATAAAAATAAGTGATACCCAAAAACCATGGTGACGCCCTAACAGTAAATAAGATAATAAGGGAATGATTAATACCCATACAAAAACAGCGGATGAGGTATTGGGGAGCGATAAGGCATACATCATGACTAAGAAAAACGGAATGATGTAAGATAAAATCCATCTAGACAAGTGGTGCGTGGTAGGGACAATAAACCATAAATATATAGAGAATATGCTGTAGGTAAGCTCTAGACTAGCTAACAGGTTTAACCCTCGCATAAAGTTAAGTACAGCAAACACTATCCCGCCTACAAAGGTGAATAAAGCTAGAGCTCTCATAATATCTCGTCGATATTTAACGTTCTGAACTAATATTCTATTCATGTAAAGTTAAGTGCGTGATTGCTCCATCAATAAAAATTACTTAATTATTAGGTCTTTATATAAATCAGATTAGCAAGGATTTGTAGATGTGTAATCCCTAATTTCCAGTTATGCTCAAGTTTCTGAAAAAGGTTGCGGGTATTACTTGCGGATCTCTTGAATTTCTTTAAAGATTGGCGGCCTATTTTGTTAGGGGAAGTATAGGTTGTTTTATAAGCTTAAAGGGGTAGTAAACAATTAAACTATCTAAGGATATACCATGTTAGGGCTAGCGCAAAAGCCGGTGACAGAATTAAAAGGTGTGGGAAGCAAAGCGGCAGAAAAACTCGCGAAATTGTCGATCCTTACTGTTCAGGATTTGCTGTTTCATTTGCCACACAGATATGAAGACCGCACCCGAATTTATCCCATAGCAGATCTGCAGCCCCATTTGCATACTAGTATTCAAGGCGAGGTAATGTCTTGTGATATTCAATTTGGCCGCAAACGTATGTTAGTGGTTCGGGTAAGTGATGGTACTGGTACAGTCACCTTACGTTTTTTTCATTTTTCTGCAGCTCAAAAAAACAACCTACAGATTGGTACCACAATACGCTGCTTTGGTGAGGTAAAAGCAGGGAAGTTTGGTCTCGAAATTATGCACCCCGAATATAAGTCTATTAATGTAGACAAGCCAGATTCTATGCAAGAGTCACTTACCCCAGTATACCCAGCAACAGATGGTATTAAGCAGCTCACCTTACGAGGCTTAACTGAACAGGCATTGGCCTTACTAGATAAGGGCGGATTAGCAGAGTTATTACCTGAAGGATTATATCAACATCAGCTTAGCCTAGGAGAAGCCTTACATTTAGTGCACCGGCCTGCGCCTGATGTCACTTTGAGTCTCTTAGAAGAAGGTAAGCACCCAGCTCAGCAACGCTTAGTGGTAGAAGAGCTGTTGGCACATCATTTAAGTGTGCTAAAGGTGCGCCAGCAGAGTCAACAACAAGCAAGTTATCCAATTCGCCCAGCCGCAAGCTTGCTAAATCAATTTTTGGCTAGTTTGCCCTTTAAACCCACTCATGCCCAGTTAAGGGTCACCACAGACATTCAAGATGACATGCAACAAAACCAGCCCATGATGAGGTTAGTTCAAGGTGATGTGGGTTCTGGGAAAACCTTAGTTGCCGCATTAGCTGCAATATCTGCTATACACGCTGGTTATCAAGTGGGCTTGATGGCACCTACCGAGTTACTGGCAGAACAACATGCAAATAACTTTAGGCAATGGTTTGAACCACTGGGTATCGAAATAGGTTGGCTGGCGGGCAAGTTAAAAGGCAAAGCTAGAGAGAAAGTATTGGCTCAGCTGGCGAATAACGAAATAAAAATGTTAGTGGGTACCCATGCTATTTTTCAAGATACAGTGGAGTTTTCATCTTTAGCCTTAGTGATAGTCGATGAGCAGCACAGGTTTGGTGTGGGGCAGCGCTTAGCTCTGCGCAAAAAAGGCGAGTCTCAAGGGGCGTTTCCACACCAACTTATTATGACAGCTACGCCTATCCCAAGAACATTAGCTATGACGGCTTATGCAGATTTAGATACATCTATTATTGATGAGCTACCACCTGGGCGTACACCAATTAAAACAGTGGTAATACCCGACTCTCGTCGCGATGAGGTGATCAACCGGGTTCGTCAAGTCAGTGTGGAGCAAGGAAGGCAAACCTATTGGGTATGTACCCTAATTGATGAGTCAGAGTTTTTACAAAGCCAAGCTGCAGAAGATACCGCCATTTTATTGCGAACCGCCTTGCCAGAGCTAAAAGTAGGATTAGTCCATGGGCGTTTAAAATCTGATGAAAAACAACAGATTATGGATGACTTCAAAGCCGGCACTTTGGACTTACTAGTAGCAACCACTGTTATAGAAGTGGGGGTAGACGTTCCAAATGCGAGCCTGATGATCATTGAAAACCCAGAACGGCTAGGTTTGGCGCAGCTACACCAATTGCGGGGGCGAGTTGGGCGAGGCTCCGTTGAAAGCCATTGCGTCTTAATGTATCAAAGCCCGCTGTCGAAGACAGCCAATAAACGTTTAGCTGTGCTGAGAGAGTCTAATGACGGCTTTTATATCGCCCAACAAGACCTAGAAATACGTGGCCCAGGAGAGCTATTAGGGACTAAGCAAACTGGCCTTGCAGACCTAAAAATCGCAGATTTAATTCGTGACGCTGAGCTTATCCCTCAGGTTCAAAATATTGCAGAGCATTTATGGCAGCAATACCCATCGAACGCCCAAGCCATTATTAATCGGTGGTTAGGTAACAAAGAGCATTTTGGCCATGCTTAAATTAATACCTGAACATACTGTCCCTGTTACGGTTCCTTTAGGGGCAAGTGATGACTTAATCACGCAAGCACAAGCCACTGCTACTCGCTGGAATTTAAGATTCACCCCAACTGCAGAGCAAGGATTAGCGCTATTTCAGCAAGATAGTCATTTAGAGTTGAGGCAGCTAGATGAACCTAAAACTGGAGCCGTATTAGTAGACTTTGCATCGAACAGTGCAACCTATAGGCGTAAACATGGTGGCGGTAAAGGAGAGGCAGTAGCTAAAGCAGTAGGTCTTAAAAAACAAACAGATTGGCATGTACTTGATGCAACAGCTGGCCTAGGCCGAGATGCCTTTGTTTTAGCGAGCCTTGGCTGCAAACTCGATATGATAGAGCGCTCACCAGTGGTAGCTGCCTTGTTGCAAGATGGTCTGCATAGAGCAGCGAGCCATGAGGAGTTATCAAGTTGGTTGCCTGAAAAAATGCAGTTACACCACGGTATTGCAACTGAGTTATTGGCTAACTGGCAAGGACTAGCACCAGACGTAGTATATTTAGATCCTATGTTTCCCCATCGTAAAAAAAGCGCAGCGGTTAAAAAAGAAATGCGTTTATTTCAACAGCTATTAGGGCCAGATGAAGACGCTGATTTGCTATTAGCGCCTGCGTTGGCACTTGCTAAAAAACGAGTGGTTGTGAAGCGCCCAGCAGGCGCCCCCTATCTAGCAGGCAAAAAGCCAAAGGTAGAGATGGCCGGAAAGGCGAATCGGTTTGATATTTATCTAGTCTGATATGTTTTCCAGCCAGTATTTAAACTTCAAAATTTCGATTCTAAACAAAGAAGGCAAGCACCAAAGTAAGGCGCTTGCCAAGGACTAACTACTAAATAGGATCACCTTTAGGGGGTTTTACTGTTTCGGTGGGAATAGAATTTTCTGAGCGTTTCTGCCATCTACGAATTTTTTCAACAGCATAACTCTGATAAGCAGTTGGCTTTCTTTTCTTAGCCAATGAGCTTGCTAACTTGTCTAGTCTGTCAGCCAATACTGCTTGAGCTTCTGGTGATGTCAATTCACTGCTAGCTTGTATCATTAATTTATCAATAGTAACCCGTTGGATGATATTGAGTATTTGTTTCTCGTACTTGCTTTTAGGTGGGTCTACTTCCCATGTCACCTCAATTAAGCGGTCAATGACTTCTTCAAGATTAGGGTAATCTCCCATACTTCCATATGCTACAAGTCGTGCCATACGCTCTGGGTATAGTAACTGCTGTACCGTTAAGTCTGCTGCCCCTTCTACTACGGCCAGTGCATCAAATAATACACCTGTACGACCGGGAAAGGTTTCCCCTTGATTGTGTCTTTGTGCTGGAGGAGGTAACAATTTTAGTATATTGGGAGGTAGAGCCAGAAAATCGACACTTAGGGTGGACAATACTGTTTCTAGCGCATCTCTTTGCTCCTCGGGGCTGACTATGGTGAAGGGAACTTGGCCATCGCCTCTTAGTGTATTGACATAATTGGCTCCACCTATACTTTGTGCTGCAGAGTTGAGTTGAAAACGATGATGCATGTACAAGGGTAAAAGCACATACTCTAAGTCAGAAAGCGCTTCTCCATTGCGGATCATTGCCTCGCTGAAATTTTGTAAGCCAATTTCACGGACTTTTATCTCGTGTTTTAACTGGTCAACTAAATTTTCACCATTGTCCCAAACACCAGCATACTGATGACCAGCCCCTCTAAAGTTATTGTTACTGTGGGACATAAATAACAAGCCTTTATCGATACTTTCTTGGACAATTTTGTTTAATGCGCTCGCCTCGTCTACACCGGGTAAAAATTGTTCGTATGCGTAACGTATTGCTAACTTATCGTATTCACCTATGCGCTGTACATATGCATTAGATAAGTCGAGTTTGCCATCGGCTGTGATTTCTACCAGTGGAGCAGGGTAGTCCATTACACTCTCTCGTCCGGTAGCACTAGCCAAGTAATTGTGTGGAAAACCTAAGGTGTGTCCTACTTCATGGGCAGATAGTTGGCGTACTCTATCTAAGGCTAAATTAACTGAGGCCTGGTTATTATCAGCTACCTTTTCTAGGTACTCAAAGCCTGCGACTAAACCCTGTCCGTGTAAGTAGTCTTGTCTTAAACGTAAACTACCCAAGTTTACGTTGCCTTTAATAATTTCCCCGGTGCGAGGGTCGATTACTGATCGTCCATAAGAATACCCCCGAGTACGACGGTGGGTCCAATGTATCATGTTGTAACGAATATCTTGTGGGTCAACGTCTTCGGGTAACTCACGAACTTGAAATGCATTAATAAATCCAGCTGCTTCGTATGCTTGATTCCACCAACTTGCGCCTTCTATTAGTGCGCTTTTAATTGGTTCAGGTGTCCCAGAATCAACATAATAAACAATAGGTTCTATTGCTTCAGAGCGAGCTAAATTAGGGTTCTTCTTTTGTAAGCGATGACGAGCTACAAGGCGAATTTGCATATCCTCGCCTATCGAAGTGGCGAAGTCTTGTACCGTTGGTCCGTTTGTTCCAATTCTTGGATCTGATAAGCGAATTGTGTAGTTCTCATCAGGGAGTTTCACAAAAGAATGGTGCTGACGTAAGCTAATAGACTCGCCAGAGGCAGCTACATCTTTTATATAGTTTCCTGGGTTTTTACTGACAAAGGTCAGCATTGACTCTACTTCGAGGTTCTCAGGGAAGCCTTTGGTACTTTCTAAATAAAATGCACTTTTTGATTTATCTAAAGAAAAGCTACCTTGTTTACGTCTTGCTATATTGCCTATGACGTTACGAGCATCTCGTAAAAAGAAGTTTGTGGCATCTACTAAAACACTCGATTTAGAGGTTGCTACTATGTCAAATCCCCATAAGGTAGAAGGAGCAAATGCGTCTTTTACTGCTTGGCGTTCTAATGGGTTATCACTCTTTGCAATGTAACGATAATTTGGTTCTATAAGTAAGACTCTTGGGCCAACACGTTTTGCCGCTAGTACGTATGTTCTAGCAAGTTGTCCTCTGTCTATACCCACTTGATTTGCACCTAAGCCTGAGCCCATGGATATTTGATAAATAAACTCCGTATCTAACTTGTCAATTTCCCAAAACATTTTTCCAGTTGAGTCATCCCAATACAAAGTAAAGTAGCCCTTGATTGCTTGAGTACCTTTAACTTTTTCTGATATATCGGGAAAGCCCTGTGCTCGTATAGTGGTGGCGAACAAAAACAGTGCAAGTAAAATGTTTAACCTAAAGCAAAGTAAACTTCGCTTGTTCCTTTTGTTTTCTGTAAAACTTAAAATCATATTTTCAACCTTAGTTTTTAAAAATGTTAATTACAAACCTAAATTATTGTTTTTAATAGAAAATATCCCGAGGGCTAAGTGTGTATATTAAAAATAAAAACCTGGATAAATCATGGTGTTTTTAAAAGTTTGTTGTGAACAAACCAATTTAAGGTAGCCAACAGCAGCACCCAGTAGATAAATAATGCAGTTACCGTTCCAAGGGAAAGTGAGGCCAAAGCAAGTGAAGCTTTGACTTTTTCCATCGCGAATTATTGGTTTGCACCTGCTTAATATTGTGAATCCTTAATCAATATTTTTGCTTCTCAAGAGCAATTTATTTCATTTTTCATTTCTAAAAATTCTGCCAATAATGCGATCGCATCCAAGGTGATGTATAAGCAACTACTATTTTTGGAATGGGATATGAGCAAACATTTTCACTTTAAAAAGCAAGATGAACAATCAAGTAAAGGTGCTGCAAAGCATCGTTTTAATGCTGAATACAGCGAAGAGTATGATTTTGTGACGAAAAAAAGTAAGAAAAATTCACAGCGTAGAGCAAGCCAAAGGCGTCGCCAATTCGCTGAATTACATTAAGTTATTGAGTTGAGAGTAAAATGAAAAATTTAGTTTTGACTGTGGGCTTGTTGTTGACCTCAGCGGTACTAGCCGATGAGCTACCGAAAGCAGATCCTGAATTGATTGCCGAGCTTAAAGAGTATTGTGTTGAGCTAGCCACCGAAGACGGTATTGATAAAAAAGAGCTTAAAAAATTTATACTAGAATGCATCAACGAAGAGTTAGATGCTGAAGGGTATCAAGCGCTAGCTAAAGTAGAATAGATTCCTCGATTTTACAGTGCTTGTTATGGCTGAGATAGGAGCGATTTCACGCTCCTATTTTTTTAGGCTTTAAAGGTTTTTACAAAATCATTAAGCCATGCATTTTTAGTTTCTTTTAGATAAATCAAATAACACTTAACAGAGGTTGGCGCCAAGCTTGCCACCTTTTTCAGTTCTCCTTTTTGCACTAATGGCTCTGCTATATCATGAGGTAAAGCAAGTTGGCAGGTGTGGCTAGCTAAATACTGCATCGCTACCTGCAAAGAGCCTGTGCGCAACTCAGCTTTTCTAAATTCTGGATAAGCCTTGTCAATTGCCTCATTGACTTTTCTTCCCCAATCAAAGGCAATACTTTGTATTTGATCATCTAACGATGTACCTACCGTAGATTGATATATAGACAGCACAGATTCATTTAATTCTAGTGTTTCTACATCATCAGATTTAAATGGCAGGGTAGTGATTGCTAAATCCACACTATGCTCGTGAACCATTCTGCTGAGCTGTTCGTTATTGAATATTTCGGCCCTAATAGACACGGCTTGCAGCGCAGTATTAAGGTGCTGTAATTGCTGTTTTAAATACAACTCCCATGCATTCGAGGTGCAGGCAATACTCAAGTACTGAATGCTTTCTTCATTCATGGCTAGGCGAGTTTGTTTTAAGGTTTCTGCTAATTCTGTTGCATAGGGCAATAGCTTCTCACCGGCAGATGTCAACTGCAGGCTGTTTCTGTTACGAACAAATAGCGCAGAATTGAAGTATTCCTCAAGCTGTTTGATGCGAGCACTTACCGCAGATTGGGTGAGATATAAGTTTTCAGCTGCTTTACCAAAATGCCTGGTTTCAGATACTTCTAAAAAGGTTTCTAAAAATCGAATGTCCATAATCACTAGGATTTAATTAGGGTATGTTTAGATACCTTGAAAGGGCGGTAGATACAAGGAAAAAACACAATTTACGGACTTTAAATTAGGCTGCGCTGCCTTACAAATTACCGCAAATTATTTTCTCGATACGACAAAAAAATTTAGATAGTGAAAGTATTCACAATTCTATTAAAAAACGTAGGATGCGCAAAATTTCAGCGTGTAAACGCTTTTTATAATGTACTTGGATACTTCTATGAGTAAGAATTTAATTGTCTTTAATGGTGACAGCAATATTGGTAGCGCCCATGCCACTGTGGTGAGTTTTGCCCAATATTTGGCTGACTTTCCTAAAAAAGGCAATGCCAAAACTCGATTAATAAACTTATGTGATACCACTCAATATTTAAGTGAGGGGTATTACTGTTCTTTGTTGGCAGAAGCTAGGCAGCATCATGTGTTGCCAAGTGTAAGTACAATTAATGATTTAACCGGTCAAGAAGCTGGATTAGCAGTCGCCATTCCCCATGCAATAGCGAAAGCGGTAACCAAAGACTTGCCAAATCAGGTTGTGGTGTATTTTGGTTGGCATCAAGATGAAAGGGTGCAAAAAATTGCTCAATACATATTTGAGCAATATCCTGCTCCTATTTTGGTTTTGACCTTAAATTGGCGTGACCAAGCCTTATTTGTGAACACCAAGTTAGGTGCCTTACCTTTGTTAAATGATGAACAAGAAGAATTGTTGCAGCAAAGGTTGGCACATTTCACTAGCCAAGTGTGGCGCAGTCATAAAAGTAGAAAACGCTACCGTTGGGATCTTGCTATTTTGGTAAATCCTGAAGAAGACACGCCTCCAAGTGACAGCAAAGCTTTGCAGCACTTTGTTAAGGCTGCCAAAAAGTTTGGTATCAATGCGGAACTTGTTTCAGCACAGCAAATAGGTTTGTTGACCAGGTATGATGCTTTGTTTATTCGTGAGACCACAGCAATTTGCCACCATACCTATCAACTTGCCCGTGAAGCTGAAAAACAAGGCTTGGTGGTAATTGATGATGCAACATCGATTTTGCGTTGTTGTAATAAGGTGTTTTTACATGATGCTTTTAGCTACAACTCAGTGCCTGCGCCAAACACACGCTTTGTGTCAGATGCGTCTCCAGATACCTTAGATAGCTTAGAGCAGTGCTTTAGCTACCCTATGGTATTGAAGTTGCCAGAAAGCTCATTCTCAAAAGGTGTGCTTAAGGTTGCTGATCGTAAAACATTAGAGCAAAAGTTAAATGAGTGGTTAGGTGAGTCGGCCATTATTTTAGTGCAAGAGTATTTGTATACAGAGTATGACTGGCGCATTGGTGTATTAAATGGCAGAGCTATTTATGCCTGTCGTTATCATATGGCCCGTAACCACTGGCAAATATACAACCATGGCGCTAAACGGTTTTCCTCTGGTGGCTTTGAAACCATGGCGACATTTGAGGTGCCAAGAGAAGTATTAGAAACCGCCATCAAAGCTTGTTCTTTTATTGGTAATAGCCTTTATGGCGTTGATTTAAAGCAAGTGGGTGACAAGGTTTATGTTATTGAAGTCAATGACAACCCTAGCATTGAACATAAAGTTGAAGATAGCTATTTAGGTTACGAGCTATACATGCAAGTGATGCAAGAGTTTGCTAACCGTCTTGAGCAAAGGGGGCGTTAATTATGGCGGCGCAGTTAGACTTACAAGCCACTCAAGCTGTGGCTATTCGCGACGTCGCTATGGCCGATTTAGCCTCGCTTATTGCTATTGAAACGGCATGTTTCGAAACAGACAGGCTAAGTAAACGCAGCTTTCTATATTGGATAAAAGCTGTAAATCGCGTGTTTTTGGTTGCCTATAAAGGTGAAACCATAGTGGGTTATGGTTTGGTTATTATGCGCAAAGGCACTGGTTTAGCTAGGCTGTACTCGATTGCCATTGCCCCAGATTATGCAGGGCAGGGTATTGGGCGCGCTCTTATGGAAGCGCTCGAAAAGGCAACGCTTTTGGCAGGTAAACTATTTTTAAGGTTAGAGGTAGAGACAACCAATAAAAGTGCAATCGGCCTATATCAGTCCTTAGGTTATAAAATTTTTGGAGATTACCAAGGGTACTATGAGAACAACCGTGATGCTTTTCGTATGCAAAAGTCTATCAAGCAGGCTTCTGCGGTTAAGTTGTTACCTTCTTATCCTTGGTATGCACAGACCACTGATTTTACCTGCGGCCCCGCAGCGCTAATGATGGCTATGGCCAGCTTAGAATCGGCAACTGAAATGGATCAACAATTAGAATTTGATATATGGCGCGAGGCCACCACGGTTTTTATGATGGCGGGCCACGGAGGTTGTCACCCTTTGGGCCTGGCTTTGTCAGCGAAACATCGTGGTTTTAACGTTGCGGTTTACATCAATCAAGCATTGCCTTTGTTTACCTCTGGGGTGCGACAAGATGTGAAAAAACAAACCGTTGAATTGGTTGAGCAACAGTTTTTGCAACGAGCCCAACAACACCAGATACCCATTAGCTTTGAAGACTTTGATTTACATGATTTAAAACAAGCATTAAAAAATGGCAGCAAGGTGCTGAGCCTTATCAGTACCTATCAGATGGACGGATACAAAGTGCCCCATTGGGTCACCATTACTGCCCTTGATGATGAATGTTTTTACTTACATGACCCAAGTGTGCCCGAGCATCATGCTGCGGGTTTTGATTGCCAACATATACCCGTGGCTCTTGATGACTTTATGAAGCTTTCAAGCTACGGAAAAACAAAATTACGTACAGCTTTAGTGATATCTAAAGCTAGCTTACAGGAGCAATAACCAATGATTAACTTTGCAACCGATATGGTAGAGGTGTCATTACTAGGTAATAATATACGTCTTGAATCGCTAATCAATAAGATCAGTAAAACCTATTTCGTGAAACGTTACCGCGACGCTTTAAGTGTCAGTACACCTAAAGGACAAGTCTTTGTGTTTGATTACGGTGTGGTTTTATTTTGGGGGCTGAGCGAAAGCAAAAAAGCTCAGCTAACAGAGGTGATAAGTGAGCATGTTATAAAAGCCAACCCTCAAAAAGATAGCGATTCGTTTCACTTTAAGTTATCCGAAAGTGGCAATTTGGCATTGGTAGACGATTGCATTTATTTGTCAGATCACACCACCATGACACTATTGGCGGTAAGTCACGGTTTAGCTCAATCTGCTAAATTGGGCAGGTTTGAAGTATTGGCAGAGCGCACCATCAAAGACAATGCTTATCTTTCAACCACATTAGCAAGTACAGGCAAAATTCCCTTAAGTCGTAAAAAGTTGTCTATGTTACGGGGAGCCTTATTTAGTACTAAAAGTGACATATTGTTGCATTTTAACTTGCTCGATACGCCGGAATTTTTTTGGGAATACCCAGAAGAGGAGCACAAGTATTTAGCGGTAAGTAAGTACTTAGACTTAAAACCGAGAGTAGAGTTACTGACAATGAAACTGGCTACCATCAATGAGCTACATGAGATGTTAGCGGCGGAACAAAACCATAAACACTCTTCGTTTTTAGAGTGGATTATTATTATTTTGATTGCGGTAGAAATCGTTCTGTTTTTTGTCCATTAGCTAACCCCTTCTACCTCTTCTGCACCTTGCGGCTAAAGTCAGTCTTAACAACTTGGCTTTAGCCCTTTCACTATCTAAATATTGCATATTGTTTACACAATCTGTCTGTGTGTTTATTGCTATCTTAGCCATTAACTAGTGGTGGCTGCCCCTCGGCAGAACATACCTTATTGGTGCCCGCCTACTAAGCTCCTATTTTTAAAAGAGAAAATTTATGAGTCTTACTAAACCTATATTCAGTTTACTTAGCTATTTGCTTATTGCCTTAGCGATGACAGCTTGTGGTGGTTCTTCTGACACCCAAAGTAGCAGTATTAATACCGGCAGCACTGATACCGACACAGATACAGATACTTCTACTGCGTGTGATGCCCCTGTTACCGAGCTTTCTAGTGCATTTTTAGAATTTGTCGCCGCACCAAACGTGACTGTAGTGTTATCTGAAGACGGCTGTACTGTGTCTTTAGAGTCTGCAGGTAAACCTGATCATACCTCCTCTTATTGGGATGCAGCTAATGCCAGTGGTTTGTATGTTGAACCAGAAGATGCAGAGTTATTTAATCAACAAAGATCACCAGGTGACATTGAAGATTATATTAATGATTATGATTTAACTGTGCCTGTAGCCCCAGAGCTGGCAGCCACGCCTTCGGCTACACCCCTCGGTGCAATTGGCATTGCAATTAGTGGCGCACCTATTTTTAATGATTCTGAAGGCAATGGTGACGTATCTTTTGGAGTGATTCAGGGGTTTGACCGTAATGGTGCCCACACGGGGCCAGAAACCTACCATTATCATATCGAGCCAAAGGCTATTTCGTATGATGATGACGGACTCGTTGGAATTATGGCGGATGGTTTTTTCATTTATGGTCGCAGAGACTATGAAACTGGGGAGTATCCCAGCGATCTTGATGAATCAAATGGTCACATTGGCTTAACCCTTTATTCAGAGTCAGAGGAAGGGGAATACCATTATCATATCTCTAATGAGCAATATCTTAATGGTGAATACTATTTGATTTTCCCAGGTAATTTCCAGGGTACACCGAGTGATATCAACTAATAAACCCACCCTCATATGGTGCGTAATACTGACTTTATTGGTGGCTGGTATTGTTTGGCTAGTGCTGTGCTATCAGCCTAATGCCAAGGTGCTCAAAGCAGACGTTAGCATTAATAAGCAAGGCCAGCGGGTATACCAAAATAAGCCTTTTACTGGGGTAATGGTTAGTTACTTTGATTCTGGTCAGCTGGCTACAGCAGATGAGTTTGTAAATGGTCGGCGTCAAGGCTTTGCCAAAAAGTGGTTCACCAATGGAAAACTGGCTTACCACGCCAATTACAACCATGGTCAAAGAGACGGCTTTAGCCGAAGTTGGTGGGTAAACGGTAAGCGCCGGTCTGAGTTTTTCTATATCACAGGCAAGCCAGAAGGCGTTGCTTGGCGCTGGTATCGAAGTGGTGCCAAATTTAAACGGTTTAATTACAAGATGGGTAAACCGGCTGGGCTACAGCAAGCTTGGCGCGAAAACGGCAAGTTATCATCTAATTTTGAGTATAAGAATGGGCGGACCTATGGACTTAAAAAAGCAAATAGTTGTGTTGGCTTGGAAAATGAAGTTATTTCACCGGGTTATTATCAAGCCCAAGCAAAGGGAGAAAAATTCGATGAGAGTATCTAGCCCTGTTTGGCTGTTACTAATTTCTTTGTTGGGAGCATCAGTTCATGCAGCAGAGAGCTTGCCTTATTACAACAGCCAAGAGTTTTCACCCCATTGGTTAGACGCCGATAGCCCTGAACTTAAAAGCTTTCATCGCATTCCAGCGTTTAGCTTTACAGACCAAGATGGTAACTCTGTTACTGAAAAAACCTTTGAAGATAAAATTTATGTGGCAGGCTTTTTCTTTAGCACTTGTCCAGGTATTTGCCCCAAAATACGCTCTAAATTGAACAAAGTACAAACCACTTACTTAGATGATCCAGATGTAAAAATACTGCAGCACTCAATTCGGCCCACCACAGATACTAAAGAGATACTCAAAGATTATGCTGAAGAGCATGGTATTGAAAGTTCAACTTGGTACTTAGTGACAGGTGACAAAGAACGTATTTATTCGTTAGCTAAAAGCGCTTATTTTGCTAGTGAAGATTTAGGTAATATTCAAAATACTAACGATTTTTTGCATACCGAAACCTTGCTATTAATTGATAAAAATAGACATATTCGCGGTATCTATAATGGCCTTAACAGTGCTTCTATAGATTACCTACTTACTGATATCGCTACCCTTAAATCCACAATGTAATACCAATTCCATTGAGTAATTGTCGCCGATTGGGAATATCTCAGCGAATTTAGCACCGCGTTCTCCTTTTTAAAAAAGGAACAGACATGACTTAATAACGGAGTTTTGTTCTGAATTCGCTGGAACTATGCGTAGTGGTCAATTATTTAATGGACTTGCGGTATACGCTTATATTTAAATCTTAAACAGCAAAATCAAGATAGCAATCAGGTACTTTGTAATTAGAAAGGTTACAATCATCTGATATCTTAAGCTCAAAGCCTTGCGGCAGTGATAAAGCAAAGATACGATATATTGATTTACCTGTTGCTAGTTTACCCTTGGATGTTTTAAATAGGTGTTTTGAATTGGCCTAATATTCCGCTGTTTGAGATTTATATGCTTTCGTTGTCCGTTGTTAAAGAACATTTTGCTACCCGTGACTGGAATAAAGGTAAGCGTCTTGCCGAATTCGGTTACGTCAATAAAGACTCTATTAAAGTAACTGACGTTTCTGTGTCTGGCACGGTTCGCAGTGAAAGCTCTTCAGATACTTTTGAGGTGGTCATAGAGGTAGAAAATGACGAGGTCGATGCATACTGTACCTGTCCTGTACGCTATTTTTGTAAACATGCCGCGGCATTAACATCCCTCTCTTTAGATGATTCTTCAAACTTTGGTGCGGCATCTAACACCCTAGTTGAGGAGTGGCTAACGGCGCTGCAAACCACTAGCATCGAAGCCGAACCTTATTCTAGTGAAGTGTATGTTTATATTCTTGAATCTACAGAGTTTGATAAAAAGCATGGTGTGACATTATCTATTTGTCGCTCGAGAGCCCTTAAAAGTGGCGATTTAAGTAAAAGCATGCGCAATGTTTACTTGTCTGACCATGATCTTAAAGATAAAAACTTAAGCAATAATGAAAGACATATTTTGGCGGATTTGATTGGTGCCAAAAATGCCCGTGGCTGCTATCAAGATTTCTCCTTAATTAAGCGTGTTATCGAAACCGGTCGCTGTTATTGGAAAAACATGAATAGCGCTCCGTTAACCCTGGGGACAGATTGTAGAGCTAGCTTTAATTGGCAAGAAAAACGTAAAGGCTCATTTAGTTTAAACTATGAACTTGAAAACGACTCGGTTGAAGTCCTTTATACGAATCCACCTAGTTACTTAGATACCAAACAGCATACTATCGGCTACATTGATTTTGCCATGGATCCCAGTCGAGCAGTGTCTATGTTGAAAATGCCAGTGGTGAACCAACAACAGTTAAGCTGGGTATTGCCGCAGCTTAAAACTTTTATGCAAGATGAGTTTGATGTTATAGGTGCGCCAAGTATCGAGGTAGACAAAGACCTCTTTACACCAACACCAAAGCTGCATCTTTTTTCTCCCCAATATACCCCTGACGGCTCTATGGCTAAGTTAGTGTTTGCTTATAACGAAGTGGATGTTAACCCCCATAGTGAAGATACCGTCATTGAAACAGATGCAGATCCGCTAACGCGAAATATATGGTTTGAAAAGCAAGCCATTGAAATACTGCATCAAGCAGGGTTTAAGTCTCTGCCTGACTACTCACCAAGTGGGTTTCAGCCCAATGAGTATATTCTTAGGTTAAACAAAAATGACTGGCCTAGGGTGCTACATCAAGTTATTCCGGGATTAAGTGCCCAAGGTTGGCAGGTAAGTACCGCTAATGGGTTTTACTATTCTACCAGTGACGTGGGAAGTATTGATGCAGAAATAGAAGAGCAAGATAACAACTTCTTCTCTTTGCAAATTGATATTCAGATTAATGGTAAGCCAAGGGCGTTATTTCCTATTTTGCAAAGTGCCATCAGTCAATTATCAAAAGAAGAGCTGTTATCTACAACCGCAAACGAAGATCAGTTTGTGTATATCAGCATGGGAAAAGGTCACTCACTGCCCCTGCAATTGAGCGTTATCAAGCCTTTGTTAAATCAGTTTGTTGAGCTTTTCCTTCCAAATGCCCTTGATAAACAAGGCAAGCTAACTTTATCTCGGTTACAAAGCCCGCAAACCTTAGATGTACTTGATGGCCAAGGCATAGTTAGCCGCGGTGAAAAAGCACTAAGAGAAGTCGCCAACAAGCTGAAAAATTTTGATGGTATAAAGCCTGTTAAGTGTCCTGAAGATATCAACGCGACTTTACGTGATTATCAGCAAACGGGTTTAAACTGGTTACAGTTTTTACGGGAATACCAACTATCTGGGATTTTAGCTGATGACATGGGGTTGGGTAAAACCTTACAAGCCATAGCAAACCTTACCATTGAGTTAAATGCTGGCCGCCTTAGTAGTCCAGCGCTTATTATAGCGCCCACTAGTGTGGTGTTTAACTGGCAGTCTGAAATAGAAAAATTCAGCCCAGGCCTTAATCATGTAGTAATGCATGGTGATAAACGCCAAAGTAACTTTGAAAACATGCACCAGCAGCACGTTATCATTACCAGCTATGCCTTAATTGTCAGAGACATTGAGTACTATGAAAAGTTAGCATTTCACTATCTGATTTTAGATGAAGCTCAGTACATCAAAAACCCTAAAACCAAGCTCTATAGTGCGCTACTTTCCCTAAATGCCAAGCACAAGCTATGTATGACGGGTACGCCAATGGAAAATCACCTTGGCGAACTGTGGTCGCAGTTTAACTTTTTACTGCCAAGCTTTTTATCTAGCCAAACTCAGTTTACAAAACTGTTTAGAACACCAATAGAAAAGCAAAAGTCAGTAGAAAGGCAGCAGGTTTTGAATCAACGTATTCAACCTTTTATTTTGCGCCGTACCAAAGACAAAATAGCCAAAGAGTTACCGCAAAAAACAGAAATTATTAGCAGTATTAGGTTAGAAGGTAAGCAAGCAGAGCTCTATGAAAATGTGCGTTTAACTATGGACAGTAAGTTAAAGGCCATTATTGAAACCAAAGGGTTAATGCGCAGCCAGATTGAAATTCTAGATGCCATGTTAAAGCTAAGACAAGTGTGCTGCCACCCGCAGTTATTGTCCTTGTCTACCGCTCAAAAAGTGAAAGAGTCCGCTAAACTTGCCTATTTAATGGATATGCTACCTGAGTTAGTGGCTGAGGGCCGCCGCATCTTAGTGTTTTCGCAGTTTACCTCTATGTTGCAACTCATCGAGCCAGAACTTAAAAAACAAGATATTGGCTACGTAAAACTAACTGGGGCTACCAAAGACAGACAAAAAGTCATCAATGCCTTTAAAAATGGTCAGGTGCCTGTATTTTTAATTAGCTTAAAAGCAGGTGGTACAGGCTTAAACCTAACTGAAGCAGATGTGGTCATCCATTACGATCCTTGGTGGAACCCGGCAGTAGAAAGCCAAGCCACTGACCGTGCCCATCGTATAGGCCAAGACAAACCCGTATTTGTATATAAACTAGTAATAGAAGGCTCAATCGAACAAAAAATATTAGAGTTACAATCCAATAAAAGCGCTTTGGCAAATGCGGTGCTGTCTGATCAGCTCAGCGAAAAGTCAGTAGGATTAGACTCAAATACACTGCAATCCTTATTAAAACCCCTTGGCGACTAAAGCTTGTAAACAAATCTATTTTCAATAGAAAAGGGTTTAAGTATATAAATATTGGATAGGCTGTTTTATCATCAATTTGTTATGTGGTGTTTATATGTGCAGTGTAGAGGCTACTAGGCTTTTTTAGCTTTGGGTAAAGTTTTCTAGGACGGGATTAAATCTAAATATTGATTAACTTACAGGCTGTGCGTATACATTTTTATCTTTTAGCTGCTTTGATTATGTTGAGCAGCTTTTGGTTTTCTGCTGTTGGCCACGCCCTCTCGGTTTCTACTAATGCCAGCCAAAGTAAGCCCTCTGACTTATTGAAAAAAGCTAAATCCTTAGTGGGGGTTGATAACCTGCAAAGTGAAGCCATTGCACTAGACCTGATTAAGCTCTCTAAAACTGCCAAACCATCCCATTTAGCAAACGCCCATGCACTACTCGCAGACTTATACCGAAAACCACTTAAAGATATAGTAGCGGCAAAATATCATTATTCTCAAGCTGCTAAGTATTATCTTGAAGCAGACAATACCCGCCAATACATACTGACTATAGTTAGCTATTCAAAATTAATTTTATCTGAAAAAAACTATGAGTTTGCTCTTGATACACTAGAGCGTTCTCTGCCTATTGCATTACAAGCAGATGACCCCTTGTTATCGGTTCGCGTATTCGAGTTGCAGGGACGTATTCTATACGAACAGAGGCTTTATACAGAGTCAGAACACGTTTACTTTAAAGTGATTGAGCAGCTCAAGGGGCTCAATAATAACAAAGCTTTAGAACTTAAAGGTGCGGCGTACCATCAGCTTGGGCAAATTTATAAACGTTTATATGATGATGAAAAAGCAGTTATTTTTCATAAAAAAAGCCTAGATGTGCAACTGCAACGTGGTGATGAGAATGGGATAGCCAGAGCATATAAAAATGTAGCGGGAGCGGAACTTAGAAATAAACATTATTTAGCTGCACTCGACTATGCCTTTAAGGGCTACGACATACAAAAAACGCTAAATGATAACCAAGAGGCGGCTGAGTATTTAACCCTAATTGGTATAGCCTATCGATACCTCAATCGTTATGAAACCTCTTTAGAATACAGTATTCAGGCCTACCAAATTTATTTAGAAACCAACAATATCAAAAAAGTCGCCGACAGCTTGATTCAAATAGGGTTTTTATACACCCGCCTATATAAGTATGAGCAGGCTAAAGTCTTCTATACAAAAGCCATTGAGTTACCGCAAGACAAAGTGCCCGCTAAAATTTTAGCCTCTGCCTATAGAGAGTTAGCCATAATCGAGCTTGAAGAAAAGAATTTTGATCTGGCATTAAATATGGCCCAAAAAGCTTACGATATTTATCAGCAAGATAATAATAAGCTTAAAAGCACAATTGCAATGCGTATTATTGGTGAGATTAAGTATGCTCAGGGCATGCGAGAAGAGGCCATAAAATACTACAAAGATGCCTTGGCGTTAGTGGCAGGCGGACCTAATGACATCAGAGATATCAACAAGGTTAAAGTACTTAACAAGCTAGGAAGAGCATTAGCAGATACCAATAATCAAGAAGCCATTGAGATACTCAATGAAGCCATTGAAATCTCTGTTGAGGAAGGCTTTCTTAATGAAGAGTCAGATGCATACACCTCCCTTTTAAGATTAGCCAAAGCAAACCAAGATTATAAACAAGCATTATCATATGCAGAGGAAAAGCTAAGGCTGGCTTGGCTTATTTCACAAGAGTATGAAGAGCAAAACTTAACCATAGTAAAAGCTAAAATGGACTCTTTTAGCATGGAAACAGAACTGGCCACCTTAAGAAAACAAGTTGACCTTGATAAGCTTAAGTTGGCGCAAAAGAATAGTGAGATTGAAATTGTTGGGCAAACCAACAGGATTGCTGAATTAGAACTAGTTAAAAAACGCTACGCTAATATTCTATTGGCCTTTTTATTACTAATTTGTTTATGCGGATGTATTTATGTTTACCGTATCTTTATCGCGTCTAAAAAACGCAATATTGAGCTGGATTATTTAGCAACCCATGACCAACTTACCAATTGCTATAATCGTCGCGGCTTGTTTGACTTTTTTGAAAGCCATTATCAAAACGACGAGATAACCGACGAACTGGCCATAATCATGGTAGATGTAGATCACTTTAAAAAGGTGAATGACCTCCATGGCCATGAAACTGGAGATGATGTGCTCAGAAGTTTCTCAAAGATTTTGCTAGATTCAGTTAGAAAGAGTGACCTAATAGCCAGATATGGCGGTGAAGAGTTCTGTATTGTCTTGCGGGGCGTAGGTTTACCTTATGCTGAAAACATTGCATCAAAATTACGCCAAAAAATAGAAACGGCAAACTTTAACGGCATAAAAATCACCAGTAGCTTTGGCATAGCTTATAGTCAGTCAGACGAACTAACACCAGTGCAGTTGATTGCCAGAGCCGATAAAGCCTTATACAAATCTAAATTTGATGGCCGTAATAGGGTGACCCTGTGGCATCCAAAGCTAGATGAGGTAAAGCTAACTCCGCAGTAAAGCTGGGAATCTTACCCATCCTTAATTTATTTGATACTTGGCCTTGTTAGCGTATTTCTTAATTGTGCTGCCTTGGCTCTGAATTCACAGCCATGGGCATGATCATTCACCATCCCCATAGCCTGCATAAAAGCATACATAGTCGTAGGGCCGACGAATTTCCAGCCGCGCTTTTTTAAATCTTTAGATAAGGCGATAGACTCTTCACAAGTGGCCATAAACTCAGGGGCGATACTTTCATCACGTTTTGGTTCAAACTGCCAAAAGTAGCTAGCCAGTGAACCGAATTCTGCTATGACTTCTTGTGCTCGTTTAGCGTTGTTAATGGTTGCGGTGATTTTACCGCGATGGCGTATAATACCGGCATCTAACACCAAACGTTCAACGTCTTGCTCGGTAAATTTAGCCACTTGGTTAAAATCAAAATTAGCAAAGGCAGCCCGAAAGTTTTCTCGCTTGTTTAAGATAGTCAACCAACTAAGGCCAGACTGAAACCCCTCTAAGCAGATTTTTTCAAATAGACGCTGATCATCAACAACGGGATAACCCCATTCATTGTCGTGGTAATCAATATACTGCTGGGTTGACTGGCACCAAGTACAACGACTTTGTCCATCTTCAGCGATAAAAGTATCAAGCATAGTAGTCTCGTATTGCTAATTTTGTTCACTAGAGTACATAGGCGCTGAGTTTATGTAAATTTCGGTCCCTTAAATGATTAACCTACCACTGGCTATTAGGCCATAAACTAAGCCACTAAACCCTAGCAGTATCCCTAGAGCATTGCCTAATATCCCGCAGTTTTTAAGGCGTTTTCGCTCGGACACTTTTGGGGGTTGAGTACTAGGATCTGCTAGCGTTTGTTGTGCTACTAGTGTCTGCATTTTGTTTGTGTGAAATAAGATACCCGCTGCAAGTCGAAATAGTGTGACAAGTTTTTGAGGTATGACAACTTATGACATTTGTCATATTAAATTGATGACACTTGCCTCTGATTGTCTGAGCAGAAGTGATTCATAGTGTACCCATGATTTACAACGACTTAATTACAGTAATCGGAGTGCACACATGTCTCAACAAAATATGATTGCCTTTGCTAAAGGGTTAAACAAATCTTTTTCAGGGAAACCTGCAGTGGTGGATTTGGATCTTGAAATACAAGCAGGTCAAGTACTCGCAATTTTAGGGGCAAACGGAGCGGGTAAAACAACCTTAATCAATATTCTATTAGGGCGTCTTAGTCATGATTCGGGTGATGTGAATCTGTTCAATGCTAAGGCTGGCTCACTTGAGGCTAAGCGCTTAATTGGCGCTATGTTGCAAGTGGCTAACTTACCTGAAACTTTAAAAATTAAAGAGCATATTCGTCTTTTTCAAAGTTATTACCCTAACCCCATGCCTTACGAAAAAGTGCTTGCTTATGCAGGCTTAGAAAAGATGCAAAACAGATACTCTAAAAAGCTCTCGGGTGGTGAAAAGCAGCGTTTGTTATTTGCGTTAAGTATTTGTGGTAACCCCAAATTACTGTTTTTAGATGAACCAAGTGTGGGTATGGATATGGAGTCTAGACAAAGTATGTGGCAGGCCATCCGCGACCTTAAACGTGCAGGTACATCTATTGTGCTCACCACCCATTACCTGCAAGAAGCTGACTCCTTGGCAGACGAAATTTTACTGTTAAAAGATGGCAAGGTCGTAAAAAGAGGCAGCAGCGAAGAAATAAAAGCCAGTGTTAATCATACCACTATCCGTTTTTGTGCAGACTTAGACCCCGCCGTGTTTGAAGGTTTTGAAGGCGTAGTTAGCTGTTCTAAAAGCGGTAAGTACATTGAAGTTCAAACCAGTAACGCTAGCCAAAGCCTGCAACAAATATTAGCTCAATACCCTGATTTAGAGGATGTCACGGTAGAGCGCGCCGGCCTTGAAGAAGCATTTAAACAACTTAACCAATAATTGATATTTAAGGAGAAACCCAATGGACACTCTTCAATCACATTCAAACAATGAGCAAACAATGACTTTCAGCAAAAACGTAAACGTATATTGGCAAGAAACTAAGTACGAATGGCTTAAGTCTATCCGTAACCTAGCCTTTGCATTGCCCGCTATTTTATTCCCGGGACTATTTTATATATTTTTTGGGGTATTGATGAATGGTCATAACCCTCAGGCCGCTATTTACTTATTATGTACTTACGGGGTATTTGGGGTAATGGGGCCAGCTTTATTTTCGTTTGGTGCTGGCTTAGCAATAGAAAGAGGCCAAGGTTGGTTAGATATTAAATCGGCGTCTCCTATGCCAGGTGGCGCACAAGTTATCAGTCGCCTTTTTGTATCTATGGGGTTTTCTGTATTGATCCTCCTAAGTCTGGGTGGCATAGCAGCAAGCCTTACGGACATTAGTTTAACCCTGTCTCAAGTGAGTTTGTTGTCTGTTATTTTAGTGCTAGGCGGTTTACCTTTTTGCTTACTAGGGCTGACCTTGGGCTTGTCTTTAAAAGCTCAAAGCGCGCCTGTGGTAATTAATATGGTGTACTTACCCATGTCTTTTTTGTCTGGCTTGTGGATACCCATTGCTATGCTGCCAGAGTTTTTACAATCTTTTGCAGCATTTTTACCTCCTTATCATTTATCGCAATTGGCGTTAAAAGTGGTGGGCTTAGATGCAGGTGGTTCAGTTGCAGGGCATGTGCTTATTTTGGCACTCTTTAGTGGTATATTTTATGTGTTTGCTGTTTTGGCTTCTCGTAAAAAAGCGAATTAATTGAAGACCTTAGATAAGTGACGAGAACGGCAATTTTATAAATAGTAGAGTAAATGTGATGAAACAACTGCTGCAAAAAATAGATGCTAGGTTATTACCTAAGGGATTAGACGAGCGATATGCACCTTATATTTGGCTGGTTTACTTACCGCTATTTTTTATCCCTGTTGCAGTGTTGAATGAAAATAAAATGGATCTAGTGTGGATAATGGCCGCCACAGTAGCGTTTTTAGGTCTTTATTTTCATGCGTTTTGGGTCAAAGGGCAAAGCGTTATTTATCACATTGTGGCCATTATATTGATTGCGACGCTCTCGGCATTTATTTCAGCCAGTGCTACTAGTTTGTTTATTTACGGCTCAGCATTTTGTAGCCGGTTAAAGCCACTAAAATATGCACTTAGTGTACTGGTTGCCATCTTAGTGTGGATTGTGTTGATAAGCTGGATTTTTAAGTTTCAGTTTTACTTTTATGTGCCCGCTTTGGTGTTTTCCTTAATTGTTGGCCTAGTTAATATTTATCAATATGCCTTACACGAAAACAAACAAGCGCTGATTTTATCCCGTAAAGAAACCCAGCGATTAGCCAAAGTTGCCGAACGTGAGCGCATTGCCCGCGACCTACATGATTTAATTGGCCACACGTTTTCAGTAATTACGCTTAAAGCCGATTTGGCAGGGCGGTTACTAGATAAAGACATTGAAAAAGCCCGCAGTGAAATAAAGCAACTTGAAGATATCTCTCGCAATGCACTAAGCCAAGTACGTGAAGTGGTATCGGGTTATCGCACCAGTGATTTACTCAGTGAGCTTGCCAATGCTAAAAATGTGTTTGCCAATTTAGATATTAATTTTGACTATGAATTTGAAAATATCGACGAACAACAAATTGAGTTAGAGGTAGCGGCAAACAAAGAGCTGGCAATTGTACTGCGAGAGCTCGTCACCAATATTATTAAACACGCTAAGGCCGACTCTGTAACAGCCAAACTTAGCAAGCAAAACGGAAACATAATACTAAGTGTGCAAGACAATGGTGTGGGCATTGACGCTACGCAAAAGCATGGTAATGGCCTAAAGGGCATTGCTGAGCGTATGCAACCATTTAATGGCTTTTTACATATTCAAAGTGGTGCCGAGGTAGCTGGCACATTGATCGAAATCAGCTTACCAGCGCTAGATAAGGATTAATCAAGATGAAAACTATCAATATATTATTGGCTGAAGACCAAACCATGTTGCTTAATGCGCTAGCCACTATTTTAGACTTAGAAGATAACCTAAATGTGGTGCAAAGCTGTGCTAACGGAAAAGAAGCGTTTGACTATGTGCAATCCCCAGATTCTGAAAGAGTCGACATAGTGCTTACCGATATTGAAATGCCGGATATGACAGGCTTAGAGCTTGCGCAGCAACTTCATGACACCCAAGTACAAAGTAAAACTATCATTCTGACAACCTTTGCAAGAAGTGGCTATTTACGCCGCGCCATGGATGCAGGGGTAAAAGGCTATTTGTTAAAAGACTCGCCTTCGCAGGATTTGATTGATGCTATCCACAAAGTACACCAAGGAGGAACAGCCATTGCGCCAGAGTTGATGGTTGAATCTTGGATGGAAAAAGACCCCTTATCAGACAAAGAGCGCCATGCGCTGCGTTTGGCAAAAGACGGACTAAGTACCGAAAAAATTGCCGAAAAACTATTTTTATCTACAGGTACAGTGCGTAATTACTTGTCATCGGCATCTAGTAAATTAAATGCTAAAAATCGCGTTGAAGCTGCCAGAATAGCCCATCAAAATGGCTGGTTGTAGCACATCCGCTGCTAAAATCACCAAAGCGGAGCTTGCTAGTGCAGGGCCATTGTGACTATTTACAAAAATAATATTTCACAGTGGCTATTGAGCAATTAGCAGATTGACCACATATTAAACACTCAATAGATGGGTTGTAACGTCGGAGTGTTACTATGTTTCGGATCTTAATATTTTTAGCCACTAACATTGCCGTAATGGCGCTGATTAGTGTGGTGTTTAGTCTGTTAGGTTTTCAAGGCCTATTGGCGCAAAACGGTGTTGACTTAGATTTACAAGCGTTACTGGTGTACTCGGCAGTGATTGGGTTCAGTGGCTCGATAATTTCTTTGTTGATATCTAAGTTTATGGCCAAGCGCAGCATGAATGTGCAGGTAATTAAGCGCCCAAGTAATCAAACCGAACAATGGCTAATGCGCACTGTAGAACGCCAAGCTAAACAAGCCAAAATTGGTATGCCAGAAGTGGGAATTTTTCACCATCCTAGCCCCAATGCCTTTGCCACTGGCTGGAATAAAAACGATGCATTAGTGGCCGTAAGTACTGGGTTACTTGATAGCATGACTGAAAACGAAGTCGAAGCTGTGTTAGCCCATGAAGTAAGCCATGTTGCCAATGGTGACATGGTCACTATGACGCTCATTCAAGGTGTGCTTAATACCTTTGTGGTGTTTTTATCTCGCATTATCGGCCATGTGGTAGACAGGGTAGTATTTAAGGTAGAGCGAGGCCACGGACCAGCGTTTTGGATTGTATCTATCATTGCTCAAATTATTTTAGGCATAGCTGCCTCGATGATAGTTATGTGGTTTTCAAGATACCGAGAATTTAGGGCCGATGCAGGAGGAGCAAACCTTGCAGGGCGCAACAACATGATTGCAGCACTAAAACGTTTAAAGCAAAATCAAGACGTGCCTCCCATGCCAGACGAAATGGCCGCTTTTGCTATTAGTGCAGGTAAGGTGCAAAAATTATTTTCGAGTCACCCACCCTTAGACAAACGTATTGAAGCATTGCAAAAAGGCTAGGTTAGTTATACCCCTCAAGCTGTTAGCTACTAATAGCTTGAGGGTGATGACCTGTATCTTGCTTATATTTAGCAAAGATATAATTTAGGCTTTTGAGCTGAAAATCTTTATAATCTGCGCCGATCCTCATGGCTTTCATAAGTAGATAAAAATTTGAAGAACGTAGATGTAATCGTAATAGGGGCCGGGGCGGCTGGATTGTTTTGTGCCATCGAGGCCGCTAAACGCGGGCGCAATGTCACTGTGCTTGACCATGCCAAACGTCTAGGTGGCAAAATACTTATGTCCGGTGGCGGCCGCTGTAACTTCACTAACATGTACGCCAGCCATGAAAACTTTTTATCTAACAACCCTCATTTTTGTAAATCAGCGTTAAGTCGTTATACCCAGTGGGATTTTATTGGGCTGGTTAGCGAGCATGGCATTGCCTATCACGAGAAAACCCTAGGGCAACTTTTTTGTGATGACAGCGCCAAAGACATCTTAAATATGCTGCTAGCCGAGTGCGAAAAAGCAGGGGTAACTATTACCAATCAATGCGAAATTCTAGCGGTTGAAAAATCCGATATCGGGTTTGAGGTGAATACCGCCAAAGGGCAATTTCAAACAGAATCATTAGTGGTGGCCACGGGCGGCTTGTCTATGCCCAAACTTGGCGCTAGCCCCTACGGTTACAAACTAGCAGAACAATTTGGTTTAAAGGTGTTGCCTACACGAGCCGGCTTAGTGCCTTTTACCCTGCACGAACAAGACAAAAAAGTACTGGCCGAGCTAAGCGGTATTTCTTTAGATGCCAGTGCCAGTTGCAACAACACCGCATTTAACGAAAACATCCTGTTTACACACAGGGGCTTAAGTGGCCCAGCCGTACTGCAAATATCGTCGTTTTGGGAGCCTGGAGAAACTGTAGAATTTGATTTATTCCCCAATGGGGATTTATTGGCAGAACTACAAAAAACCCAACAAAAGCAGCCTGATGTACAGCTAAGTACCGCCCTCTCTAGCCATTACCCTAAACGTTATGTACAAGCTGCATTGCCCTACCTAGGGGTTGAGAACAAGCCACTAAAACAATACCAAGGTAAACAGCTAGAACAAGCAGCCCTTGCCTTTCACCAGTGGCAACTCAAGCCTAATGGCACCGAAGGCTACCGCACCGCAGAGGTGACCTTAGGCGGCGTAGACACAGACGAACTCTCTTCAAAAACCATGGAAGCCAAAAAAGTCAAAGGCCTATATTTTGTAGGCGAAGTTATGGACGTAACAGGTTGGCTAGGTGGGTTTAATTTTCAGTGGGCTTGGAGTAGTGGTTGGGTGGCTGGGCAAGTAGTATAACGCTGCGCTTGTTGTTTATTTATGCGCTTCGCTTATTGAGATTATTCACTTCGTTCACCGCAATCCATTGCGGATTTTGATAAAGCATCCCTGCTTCACCAGTTACTTCTTTTCAAACGCCAAAAGAAGTAACCAAGAAACGCTCTGCGACAGACAAATTCTAAATTCATAAAATATTTGGCTTTGATGTTGAGGCGGCAATAAGCCGCTCCCAGCTATAAAAGATTGCCTTGTTCGAGCGTCCTTGCTCGAACACTCAACAAGCCAATAATTTTATGGGGAATTTGTAGTCGCGGGTAAAGCAAAGGCAAGAAAGTTAACCTGTGCAATATGTTAGAGGCTGTGGTAGAACTGGGGGATGTGGGAAGGCGAAAAGGTTCCGTGTGTAAATACGGAACCTTTCCGGATATTAATATTGTTATGTGCCAATCAAGGATTGAGGTTATCTTGAAAAAATTACAAGAATTCAGAAACCAGATAGATAATGATGAAGGACTCAAGAAAAAGCGTAAAGTTCTGATATCTGTTTGTGTCGTATTTATCGCGCTAAATATTACTGGCGCCACACTTGAAGAAGCTAACACATTTATTTTCAAGTTAAAATTCACCAAGGCTACTAGTTTATCTTATCTTTTTGTGGGCACTATACTTTATCTCACCCTCAGATATTTTGGGTATGCAAGGGAGTTTCATGAAAAGCTTTTTAACTTTTGGAGTTCTCGTTTATTAAGTGATTATAGAGTGTTGAATTTTAATCCCCATGAACATGATTTCACTGGTTTGTTAAGCTCTGCAATTAAGGTATACGTAGGTGATGAACCTGGAATTCAATCCCCTTCCTATAAGGTTACTGGTCTCTTCAAGCGTAACTTAACTTATGATTCGGAGAATGTTGATGAATATGGCGTTGACTGCTTTTATACAGCCAATATAGAGCTAAATAGATACGATAAAAAATGGACTAGAAGAAAATTTCTTTCACTTCTTATGTTCGAGGCGAACTATCAGTTTAATGCTTTTATCAAAAGCAGAGAAAACCTAGATCTCTATTTTCCGTATTTTGTGAGTTTATTAGCTTTGCTTAGTCTATATTTCAAGCCAATTTGACTTTTTACAAATCAAAACACTGTAACCAGACGAAAAGTTTTAGTGCCACTGATACGACAGTAGTATTTCTAAGGTTAAAGTCATGTGCTAGAAGTAATTTATGCCACAAAACCAAAATGAAATACCGCTTGAGTTGAATAATGAAATGAGAATTGCTTTTGCAACCGGAAATAATGCGAGCTTGCTGTGTAGTTTTACTCGTAACCTTCCACTACTTGGTAAAAGTGGACAAGTTAAAGGCTCAAGTGAAAATATAAAGGTCGTTTACCCCAATTGCCGTGCAGAATATTTTGTTGTTCCTAATGGCGGCGACTATAAAGAGCCTCAAAAGTGGTATTAACCTGAGAGAACATAACAAACGAATAAACACTCGCTTCGCTAGCGGGGGACAAATACAGGTGGGCTCGGCTCGGTATTTTAGCCAACGTATATTTGCCCGTTATGCGGACTGTTGAGGCTGTAGAAAAAGGTCAGAGATAGAAAATGGCAACGCGCTACGTTAAATATTTCTGATGTTTAATGGTTAAACCTATACAGATTTCACGTAGCGCCACGTTTTTGTAGTCAAATTAGCTCAATTTTTAGAATAAATTTTAAGGTGAGGCTTTTTCTACATCCTCGTTAAACGTCAGTCATAAATTGAAGAATGACTTTCTCCAATTAACTTAGGCAATAAATTCGAAGGAACGATAATGGTAGGTGAGTCAAAAATTAGAACTGAGGATGAAATTTTCAATGAGCTAGAAAATTTATGTTCAACTGATAGCTTCATTCATGTAATTGCGCTGTTCTGTTTCAAAGACACATTCATACACACTGCCGGTGAAGGTCTAACCGCGGAAACACTATCACAACAGTTTGACAAATCTAGGTTATCCCGCACGGAGTTATCTTCAATCATAGGTTTGATGTGTAAGAGTAATGTTAGTCTTGACCCATTACCTAGAGATGAGTTGGAAGAATGTGCCTCAAAAATATGGCATTTATTAGAAGAGCTTCACCGAAGCTTTTTAGGGCCAATTGATTTATCAAACTTCTTGACTGGAAATGCGACTGAAAAATCATCGCAAACCCATTTTATGAGAGAAGCGATTTTCTATGCGGGTGAAGGTGTATATAAACATCAGTATAGAGATTTGGCTCAAATTCGTTACAAAAAAGACGCGCAATGGATTTTAGATAACAAGGGTTTTAATTTTGATGATATAGCCAAAGTTTTTGGTGCAATTGAAGCGCTTCAAATAAATAAAGTTAATATTTTAGTTAATGAAGCTAAGAGTTTGGCTCTAGATAATTACCTTCCAATTTTTCAGTTCAATGTATCTGAACTGAAAAATATCTGTGATGTAGAGATAGAGCAAATTGAATCAATTATCGAAGCGTTTTCGTCTGAGTCTAACGAGGGGATGGATGAATTTAACAGTATTGATGATTTTAATTATAAGAATGCTTTTCCTATTCTAAAACTAGAAGTAGATAGTTATGTTGCTTTTCAGAGCTATAGCCTTTTGGAGTCTCAATATGAAAGCCCCTTCTTTTGGTTCAATTCAGATAATAAATATAAGAGTATTGCTAGCAAAAACAGAGGTGCATTTACTGAAGATTACACTGCGGAAAGACTCTCTGAGGTTTTTGCTAGAAATAATGTATATACAAATATCGATATGTTCGACGGGAGAAATAAAGCCGCGGAAATTGATGTCCTTGTCGTATTTGGTAACACTGCAATTGTAATTCAAGCAAAGTCAAAAAAACTCACAATTGCCGCTCGCAAAGGAAATAGCTTGCAGCTAGAAGAAGACTTCAAAAAAGCAGTACAAGATGCTTACGATCAAGCATATCTTTGCGCAAAACTATTGAGCAAAGAAAATGTCAAGCTAAAAGATATTGATGGAAATATAGTAAATTTACAGAATGATTTTGAAACTATACATCCGATATGTGTGGTTTCTGACTATTACCCAGCCCTTGCAGCACAAGCTAGGGAATTTTTAACATATACCACTACAGAAAAGATTAAAACGCCATATATTATGGATGTTTTTCTCATTGACCTCCTTGCAGAAATCCTAGATACACCTTTATTCTTTTTAGACTATATAAGAAAAAGAGCTGATTTTGGTGACTCAATATTATCTAATCATGAGCTTGTAATACTGAGCATTTATCTTAAACAAAATCTATATTTTGAAGGTAAGCCTGACCTAGTAATGTTAGAAGATGATATTTCATCAGATTTAGAATTGGCTATGCTTGCAAGAAGAGAAGGTGAGGACTGCCCATCAATTCCAAAAGGTATGCTAACCATCCACCAAGGAACTCACATAGGTTCTATCATTGACGATATAAAGTGCTCTGAGGAATATGGTTTACTTAACTTAGGCTACCACTTTCTTTCTTTGGGTGAGGAAAGTATCAACATGCTCAATGGTGCAATCGAGCAAATGATTAACCTCTATAATCAAGATAAAAGACATCATGATATAACAATTCCGCTTCTAGAAGAAAAAACTGGCTTAACCATTCACTGTAATGAAGATCCTCCTGATGTAGCATATAAGAAATTAGTGACCCACTGTGAAAAGAGAAAGTACTCTATAGAAGCAGAGACGTGGCACGGAGTCTGCTTTAGTCCTACAAGAAGGCGTTTTAGCTTTGCTACTTATCACGTATCTGCTTACCAGCAGTCTGATGAAATGGATAGAATTGTGGCTGATTTACGCGCTATAGATGACACATATAAGGTAAAGAACGGGAAAGTTAAGTTTCCCTCGAAAAGCAAACCTATGAATAAGCGTGTAAAAATTGGTAGAAATCAAAAGTGTCCATGTGGCAGCGATAAAAAGTACAAGAGATGCTGCTTAGGACATTTTGACTGGACATCCACCTTAAAGCTCTAACTTTGATACATATATTTATTTTAAGGTGAGGGTTTTTCTACACCCTCGTTAGGCAAGAGGAGAAATTATTGAGAGTCTCTATTTCAAAGAATCGTAGTTGTCTTGATAGTGGAGATAGATATTATGTTCTCAATCGTGATTACTTTAACGAATATGTTGATAAAGAAGATTTTAATTGCCGAAAATCTTTAAATATTGAGCAGGCGTACCATAAAAACTGGTTTGAGGTAGAGAATAAGTTTTTGCCTCCAATTCTATTTTTTTACAATGGTAAACTTCAGTTCATCAATGGACGCCATAGAACAGCCTTATTGTTTGAATTTCTGTCTGAGATACCTGTGATTTTTCTTTCTCCTCAAGCAAAATTTCGGATTACAGATGATGAAGTTAGGTTTAATTTAGGGTTATTGAATAAAATAGCAAAACCAATGGAATCAGATCAATGCTTTGAATTTCCTGATTTTGCTATTAAAGATCTAGGGTAAGCACTCCGAGTTCGGGGGGCCTAAAAAGAACTTTAAACGGAACAGAAACAGCTGGCTATATTTCACTTCGCTACACATTTTAGCAAACTAGTTTTTAGTCCCTTATTTAGGCGTTTTATGTATTAATCCAAAAGTCTGGTGAAAATTATTGAGATAGTCGAAATATCAAAAATTGTTAGAAATGTCTTTTTAGAGAATAGAGACGAATTGGATATCCCTCATTTTTTCAGCTTTCCAGAAAACTGCTGTGAAGGAGCTTCATTGTTTCTTGGCTACTATTTATTTTTGCGCTTCCCTGATAATAAATTTGAAATAATTCGTGGGCTCACTGAATCAGCTTATGATCATGTTTACCATCTTTGGTTAGAAGTCGATGGTCATATTTTTGATCTAACTATCGACCAATTCCCAGAATATGAAAATCCTATATTTAATTCTCAACAACCTCATCCTATGAGTGATATATTTATCGAAGACAAAAGGTTAGAGTTAATCATTTACTTAGATTACTACTTCAATAAAGTGGTCGAAAGTGAAAGATTTACAAAGTCATTTTGTAGGTTTAGTGAGTTGGTGAAAATTAATACATAACAAGCTAAGCCACCAGCGTACTTACAGAAACACCCATTGTAACAAATTAAAAAATAATCATTTAAATCAAAACACTAGAGATAAAATAACTGCACATCCATCTTAAGGTTCAAGCTTTGATTTTAAGATGCGATTGCAGGGTTTTATGGAGGTTAATTAACATGGGTGTCTACAAAGTAATATTACACGTTAAGTCATGATTATCGTACAAAACATACAAACACATTGGACCAAAGCTTCAAGAGGGATGCCAAACTCAAAACTAAGGAACTCTGTTCCAAGGGTGCTAGAGTTACCTCATATTGAAAATGATGCAGCTATCTTTGTTCATGAGGTCAAGGCAACCGAAGATAATGGTTTTAACCTTGAAAGTGAAACTTTGGTTATTCCAAATCAAAAGAAATACTGGTCGTTTGAGTTTACAGAGTCCGATAATAGGTTACATGTATTCTTTAGCTATAGTTACCACGAGCATGGTGCGCCAAATAGGGGAGGTTTTCGCCGTAATCTTATAAACCTATCTAAAGGTGAAACCGCTAGCTTTCATATAAATGGTCGTTTTACTTATCATAGTGGTCAGTGGTATCGGCAGTATTTTGTAAATATTGGGTACGGGGTTAGCGAAACTAAGGTTTTCCTGTCAAAGCCGTTTAATCGTCATGTTAATAAAATGGTAAATTTATTCTAAAAAAAGAATAAAAGGGGTCGTACTCCATTGCCACCTAATTTTTACCTTTCAAGCTTTTTACAACCTCACTTTTTATTATGTCCTTAGGTTAATTGTGCGCTAACTTTGTTTATTTTTTAAATCATGCACAGTTAAATTATAGATATTATAGTATCCAATATTGTGTTATTTGTGCTAAATTGGATGTTATTGTATCTATTTTTGGTTTTCTATGTATAAACTTTTGACTGAGTCTGATGTGCAGCTTGCCTATTCAAGTCATCTTCGTAAGTTGAGAGAGCAGGCTAAGTTGTCTCGTGATGCTCTTGCACTGCGTAGCACTGTTCCTGCCGCAACCATTAAGAAGTTTGAGTTAACTGGGCAGATATCTTTTCGCCAGTTGTTATTGCTTTGGCAGTCGTTAGATGACTTAACGCGTCTTTATCAGCTTACTTTGGAGGTAAGGGAGTCGTCACAGGCACCTAAATCTATTGAAGAGGTGCTAAAACATGGCATTTAAGGTGATACAAAAACTTGATGTAAGTCGCCAATTGTCTGATGGAAGCAAGGTTGGTGTGGGCGTATTGGCTCAAAATAGCGAGGGAGTATTTTTTCAATATGACGCTAGTTACCTAGCTAGGCTTGGCAATCTTTCTCCTTTTTCTTTGCAAGAAAACCTCAGTGTTCAAGCCGCACCAAAAAGCCCTCATCTTGGCCTTCATGGTGTGTTTGCAGATGCGCTTCCTGACGGATGGGGTTTATTACTTCAAGACAGAATTTTTAGACAACAGGGGATCTTACCCGCTAATTTAACGGCCATGGATAGGCTTGCCTTTGTGGGTGATACGGCTTTGGGGGCATTGTCGTTCTCACCTACATCAGAGTTTGCAACTATTGATGACAAGCACGTTGGGTTACATGAGTTAGGTATCAATGCCCAACAAATATTTGATGGGCAGACTGAACATGTATTGTCAGCACTGGTTACTGCAGGTAGTTCTGGTGGGGCTAGGCCAAAAGCACAGATATATGTAGCGGGTGATTCCTTTAATGAGTGTCGCACGGCTTATCAAAAAGGAGATGATGCATGGATTATAAAGTTCACTTCTAGCAACTTATCACTGGGCCATGAAGAGGGGTTATGTGAAGCGGCATATCTTATGTTAGCAGAGCGATTAAAGCTTAACCCACCAGATTGGACATTACTGAATGCGCCGGAGCATTCAGGTGCTAATAAATGGCTGGCTCTAAAACGATTTGATGTAACAAGGTTACCTGATGGAACGTCTGGAAGGTTGCATATGCATAGTGCTTGCGGATTACTTGATGCTGATTTTCGTTCGCCAAGCTTAGATTATGATGATCTTATTAGAGCCTCAAGAGTACTATGTAAATCACCTGCTGTTGGGCAATTACAGTTTAAAAGGGCTATGTTTAACTTGGTTTTTTTAAACCAAGATGACCACAGTAAAAACTGGGCCTTTTTACAAGATGATGTTGGCAAGTGGCAACCCGCCCCTTTTTACGATATTACTTTTAGCCCGCACCCATTTGGAGAGCAGGCAACTTCATTTGCAGGGTTTGGTAAAAATCCTCCTTTGAAAGCCCTTCAAAAGCTTGCTCAATCCGCAGGCTTTGCAAAGTGGCAAAATGCGCTCCCCATTGTTGAAGAAACCCTTGATGCCGTGGGTGACTTCGCGCAGCTGGCTACTTCAATTGGCGTTTCACCAGCAACAATAATTATGATTGCTAAACAGCTAGAAGAGTCTAGGCAAAGAGTATTGGCTATTCTGTAGCTGTTTCATGATTTATTTGGTTAACCAAGCTGATAGTTTTTGATATACGAAGTTATCTGATAAACCTGCGATAAAACACCAAAGGATCAGCTTATAGAAATCTGAATTTGATTTGAGTGTAACATCGCCCCTTAAGGAAGATTTAATGTTTTCAAATGGCTTGTCTCCGCCAATGAACTCTGGAAACATAGCGGCTTCAATCGCTGACGTAGAAAACATTATAGTTGCGATAACCGCCATAATTGCGCCAATAATAATCAGATACAATTGCTCATATAGGTTTTGTGATGCATTATTATTTTTTTAAGTTGCGAAAGCCCTTATTTATTTCACCCTCGAATACTTAATAACCCCCATAAAGCTTGGTTTAGGAAAGACTCCGTGTTTTAACCACCAAATCTTTCCGAATATTAATATTGTTAGATTTAAGCCCGCCTGAGTAGCCTTCAGACATGGGTTATTTTACTGGCGTTTGTACGTTCGATATTGAGCTCGGTATTTATATCAAGCTAATAAACTTTACTGTTATGGCTGATAGAAAAAGACCAGCGCCAAATACCCCATGATTAATCATACTTTGTATTCTGACTGAGTTGGGGTTAGGTGTTCGGGATGCAGCAATACCGGCCCCCATACCTGGTTGCAATATCAAAAAAGGAGCAACAACTGTGGCAATACCTAATATGAAAGCAGGCCCAATTGAAGGGTTATTGACCCATGCATTACCAAAAATGATGACTAATAATGCTGCGTAACCTATGCCTATTACATAATGGGCTGTCCATCCTAGTAGTTGTTCTCCACGAATAGCTTTTGATTCTGCTATAGCCAGGTGGCGAAACTTGCCTTGTCCCATGTGAGCTATCCAGCGCCCAACCATCCCCCAATTGGTGGGTGGAATATGCAGTAAGTGTTTTTTCAGCAAAGCCCATAAGTCCATGAATGCAGTTGCTCCGATTCCGATTAATATTACAAAAATTATGTTGTCCATGATTGTTCCATTTCTGGTTTAGATGCTAATGTTGTGCTAGCTTACAACTTAAAGTTAACTTTAAGTCAAGGGTGTTATGGATATTTCTAAGGTGGCTAAAAAGTCGGGAGTTCCTGCCTCAACACTTCGCTTTTATGAGGAAAAAGGGTTAATCAAATCCGTTGGGAGACATGGTATACGCCGGGTGTTTTCAGAGGGGGTATTGGAGCGCCTAGAGTTGATTGCATTGGGTCGTGTTGCAGGGTTCTCGTTAGAAGAAATTGTGGACATATTAGGTTCTGCAGAACAGCCGATTATTGATCGGGATTTGTTGCTTAGAAAAGCCAGTGAGTTAGACAATACTATTCAAAAGTTAGTGGCAATGCGTGATGGGCTGCAACATGCAGCTGCTTGTAAAGCGCCTAATCATTTGGAGTGTCCTAGGTTCCGTCGATTAATGAAACTAGCTGCAAATGGTGCAATTAAAGGCGAAACCTCAAATAAACTAGTAAAAAAAACAGGGATCTAATAAAGCGTTGCACCAGACAACCCAGTGAACGGGGCGTTCCCTTCCAAATGGCGCTTTTAAAGAGGCCTTGGTGATGTAGGCGCTATGGTATTTATGACCAATAACTCACAAAATATGCTAGATAACTGGCAAGGGCCAATTATGGCATGTAACAATAAAAGCCAAGTGGCCCGCAGCACCGCTTGAGGCGCTAGCATCGCCTCTTATAAAAACCTCCTTAGGATGAGTCAATGGAAGTAAAACAAGTCACAAAGAAACACTATAAAGAACTCATCGAAGTCTGGGAAAGTTCTGTCAGGGCAACTCATCATTTTTTGCCCGAAGAAAATATTCTAGAGTTAAGACCACTCATTTTGCAGTATTACTTTGATGCAGTAGAGCTTCGTTGTATCACCTTAAATAAAGAGATTGCTGGATTTATCGGTGTTGCAGACTCTAATGTCGAAATGTTGTTCGTGAGTCCAAGCTATTTTGGGGAAGGTATTGGAAGCCGATTAATGGAGTACGCTATTAGTAGTTTGGGGGCGTTGAAAGTCGATGTAAACGAACAAAACCCACAAGCTATAGGGTTCTATGAAAAAATGGGTTTCAAAAGAACGGGGCGTTCAGAATTGGATGGTCAAGGTAATCCTTTCCCATTAATACACATGGTACGCAATGGAGCTTAACTAAGGTTAGTTATCATGAGTCTTCATGTAAGTGTTATTGGGGGCGAGTTTTAATCCCTTTTTAACTGTGGCATGCTAGCCCTCCTTTTACATGTCCACAGGTGATTTTTAAAATCCCGTTAGATGTAAACCTTCAATAAAATATAGTTGTTTGATGTTAGATATGAATGATAAAAATGCGTGGGATATTTATTGGCAATCAGGCCATAAAGAGAGTTGCATTTCTGACTCATACGATGCCCTTTCAAATACTATAAGAAATATTTGGATAGAAGCAGCCAAGCATTTAACGCACAAGGTTGAAATTTTAGATTTGGCGACAGGCAACGGCTCTGTGCCCAGGATCTTAAGTAAATTGTGCACCAATACAAAAATTATTGGTGTTGATAGAGCCAATGTATTCCCGCTGAATAATGAGCAAAACTCTAACGCTATAGAGTTAATACCTAACATAGATATTACAGATCTTCCTTTTTCCAAAAATCGATTTGATTTAGTTACGAGTCAATTTGGATTTGAGTATGCTGACGAAAACCTTGCGTTGCCACAGGTTTATAAGGTACTCAAAGAGGGAGGCAGCTTTAGATTTATTAGCCACCATAGTAACAGTAAAATTGTGACAATGAATAATCGTAAACTATATGAATTTAAAAGGTTATTTGAAACAAATGGCTTGATAGATACGATTAGTCAATACACCCTTGGTGCCGCTACTAGCAGCCAACTTTTAGAAGTAAAACAAGACTATATGAATGGGCAGTTTGATAAGTCTAATCAAATATCTGGGCAGTTAATCAAAGCTGTTGACTATTTTATTTCGCAGGCACCTAGCGACACACTACATACTCAAGCAAAAGATATGATAGCTCGCATACATGCAGAGCAATCACGAATCGAGCAAATGTCTAAGGCATCTTTAGACGAAAATGACTCGAAGAGCTTTAAGGCATTAGCTAAGCAGTTAGGTTTTAAAGACGTTGCAAGCAAAGTAATAGAAGTCGACCAAAACGTAATAGGCTGGTTGTTAACGGGTAAACGCTGAACCTGATTGCCCAAAAATTGGGCGCTAGCCCATCAGCTTATGTAGCGGCGATAAATTAACGACACCTTTTTATTCTTAAATTTCAAAGCGGTTATAAGCCGTTCCACGCTATCAAAACGCACATAGCAGACCCTCAGACAAGCCAACTCTTTATTTAAGGGCGCGTAGTAAATCCAAAGTATTCTTATAAATTGAATCAGTTAAAGGCAAGAAAGTTAACCTGTACAATGGTTTAGTCGCTGTGGTAGAACTGAGGTATGTTGGAAGGCTGAAAAAATCCATTTTTAGATTTGGAATTTTTCCTGATATTAATAATGTTATGTCCAGAATTAAATTGAAGCGTTTTTTTTGTTTTATCATTTGTGTAGTTCTTGTTGCGTGCACTAAAAATACAGATAAAGCCCCAAATGAAGCTGATCTAACTGAGCACTACAATAAATATCAAAGTTCCTTTGAGAAATTGAAGAAAATGATAATTAATGATTCGCGAGATTTGGATAACTTCCAAATTAGAGAGGGAAAAATAGGCGAATACGATCTAACCGAAAAAGGTTGGAGTAAAGAGTATGGGCATTATGTTCCATTTAGTATCGTTACAGGGTCTTATCTTCTAACGAATGCACGTTATGATAACTATGTTAGCTTGTTAAAATTAACTAAGGCTTCAGCAGTACATTATCACGGTGGTAATGTATCAATCACTATATTTTCAGCAGGCTTTGTTTTTGGCGGTTGTAGTAGCAAAATAGTTTATCAACCGGAAACAGTCAGCCTTTCGCGCCCGTCATGGGCAACTACTTATTACCAAGCTTACTTTAATAAAAACTGGGGTGGTAACACGCAATGCAATTAAGGCATAACAAACGTTTTAATTCGTGCTTTAAAGCGCTATAGGGTAGTAATACGTGGTCTTAGCAAAACCTTTTGTGCCGCTTAGCTCGGCTTTTAGGTACTTTGGAGCAGGAAAGGACATTATGAATTACGCCGCATCATGCTCTTGTGGAAAAATCAAAATTGCTGCCTAATTTCCTTCACGAATAGAGGAGTATCAAGCACGCGCTTGCGACTGTGACTTTTGCGTATATCATGGGTTGGCTTGCACTCCTTATTTAAAAGTTAGGTACACCTTTGGATATTACTAACATTCTAAATTTTGTAGCTTGTGAATCAGGCATTAAAATCGAAAACGTTAATCCTAATACCGATATATCTGAAGAGCTTGGTATCGTTGGTGATGACTTCCATGAATTAATTGAAGCCTACGCCATTAAGTACCACGTTAATATGGAACAGTATTTGTGGTATTTTCATACGCAAGATGAGGCTATAAATATTTGGGCTTTTATTTTTAAACCTCCATGGGCAAAAGTTAAAAGAATTCCAGTAACACCTCAAATTTTGTTTAACTCGGCAATCAAAGGTGAATGGCAAGTTATTTACCCAGTGCATGAAGCTCCAACTACTCGTAATGATATTACCTACAGTAATATTCTTTGGTTGCTATTAATCATAGGTATGGTTTTGTTGGGGTGGTATAGCTAACAACTTGGCTAAGTTCGTTGTAATTAGCGCAGCTGAAAATACTCACTGGGCGTCGCCCAACAAGGTTCGCATTTGCCCTTTAACAATGCTTTATTTAGAAGGATAACTCAGTGGCAGATGATGATTTGGTCATTTACGATGGCGTGTGTAATTTCTGTAATGGCGCGGTTGCTTTTATTATTAAGCGCGATAAAGCAGCACGTTTTGTATTTGCACCTATGCAGTCAGAATACGCACAAAAAGTGATAGAGCATTATGAAGTAGACACAGTAGGTGTTGATACTTTTATGCTTGTAAAAAATGGGCACGTTTTTTTATGGTCTGATGCTGCTTTAGAAATTACGAAAGACCTATCTGGGGCTTGGTGTCTTTTCCGTATATTTAAAATCTTCCCTCAGTCATTTAGAGACTTTTTCTACAAACTTTTTGCTCGCAATCGCATCAGAATTTTTGGTGGCACGAAACAATGCCAAATACCTAATAAACAAATCTTAAAACGGTTTAGAGGTTTTGCAATTTAGTCAGCCTACTTGCACTCTCACTTGGCCCGCTGGGCACAAAACGCAAGGCCTCCACCATTATGCTGATGGTGTATTTTTCCAATATTGAATGATAGGTGTTAACTCAAAAGTCCACATCTTGGTTGTGGGGCAATGTTTACGATACTTTATTGATAGATTCTTTTTACGGATAGTAACTTGTTTGCTCAACTCTTGGGGTTAGGATATATTGTGTGCATTCGCTTAGGTGTTTTAAAGTTATCTCTTAGGGTATTGAATTTTAGGGGATTTTTTCTTTTTTAGTTATGTAGATTAAACTGCGCTGCTTAATTATTTTGATTGTCATTTCTGTGGGTTTTCACTCAGCGAGGGTTTTAAAGGTCAGTTATGTCGAGACATTTGCCACCACTTAATACGCTTTGGGTATTTCTTACTGCTTCTCGTCTATTAAGTTTTACCAAAGCCGCTGATGAGTTGTTTATCACCCGCTCTGCTGTAAGTCGTCAAATTAAAAACTTAGAGGACCATTTTGGTTTTAAGTTGTTTGAGCGCCATAAAATGGGCCTTGAGCTTACCGACCAAGGGGTAATTTATGCGAATTCTATCTCTAATATTTTTGCTGACTTGCGGGTGGCCACTGACACTCTGCACCACGGTAGCGAAAAGTTAAAATTGAAGCTGGGTATTTCAGCTACCTTTAATTCGACTTGGTTAATGAGTCGCCTGTGTAAGTTAGAGCAGTTCTACCCTGATTTAACTCTGTCATTTTTTACTAATAGCCTAGATACCGGTAAAGATTCTGTGGATTTTTCTGGTGAGCATATGAATGCGGCTATTCGTTTGGGAACGGGTGATTGGCCTGGATGCCATAGTGAAAAGCTGTTAGATGTTTATGTGCAGCCTGTATGTGCGCCGACTTTGTTAGATAAACTACACGACTTCGATGATGTGGCTAGTTTAGCCAATTATAATTGGTTGCATTACGATCACCTCTCTAAGTTGTGGGAGCAGTGGTTGTCTAATAGTAACCAGCCAGGTTTGCTTACCAATAAAAAGAATATCACTTTTGATAATGTGGCTGTTGCTACTCAAGCTGCTGTTGATGGTTTGGGTATTATTCCTATGTACCGCCCTTTGGCTGATAACTTACTCAAAGAGGGCAAGTTAGTTGTTGCCCATAATTACATGATGATAAAGCCAGAGACTTATTATTTTGTGTGCCCAGAGCATTTTGAAAGTAACCCAGCTATTAAGATTTTTCGTGATTGGTTGGTAACTGAATCACAGGCATCCCAACAGCTTTGGAATCAAGCTCACCTTTAATTGCATTTTACTTGTGACTAGATGCCGCCCATGCATAGATATTTTATTTCGGTGTAGTCGTCTATGCCATATTTGGAGCCTTCCCGGCCATTCCCTGATTGTTTTACACCGCCAAAGGGGGCGACCTCTGAAGAAATAATACCTTCATTTATACCTACGATCCCGCATTCTAAGTTTTCAGAAAAACGCCATATTCTGGCGTAGTTTTGGGTATATAAATATGCTGCTAGTCCCGCTTGTGTGGTATTGGCTAGTTGCAGTGCTTGTTGTTCGCTTTCAAATGCAATGATAGGCGCGACAGGGCCGAATATTTCTTCATTAAATACTCGCATGTTAGTGCTTATATCGGTCAATATGGTTGGGGGGTAGAAGCTTGCGCCTAGGTTTGATGGCTTTGCACCAAGCTGTACTTTTGCTCCTTTGGCGATGGCATCGCTAACCAGAGTATGTACATTTTGTGCTGCGGCTTCGTTAATTAGAGGTCCAAGGGTAACTCCAGATTTAGCGCCATTACCTAGGGTGAGTTTTTTAGCTGCAGCCACAAGCTTATCGGTAAATTCTTGGTACACGTGTTTGTGTACTAAAAATCTGTTAGCACAAACACAGGTTTGCCCAGCGTTACGAAATTTTGATGCCATAGCACCTTGCACGGCTGCATCTAAATCTGCATCGTCAAATACAATAAAAGGGGCGTTTCCACCTAGCTCCATTGATACCTTTTTTACAGTATCGGCGCATTGTTTAATGAGTAATTTGCCAACCTTAGTGGAGCCAGTGAAAGACAGCTTAGTTACTATTGGGCTGTCGGTTAATGTTTTACCTATAGCAATAGGGTCTAGGCCAATTATTACAGAGAATACCCCACTTGGCAGGCCTGCCCTTTGTGCTAACTCTGCTAAGGCAAAGGCACTTAGTGGAGTGGTCTCTGCTGGTTTGACAATTATTGTGCAGCCCGCAGCTAATGCGGGTGCCACTTTACGGGTGATCATCGCATTGGGAAAATTCCATGGCGTAATGGCTGCCACCACACCTATGGGCTGCTTAATGGTAAGGAGTCTTTGTGAAGCTTGTTTACTGGGAATAACATCGCCGTAAATACGTTTGGCTTCTTCGGCAAACCATTCAAGGTAAGACGCGCCATAACGTATTTCGCTTTGGGCTTCTTCTAATGGTTTACCTTGTTCTGCACTGAGTATGACAGCTAAATCTTCGATGTTTTCTAAAATTAAATCATGCCAGTGTTTTAATATATTCGCGCGGTAGCTGGCGGTGGTGTTACGCCATAATTGTAATGCCTGCTCGGCACCGTTTATCGCTTGCTGCGTTTCGTTTATGCCAGCGCTGGCTATGTCACATATTTTACTGTTTGTGGCTGGATTGTTGACAGTAAGCATGTCTTTGACGTTTGCATGGTGCCATTGTCCGTTAACAAAAACTTGTTGTTTCAGAAGTTTGGGGTCTTTCAAAGGTAGCATGGATAGTCCGTTTGATATGTGGGCAATGTTAGTGCTGCCACTAACGTTATTAGCAGCACTAAGGCCTTTAAAGTGTTTAAGCTTGGTGTAACCATGCCATCGTTTTTCGGTAGTGGGGTAAACACCTACCTAGTAACAACGCAGAGCCTGCCATTGCTAAACTGGTAACTAACAATAGTGAGTAACCAACCATATCTGCAGAGCCAAAAATATAATCAGTACACAAGGCAACCAAGGTGGGACCAAGGCCTAAACCAATTAGATTTACTATGAATAAATACAAAGCGCTAAACTGCCCTCGCATATTGCTAGGCACTACCTCTTGAATGGCCGCTGGCCCTAGGCCCATCATGAAGTTGGCAAAAAAGGTAGAAACCGCCAATATAACTAACACAATTTTTAAATCGGAAACCAGTGGATATAACAAGGTTGGGATAATACCTAAAATCATAGCCCACATAGCGACTCTCATTTTTGCATCGGTTTGCCCTGCTTTAAAACGTTTATCGGCAAGTATTCCGCCTACAATCACGCCACCTGCGCCACAAAAAAGCACGATCAAGCCAAAGGCTAGGCCAACTTCGCCGCCGCTCATTCCGTGTACTCGAATCAGATAGCTTGGCACCCAAGCAAGTGCACCATAACCTGCAACCGATGCCAGAGCTGCGCCAAAGTTATGAAGTAAAACGGTTTTTTTATTATGTTTAAAAAAGGTGAGCACATCGGCTACTGGTACCGCTTGTTGTTGTGCTTGGGGGCGGGCGGGTTCTTTTAATGTATACAGTAATGGCACTAGCAGTAATCCTGGCAAGCCCACTGCTAAAAATACCGCCTGCCACGGATATACATCACCAATTATGGGGAGGCTAATAGATGAAAACTCCGAAGCCCATTGGATCACCATGCCGCCCACAATTAGCGCTAAGCCACCACCTAAGTAAATACCCATGGTGTAAACGCTTATGGCTTTGGCTAGGTGTTTTTTATGGACGCTATCGGCAATGAGTGAATAGGCAGCCGGAGACAAGCCTGCTTCGCCCACTCCAACTCCCATGCGAGCAAAAAACAAGTACCAGTAATTTTTAGCTAGGCCACAGGCCGCTGTCATTAAGCTCCAGATGAAAATAGACCAGGCTATGATACCGCGGCGGCTTTTACTGTCGGCTAAGCGGCCCAAGGGTAAACCCATTAGGGTGTAAAACAGTGCAAATGATAAACCTTGTAATAGGCTCATTTGGGTGTCGCTTATGCCTAAGTCTCGTTTCATGGGCTCAACCAATAAGCTTAATATTTGCCGGTCAATAAACGAAAAGGTATAGGCCAGTAGCAAAATAAAAATTAAGTATGTGGCATAAATGCTTTGTTTTGATGACGCAAGCTGTTGTTCTGGGGAGTCAACTTGGATAGATGTGTCTTTAATCATGTATATACCTCATCAGATAATTAGTCAGCACTAAAAGGCCGCTTGATATATGGCTAATATATCGGCTTCGTTCATGGGCCTTGGGTTATTTACCAGTAGGCGTTCTTGTTTTAGCGCATCTTTGGCTAGCATTGGTAAGGCACTTTGGGGGATATCCACACTGGCTAAACGGTTAGGTAGTTTTAGGTTATTGATTAAGTCTTCTAAGTATTGAATGAAGGCTGTGGTTTTTTCTTCTGCTGTGGTTAGTGTTGATGTTGTATTGGGAATAATGGTGTCTGCAAGCTCCGCATATAAAGGTGCCGCTGCTGGTGCGTTAAATCGTAAAACATGGGGCAAGACTAAAGAGTTACTGAGCCCATGGGGAATATGATAATGGCCACCTAATGGGTAGGCCAAGGCATGTACGCCAGCCACTGGGGCATTAGCAAAAGCTTGTCCTGCCATAGTTGCGCCTAACATCATATTGGCCCGTGCTTGTAGATCACTTCCTTGATGCACTGCTTGCTGAATATTTTTAGACATTAGCTTTAATGCTTCGATTGCGAGCATATCAGAGTAGGGGTTTTTCTTGATGTTACTGGTGAAAGCTTCAATAGCGTGAACCATAGCATCTATGCCTGTTGCTGCTGTAATGTGCGGTGGCAATTTTAGGGTGAGGCTTGCATCTAGTAAGGCTATGTCTGGTAATAGTACACTGGAGACTATGCCCATTTTCATGGCTTCTCCGGTTGTTACGATAGATATAGGGGTAACTTCGGAGCCTGTGCCCGCTGTTGTTGGGATTTGAATTAAAGGCAGTCTTTTATGCAATAGTTTGTCTATGCCAAATACTTCATCTAGGGTTTGCGATGAATAGGCTAAAGCTGCTATAAGCTTGGCGGTATCTAAAGAGCTGCCACCGCCTAGGCCAACCACTCCATCAATTTTGTGTTGTTTCGCGAAGGACAGGGCATGTTCAATCACTGCTATAGGTGGGTCTACTTCTACCTCACTAAATAACTCATAACTGATAGAACTTGCTTGCAGACTCGCCAACATTTTTTGATGTAAATCGAGTTTTACAATTCCCGGATCTGTGACCAATAATACCTTTGTTATATTGAGTGTATGGCAGTAATGGGCCAACTCTGATGATGAATTTGGCTCGTTAACAATCGACTTTGTAGTGTTAAACGTAAATGACATGATAGTTTCTTTTGGTGTAAAAGAGGGGCGAGCCCCTCAGTTATGATTAAGGTTAAGGGCGCTTTAAAAGGCAAACTTAGCTTTGGCGAAGAACACTCGCCCAAGAGGACTATGCTGTTTAGGGTCGTAGCTTAAGTTGCCATAGCCGTTAAACACTCTGGGTGGCGCTTCATCTAACAAGTTTTTAATGCCTAAAGTTACTGTGGCGTCACTGTTTTCTGTGATGCCTAAGGTTGCCGAATATTGAGTGTCTATGGTGGTAAATGCTTCTATTTTAGCGCTTTCATTTGCGGGTAAGGCAATGGAGGTTTTGTAGCTAGAAACATAGTTAACATTAATAGATGCGCGCTGGGTTTCGCCTACCCAATTAAAGTTTAAGGTGGCTTTGTCTTCAGGCAATGAGCGAGCAAAGTTGTCGTAGTTGAAAGAGCCGGCGGCTTCTACAACTTCACCATTATCTTTGGTGAGTTCGTAGGTTAAAAAGTGTGAGGCATTAAAAGCTAGATTGAACTGGTTGTTCAGCTTCCACACAGATTCAATATCAATGCCTTTTACCTTAACTGAAGATGAGTTGAAATAATCTACTTCAATGGCTGACAGTAACCCAGCTTCGGTACGGATAATATCTTCGCCGTTTGGATCGCTTGCAATCTTGCCTTGTGCATTTTCAACGGTAATGAGATCTGTGTAATCTACCCGCCAGTAATCTACTTTAAAGTCTAAGTCATCTGTGGCTTTAAATATCAGCCCTAGGTTATAGTTTTTAGATTGCTCGGGTTTTAAATCTGCGTTGCCTCTTGCTAGCACCCCCACAAAAGCCGCTGATTTGGCTGTGCCATCTTCGTTGTAATCACTGATACCATTAATGGTTGCGGCCGTGGCATTCATTTGCGAAAGAGAGGCTTCTCTAAACGCGGTACTTGCTGATGCCCTTACTATAAATTTGTCTGTTGCTTGCCAGCGTAGTGCAATTTTTGGATCTAAGCTTGAGTCGTTTTCGAGCTTTTCGTAGCGCATCGCTGCGGTGACTTCTAAATCTTCTGATACCGGCAGCACGGTTTCTGCAAACAAGGCAAAAGAGGTTCGGTCAACATCAATTTCTGATAATCCGGCTAAGAATATCAAGTCAACAGGGATAGGGTTGCCATCGGCATCGTAGGTGATTTCGAACACATCGTCAGTGGCCACTTGAAAACCTTCTTTTCGAGCTTGCATACCCGCAGCAAAGTTAGCGTTGCCTGCTGGTAATTCAAATAGTTTGCCGTCAATTACGGCATCTAGTGCTAACAGATAAGCGGTTTTTTCGGACTCTGTCACATGGGTAAAGTCTTCTATGATGGAGTCGGTGATACTGGTTCGGTCAAAGGGGTTGAATAACTCATCGTTGTTTATACCTCCTTCACCTGCGAGTGCCGCTACTAGCCGCGAGCGTAACTGGTCTTGTTGAAATTGGGTGTAAACATTTTTACTGTAGGTGAGTGCGGTGTCCCAACCCCAATTATTTTCAAATGAACCTGCAACATTAAATGAGGCTCTAAATGTTTCATTTTCTCTTGGTGCAAGGGCTGGTTCTTGATCTGCTCCTAGTGGGCGACCAAGCCAAATTACCCCGGTTCCAAAAGGGTTACCTGCGTGGTCACTACCGATGTAGGGAAAGGTTAAGTCTGGGTAGCTAGGGGATTGTGGGTTGTCTTTTACCTTATTTGAACTCCAGCTTATATCTGCAGATAGCTGGGTGCCGTCATCAAAATCGTGAGATATATTGGTATAAAGTTGGGTTCGGGTTTCAGTGTTAACTAGGTTATAGAGAGGCCCAAAGTTAAACCCACAACGAGTTCCGCTTGCTTGGGGTATTAGCATACCCAACTCATCATCTAGACAAGTTGGGTCTGCGACTTCTTCAAAAGGGGCATAGGTTCCAGCATAAGGGCCCGAATCTACTGTGATGGGTGAAAAATCAAAACTGCCATCAGCTTGAATAGGGTAAAGTAAGAATGAGTTGCCTAAGGAGCTAAACGCATTGTCGCCTAGCTCTGGTCTGTCGGCTGTGCTTAAAGGAGTGCGATCTAAATAATGCCCCGATACTGTTATATAAGTATTGTTGAACTCAGTACCCCACAAAAAGCCAATGTCGCTATCTTTTTGACTGCTATCGGTTACCTTGCTGATACTGGCGTTAAGTTCTAAGCCTTCAAAATCTTTGCGCAGTATAAAGTTAACGACCCCTGCTACTGCGTCTGAACCATAGGTTGAAGCAGCGCCTTCTTTTAATACTTCTATTTGTTCTATGGCATCAATAGGAATATGGCTAGTATCAACAAACACGCTACCGTCATTGGTGATAGCGCCAGATATGGTTTGTCTGCGTCCATTAATAAGTACAAGTGTTGAGCTTAACCCTAGGCCACGCAGGTTAACGTTTCCTGTCCCTTGTGTAGAGGCTTGTGTGTATGAGTCTGCTTGGTTCTCGGCTCCTGATGAAATTGCCAGTTTACTGATAAGTTCGGCTACTGTAGTTGCGCCAGTTGATTGAATGTAATTGAAGTCGAGTACTTGCACAGGCTCAGCAGCATCGACCGCTGTGCGTTTTATATAAGAGCCAGTTACCTGAATTTTTTCAACGCTTTCTTGTGCACTTACTGTTAGGCTCAATGCCGCTGATATTGCAATAGCGATAAGCTTTTTTGAGGTTATTACTTGTGTCATTTTCATGTTTCGTCCCATTAGATTAGTTTTAATTTCAAACTTGTCTTATTTACTGTGAGCCATCACGGCCTTGAGGGTCATTGCGCACTCTGTTACTGCCTCTTTTGCTTGTTGCAACACGCCAAAATTTAGAAAGGCATGAAACATATCGGCGTAACAGGAGTGCTTAACGGTTACGCCGTTTTCGATTAATTTATCTACGTACATTTGCCCTTCGTCACGGAGAGGGTCAAAGCCACAGGTTAAAATGAATGTGGGTGGTAAATGTTTGAATTCTTTAGCATTTAGTACATTAAAACGTGGATCGTTTTCTTGCTCTTGGCTAATGTAAAGGTCGTGAAACCAGTGCAGCAGTTTTTCTGTTAATAGGAGCTTTTCTGAATATTCTTGCCGACTTGGAGTTAAGTCATTACCTACTATGCTTGGGTAAATTAGCAGTTGAAAACAGGGCTTGAAACTAGCTGGATTTTTGTTTGCTAAGCAATACCCTGTTGCCAGATTTGCCCCAGCACTGTCGCCGCCTAGGCCTATTCGATTTGGATCTAAATTTAAAGATTGAGCGTGTTCTACTAGCCAATCAACGGCTGCTTGTGTGTCTTCTACCGCACCTGGAAAGGTGGTTTCGGGAGCTAGTCTGTAATCAACAGAAATCACCACTACTTGAGATTGGGCGCATAGTTGAGTGAGTAGTTTGTCGTAGCTTTCTATGCTTCCTAATACAAACCCTCCACCATGAAAATATATAAGGGCAGGGCATGGTGATTCGGCTGCTGACTGTGGTCTATAAATCCTTGCGGCTAGCTCATGATTATCACATGGAATATTTATGTCTTGTTTGGCGACTTCTGGCGCATCCTCATGCTCGTAAGGGTTTGCTCTATACTGGCGGGTATAGGCTGGTTCAAACTCATAAGCTGGTGGCAGTGAATGAATGTAATCCAGTATCTGTTGTCCTTTGCTATCCACTCCAGAGCTTGCTGCCCCAGCTTTATCTAGAACATGTGAATTTACTGGATGATAAGCACCAAAGATCTGATTAGCTTCAGTATTTTGTTTGTTTTGCAGAGCATCATTTGGCGACATAGTTTAAATCACTGTAAATTATTTGTTAATTTATGGTTGTTGTTTTTTACATCTATGTGTCTGCGCGCTCAAGTAACATATAAGCAACAGTGTGTTGATCTGTAATCACCATGATTTAAATTCTATATAAATCAGATGTTTATCTTGTGTTTTTATTGTTTTTGGCAAGTTTTATGGGGATTTGTAAATGTGGAGTTTTTTATTTTTAGGCTAGGGGTTTGTAAAACCAACTGTTAGTTGTGAGCGAAAGTTTCAGTTTATGATGGCGCTAATGGTATTAGCTTTGTTAACTGTGTATTTAATTATGAGTGTTAGCTGTCTTGGTTGTTTGGTATAAAATATTCCTAATTACAAATAATTAATGTGTGCATTTATTTGCTCGTGCTAGTTTGCTAACTTCAGGTAGAAATATTTATGGCATTAAATACGCCTAACCTAAACGTGTACCAAATTCACTTAGTGGGTAATGTATTGTGTGTGGAAATGAGGAGTGTTTGGTCTAGAGGTACGGTCAATAAGGTTTTGGCTGAAACCCAAGAATTAGTGGCGGAGATTAAAAACCAGCCATGGGCAGCTTTAGTGAATATTCGTGATTGGATTATGCCAACCCTAGAAGCTTTAGAGGGCTTTCAGAATATTTACGACTGGTGCGCTGCAAATAACCAGACTCACGAAGTGACCTTATGTCGCTTTGATACCCAAAAAAATATAATTGGAGATGTCTCTAAGTACGATGCAGAGCACCAACTTTATACTCAAAGCCCTGAAGATGCCGCCAAGTGGTTAACTGATAAAGGTTTTACCTTTTCTCTCAAAGAGTGGCAGCAATTAACTCGCTAAATAGTCAGGTATCATTTTCAATAAACGATTAACATTCCTTGATGGCTTTCAAATTAGATATTGGGGTAAGTCTCCAGTTCGTAACAAATGAGTTCTTATGCTAGATAGCAAATACGACGCTATATTATTCGATAAAGATGGCACTATTTTCGATAGTGAGCGTATGGCCTGTGACGCTTGGATGAATACAGCAAAAGTTTTTGATGTACCCTTCACATTAGATACTTACAAAACCTTTATTGGTGTGCCTACACCTGCGTGCTTTAAAACAGCTAAGGGGTTGTTTGGTGACAAGGTTTGTATGGATGATTTTATCGCCGAGTACAGACGTTATATGGCAGCCAGTAAGCTGCAAGGTGTGCCAATTAAAAAAGGTTTTACAGATTTTTTTAACACCTTAAAAGCTGCGAATTTCCCTGTAGGGGTGGTGACTTCCTCTTCATATGATGCGGCAATGGGTAGTTTTCAACATACTGATCTATTACCCCAGTTAGATGTATTAGTGACACTTGATGATGTGATTAATCCAAAACCTGCAGCAGATTGTTACTTGCTTGCTTGTGAAAAGTTATCGGTAGCGCCACAAAGAGTGTTGGTGTTTGAAGATTCCAGTGTGGGTATAAAGGCCTCTCTTGCGGCAGGGTGCAATACCATAGCTATTCCTGACTTGGCTGATATTGAGCCGCAACTATTATCTAAATGCCTTGATGTTTTAGCCAGTTTTGACGAAGCAAATAAGTTATTAAAGTAATAACGATTTACAGTAAGTTGGTAATTACTTTGTCTGTGAGTTCTTTTAATAAAGAGAACTCCTCTTTTGTCATGTTACTCACCTGACACATGAGCTGCTCGGGAATATGGGCCGCGTCTTGTTGCATGTGCTTTCCAGCTTGAGTTAATTGAATTAACTTCACCCGCTTGTCTTGCTCTGAGCCTTGGACTTCTATCAGATTTTTAGTGCTGAGTTTTTTTAAGATTAAAGATAGCGCTCCACCATCTATATGGGTTTTATCTTTAATAAACTTCACGTCCACCTTGTCTGTTTCCCATAACGCCATGAGAACCACATATTGAGGATAAGTGATATCTAATTTTGCTAGAAACGGGCGGTATGCTCGAGTTATGGCATTAGATGCAACATAGTATCGATGACAAATTTGATTAGATAATTTTAGTTGGTCCATAAATAGTTTGCATGCAAATAACTTGACTTTCGAATAGCTTGTCATCAATATACTTTGCATGCAAATTAAATTTTTAGGATGGAGTTATGTTTGAGCAATATCATAATGTACTTTTAGTACTGTTTTCTTTACTTGCGTTAATGGTGCTGCAACAGCTAGTAGCAACGGTTGCTCACAGAAAACAAAAAAATAGTGTACCTGGGGTAGTTGACCAAAATCTTGATCACCATTCCTTTGTGTTTAGAAGTCATCGCACTTTTTTAAACTCGTTAGAAAATGTGCCGATTTTTATATTAACTGTGCTGGTGGCAGCGTGTCTAGGTGTGACAGGGCAAGCTTTGTTTATTGCCTCCTTAGTGTTTTTGGTGGCGCGGTTTATTCATATGGTGTTGTTTTACTTGATAGCGACGAATACTAATCCTAGCCCTAGAAGTTATTTTTACATTATTGGTTTATTGAGCCAGCTTTACCTTTTTGGCCTGGTGATTTGGTCGTTGTAAATATTTTTAGTTAGGGCTTTATACTCAGTAAGGTTAATTAATTTACCCATAGAAAATGGCCAATAGCAGGGACTATTGGCCATATATCTACTTAATAAATTGAAGTTCACTACTCTTTCTATTTAATAAGCAAATCTTGCACTCAACTGAGCATAGCGAGGTGTTTGAAAAGCCAGTGGTGATTGATAATCAGCATCGTAATTAGCAATCGTGGTTTCTGCAGTTTCATCTACTCGTGTTTCGCTATCAGCATTTAAAATATTGAACACATCTATTTTGAACCTAGTGTCTTTCTCAGTGTTTAACCATATATGTTCAGGGGCTAAGAATGCTATCCTGCAACACTGTTATTGAAAACCTAAAGGAAAGGGGAAAAATTTAATGTGGGTATGGTTGACCTTAGGTGCGGTGTTAATGCAAACCTTTCGTAATGCACTACAAAGTCAGCTAAGTACGAGTGTGAGTACATCAGGGGTAACCTTTGCGCGGTTTTTATTTGCGCCTCCGATAGCCCTTGTTTACTTGCTGATATTGTATTCGATTTCTGATCAAATTATCCCTACCTTCAATCAAAGGTTTATCGTGTTAGTGATTGCAGCGTCTTTACTACAAATAGCCGCCACCTCTTGTATGGTTATTTTGTTTAAGCAGAAAAACTTTGCAGTTGGGGCTGGGCTTGCTAAGAGTGAAGCATTAGTGGCAGGGGTGTTTGGGACCTTATTTTTTAGTAGCCACTTGAGCCCTTTAGGGTGGTTGGGGTTACTAGTGGGATGCGCCGCCGTATTTGTGCTTGCCAGTGGAGGTAAAAAAAGCGAACTCAGTCTTAAAACAATAGCTATTGGTTTGGCGTGCGGAACCTGCTTTGCGTTTACTTCTTTATTAGTCCGTGAAGCGAGCCAGATGCTAAATATGCCCTTCTCCCATAGTGCTGCTTGGGTGTTATTGTGGGTGTTGTGTATTCAAACTGTTTTATTGAGCAGTTATATTTGGATTAAAGATAAAAGTATATTTATTACCTTAAGGCACAATGCTTCTAAAACACTAGCGACTAGCTTTATCAGTTGTTTAGGGTCTATTTGTTGGTTTAGTGCTATGGCATTACACCATGTGGCATATGTGAAAACGTTAGGTCAGATAGAGGTGCTATTTACTATGTTAATCGCTGTGTTTTGGCTCAATAACAAAATAGCTAAATATGAATTGCTGGGTTTAGTGTTAATTGCTACAGCTGCCATTATGGTGATGTGGGCTTAGATTATGAGCATTGCAAATTATCAAGTACCGGCTAAAACATGGCAGGTTGAACTTGAGGTCAAACGTAGTAAGTTTTTAACCTTTGCTGCTAATACTGAAAGTCGCGAAAGTGCTGAGGGCTTTATCAAAGAATTACGAGAGCAGCATCCTCAAGCTAACCATGTATGTTGGGCATATATTGCTGGCGCCCCTGATACAACTGTCCGCTCAATGAGTGATGATGGTGAGCCTAGTGGCACTGCCGGTATGCCCATGCTTAAAGTGCTCGAGTATAGTGGTCTAGGTGATATCGCTGTGGCTGTGGTTCGTTACTTTGGAGGCACCAAACTTGGTACCGGTGGTTTACAGCGTGCTTATTCGGATGCTGTTTCTTTGGTATTAACGGATTTACCAACGACAACTAAGGTACACAGGAGTGTGCTTAAATTGACCTATGATTATGGGGTTGATGGTCATGTGTCTAGGTTGCTTGAGCGCTATGGCGTGCAAGATGTTGTGGCTGAATATGACCACCAGGTCATAGTGACTTTAGCTATCGCGACAGCAGATTTGTCGCAATGCAAATCTGAGCTGATGAATATTACAGCCGGCAAGATCCTAATCAATGAAACTGTGTAAAGCAGAAATCATACAAAAAAAGCGCCATGCTTGGCGCTTTTTTTATATGGTTATTTAACATTAAGACTCTGAACTAATCTCAATGTTGCGTCTAAATATTTTGGTGTAGCCTAGTTTTAGTTTGCTACCAGTCCATACGAACCAAGCTTTCATATCTTCCAAAATCATATATAAACAAGGCACTAAAACTAAGGTAACAAGGGTTGCATATAACACCGCAAATCCTAAAGATACCGCCATTGGTACAACTAGCTTAGCTTGCGAGCTAGTTTCAAACATTATGGGCAACACCCCAGCAAATGTGGTGATGGAGGTTAAAGTGATTGCTCTAAACCTTGCACAGCCAGCTTCGGTAACTGCTACTTTGATTGCGTGACCTTGTTTGCGTCTTTGGTTTACAAAATCAGTCATCACCAAGCTATCATTTATTACTACTCCTGCGGCAGCTATAAGGCCGAAAAGTGACATTAGGCTCAAGTCGAGGCCAAACAGCAAATGACCCCAAATAGCCCCAGTGAAGCTAAAGGGAATAACCGACATGATAATTAAGGGTTGGCCGTAACTTTTTAGTGGCACAGCCAATAGAATAAATATCATCAACAAGCCAATAATAAAAAATGTCATTTGTTGGTATTCTTGGGCTTGCTGCTCTTCTATGGTACCGCCAAGTTCAGACTTAACCCCGGGGAAGTTGGACTTTAGCTGGGGTAAAAGTTCATCTTCTACTTTCCCAATTACTTCATTTGGCTCAACTAGTTCTTCATCTATAGAGCCAAAGATGTACACACTACGATAGCCAGCTTCACGACGAATAAAATTAATGCCAGCCTTTTCTGTTAGCGTGGCTACATCGCCTAGCATGACTTCTCTGCCTTGGGGAGTGGTGATAACTGTGTACTTTAAATCTGCAAAGCGTTCACGAGTTAATGCTGGATAACGCACCATTACTCTGACTTCTTCACTGGCTCTGATGACTCTTTGTGCTTCTCCACCAAAAAAGCTTGCGCTTACTTGTGATGCAACATCTGACAAGGTGAGCCCGAGATCATAAGCAACAGGTAAAAGATCTAGTTGGATTTCTTTGCCTGGGGGATCAATAGAAGAGCTTATATCAAACAAACCTTCTTGTTGTTGTAGCATAGTGATAAATTGACGTCCTGCCGCATTTAGTTGCTCCATGTTGGCACCAAATAGCATAAAGCCAAATTCATCTCCTGAGTCACCATTATTTAATATATCATCAACAATAGTGAGAGATTTTAAGCCCGGAATAACCGGCATGTTTTCCCGCCAGCGCCTTGCTAATTCAAAGGCGTCGAAGTGTCTATCTTGCTCATCAACTAAGGCCACAATCATTCGACCTTTAGTGCGCTCTGAGTTAAGTACCATTATGTCTCGAATTAAAGGGCTGCCATATTTCTCGACTACATCTGCATCAATTTCTAAAATTGTATTTTCGACGAGTTGTAGTGCTTCTATGACCGCTAAATCAGAAACGTTTTCGTTCATCTCTATATTTATAGATGGATAATCGTGAGCAACTTTAGGCGAAGGTACGGTTCTTACATAGTTACCTTGAATAAGCCCTGCGCTAATAAGTAACAAGGCTATGAATATGCTAAAGGCTAACCAGCGCCATTGAATACAACGCTCAATAAAGTTCTTGTAGGGACCATTTACAAAGCCAAAGAAAGCTTTGTTAAATTTAGTTCGCCAACTAGTTTCTTTCACGGGGGTGAATTTCATATTGGCTAAATGTGCTGGCAAAATCCACTTAGACTCAATCAAACTAAATATTAAACACAAAATTACTACGGTAGAAATATTGATAAAAAATGCGCCCTCAGGGCCTGTAGAGAATAATGAGGGGGTAAAAATAGCGATTGTGGTTAACACCCCAAATGTTGCAGGAGTAGCCACTCGTTTTGCACCACGGATCACGCTTTCGGTGCCACCGCCAGATTTTTCAATTTCGGAGTAGGCGCTTTCTCCTATCACAATGGCATCATCTACCACTATCCCTAGTACCATAATAAATGCAAACAAGGACATAACATTAATGGTGATACCAAATACAGGCATCATCATCATGGCGCCTAAAAAGCATATGGGTAATCCTATCATTACCCAAAAAGCTAACCTAAATCGTAAAAATATAGTCAACATTATTGCCACTAATATAGAGCCTTGAAACAGGTTATTAAGCATCATATCTAGGCGAGCATTTAGATAAAATGTAAAGTCAACCATAGTTTCTAGGCTTAACCCTTGAGGTAAGGTAGCGTTTTTAGCCTCTACATATTTTTTGACAGAGTCGGCAATGGGGATAGTATTTTGATCTTTTGTGGCTTTTACTGATATGTAAACGCCGTTTTGCCCAGAGAATTTAAAATAACGCTCGCCCTCCACAAAGCCGTCTTTAATTTCTGCTACATCCTCAAGAAGGACTTTGGCACCATTATTACCAATTTTTACAGGTATTTGTCTAAACTCATTACCATCGTATAGTTGGTTTTCAACACGAACAGCTATTATGCCAGCATCAGTTCGCAATTGACCCGCCGATATATTGGCTGAATAGCCTCTTATAGCTTGCGTGATATCGTCAATGGTTAAACTATATTTACGCAGCGTTTCTGGATTGACTTCTATAGCAATCTCATCTTCAGGAGCATCGACTTCCACTAGTGAAATATTACTTAACTGAAGTAATTCATCTTCAATTTTTTTGGCAATGGGTTTTAACTCAGAAATTGGCACATCGCCTACGATAGCCATTTCAATAACATCTTGTTGAAATTCTATTTGGGCTATTTGCGGCGGCTCCATTGCAGCTGGAAAAGTCGCTATTCCGTCTACTTTTGCTTTTACCTTATCAAGAACGTCTGTGAGTTCTTTTCTGTTATCTATCTCTAGAATAATGCGGCCATTACCTCGGTAGGCGTTAGATATAATTTTTTTGATTTCAGTGACATCTTTCAAAGACTCTTCAATCTTTACTAGTATGCTTTCTTCTATTTCTTGAGGTGAGGCTCCTCGATAAACCGAGTTAATGCTAATGTAGTTAATTTCTATGTTAGGAAACATTTGCCTAGGAATAGTCATATAACTCCATATTCCAATGATAATGATAAACATCATCATCATATTCGCTGCAACGGAGTTGTTAGCGAAGTAGGCTATTAATCCTGTTTGTTTAGGTTCCGAAGATTCTACTTGCTGTGTGCTATTTTGGGGGGCGTAAGACGACATAACTAGGGCCTTATAATGAGTTTTCAGCGGCTAAGTCTTTGTCAGGCCCCGCTATTTTAACCTTCATGCCCTTTTGTGGGTATTCAGGTAAGGTCATAACTACAGTGTCTTGATTTCTTAACCCTTCTCTAATTAGTAAGTATTCACCTTCTTCTCTAACAACTTCGACACGCTGTGGTTGCATTTGTTGTTCTGTATCGAGTACCCAAATAATACGGTTGTTCACTAATTTTTGAGGTAACTTATAAACTTGACTGAGGGTTTTTCCTGCAAAGCTAACTTCTACATAACTACCGAACTTTATAGGAGGTAACGAGGATTTTAGGCTATATGGGTCTTCTATTCGTATCACTAACTGCCCCATACGAGTTTGCTGATCTATTATCCCAAGGTCTCGTACTACTGAGCCTTCACGGGTTATGGCCGAGTATCCTTTAGTGCTGACTATTGCTTTTTGTTGGGTAATATTGGGGGGGAGAAACTCTCGGTCAAAGCCAGCAATAGGGAACGAAATCTCTGCTGATTCAATGTTGTAAAGCTCGCCCACTTGAGCACCTTGATTGATATATTGTCCGCTACCTAAAGTGCGCGATATTACTAGGGCATCATAAGGGGCCGTTATTTCACAGTTATCTAAATCCCGCTTTGCTATTCTAAGTCTTGCCTTGGCTGACTTAACAGATGCTTGGGCACTTAGTAATTGTGGCTTACGTAAATATAAATCTGAAACTTTGCTACCTTTTGCCTCTTGCTTGGCTACATCTGCGCGAGCCTGCTCTTCGATTAGATTTGCTTCTGCAAGTGATAAGTCGGCTTCGGCTTGTAATAAAGCCGCTTGGTAGGCATCTTTTTCTATACTGAATAGAATTTGGTCTCTTAAAACTAACCCTCCAGGTACAAAATTCGGGTGCCAATCGATGACTTCACCGGATACTTGTGCAGAGATTAATGTACTTTCTAGAGGAGTGACTTCACCATAACTAGTAATTTTGACTTGATAGTCTTGTGCAACGGCGGTTTCAATTTTGACTGTAGGACGGGTATCAATAGGCTCGCTTTCTTCATCATTATTACCAGAAGCTTTTATGGCTCCCATTGCGCAATAACCAATTATGAGTACGATTAAGGGTAATAACTTTTTGAACCATTTGTTTCTCATCTACTACAACCACATTTACTTTTTTATTATTAACTTATAGTAACTTAGCTTTTAATAAGAGGTAAGTTGGATTTAATAAAAATGTTTGATAAATAAGCGGCTTATCGCAAAAAATGTACTCAAATGTGAATAAAAATACTCGGGAGGTTGTTTTTTGTTCACCTGTTGCTTTTAAAATCGAGAGGGGCTTAGGGCAGAGAATATATGGTAGCGAAATAGCCCAAAGTTTTACTCTGCACATTTTTGATTTAGGTAGTGAAAGTCACCTTTAGATATTAGATAACTCCTTTGGGCGTGTGTTAAAAAATTTATCCGTAGAAAACTAAATTACGCCCAGCATTTTTGGCTTTGTATAGACCTTCATCTGCCCGCTTTAACATATCGTCAGAGGAATTATCCCCCTCTTGATATCCACTAACACCCGCACTGGCAGTTATTTCGATTATCAGGCTATTTAAGGTTAAAGGAGTATCTTCTATTAGCTTTCGTAATTTATTTGCTAAGAGGAAAGCGTTTTGTTGCTCAGTTTGTGGTAGCAATATAACAAACTCTTCTCCCCCAAACCTAGCCGTGCAGTCTGAAGCCCGTGTATTTTTTTGTAAAATATCACTTATATGTTGAATGGCTTTATCACCCACATCATGCCCGTAGGTATCGTTAATAGACTTAAAGTGATCAATATCAAATGTTAACACTGATAGTTCATATTTATTTCGCTTCGATAATTCAAATGTGTTGTCTAATAACATTTCAAATGAGCGACGGTTTAATAGGCCAGTTAAGTGGTCGTAATTGGCTTCTTTGTGTAAGTTGTCAGCAAAGTCTTTCACCTTATTCACCATAGGCCTAAAAATAAACAATGCTTCAACTAGTACTGTGAGTAAGATGATTACAGATACGACTTGCTGGGTGAGTCTGAGTTTAGCGACTTTCTTGATACTTTCATGCTCATATTGATGCACAACGTAATCTAAGCTTTCAAGCAAAGGTGATTTTGCCATTTCAAAAAATGCTAAGTTGACATCGGGCAAGTAATTTTCAGTATTTCCATCATTTGAGTTTAGGGCTTGCTTGACCAAAGTTGTGAATTCATTAACTTGCTTGTCTACATTGTGGGGGGCTGAAAAGTACGAGTTGTTAATATCGTCTGATACAAGGTGTTGAGTGGTTAATAAGGCGTGGTTAGTATTCAGTTTATCCAAGGCTAGCAGCGCTTCTGCTTTACTTTCTTCATGACCGGTAGATAGGTACTCTAGAGTAAATAAGCTTACTCTTTGAGATAACATCCGCTGTTGACCACTAATGTTTACGATTACGGCAGAGTCAGACTGCTCATGTATGATTTTGTCTAGCATAAAGTGAACGAAAATAGACAAAATGGCAATAATAGATAGCGACACAACATAGGTGATTGTCATTGATTTTGCTGGATTAGCTACTGGAATGGCAACGTCAATGGCTTTTTTGGTCATAACTTATGATCTCTTTCGGGAATTATTATTTTCGGCTGTGTAAAAACACATTCTCGTGTTTAACTTTAGCCTTTGTTAGCACCCTGCTTTAATAAATGAAATCATTCGAAGGTGGTGCTAGCCTTAACTTGCATTTTTCCACCTCAATGTTAAATCCTTTTTAATTCATTCCGTCCTACTTCTTCGTGTATAAGATTAACCTAGTTGGCTGACGACAAAAATAGTAAAAGAGTTTTTTATTTTCAGAAATTAGAAAAATATACTTTAGTCTAATCTTAAGTAGAGCGATTTTTAAACACATCAATACTTTGCTACTTTTGCCATTAAATTTGTGGCGTTAATTTTTAAACCAGTTCAATTTTTGATGTAACGACACAACCGATCCCACAATAATTAAAGCTGGTGGCTGGATGTCGGCTTTTACAGCTATTTTTTGAATAGTCTCAAAGGTTCCGGTTACCACTTTATGCTGCTCGGTTGTGGCTGATTGAACCATAGCAATAGGCGTGTTTACTGACATGCCATGTTTAACAAGTTGCTCACAGATCACAGGTAGGCCTGTTAGGCCCATGTAAAATACTATGGTTTGATCTGGCTGTGCTAGGCCTTGCCAATTTAGATTGATACTGTTGTCTCGTAAATGGCCTGTGGCAAATACTACGGACTTAGCGTGATCTCTATGGGTAAGAGGTATGCCCGCGTAACTTGCTGCCCCATTGGCTGCAGTTATGCCTGGCACTACTTGAAAATTAACACCGTGCTCAATTAAGGTTTCTAGCTCTTCACCACCTCTCCCAAATATAAAAGGATCGCCTCCTTTTAACCTGACAACCCTATTACCTGCTAGCGCCTGCTTGGCTAGTAAAGCATTGATTTCATCTTGAGGAACAGAGTGCTTACTTTTGGCCTTACCCACATAAATTTTTTCGGCGTCTCGTCTAACTAGCTCTAAAACTTCAGGTGAAACCAGCCTGTCATAAACCACTACATCTGCTTTTTGCATCAGCCTGAGGGCACGAAAAGTTAGCAGGTCTGGATCTCCTGGGCCTGCACCTACTAAATACACTTCACCTTGTGTTTGGGATTGGCTATCGCTATCTAGTTTTGTTAAGAATTTTTGTTCTGCTAGCTTCTCGTTACCTTGCAGTATGTTCTCTGCAATATCTCCGTCTAGCACATCTTCCCAAAAGTAACGACGCTCGGTTACTGTTTTAAGCTTTTGCTTCACCAGTTCGCGGAATTTTTCAGAAAACTGCCCAAGCAGACTGGTTTTTTGAGGAATAACCGACTCTAGTTTTTGCCTTAAATAACGAAGCAATACAGGGGCAACGCCACCACTACTCATGGCAATAATAATGGGTGAGCGGTCAACAATAGATGGAGTAATAAATTGGCACAAAGGTGTGTTATCTACCACATTTACAAGGATTTTTAAGCTTCTCGCTAGATCATGAATATCTTTGTTAGTTTGGCTATTGTCTGTGGCCACGAATACCATTTGTTTGTCATTTAAGTCTTCTGCTTCAAATGCACGCTCAATAAGATGGATCTTATTGTCAGCAGCATATTGTTTCACTGTGTCACAGACCCAAGGAGCGACCACTGTTATCTTGGCTGAAGTTTTAAGGAGTAGCTCAACCTTACGGGCGGCTACTTCTCCAGCCCCCACGACTAAACAGGTTAAATCTTGGGTATCTAGAAATATGGGAAAATATTGCATGCTAGTTGCTCGTTAGATGGACCTAAATAGTGTGCCTTTAAAACTCTAAAGATAGAACCAATTATTCCTGAATTATTATTCTATTTGATTCTTAACTTTGTTTGGTTTTTCAAGAGGATGGCTTTGGTATTGGAGGTAGAAACTAAAAAGGGCCCTTACGGACCCTTTTGATTAATAATAAAACTATTTATCTGTTACCAGGATTTCCACGTTTTTTAGGTGGTTGATCAGACCACTCTCGCATTCCTAAACTACGACCAGCTACACGGGTTTTTTGTAATACCTCTTGGGTATTTTTAGGCATGTTTTTAGGTAAATCTACAGTACTAAAATTGTCATAAATTTCAATTGAACCAATATTCTTGCTGCTAATATTAGCTTCATTTGCAATTGCACCTACTATGTTGCCTGGTTTAACACCATGGGTATGGCCAACATCGATGCGATATCTTTGCATACCTTCACTTGGTGGACCTGATTTGCGTTCACGTCTAGGTGGACGATCGCCACCACGTTCGTTACGGCCACCACGCTCAAAACGACCACCACGTTCATTTCTGTCGTTTCTTGGCGGACGAGCATTTAGGTCAGGGCGGTCACTCTCTTTTAGAATCAGAGGTTCATCACCTTGTGCTATCTTTGCAAGAGCAGCCATAATAACTTCTGGCGCTGCTTCTGTTTGCTCTTGAATTGACTCAACGATAGGTATGAGTGTTTCAATTGAAGAGTCACTCATTGCTTCTATCACACTGCTTTTAAAGCGAGTTAAACGTGTTTCGTTTAGTTGTGAAATTGAAGGAATAGTCATTGCATCGATTGATTGCTTTGTGGCTCTCTCAATTGAAAACAGCATGCGCTTTTCACGATGAGAGATAAATAATATTGCATCACCTTGACGGCCAGCACGACCAGTACGACCAATACGGTGTACATAAGACTCAGTATCATAAGGAACATCGAAGTTGATGACGTGACTAACACGTTCAACATCTAACCCACGAGCGACAACGTCTGTTGCTACTAGAATATCAATTTTACCTTTTTTAAGGCGATCGACTGTTCTTTCACGAGAGTTTTGTGGAATATCACCGTTTAGAGGTTCAACGGCATAGCCTCGAGCTGATAATTTTTCAGCAAGTTCCATAGTGGCAGTTTTAGTACGCACAAAGATTATGGCAGCATCAAAGTTTTCAACTTCCATTATACGAGTCAGGGCTTCCATTTTATGGTGGCCTGCCACTTGACAATAGCGTTGACGAATCGTACTTGCTGTTGAGGCTTTAGATGCAATTTTTACTTGCTTAGGATCGTTCAAATAACGTTTAGTTATTTTACGAATCGCATCAGGCATAGTCGCTGAGAATAAAGCAGTTTGACGTTCTTCTGGTGCGTGACTCAAAATCCATTCTACGTCGTCTATAAAGCCCATACGTAACATTTCGTCGGCTTCATCTAGTACTAAGTACTTTAAGTTATCAAGCTTAAGCGTGCCTTTCTTTATATGATCTATAACTCGACCAGGTGTACCTACAACTACTTGAGCTCCTCGTCTTAGTTGACGAATTTGATTATCGTAAGAAGAGCCGCCGTAAACTGGTAGCACATTAATCTTTTTAGAAAAACTAGCATACACTTGAAACGCTTCTGCTACTTGAATTGCTAACTCACGGGTAGGCGCCAATACTAAAAGCTGTGTGTTTTTGTCGTTTGGATCAAGGTTTGCCAACATAGGCAAAGCAAAAGCAGCGGTTTTACCGGTACCAGTTTGCGCAGTTCCTAAAAGGTCATGGCCGTTTAATATAATTGGAATACTTTCGGCTTGGATAGGTGTAGGTTTTTCATAGCCGACTTTTTCCAGTGCTTGCAGTAATTCTTCGGGTAGGTTTAAATCTCTAAATGTAATTTCAGATGGGGTTGTCATCAAGTTTTCCCAGGGTACAGGCAGGCACAGCATTATATGAATCGGTAAAACAATTTCTAAATTGGTAAAACAATTTTCTAAGGCGAAGCCGGCACGGTTTCAAAGGCTAAATTATATTCGATTACTGCCACATACTCCATGTAATGAGTTGATTAATTGCATTATTTTTACAAATTCTAGATTTTAGGCGGTCACTTTGCTTCTTTAATGTCAATCTTGTTATGTAAATGTAATTTTGGTGCTCTAAGTGGTTAACATTTAAAGGGCCTAAGGGTAACAAGCGTAAAGTTGAAGGCGATATTTTGAGGTTGTATGCAGACAAAAAAGAGTAAAGATAGGTTTATTCCCTTAAGGAAAACAGACCTAATTCAAGCATGTATTGATAGTGGGGATTTATCTGGCGATAACGCCAAACAATTTCAATTATTATGTCAGTTAATCATGAGTACTTTACATTTTGAGTACCATAAAAACTTAGAGGTTTTGAAGGATAATTATGCTCCTTTTGATCCCAACTCTGATACTCAACCCTTACAAGATTTAACTGAAGAGCAACTTAACGTGAGGCAAGGTATTTTTGCCACTGCTTTTGCAGAGGTCCTAAATGCTGCTAATTTTGAAAAAATTACCGACCAAGATTTACGGGATGCTCTAGATGAGGAGTCATTGTTTAAAGTTCGTTTAGCCGTTGAATTTAATGATTTTTCTGAGATTGTCTTTTATCGCAGGGGGGAATATCAGAAGACAGAAACCATTAGAAAATTTTGGGGCTTAAAAAAAGATAAAATCACTTTCACAAATTACGACAAGGTCGCTGTTTACATTAAGTTCAAGGATAAGGACTACTTTACACATCATAAAAAAGCCATAAGTAACTTTGAACCAGGTTCAACAATCATTAAGTTATTTCAAAATGTCCCCAAAGCAGATTTAGAAATGTTATTTCCCAATAGCGAGGTACGGATGCGAACCATAGATAAGGCTATTATTGGTGGCTCTGCTATTGCTGGAGGGGCAGTGGTCTTGGTGACTAAATTAGGTGCTTCTATAGTCGTATTGGCAGGTTTATTGAGCTTTTGGCTAGGGTTAAGTGATGAGTCTGTCACCATTAGTAATCAGCAATTGGTAGTCTTGGGAACGGGTGCTGGGGTCTTGGGTGGCTTTATATTTAAAGAGTGGAGTAAATTTAAAAATCGTAAATTACGATTTATGAAAGCATTATCTGATAATTTATATTTTAAGAACTTAGATAACAATGCCGGTGTATTCCACCACTTAATTGATGCGGCTGAAGAAGAAGAGTGTAAAGAAGCTATTTTGGCTTACTACTTTCTCATTATAGAAGGACCTATGAGTAGTGAGCAGTTGGATGCAAAAATTGAGGTTTGGTTAGCTGATAATTTTGATGTAAATCTTGATTTTGAAATAGCTGATGCATTAGCTAAATTGCTGCGTTTTGGCATTGTTGTTCAGCAGGAACACCATTACTATGCTTTACCTATAGCCGAGGCCCAGAAGCAATTAGACACTCGCTGGGATAGTATTTTTAACTTTACTGACAATTAACTTTTATTTTTACAGGATTCAAAGGAGCAGGAAATGAAGAGGTTTACTGGACCAAAACTAAGTTATATTTCTGCCATGTTAGTTTTAGGACTAATGACAGGGTGCGGCAAACAAACTAGTGAAGAATATATTCAAGACGCAAAACAATATCTTGAACAGGACAATGCCAGCGCAGCAATTGTTGCCCTTAAAAATGCAGTCAAAGCAGATCCTAAGTCAGCCACTGCTAGGTTTGAGTTAGGGCAGGTTTACCTTGCTCAAAAACAGTACGAAAGTGCAGAGAAAGAACTCAACCGTGCTTTAGAGTATGGGTTTGACGGTTCAGAGGTTTTACCTTTACTTGCACAGGCCTATCAAAATACTGGTGCCTATTCGGCTTTGAGTAAAATAGAGCATGAACAAGCAGGCTTAACCACAGCGCAGAAAGCCGAAATAGGCTACTTCAAAGTGGTGTCATTGGCTCGATTGAATAAGGTTGATGAAGCGAGGTTACTAATAGAAGACCTTAAAGCGTTAGATACCTACTCTGTATTTAAAGGGTTAACGGCAGCGTATAGTTTAGTGTTGGACTCGGAATTTGCAGAAGCCCAGCAGGTTGTTGCAAAGCTAAGAGATGAGTCTCCGCAAAATTCTGAGATATTGAAACTACTGGCACAACTGCATTTAGCATTAAATCAACCAAAAGAAGCCGCAGAGGTTTTTAAAGATTATGTACAGTTTTATCCTGAAGATAGTCAAACAAGGTTTGTTTTAGCAAAAATTTTAGTGGACTTGGGGGAAATGTTAGCGGCAGAGCCCTATGTTGACTCTTTACTAAAAATAAACGAACAACACCCGCTATTGAATCAACTTAAAGCTGCTATTAGTGCTTATAAAAATGACTATGCTGGGGCTTTGTCTCATGCAGAGCTAGCAATAAGTAATGGCATCGATGAACCACCAGTTCGGCTTATTGCAGGGTTTGCAGCTTACCAGCTACAAGATTTTGAAACTGCCAATCGTCACCTTTCATTTATTGCGAGTTCACTTCCAAATAATCACCCTGGCTTAAAATTATTAGCTGCGAGTCAATTACAACTTGGATTAACCAGTGAAGTAGGTGATGTATTGAGCCGATTAGATCAGCTTACCGAAGCCGATGCACCATTATTTTCAAAGGCAAGTTATGAATTACTCAGCGATGGGTTTGAAAAAGATGCAGAAGCGCTAATTGAGAAGTCTGGCGATATCAGCAGAACTGCAGAAGACCTGACCCGTTTAGGCTTATTGCAATTGTCCCTTAATAACCTAGATGGAATTGTTAATCTTGAACAGGCAGTAGAAAAATCACCTGAGCTAGAAAGTGCGCAAATGACACTTGCAAAGGCTTATTTAGTGACTGGGCAGTATGACAAAGCCCTAGAGTTGGCTGATAGCTGGAAACAATCGGCAGCGAGTGATGCCAAGGCGTATCTATTGGCTGGTGATGTATACGTGAAGTTACAAGAGTATGAAGCCGCAAGAATTGAATTTGAAAAAGCTAAAGACTTGTCAGAAGAAACCTCAATACCAAGGTTAGCCCTAGTTAATGTAGATATCTTACAAGGTAATTTAGATACCGCAGCGCAAATCTTAGAGGGAGTGCTCAAAGACTCACCGACTAATGTTAGCGCATTAGCAACATTTTATCTTGTGTCTGCACAACAAGGTAACCAAGCTGCAGGCATTGAAAAGATAAAAGCTACCTTTAATAACAACCAAGCAAATATCGGACTTAGGTTGTTACTTGCGAGAGTGTTGCTTGTTGAGCAAAATTATTCTGAGATCATCAGCTTATTACAAGAAGTCGCAACCCAAGAGAACTTACCAAAAGAATACTGGAGCACCTTAGGTAGTAGTTTAATACGTGCTAACAAGCGTAAAGCGGCTGCAGATCATTATGATAAATGGCTTGCCTTGGCACCAAATGATAAAAATGCAGTCATGGGTAAATTGTTGTTACTTGATAATCAGAATAAGTTTGCAGAAGGTGCGGCGTTAACCCAATCTTTTTTAAGTCATCGTGATGATGTGCAAATGCAGATCTTAAATACTCACTTTCTACTGATGCAAAATGATTTTGCCAAGGCTCAGCTATCTTACGATAAGTTACCTCCTGAAGTCATAGACCAAGCTATAGTTAAAGGTTTACTCGCCCGCTTCCAGTTAAACCGTAACGAGCTAGCTGCAGCCTTAAGTAATGCTCAAGTTGCTTACGAAGAGACGAATAGTGCTCGTAATGTATTGCTTATGGTTCGAATATTGGACTTGATGGAGAAAACCGACGAGTCTTTGCAATTTTTAGAGAATCATCTTATTACCAAGCCCGATGATTTGGTTGCCAGAATGTTATTTGCAGAACGTCAAATTGGTGGTGACATTGGCGCGGCAATGGTGACTTATAAAACAGCGTTAGAGCAAAACCCTAATAACTATATTGCCAATAACAATTTGGCTTATCTGTATTTGCAGCAGGGAGAAATTGATATTGCTAAAAAATTCGGAGAAAAAGCAGCGCAGCTCAAACCTGGTAATGCAGCCACTTTAGATACGCTAGCGCAAATCTATGTGGCAGAAAAAGATTACCAAGAAGCACTAAGCTTATATAACCGAGTGATTACCGATGATTTAGAAAGCGAAGAAATATACTTAAATTATGTGGAAACGCTACTCGCTTCTGGTGACAGTGTACTTGGTAAGCGCAAGATAGAGCAAAAGCAGTGGAAGCTGCAATCATCACTAGATAAAGTGCAGGCGTTGAAGGTGAAATACAGCTTGGAGTAAAGCTAGAGTGTCATTCGCCTCTCGATATTTGAGAGGCGAATGAGTAAACACTTAGGGCTTATTGCCGTTTTGAAGGCCTTCAATTTGGCTTTGTAGAGCTCGTATCTGATGTGAAATATCTTTTAAGCTTGGCTCACCTTCTTCTTCCATTTTTTCTGCGCGGGCTTTGGCATTTTCTTGCTCCATTACCCCTACCACTATGCCTATCACCATGTTCAAGAATGCAAATGCAGTAAAGAAAATAAAGCTTAGATAAAACAGCCAGCTAAATGGGTACACTTCCATGGTTTCGTACATGACGTCTGTCCAATCTTCGAACGTCATGACCCTAAACAAAGTTAGAAGTGAAATAGTGATATCGCCCCATAGTACTGGGTTTATATCTTCAAATAAGGTACTGCCAATGGCGGCGTAAATATAGAAAATAATAAACATCAGCAGCATCACATAGCCCAGTTGTGGCAGAGCTTTAACCAAAGAAACGAGCAGTATTCTTAGTTCAGGAATGATAGAAATCATCCTTAGCACTCTAAACACCCTGACTAGACGTGCAATAACAGCTAAGTCTGCATCATCGGCAGGAATAAGGCTAACAACCACAATAAGGGTGTCGAATACATTCCAAAAGCTTTTGAAAAAATCACGTTTGCGAGGCTCTGCTAAAAAACGTATCGCGATTTCTGTAAGAAAAAAAGCACTGATAAACCAATCCAAAAATAACGTCACTTTTTGCATGGTGTTCGACATTTCGTAGGTTTTAGCACCCACTAATAACGCAGAAAAAACGATAACTGTCACAACAAATATTTCGAATAATTTGTTGGAGCGAATACGGATAAATTTGTCTTGTAGGGTAGAAGCTTTCATGGATCTTTTGTTGGTTGTTTAGCGCGTCGTTAGAATAGTGATTTGCTGATTACAGTCAATGCTTTAATGAGAATTACAAAATATTTAAATGACTTCTTATGTTGTGCAATTAAAAAGGGCGTCGCAACGCCCTTTTAAGTTATTCAGATTAAACCATGACTAATCAAGCTTATAGTTAGCTTTCAGCACTTAGGCCGCGGTTAATATCAATTACATCTTTTTCAGTTAAGTTACCTGATGCACGCTTTAATTCAAAAATGGCACTGATGTAATCATAGCGGGCACTGGCTAAATTACGGCGAGCATCAAACAAGTTACGGGTGCTGTTTAACACGTCCACTATGGTTCTGGTTCCCACATCAAAACCAGCTTCAGTGGCTTTTAAGGCACTGTCTGCAGATACCACTGCTTGTTCTAGGGCTTTAATGGTGGAGGTTGATGCAATCACATCATTATAAGCAGAGCGCACAGAGCGAACAGTAGAACGGTAGGTTAGTTCCATATCTTCACTTGCAGCAACAAAACGATAACGGGCTTGGGCTGTTAGTGCGGTTACTGAGCTTCCTTGGTAAATAGGTACGTCTAAGCTTAGGGCAATATAGTTACTGTCTCTTGCTGGGAAGCTACTGTTACCATTTATCTCTGTGTCATCGCGACTATAGTTAGCAGCTAAAGAAAGTGTCGGATAATGTCCAGCTTTAGCCGAGGCAATATCATCACTGGCAATCTCTTTGCTCATATTACTCACCATAAGATCGAGATTTTTCTCTTCAGCGATTTTAAGCCAGTTGTCTACTCCTGCTGGAGTGGGGCGTGATGCACTAAAACTTTCGGTATTTAGCACAGAAACGGCATTTAAATATTTACCCGTGATTTCACGCATTTCTTCTAGACGAAGTTCAACTACGTTTTCAGCAAGGATCTCTTGAGCCACAGTATTATCGTAATCAGCTTGTGCTTCATGGACATCTGTTATAGCTGTTAAACCCACATTAAAACGCTGCTTGGTTTGTTCTAATTGACGTTCGATAGCGCGTTTTTCTGCCTGAACGAAGATTAAATTATCTTTTGCTCTCAGTATATCCAAGTAAGCATTGGTGGTTCTTAATATTAAGTCTTGCTTGGCAAGTGCAAAGTTGATGTCACTTCTTTGTGCTACTTTTTCAGCGCGAGATAAAGCAACCCAATTTTGACGGTCGTACAAAGACAGAGATAAGTCTAAATCTAAACCAAGGGTTTGTGTGTCACTTTCCACTATGCCAACAATAGGGTTTCCGGCAGCATCGGTAGTAAAGTTGAAAGACTCTGAGGTGCTATCTGTGTAACTTACCGAGCCAGATACTTGAGGTAAAAGGTTGGCTCTACTAACAGAGATCCCTTCAAAAGCTTCGTCTTTGTCTGCTTTTGCTCTATTTACTGTTGGATCTTTTTCTACCGCCATTTGATAGACTTGATAAAGATCGTCTGCCAAAGCTGATGTCGAAATACTCACGCCGATCAGAAGCGACATTAATGTTTTTTTCATTGGTGGTCCTATGTGGTTCTCTAATCCGATCTTTTGCCGAATATTTGTCGATATTAGAAGTCTAAGCAAATCAAGTGCTAAGTAACAATACTTTGTGGTAACACTAAAGGTTCAAGTGTAACAGAATATTATTCTGGAACACGGATATCGGCACTTGATAACCCGAATGAACTTCTAAATTATTCTATGGTACGATTTCGCTATGAATATCCCGATACGAAGCTAACGTGAAAACGGAAAATCCAAAGTCCAAACCCGATGTTTTGCAATTTTCTACTAAAGATGTAGAAATTGTCAAAGAAGAACCGCTTTTTGAGGGCTTCTTTAAGATGGTGAAGTATGTATTTAGACACCGTCTTTACGAAGGCGGTTGGAGTAAGCTCATTGAACGGGAAGTATTTGAGCGAGCTAACGCAATAGCTGTATTGCTTTATGATCCTAAGCTCGAAGAGTTTGTGATGGTTGAGCAGTTTCGTATTGGTGCCATGTCTAACCCTTACAGCCCTTGGCTGTTAGAAGTCGTTGCAGGCATTATTGATGCGGGTGAGACGCCTGAAAATGTCTGCCGCCGTGAAGCTCAAGAAGAAGCGGGTGTACAGGTAAAGCAATTAACTAAAGCGTTAAGTTATTTACCCAGCCCAGGTGGCACAACTGAGCGCTTACACCTTTTTGTTGGAGAGGTAGATGCCCGTGACGCAATTGGTGTTCATGGTCTAGAGCATGAAAGTGAAGATATTTTAGTTCATAGGGTAAAGGTGGCTGATGCCATGGCTTGGCTTGAGGATGGTAAGATTGATAACTCTGCAACCATAATTGTTTTACAATGGTTTGCGATGAATAAACAAAAAATATTGGATATATGGTCAAATGAGTGATGTGTTGCAGAAAAAGTATGTGCCTAAATTAGCGAACATGCATAAAGTGTGTGAGTTTAATTATGGCCGTCTGCTAAAGCTTTTGCCAGACTGTGATACCGAAGACTTGGAGTATCAGTTTGAGATAAGCAAAGCGCTGCAATATACCATCAAAATTATTGAGTGTAGTCGTTACACCAGTACCTTAATTATGTCTCAGAAAAGCCAAGTAGGTTTTGAGTTTTTACAGCCAATAGTACAAGTAAGGCTTTACCATGATGCGCAAATGGCTGAAGTCTTAGAGGCTCAAAATATAGGCTCTCTCAAACCAAGTTACCAATATCCTAATATTAAGATGTACCAAAAAAATGAAAAAGAAATGGTTAACTTGTTCTTAGCTGAGTGGTTACAGTTTTGTTTAAGCCAAAGTAATCAAGCGCAAGCTATCAGCCGATAGTGTTTGACCTGTGAAAATTGTCCAAATATCAGATTGTCATTTATTCGCAGATAAGCAAAAAAACGGATACAAGGATATAAATCCTTATCAGAGTTTGCGAAATATATTGGGTCAAGTAAGCGTTGAGCAAATAGCTTTGTTGCTTGTCACTGGAGACTTAAGTGGTGATGCTTCAGCCTTAAGTTATCAACATTTTAAACAGTTACTGGTTGAAGCAAATTTGGACTGTAAGCTTTTAATTTTGCCAGGTAACCATGATTCCATAGAGCATTTAAAGGCTACCTTTCCTGAAGAGAATTTATGGTTTCGCTCGCCTATTTCCTTAGATGATACTAATTGGCAATTACATTTGCTTAATTCCCAGTTTGAAGGGGCGTTAGGTAATGTTAGTCGTAAAGACTTAGAGCTGCTAGAGCAAGCATTACAGCAAGCACCAGATAAGTCTCATTTAATCGCGGTACATCATCATCCAATAAATTGTAATGGCTGGATGGATAAACACGAGTGGCTTAATCGCCAAGATTTTACTCAGTTAGTGGAGCTTTATCCGAATGTTAAAGTGGTGGTGTACGGGCATATTCATTCTGATATAGAAACCCAGCAAAATGGTGTCTTGTATTTAGCTTGTCCTTCAACTTGTTGGCAGTGGGCGAATACAGAATCTTTTGGTTTAAGTGACGAAAAACCAGGATATAGGGTGATTGAATTACAAGAAGGTGGCCAATTCAATCACGAAATTAATCGTATAAATTAGGTTTAACACGTGGATTATTTAGTCGTATATTTGCATGGTTTTTTAAGTTCTCCTCAGTCAGTAAAAGCTACGCAAACCATTGCTTTTGTAAAAGAGCATTATCCAAGTTTGCATATGGAAGTACCTCAATTAGCTAACTACCCTCAAGATGCAGCAAACATTATTGATGAGATTATTCTGAAGCATCCAGATAAAAAATTGCGCTTTATTGGTAGTTCGCTGGGGGGATATTTATCAACATACATGCGTGAAAAATACTCAGGTAAAGCCGTATTAGTGAATCCAGCCGTTAAACCATATGAACTGCTTTTGGATTATTTAGGCGAGCATGTTAACCCTAATTCTGGTGAGCCATTTATCCTTGAGCAAAAACACATTAAAGAATTAGTTGCTTTAGATTGTGGCAATATTACTGATAAAAAGAACTATTGGGTGTTGCTGCAAACTGCAGATGAAACCTTAGATTACCGGCAGGCAGAACTAAAATACCAAGGGTGTAAAATGACCATTGAACAAGGTGGAGATCATAGTTTTCAAGATTTTCAGCGATTCTTACCAGATATTTTTAGGTTTCTACTGCAAGACTAAATGAAGCTTGGTATAACATAGGTTTACATGTATTGGTGCCCGCGTGTAGCCGTGAGTGTTTCATCCGTAATTTCGAATAATAAGAGCTCTGAATAAAAAATATGTCAAATCAATATAATGCAGAAGCCATTGAGGTTTTAAACGGCCTTGAACCCGTACAACGTCGTCCTGGTATGTACACAGATACCACTAGACCGAATCACCTAAGCCAAGAAGTTATAGATAACAGTGTCGATGAGGCATTAGGAGGTTATGCAACCTCAATTAAGATAGTGCTGCATGCTGATCAATCCCTTGAAGTGACAGACGATGGCCGTGGTATGCCGGTAGATATTCACCCTGAAGAAGGTATCTCTGGGGTTGAGTTGATTATGACTAAGTTGCACGCTGGTGGTAAATTCTCCAACAAAAATTACCAGTTTTCTGGTGGTTTGCATGGTGTGGGGATTTCTGTCGTTAATGCTTTGTCTAAACGGGTTGAAGTGAATATTCGCCGCGACGGTAATGTGCATCAAATTGCTTTTGAAAATGGCGATAAGGTTCAAGAGCTAGAAATTGTGGATACCTGTGGTAAACGAAATACAGGGACTAAGGTACATTTTTGGCCTGATCCTCAGTATTTCGATTCAGCAAAATTTTCAGTCTCTAAACTTCTTCATGTGTTACAAGCTAAGGCCGTATTATGCCCGGGCTTACGTATTCGTTTTGACAATAAGATCACCAATGAAACAAAAGAATGGTATTTCGAAGATGGCCTTCGCGATTACCTTTATCAGTCGGTCAAAGAGTATGTCACTCTACCTGAAGACGCACCTTTTGTAGGGAGTATATCTGGTAACACTGAGGCTGCCGATTGGGCGGTTATGTGGTTACCTGAAGGCGGTGAAATGATCACCGAAAGTTATGTAAACCTTATCCCTACAGCACAAGGCGGTACCCATGTTAATGGCTTGCGTCAAGGCTTGCTGGAGTCGATGCGTGAGTTTTGTGAATTTAGAAACTTATTGCCAAGAGGGGTAAAACTAACCCCAGAAGATATCTGGGACCGTTGTAGTTATGTCTTGTCTACTAAAATGCAAGATCCTCAATTTGCAGGGCAAATAAAAGAGCGGTTGTCATCTCGCCAGGCGGCAGCTTTTGTGTCTGGTGTGGTCAAAGATGCCTTTAGTTTATGGCTGAACCAGCATACTGACGTAGCTGAGCAATTGGCTGAAATGTGTATCAATAATGCGCAGTCTCGTTTGCGTCAAAGTAAAAAGGTTGCCCGTAAAAAAGTCACTCAAGGCCCTGCATTGCCAGGTAAACTTACCGATTGCTCAACCCAAGATAATACCCGTTCCGAGTTGTTTTTAGTGGAAGGTGATTCTGCTGGTGGTTCTGCTAAGCAAGCCAGAGACAGAGAGTTTCAGGCCATTATGCCTTTACGTGGGAAAATTCTGAACAGCTGGGAAGTGGACTCTTCTCAAGTGTTAGCATCAAATGAAATTCATGATATTTCGGTGGCTCTTGGTATAGACCCTGACTCAGAAGACTTAAGTGGTCTGCGTTACGGAAAGATTTGTATTTTGGCTGATGCTGACTCCGATGGGCTTCACATTGCTACCTTATTGTGTGCCTTGTTCGTTAAACATTTTAGAACCTTAGTGAATACAGGGCATGTGTATGTAGCCATGCCACCTTTATTTAGAATAGATATTGGAAAAGAGGTTTACTACGCCCTAGACGAGGGCGAAAAAGAAGGAATATTAAACCGGATTGTTGCAGAGAAAAAGCGCGGCAAGGTTAATGTGCAGCGCTTTAAAGGCTTGGGTGAAATGAACCCACTACAACTACGTGAAACCACAATGGATCCTAATACCCGACGCTTGGTGCAACTTACAGTGGGTGATGCCGAGCAAATGTTAGAAATAATGGATATGTTGTTAGCTAAAAAGCGGGCACCAGATAGAAAAGAATGGTTAGAGTCTAAAGGGAACATGGCTGAGGTATAAATGTGCTCTGCTACTAGAAGTGTAGAGCGTTGTAACCGATAAAAAGGAAGTCTGCTTGTTTAGGTTGTTGAAGTATTTAGCCGTATTTTTGCTAGTGATTATTTTATTAGTAACGGGTTTATTTTTATTTAGTCTTGAGTCAAAGCCCTCAGTGGATATATCTAGCGCAGCGCAAGTGGACAAAGCTGAGTCTGTAAAAGCGTTAATGTATCAGCTTCAAGATACTCTTAAATACAGTGAAAATAAGCAAGACATCACTATTACTGAAGAGCAACTCAATAGTTTAGTGGGCTTTGTGCAAAGGGCACATCATCCCTTTCATGGTATGGCAGTCGTTACGCCAGTATCCTCACAAATTGTCGTAAGTTATCAACTCCCAAGTAACCCCATTGGTGAATACCTTAATGTGGAAGCGTCTTTATTGCCATCTTCGGGAGTGGCGGTGGAGTACGTTAAAATTGGGTCTATTGCCATTTCCGGTGATCTTGCTTTAACCATTCTCGTGAAACTAGCGAATTGGTATACGGATAGCGACATTGCCACAGAATTTATCCAACTGATAGACAAGGTTGTAATGAAAGATAAAAGCATGGTATTTACTATGTTGCCTTTACAGTCATTCTTAAAAAGCCTAAGTGAACTTGGCCAAGATGAAATAAACAAGGAAGAAGAAGAGTTACGTTTAGCCACTGCCTTTTATTTGCGAAAAGTATCAGAGTTGAGTGTGTCGCAACGTAATACACCGCAATCTTTAGCTAAATATATGAGGCCTGTTTTTAGTTTAGCAAAAGATCGCTCTACCTCAGATGAGTCGGCGGCTATGGAAAATAAAGCGGCCATTATGGCTTTGGCTATATATGTGGGACATTATAAGTTTGCTAGTTTAGTGGGAGATGTGCAGCCTAACCCACCTCAAATTGTGTTACCCAATGCGAAGGCCGTATTGAAGTCTCGTGATGATTTAAATCAACATTTTATATATTCAGCCGCTCTTAATATTTACTTCGGAGAAGCTATTAGCTTAGCTATAGGTGAGTTTAAAGAGCTAATGGATAGAAGTGACGATGGCAGTGGTTACAGTTTTGTAGATTTAGCGGCTGATTACTCAGGTATTAAGTTTGCCAAAGCGGCGACTAACCCCAAAACTGCTCGTCATTTACAAGACATACTTGCAGTAAATTTAGATGAAAAGCTGTTTTTCCCGGATGTGAGTGGCTTACCTGAGGGCTTACATAAGCAAGAGTTCGAGAGAAGATTTACTGAAGTGGACAGCCCAGCGTATCAGCAAATGATAACGTTTATTAATCAATCAGTTGCTGAGCTAGTCATTCAGAAATACGCTGAATTCGAAGGGGAAGCACTTTAATATTAACGGGCGTTTTTCTGAAACTGGTTAAGTGTAGTTAGCAGTAACTCTATTTTCTTTACTAACTCAGGTAACGCAGCTTTGATTGTTTCGTCTGGTTTATTCTCTAGTTCTAATACTTGTTTCGCTAGCTCTTCTACATAAGGTTTAAAAAATTTACTGTTAGCCTTAAAGCCTGCATCTTCTGCAAAAATAGCACTAAACTTCCCCTTTCCGCTTTGCTGTAACTGAGTTATACCTTGGTCAGCGTCTATAGATTTACGATAGATTACTTGTACATTTTCACTTAGGGTTTGAATAATTGTTTGCATACAGATTAAAGTTTAGCTCAAGGTTGTCGATAAAATTTTGATGCGGGCGATTTTGCCCGTTTTTGTACTATGCTACAAGCAATAAGGAGCACTGTATGGATATTTCAGGCGCATCTTCGTCTGTTGCTTCAACCTTAGAGCTTAAATCGCTACAGCTTTCTAAATCACAGCAAGAAGTAGAAGGCCAAGCAACGTTAGAGCTTTTAGAGTCAGCAGAAGCACCAAAAACAACATCTGCTAATCCAGCAATTGGGTCGAATATCGATACTTTTGCTTAAAGTTAGCATCAAGGATGAAGTTGTAAATCAAGTGGCGTTTTGCCGGGCTGTCCGCCTATTTCTCTTACGAGTTTAGGCACTAAATAGCCCGGCAGGCGTTTTATCATTTCCTTCAGTAACGCTTTGGCTTGAGCGTCTGGTAAATCAAAATGCTCAGCCCCTTCTACTTTATCTAACACGTGCAGATAGTAGGGCATTATCCCTATTGCAAATAACTTTTCGCTAAGCTCGACTTGTTGCTCTACCAAGTGGTTAACGTTTTTCAGTAATACGCTTTGATTGAGCAGTGTTACCCCTGCTTTAGTGAGTTTACTCATTGCTTCAGCTAAATGATTGTCAATTTCGTTGCCGTGGTTGATATGTAGCACCATGACGGGTTTTAAACGAGACTGGCTAAACCAAGAAATAAGCTCAGGGGTAATTCTTGAGGGAATGACAACGGGTAAGCGCGTATGTATACGTAGTCTTGTGACATGGGGAATTTTTTCTATTTCTTGTGTGAGCCATGCCAAAAAGTCATCTTTTGCCATTAAGGGGTCGCCCCCAGAATAAATCACCTCGTTGATTTGTGGATTATCTGCAATATACGTTAGAGCCTCTTGCCATTCTTGCTTATTTAAATGGTTGTCGCTGTATGGGAAGTGCCTACGGAAACAATAGCGGCAATTTACGGCGCATCCGCCTCTTACAAGTAGTAGTAAGCGACTTTGGTATTTATGTAAAATTCCCGGGCGCTTATTATCTTGTTCTTGAAGTGGATCTTTAGAGTAGTGACTGGCGGAACTAAATTCTTGAGCACTGGTAAATACTTGCAGAAATAAAGGGTCTGTAGGGTCGCCTTTCAGCATTTTAGATGCAAAAGGTTTAGGCACACGCAAAGGGAAAAGCTTTCTCGCCTTAATATCTTCTTGGTACTCATTTGTGGGCAATTCTAGATATTTGAGTAAAGAAATAGGGTCAGAAAATCCCGTTGCCAGTTCTTTTTGCCAGTTGCTCTCTACAGACAGCGGTTTTTTAGGTATTATTTGCAACAATTACAGACTCAACATAGTTATATTTACGAGGACACATGGCTAATTTCAGCACAAATGAGTTTAAAGCGGGCCTAAAGATAATGCTCGACGGCGAACCTTGCAACATTCTTGAGAATGAATTTGTTAAACCAGGTAAAGGCCAAGCCTTTAGCCGCGTTAAAATTCGTAAGCTTATTACGGGTAAAGTTTTAGAGAAAACCTTTAAGTCAGGTGAATCTGTTGAAGGTGCTGATGTAATCGACACCGAGTTAGATTATTTATATACAGATGGTGAATTTTGGCATTTCATGAATAATGAAACCTTTGAGCAAATTGCTGCAGATGAAAAAGCTGTGGGCGAAAACGTGAAATGGTTAGTAGAGAATGACACCTGCACTATTACTCTATGGAATGGTACGCCTATTGTTGTTCAACCTGCCAACTTTGTAGAGCTTGAGATTACTGATACGGATCCAGGCCTTAAAGGTGATACCGCAGGAACGGGCGGAAAGCCAGCTACTTTAGCTACAGGTGCTGTCGTACGTGTGCCTTTGTTTGTACAAAGAGGCGAAGTAGTGCGAGTTGATACCCGTAACGGTGAGTATGTAGGCCGCGCTCAAAAGTAGTTCTAGTTATGAATAATGAAAAGCTCACATTGGTGGGCTTTTTTTATGCATGTAGTAAGAGATATTAAAATGACAGAGCAAAACTCCAAAAGCAACTGGCAGCCTAGTGCCGCAATAGCCACTCTTAAAAAGCGAGCGCAATTAATACGCTCTATTCGTGAGTTTTTTTATCGAAAAGATGTATTAGAGGTTGATACTCCTGCCTTAAGTCATGCTACTGTCACAGATCAACATCTGCATTCATTCTGTACTCGCTTCGACAATCCAATGTCGCCAAATACCACTGAGCTGTTTCTACAGACCTCTCCTGAATTTGCCATGAAACGTTTGCTGTGCGCGGGTAGCGGTTCTATTTATCAAATATGTAAATCTTTTAGAAATGAAGAAGCAGGGCGTTTTCATAACCCCGAATTTACTATGCTAGAGTGGTACCGCGTTGGATATGAGCATCATGGGCTGATGACTGAGGTTGATGAACTTATACAGTTAATACTCAAGACAGAACCAGCTGAACGTATGACCTATCAACAGGCTTTTCTGCAACACTTAAATTGTGATCCTTTGACAGCAAGTTTAGATGAATTACGCGCCCTTGCGAGTCGCTACGGTTATCAAGACATAGCCGCTAATGAATCATCTAAAGATACTTTGATGATGCTGTTGTTCAGCCAGCACATAGAGCCACATATAGGGCAAGACAGACCTTGTTTGGTGTATGAGTTTCCGGCGTCACAAGCGGCTTTAGCTAAAATCAGTAAAGATAACCCCCTAGTGGCAGAACGCTTTGAGTTATATTTTAAAGGGATAGAGTTGGCTAACGGGTTTCATGAATTAAGTGATGCAAAGGAGCAGTTCCGGCGTTTTGAGCATGATAACCAAACCCGATTATCGCAAGGACTACAAAGTATGCCCTTAGACAAAAACTTAATTGCGGCGCTAGAACATGGGTTACCAGAGTGTGCGGGTGTGGCTTTAGGTATAGATAGATTACTGATGCTAGCCCTCAATTGTGACAGCATTGACCAAGTTACCGCCTTTGAGCATAACCGCGCCTAGCCCATGCTCTAAACACAGATTATCAATGCAATGATGAAGGACAGAAGCATATGACACCCGATAGCAATTTGTTGGCTCTACAACAAGAATGGACTACCCTACAAACTCAGTTTGATAGTTACGAAAAGCATTCCTTGTTTATTAAACTATTCAATGTCGCAATAAGCTGTGCACTATTATTTATTGTGAACATTGGTCTTTGGACGCTATTCATTTGTGCAATCGTTTGGCTTCAAGACGGAATTTGGAAAACCTTTCAAGGGCGTATAGCACAGCGCTTAGAGTCTGTTGAACTCGGGATTAAACACTATGCTTCTACGAAAAATGCTGAAAGTAATGGCGATTCATCTCTTTTAGCTATGCAATTTAACACAGCATGGGAAGAGTCGAGGAAAGGAGCCATAGGCTTGGTCTTCGAGTACCTAAAAAACTCAATTAAGCCAACCGTGGCTTACCCACACGTTTTGTTGTTACTGATAATTATTGCCAATAGTTGTTTAGCTGGGTAGCTATGCTAGAGCAGCATGGCTGCGGCATATTAGGCGATTTGAAGGTTTAGCTATAGTCACTACTGTAAAACTATGACTTTGCTGCTACTTCGCATCGCCCATCTCGTCACTTAAGATAATATGCTAAGGGACTAGGGTATAACCTTGTTTAGCTAGGTGTGCATGGGCGGTCATATTAGATAACTCCACTTCTACGCCTTTTTCAAACATATTTGGTAGGAAGTCATGGGCTACAGCTGATTGGCCACACACTAAAATACGCGCGCCTTTATCCATAAGTAACTCTAGTAACTCAGTATTGGGGTTATTGTATCCTTTGAGTTTTTTAAATTCAGTGTTGCTCAGAATTTCAGATGTTGCAGGGCCAGATACAACCATAGCAACTTCTATATTCTCTAGCTTTGCGCCACTAGCAACATGCATATTGATGAATCGTGTCAAGCGTTCGAAGCCGCGATTAACTTTGCCTTCTTTGGCTCCTGCGCTTACATCAAAGGCTATTTTAAACTTTTCATCGGCTGAAATAGTGACTCCGGGCACGGGAACATGGGTGCCATAGTTTTCAAATACCGGGCCGGGCTTAAAGTCTTCAACACCAGCATAAGTATTGAAGGTGATAAACAAGGTACTAAGAAGTACAAGTAAGGATGCTTTTCTCATTATTATTTCCTTTTATTATTAATAGTATAGATATTCAAATTAGCTGATGAGGAGTCTACTGAACGACTTGAATAGTTCAAGGTGTTTACTGTCAGGCTACGAATATCTAAGGTAGAAAATATTTATATTTTTGAGAGTAATATCAGCTGTGGTCAATTTTTATATAGGTGAGTAGTGATTGTCTTTATTAAAGGATTTTCAAAACTAAAGCTGGCTGGAAGTTTTAGGCTGGCTGTTTTTAGCGTTTAACTTTCTATTGGGTGCTTTTTACAGGGTGACTGTAAAAAGGTTACAGCTCATTAAAAAGCAACATGTAAATAAATTTATATTTATCAGTGGTTTATGTTGTTTTTTAAGGCGGCATGGTGCTTGCTGTTGATTAGATAAGCCGATTCTTTATGTAGTCGGTGTAATCAAATTACAGGAGTAAATTATGCAAACGCAAATTAAACAAGTAGAAAAAGTCTCAGATGTTATCCAAGTGGTTAAAGCGGGTATCGATTTTTACGAAAGCGCGATTACGGAAGTAGAAAGTCCTGAAGTTAAAACAATTTTCAGTAATATGGTTACCAAGAAAAAGCAGGTGATCAGTAAGTTACAACCTTTAGCAATTGCCGAGCAAGGTGAGGTTGAAAAAGGTTCGTCTTGGGCTGTTAATGCAAGAAAAGTGTATACAGATTTTTTAGGTACGTTTTCAAAGAACGAAGATCATACCTATGTCAGTCAACTGGAAGAGGTTGAAGATAAAATATTAGAAACGCTAGATGAAGCGATTTCTGAAAAACAGCCTACTCAGGCTATGACTACCCTGTTGTCTGCTAAGGTTGAAGCTCAGGCCATGCATGATCAAATGAAGGCTTTACAACATATCACTAAGCACTAGTAATCATGTGAAGTCTAAAGGTTAAAAAAGCGGCACATTGTGCCGCTTAATTTAGTTACCTTGTTTTAAAACTCAGAAGAGAACCTAAGGCCAAATTCACTGGCGTCGTTGCTCAGCACTACTAATACGTAATCTCCAGTATTTAAACGGGCGTTGTCGTAGCGCTCATCGAATACGTTTTGGCCGTATAGTGATACTTTCCAATTAGCGTCTGCTGGTGCGTAAGACAGATCAAAGTTAACTAACTCTCGGCTGTCGATTTGGGTTAACCGACCAGGATCAGAGCTAGGCTCACCATACATTTCGTCCCGATATGAATAATCCATTCGCGCATTAATCGTTGCGCCATTACTCAGTTCAAATTCATAAGATGGGCTGATTGAGGCGGTAAGGTCAGGCGTTAATGGCGCAACAGGTTTTACCCCATCGAGCTTTTGAACATCAACATCTATGTAACCAAGGCTTGTATGTAGCTTGAAGTTATCAGTGAAGTACATGGTACTTTCCCACTCAATACCTGTAGAGGTTTGTTCAACCACTAGGTTGGTAGTACTAAAGCCGCCTTCAAGGGTTGTACTGACTTGGTAAGGTAAGTCTTCGTACTCTGTATTAAATAAGGCAATACTCATACTGAAACTATCAGTAACTTGACCCTTTAGCCCTACTTCATAGTTAACAGCTGTAATGTTATCTGAAGCTACAAAACAATCTGGGTCACCAAACAAACAGTAAGGTCTTGCTGGGAACTGCCCTGATTGATAACCACTTTGAATACTAGCGTAGGCATTCAAACCGTTTTCAAGGGTGTAAGCGGCTGACAGTTCATAACTCAATTGGCTCCAGTCGTCTTCTGATGTGGTTGGGCCTATTCCTACATTAGCAATCGCCTCTTTTTCATCTTTTGTATAACGCAGGCCACCAGAAATACGTAAGTCATCTGTTAAGTCATAACCAAGGTTAAAGAAAACAGCTTGGCTGGTGGTTTCTTGGTCGAGGGCAAAGGAGTTTCCACCACCGTTGAAACTTGAATCTTCTCCCTGGCGGTTACTGCCTTCTTCATTAAACCAGTAAATACCTGAGACAAAATCAAAGTTATCGTAATAACCATTTAGTTGTAACTCGATAGAGGTTTGATCAGCGTCACCGGTTTCTGGGTAGTGGTCTAAATCATAGATAGTACTGTCGTCGTCTAATCCTGCTTTGTATTCAGAACTACGGTTACTGATAACAGCTTTAGTGGATAAGGTATCAGATAAACTCCAATCTGCTGTAATGGATATTCCACTGGCTTTATTGCTTACTGTGGTGACGGCAGCTGTACCTGTAGCATTGTCGTAAGGGTCTTCTGATACATCTGAGTTACGTAAAGGGCCTGTAGGAGTAGGGAAGCCAAAACGTTCACCTGTGTAAAACGCGCCTGTTGGGATTTCATCAATTAGGGTTGTATAAGGACGTAAACCGCCTTCACCATCATTAGCATCTGCTGTTACTACTAAACTAAAATCATCATTAGGAGCGTATTTTACGGATAGGCGGCCATAGAGTTCTTTGGTTTCACCCACATCATATTCAGCATCTGGCACATTATAGAACTCACCTAAGCCGTCACGGCGGTTGTAGCCAGCGTTGAAGTTGAATGAGAAATCTTCGCTCAGAGCTCTATTAAAAAATACGTCGGCCTTAGCACGGCCACGAGTACCGAACTGTAAACCTAGTTTAGTCACAGCGTCTTCATTAGGCTCTTTGGTGATAATGTTAATGGCTCCACCAATTGAGTTTCGACCATATAGAGTACCTTGTGGCCCTCTTAGGACTTCAATTCTTTCTATATTGTTAAGGTTCCAGTTTTGACCTACTTGACGACCAAGATACACCCCATCAACGTAGACACTTACACCTGGATCTGTGGTGATTAAGTGATCTTGTAAACCTATACCGCGAATAAACGGGTTGGCAGAAGACGTATGACCAGCTGAAAAGCCAGTAATACTTAAATTGGGTACAAACTTGCCTACGTCGGTTAGATCAGTAATCCCTTGAGCGGCTAAAGCATCTCCACTAAATGCGCTCATCGCAATAGGGACTTCATAAATGACCTGTGACCGTTTAGTCGCCGTTACTGTAATGGACTCAATTTTGCTATCGGCTTCATCCTCTACTGCTTGCTCTTGGGCATGAAGTGAACCTGATATTGCTGCTGCCAAAACGGTGACATAAAAGGCTTTTTTAGCCAGCTTGTTATAATGCGTGTTGTTCAAGGTAATCTCCATGATTGTTATTTTGATCTCAATTTTTTAATAGTTAGCAGCTCAAATTATTATTTTTGTGAAGAGTGATAACTTCGAGGGCAGAAGCACAAACTAGACCATTTGGTTTAAAGTAATATATTTCAGTGGCTTAGGTTGTTTTATTGCTTTTTTGTGGACCTTTTGGTCTGTATCTTAGTTGCAGAGTTGTGCAGTGCTGCTCAAAAATAGCTCAGTTGAGTCATAGAGTCAGAGAAACTAGGGCGTGGTTGTGGGAGTCTTTTAATAATTTGCTGTGAAACATAGACTAAACAATTAAAAAATTCCCACGCTGCTTTTTTATAGAGGAGGTAGTATGGTGACTTTTTTAAGTATGACAGGCTCAACGGGCACGTCTGCCCATCCATATTTAGGGTCAAAGTCTGTTTTAACTGCAACGATTTTATCAAGCACTTCGTAACCTTCCATTACGCTACCAAAGACTGTATACCCCCAGCCTCTGCCAGGATCTAAGCTCTCGTTGTCAGCCATGTTAAAGAAGAATTGACGGTTTGCTGAGTGAGGGTCGTTCTCTCTCGCCATAGTGATAGTGTACATATCATTTTTTAGGCCATTGCCTGATTCATTAATTATTCTGCCAAAAGATGGTTTTTCTACGAAATCAACATCATAGGCACCGCCTTGAACCACAAAATCTGCTATCACTCTATGAAACATGGTGTCTTCGTAGCTACGCTTCTCTACGTAGCGCAAAAAATTATTAACGGTAATCGGTGCTCTTGAGCGGTTTAATTCCACAATAATATCGCCCATTGTGGTTTCCATTTTTACCCTTGGATAAAAGTTATCGGGTTGAATATGAGAGCCGTCTTGTTTGGATTTAGCAAAGCTCGCTGTCGTTAGAATAAGGGAAGATAAAACAAGTAATACTTTAAGCATGGTAGGTTGACCTTTAAATACGATGATCATTTAGTAGCAGCTAAAATACTGAATTTTTTGCCTGTTGCAACTGCGTTGGTGTTTCCAAACAGTCTTTTTAGTTTTTTAGGGTAATCTAAATGGCGGTTGCCCACTACGCATAATTGCCCGCCCTTTCTTAATACTCCTTTTGAATCGGTAAACATTTGCCAAGCAATATGGTCGGTAATGGTATTTTGTTGATGAAAAGGAGGGTTACATAGTACTAAATCTACTTGTGCATGTTCTGTTTCTTGCCTGAAACCTTCTAGGCAATTATCCACTCTAAATTCACATAGGTGGAGTTTGTCAGGTAAGTTGGTTTCGATATTGTGCTTTGCTGATGCGACAGCCATGTATGATTCATCTACAAATATGACCTTGTCTGGGCTACTGCTATTTAATACATGTAAACCTAGAACACCGTTTCCACAACCTAAATCGACTATAGTTTTGTTGTCAAAGCTGGGCAGTTTTTTGAAATGCTCAAGGATAAAGCGAGCACCTATATCTAATTGCTGGCGAGCAAATACATTGGCTAGGTTGCTTATCTTAAACTTTGGTGAGTCTGTATACCAAGTTGTGGGGTAGGGACTGGTATGTGATTTATCTGCAGCGGGCTGGCAAAAGACTAATCGTGACTTTTTCTTGGCCAAAGAAGTGGTTGTTGGTCCTAAGTATTTTTCGAACAAGCCTAACATGGACTTTGGAATAAGATTGGCTTTACCTGCGGCAATTATTTTAGTGGATGCAGTAACACTGGATTGCAAATCTATAAGCTGCTGCTCTAGTAATGCATTGGTTTTGGGGATTTTTAGTAATACTAAATCAACTGTACTGGATATTTGCTTAACCGAGTCGCTAAAGGTGATTTGACTTACATCTAATTCGTTTTTTGCAAGATTTAAAACGCATGCTTGCTTAGCTACATAAGAGTCACTAACCCAAATTGGATTGGAGTTAGCAAACCAGCACGCTAATGCGCCAAAATCATCGTTGATAATTCTAATATTTTCAGTTTTCTCTAAATCTATATGCTGTTCTACATGTTCAATTAAGTACTCATCAGCCGAATCCCATGCTTGCCAACTGGGATGTTGGAGACTTTCTGGGTAACGAACGAGGTGAAGGTTTTTGTTTAATAGGGTTAAACATGTATTCATTGTTTAAATGGGTACTCAAATGGAAGATATAAAGATTCAGGTTTCAGTGCTGTGCATGATAACACGAGGAACAATATAGGGCTGCTGCTAGTGGAATCAATTCTGAAAATTTGAAATTAGGTAAACTTATCTAAATTCTACATAAATTTAGGATATCACTTTGTATTCTCTAACAAATTATCTCTTGTTTAGGGTATTATTAGCTGTTTGCGCGCGCAGCATTAATTGATTGGTTTTATTTGGAAACGTAATGAATATTCAAACTCTTATTGAGACAAAAATAGTTGAACACTTTAATCCGGAGCATCTAGAAGTCATTAATGAAAGCTATATGCATAATGTTCCTGATGGTTCTGAAAGTCATTTTAAGGTGATTATGGTTTCAGCAAGCTTCGAAGGTGAGCGCTTGATTAAGAGGCACAGAGCTGTGAACGCTGTATTAAAAGATCAGTTGGCTAATGATATTCATGCTTTGGCTTTACATACCTATACAAAAGATGAGTGGCAAAAGAACTTTGGTGAAGCGCCTTTGTCTCCGAATTGTATGGGCGGCGATAAAACGCAACAAGGATAGTAAAACTTAATGTTGATGAAGCAAATGTTGGCTTGCCAGCAGTTTATTGATCAGGTCCATAGTCGGTTATGCCAAGTAGTGAGTTGGTTTACTCTAACTATGGTGTTTTTGACTTTTTTAATTGTAGTTTTGCGCTATGGGTTCAACCTAGGTTGGATTGCTATGCAAGAGTCTGTTTTGTATTTGCATGCCATGGTGTTTATGTTGGGTGCTGCGCATACTTTAAAAGCAAATGAGCATGTTCGGGTTGATATTTTCTATCGAAAAATGAGCAAACGAAAGCAAGCCTTGGTGGATATATTTGGCACCTTATTGTTACTTTTGCCTGTTAACTTTTTAATTTTCTTTTTGAGCCTAGATTATGTCATTAAAGCTTGGAGCTTAATGGAGTCTTCTCCTGAAGCTGGTGGGTTACCGTTAGTCTTTTTACTTAAAAGTTTTATTTTGGTATTCGCTGTGACCATGAATTTACAAGGAATAGCAGAGCTGATTCGCAATATTTTTGCATTTAAAAGCTCAACTGCTGCATCTGCAGAGGGGCAGGCATAATGGAATATATGTCAATTTTGATGTTCTTAGTCGTATGTGTCGTTTTATTGTTTGGGTTTCCAGTGGCTTACTCTTTGGCTGGTACGGCGATATTATTCGCGGGTTTTGGGATGTTGACGGGACAATTTGAGCAAGCCTATTTGAACGCTGTTCCGAGTCGTTTGTATGGCATTTTAACTAATCAAACCTTAATTGCAGTACCTCTATTTGTTTTTATGGGAGTGGCATTAGAAAAGTCTAAAGTGGCAGAGAATCTTCTAAACGCCATGACGCAGTTGTTTGGTCAGTATCGAGGTGGCCTTGCTATCTCTGTTATATTGGTTGGTGCACTTTTAGCGGCGAGTACCGGCATTGTAGGTGCAACGGTTGTGACCATGGGCTTGCTGTCTTTACCTACTATGTTAAAGCAAGGCTACGCTCCAAGCTTTGCAACAGGTAGTATCTGTGCAACAGGTACACTTGGACAGATTATTCCCCCCTCTATTGCCTTGGTGTTGTTAGGTGATGTGTTATCGAGTGCTTATCAAAGAGCTCAGCTAAATATGGGGATTTTCTCCCCTGAGTCTGTGTCCGTGGGTGATCTTTTTGTTGGTGCAATTGTGCCTGGTGCCATACTGGTTAGTTTGTACTTAATATACGTTGTGGGCGTTACTTGGTTGCAACCACATAAGGTTCCAAGGGTTGCACCTGAAAAAAGTAAGATCACATGGCCTGCTTTTTTAGGAGCGCTATTGCCACCATTGCTACTGATATTTCTGGTGTTGGGGGCTATTTTAGGAGGTTTTGCAACGCCTACAGAAGCTGCAGGTGTAGGTGCAGCTGGTTCATTGGTTTTAGCTGTGGTTCAAAAACAATTGAGTTTAGCCAAACTTAAAGATGTGATGTTAACCACAACTAAAGTGACCTCCATGGTGTTTTTAATTTTAATCGGCGCCTCGATATTTTCTTTAGTTTTTCGTGGCTTTGGTGGTGAAGAATTAATTGAGCATCTATTTAACCAACTACCAGGTGGTGTGTTTGCTGCAGTACTGGTTGTAATGTTGGTTATTTTTGTTTTGGGATTTATTTTAGATTTTATTGAAATTACATTTGTTGTGGTGCCTTTGGTTGCCCCTGTGCTTTTAGCTATGGGAATTGATCCTATTTGGTTGGGTATAATGATAGCGGTAAACTTACAGACGTCATTTTTAACCCCTCCGTTTGGATTCGCGCTGTTTTATTTACGGGGTGTAGCGCCAAATTCAGTGCAAACAACAGATATTTATAAAGGGGTCATACCGTTTATCATACTGCAAGTTATGCTGTTGATAGGGATGGCAATTTGGCCTAGTTTAGTGACTTGGTTACCAGCAGTAGTTTATGGTTAGAGAGTTTATGTTGAACAAATTAAAAGTAGTTTATACAAGAATTATTATTGGCCTGGTGTGCGCATTAGCCTTATTTGGTTGCGGTAAAGAACAAGCTGATTCTGATAATGGTACGGTGCAGCCGCAGAAAACCTATAAGTGGAAGATGGTAACATCTTGGCCAAAGAACTTTCCCGGAATAGGTCGGGGGCCTGAAACCTTTGCAGAAAATGTTGAGCGTATGTCTGGTGGCAGGTTAACGATTAAAGTCTATGGGGCTGGGGAATTAGTGCCTCCTTTTGAAGTATTTGATGCTGTTTCTCAAGGTACCGCTGAAATTGGGCATTCTGCTGCCTATTATTGGAAAGGTAAGTCTGCTGCTGCACAAATTTTTACTGCTATTCCCTTTGGTATGAACGTACAAGAAACCAATGGTTGGCTGCACTATGGCGGCGGCATGGAGCTATGGCGTGAAATTTATAAACCTTTTGGCTTAATTCCCTTTACTGGTGGTAATACTGGGGTTCAGTTTGCAGGTTGGTTCAAAAAAGAAATCAATTCAATCGATGATGTACAGGGCTTGAAAATGCGTATACCTGGGCTAGGTGGTGAAGTTTTCAAAAAAATAGGAGGCATTCCAGTTGCATTAAGCGGAGCTGAAATCTTTACGTCGTTACAATCAGGAGCGATCGATGGTACTGAGTGGGTCGGTCCCTACAACGATTTAGCGTTTGGGTTACATAAAGCAGCTGAGTTTTACTATTATTCTGGTTGGCATGAACCTGGGTCTGCTTTGGAGTTCATCGTAAATGAAAAAGCTTATCAAGCTTTACCTGAAGATTTACAGGCTATTGTGGAGGTTGCTACAAAAGCAGCAAATCAGGATATTATGGATGAGTACACTGTCCGTAATATAGAAGCGATGCAAACTTTAAAAGATAAGCATAAAGTGGATATGCGAGCTTTGCCAGCTGATGTAATAAATGCATTAAAACAAGCGTCTTTAGAAGTCATGCAAGAGCAAGCTGCAGCTGATCCTACATTTAAGAAAGTCTACGACTCTTATTCAAGCTTTCAGTTGAAAGCCATGGATTACCATAAGGTATCTGAGTATGAGTATTATAAAAATCGCTCTGATACTAATAATTAAAAGAGGTCATTTATGCAAACAGTTAATCCCATCAATTTAATTTTGGCTATATTTCTACCGCCAATCGGCGCTTTTTTGCAAGTTGGTTTATCTGCCCACTTATTTATCAATATAGTCTTAACTCTATTAGGTGGTATACCTGGGGTAATTCATGCGGTATGGCTAGTGTTGACCCATAAAACAGGTTAGTAAAATATTAAGTGTTTAAACACGTCAGCTGTTCAGATGTGTTTTACTCGGTATTGTCTATACAATGCGTCCACATTTTTGAATAGGATATTTTTATGATTGTTAAGCCGAAGATCCGTGGCTTTATTTGTACAAATGCTCATCCAGTAGGATGTGCGGCCAATGTTCAACAACAAATTGATTATGTTAAGTCTCAAGGTGAGCTTCAAAATGCTCCGAAGAACGTCTTGGTAATTGGTTGTTCTACCGGGTACGGGTTAGCGTCAAGAATTGTCTCTGCTTTTGGCGGCGGTGCTAAAACGCTAGGTGTGTGTTTTGAAAAAGCACCAACAGAGCGTAAAACCGGTACTGCTGGTTGGTATAACACGGCAGGGTTTCATGCAAAAGCTGAAGCTGCTGGTTTATATGCTAAGACGTTAAACGGTGATGCGTTTTCAGATGAACTAAAACAGCAAACTATTGATACCTTAAAAGCTGATATGGGTAAGGTAGATTTAGTGATCTATAGTCTTGCATCTCCTCGTAGAACTGATCCCAAAACTGGTGAAACCTTTAAGTCTACCTTAAAGCCTGTTGGTGAAGCTTACACCACTAAAACCTATGATACCGATAAAGATAAAGTTCATGACATCAGTCTTGAGCCTGCAAGCCAAGAAGAGATTGAACACACAATTAAAGTTATGGGTGGCGAAGATTGGGAATTATGGTTAGAGGCGCTAGATAAAGCCGACCTTTTGGCTGATGGTTGTAAAACAACGGCTTATACTTATGTGGGTAAAGAGTTAACTTGGCCAATATACGGACAAGCAACTATCGGAAAAGCTAAAGAAGATTTAGACAGAGCAGCTGCCGAAATCGTAAAAACGAAAGCAAGTAAAAACGTTCAAGCTTATGTGTCTTCACTTAAAGCATTAGTGACACAAGCCAGCTCTGCTATACCTGTGATGCCTTTATATATTTCGCTTATATATAAAGTCATGAAAGAAGAAGGTACCCATCAAGGCTGTATTGAACAAATATACGATTTGTTCACTGATAAATTGACTCAGGCTAACCCAGAAGTGGATGAGATGGGACGTTTGTATATGAATGATAAAGAAACAAACGACGCCACTCAGGCCAAAATTAAAGCTTTATGGGATCAAGTGACCCAAGATAATTTCCATGAATTAAGTGATTATGCTGGTTATCATCATGAGTTTTTAAAGTTGTTTGGTTTTGATGTCGATGGTGTTGATTATGATGCTGAAGTGGATGCTTTAGCAGATTGGTAACCCAATATTGTGTTAGATACGAAACCGCCTGTGGGCGGTTTTTTGTATCTTGATTATCATAAAACATCTTAAAATTGAGATGGTTTTTGAAAAAACCACATAAAATTAACGGTTAAACAATAATTTGCATGGAAGAATTGGTGTGGTTAATGCTAAAATTCCGGCCTCAATTATTGTTGTATGCATATTCTGTATGCCGATATACAATTTTAGTGGTTAAAATTGAGCAAAGATTAAGCGTGTCATTCATAACCGCATGAAGTTGCAGCGGAATAATTTAATTAACAACTAATACTCATCACCATTAGGTTTTTATAAATAAAAGCCTATTTTTGAAGCGCCAAGAGCCTAATGGTGTTGTGTATTAATTTAGAGTAGTGCTATTGCGTATGATAAAAATCACGAAAGGGTTAGATCTTCCTATTCAGGGAGCGCCAAAACAAGAGATCCATGATGGCAATTCTGTTACTAGAGTCGCTATTTTGGGAGAAGAATATAACGGCATGCGACCTACAATGCATGTTCAACAAGGTGATAAAGTAAAGAAAGGCCAAATTCTTTTTGAAGATAAAAAGAACCCTGGTGTTAAATTTACTGCTCCTGCTTCTGGTACAGTAGTTGAAGTAAACCGTGGTGCAAAACGTGTTTTGCAGTCGGTTGTTGTTCAACTAGAAGGTGATGAAAGTGAAGTATTTGCTAAATATAGCAGTGCGGAACTTGCTTCACTTGATGCTGCTAAAGTTCAGGAAAACCTAGTCAATTCAGGTCTGTGGACTGCTATCCGCACTCGACCATTTAGTAAATCTCCATTACTTGACTCTAAGCCAAATTCAATTTTTGTAAGCGTAATGGATACCAATCCATTAGCAGCAGACCCTCAAGTGGTTATTGCTGAGCGTAGCGAAGATTTTGTAAATGGTTTATTAGTATTGAGTCGTTTAACAGACGGCAAAATATACGTAAACAAAGCGCCTGGGGCAGATATTGCAACTGGTAGCGCTAATGTTGAAGTAAATGAATTTGCTGGGTGTCATCCTGCAGGTTTAGTTGGTACGCATATCCATTTCCTTGATGGTGCAGGCCAAAACAAAACAGTTTGGCATGTGGGTTATCAAGACGTATTAGCTATGGGAGCTTTATTTACTACTGGTGAATTAGATAACCGTAAGGTTGTGTCTTTGGCTGGTCCAGAAGTTAAAAATCCTCGTTTAGTTCGTACTATCTTAGGTGCGGATATTGCTGAGTTAATTGCAGCAGAGACAAACGAAGGTGAAATGCGAGCATTGTCTGGTTCAGTACTGCAAGGAACCAACGCAAACGGCGTTCACGGGTTTTTAGGGCGTTTTCATAATCAGGTTTCAGTTTTACGTGAAGGCCGTGAGAAAGAGTTCTTGGGTTGGATCAAGCCTGGCGTTAATCAGCATTCAGTGACTCGCGCTTATTTAGGGCATTTAAGTCCTAAGAAATTATTTAACATGACAACCACTACTAATGGTTCAGATCGTTCTATGGTTCCTATTGGAAATTATGAACGCATTATGCCTTTAGATATTTTGCCTACCTTATTGTTAAGAGATTTAATCTCTGGTGATACAGACGGTGCGCAAAGTTTAGGTTGCTTGGAACTAGACGAAGAAGATTTGGCACTATGTACTTATGTTTGTCCTGGTAAATATAACTACGGACCAATCTTGCGTGAATGTTTAGACCAGATTGAAAAAGAGGGTTAATCATGGGTTTAAAGGCTTATTTAGAAAAAATTGAACCTGATTTTGAACCAGGTGGTAAATACGAAAAGTGGTATGCCCTGTATGAAGCTGCGGCGACTATTTTTTACACACCGGGCTCGGTGACTAAATCAACAACACATGTTAAAGATAGTGTTGATTTGAAACGTATAATGATTATGGTGTGGATGGCAACATTCCCAGCTATGTTTTACGGTATGTTTAACGTTGGTCAGCAAGCACAGTTAGCCATCGCTGATGGTGCGGTTTGGGCTGATACCGCGACTGCATTTTGGCAGGCAGGTCTATTCCAAGCTTTAGGTGGTGAGATAACTGCTAGTACTGGTTGGCTTGGCCTAATGTTTTATGGCGCATGCTTCTTCTTACCTATCTATGCCACAGTATTTATTGTGGGTGGTTTTTGGGAAGTATTGTTTGCATCTGTCCGTAAGCATGAAATCAACGAAGGTTTCTTCGTAACCTCAGTGTTATTTGCTTTAACACTACCGGCCACTATTCCTTTATGGCAAGCCGCTCTAGGTATTACTTTTGGTGTGGTTATAGCTAAAGAAATATTCGGTGGTACAGGTCGTAACTTCTTAAACCCTGCTTTGTCTGGTCGTGCATTCTTGTACTTCGCATACCCAGCTCAGATTTCTGGTGATGCTATATGGGTTGCTGCTGATGGTTATTCAGGGGCAACAGCACTAAGTCAAGCTGCATCGGGCAGCATTACAGATTGGAGTCTTAATGCCGATTGGTGGGATGCCTTCTTTGGTAACTTACAAGGTTCTGTTGGTGAAGTTTCTACTTTAGCTTTGATGATTGGTGGTTTGTTTATCATATACATGCGTATTGCATCCTGGCGTATAGTGCTGGGTGTGTTAGCCGGTTGTGCAATCTTCAGTACTTTATTAAATCTAGTAGGTAGTGATACTAATCCTATGTTTGCCATGCCTTGGTATTGGCATTTAGTAACGGGTGGATTCGCATTTGGTATGTTCTTTATGGCGACGGATCCAGTATCAGCATCCTTTACGAATAAAGGAAAGTGGGCATACGGTATATTAATTGGTCTCATGTGTGTCATGGTTCGAGTAATAAACCCAGCGTTCCCAGAAGGTATGATGTTAGCTATTTTATTCGCTAACTTGTGGGCACCTTTGTTTGATTATTTTGTTGCCCAAAGCAATATTAAACGGAGGATTGCACGTGTCGGCTAAGAAAGAAACTCTCGGTAAAACGGTTGGTGTTGTAGTTGCAGTTTGTTTGGTGTGTTCAATTATTGTATCGGGTGCAGCAGTAGGCTTACGCTCTTTACAACAAAACAATGCAGCACTAGATAAGCAGTCTAATATCATCGAAGCAGCTGGACTAACAGAGAAAGCAGCTGGCGATATAGCCGGTACTTTTGAAAAGTATGTTGAAGAGCGCTTTGTAGATCTTGAGAGTGGTGAGTATGTTGAAGTACCTGAAGGTTACGACATGTACAAAGCTGCTAAAGATCCTGAGTATGCTGTAAAAGTAGAAGGCAGCAATGTTGGTTTTCAACAACGTGCAAGCGTAGCAAGTGTATATATAGTAAAAGACGATGCTGGCGCAGTTTCACGCATTATATTACCAGTACACGGCAGCGGCTTATGGGACTTAATGTATGGTTTGTTAGCAGTTGATGCAGATGGGAATACTATCCGTGAACTGGTTTACTACCAACAAAAAGAAACTCCTGGGCTAGGTGGTGAAGTACAAAACCCTAGTTGGAAAGCTAAGTGGAATGGTAAAAAGTTGTATGAAAACGGCGAAGTAGCTATTCAAGTTAAAAAAGGTGAAAACGCTAACAATGAGTACGCAGTTGATGCTCTATCAGGTGCAACACTTACCAGTAATGGGGTTCAGAATACTTTAAGTTACTGGGTAGGCGAGAATGGCTACGGGCCATACCTTAAAAACCAGACTTGGAAATCATAAGGGGTTTATACAATGGCTGAAGTTAAAGAAATGAAAAAGGTATTGTTTGGACCCATTCTGGACAATAACCCAATTGCACTACAAGTACTGGGCGTATGCTCGGCATTGGCAATTACAACTAAATTAGAAACCGCTCTTGTTATGGCGCTAGCGCTAACGACAGTAACGGCATTCTCTAGTTTATTTATCTCTATGATTCGTACTCAGATACCATCGAGTGTACGGATTATAATTCAAATGACTATTATCGCTTCTTTAGTAATAGTCGTTGACCAAGTATTGAAAGCGTACTCTTATGAAATTTCTAAGCAGCTTTCGGTATTCGTAGGTTTGATTATTACGAACTGTATCGTAATGGGTCGAGCAGAAGCATACGCTATGAAGAGTCCGCCTTTAATGTCGTTTTTAGACGGTATTGGTAACGGCCTTGGCTACTCAATGGTGTTAATTGTAATTGGTACTATTAAAGAGTTATTTGGTTTCGGCACTATCTTAGGTTTTGAAGTGTTACCTCTAATTCAAAATGGTGGTTGGTATCAGGGTAATGGTTTATTGATTTTACCATTTAGCTCATTCTTTTTGATTGGTGGTTTAATTTGGGCAATACGTACTATTCGCCCAGAGCAAGTCGAGCCGAAGGAGTAATTCATGGAACATTATCTTAGTATTTTTATTAAATCTGTTTTCATAGAAAACATGGCTTTGTCTCTATTTTTAGGGATGTGTACATTCTTAGCCGTTTCTAAGAAAGTTAAAACTGCTATGGGTTTAGGTGTAGCTGTTGTTGTGGTTTTAGGTATTTCAGTTCCTGTTAACCAAATTATCTTTGTTAACATCCTAGCACCTGGCGCTTTAGCTTGGGCTGGATTTCCAAACGCTGATTTGAGCTTCTTAAGCTTTTTGACCTTCATTGGTGTAATCGCTGCATTAGTACAAATCTTGGAAATGAGCTTAGATAAGTTCTTCCCAGCTTTATACAACGCACTTGGGATTTTCTTACCTTTGATTACCGTTAACTGTGCCATATTCGGTGGTGTAGCATTCGCTGTACAACGTGAATACAACTTAAGTGAAAGTGTTGTTTATGGTGTAGGAAGTGGTTTAGGCTGGGCAATTGCGATTACTCTACTTGCTGCAGTTCGTGAAAAACTTAAGTATGCTGATATGCCAGAAGGTGTACGTGGTCTAGGCTCAGTGTTTATGATCGCTGGGCTTATGGCTCTAGGTTTTCAATCATTTACCGGCATTGCACTTTAACCGGCCCACTGAGGAATTATTATGAATTCAAATGAAATATATCTTGGTGTAGGCATGTTTATCGCTATCGTATTAGCGTTAGTGTTTATCATCATGTTCGCTAAGTCTAAACTTGTACCAGACGGTGAAGTGACTATTACCATTAATGGTGGTTCACAAGACCCTATTACAGCACAGCCTGGTGACAAACTTTTAGGTGCGTTAGCAAATGCTGGAATTTTTGTTTCTTCAGCTTGTGGTGGCGGTGGCTCATGTGGTCAGTGCCGTGTTGATATAACCGAAGGTGGCGGAGAGATTTTGCCTACTGAGCTTGATCATATCAGCAAGAAAGAAGCTAAGCATGGTTGTCGTTTGTCTTGCCAAGTTTCTATCAAGCAAGATATGAACATTGAGCTAGAAGAAGAAATTTTTGGTGTTAAAAAATGGGATTGTGAAGTTATCTCAAATGATAACAAAGCAACTTTCATCAAAGAGCTTAAATTACAAATTCCAAATGGTGAAAGCGTACCCTTTAAAGCCGGTGGTTATATTCAAATTGAAGCACCAGCTCACCATGTAAAATACAAAGATTTTGATGTACCTGAAGAGTATAAAGGTGATTGGAATCACTTTGGTTTCTTCGATGTAGAATCAAAGGTTGATGAAGAAACAATTCGTGCATATTCAATGGCTAACTATCCTGAAGAAGAAGGGATTATTATGTTGAATGTACGTATTGCGACGCCTCCTCCAAGAAACCTATCTTTGCCAGCTGGTAAAATGTCTTCATACATTTGGAGTCTTAAGCCAGGTGATAAAGCCACTATATCTGGTCCGTTTGGTGAGTTCTTTGCTAAAGAAACAGATGCTGAAATGGTATTCATTGGTGGTGGTGCTGGTATGGCGCCAATGCGTTCACATATCTTTGACCAATTACGTCGTTTGAAGTCAAAACGTAAAATGACCTTCTGGTATGGTGCTCGTTCTTTACGTGAGATGTTCTACGTTGAAGATTTCGATATGCTTCAAAAAGAGAACGACAACTTTACTTGGCATGTTGCCCTATCTGATCCGCAACCAGAAGATAACTGGGAAGGGGATACTGGCTTCATTCACAACGTATTATTAGAAAATTATCTTAAGGATCACCCAGCTCCAGAAGATTGTGAGTTCTATATGTGTGGTCCACCTATGATGAACGCAGCTGTTATTAACATGCTGAAAGATCTAGGTGTAGAAGACGAAAATATTATGCTAGATGACTTCGGTGGCTAGTAATAGGCAATTTGTCTTTTAGTAAATTATAAAGGGGCCTCGGGCCCCTTTTCTTATGGTTTAGATTGGAATTTTATGGTGAGTTTTAAAAACATTAAGGTTTATTTTTACTGTTTGATGCTGGTTTGTTTTACGGTTTTAGTGGCGTGCAGCCAGCAAAAAAGTGAAGTTCATTTTTCTGGTCCGACTATGGGAACAACTTATAATGTAAAATACGTTGCTTCAAGTGATGTTACGCCAGAGCAACTAAAGTCTGAAATAGATTCTGAGCTTGTCGATATTAATCAGCTTATGTCCACTTATATAGAAGATTCAGAACTCAGCCGCTTTAATCAATGGCACAGTGTTGAGCCTTTTCCCTTATCAGAGCAAACCCTATTCGTTATGGCTGAAGCAAAGCGTCTTGGGGAAATCAGCGAAGGGGTTTTAGATGTAACTGTTGGACCATTAGTTAATCTTTGGGGATTTGGCCCTAATGCTAGGCCAGATAAAATACCTACGGATGCTGAGGTTTTACAGGCTAAAAATAGAGTAGGTTTGGAGAAGCTAGAGCTTAGCAGTACTTCAGCTAAAAAAACTCATGAAGATCTGTATGTAGACTTATCTACCATAGCTAAAGGTTATGGTGTCGATAGACTAGCTGAAATTCTAGCGTCCCATGATATAGAGAATTATCTAGTGGAGGTGGGCGGAGAGATGCGCTTGTCTGGTAAAAAAGTTAATGGTCAACAATGGCGCATTGCTATAGAAAAGCCGTTATCGCAAGAGCGTGCAGTAGAACGTATTATCAGTGTTGGTAATAATGCTGTTGCCACCTCAGGTGACTATCGTATTTATTATGAAGAAGATGGGGTTAGATACTCACACTTAATAGACCCTACAATAGGAAAGCCCATTAATCATAACCTTGTCTCTGTGACTGTTGTGCATCCATCTTCTATGACGGCTGATGGCTTGGCGACAGCATTAAATGTAATGGGTAAAGACAAAGCATTAAAATTGGCAGAAGATCGTGGTTTGGCGGTTCTATTGATAACTAAAGAACAAAGTGGTTTTAAAGAGTATACTAGTTCAAAGTTCGATGAGCTGGTTACTATTCATTAATGCCAAGATTCAATTAACTGGAGATTAGTTTTGAGTACATTTATTCTCGCATTCGTGTTTTTTATTGTCGTAGCCGTTGCTATGTCTGTGGGATACATATTTCAACAGAAATCAATTGCCGGTAGCTGTGGTGGGTTAGGTGCTTTAGGCATAGATAAAGCCTGTGATTGCCCAGAGCCATGTGACCGTAAAAAGCAACGCTTAGAAAAAGAGCAAGCTAGAGATGCAAAGCTAAAAGAGTGGAAGAAAGACCAAATACTTTAAATTTGGCCTTTGAAGCTAACAAAACCTTAGTTACTAGAAACAATGGCAACTAAGCTGTTTTAATTTTCTATATGTAAAAGCTTAGCTTGCCTATTGAAATTGATTACTGTTCTCTGACAAAATACTGGTTATTAATACAGTTGTCGGAGGCAGTCTTTGCGTAAGTTTATTCATATCGATATGGATTGTTTTTACGCTGCCGTAGAAATGCGAGACAACCCTAAGTATCGTAATGTCCCCCTTGCTATTGGGGGAAGTAAAGATAGGCGGGGTGTCATCTCCACTTGTAATTATCAAGCAAGAAAATATGGTGTGCGTTCAGCCATGCCGACCTCACAAGCCCTTAAACTTTGTCCTAACTTAACGCTAGCTCCCGGTAGAATGGAAGTTTATAAAGAGGTTTCGAAACAGATAAGGCAAATATTTACTCGTTACACAAATAAAGTAGAGCCACTATCGTTAGATGAAGCCTATTTAGATGTAACTGATTGTGAATTATATTCAGGCAGTGCAACCTTAATTGCACAAGATATACGAAGAGCTATATTTTCAGAAACCCAGCTGACTGCTTCTGCAGGCGTAGCCCCTTGTAAATTTGTAGCTAAAATCGCTAGCGATGAAAATAAACCTAATGGGATATGTATCATTACCCCAGAGCAATTAGATGATTTTGTTTTGGGATTGCCCCTAGGTAAGATACCTGGTGTTGGTAAGGTTACCTTGGGTAAGTTAAATAGTATTGAACTATATACCTGTAAGGACGTACGCGCTTATCCCTTTAATGATTTAATAACTCGCTTTGGTAAGTTTGGTAATACTATCTGGGATAGGTCTCACGGCAGGGATTTTAGAAGCCTAGAAATAGAAAGGAAGAGAAAGTCAGTGGGGGTGGAGCGTACCTTGCCCGAAGATATATACAGTGATGAAGATTGTTATAAGATGGTTGAGTTACTTTACCCTAAACTAAAAGAGCGATTACAGTTAGTAAGTCCTCAGTTACTTATTCAAAGTCAGGGGATTAAGTTAAAGTTTAATGACTTTCAGCAAACCACAGTCGAACATAAGTTCCACACATTGAGTAAAGCCTACTTTTTTGATCTTTTACGTGATGGGTTGTCTAGAACAGCTGGAAGGGGAATTCGTTTGGTAGGATTACATGTGGGTTTAATAGGCTCGGAACAAAATAAGCAATTAACTCTTCCGTTTAGTGGCTGAGTCTTTTTAGGTAAAGCCTAAACTTAGCAATATTCAATTGCTCATAATTTATAGCAGGGCTAAATAACGCAGCAAAAAATGAAGTGGTAGTTATTTATGTACAGAACAATTAAACACAGAAGCGAGTATTAGAGATGACAGTGAAATTGGGTAAATATCGTCATTATAAAGGCAATGACTATCAAGTATTAGGCGTTGCAAAACACTCTGAGGATGAATCAGAATTGGTAGTCTATCGTCCTTTATATGGTGACCAAGGGCTTTGGGTTAGACCATTAACTATGTTTCAAGAAAAAATCGAACGTGATGGAGTCGTTAAATCGCGCTTTGAATATATTGGTGACTAGCTAATGCTGCAGATATTTGTTGCTTATTAGATTTTATTGAATGAAAGCTTATAGCAGTGCGCCCTGTCTTATTACCGTAGCTTTCTAACTTTAGACCGAACTTATCAGGATCATCTTATGTCTTTAAAATTGTTGCTCTTAGTTACCTTAATATCAAGCTTAAGTATTTATTCGAGTCATTCTCAAGATCGTTGGGAAAAGGCAAAGATCACATCGCAAAAAGTTAGTGAGTCTGTTCACATGCTGCAAGGAATGGGTGGAAACATAGGTGTATCTGCTGGAGAGGACGGTATCTTAATAATAGATGACCAGTTTGAACCTTTGGCCGAAAAAATAGCGAGCGCTATTGGGAACATCGCAAAGTCACCCATGAAGTATGTGATTAACACTCATTATCATGGTGACCATACAGGCTCAAATGCCTATTTCAGGGAAGTTCAAGACAGTACTATATTTGCCCATGAGAATGTCCGTAAACGTTTGGCAGAAAAAGAGGGACACACCCATACGTCTTTGCCAGTAGTAACCTATCAACAAGGCATAACTTTCCATTTCAACAATGAAACTATTAAGGTGATGCACTTACCTGCAGGACATACTGATAGTGATAGTATTATTTTCTTTGAAGACGCCAATGTGTTGCACGCTGGTGACTTATTTTTTGAGGGGCGCTTTCCATATATTGACCTTGATGGCGGTGGAACGGTACAAGGTTATATAAACAATATTACTGAGATACTAAACTTCATTAATGATGACACCCAAATCATTCCCGGTCACGGTGACTTAGCCAATAAAGCCGATTACGAAGTGTTACTTACTGTAATTAAAGAAACGTCAGCAATTGTCGCATCAATGAAGACTGAAGGTAAATCATTGGCGGACGCAATAGCGGTAGGCCTAGGTGATAAATATAAGTCTTGGTCTTGGAGTTTTATAAACGAAGAAAGATGGATCACTACCTTATACGAAGGAATGTAAAGGTCCCTATATAGAAAACCTGAATTTATTGCAATTACACTAAGTTGTTATTAAGTACACGGATTTTAAACTAGCTAGCAGTATCTAACTCTGGATAAATGCCAAACCTCAATAACACGTTATGGAAAGTCGATACATTTGAGAGGTACATGACGTGGGTATAACCCTGTTGCATTGTTTGTAGTTTTTGATAAATGTCTAAGTCAATTTTAGATATTTCTGCAAGCCGCTTCTTTGTAAGTGGCGTGTTGTGTTCTGTACACTTAATTGCAATTAAGTGTGATACGTAAGCTTCTGCTGCTTTTTTCTTGACGAGATCACTAATTTGATTTCTTACTTTTCCATGTAAAAACTCTTCTTCTTCTACAAAGATTATCCGCTGATCTTTTGCTCTAACAATATGAACAACATGGGCATCTCTTTGGCTATTGCGTAGCATTTTATCTAACAGCGATGATTTTGGTCCTTGGGTATTTTTATCTGCAAAGAAACCATGCAAGGGTACTTCGTTACCTAAGGCTGCGAAGGGTTTCAAGTCACTACAATCTTCTTTGTGATAGATAGTCTTTAACCGGTCTACAGTAAATCTATTATTAGTGATTAAAATGGAGGCACAAGCTTGATTACGAATACTTAGCTCCCATAAAAATCTGTGAATATTATTTTGTTTAGTACTGATATCTCTAGGCTTGAAGTATTTGGTGTTGCTCTGAAATAACCGTTTAAGCTTTTTGCCTTCAGTGGGGGCTAACTCTTTTGGTAGTTTGAGTCTTAAAATACCTGAAGCTGCATCAAAGTGAACCACTTCATATTTATGAGATTGTAATTTAAGTTCTTTGACTGATACTTTTACTACGCCATCTAACTGCAATTGAGCTGGATCAGATACCGTAAGTTTTAGACCTTTGGCCGACAAGTCATTTAAGGTGGCGTCAATTTGGCTAAATAAACCTGTTTTGATTTTAGCGCTAGTGTTCATGGCGTATCTAGACTCTAGTCGTCTATCTGCATTGGACTCCATCACTAGTTGAATCGGCCACGTACTCTTTTCTTTAATAATGGCTTTTGGCAAAGGTTTGAATGGTTCGGGCTGGCTTATTTTCAAATTTCCAACCCAATCAGTCACGTCTTTGCAAAACAATATATGATTGATGCTGGCGAGTTCAGGGTAATCACTGGGCACAATATCATGAATATCGAAGGCTATATTTTTGTGTTCTTCTTTTATCGTTTGTAACCTAAGTTGCACCACTCGTAACTGCTCTGATTGCGTAGCTAGTTCGATAAACTGTTTCATTAACCCCGATGTTGCTAATTGGCGATGTGTAACCGCTACGTGCACATCTTCGTTTTTCCCTTTGATTTGGCCACTTAGTAAAAATGTCTCTTTATGAACTAAGAGTTCCTTCATTAAACTTTGATAAATTTTTGCTGTGGGAAGGTCACGCTTTACACTAAATAACTTATTGTACTCTACATTTTTGGGGGTACTTAGTTCGAACAAGGGTGTTAATTGGTTATTTTTAAAGCCTAAAAATACGGGTATCCATGGACTGTTGGCTAAAATACGGTCGCGTTCGAGGTTTTGCAACACTCGTTCAATTTCTAGCTCTCTCTCTAGTGGAAAGTGATTGACTGCGCTTTTTATGTATTGGGTCCACTGTTCTATAAGTTGCTTGGGTGTACTATTTGCAAATTTGAAGTGTGTTTCAGTGACGAGTTGTTCTTTATTGAAATGGGTCTCTAGCTTTTCAAATTTTATATCTATTGAGCTATCGTTTAAGCCTGCTACTTTGGGAAAGGTAAATACTAATATTGCTGTTTCTAGCGCACTTTGTTCAATAGCTGGCTGCCGCTTGGTTTGTATTACCATACCTGTCTGAGATAGAGAGCTTAGTGTGCACTGTTTCCCATGCTCAAATTCGGGACTTGATACCGTAAAATTGGGGCGAATCGCCAAATCTGTTGCAAAATCAATGTCCTTAAATGTTTGTGACTCTACCTTAAATGCTTTGACTATTTTTTGATGTTGTTCTTTCTTGATATGAGACTGATAGTGCTCAGAATTCATAACCGATTCGAACACACCAACTGTGTATCTATCATCAAAGCGGCTGGTTTCACGGGCTAAGATTTCTTGCCCGATTTTGTCCAGCTTCATTTGAATACCAAAGTGCTTGAACTTTAATACTGGAAATCTAGCAAATTCAGAGTTGTCGGCGACTGCATTCGTAAGGGAGGTAACGCGAATGACTTCCTCTTTTATGATTGACCTTATTTGAGGAGGAAGCTTTGCGGAAAATTTGTTCAATCCTTCAAGAAGCCTGTTTTCATGCTGTAAAGGTATCAATTTGTCTATTAGTACTTTGTACTTTTTAATAATAACAGCACTATCTTCGCTGCCTTTTATGGTAGTTGAACCGCGCAATGTTAGACCTCTTAGTTGGGTTATTCTCTGATACCTCTCTATTATTTACTGGGGGTATTCAGCCTTGCTCATTTTTTATGAGTCAATTGTTACACTGCTGTGACACAAAATCTATATTGAAATATCAGTGTTTTAAAGGGCTTGGTAACGTTTTTCACCGGCTATCCAGGTTTCTAGTACCTTTGTTTTCCAAATATTTTGTGGTGATACTTTGAATATATCTTGGTCAACAAATATAAAATCAGCCCATTTACCTGGAGTTAACCCCCCTAATATTTTATCTTGATGGGCTGCATAGGCAGCATCTAATGTGAAACCTCTGAATGCCTGCTTTACAGTTACGGCTTCTTCGGGGATCCAGCCATTGTCTGGATAGTTGTTGCGGTCTTGCCGTGTGACCGCGGCATGTAAACCATAAAATGGGTTAGACAGCTCCACTGGAAAGTCAGAACCAAAAGCTACAGGTGTACCTTGCTTTAAAAATGTTTGCCATGCATAAGCACCCTTTAACCTTTCTTTGCCTACTCTGTCTTCTGCCATATTCATGTCACTTGTAGCATGTGTGGGTTGCATGGCTGGGATAATGTTTAGGGTTTTAAAGAGTGGGATATCGTCAATATTAATAACTTGTGCGTGTTCAACACGGTTACGAAGATGCTTACCTCCAACTCCATTAAAACTATCTGAAAACTGATTCAATGCAAGGCGGTTGGCTCTGTCCCCAATTGCATGATAATTAAGTTGAAACCCTTTACTTAAAATCAAATCAAACAATGGTTTTAAATCTGCTTCTCGGGTAACTAATAGTCCTTTATTGTGTGGATCGTCAGAGTAAGGTTTTAGCAGTGCAGCACCACGGCTGCCTAATGCTCCATCCCCATAAACTTTGACGCTTTTTATTGATAGCCAGTCATATTGATCTTGGATATGTCCAGCATTTAACATTTCTATCAGCGCCGGCGAATAAGCGCCTATCATTGGATAGATACGCACTGGTAAGCTGTGCTCTGCTACACGTTTTTGATAGTAGTTATATGTGGCCTTGCTTATCCCAGCATCGTGAACACTCGTCACCCCCTCAGAAAGGAGTTGTTTACCTGCAGCATCCAGTTGGGATTTGAGGGTCGCTTCTGATACTTTTGGTAAGTGCTCATATAAAAGGTCAACAGCGTTATCAACTAGTACACCTGTTGGATCCCCATTAGCATCTCGAATAATTTTACCTCCTGGAGGGTCGAGTGTATCTTTTGTAATATCGGCTATTTCTAAGGCTTTACTGTTTACCCATGTTGCGTGACCATCAACTCTAGAGAGCATCACAGGTTTATTTTTGACAAACTCATCCAAAATATTGGCGCTGGGGTATTGTTTGCCTGGCCAAAGAACTTGATTCCAGCCTCGGCCGGTGATCCAAGGCAGTGTTTTTTGATTTTGGGCATAAGCTTGTACCATTTTGGCAGCATCTAAAGCTGATTTACTCTCTCGTAGGTCTACTTGTAATAATGTTTCTCCAAGACCCATTACATGTCCGTGTGAATCAATTAGCCCTGGTAGCATCACTTTATTACTACCATCAATTTTTGTGGCGTCTGGAAACGCAGAACCTAGCTCTTTATGTCCGATAGCTAGAACCTTACCGCCATCAAATACAATATTAGAAAATTGAAGTAGGTCACCGTTATTATTTAAGGTGTATCCTTTGACATTACTAATATGAGTCGGCGCACTTATGGCTAATTGACTGATTAACATTAGGTAAATAACTAGCAGGTGTTTCATTATTTTTTAACCGTAAAACATAGAATGGCTTTAACTTGCCTTAGTTGATATTGGTTTGCAATCATCAATGTCTTCAAGTCATTAAATTGGGTGAGAATTAGAATGCTAAAGGGGCTGTTAAGTAAGTAGCCCCCATTAAGACATGGGGGCAGGATGTAAACTATTTGAGGCTGGGTATAAGTTGTAAGTGATCTTCAGACCAAATTTTTTGCATTTTCTGTTGGTCAATATTTCCACCTGATAACACAACGAGTACCTTTTGCGGACTGGTTTGCTTAGTTAACCATTGGGTTACGGCATCCATACTCATTGCACTGGTAGGTTCAACATGAACCTTTAATAAATGTTGCAGCCATTGGGTCCAATATGCGATTTGGCGCTCGTTGATTTCGTAAATACCATCGAGTGCCTGTAGATGTCCAAAGGTTTCAACTCCCACCTGCAAAGTAGCTGCTCCATCAGCTAAGGTATTGGGCTGCTCAGGTAAAGACTGAATACTGCCTTTCCTAAGCGACTCGGCTGCATCATTGGCGATTAATGGCTCTGATCCGAAAATCTTTGTTTTTGGGAATAAACCTCTGGCACTTATAGCCGAACCAGATACCAAACCGCCACCTCCTACAGGGGCAAAAACAGCGTGAACTTCTCCAATTTCTTTTAATGCCTCGAGGACAACAGTGCCTTGCCCAGCCATAATGTGAGGGTGGTTAAAGGGAGGGACGTATAACACTCCTTCTTCTTTTGCGGCACTAACTACTCGTTCATCAGCAATTTTACGGGTTGGGCTTAGATCTAACTCTGCTCCATAATATTGTGTAGCTGCCGCTTTGACTTTAGATACATTTTGCGGACTAAAAATAGTTGCCTTGATGCCCAATATCTTAGCCGCGTAAGCCACTGCTTGGGCATGGTTACCAGAACTATTCGCAACCACTCGCTGGCCTAGCCTGCCATCTTCTTGGGCTTTGAGCATCATATTCAAAGCGCCTCTTAGTTTAAAAGCTCCTGTTTTTTGAAAACATTCAACCTTAAAAAATATTTCATGGCCTAACCATGTATTGAGTAGCTGTGATCCCACAATAGGTGTGTGCTTAGCATATGGGCGAATGCGCTGTTCGGCGGCTTGTATATCTGAAAATGTTACATTTGGCATAAGAGGGTATAGATTCACCTAGTTATTAGTCCGGAGGAATAGTAGCCTGTGGTTGCTATTTTCGCATCAACATTTATGCTAATCCTCTAGTTATTCAATGGGAGAATGAAATGGGATTATTAGACGGCCTTATGGGCAATGCGTCAGAGATAAATGTAGAAGAGGTTGCTGAGGAGTTAGCGCCAATAATTGGTGAATCAGAGAGTATTCAACAAGTATTCAAAGTGATTCGAGATATGTACGTTTTCACTAATAAACGTTTAATCTTGATAGATAAACAAGGTGTGACTGGCCGCAAGGTTGATTATCACTCAATTCCTTACCGTGCTATTACTCACTTTAAAGTTGAAACTGCAGGGCACTTCGATTTAGATGCAGAGCTTAAAATTTGGATATCAGGTCGTGATAACCCCATTGAAGCTGAACTCAAGAAAGATTCTGTAGTAGGTATTCAACAAACTCTAGCCACCCAGATGTTTGCTTAATTAACATCAGTATATTTAGATAATCGTTTCGGGGCTTCCCCCGAAACGATCCTCAAACCTAGTTCATTTCTAAGTGTTTATCGAAGAAGTTGGTAATGGTTTTATATAAGTGAATACCTGTGTTTTTACCTCGAATACTATGCTTTTTGCCTGGGTAATCCATGCTTTCAAATGGTATTCCTAAGTCTTGTAAGTGTTTGTATAGCTTAGTGCTATGGGTAAACAATACATTGTCATCGGCCATTCCGTGATAAATCAATAAATCGCCTTTTAAATCTTTTGCGTAAGGGAATACTGACGAAGCTTTGTATGCACTAGCATCGACTTTAGGGTGTCCCATAAAGCGTTCTGTGTAGTGGGTATCGTATAGTGTCCAATCAGTAACTGGGGCTCCTGCCACCCCAGCTGCAAAATAATCACCGCCTTTAAACATTGCCATTAGTGTCATGTAGCCACCATAACTATGGCCGTAAACGCCAATCCTATCTTTGTCTACATAAGGTAATGTGCGTAAAAATTCTACGCCTGCAATTTGATCTGTTAACTCAATGCTGCCCATCTTTTTGTAAATGGGGTCCTCAAAGGCCTTGCCTCTGCCTTCTGAACCACGGTTATCTAGGCTAAATACTATGTATCCTTTGCTGACCCAATATTGCATCAGCAAACCTCGATTGCCTCCCCATTTATCTGTAACAACTTGTGCTCCTGGGCCACCATATTGATAAACAATAACTGGGTGCTTACCTTCAATATTCTTAGGTTTGTATAAACGATAGTATAATTCGGTGCCATCTTTAGTGACTAAGTTAGATATAGTGGGTTCAACCCATGCCGCCATATAAGGTGTTAGTGGGTGATTACCTTCAACTTGATTTTGATTTAACCAAGTGACTTGTTCGCCTGATGCTTTATGTAAGCTTACTTGCTGTGGGGTGTTAGTTGTGGAAAAGCTATCAATATATACACTTGCATCGTCGCTAAATGAGATATCGTGGAAAGCACTGCGCTGGGTAACTTTTTCAATGTCACCACCATTTAACCCTATTTTATATAGGTGGCGCTGGGTTGGCGTATCAGCTCGGCCGGTAAAGTAAATTTGCTGATTAACTTCATCAATGCTTTCGATTTTATCAACCACCCACTTACCAGAGGTTAACTGGCGTACTAACTCGCCGTTATTTTTATAAAGATACAAGTGCTTGAAGCCATCTTTTTCTGACGCCCAAATAAAGTGCTTTTGGTCATTTAGAAAATGTAGATCGTCATTCAAGTTTACCCATGTATTGCTGTTTTCTTTTAATAAAGTGCGCTCACTCATATCTTGAATATTAAAGGTGTTAAGTTCTAATGTTTGCTGGTCACGGCTTTGTTTTTGGTAGGTAAGGGTTTTGCTATCTTTCATCCACTTTACTCTAGCTAAGTAAATATCTGGATCTGCTCCTAAATTAATCCATAACTTTTGCTTATTACTGATATTAACGGTGGCAAGCTTTATTACCACATTGTTAGTGCCAGCACTTGGATAGCGCTGGGTAATCATTTTAATTGAGTCAGCGTAGATTTCACTTCGGGTAATTTCTGCAACGGGTGCTTCATTAATTTGAGTAAAAGCAATATGGGACTCATCAGGTGACCACCAATAACCAGTTCTGCGGCTCATTTCTTCTTGGGCTACGAATTCAGCCATGGCGTTTTTAATTGGCCCTTTGCCGTCATAGGTTAAACGAGTTTCTACGCCTGTCTCAATATGTTTGATAAATAAGTCTTGGGCTCTAACATAAGATAAATAGTTACCCTTAGGTGAGAGTTTTAAATCTGTTTCAAACTCTGGTGTTTGTAATAGCCGCTGTGCTTTTTTATCGCCTAAATGGTAGTAATAAGCATCGCCAGCAAGGGGAAATAGCAGTGCTTTACCGTTTGCGGCCCATTGATAACTGACAATTCCAGAGCCACTCAAGCGCATACGCTCCCTGCGACCTTTCTCTTCATCAGATAACTCCTCAGGGCCAGAGCTCAACTTATTTGAGTCCATTAATAATTTAGTTTTGCCACTAATGATGTCGTATTCCCATAAATCGAGTCTTTCATAATCGCTTTTTTTACCCTGTAAAAAAGTGACATGTTTTCCATCAGGAGATATTTCTAAGTTTTTCTGAGTTGTCCCTTGCAGGGCGGGTGATTGAAATATTCGCTCAATAGTTAATTCTTTTGGGGAATCCGCAGCATTAGCGAAATTGGGGAGTAGGCCCAATATTAAAAGGCTTGCGATATTTTTCATAAATCGTATTTCCCTGAAGTAAAGTGTTGTCTTGTAGACCTTGATTTGAGGAGATTAATTTTATTATTTTTATAAGAAATCAGAGTTTCTTGGTATCTTGTACCCATCGGCGCCATTGTATGGGTTTCAACCTAAATGGTAAAACCAAAAGGCTTTAGAATATGTTAAAAAAAGCGTTAGTTCTTGGTGCTACTGGATTAGTAGGGAAAACACTAGTTAGGCTGCTATGTGCAGATGATAGGTATGACACAATAGTCTGCTTGATACGCAAGCCATTACCTAAGCATTACTTTTTTGTTGAGTCACAAAAACTACAGCTGATAGTCGTTGATTTCGATGAGCTAGATGAATACCAAGGGTATTTCTATAACACCCACACTTATGTCTGTTTAGGAACAACGATTAAGAAAGCTGCAACCAAAGCTGGGTTTCGTAAAGTGGATTTTGAATATGTTCATGTAGCGGCACAGCTTGCTAGAAAAGCGCAGAGCTTTGTTTGGATATCTTCAGTTGGAGCTAATGCCAACAGTGGTAACTTTTATTTGAAGGTAAAAGGTGAGTTAGAAAATGCCATATTAAGTATGCCTCAGTTAAAGAATGCGTCGGCGGTAAGGCCATCTTTATTACTAGGTGAGCGCCAAGAGTCCCGCCCCTTAGAAAAAATAGGTGCTTACATTAGTATTATGTTGTCGCCACTTTTAGTTGGCCGGCTTAGAAAATACAAGCCAGTGACAGCTTTAGATGTGGCTAGACAAATGATCCGTTTGCAGGTTTTTTAATTGGTAAAACAAGGTTTTCAGTTTAAGCAGTTCTTTATAGAGCATACCCATTGCGCTATGAAAGTAGGTACCGATAGTATTATGCTCGGCAGTTGGGTTGTGCCTAATAAACCCCAGCGTATACTAGATATAGGGACTGGTAGCGGGCTATTGGCTATCATGTTAGCCCAAAAAGTCTCAGATAAGTGCGATATTTACGGAATCGACATAGATGAGATTGCTATTGAGCAGGCGAGGCTTAATGGTAGGAATAGCCCTTGGTATCAGCAACTTTCATTTGAGCATAAGCCTTTACAAGAGCTATCAGAAACTCATCAATATGACTTAATTATCAGTAACCCTCCTTATTTCACTGTTAATTCACGGGCGAATAAAAAACAATCAAAAAGTACTAGAGTTAATGCGCGGCAAACGCTAACGTTAGAGCATCAAGTATTGTTGAAGCAGGTACGCAATAACCTAAGCTTAGGTGGTATTTTTTATTGTGTATTACCTTTTGATCTCGCTTCTGGCTTTATTGAGTGTGCCCAAAGTATGGGACTTTTTTGTATTAAAGAGCTTCATGTAAGCACTAAGCCGGAGAAGGTAGCGATTAGGATTTTATTGGCGTTTAGCACCAATATCACCCCCAAAGTTATTGAAAAAATAAATATATACAATGAGTTAGGAGAATATTCTGCAGAGTATTGTTTCCTCTGTAAAGATTACTATCTTAATTTTTGAGCATTTTTTGTGAGTTAGTCTGTCTATGTAATAGGAACACTATATTTAGGAGGGATAATGAAAACATTTGAATTACCTAAGTCAATTTCTTCACTTACTGAAAAGCTACAAATCGTACAGATGTCCTGGCAAGGCGTCACAGTACAACTTCCAAAGTTCGCAGTCTATGCGATTATTAGTCAACCTGTATTCGATCGAGTTGTGTTTAGGCATGGGCGAAAGATAGCTTTAATCAACTTAGGCCGTTATCAAATACCTATTTTGGATCCATTTCGGGGGGATATTAGTATAGGCTCTCGATATGCCATAATTATTAGCCATGCCCGTGGTAATAAATTTGGATTATATGGTTACCCTGCAGATCATATCGATACCGATATACAAGTTGTAACACACCATAAAGCTGTGCCACAGATAGTAAAAGGTTACCTGTAGCACCAACTACTATTAGTGTTGTTTATGATTGATTATTCTTACGATTTAGGCGGATAAGGTTAGCTTTTGAGTCGTGTCTGCTTTTGCATCCCTTAGCCACATATGAATTAACTAAAGTCTTTATAAATGCCATAAATAGCAGGTGTTTAAGTACTAGATATTTTTTATATAGCTTCTCAGCCCAATAAAATTAAGACGTGTAGCGATACAAAGTTATTTTTGAATGGAAGAAACGACAACTTTATGAGAATAGTTATCATTTATAGTTTTGGGCTAGTTTTTATACCTTGTTGTTTTCTGAAACTGTATTCCATTTAACTTGCTGTATCTTTTCAAGTACATTTTGAAATTCAGCTTATTGTTGTCACTCATTTATCTATAAACACCTATTTGATAATGGTTATCATTTGTATTTTGTCTCATTTGCTCTCATTCTGCTCACTTTTAAACCTGCTAATAATCTAAAACTATGTAGCTTTTCTCACACTGTTAGCTGCGTTATTTTAACTGTTTTTTGTTTCATTCATCATGTTTGTATCCAGGCATCAGCCATTTGGTCGGTAAAATTTTGGTATTTAATAAAGTTGGTGGTTTTTTTAAATTTTTTAAAAAAACAAAGGCTTACCTCTGTTTTTCTAGGGACTGATGTAACTTTATATAAGTGTTTTCAAACTATTAATCAGAATCTGTTTTTATCTTAAATACATGGTTTGGCTATGTTTTTGCAATTGGCTTTGGCAAAGGTATTTCGAAATTTCGATATCTTTTGCACATTTTTTAGGTAGTCAAATCCCAGAGGATATTTATGTTAAAAATGAAGATTAGAAACTGCGTAGTGGCAAGCTTATATGTGTTGCCATTGATTACGAGCGCTGTATACGCGCAAGATCAAAATCGCGGTGGTAACCAAAGAAACAATGAAACTTCAAGGATGTCGAATACACAACGCAGTGGTTATTTAGGTCGGCTAAGTGAAAGCGTTATCTTGGCGGGTAACTTAGATGCTTTGCAATCAACTGCAGATTTAGATGATTTTTATGATGATATTGAATCAGTTAAAGAGCGGGTGCAATTTTGGCATACAGTAGCAATTGATACTGTTGCCCTTGACCATACCGCTGATCCTGACATTGAAGATTACTCTCCAAGTCAGGGGGGGCCGACTCGAACGAGTCGAGCCCTAGCCATGGTGCAAATCGCTGTATTTGATGCCCTCAATCATTTTGAACAGGAGTATCAATCTTATACTCCGGCTCTAGAAGGATTTGAAAATGCATCTGAACACACAGCTATTGCATATGCAGCTTACAACACCCTAGTGGCTTTATACCCTCAACAAGCAGCAAGGTTAGCTGAGCTATTAGCTGAAGATGTAAGCCGTATTGCATCTTTCACTGATGAAGATCCACAGGCCCAAGGGCAAACACTTGGAACTAGTATATCGGAAGCTATTCTTTTGGCTCGTGCAGAGGATGGCTCTAACCACAACGAACCAAACTTTGGGGAAGGTGGTGAAGTAGCAGACGGCACTAGCACTTACTACGGTACTGATGTAAATGGAGGCTCTAGATTAACGGGAGAGTGGACACCGGACCCTAATACGCCAGACTTTTCTGGTGATTACAACCTTTCCCTAGGTGCCTATTGGGGAAAGCTTAGGCCTTTCTTTTTAGAATCGGGCGATCAGTTTAGAGTCCCTGCGCCACCTGAGTTTGATTCCGAGGAATACGCAGAAGCTTATGCTATTACTGCATCAGTAGGAGGCTCGTTAGAAAATACTTTTACACCAAGTACGAGCACTGACGATACTCGTTTTATAGCCAATTACTGGGGATATGATGGGGTGCCGCTAATTGGTGTGCCGCCTAGAGTTTACAATCAAATTTTATCGCAAATAGCCAGTGCTGAACTAGATGATGCTGTTGACTTGGCTCGTGTTTTGGCTTTAGTCAATGTGGGGATGGCGGATGCCGCGATCGCTGCTTGGGATAGCAAGTACTATTACAATTTTTGGCGACCTGTTACTGGCATAAGGGCTGACGATGGCGCTGTTGCGACTGTTACTGATGAGGATTGGGATCCCATAGGAGTTTCAGTGGTGAATACAGAAGAGGCTATTAGAGCAACTCCTCCATTTCCTGCTTACCCATCTGGCCATGCAACTTTTGGCGCTGTGACATTTGAGGTATTGCGTGAAATGTTTGGTGATAATACTGCTTTTACTTTTGTGTCTGATGAGTACAACGGCGAAGGCGTAGATCCATTTTTCCCAAATATACCGCGGGCCTTTGTTCCTGTTCGTTTTTCTACACTGTCAGACGCTCAAGAGCAAAATGGTGTGAGTCGAATATACAACGGCGTGCATTGGGAGTTTGATGATACTGCGGGTCAAGAGCTAGGGGTGCAAATTGGCCAATACTTGCTAGAAGATACAATTGCCTTTAGCAGTAATAATCAAAACGATGGCCGAGACGGTGGTGGTAACGATGGCCGAGATGGCGGCGGTAACGATGGCCGAGATGGCGGCGGTAACGATGGCCGAGACGGTGGCGGTAATGATGGCCGAGACGGTGGTGGTAATGATGGTAGAAATGGCGGTGGTAACGGCGGGTAAACCTCGCAATACAAAATAAAGGCTACAGAGGAGCCATGGTTTTAATTGTAGTTCCATCTCTTTGTAATAGTTAAGTTACAGGACATTGAAATGAAATATAAAAATACAAGCATAGTTTTAGGGATATCTTGTGTAAGTGCCTTCCTATTTTTAGGCACGGCTACAGCTAATAATGATATTGATACTACTGACGTAAATAAAAGTAGTAGCGTAAACCTTGAGCCTGCGAACCCAAGATCTTTTGAGCATATAGTTAAGCTCTTGCCAGAAGATTTTAAACCTGCCTTTACGCGAGAAACCGTTCTCAAACTAAATGGAATTGTGAGGCGCTCTTATGAGGTGATTAATGAGTTTGATAGCTTAAAAAAAGGGAATGAAGCTAGCTTGCTCTTAGTTGATTCAAAGGCAACAGCTGAACAGATAAAGCTCGCAAATAGCCAGTTCAATGAGATGCAAGCATTGAGTGAGCGCTCTAAGTCTGCTTTAGAAGATATGATGAAAGCCGTTGATACTTTAAAAGCAAGCCAAGAACACTACAATTCTGCTGTATTAGCGGGAATGGTAAAGTTTGTGAAAGTAGTGGAACATGAAGTTAATGAGCATTCTACGCTTTTGGCTAAGGTGGTTAAACAAGCCTAAAAAGCGGTGAAACTAAAAACAGATTACTGTGTGTCAGCATAGTGATCTGTTATTTTTTTAGCCTTAAATGTTTACGCGTCCCTAGGTAGACCTTTTTGTATACTGCGTATTAGCCTTAAAGTGGTGCGCTTTGTATTATCTTCTGTAGCACTTTGTTTTTCTTGGTGTTGCAATAACGCCCATCGAATGTGCTCAGCAACTAAACTAGATGAGTTTGTTAAGGCTAATGCTAGTGCGTTCACAATCTCTTCTGAGTAGGGAGCGTTACCTAAGCCTACTGCTAGATTACGTTGCCACCGCTCATATCCAATCCGTCGTATTGCAGAACCTTCTGTCTTTTTAAGAAACGTGACCTCATCCCATGCAAATAAATCCAGTAGTTCCTTACCTTGTAATGAAGCTCTTGGGTGAAAGTCTTGTTCGTCAGTAATGTTTGCGTAGCGATTCCAAGGGCAAATTAACTGGCAGTCATCACAACCATAGACTCTGTTGCCAATCAATGGACGAAACTCCTCTGGGATTGCGCCTTTTTGTTCGATTGTAAGGTATGAAATACAGCGTTTTGCGTCTACCACATAAGGCTCTACTATGGCTTGAGTCGGACAAATGGTAATACAGGCTGTGCAATCTCTGCAGTTTTCTTGAACTGCTTGGTCAACGGGAAGGGGAATATCTACAAATAGCTCCCCTAAGAAAAACCAAGAGCCAGCCTCTTTATTGATGGTGAGAGAGTGTTTACCCGTCCAGCCTAGCCCGGCTTTTTCAGCTATGGCATGCTCAAGGACTGGGGCAGAATCGACAAATGGTCGAAAATTTAAGTCTTCACATTCTGTGCGTATTTTCTCGCCTAGCTTTTTTAAGCGAGAACGTAAAAGCTTGTGATAATCACGACCAAGTGCGTAACGGCTAATATAAGCTTGTTCTTTGCTTTTTAGATTATGGGCAAACTTAGCGTCTGGAGGTAAATAGTCCATGCGAACGCTTATGACTCGAATAGTGCCGGGGAGTAATTCAGCTGGCCTAGCCCGCATCATTCCGTGTTCAGACATATATGTCATCTCACCAGCATAGCCCTTATTTAGCCATTGCTGCAGCTTGTCCTCGTGCTTAGATAAGTCAACATCGCAAATACCAACTTGCTGAAACCCTAGCGCTTTGCCCCAAGCCTTGATATTTTCACTTAATGTAGACAATTCTTTAGCGCTAAGTGATGACATTACCCAACCTGTTAACCAATCAATCGGCAGCGAGTTTAGCACATAAGATAGTGAGTTCTGAACAAGTTAGGCGCTTTGAGTCTGAGGCTGCCTTAGCTGTCGGGTGCACCTTATATGAACTGATGCAAAGAGCTGGTAAAGCCGCATTTGAGGTTTTGTGTAGCCATTGGCCCGAAGTAACTCGCATACTAGTAGTGGCAGGTAATGGAAACAATGCCGGTGACGGATATATATTGGCAACCCTTGCAAAGCTTAAAGGCATGAAGGTAGTCATTGCCTGCGAAAACCCTAGTCGGCTTTTATCTGGCTCTGCTCGGCAAGCTCAACAAGAGTGGGTTCAGGCTGGTGGCATGACAGTTAGCTTTTCAGAAGCTGTTTTCGACGGGATTGAGTTAGTGGTCGATGCATTGCTGGGTACAGGTGTAAGTGGCCCAGTTAAAGAGAGCTTTCAAAAACTAATAGTGAAGCTTAATAACGCGCAGCGCCAAGTGCTGAGCTTGGATTTACCTTCTGGCATGAACGCAGATACTGGAGCGCCTTTGCCAATATGCGTTGCAGCAGATGTAACGATAACCTTTGTGGCCATCAAGCCCGGTTTAGTTACTGGTAAAGCCAAGAGTTTGTGTGGGGGGCTCGAATATGATGATTTAGGCATAGGGGAGAGTTTTTTTAGATTAGTTAAGCCCCAAGGCAATATTGTTAATTGGAAAATGCTACAAACCCTTGCTCCTAGAGCTGTCCATGCCAATAAAGGACATTTTGGGAAGCTATTATGTGTAGGCGGTAACTTGGGAATGAGTGGAGCTATCCGTTTATCTTCCGAAGCGGCATTGCGCAGTGGAACTGGGCTTGTAAAAGTATTTTGTCATGAATCTAGCGCACTTGCTGTCAGTACCACAAGACCAGAATTAATGGTGTCGACGTCACATTTAACAGAAGCGTTAGACTGGTGTACGAGTATTATAATTGGGCCAGGACTTGGAACGGATGAGTGGGCTAAACAGCAATTTAAAACCGTTATTGCACATGTTAAGGAACACAATAAACCCATAGTTATTGATGCTGATGGTTTAAACTTACTGGCATTAAATGCTGATAATATCCAAGATGATATCGCCGGCTTGTCCCATTGTGTTTTAACTCCACATCCAGGTGAAGCTAGTCGCTTATTAAATGAAAGTGTTCAAGAGGTTGAAGCTGACCGTTACACTAGCTGCAAAGCGCTGGCGAATACATTTCAGGCCACATGTTTACTTAAAGGGGCGGGAACTGTTATCTGCTCTGCTAGTCATAAAGTTACTGGCCTAGCATCCCATTGGATTTGTGATGGCGGTAACCCAGGTATGGCAACAGCCGGTATGGGAGATGTTTTGACTGGAATCATAGGCTCTTTTTTAGCTCAAGGTATGCAGGTAGAGCAAGGGGCGGTTTACGGTACTTGTGCCCATGCACAAGCTGGAGATAAGGTTGCCAGAGAATATGGAGAACGTGGTATGATGGCGTCAGATTTATTACCTGCTTTAAGAGCTACCATTAACAACTTATGACAGACATTAAGACCCCAACTACAGTGAATTGTGAAGTATATACCTGTGAACTTGAAGATGAAGAAGCAACCGTTGCGTTTGCTGGTAAGTTAGCTAAGTATTGCGATACAGGGCTAACTATTTATCTGGAGGGGGATTTAGGAGCAGGTAAAACCACTTTTAGTCGTGGGTTTATCCAAGCCTTGGGCCATAAAGGCAAAGTGAAAAGCCCCACATACACACTCGTAGAGCCATATGAGTTAGAGGATTGGAGAGTGTTCCATTTTGATTTATATCGCTTGAGTGATCCAGAAGAGCTGGAGTTCATGGGGATCCGAGATTACTTTTCGCCCGATTGTATTTGTTTAGTGGAATGGCCAGACAAAGGCGAGGGTCTATTGGCAGCGGCTGATTTACACATTAGAATTGAATACACGTCGAAGGGGCGTACTTTGACAGCGCAAGCTCAATCAGACTCCGGCGCACAGTTACTTAACCGTTTACATTAGAAATTTAAAATGCAGAAGTTCGGGATAAATACAGTCAAACTTTTATTAATCAGTATCTTACTGATGGGATTTGGCCCTGTAAGTTTTGCTAAAAATGCTATTGAAGGGTTAAGAATTTGGCCATCACCCAACACTACTCGTTTAGTCTTTGATTTATCTGACACACCTAAATATACCTATTTTACATTACAGAACCCCTATCGTTTAGTTGTCGATATAGAAAATACACCTAAGACTTTTGATTTTTCGAAGGTCACAAATGAAAGTAAGCTGGTTAAAAAGGTACGTTACAGTAAAGCTAAAAAAGCCGGTTCTGTTAGGGTAGTTGTAGAGCTAAGTAAACAGTTAGAGAAAAATATCTTTGCACTGCCACCCACATCGCCATACGGAGATAGGTTGGTAATAGATTTGAATGATCCTGTTTCTGCAGCTCCCAAGGTGGTACTGGACGCTAAGTCTGGCACAGACAGGGATATTATTGTGGTGATTGATGCGGGGCACGGTGGTGAAGACCCTGGCTCTATTGGTAGAGGGGGGAGCTATGAGAAAAACGTTACCCTTGGAATAGCCAAACGTCTAGAGTCTCTTATTAATAAAGAAGAAGGCTTGAAGGCCGTAATGACTCGAACAGGTGATTACTACATATCACCTAATAAGCGGCCACAACTGGCAAGAAAACATAAAGCTGACTTACTGGTGTCAATTCACGCCGATGCATTTACAACGCCACAACCTAATGGTGCATCAGTGTGGGTATTATCCATGAAAAGAGCCAATACTGAACTTGGTCGTTGGATGGAAAGAACAGAGAGACATTCAGAGCTATTGGGCGGTGCAGCTGAAATTATTCAAGATACTGCCAGTGAACGTTATTTAGCTGAAGCGCTACTGGATATGTCTATGGATCACTCACTAACGACCAGTTATGACTTAAGCCGTGATGTTATCAGTCATTTAGGTAAAGTGACGCGATTACATAAAAGCAAACCACAAGCCGCAAGTTTGGCGGTATTAACATCACCAGATATACCTTCGGTATTAGTAGAGACCGGCTTTATTTCTAATCCCAAAGAAGAAAAAAATCTTAATTGGTCTGCATATAGGCAAAAACTCGCCCAATCCATATTTGATGGCATTAAACAGCATTTTAAAAGCTCACCCCCAGATAGTTCTTTATGGGCTAAGTGGAAAAGTGAGAACCGCACCCACAAAGTGCGTAGCGGAGAGTCCTTGTCATTGCTGGCACAACGATACAAAGTGCGGGTGAGTAGTCTTAAAAAAGCCAATAATTTAAATACTGATGTGGTGCGTATTGGTCAGGTATTGACCATACCACGAACCTAATTTTTACACTTCCAAACAAGGTATCAATTTGCCTATTCAAATTCTTCCTGCAAGATTAGCTAACCAGATAGCAGCTGGTGAGGTGGTTGAGCGTCCAGCATCAGTGGTTAAAGAGCTGGTGGAAAATAGCTTAGATTCTGGCGCAACCTCTATTGATATAGAAATTGAAAAAGGCGGCCATAAACGGATTTTAATTCGCGATAACGGTGATGGGATCGCCCACGAAGAGCTGGCTTTGGCATTAAGTAGGCATGCCACGAGTAAAATTAGTCAATTAGATGATTTAGAAGCGATATCCAGTTTAGGTTTTAGAGGGGAGGCTTTAGCCAGTATAAGCTCTGTTTCACGCCTAACGCTCAGCTCGAAACCAGATAAGCAAACCCAAGCATGGCAAGCCCATTGCGAAGGCCGTGATATGGAGGTGCAGTTAAACCCTGTTGCCCACCCCAAAGGAACCAGTGTGGAGGTTGTCGATTTATTTTTTAACACTCCTGCAAGACGCAAATTTTTGCGCACTGAAAAAACTGAATTTACCCATATTGATGAATTAATGCGGCGCATAGCGTTGAGCCGTTTTGATGTTAGTTTCACACTTAAGCATAACGGTAAGTTATTGCGTAAATATCCCGCTAAAACTGCAAACGCTAATGGAATTAAGCGGGTAGCAGCTATTTGTGGTCAGGCATTTTCAGAACACGGGATAGCGTTAAATAGTGAATATGAGGAATTTAGTTTAACAGGATGGTTTAGCCCTCCTGAATTCGCTAAACCGCAGGCTGATTTTCAGTATTTTTATGTAAATGGCCGTATGATGCGTGACAAGTTGATTAATCATGCCTTACGACAGGCTTTTGAAGGAGTTGTGGCTGACAATAATCAAAGTGCTTATGTTTTATATTTAACTTTGCCTGCAGAGCAGGTAGATGTAAATGTTCACCCAGCTAAACATGAAGTACGCTTTCATCAAGCAAGAATTGTCCATGATTTCATTTTTAGAGCATTAAATGATGCTTTAAATCAATATCTTCAAGGTAGTAGGCAAATCTCTGAGCCTCAGGTTTTAAAGCCAGCAGAGCCAAGCCATGACTATATTGTGCCCCTGCAGACTGAAGTGACTCAAGCTCCAACGAGTCGAGAACCGGTACCAAGCTCAAGCCCGAATAGAGATTACTTAGGGCAAAAACTTGCTAGACAAAAGCAAGTGTATCAGGCTGAAGTTGTGAGCAAGTCCGCCTCTAACTATCAGCAGCTGATGACGCCCGCCAGTCAATCGAGTAACACGGGCGCGAGTATTTCTAAAGGAAGAGCCAACCCTGTAAATAGTGTTGCTTTCCAGAGTAGTGAACTAGGTCAATGGATAAGGCTGAGTGATAAGCAAATCATGATAGCAAACGAGAGCAACTTTTATTCATTGGATATTGCCCGGTTATATCAGTATGTTTTAGTTAACAAGTTTGCCAATCAGATGCCTGCCATGCAGCCATTGTTAATGCCTGTGTCTATTCAAGCTACTGCTGAGTTATTGAATCAAGCAAAAACCTTATATCAACCGCTTTTAGACAACAGCGTAGAAATCGGTTGGACACCTAACCGCATTCTCCTTCGTAAAGTACCGTCTGAATTCAGACAGTTTCCTTGGGCGGATATACTAGAATCAACATTAAACTGTGAAGACGTAGACACTGTAGCTGTGCGTAAGCATCTGTTGTCATGTATCTCAGAAGCGAAAGAATTTTCTAATCAACAAATCCATGAGATGTGGTTGGCATTATTATCGAACGATACAAATTTAAGAGGGGCTTTGAGTGACATTGCGATTGAAGTGCCCATGCAAAAATGGATGAAAAGTATATTGTGACTAGTTTTACACCAGCCCAAAACAAAGACTTGCCCCCTGCAATTTTTTTAATGGGCCCTACCGCGTCAGGTAAGACAGATTTAGCCATTGAGCTTTGCGAAAAATTAGGCTGTGAAATTATTAGTGTGGATTCGGCCTTAATATACAAAGGAATGGATATAGGCACGGCCAAGCCAAGCATGGAAGAGCAGCAAAAAGCGCCCCATCGGCTAATTGATATTTTAGATCCAGCAGAGAGCTATTCAGTTGCTGATTTTCGCAGAGATGCATTGTCCGCTATGGAAGAAATTACCAAGCGCGGAAATGTGCCACTGCTAGTGGGCGGAACTATGATGTATTACAAAGCCCTTGTGGATGGTTTATCACCTTTGCCTGAATCAGATAAAAATGTCCGACTAGCTCTCGATGCTCAGGCGAAAGAGCAAGGTTGGGAAGCATTGCATAATAGGCTAAAAGAGGTCGATCCAGAATCAGCGGCTAGAATTCATCCAAATGACCCTCAACGCTTAACAAGAGCATTAGAAGTTTATCTTCTAACTAATCGCACTATGAGTGATTACTTGGCCATAAAATCTTCCCCGATACCATATAACATCACGCAATTTTGTATTGCACCCAGTGATCGCAAAGTTTTACATCAACGTATAGCTTTACGCTTTCAATTAATGATGAAAGCAGGGTTCCGTGAAGAAGTAGAGAAACTAAGGGCTAGAGGGGATTTGCATCTAGACTTGCCATCAATGAGATGTGTAGGATATCGCCAAATGTGGCAGCACTTAGATGGTGATTTTTCAGAGGAAATCATGCTTGAAAAAGCAATTGCAGCCACTCGCCAGTTAGCAAAAAGACAGTTAACATGGCTACGGAGCTGGGAAAATATTATACCGCTAGATACCTTTGAAGAAAACAATCTGGCCAAAGTGATTGCCCTAGTTAATTTTCAACGCTAGTGTGGCTATACAGGTATATGATTTACTGTATAATCTTCACTGGAGTTTTTTCTAAATAATAAAAAAAAGGAAATACAATGGCTAAAGGGCAATCGTTACAAGACCCGTTCTTAAATGCGCTGCGTAAAGAGCGTATTCCGGTTTCTATTTACCTAGTAAATGGGATTAAACTCCAAGGACAGGTTGAGTCGTTTGATCAGTTTGTTATTTTATTGAAGAATACAGTGAGCCAAATGGTGTATAAACATGCCATCTCTACTGTAGTTCCTTCTCGTGCGATCCCAATGCCGGCTTCAGGCCAAGCGGAATCAGACGAAAATTAATAGTGTAGGAGAGCGGCTTGTTTGACCGTTATGAAACTGGTGAACAGGCAGTTTTAGTACATGTAGATTTTTCAGATGAAAATAGCAAAGAAGATTTATTAGAGCTTCAGCTCCTTGTATCTTCTGCAGGTGTAAATGCAATCGATGTGGTAACTGGCTCACGTCAAGCACCGCAAGCGCGTTATTTTGTTGGTAGCGGTAAAGCAGAAGAAATAGCTAACGCCGTTCGTGCACAACAAGCTGATATCGTTATTTTCAACCATTCATTATCTCCCTCTCAAGAGCGTAATTTAGAGCAGTTGTGCAAATGTAGAGTGTTAGACCGAACCGGTTTAATATTAGACATTTTTGCACAGCGAGCCAGAACCCACGAAGGTAAGTTGCAGGTAGAGCTTGCACAACTTAGGCATATCAGCACTCGACTTATTCGTGGTTGGACACACCTTGAAAGGCAAAAAGGTGGTATAGGTCTTCGTGGACCAGGTGAAACTCAGCTTGAAACTGATAGACGTTTACTGAGAGCACGCATTAAGGCTATTTTAAGGCGATTAGAAAAGGTACAGAAACAACGAGAGCAAGGCAGACGCTCTAGGATCCGTGCTGAAATCCCTACAGTTTCTTTAGTAGGTTATACAAATGCGGGTAAGTCGACCTTATTTAATACCCTTACTGAGTCTTCTGTTTATGCAGCAGACCAACTCTTTGCAACTTTAGATCCAACCCTTCGAAAAATTCAGTTACAAGATGTTGGGTCAGCAATTCTTGCTGATACGGTTGGTTTTATAAGACATCTCCCCCATGATCTAATAGCAGCATTTAAAGCAACACTTCAAGAAACGCAGCAAGCAGACTTGTTATTGCATGTGGTTGATTATTCTGATGATCAGTTTCGAGAAAATATAGATGAAGTAAATGATGTATTGGAAGAAATTGATGCTCATGAAATTCAGCAACTTGTGGTGTGCAATAAAATTGATCGTATGGAAGGTGTCCGCGCCAAAATAGATAGAGATGATACCGGGATGCCGATTCGGGTTTGGATTTCGGCTCAGCAAGGTATTGGTATTGAGCTTCTCAGCGAAGCGATAACTGAATGTCTCTGGAAGAATATGGTGCAACACAGTTTACGGATCCCTCCCGCTAAAAGTAACTTGCGAGGGGTGTTTTTCGATATGAATTGTATTGCTTCACAACGTTATGATGATAATGGAGATTGGCTGGTTGATGTGAAAATGGAAAAAAGTGACTGGCAAAGATTGATTAAGCGAGTGGATACAGATTTAGAATCGTATATAGTGCACAATTAATCACAATATATAGATCAAAAAGTTAAAAGTGGCGTATTGTAAGTAGGCTTAACTTATTTTGAATTAACTAGTTGGAGAATAATAATGGCTTGGAATGAGCCCGGTGGTAATAACAACGATCCTTGGAAAAATAAGGGCGGCCGAGATCAAGGTCCACCTGATTTAGATGAGGTGTTCAAAAACTTAATGGGTAAAATCAGTAAGTTCGGTGGAGGTGGTAATAGCGGCTCTACTGGCGGTAAAGGCTTAGGTGGAATTGGCCTAGCTGTCATACTTGGTATTTTGGTCGTGGTTTATGTCTTTAGTGGTTTTTACACTATTAGAGAAGCCGAACGTGGTGTAGTGCTTAGATTCGGTGAGTTCAATAAATTCGTTGAGCCTGGTCTGCAGTGGAAGCCCACTTTCATAGATAAGGTAGTGCCTGTAGATGTACAGACTGTTCGTTCCATGCCGTCTTCTGGCTCTATGTTGACTGAAGATGAAAATGTTGTTCGTGTTGAAATGGAAGTGCAGTACAAGATTTTAGAACCTTATAAATATACTTTCGCCGTGACTAGTCCAGAAGAAAGCTTAAGTCAGGCGTTTGATAGTGCCATTCGTTATGTGGTCGGCCACTCTAAAATGGACAGTGTATTAACTGCTGGTCGTGAAGAGGCAAGACAAAGTGTACGTAATGAGCTAATAGGGATTATTGAGTCATACGATATGGGTATTACTATAGTTGACTTAAACTTTAAGGACGCAAGGCCGCCCGAAGAAGTAAAAGAAGCTTTTGATGATGCTATTGCAGCTCAGGAAGACGAGCAACGCTTTATAAATGAAGCAGAAGCCTACTCTCGAGAAATTGAGCCTAGAGCCCGTGGTCAAGTCAACCGTATGGCACAAGAAGCACAAGCATATAAAGAACGTGTAACACTAGAAGCACAAGGTGAGATAGCCCGCTTTGAAGAGTTATTACCACAATATATAGCAGCTCCTGAAGTGACTCGCAGTCGTATTTATTTAGAAACCTTGGAAGAGGTTTACAGTAATACTAGTAAAATATTGATTGACACTGAGGGTACCGGCAACATGATGTATTTACCTTTAGATAAAATATTAGAGCGCCAATCTGGCCCAAGTATTCCAGCTAATATTCGTAGTACATTAGAAGGCTTACAAAACCAAGATGGTGGCAGCGAACCAGTATCAAGTAGCTCAAGAACCACTCGTGGTAATGGCTTACGTAGTGGGAGAAACTAAGATATGAAGAATTTTATTGGCGTTATTATCGTAGTTTTAGCTTTATTAGCTTCTGGTGCACTCTTTGTTGTTGATGAGGGTAGCAAGGCTATTCTAATTCAATTTGGTAAAGTGCAGCGTGATTCTGACACTGGAGATACAGTTGTTTTTGAACCTGGTTTACATTTTAAGCTCCCTTTCTTTGATAGGGTTGTAAAGTTAGATTCTCGTATTCAAACCTTAGATGAAGTACCAGACCGTTTTGTTACTTCAGAGAAGAAGGATTTAATCGTAGATCTATACGTAAAATGGAAGATAAAAGACTTTGCTACTTACTACCTAGCTACAGGTGGTATTAAAGGGAATGCAGAGGTATTACTTCAGCAGAAAGTAAACAATGGTCTGCGCTCCGAGTTTGGTACTCGTACTATTCAACAAATTGTTTCGGGTGAACGTTCTGAACTAATGGATGAAGCTATGCAACAAGCATCTTCTAGTTCTGATGAGTTAGGCATTGAGATTGTTGACGTTAGGGTTAAGCAAATCAATCTACCTCCTGAAGTGCGTAATTTTATATTCCAACGTATGCGCACCGAGCGTGAAGCGGTTGCTAGAGAGCATAGGTCAGAAGGTAAAGAAAAAGCCGAGTTTATTAAAGCAGATATCGATGCCAAAGTGACCGTTATGTTGGCAGATGCTGAACGTAATTTACGTAAACTCAAAGGTGAAGGTGATGCACAAGCTGCACAAATTTATGCTGAAACCTATACCAAAAACCCAGAGTTTTACAGTTTCTTACGTAGTATGGATGCTTACAAGAAAAGCTTTAGCAGCAAACAAGATGTGTTAGTTGTTGAACCTGATAGTGACTTCTTTAGATATATGAAAGGTCAGTCGGGTAAATAGTTATCCATTGAAAATGTAAAGCGCCGAAAGGCGCTTTTTTTTTGCTTATAAATGACACTTTTCATCTTAGTATTCAGAGCTATTGTTGCAAGTTTAAACAAATTACCACACTATAAAACCCATAATAACAATAAACGAATCAAGGATTTATAGATGGGCTTTTTTGCGGGATTTATGGTTTTTCTGGTAGCGGCTCTACACTTTGGGTTTTTGGTACTCGAAATGTTTTTTTGGGATCACCCTGTAGGTCAGAGAATCTTTTCAATGTCTGCAGAAGTTGCTAAGTCTTCTGAGATATTAGCCATGAATCAAGGTCTGTATAATGGATTTCTAGGGTTAGGCTTATTGTTAGGACTAATAACCGGCAATCAAACCCTTAAGGTTTACCTTTTGATTTGTATCGTCATTGCTGGTGTATTTGGTGGTCTTACAGCGCAAGCAAGTATTCTGTATATCCAAGGTTTGCCAGCATTTATTGCTTTGCTATTGGTTTTGAAGAATAAAAAACGTAAAGCGGGTGAACAACGTTTATTCTCTTAATTTTTATCTTTTAATAGACTACAAAAATGCTTAAATGCTAATGGTGGGCTGAATAGAAACCCTTGGGCTAGGTGGCAGTTGTTTTCTATAAGAAAGTTTTGTTGTAATTGTGTTTCTACGCCTTCTGCGATGACTTCTAAGTGTAAACTATTTGCCATTGATATTACGGCTAATATAAGTGCGCTGGCATTATCGGTACTGGACTCATTTAATTCTTTAATAAAGGCTCTATCAATTTTGAGATTGTCGATATGTAGCTTTTGTAGGTAAGAAAGAGAGCAGTATCCGGTCCCAAAATCATCAATAGAAACCTTCATCCCTAAATCATGAATTTGTTCAATTAAAAGGTGTACCTTTTCATAGTTTTCAATCAGTACCCCTTCAGTTAGTTCAAACTCTATATGGTGAGGGTCGACCATACAGTTGTTGATACTTGCTTGAATAAACTCAAAAAGTTGGCGGTCACTAATTTGGCGGGGCGACAAGTTGATTGATAAAGATAGCGATATACCTTGCTTGTTCAGCTCTGCCAACAAGCGGCAAGCTTCGGCAATGACCCACTTGCCTATTGGAATAATTAATCCTGTTTGTTCAGCTAAGGGGATAAACTCATCAGGTGAAACTAATTCTCCGCTTCCTTGGCGCCAACGGATTAATACTTCGGCTTTGATAATTTTGTTACTTGATAAGTCAATAATTGGTTGCAAGAATAGCTCAAACTCTTGTTTTTCTATGGCAACACGTAAGGCACTTTCCATCTCTCTTAGTTTACGAGAGTCATCAATTAATTTTTGAGAGTAAAATTGAACACTATTTATTTGTGTCTTGACTTGTTTGGCTGAATATACTGCTAAATCAGCGTACTTCATTAGCTCATCAGCGCTACTAGAGTCCAAAGGAAATAGTGCTGCTCCAACATTCAAGCCTATTTCACATTTTTGTCCAGCGCTTGGATAAAATGGGATATTACAGGTATTGATCAATTCCTTTGCAAACAAAGTGCATTGCTCTTGGTAATGATTAGATTGGCTAAATTTTTTTTCATCTAGCGTCATTATTACCGCAAACTCTGTTCCTCCAACACGCGCTAATAGGTCATCCGAACGGCATACTGAGATGAGTCTGGTCGCCAGTTCTTTTATGACTTGGTCTCCAATTTGATGTCCGTATAACTCATTGATACGTTTGAAGTTTTTTATGTCGCAATACAATAAACAAAAAGGCGAACTTTGATTTACTTTTTCTTCAAGTCTTTTCCAGAAGAACTGTCTATTAGGTAAATCTGTAACAGAATCGAAATGTACTAATTTTTCGTTTCGTTTGATGAGGAACTTAATTTGTGTAATATCACTAACACTCAACAGCCAATACAGTATGGTCTGATTGGTTGACATGATTGGATGAATGGTCATCTTTAACCATTTGCCATACCTAGGTGGGTTTAGCCAATAAAGCTCGCCGCTCCACGCACTTCCAGTGCTGAATACTCGTTCGCACTCAGGGTATTGAGCTCTAAAAAGTTCTATTACCAATCTATCTTCAGGTAAGTTTAATTGTATATTTGAATCAGCAAACAAGGTTTTCAAAGCTGGATTACTATTCAATAACTGCAATTCAGGGGTAAGGATTGCGACCCCTAAGTCAGTTTGTTCCAACGCTTGAGTGATCTGCTGTTTTAATGCGAAGCTCTCAGTTGGGTCACTGAGTAATTCGTCCATTTGTGAGTGAAGATAGTCATGTTGCTCAGCGATTTTATCTGCTGAGAACATTAATTCTCGAGCTACTTGAAGGGTTTGTTGCTTTTGTTTGTAGCTGGCATCTATTTTATTAATTATTAAGAATTGCTTTTGTTCTTTAAATAGAGCTGAGGCTTCTAGTCTAATCAGTTGACTAGGGAGCTGTTCTGACCATATACCTGAATCAATTTTGCCTTCTTTGGAAGATTTCCACAAAGCGTTTGCGTCAATCAAAAAGTCTAAGAGGTAAGGTGATGAATCTTCACTAAAGTTAAATATCCCTTTTGCTTCAGGCAGTAACTCTGCTCCCCAATCCTTTGGCATATGCATTACTTCGAAGTCATTATCGCCTACACATTGAATAATGATGCAATCTAGTAGGCCCAATGTATTAAGAAGTGATGCATCCATGCTTTATTTTACTCTACTATTAAATGGGCTAGGTGGGTAAACATAGCTTCAACATTTTCCCCGGTTTTTGCACTTGTATGGAATGTTTTTTCAAACCCACTTTCAATTTCTTTAAGTTCTGCTTCACTCCAATGCCAAGTTTCTGGTAGATCAGATTTATTGATTGCCAGTAGCCCAGGTATATCTGTGACTTCTTTAACCATTTTCTGAATTTCACAGCCTTCTAGTAGCGATTGGGAGCGTGTCTTATCGGCTACGATAATATAAGCTGCTGCGCCCCTAAGATATTTAGGCTGGAAGCCGCAATATCTGTCTATACCCTCAATATCCCAAATCATTAATGTGACAGGGCTTGAATCTGTTGTGACTAATTTTTTGTCAATCTTTACGCCTATAGAGGTTAGGTATTTTTCTGAGAATATACCTTCTACATATTGCTTAATTAGACTCGTTTTTCCTACACCAGATGCTCCAAGTAAACATATCTTTTTCTGCATCATGGTCTTTTTAAAGTCTCTATACTGAGTGTGCTTATCATCTTCTACTCGAGGTTGTTCTTGACGTGGTTATCTGCTGTAAAATATACCACATTAAGTAAGACCATCCGTGCGTCTTTTGGGCTAGTGCTTAAATCTATTACCCCTAATCCTATTGCATTTAAGCGGTTTTCGTCAATTCCAAGCTGATGTAATTTAAATTTAACATTATCTGCCCTTAATTGGCTTAGGGCTCTGTTGTAATTTGCTGTACCGGTGGGATCACTGGTGCCCATAATTATTAGGCTTAAGGATAAGTTTAGTTTTTGGGCAAGTGTTTCTAATTCTTTAAGCTGCTGAGCCACCATTGTTAATGTATCTAGGGCATTTTCAGGTAGGTCACTTTCACCATTGTTAAATGCAATTTTAGTTTGGTTTATTCTGGCTATCTTGATGTCTAAAACATTTTTCAAGAGTAAGGGATTATCTGCTTCAATATTTTGAGGTGCTAGAATATCTAATTTATCTAGCCAGGTACTTTTAAAGTCTAGGCCAACTATACTTTGCAAGCCTTGCTTTAAGCTAGCATGTTCATTAATAGATAACTTTCCAGAAAATTTGGGCTTCTCCCCTGTCCAAGATACATTGATTTTAGGGTATTGTTCCACAATACCTTGTACTTTTAGTTTAATAACCTCAGGCTCTAAAGATAAAAATGCCCGCTCTTTAATGTGTAATTTTTGTGGCTCTATATTTTGCTGTTCTAGCCAGTCTTCGATTGATAGGGCTGCAGGATCTCTTAGTATTTCTATTTCTACTTTGCTCAATCCTTTCGTGTCAGCTTGAGTAACAAAAATGCCAGGTTCGTTATCGACTTGCCTTACTTTATCTAGCAATACACTAGCTTGCCAATGTTTACCTAAAAGGTAACCTAAACAAATTATAATTAATGTTACTAACAGCCAAGCAAACCAAGGTTTTTTCTTTTTTCCTTGGTGCTCTGGTTTTAATTCTGAAACTAAGCAAGTGCGTAATTGGTTTTGGCTATGCTCGAAAGGAAGCGTATCACCATTAAATTCGGATAACTCCTTGTCATATAGTTTGTGAATTTCCTCTAAGGTTTTTTGTAACTGATTTGCTACCCCTTGAGGCATATTTCCGGTTATTGAGGCAACGACTACAGCTTTAGGACCAGGCTTAATCAGTAACGTGAAGTCATTGGTTCGTATTACATTTAAGTGTTGTTCGCTTGAATCTTGATTAGGGCGGAATGAGTCCGAAACAAAGTCATTGATAGCCGTTAGCATTGAGGACATTAAATCGGCATCTGTACCTGTACCTGTATCTAAACCATAGGATACTGAATTGAGTAGGAGTCCCGTTTCACTATGTATTAAAAAAACTTGCTCTACTCTAAATGCAAAAGTTTGGCTTGCAGCATATTGAGAAAAACTAACACCAGCCTGCCAAGCTTTGAAGCGCCATTTTAAGCCTTTTACAGTAAAACTATTTTCTAAAAGCGTGTTGGTTTTTTCTAAAAACTCAGTGATAAAGGCTGTAACAGATTTACGAACTAAGCTACCCACTATTGGATATAAGTAACCTACAAATTGCTGGCTATGATTGGTAATCGAAGTTTCGACGGACTTCTCAACAAGAGGCAACAATACAGTATTAACAGAGCCATCTTGCTTTTCTCTATCGTGCAGGGCTTCAGATAAAACTTCACTTACGAGTTCTCGAGCGTTTTGTTGTATTTTTTCTGTAACGTATTGGCCATCATCACCTAATATTATCTGACGCAGGGCTTGCATTTGCTGCTGAGATTCTTGTGATGAAGCTGCATTTTTTTCTGGCATTACTATGACTACTCGTCGTCACCAGTTTCAAGGTTAGAGGCGACGGTAGCTAGTAATTTAGCTAAGGTCTTGCGATCTGTTTTGCTGGCATTCAGTTCAGAAGATACTTGTGTAAGTCGTGCTAGTGCTTCTTCTAATTGATGATTAAACTTTACCGTTAGTTCATTAATTTCTATATCAATTCGCTTATGTAGCTCGTCGTTTTCTTGCTTGTTGCTGGTCTCAGCCATCTCTAATTCTGACGAAATTTTATCTGCATAGGCGTTGAGCTCAGCCGCTTTTTGCTCTTGTCCTTGATCTGCCAAAGCTAGCTTGTCTTCTAATTGGGCAAAGCCCTCAAGCATACTAGTACTAAGGGCTTTGGTATTTTTTTCTATTAATAACTCTATGTTTTTAAAGCTATCTAATGTTTGTTGTTCTAATGCTGAAATACGTTGTTCTATTTCAGTTTTAGCCGCACCAAATACGATATTTCTTAAGCTGTCTAACTCAGATAATTGTGGCACCTGATTATCTTCGTTGTTGTCTTTCTTTGCCATACTGCAACCCTCTACTTGAATCCAGATCCCTTTTTGGTGAATCTTTTTACACCTTTGCTAATGATGCACAGGTTTGAGTTAAAATTATACTGGTTTCGTATCATAAAGGTAAAAAGGCTGTGGGATAATAGTGATCACAGATTGATTTTTATTGGCAATGGTCCAAAATGACAGGCTAATCGTATTCAAGGCATTGTAAAGTGTCGTGTCGAGACCTTTGGTCAGACTTAATCAAGAGTTTTTTCATGAAATATCAAGGTAACCCTTCATTTAGCCACAGTCAGCAGGATAAAGTGGGAGTGTTAGTGACTAACTTAGGTACTCCTGACGCCCCTAAAAAAGCTGAGCTTAAACGCTACCTTAAAGAATTTTTATCGGACCCTAGAGTAGTAGAAGTGCCCAAGTTAATTTGGTGGATGATACTTAATCTTGTTATTTTGAATATTCGTCCAAGTCGTTCAGCAAAAGCTTATGCAGGTGTATGGACAGAGCGAGGCTCTCCTTTGATGTTCCACACTGAAGATCAAGCTAATGGAATTAGAGAAAAATTAGTCTCTCAATTTGGTGAGCACATAGTGGTTGAATTTGCGATGCGTTACGGCTCACCATCAATTGATGGGACTATCGATAAAATGTTGCAACAAGGGGTTAGAAAGCTTTTAGTTTTACCTTTGTATCCACAATACTGCGCTTCAACTACGGCTTCAACTTTTGATGCAGTGGCAAATAGCTTTTTAAAAAGACGCTGGATCCCCGAGCTAAGATTTATCACTCACTATCATGATAATGCTAAATACATTCATGCTATTTCTGAGAAAATTCGTGAACATAGGCGTGTTAATGGTACTGCAGACAAACTTGTTTTCAGTTATCACGGAATCCCCAAAAAGTATCTATTAAAAGGCGACCCTTACCACTGTGAGTGTTATAAAACCTCCAGACTGATTGCTGAAAATCTAGGTTTGAATAAAGACGAGTATTTTACAAGCTTTCAATCTCGCTTTGGCCGCGAAGAGTGGTTAACACCTTATACAGATGAGTCTCTTAAAGCCTTTCCAAAACAAGGGGTTAAATCTGTCCAAGTAGTATGTCCTGGATTTTCTGCAGATTGCTTAGAAACCGTTGAAGAAATCGCTGAAGAGAATAGAGATTATTTCTTAGAAGCAGGTGGAGAAACATTCGAATACATAGAAGCTTTAAATGCGGACCCAATGCATATAGATGCCTTAACAAGCATCTTATCTGAAAACTTAAACGGTTGGTTAGAAAAACCAGAAGATACAGAGTTACGAAGTCAATTAGCTAAAGCAATGAAATCTTGATCGTTTTTTTGAATGCCTTTAAGTAAAATTTTTACTTAATAAACGTCTATTTATAGCTTGTGTTAACATAAGGTTAGCACTGCCAAAAATAGTAGGCATGGCATTCAAACAATAATAACGATAAATACTACGTTACTTTTATAGGGCGTAGTAATAGGACAGGAATTTTTCATGGCGACACCCCAACTAGCAGAGCAAGCTATAGCTCATACCCCTCTTTTTACAAACGATGCCACCATAATGGGGATCCTCACCATTTTGTTGGGCTTGGTTTTTTATACCGCGAGCAGCAATGCGCCTTTCTGGCGCAAATTCTATATGTTTGTTCCTTCGGTTTTGCTTTGTTACTTTTTACCCTCTTTGTTAAATACCTTTGGATTAATTGATGGAGAGAAATCGCAACTTTATTTTGTAGCCTCTCGTTACTTATTGCCCGCTTGTTTAGTGCTTTTAACCCTAAGCGTTGATCTTAAAGCTATTTCAAAGCTGGGTAGTAAAGCTGTTATTTTGTTTTTTACAGGGACACTAGGCATTGTGATCGGAGGCCCTATTGCTTTGTTGGTAGTAGCCACTTTTGTTCCAGACTTAGTGGGAGTAGATGGTCCTCAAGCTGTTTGGAGGGGAATGACAACAGTTGCTGGTAGTTGGATTGGAGGAAGTGCAAACCAAGCTGCAATGAAAGAAATCTATGGGGCTGGAGACCAAATGTTTTCAGCTATGGTCACAGTCGACATAATAGTGGCTAATTTATGGATGGCAGTATTGTTAGTCATGGCTGCCAACGCTAAAGCAATCGATGCTAAGACTGGCGCAGATACTAGTGCTATAGATGAGTTGAAAGATAAGGTTAGTAGCTTTCAAGCAAAACATGCTCGGATCCCCACAGTTACAGATTTGATGTTAATTGCAGCGGTTGCCTTTGGAGTAACTGGGGCTGCACATATTTTTGCTGACAACATAACTCCTTATTTTGTTGAGCATTTTCCTGGCTTGGCAAAATTCAGTTTTCACAGTAAGTTTTTCTGGATGATCATCTTCTCAAGTACCATTGGGATTGCCCTTTCTTTCACAAAAGCGCGTAACTTAGAAAGTGTTGGTGCATCTAAATTAGGCTCAGTATTTTTGTACCTATTGATAGCAACAATTGGTATGAAAATGGATGTCACTATGATTATTGAAGAGCCCTTGTTCTTTGTTATCGGTGCGATTTGGATGGTAATACATGCATCATTAATGTTGATTGTAGCGAAGTTGATAAAAGCGCCACTCTTTTATATGGCGGTAGGTAGCCAAGCCAATGTTGGTGGGGCAGCATCAGCACCTATTGTTGCGTCAGCATTTCATCCTTCTTTAGCACCAGTCGCTGTTATGCTGGCCGTATTAGGTTATACAGTTGGCACTTATATGGCATGGTTCTGTGGTCAAATATTACAAAGTATAGGCTAATTATGACTGAAGACTTTCGTGCTCCCCCTGAGCTTTTAAGAGCGCAGGCGCTAGCTAATTTAAGTGATAATAAAATACGTATACCTGTCATCGGAATTAGACTCGGTTTAGATTTTATTATTGGCCTAATTCCAGGTGTTGGTGATTTTATTATGGCCTGTGTTTCAATGTTCATAGTTCGTTTGGCTATGAAAATGGGAGTCCCCAAGTCACTAATTTTTAGTATGTTAAAAAATATTTTGATTGATTTTTTACTAGGCCTTATTCCTGTTGTTGGCGATTTTTTTGACCTTTTTTATAAAAGTAATGAAAAGAATGTGCGCTTAATGGAAATGTGGTGGGTGAGTCGTAAGCATCAGGACATAAAAAAATATAGCCAAGAAAAGTTAGCAGCTTGGGAAAAGACTCAAAATTAATCTACTGTTGTAAACATAATATCTAATTTATGGGCTATTGAAGGGCAGCGCTAGCTTAAAAACAATGCAGTATAGGAAGGTTAAGCAATGAAAATTTATGATACTAAAACAGCTCCATCGCCTAGGCGAGTGAGAATATTTTTAGCTGAAAAAAACATCCCAATGGAGTATATCCAAGTGGATCTCCAAAAAGGAGAAAACTTATCTGCAGAGATGCGAGCCAAAAACCCGGTTGGGAAAATTCCAATATTAGAGCTAGATGATGGAAATTGTATTAGTGAGGGGGCGTCTATCTGTCGATACTTTGAGGAGATTCAACCCGAACCTGCTTTGATGGGAACCACTGCTCTGGAAAAAGCGCAAATAGACATGTGGCATAGGCAAGTGGAGTTATACTTTTTTGGGCAGGTTGGTATGTGTTTTCAGCATAGCACAGGGTATTTTAAAGACAGAATGACTCCCGTAAAAGAGTATGGGGAGGTTGCAGGTAAAAACGCAACTGGATTCTTAATGGTATTAGAGAGGCGTTTAGGGGAGTCTGAGTATATCGCTGGTGATAAATATAGTATCGCTGATATAACGGCGCTATGTGCGCTAGATTTTGCCCGAGTCGTGAATATTAAACTAACTGAAAAGCATCCTAACTTAAAACGCTGGTATGCGTCTGTTAGCAGTCGCCCTAGCGCTAAAGCTTAATGGCAATATTGTCATTAAGCTTTAGCTGCAGAGTATCGGGTGTCTGTACCTTAGTCACGCCAGCGTTTACTTAGGTCACTATAGGCGTCGATTCTGCGGTCTCTGAAGTAAGGCCAAATACGCTTTATCTGCTCTGTTCTTTGTAGATCGATTTCAACAATTAAGTTTTCTTCTTGATCTTCACTGGCTTTTGCAAGAATTTCCCCTTGAGGCCCAGTTACAAAGCTTTGCCCCCAAAACTGAATACCGGGATCTCCAGCAACAGGAGAAGGTTCAAACCCTGTTCTGTTGGCAACTACTACAGGAATAGAGTTCGCTACGGCATGGGAGCGTTGTATTGTTTGCCAAGCTTCATATTGACGAGTTTGTTCTTCGGGAGTGTCAGTCTTATCCCAACCAATTGCTGTAGGGTAGAAAAGCATATCTGCGCCAGCCATTGCCATAAGCCTTGCCGCTTCTGGATACCATTGATCCCAACATACAAGCACGCCTAGTTTGCCAACACTGGTTTGAATAGGCTCAAACCCCATATCGCCGGGTGTAAAATAGAATTTTTCGTAAAAACCTGGATCATCCGGAATATGCATCTTGCGATATTTGCCTACAAGACCTTGGTCTCGGTCAAATACTACAGCGGTATTGTGATACAGCCCAGAGCCTCGTTTTTCAAATAATGAGGTGATTAAGACTATGTTTAATTTTGCAGCTAATGCTGCAAAATAGTCAGTTGCAGGTCCAGGAATAGGCTCAGCCAAGTCAAAGTTGTCTGTATCTTCTTGCTGGCAAAAATATAAGGTACTATGTAACTCTTGTAGCAACACCAGTTCACACCCTTGGGCCGCTAATTTGGTTATCTGTTCGCTACTGTGGCGCCAGTTTTTTTGTTTGTCGTTGTTTTTTACTGCTTGCTGAACAACGCCTACTTTTAGTTGATCTTTACTCATAAATACGGACTCCATTTGAGACACTTTGTAATATTTCAGGCTTAATTACCCCTTCAGGGACTTGCATTGTTATGCAATGCAAACTGCCAAATTGTTGCACTAATGGCAAACAGTTAATGCCAATCACCTTAAAACCTGAATAGGCTTTTTTTATTGTTTCTAAGGCAAGTTCATCTTCGGGCTGTTGGTAAACAGGACATAAAACATGTTTATTTGAAATTAAAAAGTTTGCATATGATGCAGGGAGCCTTTTCCCTTCACTATTGACTATGTGAGGTAAGGGCAATTCAAATATTTGGTGTTGTGCAAATGCACTTTTACATTCTATCAGTAGGTCATGTAAACCTTCATAGTGTTGATCTTGTGGGTTGTTAAAGGCAGTTTGCACGACTAGCCCCTTGTTTGGTGTAAACCGTACCAATGTATCAATATGACCATCAGTATCATCACCCTCTAAATGACCGTGTTGGAAAATAGTTGTCGCAGTGGCTCCTAAGTAAGAGGTAAAGTCTCGCTCATAGTCAGTTAAGGACTTATTGCCATTGCGCTTAGGGTTTTGTAAACATAAAGCAGTAGAAATCAGGTGGCCAGCTTGGTCTATTTCAATGGCGCCTCCTTCCAGTACTAGATCTATTTTCCGTATAGCTTCCTTACACAGATGCTGCAGTACTGTGGAGTTGATGCCGTTATCTTTACTCCCATCAAACTTATCTCCCCAGCCATTAAACGTAAATTCTATAGGAGTGACAGATTCGCCGTTTGAGATACTCAAGAATCCATAATCCCTAAGCCAAGTATCATCAAAATCTGCAGCTACTATTAAGACATTGGCACTTTTAGGTACAAGGCCAAGACAAGCATCGATTTCAGTTTGTCTAACTAATAAAATCACTGGGACACTTGCCAAATTAAGCTGCCGTATTAAATCAAGATAAACCCCTCGAGCTTGTTCTAGCCAAGGTTGCCAATCAGTTTGTTTATCTGGCCAAGCAAGTATTACTGATTCTTGAGTTGCCCATTCAGGTAGGAGTTTATAATGGTTTGTCATAGTTAAATTTAAACGGAAATTTTCGGTAAATTATAATCGTTAGGTGACTTGGCGTCTCGCTTAATCTGCATTTAATTTACTAGAAATCCAAGACTTAAATTTTCAAGTTCAGATTAAATAAATGGCTCATAATTAACTATAGAATATTTTAGGCCGGTAATATTTGTATCCTTTTGTGTAATTGTTTGTAAATTTTTGTTAATAACCGTTTTCATGCCAATAATTACAAATATTTTCTGTTTTATTTATAGAGTTTTTTGTGATTTATTTTGTTGTTTTTATTCTTTTTTGAAATATATAATTTAATAAATTATATATAAATCAATTAGTTACGGTTTTCATAAAAGTGTAGCATTGTAATTTACATGATATTCACTTACTGAAAACAATAAAAGAACAGTATTTTCCTCTAGATCAGTCATTAATTAAGTGCGGCACAGAGTCGTTTACATTAAGAACTTTTAGTTAATTTAGTAGGATGGATTGAAATGAAAAAGATAATTGCTTTATCTCTGGTATTTGCTGCTCTAGGTGCAAACGCTAAAATGGGCGACAGTGAAAACATCAAGTATGTTGGTGACTTAAGCTATCAAGATTTATGTGAAGCTGTAGTAAAAGATGACGTTGCTATGTTTGAGCGTAGTATAACTAGCCGTATTGGCGTTGTTGCGGGTTCTTCAAAGCGTGTTTTGAAACGATTAACTGCAGCTAACGGTATGCGTTGTAATGGCGTTGACTTAGTGTCTTTTTCTAAAGAACGCGAAGCAACCAATGTGTATTCTTTTCTTGCAAATGAAAAGTAATTTACAGCGTTTGAATCACACAAAATTGAGCAAATAGCTCGCCGAGCGGGCTATTTTTTCAGCTGTTTATGACAAAGTATCCATACTTTGCTCTCCACTTTAGTAATAATTGCTAATAGTCTTAGTTCCGTTTATTAAAGTAGAAACCTCCCCATACAAGCTTTTTACATCTTTGGTGATTGTGTTATTGAATTTATGCTTGGTAGGATAAGGCATAAAACTAAAGGTATCCCTGAATATGACTTCTGAACATAAAGCCAAAAGTTGGTGGCAAACTGATTGCATTAAGTGCAAACGGGGCCGAGCTATGGTCATTTGGGCTATCTTCGTTTGTGTGGTTTACATGTTAATTTGGGGGTAAGGATGGAAGAGGTGATCGAAATCCGTAGTCATGGTAAACGCAATGTTATTGTCACGGGGTTAATAGGACTCATGCTGTTTGTGATGGCTGTGGTTATGCTACTAAGCCTACCTGAGGCCTATTATTTAGTTGGGGTGTTTTTACTGAGTGCTTCAATTGTGGCTTTTTTAATTGCTTGGGTTAAATACAGAGAGCCTCAATTTAGTTTCCTATTGTCAAAAACGAGTATTCGCTATCAACATAAAAATGGTAGTTGGGCTTTGCCTTGGGACAGTATTCAAAGAATTGATGTACCAGTTGTCACATCTGGATTTGAAAGAAAGCCATTAAATATGGTCGCCCTTAAAGTGAAAGACTATGTTCCTTTAATAGAAAATATGTCACCTCGCTTGATGAGTAATATCTTAATGGAGCAACGTCCTTTGTTGTTTCACAACATGCCTGCCGAGTCTGATAACTGTGCCACAGGAAGTTGTTACAGTGATGAGTTACTAGAGGATGACGTTTATAAAAGTAATCAAGGTAAAATTTATAAAGGCATACAGGCTATGTTCGCTAACCGTATGACAAAATTACGGCAGCGCTTGGGGTATGATTTATATATACCAGTGTCAGAATTAGATAGGCCTGAAAGTGACTTTGTGGTTTTATTAAGACAATGCCAAGAGCAGGTCTTATATTCAAACTAGCTAGTCTCGTTGTTTATCTTTAAATTATTTTCGCTTGCTCTACAGCAAGCTGTAAGTTTAAAGACTCAGTTTTTAACTCTGGGGCCTTATAAAATGCGTCCTTGTACTGTTTATTTTTTAATGCTGTTTCTATTTCTTCACATAGAGCGTGTAATGCTGGTACGCCAGTGTAACAGCAGGCTCCGTGTAGCTGATGCACTCTAGCTAACATATCTTCATACAACTGTTCTTGCCTGGAAAATAAAATGGCTTCTGTTAACTCTGGTAGCTGTTGCACAAACCTATCTAAAATGTCTTTAGCAGCTTCTTCGTTATGGTTAGCTCGTTTTAACGCCAACTCCCAGTCAAAACTTAACAGTTGAGATTCGTTAGATTCATTAATTTGGCACCAACGTTTAATTAAATCTATCAAGTCTGACAAGTTAATAGGTTTAGGTAAGTAATCATCCATACCAGAAGATAATAATCTATCTTGTTCTTCTTTAAATGCATGGGCTGTCACGGCAATGATAGGTGTGCCTATATTTAACTTAGTTTGCCTGATGAGTTTTGTCGCTTGTAATCCGTCCATGTTTGGCATCTGCACATCCATCAAAATTAAATCAAACTCTGTTTCCTTACATTGCTCAACGGCATCCATACCACTAAAAGCTAAGGTGAGTTGTAGATTGGTATTCTTTAACCAGGTAGTAAGTAGCCTTAGATTAATTTCCATGTCATCCACTGCTAATACCTTTGCAGCTGGCAGTACTTCTAACCTTTGTTGCAGCTTATTTGTTGGGCTTTCTTCTGGCGCATGTAACAGACTATTTAGTTTCCTTAGCGTAAGAGGCAAGCGTATTTTATGAGAGAAGTATTGGGATAAATCATCTCTTTTAGATAAAGAGTCTTCATCAGAATACAAGATTACTGTATTAGTAGAGTCTAGCTGGCGTGTTGCCTCAAGAATGCTAGGTAATAGGTTTTCTTTGCTGTTAGGAATACTAACAAATACTAAGTCGTAGGCTTGTCGCAGTGAGCGTAGATAGGCCAGGGATTCGGCACCTGTCACATTGGCTCCCATATTCTTCAATAGTTTTACTGACGCATGACGAGCCTGTGGGCAGGGGTCAAAATAGACAATATTTTTGTCTAGCCAATCACTTGTTGCACTTAGAGATAAGTTACGATTAAGTAAATTGGTACGTACTGTAACCGTAAATATACTACCGATCCCGGGAGAGCTACTTAGTGTTAACTCACCGCGCATCAGGTTAACTAACTCTTGGCATATAACTAACCCTAAGCCAGTGCCTTGATATGAGCGGTTTAGAGCGTCTTCTACCTGTGAAAAAGCAGCAAATAACTTACGCTGGTCCTCGCGACTAATACCAATACCTGTGTCTTCCACTTTAATCACTAGCTCATAAATCCCATGGGCTTTTTCAGAACCGGATGCTGACAATTTTATATATCCGTGGTCAGTAAACTTAAGGGCATTCCCTAATAAGTTGTTCAGGATTTGTTTTATCCGGTAACTATCGCCAATGAGCTTTTCTGGTAAAGGGTTGGCATCGTATATAAATTCTAAGTTTTTAAGATGAGCTGATTTGGCCATTATGCTCACCATATCTTCTAGAACGACAGTGGGTGAGAATGGGTGGTTATTAATCTTAAGCTTTTTAGCTTCAATTTTTGAAAAGTCGAGTACATCATTGACTATGCTAAGTAGGTTATCAGCCGCCGCATTAATAATACTGACTTGCTCTTGTCGCTCTGGTGGAAGTGAGTCGGAGTGAAGCTCTTTACTAAACCCTAGTATTGCGTTTAATGGGGTTCGGATTTCGTGGCTCATGTTCGCTAGAAATTGTGATTTAACATGGCTAGCTTCAATGGCATCTTTACGAGCTATATCAAGACGTACATTTTGCTCTTCGACTAATTCAATATTATTACGTAGGTCCTCGGTCGCTTGTTCAATTTCTTCCTCTAACTTAAATCGGCTTTTACTCACAAGAGCTAATGAAAACAGCCATGCCTGTGAAAATAACCCTATTTGAAAAGCATAGGCTGTAATTGCGTTTGATGGGTATAAAGAAAGTAGGCTACCTAAGGCTATTAACATGCAAACATCAAAAATAAGCCAGGCAATAATAAAATAGGAGGCCGTATTTTTATTGTTCTTTCTGCTTTCAATACCCGCATAGGTGTATATAGCAGTTGAGAGCACATAGGTAGACAAAACAGCAGAGGTTTGAAGTACAGGTTCTAAGATATCAAATATAGATAGTAGGCCTAGAAGCAGAAATATTCCTAAGGTAATGCGAATAATGATGCATGAATAAAGCGCTGAATGTCGCCCTTCTAAAAAGCTGATAGTGAAAAAACCTGATCCCACTCCTAAAAAAATAAAAATAAGATCGGTATGTGAACATATCCATATAGAAATAGGGGACGATACTATTTGATGAGCATGTCCCCCCCAGATAAATTGCCAAACAACAATTGCCGCGGTATAGCCAATAAATGTAAATAAACTGCGGTCTTTGATCCAGATGAAGAGCATGAGGTTGTATAACGCCAGCATTAGCATGCCGCCATAAAATACACCCCAAAAAAGGTTGTCAAAAAACAAAGCGTCGGCGTGTTTTTCTGCAGTTTGTATGTCTATGGGAGCGATGAGGCTCGAGTGTTGACTTTCAAGTCTAATAAATAGTTCTACTGGCTTGGCGTAGGGTAAAGACAGCTCCAGCGTAGGAAAGCGCTGTTTAGCACTTGCTCTTAGCTTTCCTTGGCTGGTTTGAGCAATAAGTTTATCTTCTGATATTGCATATATATCAACCTTGTCTAGTTGTGCATAGCCAAGATCAATGACCCATTCATTAACATCTGTGACATTGTTCAATGTGGTGTATAGCCACACACCAGAGGATGAAAACCCATAGTTTTGTTGGTGAGTTGGGTGCCATATAAATTGTCCTAACTGATCTCTAACATCGAATAAGCTTAACTGTTTGTCTGCTTCTCTGAGGACTTTTAAACTTGATGAAAGTTGCACTGTGGCCTGAGTTGATATTAGCTGCACCTCGCTCTGCGCTTTTGAAGGGCTAGGTAACACTAATAGTAACAAAAGCAAAAAAGTAGAAAATCGAACTAGCATGAAAGGCCAACGGCTGAAAAAGATTGTGATTATTAAACCACTCGTTGAGGTTAGATGGCAAATTATGGATTTTTAATAAAAGCCTTATGCTTGATATATTTTAATTGGTGGCATTTATAAGGTAATCTAGATACGCGATATTATGCTCAAATCAACAACAATTATAACGACAATAAAAACGGTGAAAATAGCCTCCCATGAGTCAAGACACAATCATAAATAAAGACGGTATCGAACAGCTCTCGATGCACCGTTTTACAGAAGAATCTTACTTAAATTATTCCATGTATGTCATCATGGATAGAGCATTGCCACATATTGGCGATGGCTTGAAACCGGTTCAAAGACGTATCATTTATGCTATGTCAGAGTTGGGCCTCAATAATGCTGCAAAGTACAAAAAGTCCGCCAGAACCGTAGGTGATGTATTGGGTAAATTCCATCCCCATGGTGACTCAGCCTGTTATGAAGCCATGGTCTTGATGGCTCAGCCTTTTTCATATCGTTATCCTCTTGTTGATGGGCAAGGTAACTGGGGAGCACCCGATGACCCTAAATCTTTCGCCGCTATGCGTTATACCGAGTCACGATTATCTAAGTTTAGTGAAGTATTGTTATCTGAACTGGGCCAAGGGACAGTAGATTGGCAGCCTAATTTTGATGGAACCCTAGATGAGCCTAAAGTACTACCGGCTAGGCTCCCTCATATACTGCTAAATGGTATTACTGGGATTGCTGTGGGCATGGCTACAGATATCCCACCTCACAATGTGCGAGAAATTGCTAATGCTTGTGCCCATTTACTAGATAATAGCAAAGCAGAGCTATCGGACTTATTAGAGTTTGTTGAAGGACCAGATTACCCTACAGACGGCGAAATTATTACGCCCAAGAAAGATATAGCTAAAATTTATGAAACCGGCCGTGGTTCTATAAAAATGCGCGCTGTTTATACCGAGGACAACGGCGATATTATTATCACAGCCTTACCTCATCAAGCATCTGGCGGCAAAGTTTTAGAGCAAATTGCGGCGCAAATGCAAGCTAAAAAGCTACCTATGGTAAGCGACTTGCGAGATGAGTCTGACCATGAAAATCCAACGCGCCTGTTAATCACCCCAAGATCGAACCGTGTTGATACCGAGCAATTAATGCAGCATTTGTTCGCAACAACAGACTTAGAAAAAAGTTATCGAGTCAATATTAATATGATTGGCCTTGATGGCCGCCCACAAGTGAAGGACTTGCGAACCATATTAACCGAGTGGTTAAGTTTTAGGAAAGATACTGTAACTCGACGCTTACAGTTTCGTTTAGATAAGGTTTTAGCAAGACTACATATTCTTGAAGGTTTAATGGTTGCATTTTTAAACCTAGATGAAGTTATCCGTATTATTCGTTACGAGGACAAACCAAAACAAGAGTTGATCGCTAAGTTTTCACTAACAGAAATTCAAGCTGAAGCCATCCTAGACTTAAAGCTTCGTCACTTGGCTAAGTTAGAAGAGATGAAAATTAAGGGTGAGCAAGATGAGTTAGCAAAAGAGCGTGATGAATTACAAACTTTACTTGGTTCAGACCGTCGTCTTAAAACCTTAATTAAAAAAGAAATTCTAGCTGCAGCAGAGTTATACGGTGATGACAGACGCTCACCAATTGTTGCAAGAGGCGAGTCTAAAGCCTTAACAGAAAAAGAGCTTATTCCATCTGAAGCCGTGACTGTAGTGCTCTCAGAAAAAGGCTGGGCACGCTGTGCGAAAGGTCATGATGTTGATGTTAAAGGCTTGAGTTATAAAGCTGGTGATAGTTATCAAGCAAGCGCTAAAGGTAGAAGTAATCAACAAGTTGTATTTTTAGACTCATCAGGTCGGGCGTTTTCTTGTGATGCCCATGGTTTACCCTCCGCCAGAAGCCAAGGCGAGCCTTTGACTGGTCGCTTTAATATTGTGGGTGGTGAAAATGTAGAACATGTAGTGATGGGGCAAGATGAGCAACAATACCTAATGGCATCAGATGCTGGATATGGGTTTGTTGGTAAATTTAGCGATATGATCAGCAAAAATAAAGCGGGTAAAGCATACTTGTCTCTATCTACTGGCGCCAAAGTATTTAAGCCTCAACCTGTCTATGACTTGAAAAGTGATTGGTGTTTGGTTGTATCTAACGAAGGACGTATGTTGATGTTCCCATTAAGAGACTTACCCAGCTTAGGGAAAGGCAAGGGAAATAAACTTATTAGTATTCCAGCGGCTAAAGCCCAGTCCAGAGAAGAATATGTAAAAGAGTTGGTTGTAGTTCCAGAGGGCGCGAATGTCAAAGTCTTAGCTGGTAAGCGTGGTATGACATTGTCAGCAGCTGACTTGACTCATTATCAAGGTGAAAGAGGTCGTAGAGGTAATAAATTACCTAGAGGCTTACAGCGGGTTGATGGTGTAGAGGTAGACTTTTTAGAGCAATCTACAGATGTTGGAGAGCAAACAGCTGAAGACGGTGACGGCAAAGCTTAGAATGTCGGACACCCCTGTTCAATATTAGTATGGAGACCAAGATGTTTAAGGTTTTATGCATACTTGGCCTTCTTGTTAGCAGTATTGCTAAGGCTAATCACGAGCAGCCCATAGTATTAATGATTGGGATAGATGGGCTCAGAGCTGACTCGCTGGAGCGTGCTTTTGCTCCCAATCTACAAATGCTTGCTGAGCAGGGCGTTCGTGCAAACATGTATCCGGCTATGCCCTCTAAAACTTTCGTGAATTTTTATTCTTTAGCTACTGGTTTACATCCAGAGCATCATGGCATGGTTTCTAATTATCCATACGACAGAAAGTTAAGTGAAACTTTCAATCGTTCTTTACATACCCGAGATCCTAACTGGTGGCAGGGTGAGCCAATTTGGATTACGGCTGAAAAGCAAGGAGTCATATCAGCTACATACTTTTGGGTTGGCTCTGAAGTTTCTATCGATAATATTGCGCCAACATATTGGAAGCCTTTTAACCAAGGTAAAGATTATGCAGAGCGAGTAACAGAAGTGCTAGGCTGGCTAGCTTTGCCCTCTAATGAGCGCCCTAGGTTGGTGACCTTATACTTTTCGGCGGTTGATACTGCAGCCCATGTTTATGGTGTTGGCTCTGCGCAAGAACTAGCTGCAATTAAAAAAGTCGACCATCATATAGGGGAGCTTATGTCTGGGTTAAAAGCATTAGGTCTATATGATGATGTAAATTTAGTTGTGGTTTCTGATCATGGGATGGCTAATTTATCCGATGATAGAGTAGTTAATCTAGACAAGTGGATTGATTTATCTCCTTTTATTGTGCCTGATTGGTCCAAAAGTAGCGATACAGTGTACGCCCCCTTTTTAAATCTTTATGGCAACAAGGCAGAAATAGCAGGCGCAGTTGTCAAGTTAACGGATAAACATCCCAATATGAAAGTGTTACGCCGTGGTGCGTTTCCCAAAGACTATCATTTTGACCACCCAGACAGAGGACCTGACCTTATGTTGCTAGCTGATGTAGGGTGGACATTATACGCAAGTAAAAGCAAACAGGCCCCTACCTCATTTAAGGGCTCTAGCCGTTCTATTGCTACCCATGGATATGACAATAAACATCCCTTAATGCAGGCAACCTTTATTGCCTCAGGAAAGGCATTTAAGAAAGGGTTTGAAGCCAAGCCCTTCGATAATATTGAAGTTTACAATATGTTGAGCTGTATACTCGATTTGCAGCCAGCTAAAAATGATGGGCAGATTAAAAACATACAGGCAATGTTAACTAAAAAGTGTGATTAAGACTTTAAATTAGCCTCTGCTTTGTGGCTATTTAGGTTCAATTTCTCGCACATGGCGTTTCACAGATAATAACGAACCGCTTAGCCCTAAAAAGATTGAGATTCCTATCACAGACAAGAATGTACTGAAATCAACACCCGTAATGTGGAAGTTTTTCTGATATAACTCACTCACAGCTGTAATACTGCTACTCATCCCAAAAAGTAAAACCATAACAGCTATCCAAGCAAGCAAACCACCTAACAAGCCATACCAAAACCCTGTGTACATGAAAGGGCGCTGGATAAAAGCATCAGTAGCCCCCACTAGCTTCATAACTAAAATTTCATCTTTTTTATTAAGAATATTTAATCTTATTGTATTTCCAATGATAAGTACTACTGCCAAAAAGAGTAGTATTGCTATCACAGACACCAAATTTTTTACAACATTGAGTAATGCGTGTAAGCGTTCTAACCATTCGATATCTAACTTACCAATATCAACTTCTCTCTCACTTCTTAATTTATCTAGCAGTACCCTAGCTGTCACTGGGCTTGCGTGTCTGCTGGTGGGGGTAACCAGTATTACATTGGGGAGTGGGTTTTCATCAAGATAAGAGATAGTATCCCCGAACCCCGACATATTCTTAAATTCATCTAGTGCTTGGTCTGCTGATATAAAGTTAATTGCGTCTATTTCTGGCCATAACTGAATACGTTTTAGTAACTGATCTATGTCACCTTGACTGATATTTGGTTTAAGAAACAACGAAATTTGCGACGCTTCTTCCCATCCAGAACTAATATTCTCGGCATTTTTCACCATCACATACAAGGTTGTAGGTAAGGTTATACTTAAACCTAACACCCCTATTGTCATCAGTGAGGCTGCTCTTGAGCGCCACATGGCCCCTAAACTACTTAAGGCCTGCCTAACATGGCTGATAAAGAACATTAAAATTCTTTGATAAAGTGATATTTGAGAAACTTGCGCACCTTGTACTCGGCCTTTAAACAAAATACTCATAGTGATTTTTTCTCTGCAAAAAATGTCAGTGGTGTATTTAGGAAGCTTTGTTTAGACATAGAGTTGGTCACTCTCTAGGTCATCTGTTAAGCCGTCAGTGATCATTTGCCCTTGCTTTAAGGTAAGGGTCCGATATTTCATTCGAGCAATTAAGCCAAGATCATGGGTTGCGATAAAGACAGAGACTCCAGCCTGATTAAAATCTTCAAAAAGCCTAATGATCTCCATGGATAACTTTGGATCTAAATTACCGGTAGGCTCGTCAGCCAACAATAAAGGAGGCTTATTGACCACAGCTCGTGCAATGCCTACTCTTTGCTGTTCACCGCCTGAAAGCATCATGGGTAAATTTTTAACCTTGTCTCTTAAGCCAACCATTTCAAGAGCTGCATGGACTCGTTTGGCAATTTCTTTATGTGAATAGCCCTCTATCACTAAAGGTAAGGCCACATTGTCAAAAACACTTTTATCCATTAGCAATTGATGGCTTTGAAAAATCATGCCTATATCACGGCGAATATAGGCGATTTGTTTACGCTGGATACTAGCTAAGTCGTGACCATTTATAAAAACCTTACCGACAGTTGGTCGTTCCATGATTGAAATTAGTTTTAATAAAGTACTTTTCCCTGCACCTGAATGCCCAGTAAGAAAAGCCATTTCCCCAGGCTCAATATGAAAATTTACTTTTCTTAATGCCTGTTGGCCGCCTGGGTATGTTTTACTTACTTGTTCAAACTTAATCATATTATGGGTTTATTGGTCTATTAAAGTTAATCTTCCGACTCTGTAAATAGAGCATTTACAAAGTCTTTGCTGTTAAAAGGTCTTAAATCATCAATACCTTCACCTACGCCTATATAGCGAATGGGGATATCGAATTGATCAGCTATCGCAAAAATAACCCCGCCTTTTGCCGTGCCGTCTAACTTAGTTAAACTGATCCCGCTTAGTCCTACAGCTTCATTAAAAAGTTTGGTTTGGCTAATGGCATTTTGTCCTGTACTGGCATCTAATGTCAGCATGATTTCATGGGGAGCTTCCGGTGAAATCTTTTTCATTACACGAACCACTTTTTTAAGCTCTTCCATCAGGTGATCTTTATTTTGTAGACGTCCCGCTGTATCTGCAATCAATACATCAATATTTTTGGCTTTAGCTGATTGGAAGGCATCAAAGATGACTGATGCGCTATCCGAGCCTGTTTGTTGGGCTACCACTGGGATGTTGTTTCGCTCACCCCATACTTGCAGTTGTTCTACCGCTGCTGCTCTGAAGGTATCGCCTGCCGCTAACATGACTTTCTTACCTTGTTGTTGAAATTGTTTGGCCATTTTCCCAATAGTAGTGGTTTTACCCACACCGTTTACTCCTACCATTAAGATCACAAAAGGCCCAGATGGCGCAGTTAGCGTTAGGGGAGCATCAACCCCATCTAGGATCTCGGCCATTTGTGTTTTCATAACTTGATATAGGGCATCACCGTCTTTTAGTTGTTGACGGCTTGAGCTTTCAGTCAGCTGTTTAATAATTTTGACTGTAGTGTTCATTCCCACATCAGCCATTAATAGCTGAGTTTCTAATTCCTCAAATAGCTCATCATCTATAGTTTTACCTTTGAATAAGCTAACAATTCCACTGCCAATACTTTCTTTGGTGCGAGATAAGCCTTGTTTTAAGCGACTAAAAAAGCTCTGTTTTTGCTGTTTTTCTTGAGAAGCTGTATCTGCAGTAGATTCATTTGTCTCAACAACTGACGGCTCTGCGGGTATAGTTTGTGATGTATCGGTAGCTTGCGCGGGTGCAACTGGTTCTTGCTCTGCTTCAAGCACAACCTCATCATTACCAGAGTCTGGCTCAATGGTGTCTTCTTGTTTGGGGGAAGTAGGCTCTACTGTATCAGAATGTAAATTCTCTATTTCTGTGTCTAACGGTGCTTGTGTAGAACTATCTGATTGAATTGCTTCTTCATTGTTAGCTTCTGGCTCGTTTTGCTGCTTATCTTTTTTAAGCCATTTAAAAAACTTTGACATACCGGTGAGAAATCCTTGGACTAATTGAGTACACTATTTACATCTTATTTCTAATAATAGCATTTCTACCTTTCATGAAGCGAGGCGTAAAACAATCATTCAGGCACAATGGCAAAAAAGCTGTCAAAACGACGGGCTCTGTGCGCATTATTAGTGGCCAATTCAGAGGACGTAAGCTTCCGGTTATTGACGTAACTGGCCTACGGCCGACAACAGATAGAAACAAGGAGATGTTGTTTAACTGGCTTATGCAAAGTATTGCTGGGGCTAGGTGTTTAGACGTATTTGCTGGCAGCGGAGGTTTAGGTTTTGAGGCTTTGTCTAGGTACGCAGAACATTGCACTTATATTGAGTTAGATACTAAAGCCGCTCATCAGTTAAAAAGTAATGCAGAACTGTTGTCTTTGTCAGCTGAGCAGTTTTCTATTAAGCAAGGTAATGCTCTAGATGTACTGAAGCAATTGCAGCAGCCATATGATCTTGTTTTCTTAGATCCTCCATTTAATAAAGAGCTATTGCCAAATGTAATCGATAGGATTGTTCAGCAAGGTTTATTAAAAGAGGAAGGTCTTATTTACATTGAATGTGAGCCAAGTGCGGGGACGTATAAGGTGCCATCACAATGGCAGTTATTAAAAGAAAAACAAAGTACTCAAATTCTATCTAGGTTATATAAGCAAGTGGCCCCTTAAGACCACTTGATTCATAAGTAACGAGCCTAAATTTCAAGGCCTATATTACTCATACCCTCACTGGTAGCTAAGGCTTTTAACTTTTTACAGGTTTCAGCGGATTTGGGGGAGTTACTTAAGAGTGCTAGTAACTCTTTTTGGGTTTCAATTTCCCACTGCATTAAAGGATGTTGTTTAATTTCTAATGTGGTTAATGGCTCATCAGTACTTGCTTCAATGAAGGCTTCTACTCCACCTTGAGACAGCTTACTGACAACAACAGCCCCTTGTGGATCTTCCCCTTGAATCAATAAGATAGTAGCCGACATCGACATAGCTACATCTATTGCTGGGTAGACTCCATAATTATCGAAGTCATTGGCATCTGGGACTGATTCTTCGATTTTTTCAAGCTGAGCCGAAAAGTTTATTTTTGCTTTCGGGGTGGATAACCACTCCCAGATAGTATTCAAACTATTGCGATATTGGCTTGGGTCGGCAAACTCTGTTGCCTCACAAAATAAAGTATAGTTAGGTAACATTCTTTCAAGCAAGGTGGCAGAAAATGCAACAGCGTACCAGTTTTCTAACTCTCTAACCTGTTGAAATATATTTAATTTGTTGTTCAATCTAATCTCTTTTTGTTTAATGTTAGTGGCATAGCGTTACATGCTCAAATAGCTTTTACCCTAACGAATAATAATGCCCGATCCCATCAAGTAACATTTGAATGGATATCATGATGAGTATCATACCCATTAAACGCTCTATGGCAGTCAAGCCTCGCTCACCTAATAAACGATGAAATGTTCCTGATAACATTAGAATAGTAGCAGAAACGAACCATGCAGCACCTAAAGCCAGAGACCAATCTAGCATTCTACTGCTATCTTGATTTGCTAACAGAATCAAGGCAGCCAATACCGAGGGGCCAGCAATCAAAGGTATAGCTAGCGGTACAATAAAAGGTTCTTCACCTGATGCCAAGCCCGTAATCCCTCCAGGTTGTGGAAAAATCATTTTTAAGCCAATTAGGAACAATATGATACCGCCAGCAATACTGACGCTTTCTTGTCTAACGTTTAAGAAATCAAGTACAGCCTGACCGCTAAACAAAAACGTCATCATAATCACTAAGGAGATTAAAAGCTCTCTAGCGAGAATTAATCTTCTTCTTTTAGGTTCTATTGTTTTTAAAACCGACATGAAAATTGGCAAATTGCCAAGGGGATCCATAATGAGAAATAAGGTGACTGCAGCTGACCATGTATCCATAACGTTCTAGTTTTCTCAAGGTTTTTTAAAGTGGGCTATTGTCTTCAATAAATGGCTATTGAGCAATGCTTAGACATCAAATACTAGTTGTGAATTTCTTAGCTTGAGTCTAAGTTAGTTATGTTTTTATATAACAAATATTACTTTTTAAGTGCTAAAAAAGGTTTTAACTTCAATGGCTTGATGATTTAATAGGGTAAATAAATTTATATCTATTTATGTGATTTTAAATAAAGTTGATGAAAATTTACATCCGCAGAAACTAAAGGCTGTGCTGTGAATGACTCATCGAATAAACCAAAAATTAAGAGGAATAACCAATGAGTTTGATGTCAGTTGAGCAAGTAGCAGAGTTTTTAGGGGTGCAAAGCGTCAGAGTTGAAAGGCTTGAAAGAGAAAGTTTGTTACCTTCGGCAGATAAAGACGCAAGCGGTAGTCCATTATTTGAAAAAGAGGCTGTTGAAAAATATAAAGTGTTAGCTGAGCGCTTAGGCGGGCTTTAACTGCAATACAAAATCTACCCCTAAATAAGTTGAGTTATAAAGGGGTAGGGCTAGGTGCTATTGTTCTAGAAGTGCTCTGGCTATTGTTCTTATACCTTGAGCCGTGCCACCTGCGGGTAGCATGGCAGTGCTGTTGGCGTTGTATGCAGCAGCTAAATCTATGTGTAACCAACCTTTACCATCATTACTTACAAACCTAGATAAAAATCCAGCGGCATTTGATGCACCGCCAGAACCGCCACCTTTTTGAGAGCGACTATTGGCAGTATCTGCGAAAGGAGACGGGCAAGCATCTTTATGCCAAGGCTCTAAAGGTAAGCTCCAAGAGGGCTCACATTCTTGTTCTGCGTAGGCGAGTACTTGAGTGCATAAGGCCTTATCTAATGCAAAAAATGCATTGTAGTCAGTGCCCACTGCAACTTGAGCCGCACCTGTTAAGGTAGCCGCATCAATAATGAGTGGTGATTTTGTTTCTGAAGCGGCCATTAAGCCATCTGCCAGTACTAGGCGCCCTTCAGCGTCTGTATTAACAATTTCTACAGTTGTGCCATTTTTATAGGTAATAATGTCACCTAGTTTGTAAGCATGGCCGCTAATTAAGTTCTCTGCACAGCATAGGAATAATTTTACCCGTTTGTTTAACCCTCGTAATATGGCAAGGCCTAATCCGCCGGTAACGGTCGCGGCGCCGCCCATATCGCATTTCATACTCAGCATACCTTCACTGCTTTTGATGCTGTAACCACCGCTATCAAAAGTAATGCCTTTGCCTACTAAGCTTGCTACAACCTCTGCATCTGGGTTGCCTGTTGGGTTGTAATCAAGTTCAAGTAAAACCGGTGGGCGTGTGCTGCCTCGGCCTACATGATAGATACCCATCCAGTTTTGTTCTTTTAGCTCCTCACCTGTCCACCTTTTAACACTAACTGCATCTTTTGCTAAAGATGAAATCCAGTCACTACACTTATCGGCTAAATCAGTTGGAGATAAATCTTCAGGTGTGATGTTGACAAGGTTACGAGTAAAAACCATGGCTTGGTATCGGTTGTCTAGTTCTTTAGCGTCCTTGTTGTCACACCAAGTAATAGTGTGTTGCTTTTTAATAGAGCTAAAACTTTTTGCAAACGCCCATTGCTGTTCAATATCCCATTCTCCTTTTAGCTTAACCTTTACCGCGCCTAAATTTTCAATGCTCCGTGCTGCCTTTTGAATTGTACGTAAGTCGTTTTTTGCTTCTGATAAATGAATAGTTGCACTGTCGGCTGCAATGGAAAGTATGCTACCTGGAGCATAAAAGTCAGGAGCAGCTTGGTTTGAAAGTAAAATAGATAAAATAGACATATAAATTCCAAATGGTTTAAGTTAGCTCAAATCTAGAGTCTTTGGGATGAAATAGATTAGGTATACAATACCATGCTCTATTGGTTGAGCATCTAAAAAGTAGTATTGCATGGAATTTTCGTTACCTTTGACTAAAGGAAAACTGCTAAAGCGTTATAAACGTTTTTTAGCTGATGTAGAGTTAGAAAATGGTGAGTTGGTGACTGCTCACTGTCCTAATACGGGTTCAATGACAGGGTGTGCAGAAGCAGGGTGGGAAGTATGGTTATCACCTAGTACTAATCCTAAACGTAAATTAGCTTATACATGGGAACTGGTAATAACTGATAAACAAGATTGGATAGGCATTAATACTCACAGGGCTAATGCTCTCGTGCTTGAGGCTGTTGAGAGTGGCGTTGTCGCAGAGCTGCAAGGCTATGAAGCAATCAAAGCTGAAGTTAAATACGGCGCTGAGAACAGCCGTATAGACTTTTTATTGACAGACCCTGATAAGGGCAAATGCTTTGTGGAAGTGAAATCTGTGACCTTATTAGATGGTAATAGTGGTTTTTTTCCAGACGCTAAAACCACTCGCGGTTTAAAGCACTTGCGGGAGTTACAACAAGTTGTCGCTGATGGGAACCGGGGAGTATTGTTGTTCTGTGTGCAGCACACCGGCATCGAAACAGTACAGGTTGCCGAGCATATTGATCCTGACTATGCCAAAGAGCTTAAAGTCGCTATGGAGAATGGAGTTGAAGTTTTGTGTTATGGAAGCGCCATAAACTCAGAAAAAATCTATATAAACCAAGCACTAATATTTAATGATGACCATTAAGTTGATTTATCAGCAGCTGCCCCAATATCTTTGGCTCAAAATTGTTTTCTTTTTTTATTTATTACAAACGAGCAAAAAATTGCCTGTTTAGTGGCTTTCTGGTATACATAGCCGCCTGCACAAGCAGCTAGTGCCGTCGTTTAGGAGATTTGGCAGATGCCAACAGCAAAAACAAATAAAACACTTGGATTATTAGCCTTAGCCGGTTTAGCGCCGTACGAAGAGAAAAAAGGCGAAGAGTACATGAGTGAGGCTCAATTAGAGCATTTTCGCTTGTTACTTTCAGCATGGCGTGATCAGCTTCGTCAAGAAGTAGACCGCACCGTTCATCACATGCAAGATGAAGCTGCTAACTTCCCAGACCCAGTTGACAGAGCTGCTCAAGAAGAAGAGTTTAGCTTGGAGTTACGTACTCGTGATAGAGAGCGTAAACTTATCAAGAAGATTGAAAAAACACTGAAAAGAATTGAAGACGACGACTTTGGTTTTTGCGATGCATGTGGGATTGAGATTGGCGTAAGGCGCTTAGAAGCAAGGCCTACAGCTGATATGTGTATTGATTGTAAGACCATGGCTGAGATTAAAGAAAAGCAGCTTCAAGGTTAATATCACACTATCCTAAGCAGTAAATATTACTAAAATAATTACTGCTTAGGAGCAAACATCGCTTCTTTTTGTGAAAGCGAGTGTGCTTAATATTCAATGAAAATACTTTAGTCAGCTACTCCTCAAATATGTCTCAATATGTTGGACGTTTTGCACCTTCCCCATCTGGCCCACTGCATTTTGGCTCCTTAGTTACCGCTTTAGCTAGTTACTTACAGAGTAAATCTCAGCAAGGTCGCTGGTTGCTTAGAATTGAAGATATCGATCCTCCAAGAGAAATAAAAGGAGCATCGCAAGCTATATTATCCTGCCTTGAAGCCCATCACTTACATTGGGATGACACTGTAACCTACCAAAGCACACGTACTCATCTTTATGAAGAAAAGTTACATTGGCTAATGGAGCAAGGATTTACCTACTTTTGCCAATGCACTCGCGCTCAATTATCTTCATTGCCAAACGGCTCTCTATGTCCTTGTCCTGCACTTAGCCTTGACATGACTAAATCTGCGGTAAAATTTAAACATCAAGCGCTAATATTGGAGTTTGATGATAACTTGCTTGGACTCCAAACATTTAAGAAAGAGGCATTACCTGCGCAATTCACCTTAAAAAGAAGAGATGGCTTGTATGCTTATCAGCTAGCAGTAGTGGTTGATGATATCCAGCAAGGCATAACCGAGGTGGCAAGAGGAGCTGATTTATTAGATGCAACTATATTCCAGTTAGCATTATTTAATGCGTTTCAAGCTAAGCCCCCTGTATTTGTACATTTTCCTGTGGTGGTTACACCAGAGGGGAAAAAACTCAGCAAGCAAAATCATGCCAAGGCAATTGATGTAGGCTCGGCAAGTAAGAACTTGTGTGACGCATTAGCATTTTTGGGAATGCCGGCACCAGATGCTTATCGACTTGAGACGCCTGAGAGTATAGTTACTTGGGCAACGAAGCACTGGAATTTAAGGCAGATATCTGCAAAAACTGCCCGTATTGATAATAGAATTGGCGAGCTAGACAGTATATGATTAGCGCCGAATTTTTCGTCACATTTTTCAGCCCCGTATTTATGGAGTAAAGCAATATTATTTCTCGTGTAATCGACAAAGTGAAAGGCGCATTGCGTGGCAATGCTAGTTCAGGTCCTGCCCCTCTTGTTGCCACCATTATTCCCAGAACTGAACACCCAGTTTCTAGGGATGCGATTAGTGATAACGCGTTAAAAGTACTTTATCGCCTTCATAATAGCGGTTATCAAGCGTACTTAGTTGGTGGCTGTGTTAGGGATATTTTATTAGGTAAAGAGCCTAAAGACTTTGATGTCACCACAGATGCCACGCCTGAGCAAATTAAAGATCTGTTTCGAAACTGTAGATTGATTGGGCGTCGTTTTAGGCTAGCGCACATAGTGTTTGGCCGTGAAATCATTGAAGTGGCGACCTTTAGAGGCCACCATCAAAACAAAGATGATGAATCTAAAGTAAGCAAACAAAGCGACCATGGTCAGTTACTAAGAGATAACGTGTTTGGCTCCATAGAAGAAGATGCTCAGCGTCGAGATTTCACCATTAATGCTATGTATTACAATATTGCAGACTACTCAATTAGAGACTTTGCTGGTGGAATGCAAGCCATCAAAGAGCGGAAGATAGCGCTAATTGGTGATCCAGAAACACGTTATAGAGAAGATCCTGTAAGAATGTTGAGAGCCGTTAGGTTCGCCGCTAAGCTCAACATGAAAATTAGTAAAGAGAGTGCTGCACCAATAAAGGCTATGGCTCCGTTGATGGCAAATATTCCGCCAGCCAGATTATTCGAAGAAGTTCTCAAGCTTTTATTATCGGGGCAGGGGTTAGATACCTACAAGTTATTGTCAAAATTCCATTTGTTTGAGCCTTTATTTCCACAGCTTGCTCCACTACTTGTACATCAAGACGGTAAAGAAGCTAAGTTTGTAGAGTTGGTACTTACTAATACGGATAATCGTATTAATACTGGCCAAAGAGTAACACCTGCGTTTATTTTTGCTGCTTTTATGTGGTACCCACTAGAAGAGCGATGCCAGCAGTTGATGGCTGAGGGCGGATTAAATCATTTTGATGCCTTTAATTTAGCAATGAATGATGTAATGCACCGTCAAATTCAGCGAATTATGATCCCTAAGCGTTTTAGTATTCCAGTACGTGATATCTGGCAATTACAAAATCGTTTACCAAAGCGTTATGGTCGTAGGGCGTATCAGATGCTTGAGCACCCTAAATTTAGAGCTGCCTATGATTTCTTGTTAATGCGGGGGCAGGTAGAGGGAGGCAAGTTATTAGAGCTGGCGGATTGGTGGACTGATTTTCAAGAAGCAGATGAAGGTGGCCGTAAAAATATGCTAAACCTACTCCGCGAAAAAGAAGGCGGCGCTGCTAGGCGTCCACGAAAACGCCGTAAGCCAAAGCCTAAACCTCAAGCATGATACCCGTTTATATTGGCTTAGGTAGTAATCTAGCTGAGCCATTACGCCAGTTGCAGTCTGCAGTTACTGCTTTAAAAGGCTTACCTGATTCTCGTTTACTACAGGTTTCAAGTTTTTACGGCAGCCAACCTATGGGTCCTCAGGAACAACCAGATTATGTCAATAGTGTGGCGCTAATAGAGACCATGCTTTTACCTGAAGTTTTGCTAGATCACACCCAGTCTATTGAGAATGATCAAGGTAGACAAAGGACAGGTGAACGCTGGGGGCCAAGAACTTTAGATGTAGATATTTTGCTTTATGGTCAGCAAATCATTAGTACAGAGCGCTTAGTGGTCCCCCATTATGGCATGCAGCAAAGAGAGTTTGTTTTATACCCTATGTTTGAAATTTCCCCAGACTTAGTCTTACCTGATGGCAAAGCATTGAAGGATATTGTGGCGCTTGTTCCGAAAAATGGACTTCGTAAAATACCGCTCCATAGCGAACTCTAGAAATTCATAAAAAAATCCGTATAGTGCGCATACCTAGGCGATAGCCAATGTCAAAGATCAAAAATGTGTTGATCCTATAAATATTGAGGTACCTCAAATGAAGAAAGTGACGACTTCAACCTTGCTAAAGATGAAGCAAGACAATACAAAAATTACCGCTCTTACTGCCTATGACGCCAGTTTTGCGAAATTATTTGATGAGCAAGGGGTAGACGTTCTATTAATTGGTGACTCTTTAGGAATGGTACTTAAAGGTGATGAAGATACGTTAAGCGTCACGTTGGAACATATTGCGTATCATACGCGTTCGGTACTCGCCGGCGTTGATAGAGCGTTTGTAGTAGCTGATATGCCATTTATGTCCTATTCCACACCCGAACAAAGTTATTTGAATGCGGCAGAGTTAATGCGAGCTGGCGCTAGTATGGTTAAGCTTGAAGGTGGTGAATGGCTACTGGAAACGATAAAAGGGCTTCAAGAACGAAGTGTACCCGTATGTGGGCATTTAGGTTTAACCCCTCAATCAGTGCATGTATTTGGTGGCTTTAAGGTTCAAGGCAGAAACGACCTTCAAGCAGAGCGTATTCTTGAGCAAGCTATTCAATTGGAACAAGCTGGTATTCAAATGTTGGTTTTAGAGTGTATTCCAACCGCACTTGCTGCAAAAATATCAGAGAGTTTAACCATACCTGTTATTGGTATAGGAGCTGGTGCTCAAACTGATGGTCAAATATTAGTGATGCACGATATGTTTGGGATCAGCGCCAACTATATGCCCAAGTTTTCTAAAAATTATCTAAAAGAAAGCACGGACATGCGCGAAGCCGTAAGATTATATATTCAAGAAGTACAAGATGGCAGTTTCCCATCTGACGAACACAGCTTTAATTAAAGCTAACAAGGTAAACTAGTTTTATGCAAGTTATTAGCGACATTAACGATCTTCGAGAAATAAGACGTACTTGGCAAAACGCCAGTAAAGTTATTGCCTTTGTGCCCACAATGGGGAATTTACACCAAGGCCATTTAAACTTAGTTAGAGAAGCCAAGAAGCACGCAGACATTGTGGTGGTTTCTATCTTTGTTAATCCTATGCAATTTGGTCCTGATGAAGATTTAGACGCTTACCCAAAAACCATTGAAAACGACAAGCGCTTGTTACAGGAACTGTCTGTAGATGCCTTATTTTTACCTCAAGCGAGTGATATTTATGCCAGAGGTTTAGAGCAGCAAACCTTTGTAGAGGTGCCTGGTATTTCTTACATGATATGTGGCGCAAGTCGCCCGGGGCACTTTCGAGGCGTAGCCACCATAGTGTGTAAGTTATTTAATATGGTCCAGCCTAACCTAGCATTTTTTGGTGAAAAAGACTTTCAGCAGTTACAGGTTATCAAAGCCATGGTGACAGATTTATCAATGAATTTGAAAATCTTCGGAGTCGCTACAACCCGTGAAGAAGATGGCCTAGCCATGAGCTCTAGAAATCAGTATTTAAAGGAAGAAGAGCGTAAGTTAGCGCCTACTTTGTATACAAAAATGCAAGGGCTAGTTAAGGAAATTTCTGAGGGTAGGAGAGACTTCAATAAGTTAACTAATGAATATAAGCAAGAGTTAGCAGCTTTGGGGTTTAATCCCGATTATATTGAAATTCGTAATAGAGATACCTTACTACAACCGGGGCATGAAGATACCGAACTGGTGTTATTAGTAGCGGCGTTTTTAGGTAAAACTAGATTGATTGATAATTTACAGATTACACTTTAAGATAAAAATTAAATCCAAAAAGCGAGCTACTAGCTCGCTTTTTTGTGTTTATAACACAGCTTTTTCCAAGCCTTAGTGGCACTCGCAATAGCCAGTTGTTCATCCAAAATATTTTGTAAATCAGTCTCTGTTGTCAAAGGGTTAGCTAAAACTACCCTAAAAACAGTAATGGCTTGGTCTGGGTATTTTTCTGTTTGCAAACGAGTACGAGAGACAAAAGACTTGCCAGCTTCCCTTTGTTGCTTTTGCACTGCCACAGTTAATTTATCTAACTCCATGTTAAGCGCATGGTTAATTTGTGGCTGAGCTTTGGTTCTTTGCTGCACTTCTTCAGGGTTGACCCTATAGGTGAGTAATGACAAGGTGGGTGAAGTTACCAACTCAAAATCGGGATGAGACTGGATCATTCTTGCGAAGGTTTTAGTTTTCTCAATACTTTGATTGATTAAGAGCTCGTAGCCTTGTCGCCCAAATATATGTAAAGAGGCATAAACCATCATGGCCATACCATTGCGGGAGCCCTCAATTGTGGTTGCTCCTAAATCTTTTGAGCCTGCCCTTAAAATATATTGGGCATGGTGACGTACGGTATTGCTATCGTTGGGATCTTTAAACAAAACCATACCTGCTCCCATAGGAACATACATTTGTTTATGGGCATCTAAAGTCACAGAGTCGGCCCTTGCAATCCCTTTTAGCAGTTGACCATGCTCATTTGAAAACAGTGTGGCACCACCCCAAGCCGCATCAACATGAAAATGACAGCCTAATTCTTTAGCCACGTCAGCAAGTTCATCTAGTGGATCAATATGTCCAGTTTCAGTGGTGCCGGCTATTCCTACAATTGCTAAAACCTTATTACCTTCTTTTTGATACTGCAGACCCACTTCTAACGCCTTTTCAGGGGATAGGCGCTGTGAAGGGGAGTCGATAGTAAGCATTTGCTGTCGCCCTAACGCAAGTATATCAACGGCTTTAGATAGGGAGTAGTGACCCCTTTTAGAAGAGATAATCCCCATTTTCTTATAACCATAATGCACCATTCCAGCAGCTAGGCCTTCTTGAGCAACGCCTTTAAACTGTGTGGTAGCGGGTAAAGCTTTGTTTCGAGCAACCCACAAGGCTGTGATATTGGCTAAGGTACCACCAGAACAAAATGCACCTAGTGCGTGGTTCGCACTATGTAAGTAGGTGTTGTAAAAGTCATCTGATTGCTTGTAAACCAATTCATGCATCATGCCTAGGACTTGACGTTCTAGTGGGGTGAAGGCTTTTGAGGTTTCAATTTTTACCAAATTTTGGTTTAAGCCCACTAAAAGCTTAGCTAAGGGCAAGTGAAAATAAGGCAGGGCCGAAGTCATATGGCCGATGAAAGTAGGTGAATATGTATTTACAGAATTAGCGACCAGCTTATTTAGCAAGTCTTCCGCATGCTTTGACACAAACTCTGGGTTCTCTGGAACAGCACTTTTAGAAAAATGCTTTTCGATTTCTTCAAGAGATTTTACTTTAGTAACAACATGTTGAGATAAAAAATCTGCTAAGTTGTCTGAAAGATGTTGTTCAATTTGTGCAAGCTTAGAATCTTTGCCTTCAGGCATGGTAAATACCTTAAACAAATGATCTAGACTAACCTCAGCTCCTTTCACGCTGCTACCTTATATGAAAACGGATAAGCCGCGAACTTTACATTAATTCTGCTAATAGACCAATAGGCAGATTTCATGAGTATTAATAAGCCTGCTATTTTATGTTTGTTAACTTATTGTTATATTAATGAAAATCTTTAATCAGGAGAGAATGGTTACTATGCAAATCACGGAAGTTACAGATAGTTTTAATCTAGACAGCGTAGTCCCTTTTTTTCAACCCATAATGGACTTAGAAAACGAAACTGTTTGGAGTTATGAGTGTTTAGCAAGGTTAGTTAACTTGCATGAAAACACCTATCTGCCTAGTCAGTTTTTGTTTTTGGTTGAAAGGCAGCATTCTGTTGCCCAATTAACTGAAACTATTTTCAATCGTAGCGCGAACTATTTTAGAGACATTAATATGGCATGGAATATTAATGTTAGCTTATCAGATATGACGGACAGCGTGATTCAACAGTTTTTTTGTTCGCAACTACAAGACTATCCCAACCCAAATCGTATCTCTATTGAAATTACAGCCCATAATGCATTAACCGAAACGCAAAGTTTTTGGAGTTTCTCAAAAATGTGTGCAAGTTTTGGCGTAAAAATCATTATTGATCATTTTGATCTAACCCCAGAGAGCTTAGAGAAGGTGATTGAGCTACCTGTATCTGCTATTAAAGTGCCTAGTAAATTGTTTGAGTGTGACGAAAAAGAGCACCTGGAGCTAGTTCAGCAACTAATAATGTCATCAAAAATAAATAACATCATTCTTATAGCCGAGCACATCGAGCAAGAAGCCACACTTACCAAAGTAAAAAACTTAGGGCTGAAGTACGCCCAAGGCTTTTATTTTAGTCAACCTAAAGCAAGCACCCAATAAGCTGTATTTAGGCCTTGGAGAGCGTAGCGGTGACTTTCCAACTATCTTGTCCACTTTCCCAGTATTTACGTTCAAAAGGGGTCATAGGGGTATTACCTTGGACTTGGGTGACTGTGCTTTGAATATTGGCAATGTTAAGTGCTGCCGCGAACTCTTCTATATATAGCTTCCAGTTACTTCTAACTTCAAAGTCCCCCCCAAGTTTTACTATGTCGGCAAAGGTAGATGATGCATACCATCTGCGCTGTAAATGAGCAGATTTAGGGTAGGGATTTGGGTATAACAGATAGTGTTTGTGTAAGCGCTTTCCTTCAAGAACAAGTAATCTTAAAAAGTCCTGTAAATCCGCTCTAATGATTAGATAATTGTTAGTTTGAGCTGAATATACATGATGCTTTTCTGTTCTCATGGCGGATTTGTCTACGCCAATAACTTTTGCATTGGGATGGGCTAAAGCAATATTAGCGGTGCTTTCACCTACTCCGCAGCAAGAGTCTAAAATAAGATCACCCTGCCAATCCCCTAACCATTCCATAGCGGCTTGATAGGCTTCTTTGGTATGTTCTGATAAAGGTTTTTGGCTCTCGGAGTTAAGGTGGCGTAACACCACCTTTTCTAAGTTTTGATGGATTCCAACTTGGTTGGTCGTAATGGAGCGTGCAAGGTTTTTCATTATCAATTTATCCAAGCTAAATTAGCTACGGATCCCTACGCCACGCTTAATTAACTGATACGCAACACCTAAAAGAACAATATTGAATACCACTAAAATTCCTAAAGAGGTGTAATGGCTCATATCAGAAACACCTAAAAAGCCATATCTAAAACCATTAACCATATAGACGATTGGATTAATCTTGCTGATCCACTGCCAGAACTCTGGTAGTAAAGAAAGAGAATAGAATACACCACCTAGATAAGTTAAAGGGGTTAATACAAAGGTAGGTATTATGCTGACATCATCAAAGGTTTTGGCATAGATGCCGTTGATAAGCCCAGCAGTTGAAAACAGTACGGCAGTTAAAAATAGAGTGACTATTATGAGTGCTAGATTATGAATTTGCACATCAACAAAAATAAGAGATACAAGTGTGACTATCACCCCTACTAATACCCCCCTTGCAACTCCGCCACCAACAAAGCCCGCGATAATAATCCAGTCTGAAACAGGTGCAACTAATAGCTCTTCTACGTTTCTTTGGTACTTGGCACTGTAAAATGATGAGGACACGTTCGCATAGGCATTAGTGATGACCGACATCATAATAAGACCGGGGACGATAAACTCCATATAGCTAAAACCACCCATATCACCTATTCGGCTGCCGATTAGGTTACCAAATATCACAAAATACAAAGACATAGTGATTGCTGGAGGAAGCAATGTTTGGATCCATATTCTCAAAAAGCGAGTACATTCTTTGATCCAAATTGTTCTAAGGGCCACCATACTTAAAGAATTCATGAGTTAGCTCCTTTTTTGGCATCAGCATCTTGTTGTGCAGCACGGCCTGATTCAACCATTCGTACAAACAGCTCTTCTAAACGATTGGATTTATTGCGCATACTTAACACTTCAATACCTTGATGGGTGAGTTGCTCAAATACATTATTTAAGCTGGTTTCTTTTGGCACATCGACTTCTAAGGTTCGATCTGCGGTTAAGCGACTTTCAAAGCCATTAATCTCTAGAGAATCAACATTCTTAGATAAATCTAAAACAAATGTTTCAACATTTAAGGTGGCTAACAAAGCCTTCATGCTGGTGTTTTGGACTATCTTGCCTTTATCGATAATAGCAATGTTACGGCATAGCATTTCGGCTTCTTCAAGGTAATGGGTAGTGAGAATAATTGTCACACCTTGTTCGTTGATTTCTTTAAGAAATGACCACATAGAGCGTCTTATTTCTATGTCTACGCCTGCTGTTGGTTCATCCAGAATAAGCATTCTTGGTTCGTGCATTAGGGCTCTGGCTATCATTAGACGTCTTTTCATGCCGCCCGATAACTGCCTAGAAGGAGAGTTTCGCTTGTCCCATAAGTCGAGCTGTTTAAGATATTTTTCAGCCCTTGGTTTTGCTATATGTCTAGGAACGCCGTAATAGCCCGCTTGATTTAGAACTATCTGTAAAAGCGTTTCAAATTGGTTGAAATTAAACTCTTGGGGCACAAGGCCAATACAAGATTTAGCTTGTACGGGTTGCTTAGATAAAGAATATTCAAATACATCAACTTCTCCATCTGTTTTGTTAACCAAAGAACTAATTACACCTATTGTGGTGGATTTTCCTGCGCCATTTGGACCTAATAATGCAAAAAAGTCCCCTTGTTTTACTTCAAGGTCGATGCCTTGTAAGGCTTTAGTGCCGCCTTTATAGGTTTTGGTCAAACCTTTAATGTTAAGTGCGTTCATATAAACTGCCAGCTAATGTGTTAAATCGAAATTGTAAAGTGAACTCTAGCGGCTAAAACTTGCTAAAAGAACGTTATTTGAAGTGAGAGCTTGATTTACTCAGCGCTAATAATATTGCGTCTGTTTATGCCATTTCAAGTTAAGATTTCTCCTATCTAAGTGCAAACCCTAGTTCGTCCAATAGTTAGCTTGATTTGTTACTCAAGTAATAATCTCCGTCTCACTTGTCTATTCTACCGTATACGACCTATTGCTTATATGCTGTTTATCGATAATTACCTACCCTGCGCCCCTTACAGTCATATAGCTTCCGCTAAAAACAATATTTAAAGGTTCCCATGAAGAACATAAGTCGAAATGAAGCTGGCACTGAACCATCAGATGTTAAGGGGGCTCAGGGATACAGAAGCTACCAAGAGCTTCATAAGCCTAGCTCTGAATTTAACAGTAGAGATGAATACCTAGAGCATGAATTACAGATTATGGAGCCAAGACGCTGGCGCCCCAATTTGCCTTTTAAAGATTACAGGTTTGAACTTGAAGATACTATTCCTGCCATGGCTGCCACTATTGGTAAAGTAGTTATGGTAGCGGCCATTGCTTCCACATTTGCAAGCGCTTTAGGTTTAGGGGATGGGTTTGTACTAGAAAACGTACGCTATGAATTGCTGATTGTTTCTGTCTTTATCATTTTATTTTCAGGCTTCATCTTGCCCACTGCTAATTTAGCAGGTACCCACGGGCCATTAATACCTTTGATTCCCATAGTGGTGGCTGCGGGTGGGCACCCCATGGCGTTTGGCTTATTGATTGGTGCTTTTGGACTTATTTTGGCTTTTAGTAAAGGCGGTAGTTTGCTTGCTAGGCTCACCAGTAAAGGAGTCTGTGGAGGCTTACTACTTTACTTAGGGTTTATTGGGACAATTTCTCAAGTCAAAAAACTCTTTGTTTGGGCCGATGGTATAGATAAAACCCATATCGCGTTTATTGTGATCCTTGCCACTATATTGTTGTATGCATTTTTAGAGCACTTTAAAAAGCGATGGTTAGCTGTGCCACTAAGTTGCTTGATTGGCGGCGGTACTGCATTTCTGCTAGGCGCCCCCTTTACTTTCAAAACAGCTCCTGGCTTGCCTAACATGAATCCTATGTATTGGTGGGGTGAAAGTAGCGGCTGGATGTTAGGTTTACCAACTTTAGAGAGCTTTATTGTCGTGCTTCCCTTTGCAATTTTAGCGGTTGCAATGTGGTCCCCTGATTTTTTAGGGCATCAGGTGTTTCAAAAAATAAGCTATCCCAAACGTACTGAAAAGGTCCAAATGAATATAGACGACACTATGCTCAGCGCTTCAATTAGACAAACCTTTGGCTCTATTTTTGGCGGCGCTAATTTCACCTCTTCTTGGGGAACTTACATAGTTCCAGCGGCGATAGCTAAACGGCCCATACCGGCGGGCGCTATTTTGACTGCGTTATTTTGTATCATAGCTGGCATATGGGGTTACCCAATGGATTTAGCTGTGTGGCAACCTGTGTTATGCGTTGCGCTGATTGTTGGGGTGTTTATTCCGCTTCTTGAAGCGGGAATGGAAATGACTCGAGAAGGCAAAACCACCCAATCTGCAGCTATTGTGGTGTTTGCGTCGACATTGGTAAATCCGGCTTTTGGCTGGTCGTTAACTATGTTGTTAGACAATTTAGGGCTTATTGGTTGTAAAGATAGAAGTGCAGAACTAAGTCATATGAGTCGTTGGATTATACCACTGGTGATGTTTGTCATATTAACTACAGTCATGGCTATGGTGGGTATGTTACCTGGAATCCCTGCATTACTATCTGACTTTAGGCATTAATACAGTAGTGGCAGAGCTTTCTAATGGCAACCTCTGCCTTGATATTGCTAATTTTATGAAAATACTTATACGTCAAGAATTGTGTTAAAGCCGCCATAAATAAGCCTTTTGCCATCAAAGGGCATTGGATTTTCATCTGGGTGCATTCTTGGGTCGTCCATTACTTTTTGCCAAGCAGTGTCTCGTACCTCTTTTGATGGCCAGGTTATCCAAGAAAAAACCACAGCTTCATCGGCTTGTTTTTTGACTGCTAAGGGAAAAGATGTCATTTCACCTTCGGGTACATCATCTGCCCAATTTTCAACTATGTTAAGAGCACCATGCTCTTTAAATATAATGGCTGCTAATTTGGCGTGATTAATATATTGATCTTTATTTTCGGTGGGCACGGCTGCTACAAATCCATCTACATATGACATCTAGGTCACCTTTAATATTTAGGTCTGAAAGGGTAGGTTTGTGTAATTTAATGTTAGCTTGTATTTTTGAAATACTTAAATAGAAATATTAGCAACAAAAAGAAAGCCGCTCTTTTTGTTGCTAATAACAGACGCTTCTATATTTTCATTAAGAAAATATGATTAACAATCTGATGTGTCTTTATCCATTTTTTCATTTGCTGCAATGCAGGCTTCTTTTAGTTTTTCAGCAGCGTCAGCTTTCAATTCAGATGCTTTTTCTTTAGTCGCATCCATCACCTCTGTGGTTTTTTCAGCAGTTGCATCGTAAGCATCACTCGCTTTTTCTTTTACTTCGTCATAGGTTTCAGATGCACTTTGCTTTGCATCTTCTGCCATATCTGCTGCGTCATCAGCTAGTTCTGACGTTTCTTCTTTAGTTTTTTCATATAAAGTGACAGATTTTTCTTTGGCTTTTTCCATGATGCTAGTGGCATCTTCTTTTGCTGCCTCAGTTGATTCTTTTTGGCTTTCAGTACATGCGCTCATTCCGATGCTTAGTGCAGCTAATGCCATGGCAAGTGAAGTTTTAGATATATTCATTAATGTAATCCCTATTTTAGTTGCTAGTTAAATTTAACGCTAATAGAGCCTATAGCGTTTTTCATTCCACTTTTTCAACCTTTTGATTTTGTTGATGTTTATAGTTTTTGAAACCTTTCTTTTTACTTTTATATGGAAAAAATGTCTGTTATTGAGCACACCTAGACAGCCACAGCCCTAACAATATACCTATGAGTAGGGTTGGGCAACACGCTATCAAAGGGATAGCATGTTATTAAGGTTAAGCTTGGTTCATCTAAGTTTATGCCGTTAATGCTTTCATGGTTTTCCATATACTCTAGCTGTGACTCATGGGCTATTCGTAATTGTGTGACTTTAAAATTATGGGTTTTATCGCCAGTGCTAACACTAATAATGTCACCGGTTTGTAAGTCTTTTAAGCGATTAAACTGTGTATCTCTGTGCCCTACAATCACACTGTTGCCCTGTTCTCCTGGTTTTGGCGTGGCGCTTACATGGCTTGGAGCAAAAGCGAGGTTGCGTCCACTTGCTCCTGCTAAAATAAACCAGTTTTTATTCTCTATACTTAGCTTTGCTATGGGGTAGGTGTCTGCCCACGGCCAAGGCTTATATTTTTGCTCAGACGTTAGGTTTTTATGCCAGGCTCTAGCAATCAGCTGCTGAGCTAGTTCAGCCTTAGCAAAAATATAAAGTCCGCTAGAAAACTGATAAGCACCTAATGTTAATAACAGTGCTACCCATTTATGCTTATAGATAAACGAGACAAGCCTTAGTAATGGATGTTTCTTTTTGTAAGTAAGTGCATACATATTGCTAACCCTAATATAAATAAGCCTAAAATTAACTTGAGCTCAGCTGCAGTTGCTGTTTGAGGTAGGCTGCCAACAAGTTTAGCCCTATGCTCTTTAGTACCTTTTGCCAATAAATCAGCGGCCTTTTGCGAGTCAGGTTTGTCTGTAATCGGCTTGGTTGGTGTCACATCAATAGCAATTAAGCTGGTATATTGACTTACCACATGATGTGTCAGCGCGGTTGCTGTTATTTGTGCTTGGTACTCTTTTTGTAGAGCGTCTGAGTTATGCTCTGTCATTTGTGCTCTGCGTTTGTCCTGAGTGAGTTGTCTGATTTTATTTCTCGCCCAAAGTACATCTAAGCCTGATTGCCTAGATGGTGTTGTGTGAGGTAAAACCTGCACCCAATCTTGTCCTTGGTATTTAGCGGTTAACGTCATGGTATCGAGCGCCTCTTCAACCTCAGGTGCTTGCTGGGTTAGCTTGTAGCTAAGAATGAGAGGCTCGTTAAAGTAAAGGTCTGGTATTGTCTTGGGATACATCTCTAATTGAGGTTTAGAGTCTTTACTTGTACCTGTAAGTAGTAGCTCAATATCGGTAAGGGTAGGGTGTTGAATTTTACTCAATAGCTGTTGCATCTTTAATTGTACTTGTTGCGTGGAGCCAATGTAGGTGAAAGTCCCCCTGCCTAATTGAGCCGCTTCTGTCATAAAATAGGTATTTGGAGCACTGCCAATACCAACAGTAAATAAACGAGAATTATTAATCTTGTTTTCGATTAAGCTCATTAACGATGCTTCGTTGCTAACACTGCCATCTGTGATGAATATGATTTGGCTCATATCGGCGCTACTTTTTGAGTGGGTACTTTGAGCAAACGCTAGGTCAAGAGCACTGTGCATTTCGGTGCCACCATTTGCTGCTAAGTCACTGACAAAATCAGTCGCTTGTTGTTTTCTTACTGCGTTTGCCTTTTGAGGAGTTCTCCATAAATTTTGAGATCGGCTGTTAAACTCAATAATGTTAAAGGTATCTTTAGCGCTAAGCTGTTGTATTGCCAATAGCAGTGCTTGCTTTGCTTGAATAATAGACTCTCCTTCCATCGAGCCTGAGGTATCCAATACAAATATAACTTCTCTAGGTAAGTTTAATATGGTGTCTTTACTATTAGGCCCATTAACCATAATTAGCCCATATTCACTGCCGTTAATATGTTGCGTAAGGTGGGCTACTTGGGGATTTGCTCCAAGCTCGGGCCGCCATGTTAAAACAAAATCTTGGTTTGCATGATGACCACTTTGAAGGTTTATCTTGTAACTACCATCGGCTAAGCGCTGCTGGGTAATTGGATGAAACTCACTATTAATATGCTCAAGATCAAAGCCTGCCTGTAAATGTACAGCCAATTGAATATTAGGATCGCCTTTTACATCACCTTGGGGTAACTCAGGGGGGGCTTGGGTATTTGTGTCTCGTGGTGAGTATCTTGGGGCAACAGTCATCGGGAAGCGTAAGCTATATTCTTGTGCCTGCAAATTTAAGGTTTGCTGATATTCAATGCTGATAACTATGGTTTCATTGGGGCCTATGTTGGCAATTTTATTGCTAAAAACATTAGGACGGTGTTGTGCCACCAAGCTGACTTTTTTACCGGCTGATTTAGCTTTATTAAATAGTTGCTTGGCCTGTGATTTTTCTTTAATTTGCCCCTCAATTTTGCGCTCTCCAATGGTCATTATTAAATGATCAACTGCTGCGTTTTCAGGTAATGGAAATACATACATGCCATCAGCCCAATTATTGCTGGCATTTTTAAAGGTTTGGGTAAGTTTAGTACGGGCAACTATGCCATTAACCTTTATATCTACCTTGGTATTAAGTAGAGGGCTAATAAGGGGGCTAGAGTCTACTGGAGTAGCAGTATTTTCTTCTGTGGATGTTAAGTATAAAGTGCCATTTTTTGCATCGTAATCAGAGGGGATAACTTGATTTGATACGACAGCAATTTTGAGTGGTTGTTGGCTGGTGTCTTGATTGTTGCTAGGTAAACTTGGCTCGCTGGTAAAGGCGGGCACTGCTTGCTGCAGTGCCCCAATCGCGATAACCACCAAACTAACAAGGGCAAGTTTAGGAAGTGATAGCATTTTTATGTCCTAGGCTATTGATTTGCAACTGTCATGTCGGTTTGATTGTTTGATATTTTTAGCATGACTCGACGGTCGAAAAAGTCTCCCTCATAGTTACTTTCTGCGTTGACTACTAAGGACTCCCCAAAAGCATTAGTAATTACTTGCTCTTTACTTACACCTTTATTTTCTAGGTAGTTCTTGACTGTGATTGTGCGCTGTTCTGACAGTGCTTGGTTTAAGGTGCTGTCGCCTCTTTGATCTGCAAAACCAGATAGACTGATTTTCAATTTAGGGTTTTTCAATAATGTATTAGCGATAAGGTCTAATTGAGATTGATAGTGTTGCTCGAGTGCGTATGAGCCAGTTTTGAATTGAATGTTGCTTTCTATTTCTGGTAAACGCTGTTCTAAGGCGTAATCCATAGCGGCAATTTGAATATTGGCTCGCTCTTTGGCTTGTTCGAAATTTTTCTCCATGGTTAGTAGTTGTTGTTCTTTTTCCGAAATCACTTGTTGTGCCTGAGTTAAGCGATTCTCTGTGTTAACGTCATCGGCTATCATGCCACCAAATATTGCAGCGACGACGCCACCTAATGGCCCAGCAATGGCTGTGCCTATAACAACCCCCGAACCTATGCCAATAAGCTCATTTGTTTTTTCTTGTTTTGTAGATGCCTCTGCAAGAGCACTTACGGATAATAAGCATGTAAAGGCGGCGATTTTGGTAAGGTTAGTTTTGATTGCTTGCATTGTTCTCTCCAAGAGTGTTGTTTAATTCCTCTCTAGTAAACAAAGCTTGTGTGGCTAATTCAGGGAGACAAAATGGCAAAGTAGGGGACAATTGTGGCGAAAAAATGGAAATTAGCTTAGCTAGGGTTTTAAGGTCTCACCTAGTTAAAGTTTTACGATATAGTGCTAGCACATTATTACAGAGTGAAATCATGTCTAAACGTATTGCCTTAGTGGAAGATGACCAAGCACTAAGAGAAAACTACATTGCAGCCCTTACAAAACAAGGCTATGAAGTACAAGCCTATGGCAACAGAAGTATTGCAGAACAAGCATTCTTGCAGCGATTACCTGATCTTGCGATTATTGATATCGGCCTTGAAGATGAGATAGATGGGGGCTTTACTGTTTGCCAACAATTACGAAGCCTGTCTAAAACCTTGCCTATTATATTTTTTACGGCCCGAGATAATGACTATGACACTATCTGTGGTTTACGCATGGGGGCTGATGACTATCTCACAAAGGATATTAGCTTGCCTCATTTATTGGCTCGTATTGCAGCACTTTTTAGACGCACAGAGTTACTTTCTACACCACAACTTGCAAGTGATGTTATTCAGACAGGACATTTGACGGTAGACAGTAAACGTATGACAGTCAGTTGGAAAGGGCAAAGCATAGAGTTGACAGTTACTGAGTTTTGGATGTTACATGCAATTGCTAAATACTCTGGTCATGTGAAAAGTCGTCAGCAGTTAATGGATGAATCTAAAATGGTGGTTGATGACACCACTATTACCTCTCATATAAAACGTATTCGTAAAAAGTTCGTGCAATTTGACGCTGACTTTAATTGTATAGAAACCGTATATGGTATGGGATACAGGTGGAAGAATAATTAGTCATGAATACTAATCATCATAATTTTCAAAAACTTAAAGGCTGTTAGCTTCATGAGCCAGGTTAGGTTTGGACTTAGAGCTAAGCTTCTATTCTTTTCTTCATTTTTACTTACTATTCCATGGTTAGGCTATCAATATGTTTGGGAAATGGAAACTTACCTGCGTATTGGTCAAGAGCAAACTATGGTCGGCACCGCCCGTGCAGTGGCAACGGCTTTACATGAAAGGCCCGCTTTGTTTGACAGTCAGTCGGCTTATTTAAAAGATGTAAAGCCAGGTACAGACCTTTATGCCTACAAGATCACTTACCCAATTAGACTCGACGGTAAGCTAGATGACTGGCAAGACTATCAACAGCTCACCATGGAATATGGGCAACAAAATTTGATTTCCCAAGTTACTGCCTATGAATCGTCTAGTTTGCATTTTAGGCATATGGTTGGCCAATATGACCGTTACTTATATGCCATGTTTGATGTGACAGATGACACTGTATTACTGAGGCCAAAAAGCAGTTTACGCATAGATAAAAACGACCATTTACAAATTGCGATGACAGATGCAAATGGGGTGTTTCAGCGTTATATCGTTGCACCCACCACGCAGGGGTGGGTCAACGCCTATTTACTTAAGCCTGATCTGGAGTCATTGCAACCCGATAGATTAGAAACCCAGATTCAAGGTCAGTGGCGTAACACGAATAAGGGCTATCAGTTAGAGCTACGCTTTCCGTTGGCCATGATGTCTAGCAAGATAGCCTTTGCCATAGTGGATGTGGACGATCCTGTTGGCCGTGCAACTGAACACATAATAGGTACAGCTAATCCCTCTAAGGTAGACTCCTTAGGAACAGTATTGGTGCCTTCTCCAGAGATTGAAAAAATACTCAAAGGGCTCAAATATTCAAACGCTAGGGTTTGGGTGGTAGACAAGCACATGCGAGTGCTAGCGAGATCCGGCGATATCAGTAAAGCCCAAGGGGTAAACAGCGCAGTGCAGACTAATGGTGTGCAAAGCTGGTGGCAATATGTAGAAAGCAATTGGCTATTACCTTTGTATTATCAAATACTCACTAAACCCCCAGCTGACTTTGTGGATGACTTGCGCGACGCCTATTCGTTGCAGGGGCAAGATATTATCGAAGCGCTTCAAGGCAAACCTAGCTCACTATGGCGACTAAGCTCAGATAACAAAGCTGTGATTATGTCTGCGGCTCATCCTATTTATATTGATGAGGCTGTTATGGGAGCTGTGGTTGTTGAGCAAACAACCCATGGTATTCGTACCCTCAGAAATAAAGCTTTAGAAAGGCAGTTTCACTATATTTTATTGGTCATACTGATAAGCACACTTGCGCTATTTTCTATTGCTTCACGGCTTTCTTGGCGAATCCGTAAACTACGTGATGAAACCGAGGGCGCTATTGACCAACAAGGTAAAATCATAGGCGACATAGTGCCTTCATATACCCGGGATGAAATTGGTGATTTGTCACGTACCTTTACCAGTGTATTAAGTAAGTTAAGTCAATATAATGCCTATTTAGAGAATATGGCTTCTCGTTTGTCCCATGAGCTAAGGACACCTGTTGCTATAGTAAATTCCTCCTTAGATAACCTGTTATTAGAACAGCAAAGTGCTGATAACAAGCAGTACCTTGATAGAGCCAAGCAAGGGATTAGTCGGCTAAGTAAAATATTATCAAACATGAGTGAAGCGACCCGCCTTGAACAAGCAATGTCTAGTAACGAGCGTGAAGTGTTTGAACTAATGGAGTTACTGCAAGGCTGTGTGGCGGGCTACGAGCTTGCCTATGGAAATCGCCATTTCGATTTTAGCGCCTCAGGACCTTCTATATTCGTTAATGGCTCTCCTGAACTATTTGCACAAATGTTAGATAAAATTATTGCCAACGCAGTGGAATTTAGTGAGCTCGATTCTGAGATAAGCATTAGCTTAGAAAGTCAGGAGCGGACTTCGGTATTGAGCATATCGAATCAAGGAAGTCTGTTACCAGAAAACATGCAAGACCAATTACTTGACTCTATGGTGTCTGTACGTAAACAACAAAATACCGAGCAACCTCATTTGGGATTAGGCTTATATATAGCCAAAATTATCGCTGAGTATCATCAAGGCAATTTACAAATCAATAATCTTACCGATAAGTCGGGTGTAGTGGTTCGTTTGGTGTTTAAGCATTAGCTCAACAATCAACAATCAACAATCAACAATCAACAAATATACTTAGGTAGCCTTAAACCATAAAGGTAAAAGCAGGTTGCTAGCAAAGGATTATGAGTAAGGGGTTAGTATAATTCTGGATTAATAAAAGGGGCCATTGCCAGAGTGGTCGCTAATGTATATACGCTTTCTCGGGTAGCGAGTTTGTTTGTGAGTAACCCAATCGCCCCTTCTTTTTGTTTTACATTGTCGGTAGCAAAGAGTCTATCCATAACATGGCCTAACTCTTCACCATTTTTTAGTGCCTGGTAAACTTTAGGAGGTAAGGGTAAGTTGCTACTACGCCCAACTGACTGGCGCTCATGATTGGCAATCACCACATAGGCAAACGTGGCAGGTCCATATTCAAACTCATGGACTCCTCCTTCAATAGCCACATAATAGTCAGCTTGGATATCTTGCTGACAATATTTAACGCGATTTATTGCACCTTCTAAAGTTTCATCACAGCTCATGGGTTGCTCAGCTACCCCCGAAGGCGCACTTATGCCAACGCACTCAATAGAATTAGTGGCTAATACTTTTACCATGGCTTTTTTGACTGCATTTATTTTTACAGGGTTAGTCGACCCCACTACTATTTTTATCATCGGTGTACTATTTTCCCATGTGCTTTCTAACTAGATTTAATCCACATCTAGCTGTGTTTTGTCATTAAAAAAACTGTTATATTGTCACGGTTTTTTAAATCAGTTTATCTCACTTTTTGAGGTGCAGATAGCAAGTACACACTAATTATTAAGACTTATAAATATATGAAGAATGTTCCACCAGAATCATTGATTCGCACTTGGGTTTGGATGATGTCAGAAACGAATAATCCAGATATAATGAACAAAGGTCGTCAGAATTTAATTAATGCATTCGGTAGCTTACAACAAGCCATTGAATACATTGAGAAACAAGTAGATTTAACCGAAAAAAATGGGGCTTAGTTAGCAGGTACATGGCTTTTTAAGGGACTAAGTTCTGTTGTATCCATGCAAAAAAATATAAAGTTAGTAAGTAGTTGCAAACTTTATATGCCAAAGCTATTTTTGTGATTTTAATTTAGCTAAACACAGTCTATTCAGCCTTGTTAGCGAAGAGGCTTACCCCTCATTTTATACATTATCTTTCTATTCTTTTAGCAAACCACCTTGCTTTACTTAGCAAAGTGGTTTGTTTGATATAAGTGAATTAGGCACCTATTTTCATTTGGCCTAAATAATCCTTTTTACCTAGTGGCACGCCTTTTATACGTAGCATGTCGTATATGGTGGTAGTGTGAAAATATACATTAGGAATGGCAAAAGACATCATGAAGTTTTCTGTGGTAAACGGAAGTTCATTACCCCCTACTTTAAATTGTAGTGGTTTGCCGAAAAGTTCATTTACTTCATTTTCATCAAAGGCTTTTAACGTGGTTACTGTTTTTTCAAAGTAAGCGATAAGCTCACTGTAGCTTAGGCCGTCTAAAGAAACTTGTGGTGGCTTAAACTCTCCATCAAATAGAGCTTGGATCGCTCCTGCGGCGTTATGAGCTGCAATGTTTACTTGGGCACTAAAAGGCAACATATCCTCAGCAAATCGCATGGCAACAACTTCATCTGTATTGATATTATTTTCTTTAAAATATGCTTCACCTTTTTTCATTACTGTAACTGTAGCGTCTAAGGTGCGTATAAAGTTAGTGATTGTCATTTGGTATAAACTAATCATGTTTTAATCCTGTCTTGAGGTTAGGTCTAGAATATTGTGACTTTGTAATAGGAAATGTTTACCCGAATTTTAATTTCAAACTATTCAGCTTAAAGGCAAAGCTTTATTCTGAGGCTAGCCCAAAAGCGGTTTCTAGTTTCTCACAGGTTTGTATGGCGAGTTGTTTATCCTGTGTAATAAACTCAATTCTAGAGTCTGCCGCATCGTCTATTTCAAGTGTGTTGATAGATAAACAGCCATCACTTAAATTACAGGTAATGACACCTTGTGGGGTTATTAACACTGCTTTTAAGCGATCTACCGCCAAAGATGACAAAGTATCCATAACGGTTTGCTGCTCAAAAAGTACATTTGGTGAGCAAATCCATCCGTATGAGTAGTGCCCTTCACCATTATTTGCTACTTTGATTGAGCCTGATTCTGGGACATTAATTGTATGGCTGTGATTAGTGGAACTATGGGTATGAGAATGAACATTTTCGTTTTTGATTTGGCAAAATTTAGACTGGCCAAACAATATGTTTATATCAATTTCACCCTGACTAGCTAAGCTAATTGGGGTGTTGTTGATATTTAAACTAGCCAAGTAAGCCTTGAGACTAGGCAGCAAGTCTTCTTCATATAAATCAGATTTTGTGGCTATGATGTGGTCAGCTACTTCAAGTTGTTCTTGAAATGTTTGATGCTCGCGCCAGCGCTGGCTTGCTAATTTTCTCGTATCAATCAGTGTCAGTGTGCTGCCTATGTCTAATACTTCTTGATAATGCTCAGCGCTGAGGGTTTGCAATACTTCTTTAGGATGGCCAAGCCCAGTAGGTTCAATTAACAACCTATGTGGTTTAGCTTTGGCAAGTAACATGTTTAATGCTATTTGCATTGGTAAACCTGAGGTGCAGCACATGCAGCCACCCGGTACTTCACGTATAAAAATGCCGCTGTCTTGTGGAGGTGTTAGTAATGCACCGTCTACACCAATCTCTCCAAACTCATTAACTAAAACAGCCCAGCGTTCATTATTGGGTTTAGCCTTTAGTAAAGATTGTATTAGTGTGGTTTTACCCACACCTAAGGCTCCCGTTATAATATTCGTTGGGACGTGCTTAATCTCAGTCATATAAGTTTTGCCACGGACCTGTAATCGCTAAGGTAAGGGTAGGAGAATACAAATTCACAAATAGAGTATCACCATTTGGGGAGAAGCATGCTCCAGCAGGCTCTGTTTGCCAGTGCACTTTAGCAAAATCGTAAACCTCACCTTTGGGCGTCACTCCCCTTAGATGATTATTAACTATGGCTGAATACTGATCTTCACACACCATTAAGTGTCCGTTAGGCGCTACCGCTATGTTGTCACCAAAATTAAAGGTGGCTTTGTTGTGGCTTTCTACAAATAGGCTTAATGTACCCGTTTGAGCAATGCTTTCTTGGTCATCATTTAGCGGAGTTGGGACATATCGCATAATCTGCCCTAATGCCTTTTTACCACCACTGGTACAGCAAAAGTACATGTCATTATCGCCAAAATGTATGCCTTCACCACGGGCAAACAATGCAGCCCCTTTGTTATAGCCCCTGTGACGTAAATCATCTTCTGGGCTGTCCACATTGTCTAAATCAATCCACTCACAAGCATAATCAATGCTTTCTTCCATGAAAGGCGCTTGGGTGTTCCGGGTGTCAAATTTGGGCTGTCCCGTAACCATTAAAGCTTGCAATTTTCCGCCTGCTAGCAAGTCGTTGGGCTTATTGGGAACGTAGCGATAAAACAGACTATCTTGTCTGTCTTCGGTGAGATACACAATTCCAGTTTTGGGATCAACGCAGGCTGCTTCGTGGTTAAAACGGCCCATTTCCTTGATAGGTATCGGCTCGACTAACTCTCTGGCTTTGGCTGGTACTTCAAATACATAACCATGGTCTTTAGCGATTCTATCCGATGCGGTAGCGACGGACTCTTCGCAGGTTAGCCAGCTCCCCCAAGGGGTGACGCCGCCAGAGCAGTTCCGAATCGTGCCCAATATAGACATACATTGATGCTCAACCTGACGGGTTTCTAAGTTGTAAACAATACTGCTTGTTCCCCCAGCTAGAGGCAGGCCAGTGTTGTAGGTGTCGTAGGCTTTTAATACACGACTAGGTTGCATAGTGTCTTGTAATGCTTGAGGTGTTTTAGACAGAGGGATTTCGTGGTTTCTCACTAAAACTACACGTTTATCATCAAGGGGAATACAGCCCATGCCATCAGCTCGGTCAGGAACCCTAAGACCATCGTTCATTTTATCGTCTAGCTTAGAGATCACTTGGTAGCTAAAGCCAGCAGGTAAGTCTAATATTTCATTGGCATCAGGCAGCAATGGATTTTTACCTGCTGGTATAGCAGAGTCTTTAAATACTGCAGATGCATTCAAATGAGTGGCTAAACCACTTAGGGCTGCTGCCACTAAACCTTGATTAAACTGCCTACGGGTAAACATGTATTTTATTCCTTAGTTGAATTTACCAAGACCCATACATAGCATTGGGTAAGATAAATATATCTTTGTAAAGACGGGTTTCTAGAGCGTCTACATTGGCGTTTTCTTGGGTAACACCATTGACGTCTTCAATATTGTCACCTATTTGCATGACAATAGTATGTCCAGAGTGCCAACTTGTTTGTTCGCCTTGCTCTGAGAAACAATCAACTTCACCGCTAGTAATTTGCTGGCGACGTAGGTCTTTGTCATTAACTATGCTTGTTTCATTTATGGCGTCTTTGTCTGCCTGGGTGCGTCCCATTAAACAGGTGTTTTCAAAGGTTACAGGAATAAACTTGCTTAAATTCTCCCAAGTCGCAGCATCTTGTTTTTTCTCGCGGTTAGTCACAAGGGCTACTTTCCCGCCCATCGCATATACTTTCTTCATGAAGTCTGCTGCGCCAGGAACCAGTGTGGCTTGTTTAGATTCAATCCAACTTGCCCAAGTTTCAGAAGAATATTGTCCACCAGTTGTATCTAACATGACCTGATAGGCACTATTGTCGAGCACGGTTTCATCTACGTCCATAACCACCACCCAAGGGCCAGATTCGCTGGCTACATTTACTAATTGTTGTTCTGCTTTTTGATATACCCCACGGGTAATGAGTTGATACTCTTTACTTTGGGTTTGCCATTTGACTGAGTTAGAAAGGGAAAGCGTTGCAGTGTCAGTATGTGTAGTTGTGCTACATCCTACTAAAAGACTCGCACCAAGATAGCAGGTAAGCGCCGATATCAGTTTATTCATTCTTGTAAGACCTGTAATTTTATTATGGATTAAATTCATCCAAGTATACTAATCATTCATATCTATAGCTAATTGATACTTAAGGAGAAATCAATAGATGTGAAGGGGAGTGTGTTGTACCTAGATATTATCGTTTAAGTTGGACCGATTAGTGTATTTAAATGTTAGGCAATCTGCAAGTAATGTTATATTATAACAACTGCGTGGTGCAATATGAATTTGGCAGTCAAATCTATCGTGCTTGTTTGAATATTGGTGGCGAGGTGAACATGAAATTGAACAAAACATTAATATGCTTGCTGTTAAGTGGCATGGGTGTAGCTAACGCACAAGAGCATGTGCACGGTGCTGGATCAGCCTTTATTGTTCAAGACGGCAAGAAGTGGCAGGTTCAATTTATATTACCAGCTTTTGACGCTTTAGGATTCGAGCACAGCCCTGAGACCGAACAACAACATACTAGATTAGATAATCTCGGCACTATCTTAGCTGATATAAATAATCTTATGCAGTTTAAGGCCAACTGTAGTCAAAGCGAATTCAGTCATAATTTAGATGAATTTCAGAATAATGAGCATGATTCTCATGGTGAACACCATGACCGCGGTAGCATTGAGTCGCCCAATGATGACAATCATGAACATGAAGAACATGAAGAGGAGCATCACCAAAATATTGAAGTTTCTTACTCCTTAAGCTGCGCAAAAGATGTCAGCGTATTTGCGTTTCCTATCTTTGAGCAAATGCCTAGTGTTCAAAAGCTGCAACTGCAGTGGAGTACAAACCGTGGACAGGGTGCTGAAGTGCTTACAGCTTATACCGCCATACTAGAGCTGTAATGGCATACCAAGACTTAAACTAAAGCTCGTATGTTATTACCAAATTACATTTACAAACAGGACCCAAAATGAATACTAAGGTTATCAATGCAGCAGACCGCTGCGCTGTTGTGTTGTCAGCACTTTGTGCCGTGCACTGTTTACTACTACCTATCGCCATATTTTTAATCCCCACCCTGGCAACAGCAGCATTTTTTAATAACGAAGATTTTCACCTGTGGTTACTTTATGCAGTATTACCAATCAGTATATTTGCATTAGGCTTTGGGTATCTTAGTCATAAAAATACATATGTTATTGGGGTGACGGGCGCGGGTATGGTCATCTTACTGTTTGCTGCTCTTGCTGGCCATGACATGCTTGGTGAGCAGGGTGAAATTATCGCGTCAGTGATTGGGGCGATATTAGTGACCTATGGTCATGTGCAAAACTTTAAAATCCGCAAAGCACTTTAATTATCTAGCTTGTTATTGATGCTGGAGGCTAATTAATATTGTGGCTTCTAAAGTCATTTGATTTGCCATAAAAAGGCACTATCGAGACAAGCTCAAGGGTATAAGCTGAGGTTCCCATCAAGTCTTCGAAAAGTTCTATTTGCAGTTTACCCGTTAAGGTGTAGGTGTTTGTGATATCCAAATCTTTAAACCCTCGCTCTAACTGCACAAATATCATTTGATTGGGCGGCGGTGCTGGGAGGTGGATACAAGCACCAAAATAAGGTACGAAGAAAAAGCTTTGTACACTTTGGTCTTCATAAAAATCTATGGGGACGATAAACCCAGAAATATTTACCATTTTATCTGCAAATTTGGCCGTGGTATTGGTAGAAATCAGCGCACCTTGATATTGCTGATCTTTGGCTGCATTGATAGACCGCATCACCTTGGCAGTCATTTGTTCAAGATTTTGTGGCTCTGAGTTTTGCTGATAGCGAGCGATTACTTGGTGATCTTCTTCGGGCATTAACTGAGCCCAATTTAAATCGATAGGTGTAGCCTGATTGAATTCTGATTCTAGTGCTGCATCTGAGGTGTAATAAAGGTGTTGTTTACTCACGAAAGCTTGTTTAACAGTGGGCCAGTTATCAATTGCTAGGCGACTCAGCCAAATTCCTAAACCTGTACATAAAACAAAGGTTAAAACAATTTTTAAGGTGCTTTTCAATAGTTGGCCCACAGTTTACGCATTATTCAGACAACTAAATTGCGGTTACATTCACACGTTGAATTTTCGAGTAAGGACGGTAACTTTGGGTCGCATCAATTCTTACCATAATAAAGTGCTCGCCCGGGCCTGTGGCTGTAAACTTAACATCTATCATGCCCTTATCTTTTGAAAGATTAAGTGGCGTGGAGTCTGCAATCACAAGGTTGTCACTAGGAATGAGATTGATCTCAGCGTTGCTGTAGTCATCAGGAATGACATACCTCAATTGCAAGTTCGCGTCTGATTCTGCGGTGACACTTAAATGGTTGTCGTGGGTGACCCTCAACTCCACTGGAGCAGAATTTTCCATGTGTTGCTGTGCTAGGGGATGAAACCCACCAAATGAGCCCATTCCAAAACCACCATGAAATTCACAGGCCAAAGCTGATAGTGTGCTAGGGAGTATTAACAATAAGGTTGCTAGTTTTCTTTTCATTGATCTCTACTCTATTCGTAAGCTTGGATATTGTCTAAGGTCATACCGTATGCAGATGTCCCTGTAGCATTACTCATGGTCTCAATGTGAAGTACCCCCTCAAACCAAAAGGGCTCTGTAAGCTGGGCAAGTTCAAACCCTTCTTCAACCTTGCCATGTATCATTTGATTCGGAGGAGGCGGCGGCATATGTAAACACGCGCCAAAATAAGGAACGATAAAAAATTCAGTCACACGCTGTTGTTCATCAGATTTTAACGGCACGACAAAGCCAGGGATTTTAATAGACTTGTTATCAAATTCATCTATTACTCTTACCGACGTCAAGGCTTGTTGAAAACGCTGGGTAGTGCTGTCTTGGGTAGTCATACTTGATAAGGCATCCACAGAGTCTTGCTCGCTGCCATCTTGAATACCTGATAAATAATCTGGTGGATTAAGCAAGGCGTCTAAATCATCTTGAGGCATAAGCTCTATCCACTCTACCTCTTGGTAATCTTGGGTAGCAGCGATAGCTGTGCTGGTGAGAGCAAACCAAAGCATTGTAAAAAGAACAGTGCTAAAGTGGAGTAAACCATGTACGTTTTTAGAGTTCATTATTGATTGTTAACATGACCAGTAATACTATAATAATGTTATACCATAACAATAATAATTAGTGCTAGCCTCATCTTATTTATGAACCAAAAAGAAAACACCTCAGATAGTAACGCTGCTCTTCAATCTAGTGCGATTGAATTAAATAATGTTGTACACGCTTACCCAGGCAAACAGGGAGATGATAAACCTTTACACTTTAGTCAGTGGAATGTGGAAGTAGGTCAGCTGGTTTTTCTGCACGGGGATTCTGGCTCAGGAAAATCCACTTTATTAAATTTACTCTCAGGTATTTTAGCGCCGCAACAAGGTAGCATTAAATTGTTTGGCACCGAAATGAATGCTTTGTCTAGCAGTGAACGTGACCGATTTAGGGCTGAAAATATAGGAGTGGTGTTTCAGCAGTTTAATTTGATCCCTTATCTTAATGTCGAAAAAAATATTGAATTGGCGGTGTACTTGGCTAAGTCATCAAAGCAAGAATTAAGCAATACTATAACTAAGTTGATGTCAGCTTTAAAATTGCCAAATTATATCTTACACAAACCTGTATCTAGTTTGAGTGTAGGGCAACAGCAAAGAGTGGCAATTATGCGAGCATTTATAAACTCTCCCAGGCTGCTATTAATTGATGAGCCTACGTCTGCACTGGACAACTCGGCTAAACATGCATTTATGGAGTTGTTAATTGACATGTGCAAAATCAATAATACCACAATGATTTTTGTTACCCATGATACTGGTTTAGCATCGTTTTTCTCATTACGCACTCCCATTGCCTCATTTTGTAATGCATCAGCAATCAAGGAGGTAAGTTAATGCTTACTACAATTGCATGGCACAGTATAAAAAGCCGTCGTAAAACGGTATTGCTGACTTTTCTATCGCTGGTGGTGAGTATTAGTGTATTAATCAGTGTTGAACACATTCGTTTACAAGCAAAAGAAAGTTTTAACCGAACCATATCCGGTGTGGATCTGATTGTAGGAGCGCCAAGTGGCGAATTAAACCTGCTTTTGTATTCAATTTTCAGAATGGGCAGCCCTACAAACAACATTGATTATGATAGTTTTAAGATGTTGAAAAGTAATCAATCTGTGGCTTGGGCAATCCCAATTTCTCTGGGAGACTCACATCGTGGATTTAGAGTCATGGGAACCAATACAGACTACTTTAAGTATTTCAAATATGGCAGTGATAAGCCTCTTACAATGGCCGCTGGCAAAGGGTTTTCTGGTCCATTTGAAACTGTTATAGGTTCGGATGTAGCCAAAGAGCTAGGCTACCAACAAGGTGATAAAATTGTCATTGCTCACGGAATAGGTAGCACTAGTTTTGTGAATCACGACCAAGCTCCCTTTACTATCAGCGGTATTTTAGAAGCTACAGGCACCCCAGTAGATAAAACCGTGCATGTAAGTTTAGCCGCCATAGATGCTATTCATTTACCCCCTAGCCAGTTGAAGCAACTTCTCGATAACCCAGAACAAGGATTAGCTCCTCCTAAGTCTATTACCGCCTTGATGTTGGGGTTAAACAATAAATTTGCCACCTTTACCTTACAAAGACAAATCAACAACTACAAACAAGATAGGCTGATGGCGGTACTGCCCGGTGTGGCGATGGCTCAGCTGTGGCAATTGATGGCGAATGTTGAAAACCTATTACAAGTGATAGGTTACCTAGTGTTGTTAGCATCTTTGTTTGGTTTAGCCACCATGTTATTAGCCACCATGAATGAGCGCCAAAGAGAGATAGCTGTATTTCGTATTTTAGGGGCGTCACCTTTGGTGATCGTATCCTTAATTGTGCTCGAAGCCTTAATCATTAGCGTGTTGGCGCTGGTGTTTTCGGTAGGTTTAGTCACGCTAGTGCTCACATTTTTAGAGGGTTGGTTAACGGCTGAATATGGACTGTTTTTAAGTAACAACCTATTGACAATGGAGCTACTAACCCTATCTGGCATTATTGTTATTGCTACTATTATCACTGCATTAATTCCGGGCTTAGAAGCCTATAAAAACGCCATTCATACTCAGCTGTCAGGGCGTTGACAGCCATCATAAGCCTATAGAGGTATGTCGAAGCCATCGACATACCTTGCTTTTATCTATACAAGTTTGCTTTTTATAGCCATCAATATTTATGAGTTAAAAAACTTGTCGTGATGGTAAAAATTATTTGTTTTTCTTCTGGTGATTTTTTGTTTAAAACGATGCTGTTTCAAACAAACTGTAGATCTCTAGGAGTAAGTAACGTGGATACTTTTAACATTCGAGCTGGCAGTAAAACCTACCTTGACCCTCTAAATTTCAAATATGGCTTTAGGAAATCCGGTGACTTTAGCATTGCCGAGTCAGAAATATTAAGCACTTATGGCCACAGCCTGTTAGCTCTTGAAATGGGCGAAATGTTTCCTGAGACAGATGCCGAACAGCACTTTGTAAAGGTGGTAACCGGTAAGTGCGAAGCCGAGTCAAAACTTGAAAAAACCTGGAACAAATACATACGCTTATCGCGGACCAAACGTAACTTCTTTACCTTGTATAGCTCTGCCTCAAAATCTAAATTATTAGATATGGAAACAGAAGAATACGACAACAATGATCTAGAAGCTGAAGTATAAAATCCAAGTTTATATTTTAAAAATTTGCTTGTGGCCTATCACCTTAGCTTGGTTTAGCGGGCAGCTTTAGTTACGAGCATTTTACGGTATTGGGTAGGCGTTAGGTCGCAGTGTTGTTTGAATAGGCTATTAAAGCTTGATTTAGATTTAAAGCCTGCCTGAAACGCTACATCTAGAATAGTCAGCTGCGAATTATTTTGGGTTTCTAACAGTGTCTTTACCTCGTTAATTCTAAACTCGTTAACGTACTGGTAGAAGTTTTTGGATAAGCCATTGTTAAGGACTAACGACAACAGTCGTCTTGGAATGTTTAACTGATCTGCCAGTGCATAAACTGTAAAGTCTGGCTCTAAGTAAGGCTTTTGAGTTTCCATGTAGACTCGCATTTTTTCAATAATGTCCTGCATTGCCCCGTCACTTAAAAGCTTGTTGTCGTCTTTACAGGTATTTTCTTGTGGCGAGTCTACTGGCTCTTTTGATGTTGTTTTGTCTGTAGTTGCAGCTAGCCCTTTAAAATAAAACACAGGCTTTTGTTTTACGCCAAAAAAACACAGCACAATACTAATGGTTAAAAACGAAACCATATGCAAGGTGTGGGCAGAAACCTGTGAAGAGCTAGGTATTAGCTCTTCATTGATGATGTTAATCACAACCATCACGGCAAAGGTAGCGGGCAGGGCGTACACCCAGCTCAAGCTAATTTTGCTATCGTTTTGTGAGAATAGCTCGGCAATCCTAGTTTGATGTTTTCTCAAAAGGGTTATTGTAATAATCGCATAGGCCACAAAAACAAGGCTATTGATCAGTCCAAAATGAATAAAAATGGGCTCAAAAAAACTAGTGACCCCATGTTCGCCAACCGGGCCTACGTCATTATCTAACCTATTGGGAAGCGGCATCATAGGCTTAGGGTGGGCCATCAACATAAAAAGTGGATAGATAATGGCAAATGGTAGTAAATGTAATAAATCTGTCTTAGAGGTGGCAGGCTTTTCACTTATTAAGGTGCGTACATAAAAATACAAAATTGGCCCATGTAATAAATTTAGCATGGGGTTAGTAAGCATATTAAATGTAGCCGACAGCATATCTAAGTGACTCATCAAGGTGTGTATCAGGGGGATATTTAACAGCACTAACCAAGCACCTAAAAGTAAGTCGGTTTTATGGATAAAAGGTTTAGCTGTTATGCTTATTATCGTAAATAGGCTGACAGATAGGCCGATAATACTGACTTCCCAAGTGATACTTTCTATTTCAAACAAACTAAAACTCCACTGCAGTTTGTGTATACAACACCTTTATTTACACAATAAACGTCCAAATAACGCCATTTGGACGACTTAGCTACCTTTACATCATAAATTTTACCCCTAAAGGCACTCTTAGTTAACAGCAGGTGCCTGCTAAAACGGCCATATAAAGTGTAAATAATGTGCAAGTTATTCATGGTTAAGTAATTTATCTAATTAACCTTTAAGCTAACACTAGGCCTGTTTAAAAAACTTTAACCTAGGTAATGATTATGAAAAAACATCAATCCATTGGCATGTTCCTTTTAACATGCTTGCTATGTTTATCTACTGCTGTTCAGGGCAGTGAGAAGTTAGTAGAAGTAAGGCTTGTTGATGATATTGATGAGGCGAGAGGCTATTGCCTTGATGTAGCTGGAGGACAAGGTACCCGTGCGCCACTTAATAAAGGTTTACAAGCCCATACTTGTTATGACTACAAAGGGCGTTTGTTAGAGGACCAAAGTTTCGATCCTGCTCTTATCAAGGAAAACACGTTCAAACTTCCTTATTTTGATGTGTGTATGCAGGCTTCATCGTTGCAAGCTAATGCAGCAATTGAGCTAGCTATATGTAGCGGCGCCAGCAACCAAGAATTTTCGTTACAGCAAGATGGACGTCTTTTACTGGTTGCCAACCCTGAACTTTGTGTGACAGCCAACATGAACCATAAAAAAGAAGGCCGCGGTGGAAGGCCAGTTCATGTTATGCGCTCTCTTTCTTTGCAAGATTGCAGTGACCTAGCCGCCCCTTTTCAAATTTGGACGACCTTGAGTTTGTAGGCTGAGGATTAGCCTTAAATTAACCAATAAAATACACCAGTTTCAATGCCTTAAAATTGGAGCTCGGAGTTTACTTTTACATTTTATTTAAACTATAGGAGTGCCTTCTGGCATGTTTAAACTAAAACCTTTATTCACAAAAACAAGTTTGCTTATTAATACCTCTCTGCTGGTGTTGATGACAAGTTGCGGTAGTTCAGACTCCAATAACACCATAGATGATCTTGTAGATTCAGAAACCGAAGAGACAGAAAGCGCTTATACCTACGCAGACTGTAGTGAGCTAACTGTACAAGTTGAGCTAATGACATGTTTGGCCGAAAACCTACTTTCGACTCTGACTACTACACAAGTCGACACTATGCTGAACGACTTAACCGAGACCAATGCCACTGAGTCTTGGTCTAACTTGCCAGTGGGCTCTTTCAATTATAATGGTATTTTGATTGACGACCTGAGTGATGAAGCGCAAGAAGCGGCAGAAGCATTATTAGATGCCGCCCTAAGTGACCAAGGTAATCAAACCATGGAAGAAATTCGTTTAGCAGATGAATATCTAAGCACTTTTGATGGCAATGTTTACGGTGAAGATAACTACGCAGTCGCCTTTTTAGGTACACCTTCAACAGACGAACCTTGGATTGTTGAATTTGCTGGCCACCATTACACATTTTTCGCAAGCTACAATGCAGAGCCCGTTAGCTTAACCCCTAACTTTGTAGCGGTAGAGCCAGTAACTTGGACTGATGGCGGCGAAACTTACTCACCAATGGCACAGCATCAAGAAGCCCTAGTTGCTTTATTTGATAGCCTTGATTCTGGGCAGTTAGCGACAGCTTTATTACCAGATGTATATGACGACGTATTAGTTGGCCCTCAAGACGATGGAAATTATCCTGAAGAGCAAGAAGGTTTAAGTGTAACTGAGCTAAGCGACGCACAAAGAGAGCTAGTGATTGCTGTAATAGAAGCCTACGCTGGCGATGCAAATGGAACCGGCCAATTTGCTAATTACACTAGTGATGAGCAGTTAGACTTAACTTACATTGCCTATGGTTCATACCCAGATATAACCACTCAAGACTCTTATGCAAGAATTGACGGTCCAAATATTTGGATTGAGTTTACTGTTCAAGGTGGTGTGGTGTTCAGTGACAATCATTACCATAGTATCTGGCGTGATAAAGAGCTAGATTACGGCGGAAACTTCGATCTTTAATAGGTTTACTCCTTAAATGAAAAGCTACATTAATAACAAAACGCCCATAGCATGCTTGTGCTATGTGGCGTTTTGCCTACTGTTTGTTACCCAAGTGAGTCATGGGCATCCCATGTCATCCTCGCAGGTCGAGGTGAATGTGTTACCAGACTCAGTACTGTTAACCTTACGGCTACCCAATAACCGTTTAGGTGCTGCACTTAGCACAGCGCCTACTATTGGTAATATTCCTGCTTATGTTTTAAAGAATGTGAATGTTCACTCACAAAACACTGAAGCCAAGGTTTGGCAACAAAAAATCACGCAAATAGTTGAACCAGACTCCCATAATTACTGGCAAATAGATGTCACGGTGATGCCCCCAAAAGGCGAGAGTCCAAATGTTTTTGATATTGATTACAGCGTCATTACCGAGAGGATCATCACCCACAAAGCAAAATTTTGGTTAATGCCTAAAGGTACAAGCAAAGAGGTTCCAGAATTTTTAGGAACCTTAAGAGGCCACTACACTCAGTTGTCCGTAGGTGAAACCTATTAGCTTTGAGAGCAAAATTAGTCTTTGACTATATCTAAAGCCACGGCCTCAGCTATACGGATACCGTCTATGCCTGCGGACCAAATTCCGCCTGCGTAACCTGCACCTTCACCTGCTGGATATAAACCTTGTACGTTAACACTTTGAAAGTCTTTGTCTCGTTTTATACAAATAGGTGATGAGGTGCGGGTTTCCACTCCAGTTAATAGCCCGTCTGCACGAGCAAAACCTTTTATTTTTTTATCAAAGGCGGGTATGGCTTCACGAATAGCCTCAGTCACAAAGTCAGGTACCACTTTGCTTAAATCGGTAAGCGTTATACCAGGAGTGTACGAAGGTTTTACTTCGCCTTCATCTGTAGTTGCACTTGATTGATTCGCTAAAAAGTCACCTATGTATTGGGCGGGGGCATGGTAGTTTTCACCGCCAACCTTAAAGGCTAATGACTCTAAATTACGTTGTAACTCTATGCCAGCTAAGGGGTGATCTGGATAGTCTTTTTCTGGGGTGATGCCCACAACAATTGCACTATTCGCGTTGCTCTCGTGCCTTGTATATTGACTCATGCCATTGGTTACTACTCGGTTTGGCTCAGAGGCCGCAGCTACCACTGTTCCTCCTGGGCACATACAAAAACTATAAACAGAACGTCCATTCTTGCAGTGATGTACTAGTTTGTAGTCGGCTGTTCCTAAAATTGGGTGGCCGACGTTATCACCAAAGCGGCAGCTGTCTATCATGGTTTGCCTATGCTCAACCCTAAAGCCTACAGAAAAAGGCTTAGCTTCTATGTATACGCCTTGTTCATAAAGGGTTTCAAAGGTATCACGAGCACTGTGGCCTATGGCCAAAATAACGTGCTTACAGCTGAGGTACTGGTCTTCAGACAGGAATAACCCTTTGATTTTACGCGTGTCCTTGTCAGCGTCATCTTGGTCTTCAAAATCAAGCTTTTCAACTCGGGTGCTAAAACGAAACTCTCCCCCTAGCTCAATAATGGTTTTACGCATGGCCTCCATCATATTGATGAGCTTGTAGGTACCGATATGAGGTTTGCTAACATACATTATTTCTTCTGGGGCGCCGGCTTTCACAAACTCTTTTAGTACCTTGCGACCATAGTGTTTAGGATCTTTTATTTGGCTGTAAAGCTTGCCATCAGAGAATGTACCTGCACCGCCTTCTCCAAATTGCACGTTAGACTCTGGGTTGAGGTCATTTTTTTTACGCCAAAAACCAAAGGTATCTTTGGTGCGCTCCCGTACTACTTTACCGCGCTCTAAAATAATAGGTTTAAAGCCCATTTGCGCAAGGGTAAGAGCCGCAAGTAAACCGCAAGGCCCAAGACCAACAACTACAGGGCGTTCCTCTAAGTCTTTAGGTGCTTGGGTAACAAATTTGTAAGCCATATCTGGGGTTAAGCGTACATGCTGGTCTTTTTCAAATTGCGCGAGTAGGGCGTCTTGGTTCGTTACTTCAACGTCTAAGGTGTAGATGAGCTGAATATTTTTGTTGTTACGGGCATCGTAACCACGTTTGAACATATCAAAAGACACAAGCTCGTTTTGAGTAATGTTAAGTTTGCTTAAAATGGCAAGCTCAATGGCTTGTTCGTCATGGTTTAGGGGTAATTTGATATCAGTTAAACGCAGCATAGTAGACTTACTCTTGAAAACGCCGGACAGCCTCTCTGTCAGGGCGTTGTTATTTTAAATCAGCCGCGCTGTGATAGATAGATGTTTAACCTAGGGTTTGGGCGTTAAGTCTAAAAGTATTAACCTTTAAAGCCTTTAGCGACTACGTAAACCTCGCGAGAGCGGGGGCGTGATGCCTCGGGCTTACGAATAACCACCTTGTTAAATGAAGCACGCACCTCTTTAACATAAGCTTCGTAACCCACACCTTGAAACACCTTAGCGCAAAAGCTGCCGTTAGGTTTAAGAACATTGCGGGCCATATCTAAAGCAAGCTCAACTAAATAAATTGAAGAGTATTGGTCAGTGGTTTTTACGCCACTTAAATTAGGGGCCATGTCTGAGACCACCACATCCACTTTTTTGTTATCTAGGGCTTCTAATATTTGGTGGTATACAGACTCTTCGGTGAAGTCACCTTGAATAAAGTGTGCACCTATAATGCTGTCCATTGGCAAAATATCAGAGGAAATTAGTTGTCCAGAATCTCCAATTACAGGGGCTATGACCTGCGACCAACCACCGGGAGCGGCCCCTAAATCCATCACAGAGTCGCCACTTTTGAAGAGCTTGTCTTTGTTGTTTATTTCAATGAGTTTATAACTTGCGCGAGAGCGATAGCCATCAGCTTGGGCTTTTTTGACATAAGGATCACTGACGTGTTCGTCCATCCATTTTTTACTACTTGCTGATTGGGCCATTTTTTATTCACCTATTGCTCACGCTAAAACGATGCATATTGTAAGCCCGCTGCGGGTATTTTCCAATTCCTTGGACTGACAAATCATCCCTTTATTTGCAATTAAGGTTTTAGCCTGACTTGAATTGAGCAAACAGTTATAATTCAGCCAATTGAAACCCCTATCAGGGTAGTTAGGCAAGGTGATATGAAATTAGACGACGTAAAAAAGCTGCACCAAAAGAAATACCGTTCGCAACTTGGTTATTACCTAGTAGAAGGTGAACACCTAATACTTGAGTTACAAAAAGCAGTACTATCTCAAAAAGACCTTAACAATATCACCTTATATGTTACTGAGGACTACCAAGATTGGACTGGGTCGCTGCAGTTTGATTTTACGCTGGTGGTAGTGACTACCAAGCAAATGGCCCAATTAAGTAATACTAAATCACCCCAAGGGATTATTGCTTGTGTGCCTTTACCAAAAGCAGCAGAAAGTGAGCAAAGTCCCTCACAGGAAGAGCTTTGTATTTATTTACATGAGGTGCAAGACCCCGGGAATTTAGGAACAATACTTCGAAGCCTAGCCTGGTTTGGGAACTTTAAACTACTGCTAAGCGCCAACAGTGTGGATCCATACAACCCTAAGGTAGTTAGGGCGAGTATGGGAGCCATTTTTCATGTGCCCATTAAGCTTGATGTTGAGCTAGATGCGTTACAAAAGCGCTTTACAAAATTTGCTTACCTAGACATGCAAGGCAAGCCTATCAATACTGCTGAATTTTCCCAATACGATTGTTACTTATTCGGTAACGAAGCCCGTGGTGTACCAAGAGAAGCACTAAACCAATGTGATGCTGATGCCTTTACCATACCCGGCAATGGCACCATAGATTCACTGAATCTGGCAAGTGCCGTTAACATGTGCGTGTATCAGTTGTCGGTTTAACTCCGAGGCGTTCTGAGTCTAAAATTCGTATCCGTGCATAGCTATTTCTCGCGAAAACGCCCGTGCAATATGATCTCTCTGTGCAGGGGTATACACTTCTTGATATGGCCGCTTGTCAGCTCGGTAAGCACCTTTTGCTCTTACGTTTAGGCCATTTTCAAAGGGAATAGCAAGCTCTTTAAATACTTCACCTAGGTGCTGCTCCAATTCTTCAAATTTTAGAACGCGGTCCACCATTAAAGCGCCTGTGTTATCTAGGTATTTGGGAGCATTATGGCAAAGTTTACCGTAGTCTAGATATTGGTCGAATGTCATAGTATTACCTTGGCGCTTTCGTCTCATATGATATTGAGATAAAGATTTGTCCCATGGATTACGGTCAACACAAAACTTGTAATAGCTATTCCAGATACGAGTTGGAATACGATGTTTAACATTCATGGCAGAGGAATGATTACGGAATTTTTTGGCTTTCATCAAATCCCACATAATAGACACTTTCTCTTTAGTGGGAACTTTACCTAGCTCAGGTAATGGGTTCCACAACCCCTTATGATGCTGCGCTTTGTGGGGCTCCACTCTAGGAAAAAGAGGTGTTAATACATCCTCTTCACCACAAAATTGCGAGAGGTAATGCTCGATACTGGTACCGGCTGTTTTTAAGGTTTTGATAAATATAAATTTGTGTTTGTGGCTAATTATCACTGATGTGTCCGTGCTGAGTGTCAATATACTTTTTACTATGACCATGACTATAAGAATAAGTTTTCCCATATCAAGAATATGAGTCCGGCAACAAGTATACAGGGTTTGAGGTATAAGTTAGGTAGGATCAGCCAGTTAATTTGTTGAGGTGGACCTATTTTTTTAGGTAAAAATTATACCAATAATGTGATTGCCTAAGTTTGTTTTAAGCAAACATTGGCGGGTTACTCTTTTGCAAATAAATGAGGCCATGGGGGCAAAATCCAGTAAATGCCATAAACAGAACAACAGCTTTACTTAATACCCCCCAGTTTATTTGTGGTTTTAAGGCTGTTGTCTATACATTCAAATATTGCTTTTCTAACCGTTTCATCATGGCTTTATAGCGCCAAAGAGCGAGCTTATTTAACTTTAACTTCGCCAAAATTGCCGACGGCAGAATATCTTTAAAATATAGACTTAGGAGTATATTGGATTTGTATTTCTTGTTATTGATAACCTGCAGTAATTTAGGTGCAGTGTCGTAATATTTATTGACCAGTGATTTGCCGTTAGGCAATGTCAAAAGATAATTATCTCTAAAAGCTCTTAACTGGGTTAATTCCCAGCAATCATCCGTAAGACCAATATGGCCACATGTTGCACTGGTGACAAAACAATCATCATATTCACACATATTTTGGGCCAGTTTTTTAGTTAAGGGGATATGCAGTGATAAGGATTCTTTTATGAGCTCTAGCAATCCTTTGGATGGAATATCTAGATAATACATAGGCCTATCTTCAAAGGTATAAGCAAGTATGAGCTTTTGTGAAAGAAGCAAGGGATCAAAATCAAAGCTTACCTTCATTTTGCTTTGTGATATGTCCGCGTCAACCACTTTATTGATATTCGGTGATGCGCCATCTGTCATAAGGTGCAAAGTAGCCAATGAGCTTTGGGTTATTGACTTACCGTTTACAATATACTGCCCTCTCTCCCCTGGCTCTTTACTCACATATCTAATGGTGTTCCCAGGTATATCGATATTTTGCAAAATATCATTCACCACAAAGTCTGTATTGGGTCGCCCATCTTTTATTGTAATTTTTATTTCGGGGTTTAGCGGTGCTTTTTTTGAACCAAATGCACTTGTTACAAATTGGTCATCAGCATATACATCTAAGTAACTAGGTTTGCTAGGAGACTCGCTATCCTTATACTCTTCATATATTGATAGCGCTTCAGCAGGCTTAAAGTGATTTTGGCTATTGATGAGCGTAATAGTAATATCTCGGGCGGTGATCTTAGCACGCCACGCCCCTTTTTTTATGTTTTCGGTTTCACACTCGGGTAGGTTTGTTTGCCCAAATACTAAGCTAGACTTGGCAAAGGTTAATGGGACTAGGCTAAGTGCACCAAGAAAGCGGCGTCGTGTGTTGGACATACAAATTCTTACAGTTTTTGGATTATGTTTCGAAACCATAAACAACTTGCTTAGTACCTGTCAATGAAAGGGCGTAATCACAGGTCATACATGTGTATGACAGCACCCTACCTTAGACTTTTATTCATGACTATTAATTAGATTGCCAAAACTATAGACAAGAGAAAATGAAAGTTTTTACAGTAAAAAAGGTCTATTGTGCAACAAGATAGAAACAGGTGAACGCTTGATATGGCCATCACGAAAAAACAGCTAAAAACAGCCATTTACATCAGCATAATTGTAGGCAGTTTGCTAACCCTTATAAATCAAGGTGAAGCCTTTTGGGGTGACGCCGAACTAAACTGGTTTAAGGTGATCACCACCTATATGGTGCCTTTTTGTGTATCTATGTATTCAAGCATAATGGCTGCAAAAGAAGTCGCTAAGGACTGAATGACTTAAATAATCAGCGAGTTGATATCAAACTCTGGCGATGCCCCAACTCGATTACTGCATAAGTAAACTCATTACTTATAGCATTACCTCATAAAGCTCTTAAAGCAAATCCTCGAAAAGTACTTTTATAAAACAAGAGTTAAATATATAGACGCTTAAAGATTTGATATCTGTTTAAAGTTATTAGGCATCGTGAGGTAAGATGTTATTTATGAATGTAGGCATTGAATAACAAACCTTCCTCCTAAATGAATAATAAAACCATAACACGGCCATCAGCAGCACTCGCATTACTACCTATTTTCGCTATGTTGATTTTTTTAGTCATAGGTTACGGCGTTTACAGTTTACCCATTGAAAGTTTATTGCTTGCATCGGCAATTGTGGCTTCTGGTGTTGCTAAAAAGTTAGGGCATAGTTGGGACGACATTCAAAACGCCATTGTTGAGCGTCTAGCTCAAGCTTTGCCGGCGATATTTATATTGGTGTTAGTGGGCGGATTAATTGGCAGTTGGATGATTGGCGGAACTATCCCTATGCTGGTTTACTATGGACTAAAAATAGTTAGCCCCGAATATGTAGTGGTTACCGCTTTTTTAGTCACTAGTTTTATATCACTCTGCACAGGTACCTCATGGGGAGCGGCAGGAACAATTGGCGTGGCATTAATGGGGATTGCCACAAGTATGGATGCTAATTTAGCTGCTGTAGCCGGAGCGGTAGTGTCGGGCGCATATTTTGGAGACAAAATGTCGCCACTATCGGATTCTACGAACTTGGCCTCGCTGGTGGCTGGAACTTCTCTTTATGAGCATATACAACATATGTTGTGGACAACTGTCCCAGCATTTTTGGTTACGATTATTGTATTTTTGTTTGCCAGTAATAGTGAGGTTGCCACTGATACACTGCAAAACGTCGATCCTATTGTAGATAATATCGATGAGCTGTTCACTCTAAACCTATTTCTATTATTGCCCCCAGTGGTTATTTTATTTGGGGCGGTATGCAAATTTCCGACTATTCCGCTGATGGTTTTAGCTATTTTAGTCGCGATAGTAAATGCGGTTACCTTTCAAGAGTTTGAGCTTATTACAGCATTAACTTCTACGTTACACGGGTTCAATGCTTCAATGTTTGAAAATGTTGGCTTGGGTGAAATAACAGTATTGAGTGACGTGTTATCTTTGATTAATCGAGGTGGAATGTCTTCAATGATGGGGGTGGTACTACTTGTCTTTTGTGCCTTTTCATTTGCGGGTGCATTAGCGTTAACTGGAGGCCTGACAATTCTAATTTCGTTTTTAGCGACAAGCATCAAAGGTACCACAAGTTTAATAGGGGCCACCGTAGTAACCACGTTTACTGTTGTATGTACCACCTCAGACGGTAAGCTGGCATTGTTAATTCCCTCTGAATTATTTAGAGATACCTACAAACGTATGCAGCTTGATGCTAAAAATTTGTCTCGTACTCTTGAAGATGCCGGTACGGTAATCGAACCGCTCATTCCTTGGACCAGTGCTGGAGTATTCATGACCGCTGCACTTGGAATACCCACCTTAGATTATTTACCTTGGGCCGTTCAGAATTACACGGCCGTTGTGTTTGCGATGCTTTGCGCTATGACAGGCATAGGAATTTCCAAGACTCATTCTTAGCGAAAAAAATGACATTTTTAGCCTGAATATGGATAAACCACTTTCTTAAATGGAGTGAAGTTAACTTTTATCTAGGAGAGAGGCCATTAAGTCAAATTACTCATCCGCCAATAAATTATCCAATTGCCTTTAATCCAAAACCTAGCTGTAGGTTATTTGCCATAAACAAGCAGTTTATCGCTGTATAATTATTACACGTAAAACGCTAGTAAAATACAAATGTTATGATAGTATTTATTGTGATAATAAAATTTATTGAATGGGTAGATGATATGAATACTGTTGAATCTAGTAACGCGAACGTTAAAAATAGCGAACACAAAGGAGCGGATTGTGTTGAGCATGCCCCAGTGTTGCCCAATTTTTCACGTAACAAAGTGCCGCTTAGCTGTGATGATGTGAATACTCGAATTATTGTGTCCTTGGCGAGTGAAGAATTGAGTAGCTACGTGCCAGGATACAATTAGCATTGGATTGCTGGGCGGTTTAAATACGCCTTTGAATATTTTGTAGTAGCAAGCCTGCCTAGTTTGGGCTGGTTTATAGGTGGATGTTTACTATTTGATTTAACGTTTTGAGCAAGTGCATAAGGGTTTATTTCGACATTTAGTTTAACATTGCTGTTAGATGGTATTCAATTTTACCCATTTGAAATACGTTTTCTGTGCCTGGAGTGTTTATGAGTTTGAATCAAGTAACCCAATCTGTTCGAAAGTGGCAATTTTGGATTGATAGAGGTGGAACCTTTACAGATATTGTAGCTAAAGATCCTCTTGGCGAATTGCATACTAAAAAATTGTTATCTGAAAACCCAGAAGCATATGATGATGCGGCGCTGCATGGGATCAGAGGTTTTTTGAATCTTGGCTCTGACGATGAAATCCCCACGGCAGAGATAGAAGTCGTAAGAATGGGCACGACTGTTGCCACCAACGCCTTGCTAGAAAAAAAGGGTGAGCCAACTGTACTCGCTATTAGTAAGGGCTTGGGTGATGCTTTAGAGATAGGTCACCAAGCTCGCAGTGATATCTTTGCGTTAAATATTAAAAAGCCTGATCTTCTATATAATCATGTGGTTGAGGTTGAAGAGCGCGTTGGCGCTGAGGGTGAGGTGCTTACTCCCTTAAATCTTGAGCAAACTCGCGCTCAATTGACTAAAGCTTATCAAAAAGGCTTTCGTTCAATCGCTATTGTTTTTATGCACGCCTATCGTTATCCCGCCCATGAGCAACAAGTTGCCGACCTTGCTCGTGAAATAGGTTTTACGCAAGTTTCTGCAAGTTGTGAAGTGAGCCCGTTAACTAAGATTGTCCCAAGGGGAGAAACCACAGTTGTTGATGCTTACCTGACTCCTATTCTTCGTAAATATGTTGATCGTATCGAAAATGCCATAGGGGCTAAGGGTGAGCAGGGTAAGTTACTGTTTATGCAATCTTCAGGTGGACTGACTGGGTCGCACCTATTCCGTGGACGAGATGCAATTTTGTCTGGCCCAGCTGGTGGTATTGTGGGTGCTGTGCATACCGCAAAACTAGCGGGTTTTGACAAAATGATTGGCTTTGATATGGGCGGTACATCGACAGATGTTTCTCATTTTGCTGGCGAGTACGAGAAGGTCTACGAGACAGAAGTAGCCGGTGTGCGCATGCGAGTACCTATGATGTACATTCATACTGTTGCCGCTGGTGGTGGTTCAAAACTTACCTTTGATGGAGACCGTTTTCGAGTGGGGCCAGAGTCTGTGGGCGCAAATCCTGGGCCGGCTTGTTACCGCCGCGGGCAGCAACTTGCTGTCACCGACATTAATCTTTGTTTAGGTAAAATCCAAGCTGATTATTTTCCAAGTATTTTTGGACCACAGCAAAACTTACCACTAGACAAACAAGCTTCTGTGAAAGGTTTTGCGGCCATTGCTGAGCGCTTAGGCGGAGATAAATCTGCACAAGAAATTGCGGAAGGGTTTCTTGATATTACGATTGAGCACATGGCTCAAGCCATTAAAAAAATCTCTGTTGCTAGGGGGTATAACCTGCAAGAGTATGTACTTAATTGTTTTGGTGGCGCTGGTGGGCAGCATGCTTGCTTAGTGGCTGAACGTTTAGGTATGTCTAAAATATTTTTGCACCCCTTGTCTGGCGTGTTATCGGCATATGGTATGGGGTTAGCAGATATCTCTACTGAACAGCAACATGTGCTTGGAAAACCTTTAGGCGCTGATGAAATACAAGAAGCCGTAATCGATTTTGAGTCAATGGCCGCTGTAAATAGCGATGTTTTAATGGACCAGGGCTTAAATAAAGACGACATTATTCATACACGTTGGGCCCAGTTAAAGTATCAAAATTCAGATTCTACTATTCAAGTACCCCTTAGCGATCATCAAAAGATGCAAGGGGAGTTTGAGAAAATTCATAAAAGGCAGTTTGGCTTTATCTCACCAGAAAAGAACATCCTAATCGATACTATCGGCGTATTGTCGTCTGTAAAGGGTGATGCAAACGTAGAAACTGCAGCGACAGACTCAGAGCCTAGTATCTTGGTGCCACAACGCAGTGAAATGATGTTTAGCAAAGGCCAGTGGCACACCACTCCTATTTATCTAGCCAATCAACTTAAGTACGGCCATGAATTTACAGGGCCCGCTTTGATTATAGAGAATACGGGGACAATTGTTATTGAGCCCGGTTGGCAGGCAGCGGTTAATAAATATGGACATTTGGTATTGAGCAACTTGCAAGAGAGTGCCAAGCGAAATACCGATGAAGGCGATAAATGCGATCCGGTTACCTTAGAAATTTACAATAACTTGTTTATGTCTGTGGCAGAGCAGATGGGGCTGGTGCTGCAAAATACTTCGCAATCGGTAAATATTAAAGAGCGCTTAGACTTCTCATGTGCTCTATTTGATAACCAAGGAAACTTGGTGGCTAATGCTCCTCACGTACCTGTGCATTTGGGCTCTATGGACTCCTCGGTAAAAGTTATCATTGAGAGTGACCAAGAGATAAATCCAGGTGATGTGTTTGTACAAAATAACCCATACAACGGCGGCTCACATTTACCTGATATTACTGTGGTAACGCCTGTTTTCAATGAAGCAGAAGACGAGATTATTTTTTATCTGGCAAGTAGGGCACACCACGAAGACATAGGTGGCATAGCACCAGGCTCTATGTCGTCTAAGGCTACTAGTATAGAACAGGAAGGGATTATCTTAGACTGTGTGAAGCTAATGGATAGAGGCACTTTTTTAGTTGATGACATAACCAAAAGGCTGTCAGATGGCCCCTATCCAGCTAGAAATATCAGCCAGAATGTGGCGGACTTAATGGCGCAAGTTGCCGCCAATAATACCGGTGCAAATGAGTTACTTAAGCTAGTGAACGAAAGCAGTGTAGAAACTGTGCATGCATATATGCGACACATTCAGCGAAGTGCTGAAGCATCAGTGCGTAAAACAATCTCAAAGTTAAGCGATAGTGAGTTTACATATGAGCTTGATTCGGGAGCTGTGATTGCATTAAAAATCACTGTAAACAAAGAAGAGGGTAGTGCCGTAATTGATTTTGAAGGCACATCTGGCCAACTAGATAACAACTTTAATGCACCTAAGGTGATTACTCACGCAGCGGTGCTTTATGTGTTTAGATGTTTGGTTGATGATCAGATCCCACTCAATGCTGGGTGTTTAAAACCCATCACAATTAAGGTCCCCAGTCGCACCTTATTGAACCCAGAATATCCTGCCGCTGTCGTCGCTGGAAATGTAGAAACTAGTCAAGCAGTCACTAATGCGTTATTCGGTGCTTTGGGAGCACTTGGTTCAAGTCAGGGCACCATGAACAACCTGACCTTTGGTAACCAGAAGTATCAATATTACGAAACAATATGCTCTGGCAGCCCAGCAGGCCCAGGGTTTGATGGTGTGGCTGCGGTCCATACTCATATGACTAATACTCGTATGACAGATCCAGAAATTATGGAGCAAAGATACCCAGTTATTTTAGAAGAGTTTTCTATTCGTCGTGGCTCTGGTGGTAAAGGTAAATGGAATGCTGGTGATGGTATTTATCGCAAAATAAGGTTTGAGGATGAGATGGAGTGTTCGATTTTATCAGAGCACCGAAAGTACCCTCCCTTTGGCGTGAAAGGTGGGCAACCAGGGCAAATTGGCTGTAATTGGATTGAACGTAAAAATGGAGATAGGGAGATGCTTGGTGGTTGTGGTCATGCCAAGGTCTTACCCGGAGATTCGGTTAATATTGAATCTCCAACTGGTGGGGGGTATGGCGAAGTAAAGTAAACAGCCCCTAATAATAAAGGCAATACCTTCCCTCTTTTTTAAGGGGGAATGGATACTCAGGAGTTGAGATTGTGATAACAAAACTAAGAAATTTAGGACCAGGTGTATTAGTAACAGCTGCATTTATTGGTCCTGGCACAATTACCGCTTGCACGTTAGCCGGTGCAAATTTTGGCTATGCTTTGCTATGGGCTCTGCTTTTTGCCACATTATCAACCATCATTTTGCAAGAAATGGCGGTTCGTTTGGGAATAGTCGCGCAACAAGGGCTGGGGGAAGTGCTTGTTAATATGTTTAGCGCGTCAGTTTTTAAATGGCCTCTTGTTTTGCTGATTATTATTGCGCTTTACGGGGGGAACTCCGCTTATGAAGCTGGTAACTTAGCTGGAGCCGCTATAGGTATTCAAGCGATAGTAGGTGAAACTACAGGCAGCTACACTGCCTCAATAATAATTCTTAGTATTGTTGGTGCTTGCATACTGCTGCTTGGATCTTACAAACAAATCGAAAAGGTATTGATTGGGTTAGTGAGCTTAATGGGGCTTTCATTTGTGCTGACTTTCTTTTTTGTGCAGCCGAGTATCCTTGATATTTTTAAAGGGCTAGTTTTCCCTGAAATACCAGAAGGTGGTTTGCTCACAGTTATCGCGCTAATTGGCACCACAGTGGTCCCTTATAATTTGTTTTTGCACGCCGCCGCCGCCAGAAACCATTGGCATAGTTCAGAGCAATTAAGTAATGCTAAAAGTGACACTATTGTATCTATTGGGCTAGGGGGGCTGATTGCTATTCTTGTTGTCTCTACATCTGCTGCAAGTATGTTTGCCCATGGTTTATCGGTTAATAGTGCAGCTGACATGGCGCATCAATTTGAGCCCTTGTTTGGCTCTTGGTCTAAGTATTTGCTAGGCGTAGGTTTGTTTGCCGCTGGGCTGAGCAGTGTAATTACTGCGCCATTAGCAACCGGCTACGCCATTTGTGAGGTATTAAAACTTAGCAGTGAAAACAAAGGAGCCGCTTTTAGAGGGATCAGTTTAAGCGTGATAGCAATTGGTTCTTTGTTGGCTTTAACGGGTGTAAAGCCTGTTACTGTGATCCTTTTAGCGCAGTTTGCTAATGGTTTGCTTTTACCTATTGTTGCTTGCTTCTTGCTTTATGCCATGAACAACAAGCAATTGCTTGGTAAATATGCCAACTCTTTAAAAGCAAATATTCTTGGCGGTATAGTTGTACTTATCACCGCGGGTTTAGGTGCAAAAATGGTATTCAGTGCCCTAGGTATATAGGTCCAGTTGCTCCGTATTATATGAACTTTTCGGGCTGCAGTTTCTGTTAAAAGCTTAACTACTGCAGCCTAAATCTCTCTGGCTGATTACTCTTTACGCTTATTTCATTGAATTTGCGACTTACCCTAAGGATTAATGCCCTTTAATAGTGGGTATATAAAAAGGTGGTTAAAAACGGATATGATAGCGTGTATATTGGCTTGCTAATTATACCCATTGCCCTGCGGAGTACCCATAAATGACCTCACAACGAAAAATAGTCTCGTCAAAAAGTTTGGCTGAAGGTGTAGCTTGGCCTTTGTCAGAAGTCGAGCTTGGTTTAACCGTATTTTATAATGCGTTTACTAAATGGATTGTGAGGTGTGCCTCGGCGGCAGGGGTAAGTGATCTAAGCCCTTTAGACATAATGACTCTGCATAATATTCAATCAAGAGAAAACCAGCAAAGGCGGATTGATATTTGTTTTATGCTTAATATTGAAGACACGCATTCTATCAATTACGCCTTAAAGAAACTCCTAAAATCGGAGCTGATAGAAGGGGAAAAGCGGGGCAAAGAAATGTATTACTCGGCCACCGCTAAAGGCCGAAAACTGTGTGAAGAGTACCGAAAAATTAGAGAAGAATGTTTAGTCTCTTCGCTAGGGTTAACAGGTAAAGACGCAGAAGACTTGTCTAACGTAGCTGCTACATTACGGTCGCTATCTGGGGTATATGATCAAGCTGCTAGAGCTGCAGCAAGTCTGTAGTGAAAGTGCCTAATGTCTTTATTGAAGGTTAAAGCCCGCCTTTACGAGCGTTACCCGTGGCTACTGTAAATAGTAGCCATCCATTCAAGACGCGGGTTTATTCTTGCCATAAAGCCAAGCATATATAGGGTAAGAGTCTAAGGTCAATTAGCCACTAAATCTTTGAATTTAAGTGCTGTTAATTATGAATATATATGGCCGCTTTATATCTAAAAAACCAGTAGTGTTCTGTTAAAAAGTAATCCAATGATGGCTTTTATTCGCTGATTACCTCAGTAACTAAACTTTTTCACTCCAAATTTTATTTTTTAAATTTGTAAAATACTCTATAAAAAACAATGGCTTGAAATTACTTTATGTAAACAATGATAAAACGCTAGTGTTATTCATGTGTATTGCTGGCTTGACTGCTTATTAATTGTTCGCTTAATATACATGCACCTTAAAGATTAATTTAAACAAATCTTCAAGGCACTGTAGTGCAACAAGATTTTGGATATGAACAGGTACGAGAAATCAATGATGCAAACAACAACTACAATGCATCATCTGTTTGTTTAGCCGTACCGAGGCAATTTACTCGATGAAAGAGTATCTTTTATGAGTAGGGTATTCTTCGGTGTGAGTGCTACCAAAATCAAGTAAGAGCTTTATATCTACAGGTTGACAGACCCGCCTGCTCTTAACGAGCAGGCTCCCTTTCTAAAACAATTAACATAAGAATTCAGAGTATGAAAATTCATTACAAGAAAGCAGCATTACCCATATCACTATTGTTTATGCTCAGTCATGTAGTGAGTGCCAAGGAAGCGCCAGCATCTGAACATTACGAGCAAGTCTTTGCAGACTTAGCGCTACACTGTATTCATCAAGAATACCCGAACGTGATAAAGCACAGCATGAAAAGTGAAGCGGATGTTATGCCGCCGAGTAAACTTTATCCTGCGTTTTACGGGTGCTTAGATTGGCACTCTTCGGTACATGGCCATTGGCTGCTAGTGCGTATGCTCAATAAAGCCAGTGATAAGGTTGATACTGACCTTATTTTAGAAAAGCTTGCACAAAGCTTTACGCCAGAAAAACTGGCTGGCGAAATGAAAACCTACACTCGCAGTGATTCAAGCACCTTTGAACGTCCATATGGCCTAGCATGGTATTTGCAATTAATGACAGAGCTTAGGCAGGCAAGTTTCCCCCAAGCTAAAGAGTGGATAGAAACGTTACAACCACTAGAAGTAAAAATTGTGGCTAACATCACTTCATGGTTACATAAATTAGCTTACCCAATTCGCACCGGCGAACATAGCCAAACCGCTTTTGCCTTTGGGTTAATGTTAGATTGGAGCCGTGCTAATAAGAATGCAGAGTTTGAAGCCTTGCTAACCAAAAAAGTGAAGCAGTTCTACCTTAAAGACAAAACCTGCCCCATTGCCTACGAGCCTTCTGGTCAGGACTTTTTGTCTCCTTGTTTGGCGGAAGCAGATTTAATGCGCAGAGTACTACCAAAATCTGAGTATAGTGTGTGGTTGTCTGAGTTTTTTCCACAGCTTAATGAAGGTGACCAAAGTTGGATAACTCCAGCAACAGTAGCTGACAAGTCAGATGGTAAGCTAGCTCATTTAGATGGCTTAAACCTAAGCCGTTCTTGGATGCTTGAGGGCATTATTGGCGGTTTAGATAAGGATGACAAACGGGTTGCCCTATTAACTCAGAACCTAAAAGCCCACAGAGAGGCAGGCCTTAACTCAGTATTTGGAGATATGCACTACATGGGATCCCATTGGTTAGGAAGCTTCGCAGCTTACCTAGAGACCCAAAGAGGGATCAAGCAATAGCCTAATTAAGCAAACAGCATAAGGGAATATACTGCTGATTGCTTTTGAGTGTGTGGTACTAGGGTGTTGGTTTAAATGCACCCTGTATCACACAGTTTGTTGGTTGTGGTTAAATGTGTGCAAGCATATTAATATTTAAAACTGAAACTCCTTGAACCCCCGATTTTGTGTACTTAGATTTTTCCCAAATTACGTAATGTTTGTGGCTAGGAAAAACCAAAGCTTAAACGCTATAAAAATTTGACTAATTAATATTTGAAACTCAGTCTGCCTAATAAACTGACAGACGGGTTTGAGCGAAAAGCAGAACATCATCATACGGCAAGCGCTTGTCTGCTTCAGACAAAGAGCGGACATTCATCCCCGCCAGCAGATTCGCAGATTTACTGCGTCCTACTGGCGGGCTTTGCTAGGGTTCTCTGACTGTAAACTCATTACGAGGAGCTAAGACCGTCCCAAGAATTTTGTAATGCAGTGTGCGGCTCCAAGATTAAATGCAAATGGGTGAAAATCACCTAGTCTATTTACGGTATAACCTAGATTCCTCCAGATTTGGGCATTGGCGTCATCAGTAGCCGAAAGCTCAGGCCATGCACCATGGCCATAAGTAGGTATCCAAACCTGCTCGTCTCCTTGAGACGTTTGCACTAGTGCATTATTGGCTGTTGCAAAGTACCAGTATCTCTTTTTCCTAGATGGATCATCTTGATATGTTAGCGGAAGTGGATTTCTTTCAACTTCAAAGCCATTTGCTTCTAGCTTTCCAGCTATATCATCGAAAACCGACTGCATAGCATAGGGTGAAGTAGGGATTCCCAGTATATCCGCTGCCATTTTGGGGTCACCGACTAAAGCTCGCTGCCTGCCAGATTCACTTCTACCTAAAAGAGTAATAAACATATCAATATGGAACAGTGGCTGTGTTGTGCCCGGAGAATTACCAGCATAGACTTCCTCAGTCCAAGGTTCGTTATTAATCACGATTGGAATTTCTTTTTGTGCTGGAACTGCGAGGCTACTGCCAACTAGTATAAGCTTCTTTTGCTGGTCCAGAGCTTCGCCGTAAGCTCTCTCTATTGCTTGTAACTCAGTTTCACCAGCTTGAGGCACTACATACCCAAGATTTAAAGAGTTAATCGCATAGTCCATCCCCATCAACCAAAAATCATCACCAATTAACAGGTTACCCCCTTGAAAGTAGAGTTGCACTTGAGATTGATTAAGGGATGAACCTTTGGCCATCTCATCAGCAATAAGCGAATCATGTGCTCGTCTAAATGTTGCGGGCTCCACTAGGTGGCGTGTCGCAGGGCTTTGAGCAGTATCGCTTACCACTGCGTAAGCATCTTCAGCCCAAACAGTAAATTGCATGGTAGTCGGAGCTTCAACAACCGTTGTTCTACTTGTGGCATTCGCATTCTGCAACCAAGTATCAAGTATCGTTCTATGATTTTGCGAAACTAATATAAACAAATGGCATTGAGAAGGTAGCTTACCAATTAAGTCACTAATTGGGTCAGAGTAACTAGAATAGGAAAATACGTAGCCTGGCAAAGTCATTAGTATTGCATCTATCCCTCCATAAGTGCTTGATACAAGGGATGGATTGACAGGGTTTGCAGCTAGGCTTTCTAATAAACTAAAAGCTGACGCTCGTCTGGAAAATGCCTCAACCGTAGCTTCCGGCTCTCTCTTAAATCTGGCCTTCATTTCATCTGAGTATGCATAATGAGGGGCACGAATTATGTCGGTCATAAATATTATTCCTTAAATAGTTAATGAAATTAGTTATTAGTCGTCTACCTCTATGTGCATAGTGATCGTACAGAGAGGAATCTCTCACTGTACTGTTCACAATTTGAGAAGAATTTAGAATCGTTTGCGCTATGCTCAGCGATGGTGTGTAAGCGGGAAATGAGATTATTATCTTGCGAGCGTCCGTTTTACGTACACAGCTGCCATTCAAATTTTAAAACTTGAGGTGAAGTTAATGGCACAAACCCGACCAAAACCTAGTGACGTGGCTGTGCGAGTTTCAAACTTTAATGTACTCGCACATCATAAAAACCTTTCCCTATGCTTTTATTCAACCGTTACACTTTTGGCTAAATTACGTGGTTGATCTACATCTGTGCCTTTAATGACAGCTACATAGTATGACAGTAGTTGTAGGGGCAGGGTGTAGACGATGGGTGCTATGGCTGACTCGCAGTGGGGTACGTTGATTACGCGCATGGTTTCGTCGCTTTTGAAGTTGGCTTCTTTGTCGGCGAATACGTACATGATGCCGCCTCTGGCCCGTACTTCTTCTACGTTTGATTTTAGTTTTTCAAGTAATTCATTATTTGGTGCTAGTACTATGATGAGAATTTCGTTCGATTGTTAAACGATGTTTTTGTAGTAAAAGTTGGTCAATAGGCAATTAAGGAGTATGATTTTTGTACAGCTTGGAATGTTATTTCATTAACGTATTATCCATATTTAGGTGTCTATCAATTAGGAGAAGGATAATGTGCAAACTAATTAATTTTTCCGTTTTACTATTAACTCTATGTTTATGTAAATTTTCTTACGCCAATTTAGTACTGAATTTTAACTCGGATGGTAAATTAACGGGAGCTTCAGGTGTCGATCTAGGTTATGGCGAAGTTTATGACGTCGAATTCGCTAGAGGTTCATGTGTCGAGATATTTGGTGGTTGTGATGACCCTGAAGATTTGTTTTTTAACGATGTTTATTCAGCGATTTTTGCCGGCAAGGCCTTCTATGATCAAGTGTTAGTTGATGGACCTTTAGGTGATTTTAGTAGCGATAAAACTTTGATTGCAGATTGTGACACTTACTACTGTCACTTTTACACGCCTTTTTACTTAGGTTATTACTTTGATTTTTGGGAAGGTACTTATACTTATACAGTATCAACTTCTATTCCATCTGATTATTATACGATGCCTGATTTATCAGATGCTGAGCGATTTTACGACACAGGTAATAGTAGAGATTGGGAATTTGCACAATATCTTGTTTGGAGTGAGCATGTTGAATCAACGGCCTCTATACCGGCCCCTCCCGCTATTATTTTTGTGTTTATAGGCGCGTTCTTTTCATTTTTCGTTTCTAAAGCTAGAAAAGAACCACGATAAAATCGTGGTCATTTTTAAACTTTATTTAAGAAGTTCCAACATTATTTAAAAATCCAAAAGGGCTTGCGGCCCTTTTTCAGTTATTCAACCGTTACACTTTTGGCTAAATTACGTGGTTGATCTACGTCTGTGCCTTTAATAACAGCTACATAGTATGACAGTAGTTGTAGGGGCAGGGTATAGACGATTGGCGCTATGGCTGACTCGCAGTGGGGGACGTTGATTACGCGCATGGTTTCGTCGCTTTTGAAGTTGGCTTCTTTGTCGGCGAATACGTACATAATGCCGCCTCGGGCCCGGACTTCTTCTACGTTTGATTTTAGTTTTTCAAGTAATTCATTGTTTGGTGCCACCACTATTACGGGCATTTCGTCGTCTATTAGGGCTAATGGTCCGTGTTTTAGCTCGCCAGATGCGTAGGCTTCGGCGTGTATGTATGAGATTTCTTTAAGCTTCAGGGCGCCTTCCATAGCTATGGGGTATTGGTCGCCTCGGCCTAAAAATAGACTGTGGTGCATGTCTGCAAATTCTTCTGCTAGTGCTTTTATGCCATCTGTAAGTTGCAGGGTTTCTTCTAATTTTGCAGGTAGGCTGTGCAGGGCTTTGACAATATGCTGGTGATCGTCTTGGCTCATGTTGTTGTGCTTGCCAAGTGCCATAGTTAGCATCAAAAAGCCTGTTAATTGGGTAGTGAATGCTTTGGTTGAGGCTACGCCTATTTCAGCTCCTGCTAGTGTCATAAATGCGAGGTCTGATTCGCGCACTAATGATGAGCCAGGCACGTTACAAATGGTTAAGCTTGCGGCATAGCCTTGTTCTTTTGCTAAGCGCAGTGCTGCTAATGTATCGGCGGTTTCTCCAGATTGTGAAATAGTCACGATTAAGCTGTTGGGGTGTACATAGGATTTTCTGTATCTGAACTCAGAGGCAATTTCGACGTTACATGAGACATTGGCGTATTGTTCTAACCAGTATCTCGCTGTCATGCCTGAGTGGTAGCTGGTACCACAGGCTATGATTTGTACGTGTTTAATTTTAGCCAGTAATTCGTCTGCGCCATGGCCAAATATGTTTGCGCTGATGCCGTTGTCTTGAAGGCGGCCACTTAGGGTGTTGCGAATAACTGTAGGTTGCTCGTGAATTTCTTTGAGCATGTAGTGACGGTATCCGGCTTTGTCGCCTGCGTCGTGCTCTAGGTTTGATTCTTTAACTTCGCGCTCAACTGGCAGGCCTGCACTGTCAAATACTTTGATACTGGTGCGGGTAATTTCTGCTACGTCGCCTTCTTCTAAAAACATGAAGCGGCGGGTCACTGGAAATAGTGCCATTTGGTCTGACGCGATAAAGTTTTCGCCTAGGCCAAGGCCAATTACAAGGGGGCTACCAGAGCGGGCAACGATTACGCGGTCTGGGTCGTTCTTATCTAAGATGACGGTGCCGTAAGCGCCATGGAATTTTTTAACCGCATTTTGAACTGCTGTTAGTAAGTCGTCGCAGTTGTCTAATTCAAAGTGTACTTGGTGGGCTATGGTTTCGGTATCTGTGTCTGATGTAAATCCGTAGCCTTTTGCAGTTAGGTCTGTACGTAGGCTTTCGTAGTTTTCTATGATGCCATTGTGAACTACAGCTATGCGTTCGCTAGAGAAGTGCGGATGGGCGTTGGCTTCGGTTACGCCGCCATGGGTAGCCCAGCGGGTGTGAGCTATGCCGGTTACGCCTTTGATTGGGTTATCTTGTAGTGCGTCGGCCAGTTCTTTAACTTTGCCTATTCTGCGGGTGCGTTGTAAGTTACCTTGACCGTCTAATAATGCTACGCCAGCTGAGTCGTAGCCACGGTATTCTAAGCGTCTTAAGCCTTCTAATAAAATAGGTACTACGTTTCTTTCTGCGATTGCGCCTACTATTCCACACATACATTTTGCTCCGTATTTATTGCGTTGCGGCGCACATAACCTTCACGCCGTATTCTTCGATTGTCTGTTTTGATTTGGCGTCAATTTTGTCGTCGGTAACTAATACCGAAATTGATTGCCAGGGTAGTTCCACATTGGGGATTTTACGTTGTAACTTTTCTGATTCCGCTAACACGATAATTTGGTTTGATACTTGCGCCATAACCCGGCTTAAATGAGTAAGCTCGTTGAACGTAGTGGTGCCTCTTTCTATATCAATCCCTGCGGCCCCTAAAAATGCTTGGTCAAAGTTATATGCTTGTAGCATTTGTTCGGCCATTTGCCCTTGAAAAGAGTGTGACTGACTGTCCCAGGTGCCACCTGTCATCAGAACTTTAGGTTCGTTTTCTTGCTCTAATACTGAATTCGCTACATGCAAGGAGTTAGTCATCACCACTAGGCCGAGTTTGCTTTTTAATTCTGGAATAAGTGCTGATGTAGTGCTGCCGCTATCTATTATGATGCGGTTATGATCTTTTATTAAGGTCGCAGCGAGTTTTGCAATGGCTATCTTTCGAGTCGAAACTTTTTCGCTTGATAATTCGGAAGACTCTTTTGGTAATAATACCGCACCGCCAAACTTTCGTAATAATAAGCCGTTGTTTTCTAACTCAGCTAGATCCTTGCGAATAGTGACTTCTGAGGTAGAAAATGCTTTTGAAAGCAGATCAACAGACACTTCACCTTCATTGTTTAGGCGTTCTATTATGGCTCTGCGTCTTTGTTGGGTATTACGTTTTTGCATTTATCAAAACAATAAGTTTCATTTTGAAATGCATTTTAGTTGTTATCTTTCGAATTTCAAGTATTTCTTTCGAAGTGTAAGTATATTTTCTAGTACCTAAGGGGCTGATTGGATATAAAAAACCAGTTACAGACTGACTGTAACTGGTTTTTCAGTAAATGAGGCTTACTCACTTGCTTTGATATAGTCTGAAGCTAGAGCCTGATAGTGGTGTGGTGAAGTCAAGATGGCTACCTAGCAGACGTTACATGTGGCCTTCTTGTTCGAAGCGCTCATGCCAGCTTAGCGCTTCACTTAATAAATGCGGCGTGTGCATGCCTCGGCCTGAGTGCAAAGCTCTTTCGTAATAGTCTTGCAATGCAGGTCGAAAAGATGGATCAGCACAGTTATTAATGATTTTTCTGGCTCGTTGCCTAGGTGATAGTCCTCGTAAATCAGCTAAGCCGTGCTCAGTGACTATGATTTTTACATCATGTTCGGTGTGGTCAACATGAGACACCATAGGTACGATAGATGAGATGGCGCCATCTTTTGCTGTTGAAGGTGAAACAAATATAGAAAGGTAGCCGTTACGGGCAAAGTCACCAGACCCACCTATACCATTCATCATACGTGTGCCCATAACATGGGTAGAATTTACGTTGCCGTAAATATCGGCTTCGAGCATGCCGTTCATGGCAATGACGCCTAAGCGACGAGCTAGTTCTGGGTTATTACTAATGTCTTGTTGTCGCAAAATTATTTTGTCGTGATACAAGTCGATATTTTCATCAAACTCTTTAATGCCTGCAGGGCTAAGTGAAAACGCTGTGGCAGACGCTGTGGCGAGTGTGCCTGACTTAAGCATTTTTAACATGCCATCTTGAATGACTTCAGTGAATGCCGTGAGGTTTTTAAATGGACCTGAATCTAGCCCTTCTAATACTGCATTAGGGATATTACCCACACCGGATTGAATAGGTAATAGCTCTTTAGGAAGTCGGCCTAACTCTATTTCTTGTTGAAAAAAGTCTAGGATATGTTGAGCGATCTTTTTAGATATTTCGTCTGGCTCTTTAAATGGAGAGTTGCGGTCTTCTGCATGGGTTTCAACTACAGCTATAACTTTGTCTGCTGGGCATTCGAAATAGTATTCTCCAATTCGATCAGCAGGATCGGTAAGCATAATAGGTTTACGGTTAGGTGGAAGAGCCGTACCGTAATAGATGTCGTGCATACCCTCTAGTTTAATATTTTGCTTACTATTAACTTCTAGAATGATTTTGTCTGCTTGTTCTATCCAAGTTTTGTTGTTACCTATTGATGAAGAGGGGATTAAGCTACCATCTTCTCGGATCCCTGCAACTTCGATGAGCGCGATATTCATCTTGCCTAAAAAACCGGACCAAGCATATTGAGATACTTCAGAAAGGTGTAAGTCTACGTAATCCATGGTGCCATTGTTGATGCGCTTTCGACATTTGGGGTCGCTTTGAAAAGGCAGGCGCAGTTCTATGCCGTCTACTTCCGCTAAAGCGCCATCTAGTTCTGGTGCTGTAGATGCACCTGTCCAAAGGCTAATACGAAATGGGCCATTACCTTCTTGGTTTGATTTAAGAATACGTTTAGCTAATGCCTCTGGTACCCCCTTGGGGTATCCGGCTCCGGTGAAGCCGCTCATGCCTACATTTGCACCCGCGGGTATCAATTCAGCGGCTTGTTCTGCACTCATAACTCGCTGTTTTAGTGTCGGACAAAGAATTCTATTTGATGCTGACATTGATGTTTCTCTCTTGCTGTTTGGTCTATATGTAAAACGGAAAGGGGCAGCAGAATAAACAAGATAGTTAGCTGATACAATCAAATACAGAAAAAGCAAATATTAGACTTTAGTCGTATATTATTGCTTGGTTGTATTATTACCCAGTGGAAGCAAGAGGGGTAAAAGTTAGGATGACATTTTTAAAAAAGAGTTGTAGAAAGCATGGGTGCCTGATAATAGTTACCCATGCTGTAAGAAGCTTATTGGTTGTAACCAGAGTGGCTGTTTTTTAGTCGATAAAAGGTCGCTTGAACATAGTCTTTAGGATCGCCTGAGTTGTTTTGGTTATAGACTCCCGCCTTAAAGTACATATATTGGTCTCGTTTGTGGTAGCCGCTGTCTTTCATGTTAACCACTTGGGTGATGTCTGCTTTACCTTCCCTTGAAAGTGTTACGGTTAATATGTCGCCCTTAACATCTATGCTGTAGCTAAACTTTTCATCTAGGGCGATACCATCAATAGGATCGTCTATGTCATTGGCTCTTGAGCCGTTAAATTCGTAATATTGTTCATCACCCTTACGTGGCTCGTGGGCAAGGTATACTACCCCTTTGTTATTTTTGGGTAGCTTTCGATAGTACAAGCGGGCTGGTTCATCATCTTTAGCGTGAATCTGACCAATTATTACTCTTCCTACTTGGTAGTCTTTTCCGGTAACCGTAACATTATTTACTGCAAGGGTAGCTTCAAGGCGGCCATCTACTCCCCCTGATTTTCTTTTCTCTTTACCGCGAACCGTACTAAACACCCAGTTGTTTTTGGTAATGCCTTTTACTTTAACCGAGTTGTCACCTCTTCTTAACATTTCTCTTAGCTCGGTACGGGTGTATTTAGTGTTTTTAGAGGTTTTTACACCATCTACAAAGGCTGTAAAAACCATGCCTCCATCATCTGCAGTATAAAAGTAGGGCTTATATTCAAATCCTTTTTCTAGGTAAATCTCTGGGATGGTATCGACTTTGCCATCCTTGTTGGTATCTACAGGTAAGCTAACATTCCAATCTATAAGTTCAAAGTTGTGCCCCGGAGGAAGTTTGGGATTTAACTCATTTACTTGCTGGGCGTATGCTGCAAGGGAGCTGAGGCTTAATAAGGCCAAAAGTAATGTAGCTTTGATGGGTTTGATTAAATACATAAATAACCTTTAAAAAAGTGTTTGAATGTTGAGCCTTGGTAATGGAGTAAAAGTAATAAACGAATAGCTTTATTATGTAGTTGGTAAGGATACAGCTAGTGCGTTTGGTTTTAATTGGTCATGTTGTGGCTAGATAATTGGTATTACAGGTGAGCCATACACTTATTGCCAACGTCATTAAATATAGAGGGGATGTAAGTTACCAGCATTCGTTCGTTTTGTAAAAAAATTGTATAAATACGTTAAAATTGGCTAGTAAGATCGGTGGTTTTATGGTTTCATGTTCGTTGTATCTTACTTTATCAAATACATTGGTAATACCAAAAGGCTAAAGATTTATTTTTCTGTCATACCAATTTGGTTTGCACTTTAGATACATTTACCAGTTGGTTTGCTATGCAGCACCATTTAATAAGTAAAACTTTCGGGAGTAGAAAGCATGTTTAAGAAATCACTAATACCCATAGTCGTTGCGACAGCCTTAGTTGGGTGTGGGGACGACGAGGCTAAGTTGCGAGGTAATAGTAACGGAGCCATCGAAATTGTGGGTAGCGATTTCATCGCTGGCACTACATTATCATTAACCCTATCTGATCCAGATGGAATAGTAGCAGACTCTGTTAGTTATTCATGGACCCGAGATAGCGGTGAAACTGTTGGAACAGATACTTCGTATACTATTACTGAAGAAGATGAAGGTTCTATTTTAACAGCCTCAGCTTTATATACAGATGAAGCTGGTTTTTACCAAGCGCTAGGTGCGGCTACTACTGAAATACTTCCTACTTTAAATGTTTCTGCTTTTGTTGTTAAAGGCCCTGTAAGTGGTGCTAGTTGTGATATTGTCTCAGTAGATGATAGCGGCGTAGCAGACACGAGTGTTCAAGCATCTTCTACCTCTGATGCCACAGGTGCTGTGTCTTTTGTTGATGTGCACTTTACAGGCACAGGTTTAATATCATGTACCGGCGGTACTTATACTGACGAATCTACGGGTGAAACTTTAGACGCACCTACACTAAGAGCTGTAGTTGACGTTGTAGAAAGTGACGCTGATGTTACAGCAGAAGGAGCAATCATAGCGCCAGACTATATTGTTTCTCCATTGACAGAAATGGTAGTTCAAGCTGCTTCTGCAGACTTAACTACCTATGCAGAACAAGCTGATATTATCAACGGACGCTTTGGCATTCGTTTTGATACGACAGAAACTTTCCCTACTACTGTTGGCGTAGATGCACTGGGCGCAGATGACGCTGAAGATGCCGACAGGTATGGCTCGGTATTGGCCCTAATTTCACAATTAGATGCAGATGATGCTGATAGTGACATTGCTACTATTTTATCTGAACTAGTTACTGACTTAGCTGATGACGGTGCTTATTCAGAAGCAACACTAGCCGCATTTGAGATTGCTCAAGAAAACCTAGAAACGTCTTCTGAAGTTGCTGCAGATGTTGACTCAAGTTTGTTAGATGTAATTGGTTCTGCTGTTGGTTATAACAATGACCCTGTAACAGCTATTATTGAAGGTACACTAAGTGGTACGGTTAACAGTACATCAACTACTCCACTAACTGGTTCAGTAACAGTTACCGATCCTAACTTTGAAGAAGATGCTGTTATCGCTCAAACTGATGTAACCTTAGATTACGGTACCTTTAGCATTGATGCTGACGGAAGCTGGTCGTACACGGTTGATGTAGCAAATGAAACTGTTGCTGCACTTGAACTAGGAAATTCAGTTAATGATTTAGTAACTATTTCGTCAATCGACGGCACAACTGCTGAAATAGACATCCGTGTTGCAGCCCTAACTCAGGTTGCTGAGATTAACGATATCGGTGGAGACACAGGTGAAATTCGATTTAGCGTAGATAACTTACGCCAAGGTAAGTTAAGTGCATCTTTTGCTAAAGATGCTGCACCTGGTAGTGATGGTAACAATAAAGATGCTTACATCACTTTATATGGTTCTTCTGGCAGCTCTAGTGAGTCACTAATTGATTTACGTATACAAGGTGAGCAAACTGATGGTGACGGAAACGTCATTGACCCACGTTTCTTCGTTCGAAATACCGATAGTGATTCATACCCTGGTGACATGATTACTGCACCATTTGTGGAAAGTCAGTTTTATGATGTAGAAATTACTTGGGATTTAGATGCAGCCGAACAAATTACAGTAACCATTGATGGTGAAGTGATTGGCGGTGGCTCTTTTTCTACAGCTGCAGTAGTTGATACTGACTTCACTGGTTTAGACCAGTGGTTTGTAGATGGTATACAAACTATTCAATTCAGATTTGGTGATAACGACAGAACGATTCTTTTCGGTTCTTACTATGTAGATAACATTGAAGTGTTTTCTGATACAGAAGGTACCGTGAGCGTATTTGCAGATGACTTTGAAAGTTATGATGAAGGGGAAACTCTTGATGGAACAGGAAGCATTTATAGCTTAGCTGTTTACACTGAAGTCGCTGTATATGATGTGGGAGATGGCACAAGCGAGCCAAGTCCAGCAGTGTTCTCTGAATTAACTGGTGCTATAGCGAGTGATGAAGCGACTTCTACAGGAACAGTGATTGTGGCTGACCCTGATGAGGGTGAGGCCTTTATTGTAGAATCATCTTTAACGGGAACATACGGTACTCTTGCTATTCTAGAAGACGGTTCGTGGACCTACACACTAGATACTAATAACGCAACTATTGCTGCTTTAATTGTTGGTGAGCGTGAAACAGATACTTTCACTATTGAATCTCTTGATGGTACGACTGCAGAATTGACTATCACGATTTCTGGAACTGTAGTGGTAGCAACAGGTGCAAATAATGTTGCAGTAATTATTGATACCACAGACGATACGGGAGAGCTTCGTTACGCATTAGGTGATAATGGTCCGTTAGCTGCAGGTAGGGTTGCAGTAAAAGTGAAACGTCTTGATGATGAACTAGGTGATGGTGATGCATTTATTACACTGTTTAATGAAAACACTAACAATGATGGTGCTATCTTAGACCTTCGAATCAGAGACGACAGTTTTGGTGTGCGTAGTCCTGGTAGTGTTGATACGTCTTCAGCTACTGTAGTGTTAGACACCTTCATGGATGTAGTGATCACGTGGGAATACCCTGGCGGTGATACTACAGAACTTCCATTAGTGACTGTGCAAGTAGACGGAGTGAACTTTACCACTGATGGATTCACACCTGAAAACGACGCCATAGGCGGTGTAACTCATGTTGCCTTTAGATTTGGTGATAATGACGGTGTGAGAGAAGCAACAGGCAAGTTTAGCCTTGATGACTTATTCATATACTCTGATACAGATGGTACGACAGAAGTATTCTCTGATGACTTTGAAAGCTATGCTGATGGTGATTCATTAGATACTGACAATGCAGCATCTCCATATCATAGCAATACATCTGAAGCGACAGTGGAAACATTAGAAGCTACAGGTGGTCCAGGTACAGAGGGTAATAAATTTGCCGCTATTACTGATACTACTGATGACACAGGTGAACTACGTTATGCATTAGGGGATAACGGTCCACTAGCTGCAGGCCGATTTGAAGTTGCTATCAAACGTTTAGATGATGAGCTTGGCGATGGCGATGCTTTCATCACTCTATTTAATTCAGCAACAAATAATGATGGTGCAATAATTGACTTGAGAATAAGAGACGACAGTTTTGGTGTTCGTAGCCCAGGTTCAGTTGATACATCAGCCGCATCTGTTGTCTTAGATCAGTTCATGAATGTTGTAGTTACATGGGAATACCCTGGCGGTGATACTACAGAACTTCCATTAGTGACAGTCACAGTAGATGGAGTTAGCTTTACGACTGATGGATTTACACCAGAGAATGATGCTACAGGTGGTGTAACACATGTTGCTGTTAGATTTGGTGATAACGATGGAGTAAGAGCTGCAACTGGGATTGTCTCGGTAGATAACTTAGTGATTTACTCGGATACTGATGGCACAACTGAAGTTTTCTCTGATGACTTCGAAGCTTATGCTGATGGTGATTCGCTAGATACTGATAACGCTGCATCTCCGTATCACAGTAACACTTCTGAAGCTGTAGTAGGTGTTGAATAAAACACGTAGACAACCTTATGAGTATTTAGACTTTGCTTGAATACTCATAGGTGCAGTTTAAACAACTAGTACAACTTAATGAAAACCCCGTAAGACTGACTCTTACGGGGTTTTTTATTTGTATTATAAAGTTTTCAATTGCAATCAAGATTAAGCAAAGCCTTTTGTGGTAGCTATAAATAGCTCGAGTCTAAGCTATTCTAACTAAGACCTTAACTTTATAGGCAGGGGCATATATTTTTTATATCTGGGATACTAACTAGTTATATGGGGAATAATAATGAAGCATAGTGAGGATGAGTTGCTAAGCCTAAGTTTTCTCTTAAGGAAGACCTAAGCTTAGCTTTAATTTAATGCTATTACTTCTTAGTTGGTCTTTCCCAATTACTTAGGTTTCTTTGTTTCGCACGGGCAATAGCAAGTTCGTTGTCTGCTACTTCTTTAGTTATAACTGAACCCGCTCCAACTGTGGCATTTTTACCTATGTTAGCGGGCGCGACTAAAGAGCTGTTAGAACCTATAAATGCACCGTCACCAATAATAGTTTTAAATTTATTTACGCCGTCGTAATTACAAGTGATTGTGCCTGCACCAATGTTGGCACCTTCACCAACTTGTGTATCACCAAGGTAGGTAAAGTGATTCGCCTTTGAGCCTTTGCCTAGAGTTGTTTTTTTCATTTCAACAAAGTTACCCACTTTGGACTTTTCAGCCATTACAGCACCAGGTCGTAATCTAGCAAAAGGTCCTACGCTACAGTTTTCACCGACTTGTGCTTGCTCGATTATAGAGTTGGCTTCAATGGTTGCGCCATCTGCTATATCGCAGTCAATGAGTACGCAATTAGGGCCAATGTTGACATTAGAGCCAATGGATACCTTGCCTTTAATGACAGCATTGATGTCAATATTTATGTCTTGGCCTAGGGTTAGTTCGCCTCGTAAGTCAAACCTATGGGGGTCGGCTAGACTTACACCTTGAGCCATAATTTTCTGGGCTTGTTCAAACTGAAAAGCGCGCTCTATATTGGCAAGTTGCATACGGTTATTAATGCCTTCTACCTCAATAGCCGAGCTTGGGTGTGAAGCTTTAATGGTTTTACCCTCTGCGGCCGCCATTGCAATTACATCTGTCAGGTAAAATTCACCTTGAGCGTTATTACTATTGAGGTTACTTAACCAGCGCTTGAGATCACGACCCGCCATTATCATCATGCCTGTATTAATTTCAGTTATTTTTCTTTGGGCTTCGCTGGCATCTTTATGTTCAACAATTGCGGTGACTTGGTCTCCTTCACGTATGATCCTACCCATACCTGTTGGGTCGTCTAAATGTACGGTTAACAAAGCTAAATCTGCACTTTGTTTAATGTTAATTAGTTCTTGTAGGGTGCTTTCTTTAATAAGTGGCGCATCTCCCACTAAAATAAGCACATCTTCGTCATCTGAAATATAGGGTGCTGCTTGTTGTACAGCATGTCCAGTACCTAACTGTTCGGACTGTAAACACCAAGATAGCTTGTTATGGCTAAGTTGTGATTTAAGCTGTTCTGCTCCATGTCCATATATTAAATGTATATTAGAGGCACCTAAGCCATTAACCGTATCAATAATGTGCTGCACCATAGGTTTACCACCAATAGGGTGTAACACCTTTGGTAGGCTTGATTTCATTCTTGTGCCTTTGCCTGCAGCTAATACAACTACTGAAAACGTCATATATTGTCCTATAAAATGTGGGTCATTGACCTTAATGATGCCGTTATTCTACTTATAAGCTCAAACAGTACCAGTATTTCAATCGGCTAATTTCAAATATTTAGCACTAAAACTTTAGTAGTACTTTACATAGTAAAAGCAAAGTTAAATAAAAATAATTGTTATCTGTAATGACTAAAAAGTGCTTTTTCAGCTATTATGAGGCATTAAATTTAAGATCGAATCTTGACTAGGAATAAAGCTACTAGTGAATATTTTCCGTACTTTGCACAGAAGTTTTTTATTACTGTTTGCGATCGTTGTTGTCGCTATTGTCACTTTAACTCATATCAGTATTTCTAATATTGTCGCAGAGCAAAGTCGCGCTCAACAGCAGTCCAATTCACCGGCTTTTCAATTGGTTGTAGAACAGTTGATGCAGCCTCTGCACATAGCGCAAACCCTTGCCAAAGCGCAAGAGTTAATAGAGCTAATGAAATATCCAGAAGAAAATGAAGAGCAAATATTTTTAACGTTAGAGAGATTAAACAAAGAGTTTAACCTTAACTTTTTTATCGCAAGTGATATCAGTCGAAAACAATATAATTCAGAAAGACAACAGTTAGATTTGGTAGAGGGAAAAGTTAATTGGTACTTTTCTTATAAAGCGCAACCAGAAAAGGCCATGGCTGATATAGGCCAGTGGCAAAACCCCCAGTTTTATATCGATTTAAAAATTTACGATGCGGATGACAATTTTTTAGGGGTGTTTGGTGTTGGTAAAAGCCTGAAAGCATTCACAGAGGTATTTGGTGAATACAAGAAAACCTACGGCTATGATTTTATTTTTGTAGACCAAAATAAAGATATTACGCTAACGTCCGATCCTGAATTATTAATAAAAGGGGTTACCTTTAAAAACCTTAAGGATCTTGCTTGGTTTAAAGATTTAACGCCCGAGCAACAAGCGTCTTCTTTAAACAATCTGCTATTACCCATTGAAGGGCAAGAGGCGTTAATCGCAGAGCTAAATATTCAGCCGTTTGACTGGACCATGTACATTATTACACCGCTACAATCTCGACAAACAGAAATAAGTAGAGGTTTTATAATTAGTATTGTTACTTTGCTAACTGTTATTTTTGGTTTGTTTATTATGATTTACAACCTCTTGTATTACTTCAAGAAGGACATGCAAAAAAATAAGCAAATAGACATACTTACAGAGTTACCAAATAAAAGTAATTTGACGCAAAAATTTGAAGAAATCATGTATGAAAACAAAAGTGTCAGCTTAGTTTTGATTGATTTAGATAACTTCAAACCTATCAACGAAACCCATGGCAGAAAAGCCGGCGACATAGTATTGAGGCAAATTGCGAGTATGTTGCAAAGTGAGGTTCGGGATAGTGATACCCTAGGCCGCTGGGGGGGCCAAGAGTTTATACTGCTTATGCCAGAAACCGGACCGAATGAGGCCGCTGAGTTGTGCCAAAAGCTGTGTAAAAAGTTGGCAAATATGACTATTACAACGGGTACAACTTCTATTCAAATCACTGCAAGTTTTGGAATATCTTACACTGCTATTACCAGAACAATGTCAGAGGTTATCACTGCAGCTGACGATGCATTATTCCTTGCCAAAAGGGACGGCCGTAATTTGGTGAGAACAAAATTGATTGAGTCATCCTAGCTTTGCTGCCATACGTTTTTTGAAGACGCCAGTGGTAAGTGCAACTCCAATTAACACCATAGCTGCACCAATCCACATATTAAGTGTTAATTGCTCGCTTAAGAAAATCATGCCCCAAATAATGCCAAATACGGGTACAAGATACGTCACGGTAATTGCCTTATAGGCTCCTACATTTGCAATTAACCTGAAGAACAATAGGGCGGCAAAGCCAGTAGAGCACGCCCCTAATACCAAAACACTAAGCCAGCTATCTAAGCTGGGGGATGTATTTGGTAAGTAAAAAAGGCTAATGGGAAATAAAAATACAGTGGCAAACATTAGGCTTCCCGCAGCTACCGTTAAGGGTTTGACTCCTTGCAATGAACGTTTTGTAAAACACGCTGCAAGGCCATAAAAAAACGTTGCAACAAGTGCTGCTAATATGGCTTGAAACGTATTTTCAGTTTGCAGTACTAGTTTGGCCATACTAAGTACAAACACCCCTAAAAAACCTACTACTAACCCTATTAGTGCCATAGGAACTAATCTGTCTTTTAACCAGAAAAAGGCAATGATGGCGGCAAACATTGGAGCTGTGGCGTTTAATACTGAAGCGTAGCCAGCACTTAAATAAATCGTGCTATAACTGAACAAAAAGTAGGGAATAGCATTATTGGTGATACCAACAAACATGATGGGTCGCCAATTTTCTAGCAATTCTTTACCTAATTTTTTATAGAATAATAATGGAAGTAGAACCAAACCGGCTATACCAACCCTTAATGTGACTAACATTACGGGGCCAAACTCTTCGACTGTAGTTCGCATAAATAAAAATGATCCGCCCCATAAAGCTGACAGTAAAACGAGCTCACAGAAATATTTAAAGGGCATAGCTTACCTTTCCTTTTGATAGGGCTTTGGTTTGTTAGATTATTTGTCGACTGCGATACAAGAGTTTACCTGTTTAAGCATAACGAAATTGTACCTGCCTTGTCTTGTGCTTTATTTTAGGGTTTACACTTAGGGTTACTTTCTAAGGTTAATAAAGCTGATTTTATTGAGGTTCCCCAAGCATACCCTGTAAGTTTACCGTTGCTACCAATAACACGATGGCAGGGGACAATTATGGTAATAGGATTGCGGCCATTGGCTGCTCCTACCGCCCTTACGGCTTTAGGGTTATTTATATTTTTAGCTATATCGCCATAGCTACAGGTTTGTCCATAGGGAATTTTTGAAAGTTGTAACCAAACCTGTTGCTGGAACTCTGTCCCTTTAGAGTTAAGGGCGACATTGAATTCAGTTCGTTTTCCAGCAAAGTATTCAGATAATTCCAATGCAGCTTGTTGTGTATGTTGGTTTGCAACAAAGACCTTATCTGTTTGAGAAACAAAGCCTATTGCGGTAATACCCACATTGTCCGCTTCTATTTTTAAGATCCCAACAGCTGTGGTTAGGTATTCAGTTGCCAATTGATTTTTCATGACATACTCCATAATTGCAAGGTTAGGTAACTGCGCCAAGGCGTTGAATTGGCAGACTCAATTTTGTATTTGGTGAGTTGTTTTGTGATGATGAGATCCTTTTCTAGAAAGATATCAGGCTCTGATAAGCCACGCATTTTTGCGTAGGCTACAGTCCAAGGGCCAATGCCTTTTATTGTTAGCCAAGCATCAAGTGAGTGCTTAGGATTAGCCAACATAAATTGCGCGAAGTCCCTTAGGGTTTGTTTACGACTATTAGGAATGGGTAAAAAGTCTAAATCTGAATTGGCAATGGAGATTGGTGTTGGAAAATAAAGCTTATCTTTTTCCCTTGCACCTAAAGTACTAGTCAATAGAGACAAGATAGAAATGGCTGCTTTAACTGAAATTTGTTGCCCAAGAATAGCTCTACAGCCTGCCTCAAATGTATCCCATACACCAGGCAGCCGAATACCGTTTACAACATTTATTTCAGGTATTCCGCTTTTAATGAGTTGTTGCTGAATCTGATAAGAATGGGCATTTACATCAAATATTCTTTCTATGTTACAAAGTACTGCACTTAAATCTTCGAGCTTAGGTAGGTCAATTTCTAATAAAAAACAATGCTCATTGGGTTCATAGGTCGCGGCAAACCATCCTTGGTTACCATTGATGCTAAAGCTGCGAGAATAACCCCTTGGTGTTACCAGCTCGACTACTTCTATGGCTCTTTTGGCCAAAAACTCCCGCATATGTGGCCAGTTAAATGGCGGCCTAAAATGTAGTTTTAGAAAGATATTCTGATTGCTGGCAAGCTTACTTTTTCGGACTTGAGAGGGTGTTAATCCAGTGACTTTTTTGAAGTTATCTTGCAACCGACGAGCGCTTGAAAAACCACTAGCTATGGCTATTTCTTCAATAGGCAACGCACCTTGGTGTAATAGTTTTTTTGCAAATAAAACCTTACTGAACAACTGGTACTGCTTTGGAGATAAGCCAAAGTACTGGGCAAAAAGTTGACGTAAGTAACGGTCTGAAATTCCTAATTTTGTAGTGATCTCATTAATATTTAGTTGGTTGTACTCTCTAATTAAAGTAATCGCCCTTTGTATTGTGGTGTCTGTTCCTTTCCAAGCATAGGACTGGGGAGCACTGTCGGGTCTGCAGCGTAAACAAGGCCTGTAACCTTTATCCATAGCTTGTTGGGCATGTTGAAAATACTCTACGTTTTTTTCATGGGGGAGGTTAGCAGGGCATATCGACCGGCAAAAAATTTTGGTGGTTTTAACCGCGATAAAAAACATTCCATCAAATCTTGGATCTCGGGACATTCTCGCTTGTTGGTAGCTAATAGAGTGCATAGGAACTTTTAGTGTAATTCGTATCTCTATTGTAATGAATTTTTTAAGGGAAATACGACAAAAGCGGAACCCAATGGTTTGGCCTGCCATTTATTAAATGTAACAACTTACTTAGTTATCTAGGTTGATTCTAAGATACAGGTCAGAGGATAATGTCTTTTAACAATAAAAATTATATTTATGTACTACTTTAATACTGAAGTTTGTACATTGCTTAGAGGGTAGCGTGAAGAGGTTTATGTTTTTAGCTTGGTTTGACTATGTTTAGGTTTATCTGTTTATGCTTTGCAGCTTATGGAGCTTGTAGCCCTGTTTGGTCGGCTGATAAATGGCTAACAGATTATGCAGCAGACATTCAGGCCAAAGCCCAAGCTAATAACTTGCCTGGTTATGCATTTGCGTATATTGAAAAAGATGGCCCTGCGTCTGTCGTCTTATACGGAAAAGAAAGTAAAACAGGCCCTGCTATTGAGCTTGATACTGTATTTAGATTGGCGTCTGTGTCGAAAACATTTACCTCAATGTTGATGGCAAAATACGTTGCACAAAATCAATTGAGTTGGCAAATGCCTGTTGATAATCTAGTTCCTGAATACCCTTTTTCTAAAACTGCAGAAGCGCCTTTGTTATTGCAGCATGTGGTGGGCCAGTCAAGTGGTTATACCCCTAATGCCTATGATAATTTAATAGAAGCAAATTATTCAGTAAAACGTGTGCTCAACATGTTGTCAGACTTAGAGCCGTTGTGCTCTCCAGGTAAATGTTACACCTACCAAAATACCTTGTTTGCTGTGATTGAAGAGTATTTTTCACATCAAGGTAGTTCCTATCAACAAGCATTGAACAAAGCCATTATCGAGCCTTTGGGTATGCCCCATGCCAGTGTTGGTAAACAAGCATTGATGGCTTCTGAAAAATGGGCTAAGCCCCATGTGGCGATTTCTAGAAATAGATGGCATACCACTAAAGTAAGAGATGATTATTACCGGTATTCGCCAGCAGCTGGTGTTAATGCAAGTATTGAAGATATGATTGTTTGGATGCGTGCTTTATTAGGCGAAGAGCCAAATGTTATTGCGCCAAGCTTAATTGAGCAAGTTACTGAGCCTAGAGTAAAAAGTAAAAAAGAGCTTTACAGGCGCCAGTGGCGTAAATATTTGTCAGACGCTCATTATGGTCTAGGTTGGCGCATATATGACTTTAATGGTCATCAGTTGAATTATCATGGGGGGTGGGTAAAAGGCTACCGTGCTGAAGTTGCTTTTTCTCCTGAATATGGTGTGGGTTATGTGATGTTGATGAATGCTGAGTCAAACTTAATCAATGAGTTCACCCCAGATTTTTGGTCTAGGTGTTTCGAGCATTTAGAGAAAATGCAATTAACTGCAAAAGCACAACAGAAAAACTAAAAAGGTAAGCATCAAAATCTCAGCTGATACTTACCTTTTAAATTGAGAGTGACGAATATTGCTATTAGTCAGATGTTTTTAAGTAGGTATAACCTTTTAGGCAGTTCTCGTAAAAGTCGGTCCATCTTACCCCTTCTCTGGGTTTAATTTCCCCTTTAGAAACGTGACTATCTATTAGCTTTTTAATACTTTGTGCCATTGAGCTTGGGTTATACTGCATAATTGACAGTACGTCCTCTACTGAAGAGCCTGCTACTATTTCTTCAATATAGAAGTCTTCTGGATCGTCGTCATAACTAAAAATATGCACCTCATTTAAACGTCCAAATAGATTATGCATATCTCCCATTACATCTTGATAAGCTCCCGTTAAAAATAGGCCAACGTAATAGTCTTCATCGGGTTTAATGTTATGCATAGGGATAACATTTGAAATACCTTCTTCGCTAATAAACTGGTCTAACTTACCGTCACTATCACAAGTAATGTCCACTAAAGAACAGTTAATAGTTGGCTTTTCATTCATTCGAGTTAATGGAACAACTGGAAGAACTTGATCAATTGCCCAGGTATCAGCTGCAGATTGGAAAACCGAAAAGTTACACAAATATTGTGAAGACAAATCAAAAGATAGCTCTTTCATTTCCTCTGGAATGAACTCGGCAGTCTTAAGCCTGACTTGTAATTCTTCCATTATTTTCCAATATAAGGTTTCTATTTTGGCTAGCTCTTCTAAGGAAATTACTCGCAGTTTAAAGGCGTTTAGGGCTTGCTCTTTAAATTGCGAAGCATCGTTAAATATTTCCTGAAGATTGTCATGGGTTTCAATTAACTCCGAAAGCTCCCGAATATCGGTGAGTAATACGTGCTCACCGGCTTCTTTATCTGTGGGGATCCCTGTGCTGTGAGCTTTTATCTCTCCAACTACTTGAGTGATCACGCAGCTATGATGAGCTGTTATCGCTCTGCCACTTTCGCTTACTAACGTAGGATGAGGAACTTTTTCTAAATCACAGACCTGTTGCATGCCGTAAACGATATCGGCAACATACTCTTGCATACTGTAATTACGAGATGAGTCATTGGTTGATTGACTGCCATCGTAGTCAATTCCAAGTCCGCCACCTACATCGACATATTCTAATTTATATCCCATTTTATGGAGTTCTGAATATATCATTGCGCCTTCACTAATGGATTCTTTTACGGCGCGTATATCTGTTAATTGGCTGCCGATATGAAAGTGCAATAGCTTAAGACTATCTGCCATACCGTGAGTTTCTAAGTAACGTGCAGCCCCAATGATTTCGCTAATTGTAAGTCCAAACTTGGCTCTATCACCGCCTGAACTTTCCCATTTACCTCGGCCTTTAACTGTCATCTTAGAGCGCACACCAACAAGAGGAGCTATGTCTAATTCTTTGGCAATTTTTACCAGTAACACGAGTTCAGAAAATTTCTCGATAACCACTATGGTTTTACGGCCTAACTTTAGGTTAAGTAAGGCAAGGCGCATAAACTCTTGGTCTTTGTAACCATTTAATACTGTCAATGAGTCTTGATTAGTATTCATGGCCATAGCTGTGAGTAATTCTGCTTTTGAGCCAGCTTCCAAGCCATAGTTAAAAGGCGTGCCTGCATCTACGATTTCTTCGACCACTTCACGCATTTGATTAACTTTAACCGGGTAAACCCCCATGTACTGGCCTTGATAGTTGGCTTCAGCTATGGTGTTTTGAAAAGTGCTGTTAAGCATAGATACTTGAGTACGTAATATGTCATGAAAACGCACTACAACCGGGAATTGAATTCCCTCTTGTTTGATTTCGTCTAATACCGCCTTGAAGTCAATGCGCATATTAGTATTAGAAGGGTCTGGGGTAACGTGTAGATTACCATTTTCACCAATTTCGAAATAGCCTGCTCCCCATCGATTTACACGATACAGGTTTTCTGAATCTTCTATAGTCCATTTTTTTGATTTAGGCATTTTGGATTACCAATTTAAGGGGGTCTGAAAGTCCCGCAGTATAATTAACAACTATTCAACTAGCTAACAATAAATTGCAATTTAGTGGCATATTTTTGTACAAAATAGGGTAATGATTTCTAATTGTTTTATGACGTCTTAAACCAGTAAAAATGAAGCCGAGCCTAAGAACACGAAGAAACCCACTACATCGGTTATTGTGGTTAGTATGACCGAGCCTGCAAGTGCTGGATCTATGCCTATTCTGTCTAGTAGAACAGGGATAAAAATGCCTGATAGAGCTGCTATTAACATGTTAACCACAAGGGCGACGGCTATGATGACTGATAGCCAAGGGTTATCAAACCATATTGAGGTAATTGCAGACACAACCAAGGCCCATAAAATACCGTTTAAAAAAGCCACTCTGACTTCTTTATTACCTAAGGCTTTAAGATTGGAGCTGGCGAGTTGCCCTGTTGCAAGTCCTCTAATCGTAAGGGTTAAAGTTTGACTACCTGTTATGCCTCCCATACTGGCTACTATTGGCATAAGCACAGCTAGCGCAACCACCTGCATGACGACTTCTTCAAATATCCCGATAACAAAAGAGGCTGCAAAGGCTGTAATCAGATTAATACCCAACCAGCTTGCTCTGCGCTTAGCACTAATCAGAACAGGGGCAAACAAATCCTCGTCGCTAACTCGTCCCATGTGCGATAGCTGCTCTTCGTAATATTCTTGGTACACGTCTATGGCATCTTTAATGCTAAATCTACCTAACAGTCTACCGCCCTTGTGTAATACGGGTAGCATTGAGCGCCCACAGCTTTTAACAGACTCAGAGGCATCTAGTAAGGTCATGTCGGCTGCAAGCACATTGTCTGAAAACTCTGCTAATTCCATGACGTTTAAATCATGGGGGCTGTTGAACAAACGGTTAATATCTATTTGGCCAAGATAGTGGTCAGCGTCATCTACCACTAAAATACTATCGGTAAAAGGCGGCAGGTCTTCTAGTTGCAGCTCTTGTAATGCATCACCTACTAAGGCTGACTTATTAACACTGTACACTTCATGGTTTACGTAGCGCCCCAGTTGGTCGTCAGTATAATTTAATGCATCTTCTAAAAGTCCTGAGTCTTCAGGATTGAGCTTCTTAATCAATCCTTTTACTAAACGTTTAGGTAATACATCAATAATTTCGACTAAATGTTCTGTGCTACTGGCGAGTGCTACATCTTCAATATTTTGATTAGACAATAAAGAAATTAACTGTTCTCTAGAATCATCTCGCATGGCGGCTAAAATAGATGACTTTTTGTCGTCTGTTAGGGTTTGCCATAACGATAAACGTAAATCTTGGGGTAAGCCTTCGAACACAAATGCCCAATCTTCAGGGGAAAAGCCTTGTGATATTAGAGGAAGTGCAACTGTGCCTTCATTTAATAGGTCGAGCATCCATAAAAATGCACTTTCTCTTTGTTCTTGACTAACCATATTAACCCTCCAGTAAACGAGGGCTTAATAGTAATAGATATAAATGAAAATTTATCTATACATTACTCATTTATTTTATACAGTGGCTTTAGTCTAAGTAGAGTTGAATGGATAGGATAAATTATATGCAAGATAGAGAAACAAACCCAGCGCCAGCGATTGATACTCCAGAACATATTTTTGAATTGCGGTATTTAACAATACAGGATTATCAAGACGTTAAAGAGTTGATGGATGTGGTGTATGCACAGGTAGGTGGAGCCTGGCCTCTTAAGAATTATCAGGCTCAGTTAAATACCTTTCCAGAGGGGCAAATCTGCATTGAAGACAAAGGCAAAGTGATTGCCGCTGCCATGTCTGTAATTGTTGATTACGACAAATTTGGCGATAAGCATACCTACGACGAGATAACAGGAGATGCATATTTAGGGACCCATGATCCAAATGGAGATGTGCTTTATGGTGTTGATGTGTTTGTCTCACCAGAATATCGAGGTTTGCGATTAGGCCGCAGGCTGTATGAAGCTAGACGAGAGTTATGCAAAAACCTCAATCTTAAGTCGATTATGGCTGGTGGGCGCATTCCTAATTACGTCAACCATGCTAAAGATATGACTCCCTATGAATATGTAGAGGCAGTTAAGTCTAAAGATTTATATGATCCCATTTTAACTTTTCAAATATCCAACGGCTTTGAAGTTAAGCAAATTCTTAAGGCTTATTTGCCAGAAGACAAAGCTTCGAAGGGGTATGCGACTCTCTTGCAATGGCACAACATTTACTACAACGCAGAATCTCCAAAGCTATTTGGTGGTCATAGAAACACTGCAAGAATTGGGTGTGTGCAATGGCAAATGCGATATTTCCATGATGTAGCTGAGCTATTACAACAAGCGGAATATTTTATTGATGCTTTATCTGATTACAAATGTGATGTGGCGCTTTTTCCAGAGTTCTTTAATGCCCCTTTAATGGGGATCAAATCAGCAGAAACCTCGATAGATGCGATTTGGAACTTAGCAACTTACAGTGAAGAAATTCTTACCGAAATGTCTAGGTTAGCTGTGTCATATAATATCAATGTGATTGTTGGCTCTATGCCTGTTGTTGAAGAGGGTGAGTTATATAACATTAGTTACTTGTGTCATAGAGATGGTCAAATTGATAGTCAATACAAGTTGCATCCAACACCCCATGAGAAGAAAGATTGGATCATGCAAGGAGGTAATAAACTCCAAGCATTTGATACTGATTTTGGAAAAATTGGAATTTTAATTTGTTACGATGTTGAGTTTCCTGAGCTAGGAAGATTACTCGCCGAGCAAGAGATCCAAGTCTTATTTATTCCCTTTTGGACAGACACTAAAAATGGTTATCTTAGAGTGCGAAGATGCGCCCAAGCGAGAGCTATTGAGAACGAGTGTTATGTGGCAATTGCCGGCAGTGTAGGTAACCTACCTAAGGTGGATAACGTTGATATTCAGTATGGTCAAACCGCTGTATTTTCACCATCAGACTTTGCTTTTCCTCACGATGCTATCGTGTCTGAAACCACCCCAAATACAGAAATGACTTTGATTGTAGATTTAGACTTTGACAAATTAACGCAGCTTCAAAACGAAGGGTCAGTGAGGAATTACTTAGATAGAAGACGAGATTTATACCGAGTAGAATGGATAGGTGAGAAGTAAGTAAGTATTTGCTTTTTGTTTTTTGGCTTTTATTTAAACTAAATAAAAAAGATCTTTGTATGATTGAATATGACGTAGTAGGAAAACTATTACGTCATTTTTTTTGAAGTAAAAATAGTGATGTTATGAGCTATGGTATTCGAAAACATCTTCCAAGGGTTGGCCGAAAATTTCTGCAATCTGAAATGCCATTTCAAGTGTTGGTGAGTGCTTGCTTTTTTCAATTGCCATTACTGTGTGTCGTGTCACTCCAAGCAATTCTGCCAACTCTTTTTGCGTCATTTCGTCTGCAAAAAAACGTAGTTCTCTGATTTTATTTTTAATCATTTACTTCACTTAAATTGTTTATTAATTGCTAACATTATCAAGAAAAAACCACTGACTATTACACCAATAAAATCACTCATTAACTATAAATTTTACTCTCTGCATTACAGGTGTTTACTTGGTAATTAATTCAGTTTTCACTCTTAACTTTTAGTTTATATCTGCAGGATTGATAAAAACAACTAGTAGCAAATTAACAGCGCCACTGTTTGTTTCCAGCAGGCAGTTAACTTATTCGAGTAGCTATCTTGTTAAAAACTCCTATCAACGAACACCGTTAGATGTCATTTATATCTTTATTGGGTAAATCACTCATATTGTTTACACAGACATGAGTTTAACCCTGCTATAACCACCTTCAGAGACAGTACCCTTTAGTACCATGAGATTTTAGGGGCTTTAGCTGCTTCCGAATCCCTGATAGGTGTAAATTGAGCCTATAAGCTTGTGAATAGCACTGTATTACAGTGCTGTTAAATCAATGACAGCTTATATTCGCGTCACTCTGAGGCTAAATTATAAAGCAGATGATGGAAGGTTAATATATCTTATGGTTTAAATTTTATTACTTTATGTAAATGATAGTTAACTTAAAGTTGTGTTTTATTGGCGTTATTCGCCAATGTCTTCGTTCCAAAGGTGTGGGTTAGTTTCTATAAAGGTTTTCATCAAATTTATACATTCTTGGTTTTGTAAAACGTTAACTGAAACACCTTTAGACTTTAATAATGCTTCCTCTCCCATGAATGTTGTGTTTTCACCAATGACTACATTAGGTATTCCATATAACAAAATAGCGCCAGAGCACATTGAGCAAGGAGACAAGGTTGTATATATAGTGGAATCTTTGTAGGTGGCAGCGGTTTGGCGTCCAGCATTTTCAAAGGCATCCATTTCTCCATGTAAGATAGGGCTACCGTTTTGGACTCTCCGGTTATGCCCACGTCCGATTATTTTGTTGTTGTGAACAATCACCGAACCAATTGGAATGCCGCCTTCTTCAAGACCTTTTTGTGCTTCTGCAATAGCTGCAGCCATAAACTTATCCATGAATTTTCCTTAGGTTATAAATAGACTACTGTCTTATTTCTACCAGTTTCTTTGGCCTTGTAAAGGGCTTTGTCGGCGCGAATGAAGGCGTTTTCAAATAATTCGTTTCGCATTATGTTGGTGGCACCAATACTCATTGTAATTTTGTTTACTGTTACCTCTTCGAATGAGGTGGACTCTATTCTTTTGCGGAGCTTTTCTGCAAAAGGTAGGATGTTTTCATTGCTTACACAATGAAACAGTATAATGAACTCTTCGCCTCCCCAGCGGGCAGCTATGTCATAGGAGCGAATAAAGGTTTTAAGGGTATTTGCCACTTCTCTAAGTACTAAATCCCCAGTTGCATGGCCATGCTTGTCATTGATTGTTTTGAAGTAGTCTAAATCCAGCACTAGCAATGAATAGCTTTCTAGGGTTTTCGATGCGTACAGGTCTTCGATAATCCTGTTTAGGCCTTCTCGGTTTAATATATCTGTCAGTCGGTCGTGTTCTGCTTTTTTCTGATATATTTCGTTTTTAGCTCTCAGTTCTTTTAATTGTTCACCACTTAATTTTACTTCTGTTAATAGCTTAGTTTGGCGAATAATGCTTTCTAAAAATAACAGTGTGGTCCAGAAAATAATGATCGATAGGTATAAGGTATTTTTAGAAAAGTAATGCCCAGAAGCTGTTATTGAGTTAAGTGAAAATTGATGGGGCCCCAAGGGGCTAGGGTAGGGAATATCTACCCCTATGCCAATTACTTTACTCACATCCACAGTAACGCCATCAGGAGGAATGCGGTTGTTATTTATCCACCAATCAGCGACGGTCAAGCTGTTGAAGGGAATGCTTGTTACTACATTAAAGTCATCAATAACTTTGGACATGCTATTGAATTTGGCTTTGCCTATTATATTTTTATTATCCGTAGTTGGATAATAGTTACGCAGGTAAACACGTAGGTACGTGGCATCACCAATATAATCTAAGTCGATTTTTATCTCGTCATAAATGGATAGGTCAATTTGTTCGTATGGTGCTTTTTCTGACCAGATAACAGAAATACCACAATAAGGATAACTTGTGCCTTCGGCGAGGTTACATTCCCAGCTGTAATTATCTTTGTCTATCCAAGTTAGTTCTGAGCCCCCGCCAATTTCGCTATCAACAGATTCGTATATATAACTGGTTAATTTGGGGTGTATATCTAAAGTACGTTTGGGAAGAGCTTCGTACCCGATTAATAGTGCTATCGTTATTACAAAAGCTAATGCTTTAATTCCTTTTAATAACGTTATTTTTGTAAAAGCTATCATCAAATCATGGGCTCTCTAAGATCAGCATTTAAGTAAAATTACTACTTTAGTCTAATTCTTCTTTACTTGGGTGGATACAAGAATAATAAATTTATTTTAGGTTTTTGCCGTTATGGTGAGTGATATTTACAAAAATCAGAGGGATGAAATCGAGTTGTGGGGAGCTATAGAATGATAAATCGATTACGACCTTCTTCTTTAGCCTGATATAAGGCTTTGTCTGCACGTAAAAAAGCGTTTTCGAATAAATCTGATTTGCATATTTGGGTGGCGCCTATGCTTATTGTTGTACTTGCACATTTTCCGTTTAAAAATCTTTCTTGTTCGATGTTAATTCGAGTCTTTTCAATAAATGAGATTATGTCGACTTTATTTTGGTTGTGAAATAGGATGACAAACTCCTCGCCTCCCCAGCGAGCTAAAATATCGTATGAGCGCATGTGTTGTTTTAAAGTTTGTACGCATTCTTGTAAAACACGATCACCATTAGTATGCCCATGTTCATCGTTTACCGCTTTGAAGTGATCGAGATCCAACACGACTAGTGCGTATTGGTGCAGTAGCTTGATTGATTTGAGATTATTGACTACTTGATTCAAACCGTCGCGGTTATAGACTCCTGTTAGCATGTCTGTCTCTGCCCTCTCTTTATAAATAGCTGTTTGTTGTTTCATTTCGCTAAATTTTTGGGAGTCTACTTGTAAACGTTTATTGAGTTGCACATTTTTGCTAACGACCTCTAATGAAATGAGGGCAGCCCAGATTAATATTATTGCTAGGTACATTGACTCTTTATCAATTATGACCCCTTCTGCGGTTATTGATTGCAATGAAAATTCATGAAACCCCAGTGGTGCCAAGTATGGTAGGTCAATCCCTACCGAAAGAGCCTCACTAACATCAGGTTTAGTATTTTCTGGTGCGATTTGAAAGTTATCAACCCACCAATCAGCCACACGTAGCTCTCTAAAGTGAATGTCAATTGTGTTGTTATCGTTAGGGACTGCAGTGGTAGTACTGTTAAATTTGGCAAACTCTAGGTTGTTCTTGGCACTCATTTGAGGATGGGAGTTTTGGATGAATATTCTGACGTAGTCTGATTTGCCTCGGTATTGCAGACCAATCTTTAAGCCATCGTAAATTGATAAGTCTAAAGCTTGATGAGGAGGAGGAGACCAAGATATAGATACCCCACAATAACGATAAACACTGCTTTCTTTTAGTTCACAGACCCAATGTAGTTTGTCTGTGTTAATCCAGGTTATCTCTGATAAGCCGTTTTTTGCTGAATCGACAAAATCATTTACGTAAAGGTTGGGCTGGGGGTAAAGCTGAAGTGTGCGTTTGGGAATGGAGTCATAAAATAATAGAGCACCAAGCGTCGCAATAGATGCGCACAACTTTACTATAAAAAAGACTCTGGAGAATATTGTCATTACGGCCTTATGATCGAAAATCTTATACCTAGCTTTCAAAACGTAACTTACAACTGGGTATAATAGTGACCATCGGTCGTTTTATCTACAAATTTTAGAACTATTGCTTACAAACCTATTGACCTTAGATGTTACATTAAGGTTTATCATGATACCTCTAAGCAATATAGGGTTAAATAAAATGAAGATAAGTAAACTATCTAAGTTATCAAATTTAAGTACCCATACTTTACGATATTATGAAAAAGAAGGCTTGTTAACTCCATCAGGTCGCAGTGAAAGTAACTACCGAGTCTACTCTGAAGATGATCTAATTACTGCCAAGTTTATTAAAAGAAGTAAAGAGTGTGGGTTCAGTTTGTCAGAGATTGCCTCATTACTGGCTATAAAAAATGACAAAAGCCAACATGTTTGTGCTGAAGCAAAATCTATTACTAATTTAAAAATTGAAACAATTAACGAGCAAATAGAACAGCTAAAGAAAATGCAGGGCACCTTGATGCAGTTAGCGCAATATTGTTGCGGCGGGCAAGAGAGCGCGGTATTTTGCTCTATTATTTCAACCTTAGAGAGCGAGGTGTAATGTGGATTTAATCGTTAACTTTATTCACCTTTTTGTGGAGTCAGCTCCTTTTTTGCTATTGGGAATGCTAATTGCCGGGGTAATTAACCAGCTGGTTCCTAAAACGTGGGTTGAAAAAACACTTGGTAAAAACAGCTCTGTCGTTAATGCTGCCGTTATTGGTGCACCACTTCCTTTATGTTCTTGTTCCGTCATTCCGGTAGCAATGGGGATCAGGCGAAGCGGAGCAACTAAGGCAAGTACGGCTAGTTTTTTGGTAGCGACGCCAGAGACAGGTATAGACTCCATTGGTGTTACTTACGCATTGATGGGGCCGGTTATGGCAATTGCTAGACCGATAGCCGCAATATCATCTGCAATTTTTACCGGTAGTTTAATTGCCTTGTTTAGTGACAACAAAACTGCCGTTAGCACCACAGAAGCACAGAGCGCAGCTGCGCCTTCTTGCTGTAGTCATGCTAAACCTAAAACTCTGACCTTTAATGAAAAACTAACTGCGGCATTTACCTTTGGGTATGGGCAGTTACTTAGGGATTTTATGGGGTGGTTTTTAATTGGGTTATTTTTTGCAGCATTGATTACCACTTATTTACCACAAGACTTTATAGCCCAGCATGCCCAAGGTGTGGGCACTATGCTTTTAGTGGTTTTAGTATCAATTCCTATGTATATATGTGCCACTGCTTCTACACCCATTGCGGTAGGTTTGTTGATGTCTGGGATAACCCCAGGTGCAGCTCTGGTCTTTATGTTAACTGGACCTGCTACCAATATTGCTACCCTTATGGTGATTAAAAATGAACTAGGTACAAAGGAGCTCTTCCTCTATCTATTAGGCATTATCAGCGCTGCGCTAGTATCTGGTGTTGTATTTGACAAAATACTAACAATGTTTGATTGGCAATTGGCTTTAAGTCATGGTGAGCACTCAGAGATGATGGGCTGGGTCTATCAAGGGTGCGGTGTTATTTTAATGACGTTAATACTGTTTCAATATTTTAAAAAGCTTGGTGTTAAGTATTGGATAGTAAAGCTAGCTAATACCAATCAAGATTAATAAGTAGTGACTCAGCGAGAGAGCAATTATCAAGATGGATGGGTATAACACCCAAACAATGCTGCGTTTTTCTATTGACGTTTTAGGACGGTTATAGCTAACTAGTGCCAGTGTGCTATTAAATTTAATTCATAGAATATTATTTCTATGAGTGTAACCTTGTTACCAAATTCCCACTTGGGCACAAGGAAAACAAGTATTGTCTGCATTAATATCTATTTCAGGGTTAAACAAGGCTTATGGTAAAAAGCAGGTTCTCAAAAATATTAATTTAACTGTAGAGCCTGGGCAAATTATTGGACTTGTTGGCCCTAATGGCGCAGGTAAAACCACGTGTTTGCAGGCTTTATTAGGACTAACGGGTTATCAAGGGAATATTCGAGTTCTGGGGCATAATCCGGCTAAAGACAGAGCTAAAATGCTTGAGAGCGTTGCTTATATTTCTGATGTTGCTGTTTTACCCAAATGGATAAAAGTCTCGCAATTAATGTCTTACATGCAGGGAGTGCACCCTAAGTTTGATGCCGAAAAAGCACATACCCTTTTAGCTAAAACCAATATTCCCCTTAATGCCAAGGTAAAAACCTTATCGAAAGGTATGGTGACGCAATTACATTTAGCTTTAATACTGGCAGTGGATGCCAAAGTATTAGTGTTAGATGAACCCACTTTAGGGTTAGATATTTTAACTCGGCGTCAGTTTTACAGCCATTTACTTGAGAATTTTCATAACGATCACAGGTGTATTGTTATCACCACCCATCAGATTGAAGAGATTGAACACATTCTTACCCATGTAGCATTTATTCGAGACGGCGAAATAGTTATCGATGAAAGTGTTGAGGGGGTGCGATGTCGTTTTAAATTACTAACGGTGGCAAACGAAAATATTGCCGCTGCCAGTGCTTTACAACCTGTTTTTTCGAATCAACTAATGGGCTTAACCAGTATGTTATTTGATGATGGGGATCTTAATGAGTTGCAGTCCTTAGGGGAGGTTAGCTCGCCAAGTTTAGCTGACGTTTTCGTGGGGATCATGAGCAAGGAGAAAGGCCAATGAACCCAGCTCAAGTTGTTATGGGGTTTAGAAAAGAGTTATGGGAATTTAAAAGAACCCTGTTCTGGGTGCCCGTTGTTATAGCCTTATTTATGATTGCTGGGCCTTTACTGAAGCTGCTATTATTAGAGAGTCAGCAAACTCAAATGTTACTTCAAGGCCTGTCCAATAATGATAATCTCTCGGGGATTCAAGGGTTTGCTAGGCTTTTTCTGAGCGCCATTATGGGGGTGTTTGCACCTTTTATTTTAATAGGTTTGATTCTACAACTATATTACTTCACTACCTGTTTATTCGATGAAAGGCGAGATCAGTCTATTTATTTTTGGCGCTCTTTACCTGTCTCTGACGCGCAAAGTATCTTAATAAAGCTATTAACGGGAGCGCTAGTTGTGCCTGCGGTATTTATGCTTGCGGCCACTGCCGTTGTTTTGGTTTATTTATTTTTGGCTTTCATCGGTAGTGGCATTTTAGACATTAGATATGATATTTCGCTCTGGGGATTGTGGGGGAGTGCTGACATAGTAAGTTCTTTGGCATCAATATGGTTGAACTTGTTGTTTTATGCTTTGTGGATGTTTCCTTTATTTTCTTGGTTAATGCTGGCATCAATGTTTGCCAATAAGGCACCTTTTTTATGGGCTGTCTTGCCGGTTGCCATGTTACTGGTACTTGAAACTTACATTATGGATTATGCAAACATTGAGTCGCGTTTTCTAAGGGAAGCCTTATGGGATTATTTTGCCCTAGCGAAACAGTTAATCCCCGATAGTATGCAAGATATAAACTCATCTAAAGAGGTTTTGCTCGCCGCTTTATGGAGTAAAATATCCATTGTGGGTACCTTGCTAGGTGTAGGTTTTATTAGCCTAGTTTACTGGCTAAGGATAAGTAGAAGCCATTCGTAACTAACAATAACGAGTGTTCAATTTTTGTTAGGTTTTGGTTTTTATAATGTTAATTTGGTGTGGTTTTAGTGAATTTTTTGCATTTTTTGTAACTTTTTCTGGTATTTAGCTTGTAAGTCTATATTATGCGCTGCCCGTTTTTGTGCCCGTGTGTTGGGTACTTTAACAACAAGTTTATTTAAGTAGCCATGCAGTATTTTATTATGTTTGGCTGAGCGTATTGGAGATACCATGAAATTAAATCGCACTTTTATTGCAGCTGGCTTAAGCGTTTTTTCACTTAATGCATTTTCTGCCGCATTTCAATTAGCTGAGCATAGTGCCTCAGGTTTAGGTCGTGCTTTCGCTGGTGATGCTGCGATCGCAGAAAACGCCTCTGTAGTGGCTCGTAACCCTGCATTGATGTCGCAATTTACTGAAGACCAATTATCAATCGTTGGTACCTTTGTTCTTCCTGATGTAAGCCTTGAGGGTGAAAGCGCCCCAGTTTATTCATCAGCCGAAGCCATTGATGATGATAGTATCGCTCCTAATGCCTTTATCCCTGCTGCGTATTACGTTATGCCAATAGACGACAAGGTTGCAGTAGGGTTTGGTTTGTTCTCTAACTTTGGCTTAGCCACTGACTTCCCAGAAGATTACGACGCAGGTCAAATTGCCGGTAAAACTGAAATTGTTACCGTAAACCTTAACGCTAGTGCATCTTACAAAGTCACTGATGCGCTAACTGTTGCTGCAGGCTTAAACTTTATTTATGCAGAAGCACAAGTTACGCGTCATGCTGGTGTTGGATTGCCTGCCTATTTACAAGCTAACTTTGGCTCTACTTTAGGTGTAACCAGTGATACAGAAGCTGTTTACCTAGAAGGTGACGATACTGGTTTTGGCTGGAACATAGGTGTAGCTTATGATTTGGATGAAAACTCTCGTTTTGGTTTCCATTACCGTAGCTCAACTGATATTGCTTTTGACGGTGAATATAGCAACGAGTTGCCCGCAGCCCTTGGTGGATTAGAAGGTGTAGTGCTACCAGGCTCATTAGACTTAGAGTTGCCAGCTATGGCAGAGTTCTCAGGTAGCCACCAATTAAATGAAAAATACGGCCTTCACTACAGTATTAATTGGACTGAGTGGAGTAGCTTTAAACAGTTAGAAGCTTATGTTGAAGGAAGTGACACTCCTGTTTTTTCAAAAACAGAGAACTTCTCTAATAGTTTCCGCTATTCAATTGGTGGTGATTATCAGTTAAACGAGCAAACTAAACTGCGTGCAGGTATTGCATACGATAAAACTCCAACCGACCCTAACCATTTATCTATTTCTATTCCTGATACCGATAGAGTTTGGTTAAGTGCTGGTGCTACTTACGCTTTTAGTGACAATTCTACTATTGATGTTGGCGTTACTATTATTAAAGGTAAAGAGCGCACATTTGTGGAGTCTGACGATCTTGGTGGAGATTGGGAATACACTAGCCAAGGTGATGCCGCTTTAGCTGGAGCACAATACAATTACGTTTTCTAAGTAAGTATATGTTCTTTCAAAGCCAGCACCTAGTGCTGGCTTTTTTATTTGAAGGCGGTTAATCCTTACCTGAAAAAAGTTTTATTGTTTTGCAATAAATTGATGATTTGTGTAGAAGTTATGGACTTCCTGATAATCAAATTCAATATCAAAGCTTTTTAACCAATTTATAGCCGTATCGAAATCATCAAAAAAATCACTCTCAATACCAGCTTTGTTGTAGGCTACTTTGAGTTGCGTTTTTATGGTGAAAGTTATATCTGAGTCTTGGATCATAATAGCAATAGCTTTTAAACCTATGGTTTGTCGATAACAGATAATATCTGAGAATAGTTTAAAGGCAGTGGGAGGCATTAAGCTTTCACCATATAAAAAGCCAATTTGCCCCCAAGGTTTACTTTGTTTTATTGCTTGAATATCTCGCTCTGTGCTTTGAGTTCCATAATAAAGTGCTTCATCGTTCCATGGCCCTCTACCTGAAAACAGCATTAATTGTTTAGAGCGATTGCTTACATATTGCCCATGTTCACCCAAGTGTTAATCCTACTAAAATATCAAATCTTTAAGGGTAGTTAATATACCCTTTTTGTGCTGGTGTTGGAAAAAACAAATGCTTATTTGATATGGAAAATTTACTTCTCAATGGCTTATTTAGGTTTTGTAAAAGGTTATAATTCAATAATAAGTAGCAAATATAAGAGTTTACAGATGCAACAAGAGTTACGAATTGAGGATATGGTAATAGGTACCGGAAAGACCGCAGAGCGAGGCGCACTGATAACCGCCCATTACAGAGGTTGGTTAGAAGATGGTACCGAGTTCGACTCTTCTTTTAAAAAAGGAGCTCCTTTTCAAACTGTGCTTAGCAATAAGCGAGTTATTCAAGGTTGGATTTTAGGGCTAAAAGACATGAAGGTTGGTGGCAAGCGTAAACTTTGGGTTCCAGCAAGTTTAGCTTACGGTGAGCGTAAAATAGGAACTATGATACCGCCAAATGCTAATTTGATATTTGAAATAGAGTTACTAGAGATTTTGACTCGAGATTAATTAAGAAATATAAAAAGCCAAGAAGCGAAATACGAGGTTTTTTTGTCCGCTTCTTGGAGTAAAACTATTGAAATTAGTTACTTAGATTAATTCTATTCCTGCCTTCTTCTTTGGCTCTGTATAAAGCCGTGTCGGCTGCGCAAATAAGTGCTTCTGGAGTACGATATTGTCCATCATGCTCACAAGATATTCCTTGGCTGACACTTACTCTAAAAGTAGTAGGTAAATGTAAATCCGCAAAGTTAATAATGCCAATTTGCCGTTGAATATCTTTAGCCACTGCTTTTGCGTCTTCTAAGTGCATGTGCGGCATAATAACCGCAAATTCTTCCCCCCCATATCGGGCTGCTAAACTTTCATTTGAGGGTAAGCAACTTTCAATCACTTTCGCTATTCTTTGCAAACACTTATCCCCGTTAACATGGCCAAACTGGTCGTTAAATTGTTTAAAGTAATCCACATCGATTAAGATCAAGCTGATTGGTTGGCTGTTGATTATGCTTTCGTGCCAACTTTTATTTAAGGTTTTCTCTAAGTTGAAACGATTGGCTAAACCGGTTAGATGATCTGTACTGGCTTGTCTGCGTAACTCACTATATTCGGTTTTGTGTTTTGTTAGGTTATGCACCACTCCTATAAACATAGGGCTACCATCAGTCAGTGATTCAGGTAAACATGATATTGATAAATCCACTTCTAACCATGTCCCGTCGGTACGGGTTAATAGTACTTCTTTGGGGCCATGGGAGAGGGCAGGCTTTTTGTTATCTTTCCAATTTAGGAAAATGTATTCATATTGTTCACGATAGCGGTCATGCAGAAAATTGAACCAGCGTTGACCCACAAGAGACTCTTGCGAGCCACCAAAAAATTTAGCGGCCATCGGATTAATTATCTCGATTACTCCATCACCATTAACAACAAAAATACCTTCGGCGATGATATTTATCATGTTTACTAAGGCGTCCATTTTTTCATTAGAGAGTGGAATTGAAAACTTATCGACTATGGAGCACATCTCTGTGTTTGGAGTGTTCAGTTGCCTAATTTTCTTAGAGTGAGACATATGTATACCGTATGTTTAATAATGGTGTGCGATAGATGTCAAATACTTTAATGAAAAAGGTTGGTGTGAACCTTCTGGTAACCTTCTGATTTTAACTTATTGAATTAATTGGTTTTATTGGGTTTCTGCAGTGTCGTGTTTTTATGTTAAAAAAGACTTAAGCGTTACTATGTAACTAATTTGGGGGCTTTAAAAAGTGCTAGGGTTAAATATCTAATCGGTTTGGTGGTGGGTTTATAGCAGTTGCTTACCAATGAGCTAGTGAGTCATTTGTTGAAGAGCCAGTTTCTTGTCACAATGTGGCGACAGAGAATCTAAATTATTCCATGTTAGTAGACAATAAAACGCCGGCGCTTAAGTGCCAACGTTTACGCTTGATTATTGATACCTTGATCTATCAATAGCTTTGCCCCCACAGAAACTAGAGCTTTTTAGTCTCTACCTCGGTTAATTATTTGAGGATCTGGACTTGCGTAAGTATTCTGGTGGCTGTCTTGCACCACAAGCTGAACTCCTATGGTCTCTTCATCGACATCAGTATCACTTAATGTCAGTGTTTGTTTATCTGGGGTTATACTTGGATTAATATCTTTAGGAGCATCAACGGGTACATAAGAGATTAATGGCTCTAAAAATAACAAGTTAGGGTTACAAGTGCTACTTAAAGTAAATACCACGTCTGTCGATACTGTAACCTGGTACGGCCCTACTGGGTCATAACTAAAGGTTACTACTCCTTCTTTAATGGTAACTGTTACACTAACGTTTATAGGTGAGCTGCTCATTCGTTTTCCTTCTTATTAAGGGACAGTAAAATTGAAGTTTGTGATACCCATACGTTGCAAATTGCCTTGCTCAGTGTTTATTTTACTTAGCTGTCCGATGCAACTATGAGCTTGTACAAAGGGTAAAAGGTAATTTGGATGATTGGTTTTGGAAACCATGGGAGCCAAGCGCTCAATAACCTTTTGACAGGCATTGTGTGTACTTTTGATGTTATTTTTGTAGCTGAAATTTTTAGCTTTTAACATCTCCAACTCCGCTAAAAACCGCCCACGTTTTTGGTTTACGGTTTCTATATTTTCAGTAATTAAAAATTGTGAGTTTGTTAAACTAATATATCTATCACTTTCACTCCATTGATGACTTACTTGTAAATAGCGAATGATTTTAACGAGTAATTCTAGTGAAATAGCTTTATCACTTAAAATCTCGTTCGTTAAGTTTTCATGGTCTGACAACCCTTTATTCACGTATAAACCTAGTTTGGTTCTAAGAAATTTTTCCATTGGTTCAATGAATAATAAGTCATCACGCCAGTACTCATTGCTTTGGTCCTGCTCTAGTAATGCCTGGATTAATTGTTTGGCCACTAACAAATTTGATAGGGAGTCATTATATTCTTGTCTTATTTCAAATATGGAAGCTAGCTTTTGATGGGACTGAACAAGTAGCTCCATTATTCTTGCATTGTTCGGTGAGGTTTGAAGTAACTTAGTTAGAATTCGCTGCCCTTGTTCTCTTGCTTCTAATGATTCAGATAACTTACCAAAATGTAACTCGGTTTCAGCCAACCATGAAAAAGTATCGGCAATATCAATTGATATATAACTACTTTCAGGGTTTTGAGCCAGAGCTCTCTCTTTTAATTTTAGTGAGGATGTAAACGCTTCTTTAGCATAATTATATTTTTGTAACTTCAGATATAAAGAGCCTAAGGTGTTTTGCGCGTATGACAACTCCACCCATCCATCCACGTTATTCGGCTCCAATTCATTCATCTGGGTACTATAATCCCGATACAACTCGAACAAAGGCTGTGCCCTATCGTAGTCACTTTGGTCATAAGCTAACTGACCCAACCAAAAGGCATTTGCGCCTAAGGTTTTTAGCAGCTCTAAATTATTGGAATTAAGTTGATAAAGTTTATTCAATATTAATTTAGCTGCCGAAAATGCTTTTGCAGCTTCTTCATTTTTACCCCGAGAATAAGCTACTTCGCCCATCGCTCCTAAGGTCTGAGCGTGCTGAAATTGAGCTTTAAAATTATGTTCACTATCAGCTAAAGAAAAAAGCCCACCACTGTCATAACTATCATTTTGCTGACTAAAATACTCTAGCGCTTTATTACTGATCCCATCCAGCAAATCCATGCGTTTTACACTGCGCAATTTGTCTGCAAATTCCCCCACCATAAAACCTAAAAGGCTCTCTGCTTCAAGGCGTTTTTGTTGGGCTAGAGCTTCGGCTTGCTGGCTTTTTACACTCATAAATATGGCGGTAAAGGTCAATAAACAAAGCAGAATTGTAATAGAGCGGTTTAACCAACGTTTGGTTGTGATTTTTTGCTGTGATGCTTTGATTAGGTCTAGTTCATCATAATCTAGCGTAAACATTGGCATTGCTCGTAAACTGATGGCTTCTTCTAAGGGTTTACCTTTAGGCAATAAATAAGCAGCACTCTTGCCTTCATTAACCCAGCGTTTGGTTAATTGTTGCAGGCGGCCTTTTATGGTTAAGCTGTCTTTGTGTTGATTTATCCATTCGTTTGCACGGGGCCATCTTCTTAATAGGGCTTCATGGGCTAAACTAAAACAGGGTTCACCATTTTGTAAATGGGATACAAATAAGCGGCTGTCTACCATAGCTTCGATAAAAGCGGTTTGACTAGGCTCGGTTAACTCAGCCCAGCGAGCAGCCCTGCTGGTGATGGTTTCTCCATCCGGGCTTAAGGTGATGAGGCGCGATAGTACAGTGGCTAAATGTGGTTGATGTTCACTTGGTAATTGTTGGTAAACTTCTTCTGCTTTTTTACCTATAGCCCCCTCAATTCCGCCAAGGGCTTTATATACATCAATTTGAAGTTCATTTGCGCTACTGCGTTGTAAGTACAGTTCTTGAAGCGTGTATTGCAACATAGGCAAAGCGTCTGGGTTATTGGCAGCTTCGTCACACAGTATTTGGTCAAGTGGAATGGCTGTATCTTTGTCTATTGACCAAGTTAAGTTGGCAGCGACCGCAGGCAGGCGGATCATTTGCATCAACTCTGCACGGCTGGGGGCTAGTAAGTCAAAATGTCCGCCATCTCCTTTATTGGCCATTAAGCTTGGATGGTTAACCACTAACGGGTAAAAATCATTACGACATGCGCTGATAACTATGATTGCCCCACTGACAGTGAGGGCTTCAATTAAGTTAAGGAATCCTTGGCGTTCGTTATTGCTAAATATGGGCGAAGATAAGAGTACTTCTAAGCGATCAATAAATAGCAAAAATTGCGACGTGCCATATCCATTTTTAGCTCCTTGTAAGGCTTTGACGCATTGCTGTATGGATGCAGCGATATTATTTTGTAATTGCTCTGCTAGCTTTTCTGCACTCATGCCATCGAAAACGGGCTGGTCATTTACATCCCAGTCAAGCATGGCTGATGCTAAATCAATAAAAAGTCGTTCTTGGCTAATATCGGCAAAATCGATACTGGTATGGGATACCACCCCTATACCATTGTAACCATACTGACTGATTAACCTTGGTAATAAGCCCGCATTAACTAAAGAAGATTTACCCGTACCGCTTGGGCCTAAAATTAAGGTAAACGCATGTTTAGCCGTTACCTGATTTGAAATGACTTCTAGTAAAGTCGCTATTTGTTCATTTCGGCCAAAAAAGACTTGAGCATCTTTTGCTGAAAATGGCACTAAACCGGGGAATGGAGAAGCATCATGCCAACTTGATGTTTCTGCTTTTAATTCTTCATCTAATGGAAAGTCTAGCTGGGCAATAATGTGGTAACCACGTTTACGAATGGTTTCAATATAGGTTGGGTCACTGGCTTTGTCGCCCAAAGCTTTTCGAAGTTGCGTTACGGCTTTATGGACTGGGTTATCGCCAATATCTACGCCGCCCCAACATTGTGTGGCGATTTCATCGGCACTTAATACGTGACCTTGCTGGCTGCATAAAAGTAACAATACATCCATGGCTTTTGGCTCAAGCTGCTTAGTTTGCTCGCCCCGTTGCAAAGTGTTGGTGCTAGGGTTTACTTGCCAATCTTGCAAAAAGAAAAGGTCTTGGCCTTTTTTTAACACGCTCTACTCCACTTAATATCAACAGCCAAAGCATGTTGTAAAACAGGTATGTTTAAATTCATTGGGGGTTAGATGTTGGATTAATCAACAATATTTCTAAACATGTATACAGCGAATATAACTGATTGTGGTGGTGTTATCATCCTTGGAGGTAAAACTTATAAGCTTTGAAATGTTATAAAGTATTTGTCGCTAATAGATTGAGTTATAAAGAAAATTGGCGAATGGGAGTTCGCCAATTTTGATTTAGTCAGGGCTTACTAGAAGAAGCCTAGAGGATCAGTGTCGTAGCTTACCAATAGGTTTTTTGTTTGCTGATAGTTGCTAATGGCTAACTTGTGGGTTTCCCGTCCAATGCCTGATTTTTTGTACCCTCCAAATGCAGCATGTGCTGGATAGGCGTGATAACAGTTAGTCCAAATACGTCCCGCTTGAATTTCACGACCTAGCTTATAAGCACGGTTCATGTCACGGGTCCATAATCCCGCTCCTAGCCCAAACATGCTATCGTTGGCTATAGCGATGGCTTCTGCCTCATCTTTAAAGGTGGTTACACCGACAACCGGGCCAAAGATTTCTTCTTGGAATACCCGCATAGTGTTTTTACCTTCAAGCAAAGTGGGTTGCACATAGTAACCTTTGTTGTAAGGCCCAGATAAATTGGCAGGGCCACCACCTGTTAATACTTTTGCACCTTCTTTGCGGCCTACTTCTATATAGCCTAGTATTTTTTCATATTGTTCATTCGATACTTGAGCACCCACTTGTGTCTCTGTGTCTAGTGGGTTACCGCGGACAATGCTATTGGTTCGCTCAACTACAAGCTCCATAAAAGAATCGTAAATGTCTTCTTGAATCAAAGCCCGAGACGGACAAGTACAAACCTCACCTTGGTTGAAAAATGCCAGTACTAATCCTTCCACACACTTACTTAAATAATTGTCTTCAAAATTCATGATATCGTTGAAGTACAGGTTTGGAGATTTACCGCCAAGCTCTACTGTAGAAGGAATAATGTTATCAGCTGCACATTTTAAAATGTGGATCCCTACAGGGGTTGAGCCTGTAAATGCTATTTTGGCAATACGGTCACTGGTTGCTAAAGCGCTGCCTGCTTCAATGCCATAGCCATTGACAATATTCAGCACCCCAGGTGGTAATAAATCTGCAATTAACTCAGTCAACACTAATATAGAGGCAGGGGTTTGTTCTGCTGGTTTTAATACCACGCAATTACCTGTTACCAGTGCTGGGCCTAGTTTCCAGGCGGCCATGAGAATAGGGAAGTTCCAAGGAATAATTTGCCCTACAACACCAAGGGGCTCGTTAATATGGTAAGACACAGTGTTAGCATCTATTTCACCTAGTGTGCCTTCTTCTGCTCGCATACAGCCAGCAAAATAACGAAAATGATCTGCAGCAAGAGGAATGTCTGCGTTTAATGTTTCGCGAATAGCTTTGCCGTTATCCCATGCTTCGGCAACCGCTAGTAACTCTAGATTTTGTTCAATGCGATCCGCTATTTTCAGTAAGATATTAGAACGCTCTGTAACAGAGGTTTTGCCCCAAGCCTGTTTAGCTGCATGGGCGGCATCTAATGCCAGATCAATGTCTTCTTTAGTTGAACGTGGGATTTCACAGAATTTTTCACCATCAATAGGGCTCCTGTTATCAAAGTACTGCCCCTTAACCGGTGGCACCCATTCTCCACCTATGAAGTTTTGATACTGATCTTTAAAGGTTACAAGTGAGCCGGCTGTGCCGGGATTAGCGTAAATCATAATGTTTCCTTAATTTATGTTAAAAAATATTTAAATTGTATCGCTTCAGTTGTTAATATAAATCAAGGTCATTGAGTAGTACTTGTCTGGGAGTACATATCACTTACCTGAAAATCCATGATTAATTTTGGGTGAAAACGCTATGAGTAACGATGCACTTGTCAGTAGAATTGGTTTAAATAAGCCTAAGCAATTAATAGAAAATAGGGTCAGCTTTGCAGGTCCTAATTCGGAGCTGAGTATTTACGACACTTACTTACCTGCAGAGAAAGTGTTGCTAAAATCCTCAGGCTTATTGTATTGCGGTATGATTCAGGGCAAAAAAGTGTTGCATGGGATGCACCCTCAGCAACAGACATTGCAGTCCCAAGAGTTTATCCCCCACCAATCTTTTGTTATGTCTGCTAACACCTCAGTTGCTATCGATTTTCCTGAGGCAAGTATGGAAAAGCCCACACGTTGTTTAACAATTGAAATTAGTCGAGAGCGTATAGCCTATTTAGCCCAGCGCTTAGATGCTCAGTTAGGGGCTCCAATAGCATTAGATAGTTGGCAGCAGTTATCTGATACCCATTTACATACCCAGCACTCCCAGGGTACTCAAATGCTTTTAGAGCGTTTATTTAACAGCTTTGTAGAAAACGAAAATGAGAGAAATATTGTTATCGACTTTGGTGTCTCTGAGCTGGTGGCGAGAATACTTAAGCATCAAGCTCGAGGTTTAGTATTAGAAAACTCCTTGGAATATTCCGATAACAGTGGCTTGCAAGCCGCAGTACATTACATAAAGACTCATTTAAGTGAGCATTTAGATATTGAACACTTGTGTAAAATGGCATGTATGAGTCGCAGTCGCTTTTATCAAAGCTTTAAACAGAAATTAGGGTGTACTCCTTTAGCGTTACAGCAGCAGCTACGAATAGACAATGCCGCAGAACGGCTAAAGGCTGGGGAGTCTGTGAGTCAGGTATGTTTTTCGTTGGGTTATGCTAATTTGAGTCACTTCAACCGCCGTTTTCAGGCTCAATTTAATATGCCTCCTTCCTTGTTTTGTAAACAAGATATTTCCCACTAAATTAGTGAATTTTGTTTACCATTTTTAGCATGCGTGTGTTCTTGGGTTACAATCTAGAGCCATTACGTAGCTTATAAAACTTAGCTAGTTGAGGGTAAGTTACATAACCTTTGCAGCTATCGTAAAAGCTATCAAAAATCTCATTAGCTTGTTCAACGTTTCCTAATTCAGTCCACGTTAGAAGTTCCCTTAATTTAGCTTCTGGGTCCGTTGCGTGTTCAGCAATTGGAGTAAAATCTTTGATAAATTTTCGCTTAGAACTCTCATCTAAGGGTTTTCCTGTTACTTGATGTAGCCGAAGGTTCGAGTAGAATATATGAACTTGAATGTTGTTGTCGTTTTCTCCATGTAATCTGTAGTTTTCAGCAGCCAGTATAGCTTTTTGAAAAGCGCCTTTAGCCTCTGCTATTTTGCCCTGCGCATACAAAGAATCTCCTAAATTAATCCACTCCATATAAAGCCCGCTGCTTCCATCCATCATTATTCTGTTAAGGCTTGCTTGTTGATATTTTGCTGCATCATCATAATTTCTCAATGAGTAGCTAATCACTCCTAAAAGATGGTCAGTATAAGCGCTTGGGTCAGAGATGATTTCCAATCGTTTATAGCTTGATTCAGCATTCTTTAAATCTCCTTTACAAAAATAAAGAGTTCCAAGGTTTGCTAGGCTTGCATATGTTTCTTTAATTTCCAGGCTAAGGTTGAGAGATGCAATGGCTTTATCAGGCTCTCCTTTGTAATATTGGATTCGGGATTTAACTAGGTAAACTTTCCAAAAATTAGGCTGATGTTTTTCAGCCTCTGATATTTGGCTTAGCGCAAGTTCGAAGTATGAGTGGTCTTTTGTTTGTTGAAATTTATTCAGGTACGACTCAGCTAACCCAAGCCTAGCATCGATATAGTTTGGATATTCTGCTATGGCTTCTAGATAACGTTTAATTGCTTCATCTGTTTGGCCCAGTTTTCTGTACACTTGGCCATAAGCGAATTTCAATTCAGGTAACGATGGATCAAGGATATTTGCTCGGTCACACTCATTCATTGCATCTTCAAGTATTTCTTTGTTTTGGTTAACAATGCTTTGTCTTACTAACAAATCGCATTCTAGTGCCTTTGCTTTGGCAGATTGTGGACTTATTCTTAATACTCTGTGTAAAGAATCGTTGGCAAGCTGAATGGTATGAGTGATGTTCGAACCATCTAAGTGTGCCAAAGTATCTAAGTAAAAAGGTAACGCTTCTTTTGTAAGCATGGTTTCAAGGGGTAAAGCTTTGTGCTGAAGCCTAGCTTCAATACCTAGTTCGACTAAAAGAGAAAATTTGCTTATATTCTGAGCAGTGGGTACTAAATCTAGGCCCACAAAAGAAGCTACAAGCTCCCTACTAGAAGAGCTAGCCAGATAGACGAGTAAACCTTTATGACGTTCTTTTTCGATAACCTCTCCAACTAGCGTAAAATCCACCCCTAATTTATCAACTTGTTGCCATGTAGGGTCATTACTCACAAGAGCACTAGATGCTGCAGTTGCCATTTTAAAGCGTTTACTTAAATATGCTCTAAGCTCTTCAGTAAAGGGAGCAATGCTAGGATTAGGTGAGTCGATCACGGCAAAACTTAAGTCATTTAGGTTTGGGGATGGCGACTCTTTTGTAGTTTCGCTGTGAAGCAAAAGATATAAAAGGGAAGCAATAATTAAAAAAAATAATGCCACTAATAGTATGCTTTTTTTCTGATGTTTTAATAATGGTTCAGCGGTATTCGAAGTTGGCTCAATATCGTTATCTGTGCTTGGAGTTACTTTGGTGTCATTGTTTGATTTGTATAAGGTGTAGGCCTCGACGTTAAGGGCCCTAGCAATTCTTTGAATGGAGCCATGTGATACAGACTTTTCTCGAAAAACTCGGTTTACTAAGTCTTTAGGCGCAGCCTCTAAATTTTCAATATCGGCAATATGTTCTGCTAAAGCGGCTTGAGTGTTGAACCCAGAGTCTGTTAGAGCTTTTTCGAGCTTTTGTCGCGATGCTTTAATCCCTCTTTTTCTCTTTACTGTCTTGGCTTCGCTAGACATATTTACACCTTTTTGTTGTTCTTATATTTTTTGAAAAAAATAATATATAAAAAGTTAAATTTGCTTCCAAATTGCAGTTCAAAGTTACCTCAATATTCCATTTTTGTCGATTATTTATTCAATTCAAAAGCTGTTTAATGACCAGAGATAATACGATTATTTGACACATGTTCATTCGAAGTAATCTGAAAATAGTAAATCATAAATATCGTTAAGTAGCGTTAACTCTCTATCTGAAACTCTAAAATGAGATGAAATTATGTGCTTCAAGTGGAATTGTAATTGAGCAATATAATTTCTTTGTCAGCTTGGTTCTGGTGTGGTCCGTAGCCCTTTTTTAGGGTTTTAACGTGATGAGCAAACTCTCAAAGGTTTTTGAACTAAAAGCGAGTTTATTGGAGATAGAGGAACGTCATGAAATATTCGATAACTGAATTTCTGTTAGAGAAAAGCTTACTTACACTTAAAATTTTAATTATTGGCTTTTTGGTCAGTGCATGCAGCAAAGGTCCAGATAATGATGACGATAGTGGTATTAATAGAGCGCCGTCTAGTGTGGCTGGAGTCGATCAAACTTTAACGTTAGGCGATACAATTAATTTAGATGGTAGCGGGTCTAGCGACCTTGATGGAGATACTTTAACGTATGAGTGGAGTATTACTGAGCAGCCACAAGGTGCAGTTGCAACCTTTAGTGACATTACTGGTGAAACTACGACTTTATCAGTAGACATGTCTGGCTCGTATACTATTGTTTTGACTGTAAGCGATAGCGAGCTATCTGATTCAGATAGTTTAACACTCACTATTGAGGAGATTGTTATTCCAAATACATCTCCTACAAGTAATGCAGGCAGTGACTTGCAAATAAGTCTTGGTGAGTCAATTACTTTAGATGGTAGTAGTTCTAGTGATTCTGACGGCGATGAACTCACCTATTTATGGGCTGCTTCAAGTATCCCAGATGGAGCAAGTGTAACATTTTCAGATTCTACCTCTGTTAACACCCTAGTTACTGTAGACCTTGTTGGTGAATATGAATTAAGTTTGACAGTTAGTGATGGCGTGGCCACCAGTGTCGATTACGTTTTGTTAACAGTTAATGCAGTAGACATACCAAATAATGCACCTGTATCTAACGCTGGTACTGATCAGGCTGTTGATTTTGGAGATACTATAACGCTCGATGGTTCGGCTTCAAGCGATCCTGATGGTGACACCATAACTTTTAATTGGTCCCTTTCTTCAATACCCAGTGGAGCACTCGCGACATTCAGTGATGCGACTTTATCAACCCCTGATTTAAACGTAGATAGTGCAGGAGTTTATGTTGCAAATTTAACTGTGAGTGATGGTGAGTTAACCTCGTCTTCTGAGGTAAGGGTTCAGGTTAACGCTGCAAATAATGACGCTCCAATTATTAATACCTTTGCCGCAACTCCTAATACTGGAGATAGCCAGACTCAAGTGATGTTCAATTGGGATATTAGCGATGCTAATGGTGATAGCTTAAATTGTGAGCTGGATGTTGATAATGACGGTTCTGCTGAATATACCTTTACTGATTGTTTAACCGCTATTTCTCAAAATCATACCTATGATGTAGGTGATAATTATACCGCAAAACTTACTGTATCTGATGGAGTAGGTGGCGAAGCATCAGAGGTAACAGGAATTAATATAAATAACCCTCCAGTTATCTCTGTGTTTAACGTTTCCTCGAATCCTGCACTGTTAAATAGTGAAGTCACTTTTAGTTGGGATGTAAGTGATATTGATGGTGATGACTTAGTTTGTTACCTAGATGTTGATGGTGACTTGACTAATGATATTACAATCGATGCTTGCGACACTACAACAACGCAAACTTATACCTATACGCAGGTGGGGGATTATTCGCCAATATTAACAGTGGAAGATGGCGATGCAGACCCAGTATTGCAATCGTTAACCTTATCTGTAGTCGATTCATACTTGCTTATGAATGTAACTTCTAAGGGGTATGCTGTAGCCGGAAAACAAATTCTGTATATCATTACGGTTGGTAACACATCTGCGATCCCTATTGATAATGTGGTGGTCTCATTGGTAGTGCCTGATGGATTGTCTTTTCATGACTCTGCTCATGTAGAACCAAACTCATCTAATTGCTTAAATGACAATTGTTCAGTCACTTCAACCTCAAATGTAAGTTGGAGTTTGGGCACTATGCTAGCTGGTGAAAGCCAGACAATTACAATAAATGGGAATCTTGACAATACTATGCTGGATGGCGAGACAGTTACCTTAGTCACGAGTATTTCAGGAACAGATATTGATATTGCTCATGTAGAAAAAACTATAACGATCAATAACGAGCCATCGGCCGAGTTAGCACTTAGTGCATCAACGGATGTAGTGATAGCAGGTGAAAGCTTCAGTTATGTGGTTGACCTAGGGAACATTGACTCAAGTAGTTTGGATGAGACTGAGTTGCGAGTTGAACTTCCAGCTGGAGTAACGGTAAGTAGTATAAGTGATGGAGGGGTTGAGGAAAGCGCAGGTGTAGTGGTGTGGACTGAAGGCTCAGTAGCTGTCAGTGAGTCTATTCGTCGTAGTGTTGAGGTAGTCGTTGGTGATGATTTAGCGCCTGGGTTTACGTTAGTAGCGAGTGTGGCACTAAGCCATGATGACGGTCTTGAAGTAGATAATAGTGCTGAACATGCAGTGAGCGTCACAGAAGATGCTTTACCGATACAGGTTGATATAGGCACCAGTGCGGATCCAGTAGTAAGTGATGGCCGTGTGCTTTATACAATTACGGTGGGGAATACATCAGCGCTACCAGTAGAAAATGTAG
>NZ_JBLIXM010000001.1:449189-1333648 GCF_047525415.1 Paraglaciecola sp. 2405UD69-4
AGCAGGTGAAAGCTTCAGTTATATGGTTGACCTAGGGAACATTGACTCAAGTAGTTTGGATGAGACTGAGTTGCGAGTTGAACTTCCAGCTGGAGTAACGGTAAGTAGTATAAGTGATGGAGGAGTTGAGGAAAGCGCAGGTGTAGTGGTGTGGACTGAAGGCTCAGTGTCGTCTGGATCTGCTTTTACTCGCCAAATTGATGTCATATCCAATGATTCTGTTGTTGGAGGGGAGGTTCTTGGAATAATGGCATACTTGAGTTTTGAGGGTAGCCTTGAGGTAGATCTTAGATCAGAATTTACGATTACTGTTTCTACAGACTCTCCAATTTTGAGTGCTAACATGAGTACTTTGTCAACAAGTGTTTCGTCTGGCAGTATCTTAAGTTATGTACTTGAAGTATCAAATAACAGTGCGTTAGCAGTTGAAGATGTTTATATTCAGCTACGTACGCCTAGTGAAATATCTTTTCATGATACCATTGATGTAGAGCCAAACTCATTTAATTGCTTAAATGACATTTGTTCGTTGTCTTCAACACAAGAAGCGATTTGGGCATTTGCTAGTATTGCTGCAGGCGCAACAGAGGTGATTACTATCGATGCTTCAGTTGCTGCAGGCTTAACTGATGGTAGTTTGATTGTCACGCCTATTCGCGTGACAGCTACTGATCTTGAAGACGTTATAAACTTGCAGAAAGTTACGCCGGTTAATAATTAACAATTTTAAAATACATTACATCTCTGTTATTAATTTAAAGAAAGAGAACACAAATTGCTTGGTTATAACCATCAATAGCCAGTCAATAATGGACAACGAAAAGCTCAAACTTTATTAAAGTTTGAGCTTTCTTTTTTTAGGGGCTGAAATAGTTGTAGTTAATAAGTGTGATTTCTTATAAGTCTCACTTGCGTCAAAAAGTGCACTTGCTTAGTGCAGCTTGTTCTGTGTGTTTGCAGGTAATAGGTAGATTAACTTCGCACTTTTTTAATATAGATACCTAAAATCAAGATACGCTGAGATGGGTATTGAATTTGCTTAGTAATCAGACAAACAATTTAAGAGACTCACTTATGCAATCCTTTATCGAAAATATTCCTAAAGCAGAGTTACATGTGCACTTAGAAGGCACCTTAGAGCCAGAACTTAGTTTTGCATTGGCAAAAAAGAATGGTGTAGATATTCCTTTTGAAACACCAGAAGCTTTAGTTGCAGCCTATGATTTTCATGATCTACCTTCGTTTCTAAGCATTTATTATGCGGGTATGAATGTGCTGCTAGATGAAGATGATTTCTATCAACTCACTTATGCCTATTTGAGCAAAGCCCGCAGTCAAGAGATTGTGTATGCCGAACTGTTCTTTGATCCCCAAGGTCACACTACCAGAGGGGTAAGCTTTGATACTGTGATCACCGGTATTCATAAGGCGCAATTAGATGCTGAAGAAAAGCTAGGCATCAAGAGTCAGTTAATATTGTGCTTTTTAAGGGATATGAGTGCCGAGTCTGCCATGGAACACCTAGAAATGGCTGAGCCTTACCTTGATTGGTTAGTGGGTGTGGGTCTAGATTCCGATGAGCGCAATAACCCGCCCATTAAGTTTACTGAGGTATTTGCTAAGGCTAAAGCTATGGGGTTAAAGCTGACTATGCACTGTGATGTCAATCAGTTAAATACCCTTACTCATATCGACCAGTGTATAAATACCATTGAAGTAGACCGCATTGACCATGGCGTCAATTCATTAGAGAGCGATGCCCTTTGTGAAATGATTAAAGATAAAAAGCTAGGCTTAACTGTGTGCCCAGTATCTAACCGTTTTGTGGTGCAATCCCTCACATCTGATGAAATTCACACTATGCTAGATAAAGACATGTTAGTGACTATCAATTCAGATGATCCAGCCTACTTTAGGGCTTATTTAAACGAGAACTTTCTAGAGTTACAAAAAGAGGGCAGTTTTGATCAGCAGCAAATTACCACTATGGTAAGTAATGCATTTAAAGTGGCATGGCTAGATGATGACACTAAAAATAACTACCTTACGCAAATAGATGACTTTGTAAAACAACATTAGGTACTAAAGGTAGCGCTACGCATATTTAGTTCTCTCGTAAAAGAGGAGGGTAATCTTAGTTTGTAGCGCTAGTGTTTTTTTCAAAATCAACAACCACTTGGTAATACTCTTCGCCGTTGGTTTTTTCATAAAGCCAGCCATGGTGCTCCACTATTTTTTCGCTGAGTTGTAAACCTAAGCCGTAGCCAGATCCGAAACTAATAGGCTTACCATTTGAGTCTACTGTTTTCTGGGGGTTGTTCTCTTTAGAGTTACTGTTAATGATGGTGACTCGACTGCCGCTTTGCTTAACGACTATTTGGCCATGTTGGGTATGTTGATAAGCATTGCGGATCAAGTTGTTTATTACAATATGACAGGCCACTGCTATGGTGTGGACTTGGTGTGCTTCGCTTTCGACGGTAATCTCTACTTGTTTTCCTTTAAGCAAATACTCTAAGTCGATGCAGGCTTGCTTGATGATTCTCTCTAAGTCTAAAGGCTCAGGTGATACATTGAGTTGTTCATTACGACTTAGCCACAATAAGGTGTCAGTTAAGTTGCTCATAGTTAGCCCAGCTCGCTGAATACGCTCTAATACTAATTGTTGTTTTTCACTGCTAGGTTGCTTTTCGTTGAGCCTTTGTAGTAGCTCTACATTACTGCGTATCACCGCAATAGGTGTGCGTATTTCGTGGCTGGCGTAACTTAAAAACCGCTGTTCACGCTCTAAACTTTGATGGGTAGAAATTAAACTACTTTGTATTAATGAAGCTAAAACATTTAACTCCTGATAGCTAAAATCAGGTGGTGAATCTTGCACATTTTTGGGGCTGAGATTTTTAGCCCAGTTCTTTAATGACTCAACCGGTTTTGCAATTTTTCCCATTATCATAACCAGTAAAAATGCAAACAATGTTATGGCAGAAAGGGCTACCATTAAGGTCCATTGTAATCGGTTACTTGGAGTGTTTACTTTTTGTGAGGCAATAAAATCTTCTTCAAGCATCACCTTAGAAATAAACCTTTTTTCACCTGTTGGGCTTTCATATAACACCACAAAATATACACTTTTAGGCATATTAAATATGGTCGTTTGCACCTTTTGCTTTTGTAAATTTCCTATTTTTGAAGGAGGTGTAACAAAGCGTTCTTGTATGATATCAGGCGTATCTTGCCAGCTGCTAGCGATATTGATACCTGCTACATTTACAGGATGTCCATCTTTAATATTAGGGGTTTTGGCTAACTCGAACATAATCCCTTTTAGGCTTCTGTCGAGACCATCTACAAAATAATTAACACTTAAAAATGAAAAGCCAATGGCCATGATAGTACCAAGCAAAAGTACACTGATGAAAAAATATAACCTTAGGCTTGGTCTAATTTTCACTACTACTCTCCAATTGTATCCGCATTGTTTTCGACTTTTAGAATAAAGCCAGTTCCAGACACGGTTTCTAATTTCACGTTGCTTGGTATGCTCTCAAGCTGTTTTCGTAAATGATAAATATGTACTTTTAAACTATTGCTGTCTGGTTGATCATTACCCCATACGCTTTGCATTATATGTTGCCGACTGGCAATTTTAGGGCTGGTTCGTACCAATACTTCTAATAGCTTATAAGCTATTGGGGTCAATTTTAAGTTATTCTGTTTTAGATAGGCGTTTGATTGCCCTAAATCTAGGGTTAAGTCTCCAACTTTAAGGGTTTTAGCTTCGCCGCTTTTGCGTTTTCCTAAAACTCGTACCCTGGCAACTAACTCTTTCATGGCAAAGGGTTTAACTAAATAATCATCGGTTCCCGCTTCAAAACCCTGTAGTTTGTTTTCTAAGCTGTCCCTTGCAGTTAGCATCAATATTGGAATATCTATGCCTTTTTCTCGTAGGGTGTTGCAAAGGGTGAAGCCGTCCATTTTAGGCATGTTGATGTCTAGCATAATCATTTGATATTGATTGCTTTCGATTAACTGTAATCCCATCAAGCCATTACTGGCATGGTCGCAATCAATAGATTCAATTTCTAGATACTCAACTATGGTTGTAGCAAGGTCGATATCATCTTCAACCAAGAGTACATTCATCATTAATTTGTATTCCTTTCTCGCTTATTTTCAAGCACTGAGGGAGCAACTGTTATGTGAATAAAGTCGCTACTTTTCACAAAACAGTTGCTTATGCCCTCAATTAAGTTCAGTTGTTTTGAGCTAAACCGCCACCTAATACTCTATACAAGGTAATTCTATTATCTAAATCAGCTTGCTTGCTCACGATTAGAGATTGTTTCGCTTGATACATAGTTCTTTGTGCTTCTAAAGCAGTTTGGAATGTGGCAATACCACCTTTGTATCTCGCTAATGATAAGTCATAACTTTTTGTGGCTGAGCTCACCAATGCTTCTTCTGCTTCCACTTGCGCTTGAATGGTGGCACGTCTGGCAAGGGCATCTGCCACTTCAGAAAAGGCACTTTGAATAGCGTATTCATAGGCAGCTAAGTATTTTCGCTGCTGGGATTCGCTATATTCTAGGGCTGCGTCATTTGCTCCCGCACTAAAAATCGGCAAGCTAATGCTAGGTGCAATTGCCCATATTGAGCTTGCTCCACCAGTGAATATATCAGCTATTACTGAGCTTGCTAAACCACCTGTAGCAGTTAATGATACCGATGGGAAAAACGCCGCTCTAGCGGCTCCAATGTCTGCATTTGCTGCTTTTAAGTTATGTTCAGCGGCCAACACATCTGGTCTTTGTAATAGTAGCTCAGAAGACAAACCTGCAGGTACATCACCAACAAGTTGGTATCCTTCTGGTAGCGCGTCTGGGAGTAAACTCTCATCAAACTCCTCACCAACCAGTAAACGTAATGCATTAAGATCTTGTGCCACTTGCGTGGTGTAAGTGGCAATGTCTGATTTTGCTGTGTAATAGACGGTTTCTGCACTGGCAACGTCAATTTTTGAGTCAATCCCAAACTCTAAGCGCTTGTTCGTAATATCTAAGGTTTTTTGAGCATTTACCTCAGTTTCTTGAGCAAGGCTAAGTTGGTTGTTATCTGCCGCTAGGGTTAACCAAGCATTTGCAATCTCGCCAATGAGGGTAATTTGGGCAGCTTTGGCGGTTTCTTCACTGGCTAAATAAGACTCCAAATCGGCTGTGCTTAGGCTTTGGTTCTTCCCAAATAGGTCTATCTCATAGCTAGTTAAGCCTATGGTTCCTTCGTACTCGGTAGAGATTGTTCCAGAGGATACCTTAGCGCGGCTGCCCGACAGGCCTGCATCAATTTGTGGGTACAAGTCTGCTTTTTGAATACGATAGGTTGCCCGAGCAGACTCAACATCTTCCAAGGTTTGGCGCAGGCTTCTATTGCTATTTAAAGCCAGTTCAATCAACTGGCTTAAGCGTTCATCTTTAATGAAGGTTTGCCAAGGTACAGTTATGGCTTGTTGATTAGACAGGCCATTTGTGTCTGTGCTGGGGGCGTCTTGCCACTCAGTTGGTACAGGCAACTCTGAGCGAGAATACTCAGGGGCTAAGGTACAGCCAGCTAAAAACAAAACAGCCACTGTAGGCACAATAGCCATGCGGGTTATTGTGCGAGGTAAAACATTAATCATTTTGGTTCTCCAATGTTTTAGCTGAGTTATTGTCTTCATATACGGGTTGTCTTTTTGGGAAGAAACCACGAATTAACACAAAAAACATAGGTACAAAGAAAATCCCTAAAACTGTTGCCGTAAAGGTTCCACCAACAATACCTGTACCTATTGATATACGGCTGTTAGCACCAGCTCCTGAAGACAGTGCTAAGGGTAAGGTACCAAGCATAAAGGCTAATGAGGTCATGATTATCGGGCGTAAGCGTAATTTTGCAGCTTCAGTTGCCGCGCTTATCAATGACGAACCTTTTTGATATGAGGCCTCAGCAAACTCTACAATTAGAATCGCGTTTTTAGACGCCAGTCCAATGGTAGTAAGCAGAGCTACTTGGAAGTAGATGTCATTGTCTAGCCCTCGCATTGTACTGGCTAACGCCGCTCCTACTAAGCCTAACGGAATAACCATAATTACCGAGAAAGGAACAGACCAGCTTTCATATAGCGCGGCTAGCACTAGGAATACAACCAAAACAGAGATGGCATACAGGGCTGTTGATTGTCCACTGGATATCTTTTCTTGGTAAGACAAGCCGCTCCAAGCATAACTTAACTTTCCTTGGCCTACTTCATCAGCCAAACGCTCCATTTCAGCCATAGCTTGGCCTGAACTTACGCCACTCGCAGAGGCGCCTTGTATTTGATAAGAAGCAATACCGTTAAAGCGCGATAGGCTTTGGGGTGCCATAGACCAAGATGAAGAACTAAAGGCTGAAAACGGCGTCATGGTGGCGTCGCCATCTGCATTGGTTCCTCTTACATGCCACTGGTATAAGTCTTCTGGTTTGGAACGAAATTGTGCGTCACTTTCCACATAAACCTTCTTCACTCGACCATTGTCAATAAAGTCATTTACGTATGAGCCGGCCCATGCAGAGGTCAAGGTACTTGATACATCTGACAGTGCTAAGCCTAAGCTAGTGGCTTTGGTATTATCTATATCTATTTTCAGTTGAGGAGTATCACTCAAAGCTCCTTCACGGACTCCAGTAAGCAATTCACTTTGTCTGGCTCTGTTAAGTAGTTCATCTTTAAGTTCTACTAGCTCTTCACGACTGGTTCCTGAGGCTGCTTGTAATTCAAAGGTAAAGCCGTTGCTTTGGCCTAATCCCCGAATGACCGGCTGCTGCATGGCGAATACACTGGCATCACGAATAGATGAAAGGTTTTTATTCATGCGGGCGATTAACGCATCTGCGCTTTGCTCTTCAGAAGGACGCTCACTCCAAGGTGTTAATCCAACAAACCCCATACCGGCATTTTGTCCTGTTCCTGTGAAGTTAAATCCAGAAATAGTAAATGCTCGGGTAATATCATCGGCTTCTTCGGTTAACAGATATTCTTCTACTTGCTCTGCAACGGCAATCGTACGTTTGATTGAAGCACCAGATGGTAAGCTTATTTGAAACATAGTGCTGCCTTGGTCTTCTTGCGGTAAGAAACCAGTTGGCATACGTACAACGAGTAAACCTAAGATTGCAATGATGACACCATATACCAATATCCAGCGAATTTTATGGCTGATGATGTGTTTAACATGGCCTGTGTAAGAGGTAGTTAAGCGGTCAAACGAGCGATTAAATTTAGCAAAAAAACCTTTTTCACTAGTATGGTGTTCGGTTTTGGTCAGCAAGCTTGCACAAAGCATGGGGCTAAGCGTCAAGGCTACGATAACTGACAAGGTCATAGAAGATACAATCGCAACAGAGAATTGCTGATATATCACACCTGTAGAGCCACCAAAAAATGCCATAGGCAAAAATACAGCAGAAAGAACCACTGCAATACCGATAAGGGCACTGCTTATTTCAGACATAGACTCAATGGTTGCATCCCGAGGAGAGAGGTTTTTCTCTCGCATAAGGCGCTCAACGTTTTCTACTACCACTATGGCATCATCAACCAATAGGCCTATTGATAACACTATGCCAAACATAGTAAGTGTGTTTATGGAAAAACCGAATGCTGAAAGCACACCAAAGGTTCCTAGTAACACCACTGGTACTGCGATAGCTGGTATTAAGGTTGCTCGCCAATTCTGTAAAAACAACCACATAACGATAACAACCAGTATTACGGCTTCTATAAGTGTTTGTACTACTTCACTAATAGATATTTTGATGAAGTCTGTGCTATCCCTTGGGAAAGTCACTTGATAGCCATCAGGTAAGCTTTTAGCAAGCTCAGAAACTTTTTCTTTTACTAAGTTAGCGGTATCTAGGGCATTGGCTCCGGGGGCAAGCATGACTGCAATACCAGATGCGGGGTGGCCATTTAAACGGGATATATTGGTATAGCTTTCACTGCCTATTTCAACTCTTGCAACGTCTTCTAAAAGTACGTTCGCGCCACTGGTGTTGTACTTAACTATAATTTTGCGAAATTGATCTGGGGTAGACATCATAGACTGTGCAGTGACAGTTGCATTTAACTCTTGGTTATCTAATGCGGGCACAGCACCAATTTTGCCTGCAGCAATTTGCACGTTTTGGGCACTTAAAGCGCTAGTAACATCCGATGGCATTAATTCATATGAGGCCAGTTTGTTAGGGTCTAGCCAGATACGCATGGCATACTCAGACCCAAACACTCGGGTATCACCCACGCCATTTATGCGTGCTAATTCATTTTCGATATTTGAAGAGATGTAATCTGCAATATCATATGAAGATACTTGGTTGTTTTCATCGTAAATAGCAGTAACAAGTAAGAAGTCACTGTTTGATTTAGTAACTGTGACACCTTGTGTTTGTACTGACTCTGGAAAGCGTGACGTAACCTGTTGTACCTTGTTTTGCACTTGAATCTGCGCGTAATCAGGGTCGGTACCTAGCTCAAATGTAACGCTAACCGAAGCTGAGCCGTCTGATGTGCTCGAAGATGAAAAGTACAGCAAACCGTCAAGGCCAGTTAATTGCTGTTCTAATATTTGAGTCACACTGTTCTCAACAGTCTGCGCATCGGCTCCTGTGTAAGATGTACTGATACTAATTACAGGAGGTGCAACATTTGGATATTGAGCTATCGGTAACGACATAATTGAAGCGATACCCGATAGCATAATAATAATCGAGATAACCCAAGCAAATACTGGGCGGTCGATAAAAAAGCGCGCAAACATGAATTATAAGCCTCCTGCTAATGAAGGAGTTTGACTCTGTTTGTCGGCAACGGTAATCATAGTGCCAGAGTTGTCCATTTCCACCTGAATTGGGTTAACTGTGCTACCGGGGCGGATTTTGTTTTGGCCTTCAACTAAAAGTTTATCGTTAACAGATAAGCCAGAGTCAATGAACCACTTGTTATCTACCGCGCTAACCGTAGTTACTATGCGCTTTTCTACCTTGTTTTCATCATTAATGACATAAGCGTAGGCTTCACCTTTTGCCGCATGATAAATGCCTTGTTGTGGTACTAAAATAGCATGGGTATCCATAGCTTCATTTACCGCCGCTCGTACAAACATGCCTGGTAATAAGATGCCATCTGGATTAGGGAACTCCGCACGTAAAGTAACTGTGCCCGTTGAAGCATCAACAGAGACTTCTTGCATAGTGAGTTTTCCTTTGTGGTCATACTCACTGCCATCTTCAAGGGTTAGAGTAACTTCTGTGCTACCTTGAGTTATGTCACTTTCGCCCATTAAACGGCGCAGCTTTAATAACTCTTTACTGCTTTTAGTCATGTCCACGTAAATAGGATCTAACGTACGTATTGTGGCCAATGCTGTGGTTTGCTCGGCTGTCACTAAAGCACCTTGAGTGACATTCGATATCCCAATGTTTCCAGTAATCGGCGCTTTTACTTTAGTGAATTCCAGATTGATTTTAGCGGTAGCCAATGCTGCTTCATATTTTTCAATGTCAGCGACAGCTTCTAGGTAAGTGGCATGTGCATCATCAGCATCTTGTTGTGATACACCTTCAATTTTTAATAAGGTAGCGTAACGCTGATCTTTTAATTTTGCGGTTTCAACCGATGCTTTAGCGCTGTTTAAATTTGCTTTTGCTTCATTGTAAGCTGCTTCATAAGTGGCAGGGTTAATTTGATAAAGCAAATCACCTTGTTTAACAGAGCTGCCTTCTTTGAATAAGCGTTGTTCTAAAATTCCACCCACTTGTGGGCGAACTTCAGCGGTTAATGACGCAGCAACACGCCCTTGCATTTGGGTATCAATTTTATGTTGGCTTGTTTCTACTTTGATATAAGAAACAGCAGGAGCAGGCATACTTTGTGGCGCTGCAGCTTCTTCTTGGCAAGCAGCAAGAACAGTTGTAAGCAGTACCAAAGCTGTTATGCGTATGGAGTATTTCATTTGTCGTATTCCTCAATAAATACACTAAAAAGGTTTGGCCGGTGCATTCAAGTTGTTGCTCTTTAGTTAAAAAACGAATGCATTAACCAACAATTGCATGGAATATAACAAGGCCATGGTTAAGAAAAGGTTAAAGAAACTCAAAGATTTGAAGATATTGGGGAATTATTATTTTGAGGGCTGTTTACAAGGGCTAGGTTAAAACTAACTTAGGTGTTGAGCCAAGTTTTTTTGCATGGCAAGAAGCTATAAAAGCCTGCTTGCCGCTGCAATGACTGAATCAGTATGGATACATAGTGAGCAGAAGCAAGTTCGCCTCTGTTACTCTCTAAGCTTCAGATTTTTCGGTGCTACTTGGTGTTAAGGCCGCTCTTGCAGCATGAGTGGCTGCGACTAATTGTTGCCTAACTTGTTGAGAGTCGACACATACTTGCTCGAACGGCATGTATAAAACTTGTTCGTCAGCGGCAATATGAGTGCCTTCATTAAAGGCGGATAACATTTTGACTTGTTTAGCTTTTATATTGAATTGATGTTCAACAATTAACTGCATGGCGTCTAAATGGTCATCGTTCATATGCTCAACTATCGCTGCGCTTGTGCTTTGCCAATCTTCTATTGATACTTGCCATTCGTCTTGACTGATCCAGAATATTTTACCAAAGCCACCAATATAACGAACTCGTTTGGTTTTGATCTCGTAAAAGTTGAAGTCGTGAGTTTGTTTGTAGCCAATGGCTTGGGGAAACAAGCTGTAGTATTGCTCGGCAATTTTTTCATCTTTGATAATCTCTGCATCACCTAGCACTGTGACGCGGCCAGAGGCTTGCGAGTCATCTGCTAGGTTATCGAAAATAGTCATAGAGACTTTGTTATCTGCCTTTATATTACGTGTATGCTGAGCAATATCACTGATGTAAATGATCAAATTACCTTCATGGGTCATAAAGTATGGAACAATTGAGCCAAAAGGGTAACCTGCCACAGACACTGACAGTGTGCTTAACACGCCAGAATGTTGTTGACGGGTAAGTGTTTTAGCATCAAATACGTGTTGTTCTTTTTTCATTTTGATTCTTCCTAATAAACTTGTGCTATTTAACTTGGCTTTTATATATCAAGGTAATTAGCAATTAATGTGTCACAAACGGGATGGCATTGTCCTGCGGGATTAATCGCGGCCTCACCCCAAAACATTTAAATAAATTATCTTCGGTAATTACCTCAATTACAGGGCCTTGTGCTAAGCAACGGCCATTGGCTAGCAGTAAGGTTTTGGTGGCATAGGGTAAAACTAAATTCATATCATGGCTTACGCATATTACTGCTAAACCTTGCTCACAAAATCTTTGCATCAAATCCATAGTGGCTTTTTGAAAACGAAAATCTAAAGCTGAGGTTGGCTCGTCTAGCAAGAGCAACTTACCAGTGAATGGCTGTAGAGTTTCAGCGTCGTTCATATCTGGCATCAGTTGTAACAAAGCTTTAGCAATAAATACCCGTTGGCGCTCACCCCCAGACAAAGTGCGTACATCGCGGCCAAATAAGTGGGAAATACCCACCTGTTCAGCAACTTGGCAGATTAAATTGGTGGTGTATTGATTCGTTTCAGCTCGGTTGGCTCGACCTAATCGCAATACGTCTTCCGTTAAAAATGCAAAGTAAACCTGGTTACTTTGCGCCACAAAAGCACGTTTTTGCGCTAAGGCTTTGGTTGACCAATCACCTAGCTCTTTGTTTTCTAACTGAATATTGCCAGTAAATTCGCTGTGTAGGCCAGCTATACAGCGCAACAAAGTGGATTTACCGCAGCCATTTTCACCAATAATAGTGATAAAATCGCGGCTGTTAACCTGCAAATTTATTTTTTCGAGTATTTGCTGCTGGCTATAGCTAACACTGAGGTTGTTGATATTAAACACCGGATAGCTTCCCCTTTTGTTTTGCCAGTAGATACAAGAAAAACGGTGCGCCCACAGCTGAGGTGACTATTCCAATAGGTATTTCTAGCGGTGGAAACAGCGAACGTGAACTAATGTCGGCTACTAACATCAAGCCTCCACCAAATACCCCGCAGGCAGGCACTAGGTATCTATGGTCTGCTCCAAAAAGGGTGCGGCAAATATGGGGTACCACTAATCCCACAAAACCAATAATGCCGCATAGTGCTGTGGCTAAAGCTACAGAAAATGCCACTAACCATAAGGTTAAGCGCTTATATTTAGACACATCTAAACCCATGCACTGGGCTTCGTTTTCACCTAAGGCGAGCATATTTAAAGGCTGTCTTAAATGGATAAACATAGCAATCACAGGTAAGGCTAATGCCCCTACAAATAATACTTTGGCCCATGAAATGCCTGCTAAGCTGCCCATAGTCCAATAGGTAATTTGCCTTAGGGCATCGTCATTGGCGATATAGTTAATGGCGCCAATATGAGTACCCGCTAAGGCATTTACTGCCACCCCGGCTAGTATCAAAGAGGTAATCGCTAGGCCTGCGGGCGTTTTGGCTACTTTTAATACTATCCACACGGCGAGTAAGGCACCAGCAAAAGCAGAGCCGGCTATTAAATACGGACCACCTAGGGCATATTCGGGGTGATGATTAATTATCAGTAGTGCCGTTGCAGCAGCGGCCGCCGCGCCACCAGATATCCCAATTAATCCTGGGTCTGCCAAGGGGTTGCGTACTAAACCTTGCATGGCGCAGCCAGACATAGCCAATAGAGCACCGACCATTATGGCCATCACAATCCGCGGCGCTCTAAGTTCAGAAAAGATATACCACTGAATGCGCTGCTGACCTTGCAGGTCTTGTCCTGTTATTTTCTGTTTAATGACATCAACTAGTTCAGAAACAGAATGCTCGTAGCTACCCGCTTGTAAACCAAGCAATATTAAACAGCCGCAGCCAAGTAAAGCCAAAAGTATTTGCTTTATATACTTGTTGCGCCGCTTGTCTAAATCAAGTTGCAACAGCTGAGATGCGTTAGCCTCTGGCATGAAATGCCTGTACCTTCTTGATGATATGTTCTAGGGCTTCTGGGTATCTAGGTGATAATCCCAAGGCACTGCTGCTTTCCATGACAACGGGCTTACAGATTTGCCCCGCTGTGGTGGCTTTAATAGCTGGGTGTTGGCATAAAGTTTGGACTTCTTGGTCACTGCGTATTCTGTGACTAGCAACAAAAATTATATCTGGATTTGCGGCTAATATGGACTCGTTATCCATGACTTTATAATCACGCATTTGTTGCGCTGCATTGGTAATACCTGCATCGTTAAACAAGGCTTGCGGCACAGTGTTTGCCCCAGCTACCGTTAATCCACGGTCACTGTCAGATAAAATAAAAAGTGCAGTAATGGGCTTTAGTCCTTGGGCCTGCTTTTTTAACTGGGACACGCGGCTGTCAATTTGTTCGATTAATTCTTTAGCTTTGACAGGCGCGTGGACTATCTCACCTACTTGGCTAATGAGCTGTTTTAGCCCTGCTAAATCACGCTGCTCTCCCAATATGGACACTTCAACGCCTGCGGCTTTTAGCTCTGGGAATAGAGTATCTGGGCCAGTGGCTTGGGCACCAATTAAATGGGTGGGATGAAAACTTAAAATTCCCTCTGTACTAAGTTGTCTAAAATACCCAAGCTTGGGTAATGCCGCGGCGGCCCTAGGGTAATGACTGGTGCTATCTGCAGCTACAATTAAGTCTTGTTTGTCTAGTGCGTAAATCACTTCTGTGATACTGCCGCCAGAGCTAATTACCCGCATATCGCTGTGGGCAAATGCTGCTGTTGACAGTGCAAGCATTGACATACAAATGGCTACAATTAGATGTTTGTTCATAATAAATCTCGAATGAAGATAGCAAACACAGGACTAGTTGAATGTTCAGTCCTGTGTTTGGTTATGCAAAGTTGATTATTCAGCTGATGTACTGTCGGCACGGAAGCTGTAGTTGCCAGACGTACCGCTCTCATCGTAGTAGCTGGTGATCTGTAACTTATACTGCCCTGAGTTGGTTTCGATAAGGTACACGCCATATTGAGACCACAATAAGTGACCACCATTTAAGCCATATTGATACCAAGGGCTGCTATCAAATGAACGAATTAGAGTGGAGTTGGCTTCAAAGCCATAATACGCGTGAGCTGCAACGTCTAAGCCTGTATATTCGTTGTCTGTATCAACAAAGGCTGATGCATCATCCGCTATGTAAATATAAAAATCAGCACCTGTATCTGGGTCGACCGTGATACATGGCAAATAAATATCCCATGCATCATCTACTGATACTTGCTCTGCCAAATCGAAATCAACGTAAATATCCGTAGTACAACCGCTTAAATCTAAATCAATGGTTTCAGCTGCAGCAAACTCGGTTTCGCCGTCTAGGCTACTTTGATGTTGAACCTCTAATGTGATGTTGGACATAGTAAAACCAGCAGTGGTTAATGAGGTCACTCTGAATTTAGTATAAGCATCATCCGAACTTACTATAAAGTAGACATCGTCTGCGGCAGTTACTTGGTGAGTTGCAAAGTCATAGTTATAGAACTTGTCGCCAATCACATAATCACTAGCATCATAACTATACTCTGCATCTGTTGGCATAGAGTCACTGCTTACAGCTAGATAGTCGTCTAACTCAGTATCTGCTGTGGCGTTGATAAAAGAGTCTGCAATAGCAACACCTTCAGCATCAAAAAAATCACTGTTGACGTCGGTAAAGTACATACCAACAGTGTTATCAGCATGGGTGTTTAGTGATATGGCGGTACGCTTAAAAGCAATATCCCATACGCTATTATTTGCAGCTTCTTCTTCTGTTATGTCTACGACTGCTCCTGCATCTAAATCATAATAAACACTTACAGGCTCTGAGGTACTGCCAGTACTAAAAGGCCCAACAATGGTGCCCTCTTCGACTACTACCTCTTCAACAACATCGTCTACCGTAGGAGTTTCGTCATCATTTCCTGAGCTGCCGCAAGCAGATAGTCCGGCGGCAATGATTAAGGATGAAAGGTATTTTATTTTCATGGGTAATGTTCCTGTGTATTCAATTGTTTTTTAATGTGGTTTCTTAAAAGGTGTACGAGATGCCTGCAAAGATATACCTGCTAGACAAGGGGCGAACATCAAGTAAACCTGCAGCAATAGCGGTTTCGTCTTGATGATTGTCAAAAATATTGTCGATACCTGCTCGCCAGTCCCAGTGTTGGTTTATGGACTGATTTATGCTTAAGTTAACTGTCATCCAATGATCACGAGCCACGCCTACTTGTGAACTTGAGGGGTATTCCCCTGATTCATACACCACATACAAAAGGCTTTGCATGTCGTATGGCAGCGACCAATTTAGGTTGCCTTTTAATTGGTGGGTAGGGCGATCACTTAGATGCTCATCTGCGTCATCCTTAGCGCTGATATAGCTATAACTAAATTGTAAGTCGAGTTTATTCATTGCAAATTGAGCCGAGATATCAAAACCATTTAGGTCGGCTCCATCAATGTTTTCGTAGCGACTAATCAGCAAGCCACTTTCGGCTGAGGCTTCAGCGTCAACCACAGTAGTAATAAAGTTATCTGCTTTACTGGTGTGTAAATTCATGCGAACTGAGAGCTGATTAACGGCTATATCAAATATTTTGGTGTTCGATAAGCGATAGCTAAGCTCTGCGTTTGCCGTTAAGGCTTCTTCTGGAATTAGGTCTTCGTTCCCTAAAACCATGTAACCTAAATTACTATGGTCAAACACATAAAAACGGTCTTTTAGTGTAGGCACCCGATAACTTTGCCCTAAACCTAACCTGAGTTGCCAACTGCCGTCTTCTGCAAAACCATTTGCGTTACTGCTATTACCAAAATTAAATAAACTGTTTAAACGTGAAGCGGACTGCAGACCAAAATCACTGTCATGTTGCAGTTGTGTGCCAAATACTAATTCATGGTCAGCTAAGGACCAACTTGCTTGTGTGAACCCTTGAATTGATTGGGCAGACTCATCATCAACTTCATAAGACTCTATTTCACCTGTGGTGATGTTTTGCTTAGTTTGATTGAGTTTGTCCAGACGGGCAGTTAGGCCTGAGACCAAGTCAATATCTCCAAATTGCCAATTAATTTGGCCATCTAACTGGGCTAAACTTATATCTGCATCACGTAATGCATTGGTATCGCCACTTGTTTCAATATGATTGAGTACACGAGATTTAACTTCCCAATTTTGGCCATTCGCCAGTCCCAAATCCCACTGCCATTGCTCTACATCAGAAATATAGCGAATATCTTGCTCTTGCCCGGGAATGCTATACCTAAACTTTTCTTTGGCATCGTTAAAATAGCGAAGCTTATTTGAAACACTGAGGTCATTCTCAAATGCCTTTACTAGGCCAAGGTTCACAAGGTACTTGTCACTACTAGGAGCGCTTTGCGCTACTGTTTCTGGTTCATAATCAAAGCCGGGATCAGAGCTAGCTTGTAAGCTTAACGATGACTGCCAGCCCTTTAGATTTTTACTGCCATCAAGTTGCAATAAATGGGTTAAATCTGCCGATTCGATGGCGTTGCTGCTATAGCTACCAGCTTGATAGTTTAGCTTGAGATGATCTGACCTAAGCTTACGGGTAATGATATTAATTACGCCACCCATAGCTGAGCTTCCATAGAGTACAGATCCTGCGCCGCGCATAACTTCGATTCTTTCGATATCAAGTACACCTATTTGGTCTAGGTCCACCGATGAGCCAGTAGGAGAAACGAAAGGCTGACTGTCAATTAACACCAACACATGGTCACTACTAAAACCTTGCATCTGCACGGTATAACCGTCTTTTTGGTTGCGTGTTACCACCACGCCAGGAATGTAATTTAGGGCACTCGCCAAAGTGCCATGACTGATGGTTTTTAATGTTTCTGCAGTAATGACGTCTACAGATACAGGGCTTTGAGACTGCAGTACAGCGTAACGGGTGCCGGTTACCACCACCTTTTCTATTGATGATTGATTGGCATAACTTGCCTGTGATACGGCAACTAAAAGCACAGACATTGCAATTCTAAACATTAAATCTAAATAGTAATTAGTCTCATTTGTATTTATGGTATTTGTGTTTGTGATAAAAATCAAGCAAAGTCTTTGAGGGAGACGTATGTTGAGGTGTTTACCCATCGCTCAACCCTACATGGTTTATGAACAGCTGTAGCTGATACCAAATTTCCATAATATGAGTTGCTGGCAACCGGCCTAAATACATTAACTTTTGGGTTATTGACCCAGTAAAAAGCACTATTTATATTGGGAAGCTCAGGGTGAATAAAAACCTAATTAAGGCGGTAGCAGGTATGCAAAATATAGATGTATTAGTGACTAAACTTGAGCGCCTTGTTGACAGGTTACATGATGACTCAGCTAACTATGTGGCTGAACTCGAAATTTATCCGGTTTGTGATTATGCAGAAAAGTCACCAATAGAGATCCTCAATAAAGCCTTGAAAGGTGAGGTGATCATCGAGAAAATAGCTATATCCAATCAACAAGAATTAATAGCAGGGATTAGCGCTATGCTTAGCTATGAGGGGCTTGGCAGCTCCCATCCTAACAGGGCTTATGTTGGCTCTGCTGAGCATGGCGAGCATTTAGTAGAGCTAGGTAGCGAGCTGAAACGCTTAACCAGCCATGCAAGCAGTATAAAAGAGTTCTGGCTTAAAAAAGGCTACCCATTTTATGCAGTGTTCTGGAATTTAGGGTTCATTATTACGATTAATAGTGATGCTTATGTTATCGCAGGTACGATATCTGATTGAGGGTTGTTAACTGGCATCATAGCACTGGGATTTTCCCCTTGTGTATAAAACATTTTTGAATCCAGAGTGAGAAACCCTTATTTGTCTCTCACTCTGGATGATAATCAACTAACTAAGTTTGTTGAGTCTTTAATCCCCAAATTGAATACGCACACCTGCATTCACAGTAAAGCCGTCGTTTCGTGACCAGATATCTGTGGTCCAGCGTCCGCTTGGGGCTTGCTGTGGCAATACTAAGGATTCGCCTTTAGTTTGGCGCACATTGAGCAGGTTCTCGGCATTTAAAAAGTAACTCACTTTGCCAATGGTAATTTGCCCAAGTAAACCTAAATGCCAATACGCGTCGCTTCTACTGCGAAGTGGATTACCTTCAAGGTGTTGAGTGCCCGTGTAATATGCTTCAAACCCCACAAGATGACTGCCATGCTCTTCCCACATGATAACTGCACCCGCCGAGTGTTGCGGGGTGAGTGTTAGGGGCGCCCGTCCAAGGCCATCTTCACTTAGCTTGGTCGCGTCTGTGTACAGATAACTACCGGTTAGCTTTATGTCATGCCAGCGATAACGAAGCAGTAATTCAGCGCCACGAATTTCGCTTTCTCCTGGAGCATTGACGATACGCACTTGCTTGTCTGAAAAAGTATCAATTGGCTCAACCTCTTCAAGTTCGGTGACATTATCAACATCAGAAGCAAATAAAACCATGCTAGTTTCGATACTATCAAATACGTAACTGATATCTATTGAGGCTGTGGTGGCTTGCTCTGCAACCACATCATCAAAGGGGGCTAAGCGTGATAAGCCAGCATCTTCAATGTCTTCAATGAAGGGAGTAGGGGCAAAGAAACCTTGTCCGTAAGCACCGCGAATGGTCCAGCTATCTGGATTATACAAGACTGAAATCCGCGGGCTAAATTGCGTGCCGTATTCGCTGTGCCAATCTGCGCGGGCACTGAGTGATAACGAAACATCATCAGAGGCCTCGTAATCTAGTTGCGAGAATAACCCCGGCACTTGGTAGTTGTAATTAAACTCAGCAAAGTCTTCTGATTCAAAGCGGTCAACTTGATAGGCTAGGCCAACCACCCAGGCAGCTGTATCTTTGTAACCCGAAACACTGGACTCAAGTAGGTAACTTTGATGAAGGTCATTTTCTTGTACCGTACCATAAATGTGGTCATGCTCTTGGCGCATAGCCGAGCCACGTATATTAAGATTAAGCTCATCATTAAGGGGCTGATCAAATATAAAGCCACTGTCGAGGCGAAGTGAATCTTGGCTTTGGATAAAAGCATTGCCATCGGGAACGCTTGCCCCCTCAGCAGTGCCACCCACACGCTCTTCTTTCATGGCGCCAACTGTCACATATAAGTTGGCGCCGTTTTCTCCTTCCCAATATAAACGGGGGCGAAGTGTAGCCCGTTGAAACTCAGCCATGTCGAGCCAGCCATCATTGTCTAAATCTTGCTGTTCTTGATTGTGGATGCCAGCGGTAAGCGAAGCGCTAGTGCGCTTATTTATGGGTGATGCAATATACGAAGTAAGGTCTTGGCCATCTTTTGATGTGGCGTTTAGTAAGACCTCGCCTTCAAATTCATCTGATGGAGTACGAGAAATAAGGTTAATCACACCACCGAGGGCTGAGCCGCCATAAAGTGACGAAGCAGAGCCTTTGATAATTTCTACATTGGCCAAATCGGTAGGGGGGATTTGTAACAAGCCGATAGAGGCTGTTTGTCCGCCGTACAAAGGTAAACCATCACTTAATAACTGGGTGTAGCGGCCATATAAACTTTGCAAGCGAATATTGGCGCTGCCTAAGGCAGGAGAGGTGGTTTGTACACGTACTCCTCCGGTTTCGGCAACCAACATAGAAATGTTACCGGGGCGCATCATGGCTTTTTCTTGAATTTCTTCGCCATTGATAATCTCGGTACGGGTCGCTGATTCAGTGACTATGCGGCCAAGGCGTGATGCCGTAACCTGAATTTTTTCAATCTTAGGCTCGCCATGCTCGTCATGGTGATCTTCGTGATGCTCACCTTCATTTGCGTAAGATAGTAGGGGCGCAAACAAAATAGCCAGCGCGACTTTAGAATAATTAGTAAGCATTTTTTACCTCAAAATAATGCTAAAAACTGCGACAATTCCGCAGTTAATATAACGACTTTTAGTGTTTTCTAGGGGTGATTATGGGTTTAGCCTAGGAGGTAAAAATAGGCGGCCGATACAAAGAGGTAGCAATATAATGGGGGGATTTTTGCGTGTAGGGTAATGCAAACTCACTTATGAGTTTAAGGGTTGACTGAGCAAGACTATTGTTTAGATAAACCATAGAGACGCAAGCGTTAGCTGGGCAAAAGCACTCGCCTTCACAGCAGTCAACATCACAGCAGTCGTCTTTTTCGGCAATACCATGATTATCACCGGCTTCATCTGCGTCTAGCTGCTGGGGGGTTACTTGCTGATTGGTTCTAGCATCATCAAAGATTACAACATAAGAACCCATAGCTTGCCCTACAAAGGCAATCAATAAGCTAGTTATAATCAACAATTTTGAAAATGGTTTGAACATGTTTATCTCTAGTAAATGTCAGCGCCATTGTAATGAGCTTTTGGGTAGAAGTGAAGAAACTAAAAGAACAAACAGTTTCAAAAAATGTATCAGCAGGCCCAGTTGTGCCGAAAGGTTAATAATGTCCATATTATCTGCACAATTACGCTATAAACTATTAGAGTGGGTGTAGGTGAGGGGCTGTTGTTCCCCATATGAGTTTAAGGATAGGTATTAATGAATTTAAAACACTGTGGGTCATTGTTCATGGCATTTGCACTGGGCTCTTTGGTCTTGCTTGGTTGTGATGGTAAGACCCAATTAAAGTCGGAGTCAGCTGATATCTCAGAAGGCATAGATATCTCAATGTTTACTGAAGGAGCGTTTAGCCAAGCACCTAAAATTGTAGATTGTGAAACGGCGCAAGGCACCAAAACTAGTTGTTATGAATTTATAACAACAGGCGCACCAGCTGGTCGAGAGCCGGGCCCTTTTTGTCCAAGAACAATTGATGATGGTGCCGATGCTGGTGGAGCTTGGTTTGATAAAAATGGTTCAGGTGATTTAGTCGATATAACAGGTGAGTTTATCCTGAAACTTGACGAATATTATGGTGATGAAAAGTGGTTGGTGTATGACGCCGACACTAAAAAAGTGCGTTATACCGCAACCAAGGAAGCTTGCTTAGGGGCGGCAAAACCAGATGTTGAAGCCCAGTACATGCAAAATTGCATCGAGTGTAAGCTAGAGTACTTAGACGATGATTTTTCGGTTACTTATCTTATTCCCACCACTCCTATCCCAGCCAAAAGAACAGGGCGAGTGCGCACTGTTGGTATAGCATTAGACGGTAGTGAGTTGTCTGGCCCTGCACCTGTTAATGCGATTTTAGGGGCATATACTATTGCTGCTTTTGATGACTGTGGTGGGCATATTAATGTTCACCAAGGTTATCATTATCATTCGTCAACAGGATGTACTGATAGGGCAGTAAATACCGATAATGATCATGCACCCTTGATAGGTTACGCCATAGATGGCTATGGCATTTATGCTATGAAAGACTCCCAAGGTAAAGAAGCTGAAGGCTTAGATGAGTGCCGTGGGCAAACCGATGCTGTAAGAGGCTATCACTACCATGCTGCCAGTCCCAGCGAGAACCTATTTATAGGGTGTTTACACGGTGAAACTGTACGACCTAGTGGCGGTCCCCAAGGTGGCCCACCTCCAAGGGGCGGACCTCCACCTAATGGTGCTCCACCAAGAAATGGTGAACATTAAACTTGAAGATACCTAGGTTTAATCTATTTATATTCCTGATCATTACGGTGAGTCTCGGTATGCAGGCAACTAATGCCTATGCCCATTCTGGTCCTTTAAATGAACTCGCCATTAAAGCATGTGTGCAAAAGCAAAGGTCTAAGGCGTGTCGATATCAAGGAGTTCATAATGATTTGTATATTGGTACCTGCCAACATATGGCAGAAAGTCTGTTATGCGTGAGAAATCAGCCCATTCAACAACTCGATACATCTAACAAAAATACAAAACCAGACCATAGTCATGAAGATACTCAGAGGTAGCCTTTGAGCTTAAGTAAAATAAAAAGCCCCCATATTTAGCATATGGGGGCTTTTTGTCTTATTGAATGTGTAGCCTTACATCTAGAAGTTGTAAGTAGCCGATACTCTAAAGCTGCGAGGTGTGCCGGGCTGAACCCAAACGCTAGCGTAAGAGTTAGTGTAATACTCTTCGTCAAACAGGTTGTTTACTTCTGCGCGTACCGTCAATGCATCAGATACCGCGTAGTTTGAGGCAAGACGAACTGTAGTGTACTCAGGCAATTTGAAGCTAGGATCACCAAACTCACCACTTCTTTCACCCACATAGACTAATCCGGCTATTAGATCTAGATCCCTCTCAGCTAGCTGGGTTTGTTGAACCAACTGTAGGCTTAATTGATTCTCAGCAATATTCAGCAGGTCTGAACCAGCAGGAATAAAGTTGTAAGAAATAGCATCGGTATAGTCGTTTTTGGTTTCTGCATCAATATAAGAATATGAAACCCAAATACTTAGGTTATCTGTGATGTCACCTGTCAAATCAAGCTCAACCCCTTGGCTAGCTGCTTTACCTACTGCTGTTGCATTAAAGTCTGCATCAAAGGTGGCGATATTAGATTGTTTCACATCAAAGATTGCGAATGTTCCCGATAGCGCCCCGTCATTGAGGGCAAACTTAACCCCTACCTCTGTGGACTCAGATAAATTTGGATCTAAGTCGTTTTCATCTGTTGCTCCAGAAAGTGGACGGAAGTTTTCGCCGTATGCTGCATAAAAAGATAAAGCGTCAGAGGCTTTATAGACAACCCCAAGCTGAGGGCTCACTTTCGACTCTGAATATTCAGAAGTACTATCGGATAAACGGTTAACCAGTTTTTGTTGGTAGTCATCAAAGCGGGCACCAATACGAATGTCTAACTTGTCGGTTAAGCTAATTTGATCTTGGATGTACAAGCCTGAACTTTCCTGTGTCTCAATACGGTCAATGTTACTTGCTAGGGCCAGAGACGACTCTGGGTATTGCCCGTAAACAGGATCATAAATATTGATGCTTTGGTCTGTGGATCTGTCTCTTAGGGCAAATTGATCATTTTCGAATTTGTCTGAATCAATCCCTACTATAAGGCTGTGGGTTAATGAGCCTGTTTCAAAACTGCCACTTAGCTCAGCTCTGAATACCTGATAGATAGCATCGTAATCGCGATAACGGCTAAAGCGACCAAAGTTGCCGTCTTCATCTGGTGCACTAAATCCGTTTTCTGAGGCTAATCCTTCTAGCGAAGTATCACGGTAGTTAAAGCCTAGTAAAGCACTCCAATCTTGATTTATGTCTGTTTGAAATTCAATTTGATGACCCAAGACATCGGTTTCTATAGGACCATAACCAGGCTCGCCTAAAAAGCGGCTTTCTGGTATCACACCAAGCTTACCATCAATAGCAATAACGCCTCGGTCAAATGGGATTTCTTGGTGGCTGTATTCAAGCTCATAAGTAAGTTGGCTATCGTCACTTATGGACCATAAAACCGACGGGCTGAAACCTTGTTTTGTGGTTTCTATTGTGTCACGAAAGCTTTCTGCATCTTCATAAAAACCTACAAATCTAACGGCTAGATCATCAGAAACTACTTTGTTTACATCTAGATCCCCTCGTAGCGTGCTAAAACTCCCCACTGATACAGTGACCTCAGCCTTATCACTAAAGTTAGCTCGCTTGGTAACTAGGTTGATTGTGCCACCGGGCTCACCGCGGCCAAATAATGCAGCTCTTGGACCTTTTAATATTTCTACCGACTCTATGCCAGACAAATCACGGGAGCCACCAAAGCCACGGCCTGCATTAAATCCATTCACTAAGTAATTACTTGGCAGGTTTTCGTCCCCCACAAAACCACGAACAGCAAAGCTATTCCACAGCCCTCCAAAGTTATTTTGACGTGCCACAGAGGCAGATAAATCTAAGGCTTGGTTTAGGTCAAAGGCACCTGCATTTTGTAGGGCTTCTGAGTTGATTCTTAATTCAGACTGTGGGGTTTCTAAAGGGGTAAAGTTACCTTGGTAAGCTTGGCGAGAGCCTATTACCTCAACGGTTTCGATTGCATCTGCATTTTCTTCTGCTGCAATTGCGCAAGGAATAGATAAGTTAGCTAAGCATACACTTAAGTAGGTGAGCTTTAGCCCTTTTGTGGTGGTGTTCATGGTAAAACCTTTTTATTAATTGTGTGTAAATAAACGACTTACTGGGCTGTATCAGTACTGCTCTTGATATCAGCTTTTGGTTTTTGAATGAGTTTTTCAAAGCTAGGCATGCTAGCCAGTTGTTTTGCACCTAGTGGTTTATCGGTGAACAAAAACGGGTAATAGAACAGCCTCAACTGCTGGTGGAAATCTCGTATCTGTTGCTCGTATTGAAATGCAGCTACGGCATCCGTATCGGCTAGGCGAGTTAGCAAACGCTGCAATAACAGAGGCGGAGAAAGTAAAGATGCGTATCCTGCAAGTTCATATTTTTTTTGTGCAGCTTCTCTGTAGGCCTGTGATAATGAAGCCGCACTTTGGTCGCCCACCTGCTGGAAGGCGAAGTACCACTTCCACTCAAACATACTTTGCATCGCTACGTGATCTTTCCACTCTGGGTAGGTGTTTGTAAATTTGTCCATAGTGACTTTTTTAGGAATATCCCAAGCATCATTTACTGCCTCGCGCTGGGTTAACAAAATGTCACCACCTTTAGGTGAGTGCACTGAGTTGTTAATCGCCAAATCTCCTAAAATAGGAATGATGAAAGCAAACAATACCCAAACGCCAATTAAGCCAGACGCTACCCTAGGTGCACTGCTGGCCTTTTTGCCCCAGTAAAGACTAATCAAGGTCCAAAAACCGAGATATATCAGGCTATACAAAGAAACCAGAACGACATGGCCTAAGTTAGTGCCACTTAGCCAAGCACCTATATAAAACGGCAACATCAGGCAAAATAGTAGGCAAATAAACCGTGTTGCGCTTCTAGCGCCCCACAATGCCCAAGGGGATTTTGCTGTGGTAACGAGTAAATCGTGCCTGCCGGCTGTGCGTTCACTTGCAAATAAGTCATGAAACAACAAAATAACCAACAAAGGTGACAAGGCACTTAGCACAAACACAAAGTCGATTTTTCCCCCTTGAGCTAGCTCGGGGTTTTGGGTGTCACTTTCGTAAATTTGCCCCTCTAGCGCCAACACTTTTATTCTGTGTTTCCAAGGGAAAATATCCCGCTCACCTAAGGCCGCGAACGCTAAATCTGTTGGCATGGAATAGGTAAGATGAAAGCTGTAATAAGCAATAGAGCCAACGTCATGGTGTTTGGCTTGAGCTGCCGCCCTGTCTTGTGTATCTGCAGCCTTTAATCGTGCAATGGTTTGTTGCTGCTGGGCTATTTCATTTAAGCCACTGAATACTGAAAACCCTGAAATGAGAAGGGTACAAGCCAAGAGTACAAGTATGTATTTTTGGCGTAACATAAATCGCCATTCTCTAGAGAGCTGTGCAAAGAAGTAAGTCATATCAGGCGCTTCCCAAGGGTTCTTATGGCGATGAGTAAAATAAAGATCCACAGAGCGAGCTGTAAAAATGCCGATACACTTCGCTGCAATCTCTGGCCTGCCGGGTCAACATTGAAGTTAAAGTCTTCTAGTACCTGCCAGTTTTCGGCTGCCACTCGCGCCTTCTGTGCAGCTTGTGCATCATTATTTCGATTCATATCATCTTGATAACTAAGCTGTTCTACATGCACAGAATTTAGGCCTTGTACAAAGTCAAACCTTAAGGTTTCAGCTTCTCGTAAAAATCTATGATGGGTTTCTATGCTAGTGCCAACCACTATCATAGATAATGAACGGATAGCCACCATAGGTGATAACCAACCAAAAGCTCTTGATACTAGGGTTTGCGAAAGCTCAGTATCCATTCGCTTTTCAGCAAATTCATTAAGTACATGGGTAAGTTCGGCTTCAGAGGCCTTTGCTATTACCCCGCGGTAGTTAATGGGTAGCTCTTCGATTGAATCGACTTTGTACTCTTCTAGCAATGAAGTTTTTAATTTATCAAAGGCAGGATCGGCGGCATTGTGGCCATCGCCTAGTTTTCGTAATTGTGCGATGACGGCAAAGTCTGTTTCAATTTTTCCGGCTGAGGGGACAGACGTTGCTGCAACAGTGCTGGCTATGCGCGGCATAACCACACAAAGCAATATCCAAGAAAAGGCTAGCGCGGTAAAGCTTTCACTATTTTTAGAGAAAGCAGTAGAAAACAACAAAACCAATAAAGCCCATATGCTTAAGTAAAGGCCATAGCCTAATACAAACCCTAAAATAGCTAGGATGCTTTCTCCATCATGTAAACTAAACAAGGCCGCAATTGCTAAAGGTATTAAAATAAGCGCAATAACAGAGAGTAGGGCTAGGCCCTTACCCGCTATTAAGGTTGTACTTGAGGTTCCTTGTGATAATAAATAGGTAAGAGTTTGCGACTCGCGCTCACGACTGACTGAGCTGTAACCTATCAAAATCAGTAGCAAGGGCGCTAAAGTTTGGACGATAAATGAAGGGGTTAAACTACCTAGTTGAGTCAGTGCCGTGCCTTGTTTTTGGTCGGCAAACATAGCGCTATTTTGACGGTGACCTTCAAGAAAAATTGAATTACCTGTGTAAGCATCAATGCCAGGGTCCAAAATGCTTAAGGGAGAGGGAGACCTAAAGGCGTAATGACCATAATGCACCATTCTGTGGGGGTGCCTGTCAGGTTGGTCTGCAAAGGTCTCTTCTGCATTGTCTTGAAGTTCGTGTCGGGTATGGCTCAGCTCCATCATAGTTATTGAGGTGACAATCACAGATGATAAGGTTAACAGTGCACCAATAATCAAAACTGAAACCGCTAATTTAGAGCGTAACCAATAACGCCACTCGTCTTTGGCGACTAAGAGTAATTTTGAACCTGTGTTGCTAGTCACGATAAAACCCTTTGGGTGAAGGCTGCATGGACTTGTTCTGTTTCTATTGGGCAATTCTCTGACGCAGCAAATTCGCCCACTAAAGCGCCGTCTCGTAACAAGCCAATTCGGTTAGCCACTTGGCAAGCTCCATAAACATCATGGGTAACCATTAATATAGTGGCCCCCGTGGCTGCGAGCTCACGAACGAGTTGATTAAATTCGTCAATGGCAACGGGATCTAGGCCTGATGTGGGTTCGTCTAATAAAAATATAGGAGCTTCACGCAACAGTGCTAAGGCTATTGCTGTTTTTTGGCGCATGCCTTTAGAGTAGGTTCGCATATAGCGGTCGCGGGCATCTGGTTGTAATGCTACCCGGTCAAATGCTTGATTGATTTCAGTGTCTGATTTTTTGATATCAGCTAAGGATAGAAAATATTGAACATTTTCTCTGGCTGTAAGGTGTGAATACAAGGTGGCAGATTCGGGCAAATAAGCGGTTTTTCTGCGGACTTGGTTAAGAGCGGTTGACACTTGGTCACCATCAATTTTTGCTATGCCCTCACTGGGCTTGTTGAAACCCAACAGGGTTTTTAAGGTTGTAGATTTACCGGCTCCATTGCCACCAAGTAACGCATAGACTTCACCTGCATCTACATGGAAGCTGAGATTTTTTAGAATGGATTTTTTATTAATGCTTACACACAGCGAAGATACTTCAATGACTGAGTTAGCTTGATCGTTTGTACCCACAGTACACCTATTGTTATATTATAACGTTATTTTTGGTATGTTATAATATAACGATTGTGGGTTGCAATCAGTAATCTAGGGTTATCCAGAACGACAGAGTATAAAACGCGGTATTTGGCTATAAGTGTTGGCTGAGTTTAGGTGAGTAACTTAAGCCGCGCACATTAGTGTGTGCGGCTTAAGGTTTGTTGTAAGGGCCGAAATGAAAAGTTAGGCTTGTAACAAGTCTTGCTGTTTGGCAAAAACAAGGGTGTCATCCAGTGCTTTTGTAAGTTTTTCTATTATCTCGTCTATTTGCTCATTGCTGATAATTAAAGGTGGGCATAGTGCGATTGAGTTACCTGCAACCGCGCGCACAATGAGCCCATGGTTTTCACAAGACTTTTGAGCGAACGCACCAATTTTTGCATCTTTAAAGTGTATTTCTTGCTCTTTATTTGCCACTAGCTCAATTGCAGCTAATAACCCTGCGCCTCGAATTTCACCTATTAAAGGGTGAGCCTCTAATGTTGCTAGTTTCTGATGTAAGTAGTCACCGGCTTTTGCGGCTTTTTCAAAGATATTGTCTCTCTCAAAAATCTCTAAGGTTTTTAACGCTGCCGCGCATGCCACTGGGTGGCCAGAGTAGGTATAGCCGTGACCAAATACTCCGCTGGCATTGGTTTGTTCGATCATGGCATCGTACATAAAACCTGGAATAACCGAGGCACTTATAGGGTAATAGGCCGAAGAAAGTTGCTTCGCAAATGTCATAAGATCAGGTTTGATCCCCATAGTGGTACACCCAAAATCATTACCTGTACGACCAAACCCTGTGATGACTTCATCTGCCCAAATCAAGATGTCGTGTTTACGCAGTAGAGCTTGTAGCTTTTGGTAGTAACCTTCTGGTGGCACAATCACGCCACTGGCGCCAGTGATAGGCTCTATTATCATGGCTGCAATTGTATCGGCACCTTCTTGGAGTATTTGCCTTTCAAGATTTCCTAATATTCGGTCAACAAACTGTGTTTCAGACTCACCCACTTGATGCCCAGAATAATAGTGTGGGGCATCTGTACGTAAAATATGTAAGGCATCTAAAGGTGCATCAAAATGAGCAAGATTCACTGGTAAGCTGGTTAGTGAGCCTGAGGCAACAGTAACACCATGGTAAGCCCGCTGACGGGTAATGATTTTGCGTTTTTCAGGTTTGCCAATGGCGTTAAAGTAATAGCGCAACATCTTGTAATGGGTATCGTTGGCGTCGCTGCCTGAATTACCAAAAAATACATGGGCATCAGTAATTGGCACCATTGCGGCAATTTTACTGGCTAGCTCTTCAGCTGGAGTGTGGCTTTTACCCCCAAATAAATGGCTAAATGAAAGGGTTTGTAATTGCTCTGAAATAGCATCAATTAATTCTTGGTTACCGTAACCTAATGCTGTGCACCAAAGTCCCGACATGCCTTCTAAATATTTTTTATTATCTGAATCAAAAATATAGACACCTTCGGCTCGTTCAAAACAGAGTTTTTGTTGATCGGCAAAGTTTGATGTGGGGTAAATCATGGCAGACATAGGCACTCCAATTAGGTTTTTAACAGGTGTGTACCATATTATTTGTTTGTTTTAGTTACCACAATCTATATATTGTTACCCTATTGGTAATTAAAACTAACCAAGAGGTTGCCGTGATCACAAGGCGAGATTTACCCCTAAATGCCCTTAGAGCCTTTGAAGTGTGTGGTAGGCATTTGCATATGCGAGCTGCAGCCCAAGAGCTAGGTGTAACCCATGCAGCTGTCAGTCGGCAAATTCGATTATTAGAAGATAAGTTTGGGGTGCAATTGTTTGACCGCAGGCATAATAAACTTGCGTTAACATCAGCAGGACAAAGCTTGCTGCATGCCACAACCGAAGGCTTAGACACCATAATTCAAGGGGCGCTTAATATCGCTCCTGAAGAGCTTAAAGGGCCACTTATTTGGGCCAGTACCGAGTCGCAGGTATCTACTTGGCTTTTAGATGCCGTTGGTGAGTTTCAATTACAGTACCCAGAAGTTGCCACAAGTTTGAAAATGATAGAACCAGGTGCGGTAGATTTAGATAGTAGTATTGATGTGGCTATTTGTTACGGTAAACCAAGCAAGACTGCTAAACACACTGAGCTTTTGTATCAGGAGCAACTGTTTCCGATTTGCAGGCCACAATTGTTAGAGAACAATAAACATATAAAGGCTCCCCAAGACTTATTGGATTTTACCTTGATTGTGGACCAATCTAACCTTTGGAAAAATTGGTTCAGTAGCGTCAATATCGAGATCCCTAAAAGTACTCGGCGGTTTCAGTTGGTCAATGCCCATCAAGCTATCAATGCTGCTTTGTCTGGTTTTGGTATTGCGCTAGCAGATAAATTAGAGGTGGCTCACTATATTCGCCAAGGGCGCTTGATAGGTTTGTGGGACCACACAATAGCGCCAACTAAGCAGTTGTTTATTGTCTCCCAAAGTCCAAGTGAGCAATCCCTACGAGTGAGAGTGTTTATCGATTGGATTAAAAAAACAATGGAGAGCTAACTAGCAAACTAGTTGCTAGTGTGTTTTTCTATCATCGAATTCATTGTGGCTATAACCGCCTCACAATTATCTTGATTACTAGCAAATGTGTGAGGCAAGGCAAATTGTTTAGCATCGTTGTCAAAATATTTGCCTGATGCATCTGCAAACTCTTCCGATAGCGCTGCTTTAACTAAAATTTCTGAGCCTATACTCAAATCGTTACCGGCCATTCCAAAGCCTTCTTTTACCATTTTTGACGCTAAAAGTGAGCCAGGGTTTACTGCGACAGAAACTTGCTTAGGTTTGAGCTGTGCTTGAAGCTGCTTAGACCAAATAGTAAGAGCAAGCTTACTTTGGGCGTAGGCTTGAAAATCGTCTTTCATTGCCACTTCGCCTTTCATAGCCTGTGTATTAACAGGGGCTTGGGCTGCCGATGAAAGATTCACGACTCTTCCATCATCACTTAATAGGGGCAATAAAGAATGGGTGATGATTGCCGGCGCAAAGCTATTAACCATAAAGCGTAAATCTAAGCCATCTTTGGTAATAGTTTGTGGCGTTTTTAATACCCCAGCGTTATTGATGATGACATCAAGGCTGCTATGTTCTTGCTTAACGGTATGGGTTAATTGTGTTATGTCATTAAAGTTAGATAAGTCAGCAAGGTAGATATCTATTAAAGCGTTTGGTGATTGTTGCTCTATTTGTTCAACAGCGGCCTGCAGCTTGCCTGTGTTACGGCCATGCATGAGTAAATGGTGACCTTTTGAGGCAAGGAGTTTTGCTGTTTCTAGTCCAATGCCGTCAGTTGCGCCAGTGATCAGTATTTTTTTCATCTTGATTCGTTCCTTACTTAAAAAGTGGCAAAAGCTGGTCTGCAATTCGTTGCAGAGTTTTGTTTATCGGCATTTGGTTAAAGCGTAAATTTAATGCCACATGGTTAACGCCTATGGTTTCTAAAGCCAACAAGTATTCTTTTAACGCCACTACACCACTTCTAAAGCCAAGGTGAATAGGCTCCATAGGGGCATTGTCATCATCTTGAATATCTATATACAAAGGTTGCATCACGGGTTTACTGACTTGCCCAAATTTACTGCTGAGTTGGCGCCAACGATTAATTATTTGTTCTTGAGTATGCAGTGTTCTGGGATAGGTGATAAAGCCATCTCCATTTTGGGTTAACCAAGTTTCATTTTGCTGGCTACTGCCAGTAATTAACATGGGAAAACGGCCATTTACGGGTTTAGGTAAAATATCTAAGTCATTTCCTAGTTCCCCGTACTGGTTGGTGAACTGGGAGGCGTTTTTCCAGCTCTTGCGTATGTACTCATAACTATCTCTAAAGCGACTACCTCTGTCATCAAAGGGGATGTTCATAGCGGGATATTCATCTGGCCTGTCACCTGAGGCAATGCCAAGGATAAGCCGCCCATTGGATAATTGGTCAACACTTGCTGCCGATTTAGCAACATGAGCCGGATGACGCAGTGGCAGCACCATACTGGCTACCCCTAAGGCTATCTTTGAGGTCATAGCAGACAAGACACCTAAATATACAAAAGGGTCATACACTTGTCCTGCGTCACCAAAAGACGGAACATTAAAAGGAACGTCTCGTAGCCATACAGCAGCAAACCCTAGCTTTTCAGCCAACTGAATACGTTCAATTTGCTGATGCATGGTAGGCACTGAACTATGGGCGTAATTCACTAGTGGCACAACTAATCCTAACGAGAGTTTGTTCTCATTAAAGGTGGCATTGTATCCGGCGTTAATTGATTGAAATGACATACTCATGTTTTCGCTTTGTAAGCAAGGGGCATAACTTGCCCCTTGTTAGATTTGGTATTAGATAGAAACCACAACTTTACCCATACCTTTTCCGCTCTCTAAACGAGCATGTGCATCGGCTACTTGCTCTAAGGAAAAGCTTTGCTCGTCTAACACTGGGGTAAGCTTTCCAGCTTCTGCAATGTCAGCTAGGGCCTTCAGAATAGTGTGGTGCTGCTGACGACCTTGGTTGTGCAACATTGGAATAAGCATAAACACAACATGAAGAGAAAGCCCTTTAAAGTGAGCTGTTGATAAATCTAGACTTACCATAGACACAGTAGAGGCTACATGACCATTTAGCTTGGCAGCTTCAAATGAATTTGTCATGTTGAGTCCGCCCACAGAATCAAATACCAAATCAAACCCAGCGCCTTGTGTGTGCTGGTTAACATAATCACTAACTGATTCTGTTTTGTAGTTTATAGCCGTAGCTCCAAGTTGCTCGATAAGTGCTAACTGATTGTCTCCACCACCCGTCGAAAAGGTTTGTGCGCCAAAATAATTAGCAAGCTGAATGGCAATATGACCTACGCCACCGGAGCCACCGTGCACTAAAACTTTTTGACCTTGACTTATGCCAGCACGCTGCAAGCCTTCATAGGCGGTTATGCCTACTAAGGGGATGGCAGCACTTTGCTCCATAGTTAAGTTTTTAGGCTTTAAAGCAATTAAATTAGCATCGGCTACTATATATTCGGCTAATGTGCCTGGTAAGTCTGCTAGTCCGCCAGCACAACCATATACCTCATCACCAATTTTGTAATCACTTACGTCTTCACCTATAGCTTCTACTACACCGGCAAAGTCCATACCCAAGATAGCAGGGGCTGGTGGCGATAAAGGTAAATCAGGTCCCATTTGTCTGATCATGGTATCAACTGTGTTAACACTTGTTGCTTTAATATTCACCAGTACGTGGCCTGCTTTTACCGCTGGCTTTGCTACGTCGGCTAATTCGAATACATCACTATTACCAAATTCTTTAACTATCATTGCTTTCATTTTTTACGTCCTGCTTAGTGGAGTTCGTTTAAGTGAAGCCAGTATAGTTATTGTTATAATATTTGATAATTGCTATCTTTATTGAATGACTATATAGATTTTGTTGATAATGGGTGGTTAATGAATATAGAGCATCTCAGGCTATTTGTGCGCATTGCGGCTACACACAATATTAGTTTGGCTGGCTCTGAACTGGGGCTATCGCCCGCTGTGGCCAGTGCTCATATTAATAAACTTGAAGAAAATTTAGGGGTTCGTCTTATCCATAGAACTACCCGAAAAGTGTCGTTGACTGAAGATGGCCAAGCGTTTTTACACCATGCAGAAGATGTGCTCGACAGTGTTGAAGCCGCCCGAGCATCGGTTGGGGCAGGGAGTTTATCCCCAAGTGGCACCTTGCGTATTGCTGCCCCTGCCTCATTTGGCAGAATGCATCTTTTACCTGCCTTAAGTGATTTTTTAGACGCTAATCCTCAGTTAAAGGTGGACTTAAAGCTATCTGATAGCATTGTAGATTTAGTCGAAGGGGGCTTTGATATTGCGGTGCGTAATTCAGGCTTAAAAGACTCAAGTCTAATTGCTAGAAGGTTAGCACCTGATAAACGCATTTTATGTGCCTCTCCTGACTTTTTAGCCAATTATGGTGCGCCTGATACCCCTCAAGATTTAGTTAACTTTAATTGTATCTCTTTGATGGGGTTAGATACTTGGCGCTTCAAAGACGGCAACAATATTATTTCTGTGAAGGCCAAGGGATCCTTTTCAACCGATAACGGTGAGGCCATACGGGATGCTTGTACTAACGGCATGGGGATCACTATTAATTCAACTTGGAGTGCCTATAAGCAGTTGCAAAGTGGTGAACTAGTTGAGGTATTGCCTAACTACCCTTTAGTTGCGAACACAGCAATTTGGGCGGTGTACCCTAGTTCTAGAATGTTGGCTCCTAAAGTCAGAGCTTTTATTGATTATTACCTAGAGTTTTTTGGTGATAGCCCTTATTGGGATGAGTAACCTTAATTTACGCATTTATTCGGTTTTAAAACTATTCGCGGCACCGTAAACTAGCGCCAGTTTTATTTTTACTAACAGCCTATGCCAACTTTAGCCACCCTAGCCGTATTTATTCCCACTATGTTCTTTATCTCAATTACCCCAGGTATGTGTATGACCTTGGCGATGACATTGGGCTTAAAAATTGGCCTGCGTAGAACACTATGGATGATGCTTGGAGAGGTATTCGGCGTTGCGGTTGTTGCAGTATCGGCCGTGATGGGGGCTGCGGCCATTATGTTGAGTTATCCGGCATTATTTACTTGGTTTAAGTGGATAGGGGGGATATACCTGATGTATTTAGGGTGCAAAATGTATTGGTCGGGTAGTCACCTAAGCTTGAACGCTGAGGCAGATGTAACCCTAAGCCGTTTTGCTTTAATGTCGCAAGGTTTTGTAACTGCCATTGCCAACCCTAAGGGGTGGGCATTTATGTTATCTATTTTGCCGCCTTTTATTGATACTAGTCGCTCTATTTATTGGCAACTTTTAGCGCTGGTGGCGGTTATTATGCTTAGTGAGTTTGTGTGTATGCTCATCTATGCCTCAGGCGGTAAAGGCTTAAAGCGCCTACTTAACCGAGGTAACAACATACGCTGGATGAATGCTATTTCTGGCACCTTGTTAATTGGTGTGGGCATTTGGCTAGCCTTGAGCTAGCTACTTTCTAGCCCCTAGGATATTTGATTTATAGCTGTTAAGAATTTGGAGAAAACATGACTACTATTGGTGTGGGTACCCAGTCACCAGAACAAGCGTTAGCTGGCTTAACTGATATGACAGCTAACCTTAGGCCTATTGAGCCAAAGGAGCACCTAGAACGAATGGCCAAGGCTCAAGCTTATATGCTGGCTCATAATATTGATGCTATTTATCTAAACGCTGGAACCAACCTTACATATTTTACCGGTATGAAATGGCACGCTAGCGAACGCATGGTAGGGGCTATTTTACCTGCAAAAGGGAGCATACAATACATAGCTCCTTATTTTGAAATAGGCAGTTTGAACGGATTCAAAGTCATAGACGGCCCCATTCACGGCTGGCAAGAGCATGAAAACCCTTATCGTTTATTTGTTGACGTTTTAAAGCAATTAAACATAGCGAATACCGCCACTATCGGCATTGATGAAAGCGCGCAGTTTTTTATATTCGACGGCATCAATAAAGCGCAAACTGGCTTAAATATTATTAACGCAAAAGAAGTCACAGCCCACTGCAGAATGCATAAGTCAGATAACGAAATAGCCCTTATGCAAGCTGCCATGAATATGACGTTGGCTGTACATCGAGCTACCGCAAGCATGTTACATGCGGGTATCACCACCACAGAGGTCGAAGCTTTTATCAAGCAAGCCCACCAAAAAGTGGGCGCACCTGGTAATTACTTTTGTATTGTACTTTTTGGCGTGGCGACATCATTCCCCCATGGAGTAAAAGATCCGCAAACGCTAAAAGCTGGAGATGTAGTGTTAATCGATACTGGCTGTAAAATACACGACTATATATCAGACATTACCCGCACTTACGTATTTGGCGAGCCAACAGCTAGGCAAAGACAGTTTTGGGACGCTGAAAAAGCCGCGCAACAAGCAGCCTTTAACGCCGCTAAAATTGGTGAACCTTGTGAAAATCTGGATAAAGCTGCCCGCCAATACCTAGCCACACAAGGTTTAGGCCCAGAATATCAAACACCAGGTTGCCCCCATCGCACCGGCCACGGCATTGGGTTAGACATTCACGAATGGCCTTATTTAGTTGGCGGTAATAAAACACCACTCGCTAAAGGCATGTGTTTTAGTAACGAGCCAATGCTAGTAATACCCGATGAATTTGGCATTCGCTTAGAAGACCACTTTTACATGACTGACAAAGGCCCACGCTGGTTTACCGAGCCCAGCGAAAGCATAGATAACCCCTTTGGGTTGTAATGGGCAAAACAGTAGACACACTGAAATTAAAACCAATAAAAAACCCGCATAAAGCGGGTTTTTTATTATTTCAAAGCAAAGCTTTGAGTGAAGCGTGATGTTTTACGCAGAATAAAACGTTTAGTACAAGGCGTTATGAGCGTAGCGTACGTTTGTACGTGAGCCAAATAACAACGCCAAAATCAACGTTTTAGACTAGTAAAATTACATCATTCCACCCATGCCGCCCATTCCACCCATGCCGCCCATATCAGGCATTGCAGGTGCTGCTGAGTCGTCAGCTGGTGCATCGGCAATCATAGCTTCTGTGGTGATCATCAAGCTTGCGATTGATGCTGCAAATTGTAGTGCAGAACGAGTTACTTTAGTTGGATCTAGGATACCCATTTCGATCATGTCGCCGTATGTGTCGTTACCAGCGTTGTAACCGAAGTTAGCTTCACCATTTTTAACAGCGTTAGTCACTACTGATGCTTCAGCACCGGCGTTAGCTGCGATTTGACGAAGTGGGGCTTCCATTGCACGTAGTGCTAATTTGATACCGTGAGTTTGGTCTTCGTTTTCACCTGTTAGGTTGCTAACTTTAGACGCTGCGCGAACTAGAGCTACACCACCACCGGCAACTACGCCTTCTTCTACGGCAGCACGTGTTGCGTGAAGTGCATCTTCAACACGGTCTTTTTTCTCTTTCATTTCAACTTCGGTAGCTGCACCAACTTTGATTACTGCAACACCGCCAGCTAGTTTAGCTAGACGCTCTTGAAGTTTTTCTTTGTCGTAGTCAGAAGTAGATTCTTCGATTTGTGCACGGATTTGCGCAACACGACCTTGAATAGCTTCTTCTTCGCCAGCACCGTCAACAACAGTGGTGTTGTCTTTGTTGATAACAACGCGCTTAGCTGTACCTAGGTCTTCTAGTGTTACTTTTTCAAGCTCTAGACCGATTTCTTCAGAAATCACAGTACCACCAGTTAGTGTAGCGATGTCTTGAAGCATAGCTTTACGACGGTCACCAAAACCAGGTGCTTTAACTGCCGCTACTTTTACGATGCCGCGCATGTTGTTTACTACTAGTGTAGCTAGTGCTTCACCTTCAACGTCTTCAGCAATAATTAACAAAGGCTTAGAGGCTTTTGCTACGGCTTCAAGGGTTGGAAGTAATTCACGGATGTTAGATACTTTTTTGTCAACCAATAGGATGAATGGGCTGTCTAATTCAACTGTGCCGTTTTCTTGGTTGTTCATGAAGTAAGGAGATAAGTAACCACGGTCGAATTGCATACCTTCTACAACGTCTAATTCGTTTTGTAGAGATTGGCCTTCTTCAACTGTGATAACACCTTCTTTACCAACTTTGTCCATTGCTTCAGCGATAAGGTCGCCTACTTCTGAATCAGAGTTAGCAGAGATAGTTCCTACTTGTGCGATTGCTTTGCTGTCGGCACAAGGAACAGATAGTGCTTTAAGTTCTTCAACTGCAGCAACCACTGCTTTGTCGATACCGCGCTTAAGATCCATTGGGTTCATACCAGCAGCAACTGATTTTAAACCTTCAGTTACGATTGCTTGGGCAAGTACAGTTGCAGTAGTCGTTCCGTCACCGGCTTCGTCATTTGCTTTAGACGCTACTTCTTTAACCATTTGTGCGCCCATGTTTTCGAATTTATCTTCTAATTCGATTTCTTTGGCTACTGATACACCATCTTTAGTGATGGTAGGTGCACCGAATGATTTGTCTAAAACTACGTTACGGCCTTTAGGACCAAGTGTTACTTTTACTGCGTTAGCTAGAACGTTGACGCCTGCAAGCATTTTTACGCGTGCGTCATCAGAAAAACGTACTTCTTTAGCTGCCATGATAATTATTCCTCTAAAATTCTGTTAATGGATTGGATTTATTCAACTACTGCTAAGATGTCGCTTTCACCTAGGATAAGCACTTCTTCGCCGTCTAGTTTTTCAGTTTTTACGCCATATCCATCGTTGAAAATTACGATGTCGCCGATTTTTACGTCAACAGCTTTTAGTTCGCCGTTGTCTAGTACTCGACCATTACCTACTGCTACGACTTCGCCGCGAGTAGATTTTTCTGCTGCAGAGCCTGTTAATACAATGCCACCTGCAGATTTGCTTTCTTGTTCCTGACGCTTAACGATAACGCGATCGTTTAAAGGACGAATTGCCATTTTCAAATCTCCTGAAAATTCCAATGTTAATGGTGTTTATTGCCTAAGTATTCTAGGCGGTTATTGGATGGCTGAAGCTTTCACCCATCCAGAATTCTATGATTAGAACTGTGTTCTGCGTCCAGAGATGGGGTTGGCCATTTTTATCTCAAGGGTATTGAAAGAAATTTGTTAGAAAATTTGCTGTTTATTTTTGTTATAACAACGCAAAATCCTATAAGTGTCGTATCTCTGTTGCTAATTTTTGGGTTTCCATTTTGAAGTACGCTGATTTTTAGTGGCAGGGGTAAGTGGATCAAATTATTAAAAATAAGAAACAAAATGAAGATTTCGACTCGCTATTTATTGTTAGTACTCGCGTTACTCCCTTTAGGGGCCATCGCCCAAGAAGACATCACGTTAGAAGATGACATGCGCCCAGTGTGGGAGGGAGGTGCGTTTTTAGGTGTGTTCAATAACCCAGAATATCCAGCGTCGAATCAGAGCAACACAAATGTGGTGCCTGTTCCCTATTTTATATACAGAGGCGAAACCCTACGGGTAGGTGATGGTTCTATCGCAAGAGCGGTAGCGCTAGATAAAAGTTGGTACGAATTAGATCTTTCTTTGGCAGCTTCATTTGGAGCTAACTCCGAAGATAACGACGCAAGAGTGGGTATGCCTGACTTAGATTTTAATTTTGAGCTGGGTCCTCAGTTGAAATTACGATTGTCAAAGTTTGAGTTTGACCGCCATGGTAAGGGCGAGCTGTTTCTAAATTTGCAAACCCGTGCTGTGTTTTCAACGGACTTTTCGGGAATTGACCATAGAGGTTATGTGTTTCAGCCTGATTTACGATATCGGCAACGGGGCTGGCTTAGCGAAAAAACGGCTTTGTCTATTAGCTTGTCGCCTACTTGGGCTTCGGAAAAATTACACGATTACTTTTATCAAGTTGATCAAGAATTTGTCACCGCACAGCGTAATCAGTACGACGCCAAAGCAGGGTACTTAGGTACGCGCTTATTAGTAAGTGTGTCCTTTAATGCGACCGATGATTTAAGAGTATTTTTAGGGGCGAGTACTTCTGTTCATAGTGGCGCAGCTAATGAAGATAGTCCTTTATTTATAGACAATAGCACCTATTCAATTGGAGTGGGTATGGTTTGGCAGCTGTGGGAGAGCGAGCAAAAAGTCTCGGGCAGATAGTCACCTTAAATACTTATTGTACGTTTGATGCTTGTAAACTCTGCATTCAGCCCCATTCATTAATGTAAGACAAAGTTGTTAATTTTAACTTATGAAAAATAGTATTAAAGTAAAATTAATTGAAACTTACTGATAATTGATCTGTCTCAATTTTTAACCACAAAATGTAAGAACAAACCATGAGAACTACAACTAACACTTCAAGTATGACTAGGCCGCTATTTAGCGTGCTAGTGATGTACTTGATTTGCATGTTCTCTACAAATAGCTTTGCGCAAAGTGAAAGTTATTTTGATGGAATTACGTCTAACCTAACCGCTGAATTTACTGATGTGGGCGTTGTATTTGATGACGACGACACCCCTGATGTATCTCTTCCTTATACTGGTGTTGCTAGCTTTACTGCCCTTAGTCAAAAGAAACAGGGTGATACTTGTGATGCAGCGCTTTGTCATTATGACTACTTTGTTAACCCTAGAGCTCCACCTTTAAATTAAAAAATCCTATTACACCGTTACTTTATTTTTTAATTTTAGCTCTAAGGAGTTCGCACTATGTCGACTTTCAAAAATTTACCTATTAGCAATTTAGACGGCTATGAAATTAGCCACAGATCTTTAAATATACCTTTACAGTTAGACAGCCCAGCTATCGAGATTATGGCTAGTTTTGCTAATAACACCGCGCTTATTTTATTCGATGATATGACCATTCAAGAGGCGACAGGGTTACTTAAAAATACCCACATGAGCAAAGCCTTGGTAAGAAATGATCAAGAACAATTTGTAGGTATAGTTACTTTGGCTGATTTACAAAGCTCTCGTGTGCTGAGCATAGCAAATCAACTAAACCTTCACCGAGAAGACTTAACGGTTTCACACTTAATGACACCTAAAGCTGCATGTACAGCAATACAACTGCAGCATGTTATTAATTCAAAAATTGGTGATGTTTTAGAAACCATGCGAGCGGTTGGTACGCTGTATTTATTAGTTATTTCAGAAGCCAATAAGGAAATTATTGGGATGATTTCGGCGATTGATATAGCTAAAACTTTGCATATGCCAGTTCAAATTACCCCTAAACCTCAAAACTTTAAAGAGGTCATGTTAGCTGTAGCCGGTAGCCGGTAAATAAAACCCTCCCTGTGTTCTTAAGCTTAGTTTGAACACAGGGGTGTAATTGGGGCCTTAACTGCTGGCCTCAATAATACGCAACCAGTTCTTCCAAATATTCAGTTCAGTTAATGCCAGTTTAATACACACCAATAATGGGACTGATATCAATACACCAACTATGCCCCACAACCAGCCACAAATAAGTAGCCAAACCATAATAACAAGTGGATTAATAAGCATATTTTTGCCCATTACTGTGGGTGTGATGATTTGCGATTCTATAAAGTTAAGCACAAGATAAGCGCCTAGCGGCATTAACACTATTGGTGTTACGCCGTATTGCACTATACCCGCCAGTGACAAAATGATTAAACCTATTACAGAACCTGCATAAGGAATAAAATTTAGTAAGCCTACAATTACGCCCCATAACAAGGCATCTTCTAAACCAATAAAGTACAAGGCGCATGCCGTTGATAGTCCTAGCCCTAAATTAATAGCACTGGCGGTGATTATGTATTTAGATAATTGCTTTTGCGTCATAGTAACTAAACGCTTGGCTTTATCCCTTTGTTCGTCCGTTGGCATTTCTCTAATAAAGGCTTTAAAAAGGCTAGGCCCAAAAATAAGCAGAAATAATATTAAGATCACACATCCCAATAGCTGAGCAAAAAATACTGGGGCGGCACCAAGTGTGTCTATCAACAGCTCTGTGCCATTTTGTTTAATGCGGTCTGTAACTAGGCTACTGGTGTTGTTCTTAACTGGTTGCTCTGGTGGTTTTCGAGAGAACCAGTTAAATAAACTAAATCGGTCTTGACTAGCACGCTGCTGGGCTGCCTCTTCTTCAAATGCATCGCTTAAAGACTCAACTTGCTCTGTGACTTGTGAGGAAAGTTTGGGAATAAGCTTAGCCCATTTTTGTGCGGGTTCTATCAACTCCATTCCCACTAAAGTAAATGGGGTAGCAAGGGCTAATAAAAGTGCAATGGATGATATAGCTGGAGGAACATGGAACCTCTGTAAAATTGATACCAATGGAGAAAGTAGTAAAGCAACCAATATAGCTAACACTAGGGGAATGATGAGGGTTTGAGCGAAGTAAAGCGTATAGATTATTGCTAATACGAGTATCCATTGAATGCTGGGGACATCAATTAACCTAGCGCTATTTGAGCTTTTATCGTTTTGATCACTGTTTGTTGTTTCTTGCATGCTAGTTTTATGTTCCGAAAAGGCTAGTGGCTTAACCCAGAGCACTGGGCCATACCAAGCTAAAACTACAGGTTAAATGTTAAAAAGCAATCATTTGGGAGCACTTGTTAATGACGATTTCAATTTTCAAAATTACGCTTTGTAAAGATAGTAACTACACCTAAAACTGCATCTGAGCCATAAAGTGCTGAAGCCCCTACAGAAATGACCTCAATTCTTTCAACAAATGCATCAGGAATAGTAGATAGGCTAACTGTGCTACCAGTTGAGGTGTTACCTACTGTTCTTCTATCGTCGATAAGAGGTAGTGTTCTTTCTGAACAATATTTCTTGAAGAGATAGATGTAAGTTCGCTGTCTTGGGCGCTACTCTGTGATGCTTCAGTTGTGATGCCGGACTTACAGCTGGGATTTCTGTAATAGCTTCGCTAAGCTCGTTTGCACCAATCGCTTCTAAATCATCTATGGTGAGAGATTGAGCTGGTACAGGGAAAGAAAATTGGGTTCTTTATACTCTAGAACCTGTCACCTCAATATTTTCAGTACTTCCTACTTCTTCTGCATCGGTACTTTCAGCTGCGTTTGTTTGAAATGTCATCAACGACAATTCAATGGCAACACCTTTGTAGAGCTGATTTTTTTAATTTACATTAACATTTGAAAGTTTTGTTTGACCTATGAGCGAATAAAAATGCATTTATTATGCATAAACTAGATGCCCTTTGATGGTTGATCCCCCCACTGATGTTTTAAATTTTTGGTATTTAGAATTAAGTTACACATGGAACTTAATTTTTTAGTTACTATTGTATTTACGTAAATTATTTAGTAATAATAGGACCTTATGGCAGGTTGATTGAAATTTAATCTGTTAATTTTGAGTTAAAATTCCCACTTATCATGATAAATAAAAATAATAAATTTGATAAAATAATTCTAGATGCGCTACCTGGGTTATTCAGGTTTTTGCGTGGAATGTCTCTAAATGTAGCTGAGGCAGAAGATGTTGTGCAAGACACCTGTGAAAGGGTTATAAGAGCGCAATCTACTGATAAAATTAGTAATGTCATTAATCTAAAAGCTTATATGTATAAGACAGCTAAAAACATTACTTTGAATGAATTTCGACGAAATAAGAACCAGCAGAAAGCTCTGGAAAATGTAGAGGTTCAAGAAGAACAAAGTGAGGAAAATGATACTGAAAGCAAGATTGAAGCTCGGCAAGATCTTCAGCAAGTGCTTGATGCGATTAATACTCTTCCTCCAAAATGTCGAGAGGCATTCATTTTGCGGCATGTTGAGCAATTATCATATAAAGAAATTGCAGAACGACAACAAGTATCGATAAAAACTGTTGAAAAGCATTTAGCGAAAGGAGTTCGTTATACACACCTATTATTCAAATCTATCAAAAAAGGTAACGACCCCTCAGCGAAGATTAAGAAAACGGCTTCATGACAATATTTGAATGGGTTGTTGACAACATCCCAGACGAAAAACTTGATGAGGCTGCACTATGGATTGCTCGTTTAGACTCTGAAGAAGTAACCAAACAAGATCAAGTCGATTTCGCGATATGGCTACAAAGTGATCCTATTCACGCGAAGGCATACGAAGAACTCACTCCTGTATGGGCTAAATTAAGCACGCTGAGTGAACTCAATGTTCTGTTAGAGCATGAAGATATAGTGCCAATTTCACACGCTCGTACTATGACTATTGAGTCTACAGTAGGTAACAGAGGGAGCGCACCAAGTTGGAGTATAAAAGCAACCCTATGTTTCCTAATACTCGGCTTTTTAGCGCTTGTATTTCTTGAGCCAAAGCCGGATGTTTATTTTACAGTAAAAGGGGAACAAAAATATGTTGTCCTTTCTGATGAATCCACTATTTTTCTAAATACTGATAGCCTCATTGAAGTACATATGACGGATGAACTTCGACAACTTACTTTATTAAAGGGTGAGGCTATTTTTGATATTTCAAATGACTTGCGGCCATTCAATGTCAAAACCAGCTTCGGTAGTATTAACTCAGGGCCTACTTCTTTTTATGTCGCTGATTTACCTTCAATGAAAAAAATCCAAGTTTATTCAGGCCAAATAGAAGTTATACCTCCCGTCGCGAAAGCAATTCTGTCCGAATATGATTATAAAGCCAATCACGTCATTGAGGGGAAAGGGTTTGAGTTAGAGGCGGGCCAGGCTTATCCAGAACAAATTGGTGAGGTCTCAAACACAAAGCCTACTTGGTTAAATGGCATGTTGGTTTGGAAACAAGTGCCTCTACCTGAGGCTGTAGAAGAGTTTGAAAGATATATTGAAGGAAGTTTTCTAATAGCATCAAATAATTTACCCAATATTTATCTGAACGGGTCAGTCGCAATTGGTGATACAAAAACATTCCTCGATATGTTGAGTAGGTTGGATGTTCAAGCAAAAGAATTTCGTCCGGGTAGATATATATTACGTAAGAAAAATTTGAAGAGTAATGGGGGATGATTTACTTGGGAGTGTCTAACTATGTTAGTGCAGCTCTATATTCGATTTACAAAACCAGTTTATTTCTTATAAAAAACTCATTGAGTAAGGTTTTGGAAAATAAACCTTCTAAGGCCAGTAACGCCATAAAACACCTTTTAAGTAGAGAAACATAGAATTATGAATGATAGCACTCAAGCAAAAGCGATAACTCAAGATCGCCCCACCTATCAAAATGTAGGTTTGGTTTTAGGGCCAGCATTGTTTGCTTTAATGATGTTATTTTCTGGTGTTCAAAATATTATGGAGCCTGTCGCTTGGAAAACAGCGGCAATTAGCCTTTGGATGGCGGCATGGTGGGCAACAGAGGCTTTACCTGTTTCCGTCACAGCTTGTCTTCCTATAGTTGTATTTGAACCTCTTGGCATTAAGTCTTTAAGGGAATCTGCGGAGCCCTACGCTAATCCTATTATCTACTTATATTTAGGTGGGTTTTTGTTAGCCATAGCTGTTGAGCGATGGAACTTGCATCGAAGAGTGGCCCTGTTTCTTTTATCCTTGACGGGCACAGATGGTGCAAAGTTAATTGGTGGCTTTATGCTCGCTTGTGCGTTTTTATCTATGTGGATGACGAATACAAGCACAACTTTGATGCTTTTGCCTATCGCGTTATCTGTTGTCGCGACTATATTGGATAATCAGCCAAACCTTACAGAAAAAGAAAAAAGTAATTTTCAAATTGCCATGCTACTTGGCCTTGCATACTCAGCAACTATAGGAGGGCTAGCCACGCTAGTCGGCACCCCCCCTAATGCTTTACTTGTTGGCTTCATGAACGAAAATTATGATTACGAAATAAGTTTCTTAGAGTGGGTAGCAGTTGGTCTTCCGGTATCTATGATATTGCTTCCTATTGCTTGGCTAACCTTAACTAAATTGCTATATCCTGTCCGTATTCCCGAAAACAAAGAAACAGCAAATTATATAGAAAAACTTAGAGCGGATCTTGGCCCAATGTCTGCTGCTGAGAAGCGTGTCGCGATTATATTTTCAGTTGTAGTCGTAGCTTGGATGCTCAGAAAACCAATCGCAATTTTTTGGGATATACCTGGTATATCCGATCCTGGAATTGTCATGGCCGCTGCTATACTTTTGTTTATTATTCCTAGTGGTAACAGGCACCAACCACAATTGATGACTTGGCATGAAGCAGGAAGACTACCTTGGGGAGTGTTGCTGTTGTTTGGTGGAGGGTTATCCCTTGCGGCAGCCGTCGCTGATAGTGGTTTAGCATTGTGGTTGGGACAGAGTCTAGCTCCTTTGGGGACTTTGGGAGTGTCTATGTTAGTCTTAGCATCGGTGCTTTTAGTTGTACTACTTACGGAGTTAACCAGTAATCTAGCAACAACTGCGACCTTGTTACCCATTATGGGAGCAATTGCAGTAGAAGCAGGTATAGACCCGTTAATGCTATGCGTACCTATTGCAATGGCTGCAAGTTGTGCGTTTATGTTGCCGGTAGCAACACCACCTAATGCAATAGTTTTCTCATCAGGTTTTATTAAGATACCTCAAATGGCGAAAGCGGGAATTATTATGAATATTATTGGTGTGTTATTGCTAACTTCATTATCAATCTATTGGGTGCCAATAATTTTGAGCTGAAAAAAAAGCCTAAATCAATTTGTGAATTTAGGCTTTAGTATTGTGGTGAGGTCATTAAAACTTAAATCTTTACAACAAAATAGGATATTACCTGTTTATGTGCTTTGATTATTGTTTGGATTTAACTAGTTTTTGGCGATACAAAAAGTTAGCTGAGCCTGAGTTACCAACAACTATATCTGGAAGTAAATCACCATTAATGTCACCTATTGCTAGCGCGTAAGTTTTGTCATCCTTGCCACCAATCTCTGATAGTAACGTTAGCTTTCCGCTCCCATCGTTTAAGTAAACTTCATTGTAATTTTTGTCATTTGCGATAACGACATCACTGTCGCCATCATTGTCCAAATCATATGTTAGGACGGCATAGCTCCTTCCTTTTTCATAACTGAAAGATTGGTTGATAACAAAATGCCCATCACCTTTATTCAAAATGACAGTGTTTTGTTCACCGATATTTGCTGTCACAATATCCGGTAAACCGTCATTATTCATATCTGCCACAGCTACGCCTCTGGTGTCATCATTGCCTGAGCCAAAATCTATATACTTAGTGAAGTTTAAGTTTCCATCATTAAGCAATATTTTATTCTGGCCGCCGTTGCGATTAGCCTGTACTAGGTCAACAAAACCATCGTTATTCATGTCGAAAACGGCTACTGCCAGCGTTTTATCATTCAGTTTGCCATAGGTGATTTGGTTGCCCTTGCTATCTGTAGAAGACAAGTTTCCTTTGCCATCATTTAAAAATATTAGATTTTGAGTGCCTCTACAGTTTTCTAAGACATCTAGATCATTATCTCCATCAATGTCTGCTACTGTGATACTTCGAGTGTTTGATTGGATGCTGCCAAATGGTTTTATGATGTTAAAATTGCCATGGCCATCGTTAAAGAATATCTGGTTTTCAAGCCTATCATTTGGTTGGATAATATCTAGATCACCATCAGCGTCCATATCAGCTAGAATAGCCCTGTATGATGTGGTATCGATATCTCCTAACTTAATTCGGCTTGTAAAACCTCTATTTTCAGCATTTAGATATACATAATTTGCCTGTGACCAATGACGTCCATTGGATTCAATTAAATCAATATCGCCATCATTATCCATATCCCCTAACGCGACTCCTCCAGTGTAAAAAGGCTCAACGGAAATGGGATATGAAGCTTTGTTTGAATAACTAATTTCATTGCCAATAGCTTGACTGAAAAACGGACAAATGGCTAAGCTGCTGCTTAGATACAACAAACGTATATTAAAAATATTTGAGTACATAAAACTACCTAATTTATTGTTATTGTCTTTAAATGTGTTGGGAAAATCACATCAGTGTTTGGAGCGACTTTAAGTACATTCTCTTTGAAAGGCTTAAGTTTTTTATCCACATTTACCTTTTGGGAAACATCATAGGGCCAGCTAAACGAATCCCAATGTGTTGGGATTACGATTGGTGGTTTTCCAGTTAATTTAATCAAACGTTCATCATAATTGTAAATATTTAATCTTGACCCATTTACACCCGCCAATAGGATATCAGGCTTTAAATCAGCAATTTCACGCTGTAAGAAGTTCATTGAGCCCATAGTTAACACTGTCTTATTCTTGAACCTTGCAAGAAACATAAGTGAGCCACCCTCTACAAACTGTCCTATTGTTAGCGGTGCTTTTAAATTGCTATTGCTATCGTATCGACGAGAATCGTGATAAAGCTTGTTATTTAGAGCAGAGTGAATGGAAGGTAATACCCGTACAGAAAAGTTATCAAATTGGTAATCTTCACCACCTACCACCACATAAAGCTGTTCCTCTGGCACACCATAAGACATTAATATGCTTTTTGTTGTCTCTGTACCTATTACTTTTGCTCCAGTTTTTTTAGCAATATAGGGTACATCACCTAAATGATCATGATGGCTATGATGTACTAATATATAGTCGGCATCTGTGATAAGTTTATCTACTTGTGCCGTATTAGTTGGGCCCACCTCATTCACAGAGTAGACTTTACGGTCATCACCATCAAGTTCTCGTCCTTTCAATTGTAGACGAGATACATAGGGGTCAAGGAGAACGGTTATATCTCCATCCTTTATAATCCATCCTGCACTGCCTAAGTATGTCATCTCTATTGGAGAGTCACCTATAGCGGCTTCTTTTGCGCTAGTCCCTGCTATGTGTAAAAGTGAGAAATAAAGCAGAAAATAACGCAAAAAATGATTTTTTTTCATCATTAATCTCTCACTTCTACAATCATTTCAATTTCAACTGACTGTCCTCGGGGTAACGATGCCATTCCTACTGCTGCACGAGCATGTTTACCTTTTTCACCAAAAACCTCTACGATTAAATCTGAGAAGCCATTAATGACTGCTGGTTGCTGAATAAAGTCTGGCTCGCAGTTAACCATTCCCAATACTTTTACTATGCGTACAACTTTATCTAAATCGCCCAACATTTCTTTTAGCACAGCCATTTGATTAATGGCTGTCTGGCGAGCACCTTCATATGCTTGTTCGATCGACACATCTTTTCCTACCTTTCCCCGTAGTTCTGTACCATCAGGATAGTATGGCCCTTTGCCTGCTAGAAATATTAGATCGCCAGTTCTTACACCATTTACATAGTTGGCTACTGGATTGGGCGCTGGTGGCAGGGTGATTTTAAGCTCTTGCAATCGTGTCTCTGGGCTAGAGTTTTGTTTTGCACTGGCATTGCTGCCCAGTCCTAAAGTAGTAATAAAAATTCCAGATATTAGGAGCTTTAAAAGTTTTGGGTTTTTCATGGACTATTCTCTTGTAGTTTTGTCTATTTTTTCAAATGCATGACTTAAAATTGCAATTGTTGTAGTTCAAGGTATTAGACACTTAAGTGCCAATAATCCCCCATAAGTATTAACACTTAGAGCAAGTGGATGTTTTTTCAGTGATAAAAGCTAAGTAGTGCCTTTGTGGGGATGATGGCAGTGAAAGGTGTAAGTTAATGTGAAATCAACTTACACCTCAGTTGTGTACTAACTAATTCGAAATGGGGTTACGATTAGGGTTAAAATCCGCAGCTTCAAAAAGAGGTTTGCTTTGATAGTAATTCCCATTGGTTATCACTGCAGTTACTGAGCGTAAGTTTTCTATGTTATCAAGTGGGTTTTTATCTAGTATTGCTATATCGGCTTCTTTTCCTACTTCTAAGGTGCCTGTTAACTTATCCATTTCCATTAATTGTGCTGGAACAATAGTTGCGGAGCGAATGGTGTCCAATGGTGTCATTTTAGCTAATTTATGAAATGACTCTAGTTCTAGCCAAAGGCTGAAAACAGGCACAACATTATCTGTGCCAGCAATAATTGGTATACCCGCTCGATGAAAATGTCCAATTACATCCATAGCGGTTTTATAGTTCTTAATCCCTTTTTCAGTGTCTTCGGGAGAAAAACCGGTTCGTAAGCGCTTACCCTCCCATAGTTCGTACGCAATTCGGTAAGCATCAGGTTCTAAGGTTTCGATTTTCTCCCCCCATTCCATTGTTCTAGCGACATCCAAGGCTACCGTTGGCTCAAGGGCGACATTGTGTTCTAGTAAAAATTTTGTAGCACTCGCTAGGTCTTCTTGAGTAAATGCATTGTCTACTAGGTAAAGGCTTTTTAAAGAGGACGGCTCTCTGTCGGGATAAAGAATCTTCAAAAAGATACTATGATGACTTAGGTGGTTCATTCCCATTTCAATGCCGGCGCGAATGCTTGGCATTTTAGTAGGAACATGACCGGTTATACTCATTCCTAACTTTTTAGCCTCATCTATCAATATTTTTGCTATGTCTGGCTCCATTGAACTGTATATTTTTATCTGTTTGTACCCCTTTGAATGGTACATTCGGGCAACGCTACGAGCTTCTTCAGGAGATCTTGCTCTAATCACACCATTGCCTTTTTTACCAGCACCATCGGTCATGCCTGCTAGTAAAATATCCGGCCCTACAAGCCCTCCAGCAACTGCATCTCTAAATGCTGTGGCAAACTCAACTTCATTGCCATTGTCTCGTATGGTTGTTACACCTGCAGCCAAATATGCAGGGGCCCACTGAACCTGATTCGAATGCGCATGCATATCCCAAAGCCCTGGAATGAGCGTTTTCCCATCAAGGTTAATAGTTTTAGCATTTTTAGGAATATTAACTTCGGTTCGTTTGCCAATCTCGACAATGTTTTTGCCTTGATAAATTAACGTCATATCTTTCATGATGTCTTCTTTCAGGCCGGTAATTATATCTGCACCAACTAAGGCGGTTAAAGGTGCTGCCTCTGTTTTAGTATTCTTGGTATATGTAGCTAGTTGCTTGAGTTGTTCCTCTACATTTCCATCAATGAAAACCTGTAATGCATCTTCATACCCCTTGCGTACCATTTCTCTAATTTGAGTGTTGGCTTTAACCAATGCGACTAGATCACCCTTTTGGTTTAACCATACCGTTCTGCCACCCCAGTTTATTCCGGTAGTAACATATCTATCTAGTATTTCTTTTTGGCCGTTAACAATTACTTCATCCTGTTTAGAAAAAGTAATAGATACTTCACCTCTAGGAAATGTTTGGATAGTCTTGGGCTTGCCATTTTGTAAATAATAGTGATACAGCATCATTTCTGCAGCTGCAGAAATGTTACTGTGAACAGGGAAAAAAATGTCTGGCTTTTTTACTGTAACAGAGTCGAAGTTTTTTTCTGTATAGGTAACTGAGTTGGAATCAGTATTCATAATAAACAGTGATTGGTTTTGGTTTCCTCTAACGATTTTACTGGAATAAAACAAAGGTTTAAGTGTATTAGTAAGGTAGAGTTCGGTAACGACCCCAACTTTACGACCTCTTTCATTTTCTCCTTGTAATGAGCTAACTATTATTTTCTCATTATCGGACGCTATCTTGTATGTCTCTTCACCTATAGGAGATTGTCTTCTATATACTTGAAATGAAGATTCCTCGTAAAGATTTTGCCAAGATTTGTCATTAGATTCTTTAGCATAACCTGTTGACCCAATTAATATAAAAGTGAGTGTTATAGCTAATTTAGTCACTAATAGACTTAGTTTATTTCTCAACAAAAATTCCACAAATTGCCTCTTGTTATTGTTAGGTGACATGTTGTCGTTCTGAATATGTTGCCAACAGGCTTCAAGAAAAACGAACAAATATCGAATTAGTAAATTGTTATAAAAAAGACACGTAAAACTAGGTTTTCCCCCATTAAGAAATTAAGAATAATAAAAAGATAGGAATTTAAGAAAATATTTGTTTTGAAGGGGGGATTTTCAGTCACTAAAGTGTCTGATAAGTCGACGGGTAGAAGTCATTAAATGAATTCATAATTTTACAACTCATAGCTGCTAGCTCAGAGGGGCTATCAGTTAACTGGTGGTTTAGTGGTATCTATACTTGATGACCTAACTGAGTTTTAAACTTGATAGATGGAATAAAATTAGAACAATGAATATTGAACGCAGAACTATTTTAAAAATGATATCAATAGGTGCACTTGCTCAAAGCCAAATAAGTCGTGCTTTTGGAAGCAGTAACGGGCTTGTAAGTTCTGCGACTGAGGAATTGGCTTACTCAAAGTTAGATTTATCGAATCAAAAGCATATCGAAGAGTTGTATAAAAAATCGATAGTTATTGATGGTTTAGTCATTCCAAGAGGTTGGAATCAAGATTCTTTCGATGCCTTACCTAAATCGGGTTACACAGGGTTTGCTGCTTCGCTTGTGTCTTACAACCTAAAACTTGCTTTAAATTCTATAGCAGAGTGGCATCAAAGAATTGAAGACAATCCAGATAAATTACTTTTTGCAACAACTGCAGCAGACTTCATTAGAGCGAAAAAAGAAAACAAAACCGCAGTTTTATTTGGTTTTCAAAATTCAACAATGATTGAAAGGTCAATTGATAACATAGACCTCCTTTATGAAAAAGGCACTAGATGGATTCAGTTAACTTACAATCAGCGCAACTTATTAGGAGATGGCTCAACAGAAAGAACTAATTCTGGTCTATCCGATTTTGGAGTGGAAGCTGTAGAGAGAATGAATGATTTGGGTATTATTGTTGATTTATCACATTGCGGGCCAAAAACTACTGATGACGGGATTCATTTTAGTAAAGCTCCGGCATCTTGCAATCACACAATGTGCGAAGCGCTTCATAGAAACCACCCAAGAGCAAAAACAGATAAACAGATTAAGGCATTGGCGGATAAAGGCGGGGTGATTGGAATTATTTCTTTAGGTTATATGCTTGGGCCAAAAGTAAGAAAAGAGACCACACTAGAAACTTATATAGATCATATTGATCATGCAGTTAAGATAGGAGGAATTGACCACGTTGCTGTTGCCTCTGATTTTGCTGTGCAAGGGCTGGAAGCTTCGGGCGCCACCAAAGAGAATTGGTATACCCCTAGGCTTACACGTTTTAAACCTTCTTACAAAGTTCAGTGGCCAGCATGGATCCCAGAATTAGACGCACCAGAAAGGTTCCTAAATGTTGCCAAAGCCCTCGATAGACGAGGATATAGCACTGGAGATATTGAGAAAATATTAGGTCTAAACTGGATACGTTATTATGACGAAGTTTTAAAGTAGTTCGAAAATAAGCTGTCGTTCTTATATGAAAAGAAAGGTAGTGGCAGAGTCACTTAAAGTGAAGGGGGCTTTTGCCACTGCAGTTTAATGTTCATCTGCCCCTAATTGTTATTTCATGGACTTCGTTAGCGATTATTTTATTGTTCAGAAGGAATGCTGATATCAGCACAAATATCAGGTAGGTTTTCTTCAGTTAAGCCAGGCATTAAATGTTTTAACTTAGGTAAGGCCATAGCCGCTCTTGTTTCTTTATTGCCGAATATTACCTTTCTTATCCAATCCCTGAAAAAAGATAGTCGAGAATAGTATTCATGATTACCATATTTGCCAATGATGCTACCTATTTCTCCTCGAGAACTTACACCTAATACGATATAGTCCTGCCCGTTTTTTATAAAAGCAGGGCCACCGCTGTCGCCACCTCCGCCAATGCCTTCCAGTGGCAAAGCTTTCTCTCCTTGATGGAAAATGAATTCAAGTAGTGGCCCGTTAGCACCTTCAACAGTATTATTTGCTTTGCGCAAAACACCTTTATTTTCATAATTGTCAACGGTCTGACCTTCAGTGCCTATACCTGTACCTCCAGCGCCAATGAAGGTGACAACCTTTCCTACTTCTTCATTACCCACATACATTTTGGCTGGCTGCACATGTGTAATGGGTGACTCTAGTTCTAGCAGGCCGATATCATGGCTTACACCTGGTGTGTGACCGGGGTGTACAAACCTTTGTTTAACGATGGCTTTCTTGTCTCCGACTAAAATAGTACTTCCCGGATTTGTGCAAAAAGTAGTGTGTGCAGCTGTAATAATCCAAGTCGGCTCAACTAGTACACCGTGCGCTCCATCAATATAAAACTGTGCCAATGCTGGAAAGTCTTGCCAAGAAGCTGCGTATTTATTTTTAGGAACATCGTGACGTAAGACAATCGCGGACGTAGACATACTAAACAAAGTTAAGAAGTACACTGCTAGAGGTAGTTTTTTCATATTCACCGCTTCGTATATAAATTTAGTATGGTGAGCTTAGTATTATAGAATGTCGATTACAAGTGTAATCTTTGTGGCTATTTTAAGAGTTAAATAGCTCTGCATGAGAATATTCATGTTAATTACTAGTCACAAAGTCATGACCTTGACTAACCTGCGACTATACATTCCACATTGAATAAATGGTTTGTCGAATCCCTGAATAGGGACATTCGAGCATTGCGATTGTCTGTAGTTAAGAGCAGCTTATTACCCTTTGGTAGTAAAGTTAATTATTTGATGGATTAGGAGTGTGTCTGGAACATAGCTTTATTTTGAAATGTGATTTTGCATTTCACCTTGGGATTATCCAGTGGATATTCAAATTTATTCCCTATTAATTTTTGCTTACTAACCTTGGCTGTTGAAGAAAAGTCAGTTGGACGAAATGAAGGCGGTGCGCAACGCGAATGCTTAGTCGCACTGCGATGCTTTTCTTATTGTTTTGAGCATTTCGTCATGAAATGACATTAATTAGGCTAAAAGCTAAATAAACCTTGTACAAAAAGCCCAGTTTATATACAATCCGCGCCGCTTAAAACAGTCACTAACTTTTAGTTCCTTGTCTCTATATAGCTTGGCTGTGCTATTGAGACTACAACCGTGAGGAGCAATATGATGCGTCATTACGAAATCGTATTCATGGTTCACCCTGACCAGAGTGAACAAGTTCCAGGTATGATCGAGCGTTATACCGGAATTCTTACCCAAGAGGGTGGTCAAATTCACCGTTTAGAAGATTGGGGCCGTCGCCAGTTGGCTTACCCTATCGATAAACTTCACAAAGCACACTATGTTTTGATCAATGCTGAAGCAACTGCAGAAGCTGTTGAAGAACTAGAGACTGCTTTCCGCTTTAATGATGTTGTTTTACGTAATCTTGTTATGCGTACTAAAGCTGCTGTTACAGAGCAATCGCCAATGGCTAAAGAAGAACGTCGTGAAAAGCGTGAAGAAAAATCATATGACAAACCTGCTGCCGCTGCTCCTGAAGCACCAGCTGCCGAAGAAAAAGGGGAAGCATAATGGCTCGTTTTTTTAGACGTCGTAAGTTCTGTCGTTTTTCAGCGGAAGGTGCTGCTGAGATCGATTATAAAGACATCGCTATGTTAAAAAATTACATCACTGAAAGTGGTAAAATTGTACCTAGCCGTATCACTGGAACTAGCGCTAAATATCAGCGTCAGTTGTCAACTGCTATCAAGCGTGCGCGCTTCTTGGCGTTGCTTCCATATACTGATTCTCACAAGTAATCGTAGGTAGCAGAGATGGATATTATACTATTAGACAAGATCGCTAACCTAGGCGGCTTGGGTGACAAAGTCACTGTAAAATCAGGTTACGCGCGTAACTTCTTGTTCCCACAAGGTAAAGCAGTTCCCGCTACTAAAGTAAACGTTGAAAAATTTGAACAGCGTCGTGCTGAGTTGGAAGCGAAAATCGCTGAACAACATGCTGCAGCACAAGCTCGTGCAGATAAAATCGCTGAATTGGGTGAAGTAACTATTGCTTCTCCAGCTGGTGATGAAGGTAAATTGTTTGGTTCTGTCGGTACTCGCGACATCGCTGATGCAATTACTGCTGCTGGTGTTGAAGTAACTAAATCTGAAGTTAAATTACCTGTTGGTACTTTACGTGAAACTGGCGAATTCGAAATCGATTTGCAAATTCACTCAGACGTTACTGCCACTATCAAGTTGGTTATCATTCAAGAAGCTTAATTGCTACTTGTTGTAACGCTTATAAAAACACCGCTAATTTAGCGGTGTTTTTTTATGTATCATATTTAGGATTTGCTTGCTTTTCTTTGCAAGGTTTCTTGCCATTCAGGGTCTAACCCTTCTGCTTTACTGGCATTTTGTAAAACGTCTTTAGGAGTGGTTTTACCTTGGGCGAGTTTTAAAAATTCTGCAATGGTCAAGGTGGGGTTTGGCCGAGAAACTAAAGTCACTTGATCGTCTACTGCAAAGCTGCCTTCTGTTAGTATGCGGTAATACCAACCATGAATTCCGTGTTTTGCGATAAACTTATCTAGGCCTGGTGTACTAAATTTTTCAGAGATTTTAAAACAGGGCATTCTTGGTCCTGATACCTGAACGACTACCTTACCGATCTCATAGGTATCTCCAATACAAACATTTGTTTCGTTCATAGTGCCAACGCTTATATTCTCACCCATAGAGCCTACTTTGGCCTTTCTGTATAGCAAAGGATAAGCTTTTATGATTTTTTCATAACTGCTCAGAGAATATTGATGGAGGGCTCTCTCTGGCCCACCGTGATATCGTTTGTCTACTTGAATATCACCGACTATACCTAGCTTGTCGACTGTTGCTGTATTGGTGGGGTATTTGTAGATACCTGTTAATTCGCTTTTAGGGCCGATTCTTTTAAGCTGAGCTTTGTATAAACCAATAACCTTCATTATTATCCTTTTTCAATCATTAAAGTTTACGTTTTGTAAGAGGGCTTATTTAGCCTCTAGATAGGCTTCTTTAAGCCAGTTTAATAATTCACTATCTACTTGTTCTGGTTGGGTTATTTGAACCCTATGTGTACACATTGTGCCAAATGGCCCGGACGTTTCTAATCTTTGAGTGTTGCCTTTGTCATTAAATTTCAAACCTAGATCAATCCGAGTTTTGGTACTGGGTTTAATTAAAGCAAATTGGCGTTTTACTTTGTAGCTAACCGCAGATTTTTTTGGGGCGACTATAACGTCAGCGCCAAGTGACTTTATGTGTTGGTCGAGCTCGTTGAAAATATCTTTTAGGTTTTCTTTCTTTAAGTATTGGTTTGCAATTAGGTCATCATTACTAAAGGATGCTGCATCGGTTTCACGAAACTTTAAGGTGATGAAATTTGCAAATCCATGGGTAATATTATGCTCTTTCTTCAAAAAGGTCATGATTTCTCCATGTTTGCTAAAAGAGCGGGTGGCTAATAGCTGCTTCCATTGCTCTAATGTTTTGCCTGTTTTTTCTAATAAGTTTTGTTCCATGATCCCACCTATTTTTGAGCTAAGTGACTAAAGGTTAAAAGTGCCTTTTGGCTAGCCGTATTTCATAGGATATTAGTGTATGCTTTTTTATTGAGCCTTTTAAACCTTTACCTTCTACTTTGCGACTAAAGATGCAACTAGACAAGAGAATTACCTGATTTTGACTACCCAAGGAAATGTTGTTGCTGCCCAGCATAAGTTTGCCACAAAAAGTGAGCAAGACTTAATTGTGTCTGTGCAAAACGGCGACAAACAAGCATATAACATATTGTACTCCCAATATATTGGGCAAGTGTATGGGTTGTGTTATCGATTGACGGGAGAAAAAACCTTAGCCGAAGATGCTACTCAAGAGGTGTTTATTCAGGTCTGGCGAAAGATAAATAATTATAAAGGCGAAAGTAAGTTTTCGACTTGGCTACATACAGTTACGTCTAATGTCACTATTTCTTATATCCGTAAACAAAAAGGCTGGCTTCAGAAAATGTTTAACATTGAAGATTCTGTCGCTATGTACGAGGAAACCGAGTCGTCAAGCGATACTGTTGATTTAGAAAGCTATGTGGTTAGGCTTCCCGAGCGAGCAAGAATTGTCTTTGTGCTACATGCCATTGAAGGGTATCGCCACGAAGAGATTGCCACTATGACGGGCATGGCAGTAGGCTCCAGTAAATCTCAGTTTCATAGGGCCAAGCAGTTGTTACAGGAGTGGATGAGTCATGAATAATGCCGAATTTGAAAAGAAGTTAGTTGAGCAAATTAAAGGTATTAACAAAGAAAAACAGCCTGAAAGAGAGCTGTGGACAGGTATTGAACTGGCTATTTCTAGAGATGATTTATCACAAGAAAAGCAATCAGCTAATGATGGGCGTAAGACGTTTTTGGCGGTGGCTGCAGTTGCGCTGGTTAGCTTATTAGGATGGTTTTCTATGAGTCCGCAATTGGTGTTGTTAACAGGAGATGATTTAGTTGCTTCATTGAGCCAGCAACATGAGCTGCAAAAAAACGAACTACTAGTCAAACTGCAAAATCAGACTGCGTTAACCGAAAATTGGCAGGATCAACTTGCTGAACTAGATGATGCCGCTGACGCCATTAAAAAGGCGTTACAGAATGATCCAAATAATATGGCGCTGTTAAAAATGCTGCAAAGCGTGCACCAACAACAGATAAGTCTAATTGAGCGAGTACACTCACCAAAGTGGTCGCATATTTAAACTGTGAAGTTTAAGGAGAGTTAAATGAAAAAGTTAATTATGGGCGTATTGTTATCTTGTGTAGCTGTAACCGCTTGGGCTGGTGAGCAGATTGATCGCATTGCCGATGTTGACCAAGATGCATTTATTAAAATTGAACATGTTAACGGTAAAGCCAATATTAAAGGTTGGGACAAAAACCAGGTTAGGGTAGTGGGGACCTTAGGTGATAACACTGAAGAGTTTATTTTTAAACATGATAATGATGAAGTCATGATTGAAGTTAAAGTAAAGAAACATCGAAAGTGGGATAGTTGGGGGGATGATGAAGGAGATATATTAGATATCTATGTACCGCGGCTAAGTAAGGTTTATTACAGCGCTATTAATGCCGATGTGGATATTGAAGGTGTCCAAGGAGGAGCGAGTATCGATACTGTAAATGGCAGTATTAACAGTAGAGCCTTGGCTGGACGCATTCATCTGGAGTCAGTCAATGGAGATATCTCAGCCAAAGAGCTTATAGGTGATGTAAAAATAGAAACGGTTAATGGTGATATCAACTCAGTAAGCTCGGGGGGGAATGGCGATAGTTATGACTCTGTGAATGGCGATATTAAAGTGGTTAGCAAAAGCCAAGAAATTAATGTGGGTACGGTTAATGGCGATATTGAACTAGAGCTTGGTGACGTTTCGCAGTTAAGTGTGAGTACAGTAAATGGCGATATTGAAGCTAACCTTAGTCTCTTAAAAAGTGGTGATATTGAAGCTTATTCTGTAGATGGTGGAATTAACTTGTATTTTCAAAAGCAGGTTTCAGCAAGGTTCGATATTCAAGCTCACGCGGGCGGTTCTATCAAGAATTTGTTATCTGATGATAAAATGCAAAAAGCTAAGTATGGGCCCAGTCGCTGGTTAGAGTTTTCACTAAATGGTGGTCATGCTGAAGTAGATGTATCTACAGTGAGTGGCAAAGTAAAGTTAAGTACTAAATAGCTTTATCGATATTCATATAAGGGCTATAGCGGTTAGCAACTGTTATGCTGACCGCTGTACCGAGATTTTAGCTAGTCCAATCAAGGCTTTTTTATAGTCTGAGTCGGGGACTGGCTTTAAAGCGTTAATAGCTTGTTCTGATGCTTCTATCGCTAGACTTTTTGTATACTCTAAAGAGCCTGCTTGCTTCATGGCTTCCATAATCTCATCGAAGTGTTGCATACCGTCACCGGTTTCAATTGCTTGTTTTATCATACTGGATTGGGCGTCGTTACCGTTCCACATAGCATGCAGCAATGGCAGAGTAGGCTTACCTTCAGCTAAGTCATCACCTACATTTTTACCCATTTCATCTGGATCGGCATCGTAGTCAAGTACGTCATCAATAAGTTGAAATGCAGTACCTAAATACTTTCCATAATCTTGCATCGCTGTTTCAATTTCTTCTGATTCGTCTGCAAGTACAGCAGCAAGTAATGTAGCAGCTTCAAACAGGCGAGCTGTTTTACTGTAAATGACTTCCATGTAACTGGCTTCGGTTGTATCTGGATCGTTACAGTTCATTAACTGTAATACTTCGCCTTCAGATATGACGTTAGTTGCGTCTGATAAGATTTCCATTACGCGAATACGTTTTAAACTTACCATCATCTGAAAAGAGCGTGTATATAAAAAGTCACCTACTAACACGCTTGCTTGGTTACCAAAAACTGCATTGGCAGTTTCTTTACCACGGCGCATGGTAGATTCGTCAACAACATCATCGTGTAGTAAGGTGGCAGTGTGAATAAACTCTATGATAGTGGCAAGGGTATGGTGATCGTTATTGGTAATTTTTACGGCATTTGCTGCAAGCACCGTTATTAATGGACGTAAGCGTTTGCCACCACTGTTGACTATGTAGAATCCAAGTTGATTGATAAGTGAAACGTCAGAGTTGACCTGCTGTTGAATTAATTCATTTACAGCCATCATATCTTGGTGCGCTAGTTTATTGATGTCTTCTAATTTCATGCCTTCACTTTTAATAAGCTACAGTTTCCATACGATTAAATTCGCAGACGGATTTTACAGAATTTTAATAGGGTATCCAGTCACACTTAGATATATATCCCATAATAGTACAGTGATAATGTAAAACGTTGGTTATTTAACCAAATTAATTAAAAAATGGGCTTGCTTGGTGATATCGCTTCACGTACAATTCGCGCCCTGTTTTTGAATATAGTGTCAAGAGACACAGAGCGGAGTTTAATTATGTACGCGGTTTTCCAAAGTGGTGGCAAACAACACCGTGTGGCTGAAGGCCAAACCGTTCGCCTAGAAAAAATCGAAGTGGCTCCTGGTGAGTCAGTTGAGTTCGATGATATTTTAATGGTGAGCAATGGTGACGATATTAAGATTGGTACACCTTTTGTTAGTGGTGGAAAGGTTACTGCTGAAGTTGTAACTCATGGACGTGGCGAGAAAGTAAAAATCGTTAAGTTCCGTCGTCGTAAGCATTCACGTACCCAAATGGGTCACCGTCAGTGGTTCACAGAAGTGAAAATCACTGGCATTAGCGCTTAATAGGAGTAATTACAAATGGCACATAAAAAAGCTGGTGGTAGTACTAACAACGGCCGTGACTCAGAAAGTAAACGTTTAGGTGTTAAGCGTTACGGTGGTGAGTCTGTATTAGCTGGTAACATTATTGTTCGTCAACGTGGTACTAAATTCCACGCTGGTGACAACATGGGTATCGGTAAAGACCATACTTTATTTGCTTTATCTGATGGTAAAGTTCAATTTGAAGTTAAAGGTCCAAAAAATCGCAAATTTGTGAGCATTGTTGCTGAATAAGCAGTGAGTGTATTATTTTTAAAAGCCCCGCTTTATGCGGGGTTTTTTGTTTAACCCGTATAAATTATGTACTACTTGTTTTAAAGTTTTACACGCTATACTGGTTTAAGTCGTTTTATTATCAAGGTGTTAAGTAAGTCATGAAATTTGTAGATGAAGCTGATATCCGCGTTGAAGCTGGAGATGGTGGCAACGGCGTTGTTGGTTTTCGCCGAGAAAAATATGTCCCTGATGGCGGCCCCGATGGCGGTGATGGCGGTGATGGTGGTAGTGTCTATTTAGTCGCTGACGAAAACTTAAACACCTTGATTGATTATCGTTTTGAACGGTTTCACCGCGCCGAGCGAGGAAAGAACGGACAAAGTGCTAATTGTACCGGTCGAGGTGGTTCTGATTTAGAGGTGAAAGTACCTGTTGGAACCAGAGCTACAGACAGTGACACCGGAGAAGTTTTAGGTGATTTGACTAAGCATTTGCAAAGATTGAAAGTTGCTCAAGGTGGCTATCATGGTTTGGGAAATGCGCGTTTTAAAACCAGTACTAACCGGGCGCCTAGACAAAAAACAAATGGTACTCCTGGGGAAATCAGAAACTTAAAATTAGAGCTGATGCTACTAGCCGATGTAGGTTTATTAGGGATGCCAAACGCGGGTAAGTCGACATTTATTCGCAGTGTATCCGCTGCTAAGCCTAAAGTGGCTGACTACCCATTCACTACTTTAGTGCCTAACCTTGGTGTTGTGCGTTTAGATGCAATGCGTAGTTTTGTTATTGCCGATATTCCCGGATTAATTGAAGGTGCGGCTGAAGGTGCGGGCTTAGGGATACAGTTCCTGAAGCATTTAGAACGTTGCCGGGTGTTATTGCATTTAGTGGATTTAATGCCTGCTAACGGCACAGATCCTGTAGATAACGCTAAAGCGATTGTCGGTGAATTAGAAAAGTACAGTCCGAAATTGGCTGCTAAGCCACGTTGGTTAGTGTTTAACAAAGTTGACTTGATGCTAGAAGAAGAAACCGAAGCTGAATGTAAACGTATTGCAGAAGCTATTGGTTGGGAAGGTGAGTATTACCAAATCTCTGCTTTCCAAAAGCTTGGTACTCAAGAGTTATGTCACCATGCCATGGACTTTATCGACGCATTACCTGAAGAAGTAGCAGAGCCAGTAGACGATGATGGCGGCTTTAAATGGGACACGCCACAAAAAGATTCCTTTGAAAGCGGCACTGCTATGGACGATGATGATTTTGATGACGACGACGATTTTGAAGGTGATGATGACTTTGAGGTTATTTATACCAAAGAATAGAGTTCACTAGAGCACTCTGAGCTATGAGGGCAGTTCTTTGATGAATTGCTCCCTCAAATTTTGATAAATTCAAACGTGTAATATATTCATGATGCAAATTTCAATGATTGCCGCTATGGCAAATAATCGTGTTATTGGTTTTAATAATACTATGCCTTGGCACCTTCCTGCAGATTTAAAACACTTTAAAAAGGTAACTTTAGGTAAGCCTATAATCATGGGTAGAAAGACCTATGAGTCGATAGGCAGTGCTCTGCCTGGGCGTTTGAATATTGTGGTGAGTTCAAATTCTAACTTTACTTTAAGTGATGCGTCAGTGGTCAGCGATTGTGATGCAGCAGTTAACCTTGCCAAGGACCATTTTGACTCTACGGATATAGTAGAACAAGAAGTAATGATTATAGGTGGCGGAACAATTTATCAGCACTTTTTACCTGTGTGTCATCGCTTATACCTTACACATATTGATCTTGATGTAGAGGGAGATACCTATTTTCCAGATTATGAAGGTCAATATTTTTGGAATGAGGAGTCAAAAGAGTCTTTTAAAGGTGACGACGCAAACCCATATTCTTACCACTTTATTAATCTTGTGAAACAGGCTGAGCAGGCTTAGATATTAATAGCGTAAAAGTATAAATATACCCGTAAATTGCAGTAATCAATATGCTAGGTGTGACGGTTAACCATAAATTTGGTGTTTGATTTATAATATTGACAGTAATTGCTATGGCTCCTTGAATGCTTATGGGAAGTAAAGGAGCTAAGGTAGTTCCGGGTAAGGCGTTATTTTTTAGATAGGTTGCCGATTTATCTAATACATTTTTGAATGTTTTAAAAATAGCAACATTCTGCTTAGTTTTTGAATGAACTGTGCAAATGATGGGAACTACAAATATTAAAGAAATATAACTCTTTTCAAACTTTCCTACCGTTTTTTCCAAAATATATGTAAATAGTATGGTGATAGTGGCACTTAAGGTTCCTTGGACCAGTGCTGACCTTAATAAAACCGCAGTGTTTTCGGTTACTAAACTATTTGCCCAATATGACCAAGCAAAATAAAAGGCAAAAGAGATAGTCGCAGACAAGGTTAGTCGCAGAGTCGATGACATATATAGGTACCTGAAAAGTCGCAAAAAAGCCATAATACAACGGAAAACTTCGAACTAATACGATACCAATAAACAATTTGCGGTACACTTTTCTTTCTTAACAAACTTGGAGTATGTATATGGCTAATGTGACTTTAAAAGGAAATGTTTTTGAGACTAGCGGTGAGCTGCCTTCTGTAGGTGAGCAAGCTCCTAACTTTACTCTAGTTGGTGCAGACTTATCTGAGATCAGTTTATCTGACTATCAGGGTTCTAAACTGATTCTAAATATATTCCCATCTGTTGATACTGGGGTTTGCGCTACTTCTATTCGTACGTTTAATGAAAAGGCTACAAGCTTAGAGGGGACCAAAGTACTTTGTGTTTCTGCTGATTTACCCTTTGCTGGCGCAAGGTTTTGTGGCGCCGAAGGCATAGAAAATGTTTTGACAGGCTCTTCTTTTCGTAGTGATTTTGGCAAGGATTATGGTGTTGTCTTTACTACTGGCCCACTGGCTGGATTACTATCTCGTAGTGTTGTAGTAATAGATGAAGAAGGTAAAGTTATCTACACAGAGCAAGTTGCTGAAACAACGGAAGAACCAGATTACACAGCCGCTATAGCTGCGCTTTAACACTTATAAAAAATAAAAAAGCCTCTGATGAGGCTTTTTTTAAATTAGATATTTTACGCTAGGTTGTTAAAGACTGACTCTAAGCTTAGTCCTTGGCTTCTTAAGGTGTCTTTTAAACGCCTTAATGCTTCTACCTGAATTTGACGCACCCTCTCTCGAGTCAAACCAATTTCGAGTCCCACATCTTCTAATGTGGAAGGTTCATAACCTAGTAGCCCAAATCTACGAGCTAGTACCTCTCTGTGTTTTGGGGTTAACTCCTGAAGCAAATTAACTATATTTTGCTTCATACCGGCGTCTTGCAAGGTATCTTCTGGCCCATCAGCTTTTTCATCTGCAATTAAATCGAGCAAAGCTTTATCATTATCACCGCTTATAGGTGAATCCACAGAACTGATCCTTTCATTTAAGCGCAGCATCTTTGTTACGTCTTTTACTGGCTTATCTAGAGCTTCTGCAATTTCTTCCGCGGTTGGCTCATGATCTAGTTTTTGTGACAGTTCACGAGCCGCTCTTAAATAAACATTAAGTTCTTTAACAATATGAATGGGTAATCGTATTGTTCGGGTTTGGTTCATTATGGCTCTTTCGATGGTTTGCCTTATCCACCAAGTTGCGTAAGTAGAAAACCTAAACCCTCTTTCGGGATCAAACTTTTCTACTGCTCGAATAAGCCCTAGGTTCCCCTCTTCTACCAGATCAAGTAGGGCTAAGCCTCGATTGTTGTAACGTCTGGAAATTTTGACTACTAAGCGAAGGTTACTGACAATCATACGTTTACGGGCTGCTTCATCGCCTTTTAGCGCACGTCTGGAAAAGTAGACTTCTTCTTCAGCAGATAACAATGGTGAGAATCCGATTTCGCCTAAATAGAGCTGTGTTGCATCTAAGTTCTTAGGTGAGTCTTCTAGATTGCTAAGCTCTTCTTTTAACTGAGCTTTATCGCTTTTGTGTGTGGGAGTGGGTTTGGATCTAGTGCTATGTTCCGCTTCAATTACATCTAATAGTTCGTTTTTCATTGGATTAATTCCTCAATGTTATGTTTTGGTCTCCTTGTTTCTCAATTATTATTATTATTTATAGTTATTATCGTTTGGGTAGGTAACGCAAAGGGTTTACTGATTTTCCCTTATACCTAATTTCAAAGTGAAGCTTTACCTTATCGGTTCCACTTTTACCCATAGTGGCAATTTTATCGCCAATTTTTACCCACTCTTGCTCTTTTACTAATATGGTATCGTTGTGAGCATAAGCGGTTAAATAGTCTTCAGAATGTTTGATTATTACCAGCTTTCCAAAGCCTCTTAAAGCATCACCAGTGTATACAACCTTTCCATCAGCTGAGACCCAAATGGGCTCTCCCTGCTCTCCGTTGAAGTCTAAACCTTTGTTACCTTCATCTTTAGCAGAAAATCCTCTAGAAACTTTGCGTGTTGTAGGCCAAGACCAAGCTGTAACTTGGTTAGGGAATTCCCCCCCTGAAGACACTTTGTTTTCGTTTTTAACATTTTTTTCACTTTTACCATACGCCTGCTTTTTAGGCGGGTCAATAGCTTGTTTCTTAATTTTTTGAGGTGAAGACGCTGTAATTGTTGATGAATGAGTTGGAGATGTTTTTTTACCGCTGCTTAGCTGTAGTTTTTGTCCAGGATAAATATGATAGGGAGAGGGAATGTTATTAAGTTTGGCTAAGTCTCTAAAATCATGACCAGTGTACCAAGCTATTGAATACAGAGTATCACCAGCCTGAACCTTGTAAGAGGTGCCGTCATACCCTTGTTTTGTAAAGTCTTTGTATGTTTTTCCTTGGTATAATTCTACTACAGGGGCAGGGGTTTTTCTGCTACTGCATCCCCATATGAAAATGCTTGATACTAGCAACAGAACCCCAAACCTAGAATAACGAGAACTATGATTATACTTGTTGTTAAGCATTGTTTATTCGTTATCTGGTGAGCCTATTTTTTCCAATAAAATAACTAAAAACATACCAAATAAAGATAACGCAATTGCATACCAGAGGTAAGCAGTTTGGTTGTTGAGAGTTTCGTAGGTAAAGGGAGAAATATTGTTTTGTACTAGGGGGATTTCCTTTCCGTGGCGGTTAATTACTGACTCAATCGTTTCCTTCCAAGGCCAAACCTTGTTCAGTGAGCCCAACATAAAGCCACCTAACAGGGCTAAGGTCTTGGTTTTATGATGCTTGAACATCCAACTTAATACGTGAGAAAAGCTAATTAAGCCTGATGCACAGCCTGCAGCAAAGATAGCTAATGTGGCAATTTGAAGTTCTTTTATTGCAGTTAGCATGGGCGCATACATTCCCAGAAGAAGTAATATAAAGCTTCCTGATATGCCAGGTAAAATCATCGCGCATATTGCAATCATGCCTGACACAAAAATGATTAAAGGTGAAGACTCTATGCTAGTAGGACTCATAACCGTTATAAACCAAGCACTTACAGCGCCTACAACAAATATCAGAATTGCGGAAATATCCCATTTTTTAATGTGTCTCACTAGTGACCAAACCGCTGCTAATATTAATCCGAAGAAGAAAGACCACAGTAAGATAGGGTGGTTGTCGAGTAGATATAGTACAGCTCGAGAAACGGTTAATAAACTTAATAGCACTCCACCAAAAATCGCCACTAAAAAGTTTCCATTAATGTACTGCCACGCTGCTTTTATTCCTTGCTTTGACAATACCTGCAAAGCACCAAAGCCACATTGCTTAAGGGAATATATAAGCTCTTCATAAATGCCCGTCATAAAGGCGATAGTGCCGCCAGATACGCCTGGTACTGCATCGGCTGCGCCCATTAACATACCTTTGAGGGTAAGTCCGATGTAGGCTTTTGAGTGTCTTGGTTTCAAATGATATCTCCAGCTACTAGTGGTACGAAACGAACTGCTTCGATAATTGATGAAGAAAACTCATCCTGTTGACGTGTAATGCAATGCAGTTGCTGATTAGATTCTCCTACTGGAATGATCAGCCTACCCCCATCGTTTAGTTGTTGGTATAGTTTTTCAGGAACTGAACTGGCTGCTGCGGTAACAATAATAGCATCGTATGGCCCTTTGCTAGACCAACCCTGCCATCCGTCACCATGTTTCATTTTTACATTATGTAAATCTAATTGATTCATGCGTCGCTTAGCTTGAAACTGTAAGGTTTTTATTCGCTCAACAGAGAATACTTGTTCAAATAGTTGCGCTAACACAGCTGTTTGATATCCAGAACCAGTACCTATTTCCAGAATTTTTTGAGCATTGTTGTCTGACTCTAATAACAGCTCCGTCATTCTGGCGACTATATAAGGTTGCGAGATGGTTTGCCCTTGGCCTATAGGTAAAGCTGTATTTTGGTAAGCTTTATGTTTCAGTGCGTCAGGTAGAAATAATTCTCTCGGAATGCTGGCAATAGCAGTCAATACTTTGGTATTTATGATGCCTTCTTGATGTAAGAGTTGAGCTAGGTTTTCGCCTTTGCGTGAAGTTGCTCTCATAATTTACCTATTTTTATTAATATATGGTTTTAATGTCATGTTTAGCGATACTTACTGATGATTCTTGGTTCGGTAAGCTCGCAATATTAATGTTCTCTAGTCGATTTATAGTATCAACGACAGGTTTTAATGCGCTAGCAAAATTTAACCTGTTCTGATTATTTTTTAAATATTAACTAACTCTCGAAGCACAGATGTAGCAAATGCACCAGAAGGCAGAGAAAACTCAAGGGTAAGGGTATTATTATCTATGATCCACTTTAGGTTAGTGGGATACAAGTGTGCCGCTCTTCTTTCTTGTTTTAGCCCCAAGCTCTCAAGTGTTTCAGTTACAGACTTGTTTGCAGAGGCGATGCTTTCTTCAAATGCTAGCACAGCCTCTTTACTTGGCAGATTACCTGCGCCCCACATGGGCGCAGAAATAAAAATATCCCTTTGCTTTAGCCTGTTGATTAGGGTGTCATTAATTTCGTCAACACAAAAAAAGCTATTGCTGCCTGCTAGCTCCATGACGTCACCTAATTGAGGTGTGGTTAGGGTATTATTTTGTATCTTGTGATGGATAACTTCGTTAAAAAACCAGGAACGCATTGCTGAAATAGCCATAGAGCGTTTATTTCGATTACGAATAGGCTCACCAGCTATCATTTTCTCAGCTAGGACTAGGTTCCCTCCTTTTGGATCGTATCGAGTATCCCCAAAACGTTGTTCACCAAAGTAATTGGGAACACCAAGAGTACTAATTGTCTCTAACCTCTCTTCTAAACCTGCAGTGTCAGTTAGCTCTTTTATTCTAATTTTGAAGTGATTAGCTTTTAACACGCCAGTTCTAAGTTTTTTATTGTGACGAATAGTTTTAAGAACCTCAGCTCCGTCTACATCAAAATTAGACCAGTCTATATCCGTTTTTCCTGGAAGGTGTATCCCAAACCATTGCTCAGTTTGGGCATGTTTATCTTTTCGACCTGCATAGGTTACAGCCCGCAAGGGGAGCTTTGCATACTTAGCAATTTGCTCTGCCAAAAAGGCTGTATTTAATCCTGTTTTTCGGACCCAAGCGTAGATATGTTCGCCTTCACCTATGGGTTCATAACCCAAGACCTCTTTCACTTGAAAGTCACAGGGAGAGTCTTTGAACAAACCACTTATATTAAGTTTAGGATATAGATAGCTCCAGTGCTGTATATCCATAGTTATTGGCTTTCTATTGCAGTAAGTAAAACCACAGAGTGCGCAGCTATGCCCTCTTTACGACCTGCAAAGCCCAACTTTTCGGTAGTAGTTGCCTTTACATTGACCTGAGAAATATTAATAGATAAGTCTGTGGCTAATATTTTTCTCATGTCTTGAATATGTGGAGCCATTTTTGGCGCTTGCGCGACTATAGTCATATCTATGTTGCCAACTTGGTAGCCTTCTTTAGTGATTAGCTGTGCAACATGTCTAAGAAGTTCTCGGCTATCAACTCCAGATAAAGCTGGGTCGGTATCTGGAAAGTGTTTGCCTATATCGCCTAGTGCAACAGCACCCAGTAAAGCATCACATAATGCATGAATGGCTACGTCACCATCTGAATGGGCCAATAAACCCATTTCATAATCTATGCTAACGCCAGCAATTACGATTGGGCCTTCACCCCCAAATTTATGGACATCATAGCCGTGACCAATACGCATATTCATTTTATTGCTCCTCGAGAGCTTTCTTAATTGTTAGGTTGAGATAGATAAAACTCAGCCAAAAGTAGATCTTCTGGTTGTGTCACTTTGATATTTGAGGCGCGACCTTCCACTAAAAGCACAGTTTCGGATATAAATTCAATTGCTGATGCCTCATCTGTAATTTCTACCCCTTTTAAAAGCGCTGAACTAAGTGCATGTTTTAGTAAGGGAAGGGGAAAAAATTGAGGCGTCAATGCATGCCATAGGTTATCTCTAGACTCAGTATGTTTGACTCTGCTTTGACGTTTGTTCGCTGTTAACACTCCTCGCTTCATCGTGTCCCGCACAGGGGCTGCTAATATCCCACCATGGGGGCCAGTGTCAGCTAAATTCAATAATGCAGATAAGTCAGAGTGTTGTAGGCAAGGCCTTGCTGCGTCATGCACCAATACCCACTTTTCATTATCTGGAAGGTAATTCAAGCCCGCTAAAACAGAGTCACTTCGTTCTTTACCACCGGTTACAATTTCAAGGTTAGGGTGTTTAGAAATGGCTAAGGTTTTGAAAACTGTGTCGTTAGGGTTCAAGGCCACAACAACTGTTTTTATTTGCGGATGGGCCAGCAGGTTTTCTAAAGTGTGTTCGATGATAGGTTTGCCAAGAATATTTAAATATTGTTTTGGGCAAGCCGCTTTCATACGTTTTCCAATGCCTGCGGCTGGAACAATTACTGAATATTGCGTGGGGGATGGCATGTAAAAGTATTAATTCTCTGTGGGCAAAATACGATAAAAGGTTTCGCCTTCTTTGATAAGTCCCAATTCGTTTCTCGCCCTCTCTTCGGCAGCCTCTAAACCAATTTTTAGGTCCTGAATATCTGCTTTAAGAAGGTTGTTACGTTGACGTAAATTACTATTTAAGGTTACTTGAGTAGCAACTTCTTGCTTTAGATTCATAAAGTCAGTGATACTGTTTTTACCGAACCACAAGCGATATTGGAGAGTAGAAAACAATATAAATAAAATTAAGGTTACCCATTTCATTTTTCTGCTCACCAATAGACTTAAAGTTGGCTTATTATGCCGAGGTTTTTGAGCGAGGGCTAGTCACCTATTCACTTGCGTAGATTAATTAAAAAGTTTATTTAAAATTTTATCTTTGGCTTCGTCTTTTTTCTGCTCAACTAAACTATCTAGTTTAGCTTCCAGCATAGAATTAACAGAGCTTAGATCGCCATCGGCAAGTTGCTCCCAATCGAGAAGTTGTTGAAACTGTTCATTCCCTTCTCCTAACACGCCACTAGTTTGTGCGTTTAATTTTTGCTGAAGCTCATCTAGCTTTTCTTGTTGCTCACTGCTGATATTTGATAACAAAGCACCACCAATTTGCTGATTCAAGTCAGACCCAATTGATAAGTCTAAATCTCCTAGGGTGCCTGCAATATCTGTTGTGAGTGTCAGCTTAGTCAGTTGGTTTAAAGTGTCAGCAACGATATTGGTAATTTTATTGGTGCCTGCAGCATCAATTAATAATTGTTGTAAATCTACTAAACCCTTACCTGAAAGGGTCTCACCAGTTAAAGACAGGTTTCCAGAACTAGACAATAAGCCTGAGTTAAGTTGGCTTGTTATCTTGTCTTGGTTAACCAATGCTAAGTCGCTTAAGGTTAATCCATCTAACGCCCAGCTTTGTTTCGCTTTAGCGCCATTTGTATCACTAAACCATAAGTCGCCGTTAATTTTCAGAGAGTTCCATAACTTGCTCGCGCTGGAGTCTACATAAAAGGTAGTCGCTCTACCGATAATGTCGTGCTGGTAAGTGATGTCAGTCCAGTAGCTACTTATGTTCTCTTCTTGCCATGCTAAAGAAATTTCTGCTTTTTTTATTAATAAATCTGGTAATCCAGCGTTATTGTCAAAACTAATCCACTGGCCTTTGTAAGCTTTCGCTTCTTGTTCAGATTTTTCACTACTTAAAAGCATTGGCCCTACAATTTCAAAAGCTGCGAGAGCATAATGACTCCATTGTCCGATCTTTTCGCCAAACACTAAGGTTGTCACATCTTCGATGGCATCAGGGTCACCGGCTACTAATGACTTAAGTTGATTGTAGTCTTGTGTTGGAGCATCTTTTAACGCGGCTAATTTGGGACTTAAATCAGCTTTCGCATCAGTAACGGCAGTTTTAAAATTCTCTAGCTGCTTTTTATCAGCTTTAATGTCTTCTTTAAGTTCATCAAACTCTTTTTTAGCCGCTAACAGTTTGGCTGCGTCTTTATAATCGGTTTCAGTCAATTCTTTAATACGACTTTCATAGCCCTTTAACTTGTCTTTACTAGGTAAGGCTTCATATTGAGCTTGTAAATCATCACTATGCCTATTGTAGGCAGTTGCTACCTCTTCAGCTGCTTGAGTGGTTTTAAGGGGAGATTTAGCTAATATTTCGTCAACACTAGGTAGGTTTTTCGGGTCAGTAAGTTCACTTTGGTTTTCTAACGAATCATTTTCTGATTCGAGGTAAACATCTCCTTCTGAATCCCTACTTGTTCCAAACTCAACCCCTGTGATTTTCAAATCATCAATAATAAACTTACGCAGCAATAATGGCGGTACATCAATGGCTGCTGAAACTGCTTGAGCTTCAAACTTGTTTGTTTCAGGAGCATCAGGAGCCGTCATTTGTATGCGGTTTAAAGTAATACTGAAAGGAGAGAAAGTGTGTTCAACAGACTCAATGTTAACCTCGGCTCCATTTGTCTTGCCCAACACTTTTTCTGCAGCCAGCTTAATCCAAAAATCTAAAAATACGATACTAATTGCTGCAAACAAGCCAACGACAACAAAGAAGGCCACTAATCCAGGCCAGCGAATAATTGATTTCATAACTTATTCCTGTATGGCTTGATAAAGTTGGAAAAAACGAGAACCTTTTATTAGTTGTACGATACGCCACTGGTTAACCCATTTCATAAAGCGTTCTCTGTACTCTTCTACTAATTTTTTACTTATCAATAAAATGGCTGGGAAAAACAGTATAGAAATACACAGGCTGCCCAGTGTAGTGGTATGGTAAATCTGTGTTAATTGGCCAATTGTCGTTCCATAAAAGCTTGTCCATAAAGTCTCTAAACTAGGAGACAGCAATATTGTCTCCCCTAGGGATGAAAAACCGTAACTAGCGGGAATAGCGATAACAGAGAAAACAGCCCAAGCCACTAAAAAGCTGCTGATGTTAACCCGTAAGAACAATACTAAAAACAGTAATATTAAAGAGTGTATTCCAAGAAAAGGAGTCAAGCCCATAATCATGCCAAGAGCAAACCCATAGGCCAGTTGCCATGGTGAATCATCTGAATTCAGTGCTTTAAATAACTTCGCTAGTAAGCCCATTTATACTCCCTGGAGTCTTATCTAAGTATTCTTACAAAATCGTAACTAAAAAACTCAGACTAACTATTTTTAGAAATGTTCAACTCTTTGATTACATCCAGTTATCATTTCTGCGACGTTTTTTGGGTAGATAAGTAATTATTATGCCTAAAAGCAAACTAATAACCGCGACTATACCTCCACGAGTAAACCATTCTATTTGTGCTGTTTGGTCATGTTCATTAATGGTTTGGGTTAGACTCGCGTTTTCTTTTTCTGCTGCACTAACTTGACTTGTTAGCCTGCTATTTTGAGACTTAATTGACGCTAGCTCTTGTTGTAACAGGTCAATGTCATTTTGCTGCTGTTCAATTGTATTGTTCGCTAATGAAACTTGCTGTTGTAGGCTTGGAACTAGCTCCCTAACACTTTGCGTTGCACTGATAAAATCAGAATCTACCCAGCCTGTGCGCTGTTTATCATCGATAATTTCTGTGAAGTCGTCTTTTTCTTGGAGTAAGGTTACTCGGGTTCCTGCTACTACTGATCCCAATATGCGAAAGTTTCTTCCTGGTCCTGAATGTAAATAAGTGTAGAGTTCATCGGAAATGTAGCGAATTTCACCTTCGCTATCGTTGGGTTCTTGAGCGTTAAGTTGTAGACCAAGTGTACAACAAGTAACCCATAAAAATATTTGTATAAATCGAATCTTCATAATTGAAATTAGCTTAGTAAATCAGCCCTAAATGGTATGGGTTGAGACAAGGAAAGGCAAGTGCTGATTCAATTGAAGCCACTTTTATGCCGCTTCTTAAAATTGATCCATATTTACCTTCAGGTTATTGTGATTCTGTCTGAACAATAGAGAAAAATATCCTGTGGAATTTGAAATAGAGCTGAAGTTATTAACCAATAATAATGCTAGAAATATCTTAGAAAATAAATTACTGCCAACACTAGGTGGAAAGGTTACAAAACAAGAAGTCGTGCTTGAAAATTACTATTTTGATACACCAAAGCGTTTATTGCGAAAGTTTGATATGGGGTTACGAATTCGCGTTAACAATAACGAGTGCGAACAAACCTTAAAAACTTCAGGGCAGTCCATTGGAGGTTTGCACAAGCGCCCAGAATTTAATGTGTCATTAGATAATTACGATCAAGAAGGCGCTGAGGTGCCAAATTTGAGCTTGTTTGATCCAAGCGCTTGGCCAACTGACTTTGACCTAGTATATGCTCAGCAAAATTTAGAGACTATGTTTGCTACTAATTTTTCTCGCCATATTTATTTGTACGAAAACGAACGTTCTGTTATTGAAATTGTATCGGATATGGGGAAAGTCAGTGCAGCGAATCAAAGTTTACCTATTTGTGAAGTTGAATTAGAGCTCAAAAAGGGGAATGTCAGTGAATTGTTTCAACTAGCCAAAAAAATTACATCATCTATTCCCACAGTCTTAGGTGTACAAAGTAAAGCGGCTAGAGGTTATGGTTTGGCTGATAAAGTAAGTAAGCCAACCCCGATTTTACCGCCGCAAAGTATGAATTTGTTATCAACTACTGAAGAACGAATACTTCTTTTAAATCAGGTGCTTTCACATTTTCAACACTACTCTTCTTGTTTTGGTTTTGAGTCAAGCCAACTCAAGATTAAGGATGTAGAAGAGATATCAAAATCTCTCTCATTGTTAAGTGATTGTTTAAAGAACCTATTCGAGAATACGCAATTTAATGGGTTTTTAGAGTTATATGATGAGTCTTTACAGTTAATATCTAGCTGGTCTTCAGTTACAATTAACATGAAGGTTGAATCGGGTGTCTCTTTCGAACTTCAAGAACACATATCTGAGTTTTTAACACATTCACAAACCCTAGCCTTTCAACTTGAATTAATTCAAGTAATGTTAGAGAAATCTTGGGTTAGCTCGAAATAAATGGGTAATGAGTATTTATACTCATTATTTTGCGTTAAATAGATATTTTAAGGCTATTTTGCGTGTTCTAATTATAAGCAATAAAAAAATGATTTAGTTAATCGATTTTTTATGCTTTACCTAACCTTATAACAAAGTGGAATATATACCCAGAATAAAAAAAGGATAAATTCCGATAATAAATTCAATGCTTATTACCGCTGCGTTGTATCGCAATGGGTAAGTATTAACCCCTACACTACATAAAAGGAGCGCCCATGAAAGCGTCTGACTTATTTATCAAAGCCCTCGAAGCAGAAGGCGTTGAGTACATCTTTGGTATCCCCGGAGAAGAAAATTTAGACTTGTTAGAATCACTTCGTGAATCAAATATTAAGCTTATTTTGACTCGTCACGAACAAGGCGCTGGTTTTATGGCGGCAACTTATGGTCGTCTTACAGGTAAAGTTGGAGTGTGTCTTTCAACATTGGGCCCAGGTGCTACTAACTTAGTAACTCCTGCTGCATATGCACAACTAGGTGCAATGCCAATGTTAATGATTACAGGTCAAAAACCTGTAAAAACAAGTAAACAAGGTCGTTTCCAAGTAATTGATGCAGTAGATATGATGCGTCCTATTACTAAATATACCACTCAGTTAGTAAGTGGTGACCGTATTCCTTCGGCTGTGCGTGAAGCGTTTCGCTTAGCTCACAATGAACGTCCTGGTGCTACACATATTGAATTACCTGAAGATATAGCTGCAGAAGATACATCAATGCAGATATTGACGCCTAGTATTAGCCGTCGTCCAATTGCTGAATACAAGGCAATCAATAAAGCTGTAGAAATGATTGAAGCAGCTAAGTCTCCTTTACTATTGATTGGTGCGGGTGCTAACCGTAAATTAACATCTAAAATGTTAAAAGAATTAGTCGACAAAACTGGTATCCCATATGTCACTACGCAATTAGGTAAAGGTGTATTGGATGAGCGCGATGAGTTGTTCATGGGGAACACTGCGTTATCTTCTGGTGACTTTGTACATCGTGTTATTGATAGTGCCGATTTAATCATCAATGTGGGCCATGATGTGGTTGAGAAGCCTCCTTTCTTCATGAAGCATGGCGGTCGTCAAGTTATCCATGTTAACTTTGAGCCTGCTGCTGTTGACCCAGTATATTTCCCGCAACTAGAAGTTGTAGGTGATATCGCAAATACAATTTGGCAAATAAAAGAACAAGTTGCCTCACAAGACAATTGGGACTTTAGTTTCTTCAAGAAAGTACATCAGGCGTATCTGGATCATAAATCAGAAAGTGAAAATGACGATAGATTCCCTATTTTACCAGAGCGTTTCGTTAAAGATATCCGTGAAGCTATGCCTGACGACGGCATTGTTACTTTAGATAACGGTGTTTACAAAATTTGGTTTGCTCGTAACTATCCTGCAGCTCTTCCAAATACCCTTTTACTAGATAACGCTTTGGCTACTATGGGTGCAGGTTTACCTTCTGCTATGGCTGCAAAAATGGTTCATCCAGATAAGCCTGTAATTACAGTATGTGGTGATGGCGGATTTATGATGAACAGCCAAGAGTTAGAAACCGCAGTACGTTTAAATCTACATATTGTTGTTATCATTTTACGTGATGATGCTTACGGTATGATCAAGTGGAAGCAAGCCAATATGGAGTTTGAAAACTTTGGTTTGGATTACGGTAACCCTGATTTTGTTAAATATGTTGAAAGCTACGGTGGTCATGGCTGGAGAGTTGATTCAGCTGCAGGCTTATTGCCTCAGGTTCAAAAATGTTTAGCTCAACCTGGTGTGCACTTAATTGACGTTCCAGTTGATTACACATTAAATGACAAAACATTAAATCAAACATTGCGTATTCGCAGTGAAGCGGTGTAAGGAGTTACAGAATGTTAGCGAAAGCTTATCCCTATTTTTTAGCCAGTGAAGCTGTCTTTGCAAACGAAGATCTAGAAATTACTAATAAGTACACTAATGAAGTGGCGACTTATGCTGCATTGGCTGATGCCAAGGTTATAGATCAAGCAATTGCGGCTGCTGAAGCAAGTCAGCCAGAGCTAAATAAAATGGCGCCTTATCAGCGTCAGGATATTCTTAATTATTGTGTGAAACGTTTTGAAGAGCGTTTTGATGAATTAGCCCATGCTTTATGTATAGAAGCGGGCAAGCCAATTAAAGATGCTCGTGGAGAAGTTACCCGTTTAATCGACACTTTCCGTATTGCTGCTGAAGAGTCAGTTCGTATGCATGGTGAGGTCATTAACTTAGAAATTACTCCTCGTGCTAAAGGATATACTGGCATGTATAAACGAGTACCAATTGGTCCTTGTTCATTTATATCGCCTTTTAATTTCCCTCTTAACTTGGCTGCTCATAAGATTGCTCCTGCGTTAGCTACTGGCTGTGCTTTTGTATTAAAGCCAGCTAGTCGTACGCCGCTTGGTGCACTCATTATTGGTGAGATCTTAGCTGAAACTGATTTGCCAAAAGGATCATTTTCAATTTTGCCTTGTAGCCGTGACGGTGCAGACTTATTTACCACTGATGATAGGTTTAAATTACTTAGCTTTACTGGCTCACCTCAAGTTGGATGGGACCTTAAAGCAAAAGCAGGTAAAAAGCCGGTTATTCTAGAGTTAGGTGGTAATGCAGCTTGTGTGGTAGACCATGATACTGATTTAGATGATGCCATAGAGCGCATAGTATTTGGTGCTTATTATCAATCAGGTCAAAGCTGTATCAGTGTGCAACGTGTAATAGTTCATGATTCAATTTATGCAGATTTTAAACAACGTTATACAGACCGAGTGGCGAATCTAGTACATGGCGATCCTTTGAACGAAGACACCTTTATTGGTCCAATGATTTCTGAGTCTGAAGCTTCTCGTTTAGACACTTGGGTACAAGAAGCGGTTTCTGCAGGAGCTACCTTGTTATGCGGCGGTAAGCGCGATGGCAACATGTTACAAGCGACTTTGCTTGAAAATGTACCTAATGACGCCTCTATTAATACTGAAGAAGCATTCGGCCCTGTGTCTGTGTTAAGTTCATTTAGTGATTTTGATGAAGCGCTGAAAGAAGTGAACAACAGTCAATTCGGTCTTCAAGCCGGTATCTTTACTCGCGATATCTACAAAGCCCATAAAGCGTGGGATGAACTTGATGTCGGTGGGGTGGTTATTGGTGACGTACCAAGCTGGCGTGTAGACAATATGCCTTATGGCGGTGTTAAAGAGTCTGGTCTCGGTCGTGAAGGTATTACTTTTGCGATGGAAGATATGACTGAAATACGCCTAATGGTATTGCGTACTCCTAGCTAAAATCGCTAATTTTTACTAAAAAACGCCTCTCATATTGAGAGGCGTTTTTGTTTGTGTATCGTTTCAGCTATGCCCGATAAATTAATGGGGCTTTGAATCTTCATATTTATGAATAATCTCTTGGATAGTGTTGTTCGCTTTTAGTTTTTTAGCAGAAGAGGTAAGTGCAGACATTATGCTCTTATCCGCGACTTTTTTTGAATACACTAGGTACATATCTAGTTTTTCTATTAATAATGGCTCCCCTAGCTCTTGACGAGCATAACCTAAATTTTTTAATGCCCAAAAAATATTAGATTCGGGGCCAAATAAGACGTCGATTCTACCTCGCATTAACATTTCAATCATGTGGCTATATTTACTTCCTTCCACTTTCATGACGTCTAAGCTTTTCAGCGCTTCTACTGCAGTGGGCGTTAACCTAAGGTAGCCTACAGACTTTCCTCTAATGTCCGTTAAACGTTTAATGCTAAGGTTATTTCTTCCAACAACGATGAAGTTTACGTCTTGTATATATTCTAGCGGTATAGAGACTTTATTCGTGGTTTCATTGGGCACCAACAGAGCAACATCAATATCTCCTGAACCAAGGTAACCTAACACTCGTCCAAATGGCATTAGGGTGTTCTTATAGGTAAATCCACTGTCATTGACAATGCTATTCACTATTTCATAAGAGCTACCTAACACTTGTCCATCTGCATTAAGATAACCTCTATTACTGGTATCTACAGTAGCTATGTTAATTTCTTTGGCGCAAACAATAGAGCAGATTAGTAAGGTGCAACTTAACAGGGTCTTAAATAGAAGTACCTTAATTTTAGTTGTCATTAGAATTGCTTCATACTCTTCATTTATAGATAAGGTATTGGTGGAAAAATATCAGCCTTACAGTTTTTGCCATATTGTGCGTAGTTCTAAATTGGTTAGCAAGTGACCAAATTTCAATGGCTAGGTTAGCATCATTGTTTGCTTTTACTAAGTCCAACTCCCTATTAACTGAAAAGATCATCGAGTATTTGTTGGGTAAACTCTTTTTTAAGGTAAAACCCCCTGGGGCGAGTTTGAATATTTTGTCCGTTGGCACCAATTGCAGTGGTAAGAGCGCTGCCGTTGGCTGCTTTAGGTCGCATTTGTAAGTACTGACCATGTCTTGCGGTAATTTCTTCTATTTGCCCTAGCGCGATCATCTCCATTAGCTCTTCCCAATCTTTACGTAGCTGGCTTTCTTGCTCTGCACTGGCTGTCCACAAAAATGGTGTTGCGATATGCCTGTCGCTTGGTGGTATGTCTCGTCTCCCGTCAATTGGAACCCATAAAACACGAGCTAACTTGTTTTTAACACTGCTGGTGTGCCATTCAATGCCAGCAATATTGGTAAGAGGGGCATAGCAAACATAGGTTGTTTCAAGGGGGCGACCATTCTCATCAATGGGGAGGGTTTTCAGTTCAACGCCAATTTGAGCAAAGTCTTGACGGGTTTTAGAGCCTGCACTGGCCCCTAAACAGGTTTCGATTAATTGGCCTGTCCATCCTTTCTCTCGCTTAAAGTTTTTAGGAACTTTAATGTTAGCAATAGCAGCGACCTCTCCTAGGGTTAACCCCGCAAGGGTTTCAGCTTTGGCGAGTAGTTCATTTACGCTAGTTGGCTCTGATTGAGAAAGTTTAAATTGTTTCATTTGTTACTGTGAGTAAGCGCTATGCTTTTTTATTCCTTTGAATAAGCAGTAGTTTATGGAAGAATGCATGACATTAAAAGAATTGAGTTCTCGGGAGTCTAAGTGATTGATGCCGAAGGATTCCGCGCTAATGTTGGCATAGTGATTTGCAATCAAATGGGACAGGTTTTTTGGGCAAGGCGCTATGGGCAACATTCCTGGCAGTTTCCGCAAGGCGGAATCGATGAAGGTGAAACTGCCGAACAAACTATGTATCGCGAGCTAAATGAAGAGGTAGGACTCAAACCAGAGCATGTTAAAATTCTGGGTGTTACCAAAAATTGGTTACGTTACAAGTTACCTAAACGCTTGGTTAGACAGGGAAGTAATCCTGTATGTATTGGTCAGAAGCAGAAATGGTTTTTGTTGCAGCTTGTTTGTAAAGAATGCGATGTAGATCTGTTACATTCTGGACATCCCGAGTTTGATGACTGGCGCTGGGTAAGCTATTGGTACCCTGTTCGTAATGTTGTATCTTTTAAACGGGATGTGTATCGCCGTGTAATGAAAGAGTTTTCGTTAACAGCCATGCCAGATAATGGGGTAGCGAATCAAGGGAATTCGCAAAAATCAAAGCGCCGACGTAAGGCATAATAGTGTCACTTGTTGATACAAAACTGAGAGATAACAGAGCCTAATGCTGACTACACTCAAACGTATTGTTCAAGAAGTGAACCAAACCCCTGTGCTAGACGATGCTCTGAATTGTCTAGCTGACAGATTAAAAGAAGCATTGAAGGTAGACTCCTGCAGTATCTACTTAGCAGATTACGACCAACAACATTTTTTGTTATTTGCCACAGAAGGGCTGGCTAAGTCTGCTGTTGGTCAGGTTAAGATTGGCTTTTCCGAAGGTTTAGTTGGATTAACAGCTCAACGAGAAGAGCCTATTAACATTAGCGATGCACCTCATCACCCTCGTTTTAAACACTATCCAGAAGTCCAAGAAGATGATTACCACGCGTTTTTAGGTGCGCCAATTATTCATCAGAGAAAAGTCTTAGGAGTCATAACTCTACAGCAACAGAAAAAAAGACGATTTAGTGAAGATGAAGAAGCCTTTTTAGTCACCTTAGCAATGCAGTTGGCTGTAGAAATATCCAATGCCAAAGCGCGAGGCTCGATCAACTTACTGCAAGAGAATATTCCTAAAGATTGGCAAAAAGCTATGCAAGGTGTGCCCGGCTCTTCAGGATTGGCTGTGGGGTTTGGTTACATTCAAAACTTGTTGGTCAATATTCGTAATCACCTTCCAAAAAGAAGTAATCAAACACAGCAAGAAATACAGCATTACAGACAGGCGGTTAAGAAAACTCAAGAGGACATGGCTGTATTGTCTGATCGTGTGCAAGGTGAAGTTCCAGATGATGTACAAGCCATCTTTCAGCTTTATCATCATTTACTAGACGCGAATAGTTTAGGCCGAGATGTCGAAAAAGAGATTAAAAAAGGCTGGGATGCGCCAACCTCTTTAAAAATGGTTATTGAAAGCTTTATTCGCCAGTTTCAATCAATGAATGATCCCTATATGCGCGAAAGAGCAGTAGATATAGAGGATATGGGGAATCGAGTTTTAGCAAATATTATAGGCATTAGTGCCAATGAGCCTATTACTCGTGAGCCCTACGATCAAACTATTTTAATTGCCGAAGAAGTAACAGCTGTCATGCTGGCAGAGTTTCCAAGTGAAAAGTTGGTAGGAATTATTTCTATTAGAGGTTCCAACAACTCCCATGCTGCCATTATGGCAAGAGCTATGGGAGTGCCAGCGGTTATGGGGCTCGACAATGTGCCTATTGCCATGCTCCGAGATAAAGAAATACTGCTTGATGGTTATACTGGCGATGTAATTGTGTCACCTAATGTGACGATACGCCAAGAATTTGATCAGCTTATACTCGAAGAGCAGTTGCTATCAGAGCGTATCCATTCAGAGGATACGTTACCTGCGCTCACCAAAGATGGTTGCGCGATGAGTCTTTTGGTTAATTCGGGGTTATCTCTTGAAACTGAAGTAAGCAATAATCCTTATTCTGATGGTGTGGGGTTATTCCGTACTGAAATTCCATTCATGATGCGCCAACGCTTTCCAACAGAACAAGAGCAGGTAGAGTTATATAAGGGGCTTTTAAGTTCAGAGCCTGAGAAACAGTTTACAATGCGTACCTTGGATGTGGGAGGCGATAAGCCTTTATCATATTTTCCCATTGTCGAGGAGAATCCTTTTCTTGGATGGCGTGGGATCCGTTTGACTTTAGATCATCCAGAAATTTTCCTAGTACAAATTCGTGCGATGTTAAAAGCAAGTTTTGATTTGGAAAACCTAAATATCATGCTTCCGATGATCACCTCAGTAAGTGAAGTGAGTGAAGCAAAGCGCTTGATACGCCAAGCGTTTAATGAAGTGTATGAAGAAGCAGAAGAAAAAGGCGTCAAGCTTAACATGCCAAAAATTGGTGTGATGTTAGAAGTGCCAGCTGTTTTATATCAGTTGCCACAACTTGCAAAAATTGTAGATTTCTTTTCTGTAGGTAGTAATGATTTAACCCAATATCTATTGGCAGTTGACCGTAATAATGCTCGTGTCTCAGGCCTTTATGATAGTTATCACCCCGCTGTTTTATCTGCACTGCACACGATAGCCAAGACATCTGGTGCGTTAAATGTACCAGTTACCGTATGTGGTGAATTAGCTGGTGAGCCTGGTGGAGTCGTGTTATTGGTGGCTATGGGGTACCGTAAGTTAAGTATGAACACCCATAATTTGTTAAAAGTTAAATGGATAATACGCAATATATATTTAAGTGAAGCAGAGCAGTTACTTGCAAAAGTGGTCACGCTAAATAACCCAGCAGACGTTAGAACTGAGGTTAATCTATTTTTAGAAGAAACAGGCCTTGGTGGCCTAGTTAGAGCAGGAAACTAACGTTTATCCATTTATCGGAGTGCTAATAAACAGTGGAACCATTTGTTACTATATTTTTATTTTGTTTACTTATCGGAGCTGTGGTTGGTTTCATGGCTGGGTTATTAGGGATAGGTGGTGGTCTAATTATCGTACCTATTTTACTTCACTTGTTAATAACAGAGCTCGGTTTAGATTTATCTCATGCCATGCCTATGGCAATCGCCACATCATTGTTCACTATTATTCTAACTGGATTTTCGGCATCACGAACCCATTATAAACTAGGAAATGTCGATTGGTTTATTACCACTTGGAGTGGTTTGGGTATTGCCTTGGGCGCGATTTTGGGTGCACAGTTGGCAAGCCATATATCTGGAGAGTTACTAAAATCTATCTTTGCCTTTTTGGTATTCGGGATTGCTTGCTATATGTTATTTGGGAAACGCAAAGCGTCAAATCAAGAGGCGAGTAAGTCTAAGTTGACTGGGGTTGGCTTGTTTGCTGGATTTTTGTCCTCGTTAATGGGGATCGGTGGTGGGTCAATCATGGTGCCGTCCCTTGTGTGGTTCAATATATCTATTAAAAAATCCATTGGCTGTGCTTCTGTATGCGGTGTTGTTATTGCTATATTCGGCTCTTTAAGTTTTGTTCAAGCGGGGTGGAATAATGTTCACTTGCCAGAATTTTCTTTTGGTTATATATATTTACCTGCTGCAGTGGGTATAGTTATCACGTCTGTTTTAACAGCCGGCATTGGGGCTAGAGTCAGTCAAAAGTTAGATACAAGTGTACTTAAAAAAGTCTTTGCAGGATTTTTGACTTTTGTAAGCTTGGTAATGTTATTTGGTTGATACCAAAGTAAGAGAAAGATGAAATGCAACAGTATTTAGATTTAATGCGCCATGTTTTGGACAATGGTGTAAAAAAGGAAGACCGCACAGGAACCGGCACCATTAGTGTTTTTGGTTATCAAATGAGGTTCGATTTAAGCAAGGGGTTTCCACTTGTTACCACTAAGAAGTGCCACTTACGCTCCATTATTCACGAATTATTGTGGTTTCTTAAAGGTGAGACTAACACCCAGTACCTAACTGAAAACAAAGTTAAAATTTGGGATGAATGGGCCACTGACTCCGGAGAGTTAGGGCCAGTTTATGGTAAGCAATGGCGCAGCTGGGAAGGCGCCGATGGCCAAGTTGTTGACCAAATTAGTGAGTTAGTCGAGCAGATTAAAACGAACCCCGATTCTAGGCGTTTGATTGTTAGTGCTTGGAACCCGGCTGTATTACCAGATACGAGTTTTTCTCCGAAGGAAAACGCAGCCCAGGGACGACAAGCTTTACCTCCTTGTCATACTATGTTTCAGTTTTATGTATTGGAAGGTAAGCTGTCTTGTCAGTTATACCAAAGAAGTGGTGATATTTTCCTTGGTGTGCCCTTTAATATTGCTAGTTATGCTTTGCTGACTATGATGTTGGCACAGGTGTGTGATTTAGAGCTCGGTGACTTTGTGCATACTTTTGGAGATGCCCATTTGTACTCAAATCATTTAGAGCAGGCAAAGTTACAGTTAAGTCGTACGCCTCACCCCTTGCCTAATATGCGTATTAATCCTAATGTAAAAGATATATTCGCTTTTAAAATTGATGATTTTGAATTACAAAATTATCAAGCCCATGACCATATAAAAGCGCCAGTAGCGATTTAGTTTTGAAACCTTTAAATAATAACTGAGTGACATGTCAATATGACGACACCCGTACTGATTTGTGATGATTCGAGTTTTGCTCGTAAACAAATGCAACGATCCATTCCCGATGGTTGGGATGTAGAGATTAGCTTTGCTGAGAATGGCTTAGAAGCCTTGCAATTGATTCGAGCAGGTAAAGCCGATGTGATGTTTTTAGATCTTAATATGCCTGTCATGGACGGCTACGAAACCATGCAGGCAATTAAAGAAGAAGATTTACCGACTATGGTTATTGTGGTTTCTGGTGATGTGCAACCAGAAGCTCGGACGCGCATGTTAAAAATGGGGGCTTTGGATTTTATTCGTAAACCTACGGATAATGCTAAATTAGCGGAGATCCTCGTTCAGTATGGTCTATATTCTGGAGATTTTGAAACATCTCAGAGAGTTCAAGACGTAGCCCCTGTGACTAAGAATTCAATCGATGAGCAGTTAGATGCCTATCGAGAAATGGCCAATGTGGCTATGGGGCAAGCGGGAGAAAGCTTAGCTAAGCTCTTGGGAGAGTTCATTGATTTACCTATTCCAAATGTTAACTTAATCACTAACACAGAGCTGCATATGGCAATTGCCGATATTCAGTGTAATGAGAGTGTCTCTGCTGTATCTCAAGGGTTTATTAGTGCGGGAATCAATGGTGAGGCCTTAGTCATTTTTAATGATTCGAACTTTGCAAATATGGTGAAGTTGCTGAAATACACAGAAGGTGAGAGTGATGCTTCTTTTGAGTTAGAAGCATTGATGGACGTATCAAATATTTTAATCGGTGCTTGCTTAAGGGCGCTTTCAGAGCAGTTACATTCAGTTTTCAGTCATAATCATCCTATTATTTTAGGGCGGCATTGTGATTTAGATGAAATCCTAAAAACCACCACAGATCGTCAGGAAGATATGCTTGCAATTGAAATTGCATATTCGATTAAAAGCCAAGAAATAAATTTTGATTTATTGCTTTTATTCCCGCAGAAATCTATCGATCTAGTGTTCGATAAGCTAGTAAAAAACAATTAATAAGGCTTTGTAATGGCAATTGATAGTAGTTTAGCTGAAATGCATTGGAAGCATGATCTCCTTGGTTCGATTGAGGTTGGAATTGTAGTTTTAGATAGAAACTATAATGTCAAAGTATGGAACCAGTTTATGGAAAACCATAGTAGTATCGTTCCAGGGATGATCCAAGATAAGAGCTTGTTTGAGTTTTTCCCTGAAATAGACGAGCGTTGGTTTACTCGCAAAGCTCAACCAGCTTTTACTCTAAAAAGTCCTGTTTTTATTATCTGGGAACAGAGACCTTACTTGTTTCGTTTTGACTGTAATCGACCGATAACATCCCAATCGGAATATATGTTCCAGAATATTACTATTTTTCCGTTGGCGTCATTAACAGGTCAAGTCGAGCAGATTTGTTTGGTTATCTATGATGTAACGGATGAGGCTATGGGAAGGCTACGCATAGAGTCTTTAAATAAACAGCTAGAAAAAATGAGCCGTACAGATGGCTTGACGGGTTTATACAACAGACAATACTGGGAAGAGCAATTAGTGATGGAGTATGCTCGAGATAAAAGAACTGAAGTGCCCTCTGCGCTTGTGATGTTAGACCTTGATCACTTTAAGCATATAAATGACACCTATGGCCACCCAGCTGGAGATAGTGTTATCAAGTCATTTGCTAATGTGATCAGAAAAGCAACTCGCGGAACCGATTTGGTAGGGCGATATGGTGGTGAAGAGTTTGCTATCATTTTACCTGATACCCCGGTGGAGAATGTAGAGTTTGTGGCACAACGTATTCGCCGCTTTGCGGAAAAAAAGCCGGTCATCCATGGTGATATTGAAATTAGTTACACTGTGAGTGTTGGTATAGCAGGTTTTAATGAGTCATATAAATCATACACCGAATGGTTAGCAGCCGCCGATAATGCCTTATATCAAGCCAAGGAGTCGGGTAGAAATAAGGTTGTTATAGCTGAGTAATCTCCCCTCTCGGAAGTTAAAATTTTAATAATAATGTGACTTAATGACTAAGAAGACTTTCAAAGAAGCGATTTTAAATAAACGAATGCTAGTGTGTATTACCACTGGCTTTTCATCTGGTTTACCTCTTTACCTACTTATTCAGTTCGTACCTGCTTGGTTACGTTCTGCTGAAATTGATTTGGCGACTATTGGTTTAATTAACTTGGTGCTGTTTCCATATACCTGGAAATTTTTATGGTCACCCGTTATGGATAGGTTTGTTCTGCCATTTTTTGGCCGCCGCAGAGGCTGGATGTTTGTCACTCAGTTAGGCTTAATTGCTTTAATGGGATCACTTTCTTTGTTTGACCCGGCTAGCCAGTTACAAAGCATAATTATCATTGTTTCTGCAATTGCCTTTTTTAGTGCCAGTCAAGATATAGTTATCGATGCTTATCGCCGAGAAATCCTGCCCGATGACGAGCTAGGTGCAGGTAATGCTTTTTATGCCCAAGCTTATCGAATTTCTTCATTTGTACCTGGTTCTTTGGCAATGATCTTAGCAGGCTTTTTCCCTTGGTCTGTTGCTCATTTGTCGATCGCTGTATTTATGTTAGTGGGCTTAGTGACAACGTTATTGATTAAAGAGTCCTCTAAACCAGGGGAGGAGCCTCAAACGTTAAAACTTGCAGTGGTAGAGCCATTTAAAGAGTTTTTTGAGCGAAGTGGTTGGCAGAACGCTTTGTGGATCCTGTTCTTTATCATCTTATATAAATTAGGCGATAGCATGGCCACTGCGTTAGAAACGCCGTTTTTTATGGATATGGGCTTTACGACAGTAGAAATAGGCTCAATTGCGAAAGTATCAAAAACACTAGGGGCCACAATAGGAACTATTATTGGTGGTTTGGCTATGGTGAAGTTAGGTATTAATCGTAGTCTTTGGGTTTTTGGTGCATTTCAAATTGTGTCTATCTTAGGTTATGTACTCTTGTCTGTGGTGGGCTATAACCACTTTGTTTTGGCTTTAGCTAGTGGGTTAGAGTACTTGGGCGTAGGTTTAGGGTCGGTTGCTTTGATTGCATTTATGGCAAGTTCAACGAATAAGCATTTTACTGCAACACAATTTGCCTTGCTGTCTAGTATTGCGGTGATACCCAGAACATTTGTGAGTGCTACGACTGGGTTTGTTATTGAATCAGTAGGTTACACTCAGTTTTTTGTAATTTGTTTTTTATGCGCAATACCGGGAATGCTGATGCTATTTAAAATTGCACCTTGGAACGGGAATAAAGTAGAAACAAAACCGCAATAATTAAGGCCTAATACCTATGCAGTCTAGAGGAAGTGGGTACTTACCTTTGTTCTCTAAACAATCTAAGCAGGTTTCTAGCTCTTCTCTTAAAAATATGTCTTGCAACAGAACGTCTTGTGGCCAGTAGTGAATTTGATGTAGTACATGCCAAAATACATGTTCGGTTTTTTCGTAAGCTTGATGCTTGTCTTTTTGAATTTGAGACCACTCTTCCATGGTATCCCAAAAATGTAAGTCTAATTCACTGTAAGGGATTTTATTATTTAAAAAGCCCCTGACGAAATAAATCAGCTGTTTAGATTTTTGGTTTATAAAAGTATTAACACTAGACACCAGTGAAATTCAACCGTATTGCTTACCTAAATCAAGTATAGACATTATTACTTGTTTTTCTTGAAAGGGTGGGATCTTTACACAATCTTTGCACAATTCAGTTTGTAAAAAGTGAATGGCGTTTGGTGCCTACCACCCCATGTATGTGGTCCAGCCATAGATTTCCTTACTGAGGTAAAGGTTACTTTGTTGAGTGTAAAGGTATCCCATAATTGAGCGTTGACGGTACTGCAATTTTAAGGATTTAGTGGCTGATATTTTTCTTAGTTCTACTGTTTGTCGCGCCCAGCTATTATCATTTTCACTGAATAAATCTAATACCGGCATAGGAGTGTTAGCCATTAACAAAGGCAAAGAGTCATTAAGTTTTCTCTCAGGCCAGAAGGGACTAATGGTCACAAGTGCATCTGGAATGTCTAATTTTTTCTCAGAATATATTTTAGTCATCCAAGCGGCTGATGTTCCTTGAGCAATGACAATAAAAAAGCCAGGGTAATTAGCTGCTTGCCTTGCGGACTCCTGCAAGATGGCTATTAACTCTTTCTCATGTAACGAAAATGCTTCAGGGTTAAGTTGAGTCATAGCAGATTTATTTAAATCTGAGATATTTTGAATTGACGCCGTTTTATCGGAATTGGCCATTGATTCTGGCGCTACATTAGTACCTTCTTGGTCCGTGTTGTTTGCTGGTGGTTCAGTGGTTAGCTGCAAAAAACCAACTTCTGGCGCGGGCATTAGTAAGGTTACCCAGCCTAACTTATTAAGTTCATTAGCCAGCGGTTGCAATCCCTTTTGCCCTATTATTGGCCTTCCACTTTCGGGGATCATAATCGCGACCCCTAAAGCTATTGCCGTGGTATTTTCTTGTACCAAGTAAATAGCTTGTCTATCACCTAGGGTAAAGTCTTTGTACTCTTCTGAAAATAGTGCACGCTCTAAGTCCAACGTTTTTAACAGTTGGGTATCTGGAGCGGCTTCACTTATAAACGTTAAAATTATAAATGAACTAATCGTTAGATATTTAAAGATGTTATTGGCTCATAAGAGGGTATATAGGGGTTATCGGAATATACCTTTCAGTTCTTTAATTCCAAACTGCAAAAATAAAGACTGTTATGTTTAGCAGCGCTAGCTTAAGAGCTTTTTATACAGCAAAAGGTATTTGCATAAGAGCAGGGGGGTTAAAACGGCACCTGTGTTGCAAAAGTCATTACTTTTTCGGTGTTTGGGTGGCGAAAACTTAAGTTAGTTGCATGTAAGTTGAGCCTAGGTGCCATTTTTAGGGCTTGGCTATGTGCATATAGCTTGTCACCTATAATTGGGTGGTCAAGGCTAAGCATATGAACTCGCAATTGATGAGACCTTCCTGTAATGGGACTTAACTCAACACGTGTACTGTCAGTATACCTTTCGATTACACGCCATTTAGTGAGGGCTTTTTTACCACGCTCATGGTCTACCATTTGTTTTGGGCGGTTAGGCCAGTCACAAATTAGTGGTAGGTTAACCTCTCCACTGTCATTGTTCATTATGCCAAACACCACAGCATGGTAGGTTTTAGATGTTTCTCTGAGCTCAAATTGTTTAGATATATGGCGGTGGGCATGCTTATTGAGTGCCATTAGCATTAAACCTGAGGTGGCCATATCAAGCCGGTGTACTACAGTCGCTGTTGGAAATACTAATTGCACTCTAGTCTGTAAGGAGTCGAAGTGCTCTTTAGCCTTACCTGGAACACTAAGTAATCCACTGGGTTTATTTAAGAGCACAATATCATCATCCTGATAGACAATATCCAGATACGGCCGAGTTGGAGGAGAGTAATTTAGAAGTGCCATACTAGACCTACTGGGGATTATTCACTATGAAGCGTACGGCTTCTAGGTTTAATTTAGCACTATGCATTACCTTTTCTAAACTGGTGATTTGTTGCGTTAGGTAATCGATTTCGTCATCTCGAATAGCTGGGTTTACTTTTTGTAAGCTTTTTAGACGGCTTAGCTCGTCACCCAGTTGCTCTTTCATTTCAGCTATGCGTTGGCTTTTTATATGCTGTGCGGTTTTTTCAGCGTATACATGACTGTGCTCTAAACACTTTTCAAGTTGGGGTTTAAGGGCATTGATGAGCTGGTTCCCCATTTTAGGTAACACTGAGTTTAATTGTGTAAAACGCTTGTCTGTTAATGCTTGGTTCGCATCTAAACAGACTTTGACTGGCGTGGGGGGCAAGAACCGCGAAAGTTGCAGGCCTTTGTCAGCCTTAGCTGATAGCACGAATAAACATTCTAACCAGTAGCTTCCTGCTGGTTTGGACTTGTCTTGACACAAAGCGACAGCACTTTTTCCTGTGACATCAGTGGTTAGCGTGTCCATTGCATGTTGTATCATGGGGTGATCCCAGCTTAAAAATTGTACATGCTCTAAAAGAGTAGCTGTTGGCCTTTCGTAGGTGATGGTCATGCCTTCTTCATCTAAACCCGGTAATGGCCCTATCATTTTTTCGGTGGGTTTTAACAGGTAACAGCTTTCATCGTGTTCTTCTTGTAACACTCCTAAGCTATCAAACAAACGAGTCATAAATAACTCAAGGGTAGGGGAGTCTTCTGCATCATTGAGTTGTGTTAAGAATGCATCGATACGGCCTTGGCCAGAGGAGTTGAGTTCTAATAGCTTGTCTCGACCTTGTTCTAGCTTTTTCTTCAAATCTTTATGCAGTAAAGCAGTTTGATTGATTAACTGATAATTCCTTTCTGAATTCTCTGGATGCTGGATGCACTCTAATAGCAGCTCTTCGGTTTCTTCATAAACTGTCATTCCAGTTGGACAGGTGTGCTCAAAAGCCCCTAAGCCTTGATGGTACCAATCTAGTAATACTTGTTGAGCACTCATATCAAAATAAGGAACATGGATACATACGTCATGTTTTTGGCCGATTCTATCTAGGCGGCCTATACGTTGTTCCAGTAAATCAGGCACTAAGGGTAAATCAAATAAAATCAGGTGGTGGGCAAATTGAAAGTTTCTTCCTTCACTGCCTATTTCGCTACAAATAAGTACTTGGGCGCCATCATCGGCTTGTGCAAAATAATTGGCCGCTTTGTCACGGTCAACAATACTCATACCTTCGTGAAAAACAGTGGATCTTGTTCCGGCTTTTATACGCAGAGCTTCAGATAATTGTAATGCGGTACTCGCATTGGCACATATAGTAAGTACCTTTTTACCTTTTAGTGATTTTAACTGGGAAATAAACCACTCAACTCTAGGGTCTATCTCGGTCCAACTGTTTACTAAATCAGGGTGTCTTTCGGGAGTCAGTTGCAATTGTATATTATCTGGTTCACTGGCAAGAATGGCTTCAAATTCCTTTGGAAGCGTTAATCCAGAACTAAAGAGTTGACGCTTTGGAAAACCTTTTACCCCAGCTCGACTATTTCTAAATAACAAACGTCCAGTGCCATGGCGGTCTAAAAGTGTATGCAGTAACTTGGTTTTTTGTTCAGTGCTCGCGGTGTTAATACCTTCTAACATATCGGTGTCGGCAAAATGTCTAATCGCGTCTATGTCCTGTGTAGAGAGTGTTTCACCGTGAATTAGCGGGTTTATAGCCTTAGCTAACTGACTATATTGCTTTTCTTCATTTACAAAGCTTTGATAATCATGAAAACGTGCTGGGTCTAGCAAACGTAAACGAGCAAAGTGGCTATCATGTCCAAGTTGATCTGGAGTAGCTGTGAGTAACAACACACCCTTGGTAACATTAGCTAGGCCTTCAATGACTTGATACTCTTGTGAGGGTTGACCTTCAGACCAAGTCAAATGATGAGCTTCATCTACTACCATCAAATCCCATTGTGCTTCTAATGCTTGCTGATAGTAGCGGCTATTATGGGTTAGAAAATCTAGGCTACAAATGATTAATTGCTCAGCTTCAAATGGGTTATTGGCATCTTCTGCCATAGCTTCACAACGCTCTGCATCAAACACAGAAAATGCCAAGTTTACGCGACGTAACATTTCTACTAACCATTGATGGACTAGGCTAGATGGCACCACTATTAATACTCTTTGAGCTCGCTCTGTTAATAGTTGTTGATGGATAATTAAAGCCGCCTCGATGGTTTTTCCTAGGCCTACTTCATCGGCAAGTAATACTCTAGGTCCATGGCGTTGACCTACTTCTGAGGCTATATGTAATTGGTGAGGGATAAGGTCAACTCTTGCACCCACAAAGCCCAACAAAGGAGAGGTACTATGAGTAAACTGATGAGTTAAACACTGCTCTCGTAAATCGAACCATTTAGGATCATCGAATTGGCCGTTGAGTAAACGTTGTTCTGGTTGATTAAGCTGAAAGTGATGGTCTACGAAGGTTTCTTTTAAGGTCACGGTTTCTTGATTATCTGTGCGAACACCAACATAGGTAAGCTGCCCATCTTTTTCCTCAAGATGTTTTACTATGAGCTCCCACCCTTCGTGGCTTTTTACTGTATCACCTAAGTCAAACTTAATACGGGTAAGGGGGGCGGTTTGTGAGGCGTAGACTCGGGTTTCACCTGTTGCAGGAAATAACACAGTGACTGTACGGGCTTCGATTAACACAATAGTTCCTAAGCCTAACTCAGTTTCCGTGTCACTGAGCCAACGTTGCCCAAGTGCTAACATATCTTGCTTCGCCATTTGTACCCTCACTTATAAAATAGTGGCTGCTAGAGCTACTTGGTAACCCTAAACTGAAGGGCGCGCATTGTAGCAAAAATAAAATTTTATACTGTTTAAAAATAGATGATTGTCAGAAGAAAGTGGTTTATTGTTGGTATTAACTAATTTGAAAATTAGTTTGGGTGGTAACCCATTCGTAAACCTGTAGTTAAATGTGTGTGTTTGGCATAGATTCTTAGACTCAGTTGTTTACTGCATCTTATGTTTTTCAAAATTCGTTTAGCTGGCAGGCCTTTATCTGTAAATTTAGGAGCGTCGGATGCAAAAAAAAGCAGCACTAGATTCAAAAATTTATGTTTTAGATACCAATATTCTCCTCCACGAACCCCTCGCATTTTTATCCTTTAAAGAACATGACGTTGTCGTTCCCATGACAGTCCTAGAAGAGCTTGATTACATCAAAGATAGCAAAAAAGATGTAGCCAGAGATGCTCGTATTTCCATTAGAGCTATGGAAGACCTACTACATGAAGCCACACCTGAAGAGCTTATGCAGGGGGTATCTATGGAAGGCTTAGGAGCAGGTGAAACCGCTCCAACAGGTAAGCTTTCTATTTTTGTTGACCATGGCATGCCTGTATCGCAACAGGTTTTTACTAGTAATGAAAATGATAACCGCATCATTAATAGCGCCCTTTATCTACAAAAATCACAACATCCAACTCAGATTGTTCTGGTTACCAAAGACATTAACATGCGTTTAAAAGCCAAAGGAGCAGGGCTTGCCCATGTAGAAGATTATCGCACCGACCAACTTGTCACGGATATTAAATATTTGTCTAAGGGTTACCATGAGTTCTCTGGTAATTTTTGGGATGTAATTAAGGCTGTTGATAGTAGAACGGAAGGCAGGGACACGATCCACACAATTGAGAAAAAAGTGCTACCTGAAGCCTATGTAAATGAATTTCTAATCGACGAGAGTAAGAGTTTTGCGGGCTTGGTTGAGTCTATCAATGGCGATTATTTAGAAGTTTTAGATTTAGGTTACGACCGACTAATGAGCCACAAAGCTTGGGGAATTCATCCTAAAAATATCGGACAAGCCATGGGATTGCATGCCCTTTTAGACCCACATATAGATTTGGTGGTGCTAACTGGGCCTGCTGGCAGTGGTAAAACCTTGCTTGCTTTAGCGGCTGCATTGGAAATGGTCGTAGAGAAGAATATGTACGACAAAATTATAGTGACCCGCAGCACACCAGAAATCGCAGAGTCTATTGGTTTTTTACCGGGTACTGAAGAAGAAAAAATGGCGCCTTGGTTAGCGGCTATAACTGACTCATTAGAAGTGCTACACAAAAACGATGAAAATACCAAAGGCTCCATGAGCTACATTATGGAAAAAGCTAACATTCAGTTTAAGTCTGTTAACTTTATGCGTGGCCGTAGTATTCAAAATGCGATTGTGATTTTGGATGAGTCACAAAACCTGACTGCATCACAGCTGAAAACCATTATTACACGCTGTGGCGAGGGCACTAAGTTGATTTGTAGTGGTAACTTGGCACAAATTGATAGTAACTACTTAAGTGCGGTAACGTCTGGTTTAACCTATTTAGTCGAGAAGTTTAAAAACTTTTCAGGCAGTGCTACTTTGAACTTAGATGGAGTGGTACGTAGTCGTTTAGCTGAATTTGCTGAAGAGCAATTGTAAGTTTATTTTTAAGTGAAATGTTAGGCCCTGTTATCTGAGTAATGGGGCTAAATCACTTTTTCATAGCTATACATTCTCGACAGTATATTACTTCGGCTAGTGTTCGAAATGTTAGAAAGAGGTATCTTTGCGGGGCCTGTTGGTTCCATCAGAGTATAACCAACCCCATCTATTTCATAGGTTTTTTCTGATGGGCTCAGGGGGAGTTTAACGCCTAATAAAGCATGGTTTGGTAGGTACACCATTACCATTTCCACATTAGGGAGCAGAGCCCTGATTAAACTTGCCATAAGCACACTTTTACTGTCGCAATCGCCAATGTTATTAGCTATCACTGAAAGCGGTGGCAGGTAGCCCGCACCATTTGAAGTCATGCGATCTTGAAGTTCATCATATGGAATGCTTTGAACCCAACTAAGTAATAAATTGATATACACCCTTGGCTCACTGTTTTCTGGAACCATTTTATAGATTGCTTGTGCAATTGGCATTAAAGCGAGTTTGTTTTCGTTAATGTAGCGTATATGGTCTGGCTTCACGGCTTCTTGCCCTAAATAGGAGTGGAAGCGGCTATAGTAGTTGTCTTCAAGATATTGGTCGAACGCCTTCTCTTGACTTATCGCCATTGATTGCTGCCATTTTGTTAAAAGCTTGCTGGAGCGGCTTTTGACTTGAACTTGAACATCCTGACCTATCTTATGGATTTGAATCCTCGCTTCTCTAGGGTCTATGTTACGGGCTTCTTTGTGCAATTCTATATACACATACTGCTGTGCTAAATCGGCAACAAAGCGCTTATGGTTTTTAGTATTTAAGCTTTTAGCAGGTATGGTGAAATCTAATATTGAAATTTCATCTTCGCTATCTGTCCACTGGTAATGGAAGTTAAGGTCTGTACCATCTTTAGATTTATTGAAATAGATTTGCTCGCTCTGAATAGGTAGTGAAATAAACAGTATAAAAAGAACTAGGGTGCGCCTGAATACATTAGTATTTTTATACATAGTTATTTTCCTGTTTTCCTAGACTAGTGCTATTTCAGCATAGCATTTTCTGTTGGCATTGGGCTAAGCCGTTATAAAAATCATAGTGAAAGCTGTGGTTAATGCGACTTTGAGGTATACTCGCTGCAATTAAGTTTGGGAGAGAAATAATGCGAGTATGTGGTGTTGAGTTGAGTGGGAATGATGCAAATGTGTGTCTTTTATCTTTGGATGATGAGGTGTTTCAAATTCCAGATTGCCGTGCTCGTAAGTTTACTTTACCAAAAGATGCCGTTAGTAAAGATATACGTTACTTTCAAAAGTCATTTGCTCAACTAGTGACAGATTACAAAATTGACAAAATAGTCATCCGCCAGCGTCCCATGAAAGGCAAGTTTGCTGGTGGAGCTGTAGGTTTTAAATTAGAAGCAGCATTAGAGTTATTGCAAGATGTAGACGTAGAAGTCATTAGCCCGGTGGCGATTAAAGAGTCTTTAAAGCGTAACCCTGTACATGTTCCTATGGCAGAAACAGGTTTAAAAATGTTCCAAGAGGTGGCGTTTAATACCGCTTTTGCCTACTTGATGAAAGATAAATACGACTTATAAAAAGTAAGTTTAAAATAGCAAACAAAAACGCCGTTATTTTTGCAAATAACGGCGTTTTTTATTTTATGTATGAACTAGTTCAATAAAAATAATTGCATAGCGCCTAGCTTACTTTTCAGCTACTTGCCAAACAGATACTGTACCGCTAATTTCATTACCTATTATAACCAAAGCATTGCCAGTTGGGCTGGTATCAGCGTCTACAAACACCATACCTTCTGGAGCGCTATCTCCTATGATATCGCCATCTTCAGTTAGGTCTCGGTTGATCACATAATCAACAAACTCTGCACTGTAAGGGTTGGTAATATCGTAAACAAAAATCCCACCCATGCGTTCTAGGCCAATAAATGCATAGGTTTTATCGCCCACTACACCTATTGTTAAAGCTTCTGGCTCTGGCCCTTTGTTGGCAGAGCGTGAGTCGCCTTCATTGGCATCATTATTGTTGTTAAAAGCGTCGCCGTGAATTGAGGCAGTGATACGTTCAAAGTCATCGCCCGAGTCAAATACAACTAAGCCATTAGCATCCCAGATAGTGAAAGAACGCGCGCCGTAAGCGTATATTGCTTCGTATTCGCCATCGTCATCACTATCACCTAAAGCAGAAGTCACAGTTAAGCGTCCAAGTGGGTAACTTGTGAAGTCGTCATCTTCAGGATCATCACCTGCTATTGTTTCAAGGTTTGAACCAGGGGCATACTCTAAACGTCTAGCTTGGGTTTCATCTGTGTAAGATAAACAACCGTCATCGTCATCAAAATCTACACCGCCAGCTGCTTCACATAGGTCTTCGTCTTGCTCACCGTCAGCGTTTAATGTGTCGAAAAAATACTCTCGTGCATCACCTTCGTTAGCAGAAACAATGAAAGTCGCGTCTTTCCACTCAAAAGAGGCAATAGTATCTGGCATGTACATGCCATAAACATCCTCATATTGGCCAAAACTAACGGTACCATCTTCCATACCATCTAGTTGATATTGGCTCCAATCTTTAAACCCTAAACCTACAATTTCAACACTGTAATCAGACAAGTCTACTATGGATAAACCGTTGTTTTCTTGTAAGGCTACATAGGCAAATTCATTTGTAGCAGTGATATATTCAGGCTCTAAATCTTGCGCAACACTAGTGTCGATTAACGTACCGTTTATGGTTCTACCTGAAGGGTTAGGGAAGTGCATGCCCTGTGCTTCAAGGGTTTCTTGTTGACCATTGAAGTCGGTGAAATCTATCGCTATTGCAGTATCTGCAGGTATGCTATCTGTGATAGTAATGACAGAAATAGAACCCTCTGGGTCGATGTTATAATCACCGCTAGGTTCACCTTCATTAGCTGCTATGGCTTTAGTGCCATCTGGAGTAAAGGTAACCATATCTGGCAGGTTACCCACTTCAACGGCTTTCATAAATGCAGGTGCACTAGTGTCTAATCCGTTATAGAACAATACAAAACCATTGTTTGCTTTAGCGCTTGCAGGTACTGCAATAGCCATTAAGTCGCCATAAACCGCTACACTGGTTGGGCCGTCAAGTTCAACGCCATCTTGAGTGGTCGGCAGTACAAGTGCATTAGATGTCATGTTGTTGGCAGTAAGAGGGTTTGAAACCGCTTCAGATGTAATTGAAGAAGCATCAATGACTTCTACAGTTGGCTCATCAGCTGCACTATTGATTGCATAGATAGTATTGGTAGCTGCGTGATATTGAACGATTTCAGCTGCACCTTCAGGGTCGTTTTCGTTAAGCTGAATACGGCCCACTAGGCTTAATTCTATTCCGGCATTTGCATCGGCACCGTCTGCTCCGTCTAGGCCATCAGCTCCTGTTTCTCCTTGGGCTCCAGCTACACCATCGGCACCGTCGTCGCCCTCTAAGGCGCACCCGGTGATTGATAAAGTAATCGCTAAGGCGATTGCCGTTTTGCTAAAAAAAGTTGATTTTGACACTATTGGATTCCTTACTCATTTGTTAATTATGACGATAAGGATATGAAAGCTGGGTGACAGTTAGGTGAAGCTGCTGTGACGGATTTGTTACACTAAAGAAGACTTATAAAAATAGGCTTTGATTTAATTTAGCTTGCATTGCAGGAGTCGGTTGATGCTCTGGATTTATAAATTCAATGAGGTGTGTGGCTCTTTCACAATATAAAATATCTAGGCTAAGTCGGTTATTACCATACAATCCTCGATGGATCATTTTGGCGGAAAACACTAAGCCATCGCCATATTGTAACGGTAGGCTTTTACCCTTAGACAAACCCTCTGCATTTGTATGCCCATTTTGTTGCAAGCGTACTTGTAACTCTTCTTCGCTGTCCCATTTGTTATGTGAGCCAGGTATCAATTCTATTCCGGGTTCATCTTTAAGGGGTACTCTAAGGTGCAGTACTTCAGGCCCTATCAGTGCCGCTTTTTGCTCTTCAATTGACAAGTGGTATTGAGGATCTCTATGCCAATAATTAGCTTGATTAGAGGTGACTGGGTCAAAAAATAATTGTGTGCCCATAAACAAAGGATTCGGAATAAGCTGTTCAATTATACTGAGTATAGATGTGTCACAAATCAGCTCGAATAGCTTTAGCCTCATTGCATCGGTTAGGTATTGCTGCGAGGTTAAACCAGAGCTATTCACAGCTTGTTTGCTATAAAACGCATAATTGTCTTTGCGCCAAGCATGATGAAAAACATCTACCAAGTCTTGTATTGGTGCAAGCTGCCCTTCAACGAAATGATTAGTTAACTTAACATAACCATATTCGTCAAAGTGCTGTTTATGAGCCGAGTTTAACATTTGGCCTTATGGGTTAATGGTATCTTAGTTCCTCTACTTTGCCCCAAAATACTCGATATGAAAACACTGTGTAGGCCAGAATACAGGGTATGACGATAAGTGCTCCATATAAAATAAACCTAAGTGATTCTGGCGCACTTGCGGCTTGCCATATGGTTAGTTCACCTGGTACCACATAAGGATAAAAACTAAATGCTAGGCCACTAAAACAAAAAATATACACGATCACAGTAATTAAAAATGGAAGCCAGCAGCCTATATCATTTTTTAATGGGAGTTTTCTGAGGACTAAATACCCTACATACATTAAGGTAAAACAGGCAAAGGGTATAATCGCCACAAAGTATGCAAATGGTGCCCTAGTCCAACGTTCGAACACAAAAGCATTTATTAGAGGGTTGACAATACACACCGCTATTATGCCTACGAAGCTAATTATTCCTGCCAGTTTTGCCCATTTAATAGCGCGTAATTGCAAATCGTCTGTGGTTTTTAGAATCAGCCAAGTACTACCAATTAAGGCGTAAGCACAGGTAACACCTAACGCACTTAAAGCTGAGAACAAGTAGGCTGCTAGGGTAGTTTCAAAACCCATCACAAAGCTTCCCAGCATATACCCTTGACTTAAACTGGCTACAAATGATCCTAGTTTGAACACTTGATTCCATCTATGTTTGTTCACTTGAGCCACTTTAGCTCGAAAGTCAAAGGCGACGCCTCTGAGTATGAGCCCAATTAGCATAATGGCGGTTGGAATATACAAACTTTTAAGTATGGCACTGTGGGCGCTAGGAAAGGCTATCAATAACAAGCCCACGGCTAGTACTAGCCAAGTTTCATTTGCATCCCAAAATGGGCCAATTGAAGCAATCATTTGATCCGCTTGCTTGTCGTTTTCTAGGGGGAGTAATATTCCAACCCCCAAGTCATACCCATCTAATATGGCATATACAATGACAGATAAAGCCATAAGTCCTGCAAAGATTACTGGCAAATTATGATCGGCAAACATAGTTATGCTCCTTGCTCTATTGCTTTGTTAGTGGAGGAATTAAAAGGTGACTGTAATTCATCTTCTGGTTTCATTTCTTCTATTTCGACAGACTTTCTCGCCATTAAAAACAGGGTATGTAAATAGGCGATTAGCAAGACGACATAGACAGACATATACATGACAAAGCTAAACACTACATTCTCTGGTGGAATATCTGTCACGGCATCTGCTGTTTTTAATATCCCAGAGACTAGATAGGGCTGACGTCCGATTTCTGTGACATACCAGCCTGCCAATGTGGCTATCCACCCAGAAAACGTCATAGCAACTAAAGCATATAGCGGCACTGAGCCTAGCTCTTTCTTACGAATAAGATGAAAACTGCAAAACCAAGCTACGATTAACATCAGCACACCCATGCCGACCATTACCCTAAACCCGAAAAACACAGGGGCAACAGGAGGATGCTCGCCAACAAATTCATTTAAGCCTTTAATCTCGCCCTCTGGATCGTGGGTTAATATAATGCTTGCGACATTTGGAATGGGCAGCTCAAAATGATTAGTACGGTTTTTCTCATCAGGAATAGCAAACAATAGTAAGGGCACGCCTTTTTCTGTGTCCCATATACCTTCCATTGCAGCTACTTTTTGAGGTTGATGTTCAAGGGTATTTAGCCCATGGGCATCACCAACAAAAATTTGTAGTGGCATCAAGATAGATGCTGCAAACACTGCTGTTTTTAATGCAAGCCTGGGTGCTTTTTTATGGTCGCCACGTAAAATACGATATGCTGACAAACCAGCAATAAGAAATGAAGCCGTTAGCCCAGAAGCGAGTAATACATGCCCTAAGCGATAAGGAAAGGATGGATTAAATACAATTGCCCACCAGTCTACCGCATGTGCCACACCTTCACGCATTTCAAAGCCTGCTGGAGTTTGCATCCAAGAGTTCAGTACAATTATCCAAAACGCTGAGATGGTTGTCCCTACTGCCACAATTAGAATAGAAAGGGTATGCAGCCAATTAGGCACTTTGTGGATCCCAAACAACATAATGCCTAAAAAGGTGGCTTCTAAAAAGAAGGCTGTGAGCACTTCGTAACCGAGTAAGGGGCCAGCAATATTACCCACGGTTTCCATGTAGCCTGGCCAGTTAGTGCCAAACTGAAATGACATGGTAATACCGCTAACCACGCCCATAGCAAAGGTCAAAGCAAATACCTTGACCCAAAAACGGTAGATTCGCATCCATACAGGATGGCCGCTAATGTTAAATCTGAGTTTGAAATAGAATAAGAACCAACCCAAAGCGATACTGATGCTAGGGAATAAAATGTGAAAACTTATGTTGGCTGCAAATTGCAGGCGAGACAACAGGAAGACGTCGTCCATAGGGCACCTTTGTGTTTAATGTGAATAGGTTAATTTATGTATTAATTCATTTGCTAAGAAACGTTTATTCGTTACTTCGCTTTAAGAGCTTTTCTTTGATATCTAGTACTTTTCCGACACCAGAACCAAGCTTCATTAAGGTATCTAGCTTTTCAGGACTTAAACGTTGTAATTCGCTAGACCACTTGGTTACACCTTCTAGCAAGTCATGTACTTCTTGTAACTTTTCTTGGGCGTAAAGCTCGTTGTCATTGGCAGCAGTGTCGAGCAATATATCTCGTAGCAAAGAAAGTGTGGGGTCTATTTCACGCTTTCTCCGTTCTTCAAATACACGGTTGGCCATGTCCCAAATGCTGCCATTGGTTTGGTAATAATCCTTTCTGTCCCCAGCTTTATGATGAAGTTGTATGAGCTGCCATGATTGTAATTCCTTAATGCCCATACTAACGTTACCCCTTGATATACTTAGGGCTTCGGCTATTTGGTTAGCGCTGACGGGATCTTTTGTGATAACCAGTAAGGCGTATATTTGGCCAACGGTTCTGTTAAAGCCCCAACGACTACCCATTTCGCCAAAATGCATAACAAAGGTTTCAATCATAGGAGTCATTTTCATAGCTTTCTCTAAGTTCTAAAGTTTCAGTAATTATTGAAACTTTAGATCGAAACTTGATCTAGGTCAAGAATAATCGTAGTTTTTGTGATGACAACTAGTTGGTAATTTGATCGTTTTGGTCTTAAATATGCAACAAGTTCGCTACAAAAAGTGAATGATTTGTGATGAAAGGGATGATTAAGTTATGTAAGAATACCTGAATAATTTGCATTACCTTGGTGTAAAGCAATGATTTATCGAATAATATGTTTGTAACATAAGTGTATTAATTTAATAAATCCTATCCTGAATGGTCTTTTAAACAAAAGTTTAAATAGGTAATCTGGTAATGAAATTTTTTGCGGTTGATCATGGTCATACCCGTGTCCGATTAAATTAATAACAAATACAAGTAAAACAGGTAGCTCATGCTCAACAATACAATCCCGCTAACAGGTCAAATAGAAACTGTTCAACAAGCTAAAGAGTTTTTATTAGGCATTACTGCTGAAGGCTATCAAAAGGTATTAAAGCCTCATTTTTCTAGTAGTGCTGGTGCACACATGCGTCACATACTAGATCACTATTTGGCTTTAAAAGATGGCATTGCATCTGGTGTTGTAAATTACAATAAACGTAATAGACATTCTAATGTTGAGTCTTGTATTACAACTGCTTTATCTATGTGGGCTGAAATTGAGCTTTGGTTAGAAGAGGTGAGTGAGCTTGATGCTGACCTACCCATCAGTATTATTTGTGAAACCTCTGTGAATGAGACTCAAAACACCCAAACTCAATCAACCTTAGCCAGAGAGCTAGTGTTTGTATCAAGCCATGCCATTCATCATTTTTCATTGCTTGGTGTTATAAACTCTTTACTGGGCAATGGCAGTTTATCTGGATTTGGTGTGGCGCCAAGCACGGCCTCTTATCTTAGGAAGCAGGCCTAATCATCTGTAGGTTTGATATTATTCTGCCGTTGCTACCAAGTTGTAAGGTATAGCATTTATACCTTAAAGGGAGGATAATTAGCGTTATTATATGATTTTTTAGGATCCCCTCTACAATGAGTGATTTACCCGCCTGCCCCGAATGCAGTTCAACTTACACCTACGAAGACCGTGATATGTACGTTTGCCCAGAATGTGCTCACGAATGGTCTCAATCTGGTGAGCAAGATGACGATGCAATACTCATCAAAGACGCCAATGGAGCCTTATTGTCTGATGGCGATAAAGTGACTGTGATTAAAGATTTAAAAATTAAAGGTAGCTCACAGGTTATTAAGATTGGAACTAAAGCCTTAGTCAGAAGAGTATTTGATAAAAAAGACCATGAATTAGACTGCAAAGTGGATGGTATTGGCGAAATGATGGTAACGGCTAAGTTTGTTAAAAAGCAATCTGCTTAAAACCTTAGCCAAGTAGGGCGCCACTGCTAAACTCCCAAGTTATATATTTTTAAAACTCAAGGGGCTTAATGAATCAATTCGTTAAGCCCCTTGAGTTTTTTTGTAATTGGACTTTTTAACATCATAAATTAGTAAACTTTTTAGTGGAGTCAGAGCCACTGAGCCGGGAGTGAAAGAGGGATAAGTAGCTATGTGTCCCAAGTACTTAAATCGCCGAAATTGGATTGCTGAACAGAAAAACGTGTAGTCAGTTGTGCAAACATAAGTGATAGCTTATTCTGATAGCCTAGGTGGTTTTGCACAAAGTACCACCGAGTAATATGCATCCGTATAAAAATAGTGGTTAGGGTTGCAACGATAAACAATCAATAGATTTTATTAGGCCACTATACATGACAAAAGCACATAGGCGACTAGTTAACCCCTTTCTTATTTTATTCCTACTGATTTTTGGATTTCCAACTCAAGCAGAAGATACCAAAGAAGCTGAAGCAGCCCATTCTTTAGAGCGCTATGAACGTGCGCAATACTTTCTTAATGCTAAGCAGAGTAAAGTTTACGAAGCATATATCACGGCTAATTGGATTGATGACGGCGAAACATTTTGGTATGAAAAAGATGGTGTTAAAGCCAAAGAATACTTTTTGGTCATTCCCAACAAAAAGTTAAAAAAGCCATTATTTGACCGTCAAAAATTAGCGTTAGCGCTGCAAAAGTCAACTGAAGAAAAAATTGATTCAGACCACTTACCCATAACGATAAAAAAATATGATCACCAAGCCCAAAGTCTTGAATTTAGTTACCTAGAAAAGTCTTTCGTTTATTATCTAAATGAAGGTGTGCTTAACGACGCTCCCGATACTTTTTTGCCGTCTCCAACAGAGAGTTTGTCTCCTGATGGCAACTGGGTTGCCTATGTCAAAGAATATAATCTCTTCGTGAGGAATGTAGATTCAGATGAAGAAACGCAATTAACATTTGATGGATTAAAACATTTTGCATACGGGACTAATACCGAGTCAAGCCTTTATCATATTTCGCAAACAAGAGGTCAATGGCCAATACCACCGGTGCTAGCTTGGTCTCCTGATTCAAGCAAAATCCTTACTCACCAATTAGATGAACGAAAGGTTGTATCAACGCACTTGCTGCAAATGACTGATGTAGGTAAGTCGTTACGGCCAATTATACACACATATAAATACCCTGTTCCCAGTGACACAAATGTGCCCTTGGCCTATCCGATTGTTATAGATGTAAAAGAAAAGGTAATCACAAAATTGGATGTACCTCCTTTTATTTCAACAACGGTAACGCCACTAGATAAAGTTGAAACGCGTTTATGGTGGGATGAAGCAAGCCAATCTATCGAAGCACTTTGGCAACCCCGTTGCCTAAAAGAGATTAAGTATTATCAAATAAATCCAAATAACGGTAATGCTAGATTGATGATTACAGAATCCAGTGACAGCCTTGTCGCTGTAAACGCTTTCTTATTTTCTAAACCTAACGTCAGAAGACTTTCATCAGGTGAGTTTATTTGGTTTTCAGAAAGAAGTGGCTACGGCCACCTCTATTTGTATGATCACAATAAGGCGTTAAAAAACGCCATCACGAAAGGGGATTATGTAGTAAGAGATGTCCTTTACCTTGATGAAGGTAAGAGACAGATATACTTCACTGCTTCAGGCAAGGAAAAAGGGCGAGATCCTTATTTTATTAATTTCTATAGCGTAAATTTTGATGGGAGTAATTTAACGCTGCTAACGCCCGAAAATGCAGACCACAAAATTAAGCTCTCTCCAAATAATAAATTTTTCATATCCAATAATGCTTGGAGTGGTGAGCCCGTATCCATTCTCAGAGATATTAGTGGCAAGTTTATTATGAACTTAGAAGTCAGTGATTTTTCGGCGTGGACTAACAAGGGCTGGCAATGGCCAGAAAGAGTTGAAATGAAAGCTGCTGACGAGCATACAAAAACATACGGTCTTGTATTTAAACCCACTCATTTAGATAGTGAAAAACGTTACCCTGTTATAGATGACATTTACCCAGGCCCGCAAATGACAAGGGCAGAAATAGGGTATGACTGGCCAGTCAACGGAGGTTTAAGACATCAATCTGCACTGGCAGAGCTTGGGTTTATTGTGATTAACATGGATGGCAGAGGAACACCGCTGCGCTCCAAAGCGTTTTTACTCCATGCATATAACAATTTGGGCTTTGCTGGTGGACTAGTTGATCATGTGTCTGGAATAAAACAACTCGCTGCGAGCAGATCCTATCTCGACATTGATCGTGTAGGCATTTTTGGGCACTCTGCGGGGGGCTACGCATCTGCTAGAGCAATATTAAAGTTTCCAGATTTTTATGATGTTGCTGTAAGTTCCGCTGGAAATCACGACAGTGAAGGAAATATCAGCATTTGGATGGACACATATATGTGTAGCGAAGGTTTAAATGAAAATAAAGCTCACTCCAACATCATATTAGCAGAAAACTTGAAAGGTAAGTTGTTGCTAATGACCGGTGATATGGATGACAACGTGCACCCTTCGCAGACAATTAACCTAGTAGATGCATTAATAAAGGCCAATAAAGACTTTGATTTTATTTTAATTCCAAACGCAAATCATAGTAGTTCCCGACATCCATATTTTATGAGGAAAAGATGGGATTATTTTTACAAGCACCTTTTAGGAAAAACACCTCCTAAAAACTTTGAATTGAAAACTAATTAAAACAAAAACCTGCGGGCCAGAGCCGTTGCTTTCCAGACTCTTGGCTTGGCAGCCTACCAGTTTGGTGAATCTATCATTATTTTTACGATGCTGTATTCTGTAATATATTGATTTAAAGCATATTTTATTGTTTTGTTACAATGGGTGTCTCGATAGGAGGCCAAATTATAATCAGCGAATAAGCCGGAGAATAACACTTGGTAAAGGCTGGATAAATTTGATACAAATGGTAGAAGGACAAAAAGAGGCAAACAGCCAGCAGAAAAACAGGCAAGTTGCCTCATATTAAATTGTTATGAAATAAGTGGTGGTTCTGGAGAGCTGTCAAATGGAGAGCAAAGGGTGCGATAAATGAATATAGAAATTGAAGCTAATGATCTGAAAGATAGGCAAAAGACTTTGCATGAAGTAATAAATAATTTGATTGAAAAACTACCGGAGGAGAGCGCAACACGGAAGCAGTTAGCTAACCATCTGGAGCTTTTTGACGATGCCGTTTCTTATCTATCAAATTCAGATCAAAGGCTGGCATTTATCGGTAACGTCGGAACCGGAAAGACAACCGCTATATGTCACTTGCTAGGCTTACTGCATGGAGATGAACCAATTCTTAGCACTGGTAGTGGTCGGACCACTCTTTGCGAAGTAGAAATAGCAGCTGGTAGTCAACTGAGAGTTGAAGTAACTCCGCACACTGAAGCCGAGCTAAAGAGTTATCTTAGCGACTTTGCTCAATACCTACATGCATCAGATATAGCAGAAGCAGATAACTCAGAGTCGTTCAAACTAAGCGCCGAAGTTGAAAGAGCGCTCCGTAACATGCTCAATCTCCGAATATCTCGAACGAAAAACCCAGAGGGAAAGCGAATCACTACAGACAGCGCGAAAAATTTCGCTGCCGATTATCAATCCATCGAATCGTTAACAGATGTGCTGATGGAGCGTATTGACTTTCCTTCTCGTCATCAAACACTATTTACTAATGATACTGAATTGGATCAAAACCAGTGGCTTCATTCAACATTCAAGGCCATCAATAGCTGCACTTATCCAAGCGTTGGATTGCCTAAGCATATACGCATATTAGTACCGGTAAGACTTTTTGAACATATCAATTATGCACTGTCAGTAATTGATACGAAGGGTGTCGATCAGACAGTTAACCGTGCCGACCTTGATGGCTGCCTTACGGACAATCGCACCGTGAGTGTACTCTGTTGCCGATTTAACGAAGCGCCCGATAAAACAATGACTGGGTTACTGAAGCTCGCCAAGGATGCAGGCCTAAGTCAACGAGTTGCCAAAGAAACCGTTCTATTAATTCTGGATCGGGAGAGTGAAGCTGAGAAAGTTATCGATATAGATGAACCTGTCGGTGACAAAATTGAGGGGCGCGAGATCCGTGCTGAGCAGGTGGTTAATGATCTAAAGCACACACTACAATTTGACAACTTAGATGTGCAATTTTTCGATGTAAAGTCTGATGACCCAAAGCAGCTTAGAAAATTATTGGCCGAAAAAGTCTCTGTGCTACGTGGCCAATATGCCCAAGATATTTTCGATATCGAGAAGGCTATTAGCGACATCGAAACTGAATTAGTCTCTCAATCAGCTAGAGCGGCGAAAAATCAGGTTAAGAATACCCTAGAAGCATGGATAAAAAAGGCTCAAGGCTGCTCTCCTTCGCTAAAGGAATATTTTTTACCATTGGTTAATGACATCAAGAACAAGGGTACTTATGCCGCGAGTGTTCGAGCTAGTGTCAATCGCCGAGGAGAGTGGCACAACCTCGATTACTATCAACTTTTAGCTGCCGGTTCTCGTGAGCAAGTTGTTGATCAAATCGGCACCCTAAAAGATGAATTCATCGTACTAATAGATAACATGCTTTCCCAAAATGAGCTTCAACCTGCCTACGCGTTGCTAAAACAATTAAAACAAACAACTGAGAAACGACTTGGTGATATTTACCAAAAAGCGTTTGCTAAAGGACGTGCTGTTTATGAAAACAACCTTTCATCAGATAATCAGTTTTGGAATGATTTGTTTAAACAATGGGGAAAGGGCCCTGGATACAAAGCTAGAGTCTCCGGTAACTCTGAAACATGGTTTCACACGCGAAAATATCCAGAGTTTGAATCCAGCGTTACTCGGCAGGTGGCTGAGGAGTGGGGGCTTTATGTAAATGAAGTACGAGATATGTTGGGATATGCATAACAATTGCAGGCACAGCGACGGCTTTTTCGTTACGGCTCTGCCTACACCACAGAACCGCGCGTGCTGAGGGCGTTATGCACTATAGGAAACTACATTGGAAGTTGAGGTAATAAAAAGTATTGAGACTGTTCTTATTGAAGCGACAAAGATTATAGGTCCAGCCATAATCGCGTCTTTTGCCACCTATAAAGCAACAAGCTCTCAGTATAAATTCAAAATTAAAGAGCTATCTAAAAATCACGAGTTTAAGGCAAGAGAGTACTTATTCTCATATTACAAAGACCGGCAGCAAAAACTAGCATCAGGTCATTAAGAGCTTTCAAGTTCATTGGGGCAAATATTAGGTGCGGCTTCTGCTGCGGGAGAAGAAAATGACGCTCCAGAAATTGAGAATGGTTTTATTTCTATGCTTGGTCTTTATGTAAATCAAGCACCATTAGAAATAAGTACAACCATCAGTGATTTTGATAGTAAAAGACTGTCTAATTTACCGGAATATGCAAAATTACAGGATTACAAAAAAACTACCGATAACTTAAAATTTAATAAAGAGCTGGGCTCAGCAAAAATAACGATTATTCAGTTATTAGAAATTTATTCATTTTTAGAGCGTTGTAATCACATGCTACTCGAACGACAGATTAAACAACTTTTTTCAAACTACGTTAAAAACACATAATAAACCGCTGTAGTCGGTCGCAAGCTTCCTGGGACAATAACACGTGGGCTTAGTCGTTTTATTAATAGGGTCAGATCCAAATTAAATGAAATTAAATGAAGTGACTCATTTTCCCCGTCTATATAGCCAAGTTATTCAGTCCCTTTTGGGCTGAAAACTAACCTTAATCCAAACTATCAGACAATTTCTAATATATCTGCCAATCGTTAGCTTAGTGTGCAAGCCTTCACTAGTTCTAATCGCCAGAGGACACAGATACTCATCTTTCAGCCAAGCCGTCATGTCTTTTCTTTGTGTTCTCTGTAAAATATAAGCTCAGCATTTCCTTGCTGTTCACAGAGTCGTTTAATTTAGAGCTCAATTAGTCAGCTAGATACAATCTTTTAAGAGGTAATAATGGCCGTTGGTTTTGATTTCGGTACCGCCACATGTTCCGTTGCACATATAGTTAATAATAAGGTTCAGTCCATCCCATTAAATGACGGAGAGGTGTTACTTTCATCTACCTTGTGTGCGCCTAATAGAGAATCTGTCACTGAATATCTATATCGACACTTAAACATTTTACCTATCAGTAATGTGGGTAAAACTTTGCTACAAAGTTCGATTAATACCAACAAAAGAGAAGGCATAGATTTGGTGCCTGATGATATTCGTTTTGGGAAGCAAGCCACGGCTTTGTATTTAGAGGATCCAACTGATTATTACTATGTGAAATCACCTAAGTCATTTTTAGGCTTGTTGGGCTTAGATGAAATTCGCTACACCATATTTGAAGATATTGTGTGTGCCATGATGGCCAATATAAAGCAAAAAGTTGAAGCGTCATTAAATAAACAGGTAGATGAAACGGTAATTGGCCGGCCAATTAATTTCCATAATAAAGGTGGCGAGCAAGCTAATATTCAGGCTGAGGATATTTTACGCCGAGCCGCCACCAGAGCTGGGTTTAAGCATATCGAATTTCAGTTTGAGCCAGTGGCTGCAGGGTTAGAATATGAAGCGAGTTTAACCTCTGACAAAAATGTGCTGGTGGTGGATATTGGTGGCGGTACTTCAGATTGCTCTCTTATACGCATGGGGCCTAGTTGGGTAGGCAAAGAGCAACGTGCAGAATCTTTGTTAGGACATGCAGGCAGTTTTGTTGGTGGGAATGACTTAGATATCCACCTTGCTAGCAAAAGCTTTATGCAAGAATTTGGTAAAGACACCGAGGCTAAATCTGGCTTACCTATGCCCAATATGCCATTTTGGGAATGTATTGCCATTAACGATGTGATTGCCCAAAAAACCTTTTATTCACGGGCTAATTATCGAGAGCTGAAGAGTATGCAGTCTTCTGCTAAGCAGCCAGATAAGCTAGCTAGGTTGATAGAGGTGTACGACAATACCTTAGGTCACAGCATTGTGGCTGAGGCAGAAAGAACAAAAGTTGCCTTGTCTAATAACGATAGTTTTACCGCGAATTTGCAGCTTGCTTCTGAGAATATCGCTATTCCGGTTTCTGCCCAGCAGCTAGAAAAATCCATATACCGCCCAGTACTTAAAATCCAAAAATTAGTGCAAGAGACTCTCGCCCAAACACAAGTACAGCCAGATGAAATATTCATCACAGGTGGTTCTGCCCGTTCTCCGCTTTTAAGAGCAGCGATAAAATCTGTGGTGGGTAACATACCTATTGCCAATGGGGATTACGAAGGGTCGGTTACCTCTGGTTTAGCAAGATGGGCTGATTTGTGCTTTAAGTGATGTACCACATTTTATATGGGTACCTAATGAGCTTTGCTATGGCTTTTTTAGTGGTGGCGTAAACTCATTAGCATTAAAGGTGGGACAAGGCCAGTACACCTAGCTGTAATGAAACTTAAATCCTTATGTGTTAAAAACAGGTAGGGTTTTTGATTTTACTCATTCTTGGAAAGTACTATGCCTGCCACTTACCAACATATTTTAGGTAGCAAAGTCTATCACTTCAAAAGTTTAGCTGAGTTGATGGCAAAGGCGACACCTGCTCGCTCTGGAGACCGCTTAGCTGGTGTGGCAGCGGCCACTGACGAAGAGCGTGTTGTTGCGCAAATGACATTAGCTGAGGTACCACTCAAGACATTCTTAAATGATGTTTTAGTACCCTATGAGCTGGATGAGGTGACTCGTTTGATTATTGACGAGCATGACAGCGTGGCTTTTCAGCCTATATCACACCTAACTGTGGGCGACTTTCGTAATTGGCTGTTAAGCGATAATGTAGGTACTGCTGAGTTACGTAATGTATCCCAAGGTATTACTCCCGAAATGGCAGCTGCGGTGAGTAAAATCATGCGTAACCAAGATCTCATCTTAGTGGCTAAAAAATGCCAAGTTACCAGTGCTTTTCGAAACACTATCGGTCTATCAGGTAGGTTATCAACCCGCCTGCAGCCCAATCACCCTACCGATGACATCAACGGTATTGCTGCGAGTATTTTAGACGGCTTGTTGTATGGTAGCGGTGATGCGGTTATTGGTATCAACCCTGCCACTGACAATGTGCAGCAAGCCATTAAGTTAATGCACTTAATGGATGAGGTGATCCAGAAATACCAAATACCTACCCAGTCTTGTGTTTTAACTCATGTCACGAATACCATTGAAGCCATAGAGGCCGGCGCTCCTGTTGATTTAGTGTTCCAATCTATTGGTGGCACTCAAGCTACTAATACTAGTTTTGGCGTGGATTTATCGCTACTTGCTGAAGCGCAACAAGCAGCTTTATCTCTAAATCGCGGCACTGTTGGGCAAAATGTTATGTATTTCGAAACCGGCCAGGGCAGCGCTTTATCTGCAAATGCACATTTTGGAATAGACCAACAAAGCTGTGAAGCCCGAGCTTATGCTGTTGCAAGAAAGTTTAATCCTTTATTGGTCAATACAGTGGTGGGATTTATAGGGCCTGAGTATTTGTTTGATGGCAAAGAGATTATTCGTGCAGGTTTAGAAGACCACTTTTGCGGTAAATTGTTAGGTTTACCTATGGGCTGTGATGTGTGTTACACCAATCATGCAGAAGCCGATCAAAATGATATGGATAATCTATTAACTTTACTTGGGGTAGCGGGTTGTTCGTTTATTATGGGTGTCCCCGGTGCTGATGACATCATGCTTAACTACCAAACCACCTCTTTTCATGATGCTTTGTATGCGAGAAGCGTGTTGGGATTAAAGCCTGCGCCAGAGTTTGAAGTGTGGTTACATAAAATGAATATATTTACTGATGAAAAACGCCCCTCCTTAACTTCATCTATACCTGACTCTTTTGCCCATAGTTTGGCGCCATTCTCAGGCTCTGGTGTTTAAGGATTAATCATGACAGATAAAAAATCACACAAGGCTAACGCATTAGAGGATATTGGACTTAGCGCTTCAGATTTAGTTACTGATAACCCTTGGCGCATTCTACAAAATTTTACAGATGCTCGTATCGGTTTAGGTCGAGCCGGTATTAGTTTACCAACTAATGAATTACTGGCTTTTCAATTAGCACATGCACAGGCCCGTGATGCGGTGCATTTACCATTAAATGTGCAAACTTTAGCTGATGATATACGGAGTTTGAGTCTGCCAGTTGTGCCGCAATCACCTATCATTTTGCATAGCCTTGCAGAAAACCGAGTTACCTACTTACAGCGTCCTAACCTTGGCCGTAGGCTTGATGAGGTGTCTCAGCAGCAAATTATTAAGCTGCAACAATCTGGTGAAGTTAGTTGCAAAGAATATGACTTGGCTATTGTGGTTGTGGATGGTTTGTCATCTTGTGCTATTCAAGATAATGCTGCTGCACTTATTAACGCCCTCGCCAATGAATTACGAGATGACAGCAATAGGCTAGGTCAAGATTGGCGACTAGCTCCCATAACTATAGTTCAGCAGGGAAGGGTAGCTATAGGTGACGAGGTGGCCTCTTTGTTAAATGCTAATGCTGTTTTAGTGCTGGTGGGTGAAAGGCCTGGGCTGAGCTCTCCAGACAGCATAGGTATGTATTTAACCTGGGCACCAAAACTGGGCTTAACGGATGTATCTCGCAATTGTATTTCTAATGTAAGACCAGCAGGTATGAGCTTTATGGAGGCGAGTCATAAAGCCATGTACCTATTGCGAGAGTCCAGAGACAAAAAGATTTCTGGAGTGGCGTTAAAAGACCGAACTAACACCCATGATACTGAGCAGATCACGAGCTCTGTAAATTTTCTGTTAGCTAAGCCGTAGTTTTCAATAACTTATTCAGACGCTAAATACCCTTCGTAGCCTTCGGCCAAATAAAGCTTTAATAGTTTTTCTGGCGCAGAGGGTAAGTCAACACTCAATAACAAGCCTGGCGTATCATTGAAGCTTCTATCAACACCTAAGCTATGGAACACAGCCCCAAGCTTATTGTAATGCTTTAATAAAACAGGCACATCTTTGCCATCTGGCTCTACTGTTTTTAATAGCGAAGTAATGTGATCTTTAAGACCATACTTTTTAGCAAAGTCTGCAAACTCTGGGTGAAAGTTGTAGGTGTATGGGTATCTGCGAGCCACGTTATTTGTAGTGGTCACCATTGCCTGTTCGATGACAGCGACACTGCGCATATCGTATAATTTGCTAATGGATACTGTTCCATACAAAGTGCGATACTTAGGGTATTTACAAACATAAGCGCCTATACCTCTCCAAAGTAAAAATAACCCTTGAAAGCTCCGTTGATACTCTGGAATCAGGAAAGAGCGCCCCATTTCTAAACATGGCTTTTGACGGTTTACAAACTCGGGACCAAAATCAAACATTCGATTTAGGTATAGGTTTTCAAGGTTACCGTCTGCTAGTAGCTTGTCTGTTTGCCCCATTCGGTAGGCACCAATAATTTGCCCTGTGTCTTTTTTAGTAACAAAAAGCTGGACATAGGTTGCATCAAACTTGTCGGTATCTCTTGGCTCTCCACTGCCTTCGTTATGCTCTCGAAAGACTAGCTCTCGTAAACGCGCTATTTCATCTACTGTTTTTGGGAGCTGATTTTGATAACCAAAATATACAGAGAAGTCTTTGTGATCAAACAGATGCTGTTCAGCTGGTAATGCTGCTAGTTCGGCTTGAATTTCGTGGTACGGGATTTCATCTGCAAGGGGCTGCATGTCGGTAACTGGATCGGCAGGCCAAGACTTTTGATATTCAGGTGAAATTAGATAACTTTGGGCTCTTAAAAGCTCTGTACGACATATTAGATCCGAATCTTTAGCGTAGTGCTTTTCTTCTATGGGAAAGCCAGCTGTGACTTTAATTTTTGCGTTTTGCTTATTTGTTAGTTCGCGAGCTAACATAAGAAGTCGTAAACGGTAATAAATTCTGCCTAATCTGTAAAAAAGAGGGCTGTTTAAGCCACTCACAAATACAGGAACATAAGGCGCATTTGCGCGGCTGGCAATACTGGCAACAATTCTATTCCAGCTGTGATCTGCTATTCGTTTGCTATCTTTATGGTAATAACTGACTCGACCCGCAGGAAAAAGGAGTAGCGCACCTCCTGATTTTACATGCTTTAAACATTGGCGAATGGATGGCGCATTCTTAGGATCTTTTTCTGATAGCGGATTAGTAAAGATGAAGTAGTCTTGTAATTCAGGAAATATTTTTAGCCCTTGATTCGCCATGACTTTAATGTCGGGGCGAACTTGCTCAATAGCCCAGGCTAAAATGACCCCTTCAATTCCACCAAAGGGGTGATTGCTAGCAATCACAACTGGCCCTTCTTTGGGGATCTTGTCTTGAAGATCTGCTATTCCGTCTAGTTGAATATTCAGCGTATCCAATAGGCCTTTAGCAAAAGTAGTTCTGTCCACCCCTTGAAGGCGAGTATCTACGTAAAGCTCGTTTAGTTTTGAAATGCCAAGGGCTTTGTCTAAGGTTTTAATAATAAATTTTTTGACGGGGTTTAACTTATCTTTAGGGATAAGGTTGAGCAAGCTAATGGCTGCAGGCATAACACCAGCTCCATAATGTAAATTAAATAGAATCTTCCTATTTTGCTTTAATTTACTTTGAAAATCAGCAATTTATTCACTTTGCATAGAGCTTATTATATGTCAGTTAGTAATAATGTAAAAAAGGGAACATCACCACAGGCGTAACAGAGCAAATTAAGGCATAATACTCTGATTAATTGAACTCTTCTTAATTTTAGGCGCGACTATGCAAGAACTTACTATTACGACTCCTGATGATTGGCACTTACATTTTAGAGATGACTATATGTTGGGGGAAACTGTACCGGCTACCGCAAGATGCTTTGCTCGCGCAATCGTGATGCCTAATTTAGTACCACCAGTTGTTAACGCTAAATTGGCGCTAGAATATAAAGAGCGAATTTTAGCCGCTCGTACCCAAGGTAGTAATTTTGAGCCATTAATGACCTTGTATTTGACGAATCAAACATCGCAGCAAGATATTATTGATGCAAAAGCGGCAGGAGTGGTGGCGGCAAAATTGTATCCTGCTGGAGCCACAACCAACTCAGCCCAAGCTGTAAAAGGTATTGAGGCTTTATATCCAGTGTTTGAAGAAATGCAAAAACAGGGGCTTTTGTTACTTGTGCATGGCGAAGTGACTGAAAATCATGTGGATATTTTTGATCGTGAAAAAGTCTTTATTGATCAATACATGAGCAAGATAGTGAGTGATTTTCCGGCCCTAAAAGTTGTATTCGAGCATATCACAACCGCTGACGCCGCTGAATTTGTATCCGCCGGTTCTGAAAACTTAGCCGCTACCATAACCCCGCAACATCTTTTACTTAACCGCAACGATTTACTTGTAGGCGGTGTAAAGCCCCATAATTATTGTTTACCGGTGTTGAAAAGAGGCACGCATCAACAAGCGTTACGTAAGGTTGTGGCGAGTGGGTCTTCAAAGTTTTTCTTAGGTACTGACTCTGCGCCCCATGCTAGGCATGCGAAAGAAAATGCATGTGGTTGTGCTGGCTGTTACAGTGCTTGGAGTGCCTTGGAGTTATACGCGCAGGTATTTGATGAGCTAGACGCATTAGATAAACTTGAAGGCTTTGCTAGCTTCCATGGTGCAGATTTTTACGGCTTACCCCGTAATAGCAGCACTGTGACACTTGTTAAAGAAACGTGGTCAGTGCCAGATACAGTTACCTTACCAAACGGTGAAGCAATAGTGCCGTTTTTTGCAGGTCAGGCAGTGGCTTGGAAAATTAAATAAGCTGTCAACTTGAACTAGTTGGTAGGTAAATTACTCAAGAGTAATGTGAGCTTGGCAAATTTAATTGTTGTTTCAAACCGTCAAAGGGTCAGTGGGGTACAGTGCATTCAATGCAAGAGCATCTAAACGGGGATAAAAATGTTGAATAAGACGTTACCAACTTATGTGTGGTTTTATGCTGCGTTATTTTTATCTCTGTTATGTCATCCTAAGGCTGGCGCTGACACTAGTATGGATGTTCTAAAAGTGGGTATCTTACACGCTCAAGAGCCTCCATTTGTATATTTTAATCCTAAAGACGAGATATATGCAGGCATTCTAATTGATATGTCTGAAGAGTTAGGCCGGCGCATGGGGCTTAAGGTTGAGTTTATTCCTACACCTCGTAACAAGGTTGAAGCGAATATTTTAAGTGGAGAATATAACGCCACTTTTTTAGCTAAAAGTTGGGTATCGATTCAAGAAAAAGTTTTGTTTAGTGAACCGTTTTATTACTACTCCGAATATCTTTACTCAACTACTCCCTTTGAAAGCAGCGGTGCCATAGAAAGCTGGGCTCGAGGTAAGACAATCTGTACCCGGGACAATTTTGTACATCCGGTTATTGACCCTCTACTAAAACAAAATATTTTAAATAGATTAAATGTTTCCGTAGGCGCTCCTATTATAAAAATCATGATGAAAGGGCGATGCGATTTAGCCTTAATAGATGAGTTTAGAAAAGAGTGGTTAGTGAATAATATTCCTAACATGAGTGACATTTATCGTACTCCTAATTATGTATCTAAAGAGTTTATTTCTTTGATGTTGAACAAAGATTGGCAACACAGATTGCAAGATTTTGACTCCACAATAATAACTATGAAGCAGACAGGGGTTATTGATGAAATTGTCACCCGGCATTCAACTCGCAAATTAGATTATCTAGATTCGATGTAAATCATTCTTAATTTGAATGATAGATAGCTATGAATATTTGTGAGTTGTTGTTTTAACCTTATTTGCTTTCCATATGTAGCTACGCCATTCAGTCCTGCTGGACTTCAATTATTAACCAAGAAGAGAACACTATGAGCGACTTAGTTACTTACCAAATTGACAATAATGTAGCCACTATCACTTTGCAAAATGGAAAAGTGAATGCTATTTCCCATGATGTTATCGATGAGCTAAATAAAGCCTTAGACAAAGCAGAGCAAGATAAAGCAGTTGTTGTACTAACAGGCCAACCAGGCATGTTGTCTGGTGGTTATGATTTGAAGATTATGAGCGAAAGTATGGATGCTGCTATGGCCCTTGTGGCTAAAGGGTCTAGCCTTACCAGACGTATGTTGTCTTTTCCTATGCCTGTTATCGTTGCATGTAGTGGTCATGCTGTAGCTAAAGGTGCCTTCTTACTACTGGCAGCAGATTACCGCGTTGGGGTAGAAGGGGCGTTTAAAATTGGCTTAAATGAAGTCGCTATTGGTATGACAATCCATCATGCTGGGGTAGAATTAGCGAGAGGTCGTTTAGCTCCCGTGTTTTTTAATCGTTCTGTGGTTTTAGCTGAAATGGTATCTCCTCAAGAAGCTGTGACAGCAGGGTTTTTAGATAAAGTGGTTGCCCAGCAGGAGTTGCTACCTACTGCTAATGCTATTGCCCAAGCTATGACTAAATTAGATATGAAGGCACATTACCAAACTAAATTGAAAGCCCGTGCAGAATTATTGCAAGTGCTAGACGAAAGTATTGAAAAAGACCGCCATAGCAGTTTGTAATTGAAAACTGTGTAACCAAAGAGATTATTTTGAATAAAGAATTTGCTTCATTAGGCCTAAATAACGCCTTACTTGATAATTTAGAAACCATGGGTTTCAAAGAGATGACTGAAATACAGGCAATGAGTTTGCCTGCCATCATTGAAGGTAAGGACGTAGTTGCCAAAGCTAAAACAGGTAGTGGCAAGACGGCCGCTTTTGGCTTGGGGTTACTTCATAACCTTAATGTGAAGCGATTTAGAGTCCAAGCTTTGGTGATGTGTCCTACTCGTGAGCTGGCAGAACAAGTTGCACTAGAAATTCGTAAATTAGGTCGGGGAATCCATAATATTAAAGTGCTTACTTTATGTGGAGGTACACCTATGGGCCCTCAGATTGGCTCATTGGAACACGGCGCGCACATTATAGTAGGAACGCCTGGGCGTATTATGGATCACTTGTTTCGCCAGCGCTTAGATTTAAGTGAAGTGAATACCTTAGTGCTTGATGAAGCTGACCGAATGTTAGATATGGGGTTTGAAGTGGAAATGGCAAAGGTTATTGATGCTGTGCCGCTTGATAGACAAACCTTATTATTTTCAGCGACTTATCCAGATACAATTGCACAAATTAGTAAAGATGTGCAGCGCGACCCCATTGAAGTGAGTGTTGAAGCAACCCACGAAACTAGTAAAATTGAACAGTTGTTTTTTGAAGTAGAAGAAGCACACAGAGTAAAAGCGGTTGCGGCTATGTTAAGCCATTATCAACCCGAATCGGCGATAGTGTTTTGTAATACTAAAATTGCCTGCCAAGAGGTATTTGATGAACTTAAGTCTTTGGGAGTCTCTGTTTTAGCGTTACACGGTGACTTAGAACAAAGAGAAAGATCTCAAGTGTTGGCGAGGTTCGCCAATAGAAGTGTTTCTGTATTAATTGCGACAGATGTTGCTTCACGTGGCTTAGATATTAAAGAAGTAAATGCTGTTATTAGCTATCAAGTTACGCCAGATCCAGAAGTTCATATCCATAGAATAGGCAGGACTGGCCGAGCCGATGCTAAAGGGTTAGCGTTGACTATATGCTCGCCAAAAGAAATGCATCGGGCGAACGCTATAGAAGATTATCAACAGTCCAAAATTAAGTGGACTGGTATCCAAGCTTTGCGTTTTCATGCCAATCGTTTAATTCAGCCTGAATACGCTACTATTTGTATTGATGGTGGCAAAAAGAGCAAAATTCGCCCTGGAGACATATTAGGCGCTCTGACTAAAGATGCAGGGATAGAGTTTGATGATGTGGGTAAAATCAATGTTACTGCCACTCACACCTATGTTGCCGTCAAAACTCGCAGTGTAAAACGAGCACTCAAGCAGTTTAATGAAGGCAAGTTAAAGGGCCGTAAATTTAAAGCTCGTAAATTTGTTTAATATTGGTACGAACATGTACACTCTTTTATCTTGATTGAAATAAAATGGGGCCTATTGGCTCCATTTTTATTTTTACTAATGCTGAAGTACTATGATGTTTGGCGACAGTGCACTTTGTTGAATAATTACCCGGAGTAAGAATGAACGCGACTATCTTGGCCCTTGTAGGGTACATTTCTTGGATATTAATTTTATTGCTTGGAATTGCAACTTATCGCACTTCTTTGGTTATTAAGAAGCAAAAGGCACCTAACGGCTTTAAATCTGATGGCTCCGACTCTCCTCCTTTTGGCGAACGTTTAAGTCGTGCTCTGGGTAATTGTGTAGAGAGTTTTGCATTTATTGGAGGCTTGCTGTTATTGGCATTAGCAACCAACTCAGCTTTTATTACTAATGACCTTGCTTGGTTTTTACTTGGGGCTAGGTTAGGGCAATCTATTACCCATCTTATTTCAACTAGTGTCTTGGCTGTACAAATACGCTTTGCATTTTTCTTGGTTCAAGTGGGTATTTGCGGTTTTTGGGTACTGCAATTCTTAAATAAGTTTACAAACCTTTAACACTGCGCCATCTAGACGAAATTATGATCATAAAAGTGTTACGTTGAGTACTATAAAATAAGGTATTCTGGTTAACTTAATTTTAAAACAAAGGGTGTCTTTAAAAACGTAAGCACCCTTTGCCAGTCCAAGGTCTACAATCTTCATGTTTTCATTTTTTGAACGGTTAACTAACCCGTTTCCAGCAGCTCATCCTGAGCAACCCCCTAAAACCATTTTTGCTTTTTGTCGTTATTATACTCAAGGTATGTGGCCGGTAATTTTTTGCGTGTCATTTTTAGCCGCAGCGATAGCCATCATCGAAGTCTCTTTGTTTGGGTTTTTAGGGCAGCTAGTAGACTTGTTAGCTTCTAGTGAAAGGGAAAACTTTTTAGAGAAAGAGTCTAGTAACCTCATTTGGATGGGGATACTGATAGTGGTTATTTTGCCTATTTTAGTGATCACTCAGTCTTTATTGTCACATCAAGGCTTGATGGGGAATTACCCCATGAAAATCAGATGGCAGGCACACCGCTATATTATTGGCCAAAGCTTGGGGTTTTTTCAAAACGAATTTGCTGGAAGAGTGGCGACTAAAGTCATGCAAACAGCATTAGCTGTGCGCGAAACAGTCATGAAAACCTTAGATATATTAGTTTATGTGAGTGTGTATTTTGTCAGTATTGTGTTTTTGGTTTTTACAGCGGATTGGAGGTTAAGTACGCCTTTGATAATTTGGTTTTTAGTGTATGTGCTTATATTGCGGACCTTGATACCAAAACTGAAGCAGGTATCACAAAAGCAAGCGGATGCACGCTCCATGATGACAGGCAGGATAGTCGATAGTTATACCAATATCACAACAGTGAAACTGTTTGCCCACACCAGTCGTGAAGCCGAATATGCAAAAGAAGGCATGATGGGGTTTTTGAAAAGTGTTTATCCGCAAATGCGTCTGGTTACTTTGTTGTATGGGTGCGTGTGGTTTAGTAATGCACTACTAGTGTTTGGGATCAGCGCTCTAGCCATTTATTTGTGGATGTTAGAGCTGGTCACCCCAGGTGAAATTGCGATTACCGTTAGCTTATGTTTGAGGTTAAATGGTATGTCTCAATGGGTGATGTGGGAGGTGTCATCTTTGTTTGAAAATATTGGTACTGTGCAAGACGGTATTAATAGTTTGTCTGTACCTGTAGCAGTTAAAGATGAGCCTAATGCTAAGGCATTGCAAATGAAAGGCGGCCAAATTCATTTTGATAATGTTAACTTTGGTTACCAAGGTGCAAACGACCTACCTATTAGCGTATTTAAAGATCTCAATATAACAATTAGCGCTGGAGAGAAAGTAGGTTTAGTCGGGCGTTCGGGCGCTGGTAAATCAACCTTAGTAAACTTGTTATTGCGATTTTACGATATTCAAAGCGGTAGCATTAAAATAGATGGGCAGGATATAAGCCAAGTACAACAAGAAACCCTACGAGCTAATATTAGTATGGTGACCCAAGATACCTCTTTATTACACCGTTCTGTGCGAGATAACATTTTATATGGTCGTTTAGATGCTAGCGAAGAGGACATGCTAAAGGCTGCAAAGCAAGCCGAGTCCCACGAATTTATTCAGAGCCTCACTGATTTACAAGGAAGGGTTGGCTACGATGCCCATGTAGGTGAGCGAGGTGTTAAATTATCTGGTGGTCAGCGTCAGCGCATAGCTATTGCTAGGGTGATGTTGAAGGATGCCCCTATTTTGATTTTAGATGAGGCAACGTCAGCATTAGACTCAGAAGTAGAGGTGGCGATTCAGCAATGTTTAGATAGGGTAATGGAAAACAAAACAGTGTTAGCCATAGCCCATAGATTATCTACTATTGCCCAGATGGATAGATTATTGGTATTGGACGAGGGCCGTATTGTCGAGCAAGGATCTCATAGTGAATTGATCGCTAAAAATGGTATTTACGCCAAGTTATGGGAGCACCAAACAGGTGGATTCATTGGTGTTGAATAAATAGCTTTAACATTCATTTAGTTAATGAACTTATGCAAAGCAATAGGGGGTAATAGCGGTGCTTAAACAAATTGAAGATAATTTTGTAGCACCGCCTTGTTTTGAGAATATCACTATATTGTACGAAGATGATTACTTACTAGTCATAGATAAACCAAGCGGTTTATTGAGCCTGTCAGGTAAAAATCCTAAAAACAAGGACTCTGTACATTATCGCTTGGTTCAAGATTACCCTAAGATTACATTGGCTCACCGTTTGGATTTTGGTACATCAGGTGTGATGCTCTTGGCTAAAACTAAGCAGGTAAACGCTAACCTGACAAAGCAATTTCAAAATAAAACTGTAAAAAAGCGTTATGAATCAATTTTAGCTGGATGCTTACAGCAAAATGAAGGTGTTATAGATTTACCTATAGCGAAGGACCCAGCACTGTTTCCAAGGCTTAAAATCTGTCAGCGTAGTGGAAAGCAGGCACAATCGCAGTTTCAGGTGTTAGAAAGGTTAGGTGCCCCATCTCGCACAAGAGTTATATTTACCCCACTAACAGGACGAACACATCAGTTACGAATACACAGCCAAGCCCTTGGACATGCTATTCTTGGTTGTGATTTGTATGGTTCAGAGGAAACCCAGCGCATGGCACCAAGGCTTCTATTACATGCGCTAGATATCTCAATTTGTCATCCTGACACTCAGCGGCGGGTAACATTTACCTCGCCTTGCTCATTTTAAATGTTAATTAAAGCAGCAATAAGACCGATTAAACCGCCAAATACGCCGCCCCAAACTACCAGCCATCCTAGGTGTTGCTTTATCATTGTTTGCACTATGTTTTTAACAATTTCTGGGGTGAGCTCTTCCAGTCTTTGCTTTACAACCTTAGCTATATTTTGCTGTATATCCTCTTGAGTACCAGATTGCTCTAGGTGCTCTTGTAATAAGCTTTTAAAGTTATCTGATTGAGCAATCTTCTCTACAGCTTCTGTCATCTTGTTTACAAATGGTTGGCGCATGGGCTCTAAGGCTTCTGTACCACCAAACATTCCTAGCATTTGCCCAAATGATGACGCTTTGACTACCTCGATTAACGAGTCGAAAGTGGGAGATAGATCTATCTTTGCAATGATAGGGGCTAAGTCAATGCTATTGGCACCTTTATCTGTGATAAACCGTTCAATATTTGCCTGTGTGAAAAACTCAGTCATGAGTAAGCTTTGGATGCTTTGTTTAAATTCCTCAAAACGCGTAGGTATCACACCTGAGCCATACAGGCCTGGCACTTTTTCAAAAAGCATATGTACAGCTAACCAATTTGTGACTGCTCCGGATAGAGCAAATATGCCGATGTTTTTAAGTAGGCTATGATCTAAAAGAATGCCGGCCAAAAGTATGAAAAGTGCTATGACATTTGTAATTAAGCTTTTATTCAAAATACAGACTCCTTTGAAAATAAAGATTATTTTGAGTGGTTTGGATAATTATTAAAACGGTAAGGTTTATATCAATAAAAATATTGGTGTCAATGTAAAATCTTGAATGGAACTAATCTCTGATGAATCTAATACCAATCTAGGTTATCGCTATGTGGGTAAACTGGAGGTTATCAATTTTGGACTTGCCTAAGTTTTAGCATAGTACGCATATTAATAACTAAAAATAAAGATTCTACTAAAACACCTCCGATAGAGAAGACAAGGTAATTATGAGCAAGCCAGCATATAGTGCCCATTGACATTAACAGTCTCAACTTTATGCCTTGCATTCTGAACACTGCAACAGTACCTAGACTAGTAGCAATTACTGGAAGAAAGTGGATCAGGCTTTCAATATTAGGGATAGCAAGCACCCAAACAACGAATATAAATCCATACATTATCTTTAAACTATTTGTTTTACTTGATGCATAGTTTCTTAGGCTCCCTAAAAATGCCATTAATGCCCCAGTCCATTGCTCGAGCATAACAAAGTGCACCGCCATAACTAGGGTAAACACAGTTAAAAAATAGCGTAGCTTTTGGTCGTCTTTTTGAAAAAAGGCACTGACTCCAATACACAGTGCTAATAAACCAACACTTTGTGCAGCGGGGTTTTCCCAGAAAAGAGCATTTAAAGCAGATAAGATAGTAATGGGCAGGCCAGTATTATGAATGAAGTATTAGTAGCAATATTCTAAGCCCTTATTCAGTATTTATACTAGTTCATTTGAGTATAGTCAGACATTTATAAAGTTAATTACAACTCTATGTAACTTGTATTGGTTTTTCTGCTTGAATCCCCATCATCAATAAGTATAATACGCCACCCTCCCGTGTATGATTCTAAATTTTTCCTGAAAAAATCTATGTTTCAACAAGGGTAGTGTGACTAAAATTTGTATTATCGCCGATATACTTAGCGGTAAAACATTATTATTTTAGGGGTGTAGTTCCAATTGGTAGAACGGCGGTCTCCAAAACCGACGGTTGGGGGTTCGAATCCCTCCACCCCTGCCATATAAAAATAAGTTACAGGTTCAAGGATTGGGCTGTAAAGAATAAGATAGATGAGAGGTGGAGGGTGAGAACCCCCATGGGTTTGACAAGTCGTCTGGAACGATTTGAACCGCGTTAGCGCCGCTTGCGGTCAGTTACAGGGATGTAGCTGAGTTAATCCCTCCACCCCTGCCATTTTTGATACATAAAAGTTGTTGAATTAGATAAGTCTACTTTGGGTAACCAAAAAGGCGTAACAGAATTAAGGTTTAGCATGAGCGAAAATACAGAAAGCAGTTCCAACTCTCTAGATGTGTTGAAGTGGCTGTTAGTCTTTGGTTTGTTGGCTGGAGTGGTTGCTTTCAACCATTTATTCCCTGAGCTTTCAGTGCTGTATATTGCGCTAGTAGCGGTTGCAGGTGTAGGTATTGCTGGGTTTATTGCATCCACAACCGTTAAAGGTAGTACTTTTTTAGCTTTTGCTAAAGACTCTCGCACTGAAGTGAGAAAGGTTGTGTGGCCAACTCGTCAAGAAACTACTACAACGACTATGATAGTGTTAGCTGCAACTGTTGTTATGTCACTCCTGTTATGGGGTTTAGATGGCATTATTGTAGAAGTTGTTTCTTTTATAACCGGATTAGGGATTTAAGCTATGTCTGACAAAAAATGGTACGTGGTTCAAGCGTTTTCTGGTTATGAAGGCCGTGTTCAAAAAACATTGCTTGAACATATTAAAATGCATGAAATGGAAGATTCATTTGGTGAAATTTTAGTTCCTACTGAAGAAGTTGTTGAGATGCGCGCTGGACAACAGCGTAAAAGTGAACGTAAATTTTTCCCAGGTTATGTATTGGTTCAAATGGATATGAATGAAGATTCATGGCATTTGGTTAAAAGCGTACCTCGTGTCCTTGGGTTTATTGGTGGTACATCAGATAGACCTGCACCAATTACAACTAAAGAAGCGAATGCTATTCTAAACCGTCTAGAAGAAGGCGTGGATAAGCCAAAACCAAAAACTTTATTCGAACCAGGCGAAGTGGTTCGTGTTACCGATGGTCCATTTGCAGACTTCAATGGTGTGGTGGAAGAAGTCGACTACGAGAAGAGCCGTTTAAAAGTGTCTGTTCTTATCTTTGGTCGTTCTACACCAGTAGAATTAGAATTTGGCCAAGTAGAAAAAGGTTAGATTTAATCTTACGAAAAAAGGATGCTTCGGCATCCTTTTTTATTTTCTGGAGTTTGAGGGAACAAATTAGGTAATTAAACTAAATTTAGCCTTGCTCCTGTTTAAAACTTCATCTATAATGCGCGACCCGATTTTATTGAAAGGGAAGCCGTTTGAGTAAGCATTCTCAATGTTTACAAGGCGTTATACCCAAATTAGAGAGTAATAATCATGGCGAAAAAAGTCACTGGCTTAATTAAGCTACAAGTAGCAGCAGGTGCTGCTAACCCTAGTCCACCAGTTGGTCCTGCTTTAGGTCAACACGGTGTAAATATCATGGAATTCTGTAAAGCGTTTAACGCAAAAACAGAATCTCAAGAAAAAGGCGCTCCAGTTCCAGTAGAAATTACTGTATATGAAGATCGTTCTTTTACCTTCGAAACTAAAACTCCACCTGCATCTTATTTACTTAAGAAAGCTGCTGGAATAAAAAGTGGTTCTGGCCGTCCTAATACCGAAAAAGTAGGTAAAGTGACTCGTGCGCAATTAGAAGATATTGCTAAAGCGAAAGAACCTGATTTGACTGCAGCGAATTTAGATGCAGCAGTAAACACCATCGCTGGCTCTGCACGCAGCATGGGCTTGGTAGTAGAGGGATAAGACATGGCTAAATTATCAAAACGCGCTCGCTTAGTTAAAGAAAAAGTTGATGCGACTAAAGAATATGAGTTCAATGAAGCTGTTGCTTTATTGAAAGAATTAGCTACTGCTAAATTTGCTGAAAGCATTGATGTATCAATTAACCTTGGTATCGATGCTAAGAAATCTGATCAAAACGTTCGTGGTGCAACTGTACTACCTAACGGTACTGGTAAAGATGTTCGTGTTGCAGTATTCACTCAAGGTGCAAATGCTGAAGCGGCTAAAGAAGCTGGTGCAGACATAGTAGGTATGGATGACTTAGCTGATTTAGTTAAGAAAGGCGAAATGAACTTTGACGTTGTTGTTGCTTCTCCTGATGCAATGCGCGTTGTTGGTCAATTAGGCCAAATCTTAGGTCCACGTGGCCTTATGCCTAACCCTAAAACTGGTACAGTAACTCCAGACGTAGCAACAGCAGTTAAAAATGCTAAAGCTGGTCAGGTTCGTTATCGTAACGACAAAAACGGTATTATCCATGCTAGCATCGGTAAAATCGCTTTTGAAGCAAACCAAATTCAAGAAAACCTAACTGCATTGCTTGAAGCGCTTAACAAAGCTAAGCCTTCATCAGCTAAAGGTACTTACATCAAGAAAGTAAGCCTTAGCACAACAATGGGTGCAGGTGTTTCTGTAGATCAAACTACTTTAGGCGCTTAAGCTAGTTTGATTTTAGCAATTAGTCATTAATGACTGGTTGTTTCTCTGTAAAGGTTATGGGTTGGAGTCTAAGTTAGGCTTGTTGCAAGATAAGTTTAACAACAGACTCCCGTCCAAGACCGCAGGCGTAAGTTGGTAAATGAAGTAAGAGAGCATTTACCTAGAGAGTAATTTTAATATTACATATTGCAAACAACTTACTTAAAAAACGAGCCTGCGCAGACGGTGGTTTCGACTCAGACTCTCTGGGATTAACGAACACCGTAGAGCGGTGGATTTACTTTGAATAACATCTTAGTAATGATATCAATCTGTGAATCCTGAGGCGGATATTTCCTAAGGAAATGAAGTTTCAGACTTTAAGAGGTGAACACAGTGGCATTAGGCTTAGCAGCAAAAAAAGAGATCGTAGCGGAAATTACCGACGTCGCATCTCAAGCTCTATCTGTTGCCGTTGCTGAATACCGTGGCATGGAAGTGGCAGAATTAACTGAACTTCGTGTTAAAGCTCGCGAACAAGGTGTTTACTTACGAGTAGTTCGTAACACTCTTGCAAAACGTGCTTTAGCTGATAGTAAGTTTTCTGACATGGACAGTGCGTTAACTGGTCCGTTGATCTATGGTTTTTCTATAGATGCACCTGGTGGTGCTGCTCGTCTTTTCAAAGACTATGCAAAAACTAACGACAAGTTAAACGTAACTGCACTTTCTATTGGCAGTGGTTTATTGGGTCCAGAAAAACTGGAAGCAGTAGCATCACTACCTACCCGCGACGAAGCGTTGGCAAAACTACTTGCTACCTTCAAAGCACCTGCCGAGAAATTCGTTCAAACTATCAACGAAGTTCCAGGCAAATTTGTGCGTGTATTGGCGGCGATCAAAGACGAAAAATAATTTTCGTTTTTGTACATTTAAATTTTTAACATTAAACCCAGGAGTTTAGAGAAATGGCTCTAACTAAAGATGATATTTTAAACGCTATTGCTGAAATGCCAGTAATGGAACTAGTTGAACTAATCGAAGCGGCTGAAGAAAAATTCAACGTTTCTGCTGCTGCAGCTGTAGCTGTTGCTGCACCTGCTGCTGGTGGCGCTGAAGCTGCTGCAGAACAAACTGAATTTGACGTTGTAATGACTTCTTTCGGTGGAAACAAAGTTGCAGTAATCAAAGCTGTTCGTGGTGCAACTGGCCTAGGTCTTAAAGAAGCTAAAGAAGTAGTTGAATCTGCTCCTAAAGCTATCAAAGAAGGCGTATCTAAAGAAGAAGCTGAAGAACTTAAGAAGACGCTTGAAGAAGCTGGCGCTGAAGTTGAGCTTAAATAATCTGCCTAAACACAGATTGTTAGCCTGAAATGGCGTAGGCTGGTGACTTTTTAGTCACCAGCCTTTTTGCGCTGTAGGATTTGGTATTTTCATCCTTTGATATGAATCCTAGCAATAAAGCGCAAAATGTATTTTAAATCTAATAAAACCAATAAGTTAAGTAAGCCTCTTAATGAATTTGGAAAAGATTTAATTTACAAGTTAAAGGATAGCGGAAGTTTGTTTAACGAGTGCACTCATTAAACAAGTTGGGTCAAAAATCGGCAGGCTGAGGAACCCATGGTTTACTCCTATAGCGAAAAGAAACGTATCCGTAAGGATTTTGGCAAACGCCCACAGGTATTGGAAATACCGTATCTACTTTCAATCCAATTAGATTCTTTTAAGAAATTTATTGATCTTGACGAAGAAGGTCAACATGGATTGGAAGCAGCATTTAGATCAGTATTTCCAATCAAAAGTTACTCTGGTAACGCTGAATTACAATATGTAAGTTACCGTTTAGGTGAGCCAGTATTTGACGTCAAAGAATGTCAGATACGTGGTGTTACATATTCAGCCCCTCTACGTGTGAAATTGCGTTTAGTGTTGTTCGACAGAGAAGCAGCACCAGGCACAGTAAAAGACATTAAAGAGCAAGAAGTCTACATGGGTGAAATACCACTTATGACTGATAACGGTACCTTCGTTATCAATGGGACTGAGCGTGTTATCGTGTCGCAATTACACCGTTCTCCAGGCGTGTTCTTCGATCACGATAAAGGGAAAACTCACTCATCAGGTAAAGTTTTGTATAACGCACGAGTTATACCTTACCGTGGTTCGTGGTTAGACTTTGAATTTGACCCTAAAGATAACTTATTCGTACGTATTGATAGACGTCGTAAATTGCCGGCTACTATCATTTTACGTGCACTAGAAATGACCACTGAAGAAATTCTAGATCTTTTCTTTGAAAAGAACCAGATTCGAATAGATGGCGAAAAATATTTGTCAGACATTGTGCCAGACCGCTTGCGTGGTGAAACCGCACAATTTGATATTCTAGATGCTCAAGGAAAAGTACTTGTTGAAGCGGGTCGCCGTATTTCAGCACGTCATACTCGTGCATTAGAAAAAGCAAAAATAACTGAGCTAGAAGTTCCTGCTGAATACTTGGTAGGTCGAGTGTTCGCACGTGACTATATAAACGAAGAAACTGGCGAAGTGATTGTTAGCGCAAACGATGAGCTAACATTAGAAAATCTTGCTGAATTAACAGAAGCAGGCGTTACATCTTTTGATACTTTATATATCAACGAATTAGATCACGGTGCTTATATTTCTGATACGTTACGGATAGATAATTCAACTAATAAGCTAGAAGCCTTAGTTGAAATTTACCGTATGATGCGTCCTGGTGAACCACCTACTAAAGATGCAGCAGAAACTCTGTTCACTAACTTATTCTTCTCTGATGATAGATATGACTTATCTTCAGTTGGACGTATGAAGTTCAACCGCCGTCTAGGGCGTGAAGAATCTACCGGTTCTGGTACGTTAGATAATGACGATATCGTTTCAGTAATGAAGCAACTTATCACTATTCGTGATGGTAAAGATGAAGTAGATGATATCGATCACTTAGGTAACAGACGTATTCGTTCTGTAGGTGAAATGGCAGAAAACCAATTCAGAGTTGGTTTAGTTCGTGTAGAGCGTGCTGTTAAAGAGCGTCTAAGCTTAGGTGACCTTGATGCAGTAATGCCACAAGACCTAATTAACGCTAAGCCTATTTCTGCTGCCGTTAAAGAGTTCTTTGGTTCAAGCCAATTATCTCAGTTTATGGATCAGAACAACCCGTTGTCAGAAGTCACGCATAAACGTCGTATTTCTGCATTAGGCCCAGGTGGTTTAACACGTGAAAGAGCTGGATTTGAGGTACGTGATGTACATCCAACTCACTACGGTCGTGTTTGTCCAATCGAAACCCCTGAAGGTCCTAACATCGGTTTGATCAACTCACTTTCGAGTTTTGCTAGAACTAACGATTTTGGTTTCTTAGAAACGCCTTATCGTAAAATTGTTGACGGTTTAGTAACTGACGAAATCGATTACTTATCTGCAATCGAAGAAGGTCAATTTGCTATCGCACAGGCTAACGTAGTCTTAGATGACGAAGGTAAGCTTGCTGAAGAATTGATCCCTTGTCGTTTCCGTGGTGAAACTACATTAATGCCAGTTGATGACATCAAATACATGGATGTCTCACCACAACAGATCGTATCTGTTGCTGCAAGCATTATCCCGTTCCTAGAACACGATGATGCTAACCGAGCATTGATGGGTGCTAACATGCAACGTCAAGCCGTTCCTACACTAATTGCTGAAAAGCCTTTAGTAGGAACAGGAATGGAGAAAACTGTAGCCGTTGACTCTGGTGTAACAGTTGTAGCTAAACGTGGTGGTTTTGTTGATTATGTAGACGCAAGTCGCATCGTAGTTAAAGTGAACGAGTCAGAAATGACTGCAGGTGAAGCAGGTATTGATATTTACAACCTGACTAAATACACCCGTTCAAACCAAAATACATGTATCAATCAGAAACCAACATGTAATGTTGGCGAGCCTGTAGTGGCTGGTGATGTATTAGCTGATGGTCCATCCACTGATATGGGGGACCTTGCTCTAGGGCAAAATATGCGTATCGCATTTATGCCTTGGAATGGTTACAACTTCGAAGATTCAATCTTAATCTCTGAGCGTGTAGCACAAGAAGACAGATTTACTTCTATTCACATTCAAGAGCTAAGCTGTATCGCTCGTGATACTAAGCTTGGTCCAGAAGAAATAAGTGCTGATATCCCGAATGTTGGTGAGTCTGCCTTAGGAAAACTGGATGATTCTGGTGTTGTTTATATTGGTGCTGAAGTTAAAGGCGGCGATATCTTAGTTGGTAAAGTGACACCAAAAGGTGAAACCCAACTTACCCCAGAAGAGAAACTTTTAAGAGCAATCTTTGGTGAGAAAGCGTCTGATGTTAAAGATACATCACTACGTGTACCTAATAGTGTTCATGGAACGGTTATCGATGTTCAAGTCTTCACTCGCGATGGTGTTGAAAAAGATAAACGTGCTCGTGAAATCGAAGATATGCAATTGCGCGAAGTTAAGAAAGACTTAGGTGACGAGTTTGGTATTCTAGCTGACGGTATTTTCGCTCGTGCTAGCAACTTATTGCTTAAATCTGGTGTTTCGCAAGAGAAGCTTGAGAGTTTACCTCGTGATAAATGGTTTGATTTAACCTTAAGTGACGAAGACGCACAAGCAGAGCTTGATCAAATTGCAGAGCAGCATAGCGAAATTAAAGCTGACTTTGATACCAAGTTTGAAGTTAAGCGTCGTAAAATCACTCAAGGCGATGATTTACAACCAGGTGTACTTAAGATTGTTAAGGTTTACCTAGCTGTTAAACGTCACATCCAACCTGGTGATAAAATGGCGGGACGTCACGGTAACAAAGGTGTTATCTCAACTATACAACCAGTTGAAGACATGCCTTACGACGAAAACGGTACTCCTGTAGATATCGTATTGAACCCGCTTGGTGTACCTTCGCGTATGAACATCGGTCAGATTCTAGAAACTCACTTAGGTATGGCTGCAAGCGGTATCGGTGTGAAAATCGACCGTATGTTGAAAGAACACGAAGAGATGGCTAAGTTACGTAACTTCCTTAAAGAAGTTTATAGTGCTGGTAAGTCACATCAGGTTGTTGATATCGATAACTTTACCGACGACGAAGTAACCCGTTTAGCCGGCAATTTACGTAAAGGTGTGCCTATGGCAACACCAGTATTTGACGGTGCTACGGAAGCTGAAATAAAGCATATGTTAACCCTAGCCGACATTCCTGAAAGTGGACAAATCACTTTGTTTGACGGTCGTACAGGTCGCCCATTTGAGCGTCCAGTAACTGTAGGTTATATGTACATGCTGAAACTTAACCATTTGGTTGATGACAAAATGCATGCTCGTTCTACTGGTTCATATAGCTTGGTTACACAGCAGCCGTTGGGTGGTAAAGCTCAGTTCGGTGGTCAACGTTTCGGAGAGATGGAAGTATGGGCACTAGAAGCATATGGTGCTGCATATACTCTACAAGAAATGTTAACCGTTAAGTCCGATGACGTGAATGGCCGTACTAAAATGTATAAAAACATTGTTGATGGTGATCATCGTATGGAACCTGGTATGCCGGAATCATTCAACGTATTGTTGAAAGAGATCCGTTCACTAGGTATCAATATCGAACTAGAAGAGCAATAAAACGCTCAGGTATAGCTTGTAGACCGACAGTCCTGTTAGTGTGATAAGCACTAACAGGATCTTTGCAACTGACTCCGCTGGAGAGAAATGTGAAAGATTTATTAAAGTTTCTTAAGCAACAACATAAGACTGAAGAGTTCGATAATATTCGAATCGGCTTAGCTGCTCCGGATATGATCCGTTCGTGGTCTTTTGGTGAGGTTAAGAAACCAGAAACTATTAACTATCGTACTTTTAAACCAGAGCGTGATGGTTTGTTCTGTGCTCGTATTTTTGGGCCAGTAAAAGATTACGAATGCTTATGTGGTAAGTATAAGCGCCTTAAACACCGTGGTGTTATTTGTGAAAAATGTGGAGTTGAAGTTACTTTAACTAAAGTACGTCGTGAGCGTATGGGACACATTGAACTGGCAAGCCCAGTTGCACATATCTGGTTCCTTAAATCATTACCATCTCGTATCGGCCTAATGTTAGATATGACATTACGTGATATTGAGCGTGTACTTTATTTTGAATCATACGTGGTGTCTGAGCCAGGTATGACTACGCTAGAGCGTAGCCAGCTTCTAACTGAAGAAGAGTATTTAGACGCGTTAGAAGAACATGGTGACGAATTTGAAGCAAAAATGGGTGCAGAAGCAGTATTTGAATTGCTAAAAGCACTAGATGTTGATGCTGACGTTGTTGCTATGCGTGAAGAGTTACCTACTATTAACTCTGAAACTAAGCGTAAGAAAATTACTAAACGTTTGAAATTATTAGAATCTTTCCAACTATCTGGTAATAAGCCAGAGTGGATGATTTTAACAGTTCTTCCTGTTTTACCACCAGATTTACGTCCATTAGTACCACTAGATGGCGGCCGTTTCGCGACGTCTGATCTAAACGATTTGTATCGTCGTGTTATTAACCGTAATAACCGTCTTAAGCGTCTTCTAGACCTAGCTGCACCAGACATCATAGTACGTAACGAAAAACGTATGTTACAAGAAGCGGTAGATGCGCTTCTTGATAATGGTCGTCGTGGTCGTGCTATTACGGGTTCTAACAAGCGTCCTCTTAAGTCTTTGGCTGATATGATCAAAGGTAAGCAAGGTCGTTTCCGTCAGAACTTGCTAGGTAAGCGTGTTGATTACTCAGGTCGTTCTGTAATCACAGTTGGTCCTACTTTACGTTTGCATCAATGTGGTCTTCCTAAAAAAATGGCACTCGAGTTATTCAAGCCGTTTATCTATGGAAAATTAGAAGGTCGTGGTTTAGCTACTACTATTAAAGCAGCAAAAAAATTAGTTGAGCGTGAAGATCCAGAAGTTTGGGATGTACTTGATGAAGTAATCCGTGAACATCCGGTCATGCTTAACCGTGCACCAACACTTCACAGACTAGGTATTCAAGCTTTTGAACCTATTCTAATTGAAGGTAAAGCTATTCAGTTACACCCATTGGTTTGTGCGGCATATAACGCCGACTTCGATGGTGACCAAATGGCGGTACACGTACCTTTGACTATCGAAGCACAGTTAGAAGCTCGTGCATTGATGATGTCTACCAACAACATTCTTTCACCAGCCAACGGTGAGCCTATTATCGTACCTTCACAGGACGTTGTAATGGGCTTGTACTATATGACACGTGACCGTGTTAATGGTAAAGGTGAAGGCATGGTATTCACCAGTCCAAAAGAAGCTGAAAAAGCATACCGTACGGAAACTGCTGAATTACATGCTCGCGTTAAAGTTCGTATCACTGAATATGACGTTGACGCTGAAGGTAATAAAGTTGAAAAAATTACGTTAACTGATACTACAGTTGGTCGTGCAATCTTCTCTGAAGTATTGCCAAAAGGTGTACCTTTTGAATTGATTAACCAAGCTATGGGTAAAAAGCAGATTTCTAAACTATTGAACGCTTGTTACCGTTCACTTGGTTTGAAAGATACAGTTATTGCTGCTGACCAAATCATGTATACAGGATTCCACTATGCGATGATCGCCGGTGCATCTGTTGGTATAGACGATATGGTAATCCCTGACGCTAAGAAAGACATCATTGAAGGTGCCGAAGCTGAAGTTTACGAAATCCAAGAACAATTCCAATCAGGTCTTGTAACTGCGGGTGAACGTTATAACAAAGTTATCGATATCTGGTCTAATGCAAACGAAAAAGTTGCAAAGGCTATGATGGAAAACCTATCTAAAGAATCTGTATTAAATCGTGATGGCGAAATGGAAGAGCAAGCTTCTTTCAACTCGGTATTTATGATGGCCGATTCTGGTGCTCGTGGTAGTGCCGCTCAGATTCGTCAGTTAGCGGGTATGCGTGGCTTGATGGCAAAACCAGATGGTTCAATCATCGAGACTCCAATTACTGCAAACTTCCGTGAAGGTCTAAACGTACTTCAGTACTTTATATCTACTCACGGTGCTCGTAAAGGTTTGGCCGATACGGCACTTAAAACTGCTAACTCGGGTTATTTGACTCGTCGTCTAGTAGATGTTGCACAAGATTTGGTTATTAATAACGATGACTGTGGCACGTTCGAAGGTGTTAAAATGACACCACTAATTGAAGGTGGTGACGTTGTTGAGCCTCTTCGTGAACGTGTACTAGGTCGTACTGTAGCCGAAGACGTATTAAAGCCTGGTACTAACGAAGTGCTAGTAGAGCGTAACGTTCTGTTAGACGAAGCGCTAGTAGACATGCTTGAAGAAAACTCAGTTGACCAAATTATGGTTCGCTCTGTAATTACTTGTGATAATGACTTTGGTGTTTGTGCTAAATGTTACGGTCGTGACTTGGCTCGTGGACACATGGTTGGTCACGGTGAAGCAGTTGGTGTTATCGCCGCTCAATCAATCGGTGAGCCAGGTACACAGCTTACCATGCGTACTTTCCACATCGGTGGTGCAGCATCAAGAGCGTCGGCTGAAAACAGCGTACAAGTTAAGACTACCGGTACATTGAAGTTACATAATGCGAAATTCGTACGTAACACAGATGACAAAGTAGTGATTGTTTCTCGTTCAACTGAAATCACTATTATTGATGATCAAGGTCGTGAGAAAGAACGTTATAAAGTACCTTACGGTGCAATCTTAACAACAGATGACGGCGCTAAAGTAGAAGCTGGTGAAGTAGTTGCTAACTGGGATCCGCATTCGCATCCAATCGTTACTGAACGTGCAGCTAAAATTAGCTTTGCTGACGTTGATGATAGTAACACTGAGATGCAGCAAGATGAGTTAACTGGTTTAACTCGTATCGTTGTTAACGATCTATCTAAAGCGAACGCTAAAGAGCCTAAGCTAATTCTTGAGAGTGCTGAGTTTGGTTTACAAGAAATACGCTTACCAAGCTTTACGACCATCGAAGCAACTGATGGTATGGATGCTAAGCCTGGTGACGTGTTAGCACGTATACCACAAGAAAGCTCAAAAACTCGTGATATTACCGGTGGTCTACCACGTGTTGCTGACTTGTTTGAAGCTCGTAAGCCTAAAGAGCCAGCTATCCTTGCAGAAGTTTCAGGTACAATTGGCTTCGGTAAAGAAACCAAAGGTAAGAAGCGTTTAACTATCACACCTAAAGGTGAAGATCATTACGAAGAGATGATTCCAAAATGGCGTCAACTTAACGTATTTGAAGGTGAGTCTGTGGAAAAAGGTGAAGTAATCGCCGATGGACCAGAGTCTCCACATGACATCTTACGTTTACGTGGTATTAGTGCTGTTTCTAACTATATCGTTAACGAAGTACAAGAAGTTTACCGCTTACAAGGGGTAAAAATTAACGATAAGCATATCGAAGTTGTTATTCGTCAAATGTTGCGTAAGTGTTTAATCACTCATGCTGGTGACAGTAACTTCCTAGAAGGTGAGCAGTTAGAAGTATCTAACGTGAAAATCGCTAACCGTGAATTGGAAAAGCAAGGGAAAATCCCTGCTCAGTACGAAATACAGTTATTGGGTATCACTAAAGCGTCATTGTCTACTGAGTCATTTATCTCAGCAGCATCTTTCCAAGAAACAACACGTGTTCTTACTGAAGCCGCAGTGCAAGGTAAAGAAGATGAGTTACGTGGCTTGAAAGAAAACGTTATTGTTGGTCGCTTAATACCAGCTGGTACTGGATTCTCGTATCACCAAAAACGTACTGCTAGAAAACTAGCAGAATTGCAAGAACTAGAAGAACCTTCTGTTTCTGCATCTGAAGCTGAATTAGCATTAACTGAAGCATTAAACGCTGAAGTAAGTGATAGTCCAGCAGACGAGTAAAAAATAAGATCAAATTTGATCTGAAAGGGTAAAAGTTGTCGCTAAAGCTATATAAAATAGACTTTAGCGATACTCCTACTTGACAGTTCAGCTATTGATCATTAGACTTCCGCGACCCGAAATTTGGTGATGATTTCATCACTTAATTAAGGCTCGCGGATTTTTCGCGTTTTACGCCCTAATAAAAGGGCAAACAGTCGTAATTTTAATCAGGAGCTTGTTAATGGCAACAGTTAACCAGTTAGTGCGCAAGCCACGCAAACAACCTGCGACGAAGAGCAACGTCGCGGCTTTGCAGGCCTGTCCACAACGTCGTGGAGTATGTACTCGTGTATATACAACCACACCAAAGAAGCCGAACTCTGCATTACGTAAAGTATGTCGTGTTCGTTTAACCAACGGTTTTGAAGTATCTTCATATATCGGTGGAGAAGGTCACAACCTACAAGAGCACAGTGTTGTTCTTATTCGTGGTGGTCGTGTTAAAGATTTACCAGGTGTTCGTTATCACACAGTTCGCGGTACATTAGATTGTGCTGGTGTAAGTGATCGTCGCGCTGGCCGTTCTAAGTACGGCGCAAAAAGGCCTAAGTCTTAACGGTTCTCCGTTAGTAAGGCCAAACTATAGTATTAATTGAGTTTTGGGAATCCCCTGAATTCTACGGAGAATTGAGATGCCAAGAAGAAGAGTCGTAGGACAACGTAAAATCCTACCAGATCCTAAGTTCGGATCAGAGTTATTAGCTAAATTTATGAATGTCGTGATGTTAGACGGCAAGAAATCGACTGCTGAAAAAATCGTTTACGGTGCGCTAGATATTGTTGCTTCTAAAGCTGACAAAGCACACTTAGACATATTTGAAGATGCGTTGGACAATATCCGCCCTACGGTAGAGGTTAAATCTCGTCGTGTTGGTGGTTCTACTTATCAAGTGCCAGTAGAAGTACGTCCAGTTCGTCGAAATGCTCTAGGTATGCGTTGGTTAGTTGACGCTGCCCGTAAGCGTGGTGAAAAATCAATGGCTCAACGCCTTGCAGCTGAAATGCTCGACGCTGCTGAAAACAAAGGTTCTGCGGTTAAGAAACGTGAAGACGTTCACCGTATGGCCGAAGCTAACAAAGCATTCGCTCACTACCGTTGGTAATAAGAGAAAGCTATGGCTCGTAAAACGCCCCTTGAGCGTTACCGTAATATTGGTATTGTCGCCCACGTTGATGCTGGTAAAACTACCACCACTGAACGTGTTCTTTTCTACACCGGTCTTTCTCATAAGATCGGTGAAGTCCATGATGGCGCAGCCACCATGGATTGGATGGAACAAGAACAAGAGCGCGGCATAACCATTACATCGGCTGCCACGACCTGTTTCTGGTCGGGCATGAACAAGCAATATGATCAACACCGTATCAATATTATAGATACTCCTGGGCACGTAGACTTCACAATTGAAGTTGAACGTTCTCTTAGGGTACTTGATGGTGCGGTAGTGGTTTTTTGTGGTTCCTCTGGTGTAGAACCTCAATCTGAAACTGTCTGGCGTCAAGCTGACAAATATCACGTTCCTCGTATGGTATTTGTTAACAAGATGGACAGAGCAGGTGCAGACTTTGAGCGCGTAGTAAAGCAAATTAAAAATCGTTTAGGGGCTAATTGCGTTCCTATCCATTTAAATATTGGTGCCGAAGAAACCTTTAAAGGTGTTGTTGATCTTATCAAGATGAAAGCCATTAATTGGAATGAATCTGATCAAGGTATGACGTTTACCTACGAAGAAATTCCTGCTGATTTAATCGACCGTGCTGAAGAACTTCGCACTGAGTTGGTTGAAGCTGCAGCTGAAGCTACCGATGAGTTAATGGATAAATATTTGGAAGGTATTGACCTTACCGAAGACGAAATCAAATTTGGCTTACGAAAGCGTACACTTGCTAATGAAATTGTTCTTGCAACCTGTGGCTCGGCATTTAAAAACAAAGGTGTTCAGGCAGTACTTGATTCTGTAATCGAGTTTTTACCTGCTCCAATGGATGTGCCAGCAATTACAGGTGTACTAAACGACAAAAATGAAACGGAAGCAGAGCGTCCAGCGGATGACAATGCTCCTTTTTCAGCTTTAGCATTTAAAATTGCTACAGACCCATTTGTCGGGACGTTAACCTTCTTTCGTTGTTACTCTGGTGTGGTTAACTCTGGTGATGCCGTTTACAACCCTGTAAAAGGTAAACGAGAGCGCTTTGGACGTATTGTTCAAATGCATGCCAAAGATAGAGAAGAGCTTAAAGAAGTAAGAGCAGGAGATATTGCTGCCGCTATAGGGCTAAAAGATGTGACGACGGGTGACACTTTATGTGATCCAGATCATGTTATTACCCTTGAGCGTATGGAATTCCCAGAACCGGTAATTTCTATAGCAGTAGAGCCTAGATCTCAGCCAGACCAAGAAAAAATGGCTATTGCCCTTAGTAAGCTAGCGGCAGAAGACCCATCTTTCAAGGTAAACACCGACGAAGAAACTGCACAAACAATTATATCGGGTATGGGTGAACTGCACCTTGATATCATTGTCGACAGAATGAAACGTGAGTTTGGTGTTGACTGTAATGTAGGTAAACCACAAGTTGCTTACCGTGAGACAATACGCTCTAGCGTTGAAGTTGAAGGTAAGTTTGTTCGTCAATCAGGCGGTAAAGGCCAGTATGGTCACGTTTGGTTGAAGCTCGAACCTAATGAAGAAGGCGCTGGATACGAATTTATTAACGAAATAGTAGGTGGTGTGGTTCCAAAAGAATTCATTCCTGCAGTTGATAAAGGTATTCAACAACAAATGCAAAGTGGTGTAGTAGCTGGGTATCCGGTACTTGATGTAAAAGTAACTTTATACGACGGTTCTTATCATGATGTTGACTCTTCAGAAATGGCGTTTAAAATCGCTGGGTCGATGGGATTCAAGAAAGGAGCTGCAGAAGCAAATCCTGTTTTACTTGAGCCAACCATGAAAGTTGAAGTTACCACTCCAGAAGACTGGATGGGTGACGTAGTCGGTGACCTTAACAGGCGCCGCGGTATGATTGAAGGCATGGATGATGGTGTTGCAGGTATAAAAATTATACATGCAAAAGTACCGTTATCAGAAATGTTTGGTTATGCTACTGATTTGCGTAGTGCAACTCAGGGTAGAGCCTCATACTCTATGGAATTTTTTAATTACGCAGAAGCGTCTAATGCGGTGGCAAAAGCCATCTCCGAGTCGCGACTGTAAATCTTAATGAAGGTCTGGTCCGGTTATCTATTCCATTAGGGTAGGGGCCGGACTTTTAACTAGGAAACCAGTAAAATGGCAAAAGAAAAGTTTGAACGTACTAAACCGCATGTAAACGTAGGTACTATTGGCCACGTTGACCACGGTAAAACCACATTAACAGCTGCAATCACAACTGTATTGGCAAAAACTTACGGTGGCGATGCATCTGCATTTGATCAAATCGATAACGCTCCAGAAGAGCGTGAGCGTGGTATCACAATTTCAACGTCTCACGTTGAATATGATACTCCAACACGTCACTATGCCCACGTAGATTGTCCTGGTCACGCCGATTATGTTAAAAACATGATCACTGGTGCTGCTCAAATGGACGGCGCAATCCTAGTTGTTGCAGCTACAGATGGTCCTATGCCACAAACACGTGAGCACATCTTGTTAGGCCGTCAGGTTGGCGTACCTTACATGGTTGTTTTCATGAACAAATGTGACATGGTAGACGACGAAGAATTACTAGAATTAGTAGAAATGGAAGTACGTGAATTACTTTCAGAATACGAATTCCCAGGTGACGACTTACCAGTAATCCAAGGTTCTGCTCTTAAAGCCCTTGAAGGCGAAGCAGAATGGGAAGCGAAGATTGTTGAACTAGCAGAAGCGCTAGATTCATACATCCCAGAGCCAGAGCGTGACGTTGACAAGCCTTTCCTACTTCCAATTGAAGATGTATTCTCAATTTCAGGTCGTGGTACGGTTGTAACAGGTCGTGTTGAGCGTGGAATTTTACGCACAGGTGACGAAGTAGAAATCGTAGGTATCAAAGAGACAACTAAGTCAACTTGTACTGGTGTAGAGATGTTCCGTAAGCTTCTTGACGAAGGTCGTGCTGGTGAGAACGTTGGTGCGTTGTTACGTGGTACTAAGCGTGAAGACGTAGAGCGTGGTCAAGTATTAGCTAAGCCAGGTTCAATCAACCCACACACTAACTTCGAAGCAGAAGTATATGTATTGTCTAAAGATGAAGGTGGCCGTCATACTCCATTCTTCAAAGGCTACCGTCCACAGTTCTACTTCCGTACAACTGACGTAACAGGTGCAGTAGAGCTTCCTGAAGGCGTAGAAATGGTAATGCCAGGTGACAACCTTAAGTTCAAAGTAGAGCTTATCAACCCAATCGCGATGGACGAAGGTTTACGCTTCGCAATCCGTGAAGGTGGCCGTACAGTAGGTGCGGGTGTTGTTGCTAAGATTTTAGACTAGTTCTAAATTAAGCAATTCAAGAAAGGTCACTTAGGTGGCCTTTTTTATTGCCCGTAGCTTCTGTACGGTACCCTGAATGGATACCTCCGTGACTATTTTCCGGAGGGCCGGCTCGTCGAAACAAAATAGAACATGCGCAGCATGGCCCGAAGGGTGTAGGGCAGGATGCCCAGAGTCACGTGGCCTTATAGGCCGATAATTACAACCCCTGTATGCTCGGCATTTATGCAATTCCTTACGGTCATATCTGCGGGTGTTGTTGCTAAAATCCTTGACTAATATTTAGTTATTGATTGAAAAAGGCTCCCTCGGGAGCCTTTTTTGTGTCTGGAAATAAATTAAATAGGAGTGTTTAAAAGGAAACTAAAACCATCCTTTTTATTACTTTAGATTATACTAAAAAAGGTATTTTAGACTTAGTAGTAAACCTTGAGCTTCTAGATCTATTTCCGAGTTTTTACATTCTTCGGCTACTGCAGTTTCGTCACAATTATCGCCATTATTGTGATTGTTAGATGGGTCACCCACATTAGTAAATTGGTAGCCAAGGCCTAGGGTTAAGTTCTTGTAAACTGCATAATCTAATGAAGCTCTATATAGACTCAGATAGCCTATCTCATCTGATTCTGTGGCAAAGTGAGCTACGTTTAGGTTAATACTCAGCTTATCGCTTAATGCGAATCTATTATTGATCTGGAGCCCGTAGCCGATGCTATTTACCTTTTTTGTAAAATATTGTTCTTCATTAACGTTGAAGTCTAAGTCGTAGCTTACGTAACTCAACCCTGGAGAAATGGTGAGCTCATAAAACCCACCTTTTACTGTGTAAAAGTCTAATAGAAGCTTGCTGGTAACTAAGTCAAAGTCATAATTTAGATCCACTGGATCACTAGGAGTACCCACAAAGCGGGTATCATCAATTTGAACGGTGTCACTTTCCTTATTAAAGCTTTCTTTTGCGCTTCCTGACTGATAATTCACGTTTGCTGAAATAGCGATTCGATCAGTTAAGTCCTTAGTTGCATTGATAGAGAGTTGATGACTAGATTTACTGTTGGGATTTAGGTCTTGCGTGCTGTTGCATCCTACAAAGAGAATAGCGAATAGTAAACTAAAGCATAGATACTTAGCTCTATGGAAGGACTTTTTATTATATAAGATCGACATTTTTACATCCTTAAAATTGTACTAGGGCGGTCCAAAGAAATGCACTTATATGGGCTTTAGCTGTTGAGCGTTAACTAGTTCAGAAATGAATTTTTAAACTTTAGGTTATGTGAACTCATATTTGTAAGGGGTTTCAATTGCTCTGTCAAGGAGCGGGGAAATAACAGCTATTAAATGAAGGGGTAGTGGAGTTCGTTTTAGGGTATTTAAAGAAAAGCCCCTTAAAAAGGGGCCGTATTTTCTAGATTTCTAACGTCAGTTTATTAACGACTTTTGATACATCTTCAGTGTTTTCCGCTATGGCGATGGCCAATTGACGTTCTGAGTCGGTGGTTACTGTACCTGCTAAGGTGACTACACCTTCGTCAACTTCGACTTCTATATCCAATCCACTTACTTCAGATTCAAATAGTAATCGAGTTTTAACGACAGTTTCTACCTTAGAGTCTTTTAAATCTTGCATCATCTCGTCGTCTGCATCAGGCTCTGGTGAAACTATTGTCAGTTCGTTCTCAACTTCTTCTACACCATCTAGAGACGAAACCAGCTCTTCGGCTAATGCTTTGTCTACTGATGTATCTACTTTACCAGTTAATATAACAGTACCGTTTTGTACGTCGGTATTGATATCGAATGAGTTTAAGTTTCCATTAAATAGCAAGGTTGATTCAGCTTTGCCATCAAGCCATGCATCCTTTGCCTCTTCTTTCCAAGTATTTTCAGCACTTGCTGTGAAAGAGGCTGTACTAATAACAGTTGCGATTAATAGTGAAAGACTTGTACGTTTCATATTTTTCTCCTGTTTAAAGTTCACATGGGTTAATGCCAGTTCAATGCCAATATGTAAGATATTGATTTTTATATGTTTTGTTGGTTTGTTCCAATTTTGGATATTGACTACCTATGTAACCACTACCCGTTAAAATGTAAAAATTTCATGTGATTATGGTTTAACCACCTATTTTGTTGATTGTTTTATGAATGATTGAAAAGTCGAAAGACTTTTTGCTTGGTAGTGATAGTAAAACTAAGGAAGTAGCTACGGGAGTAAGGGTAGCTAATAAGAAGGATTCAAATAAGAACGCTATGGGCTCTCCGGGTTTCGGAAAATATAGTAAGCCTGCTATTAATCCCCCTATGATGCTAATCAGCGCTTGGTAGTTTTGATAGCGGCTATTATAAAAGCCAAAAAATACCGGGAATGCGGCAGCACAGCATAGTAAATCAGCCAATAGAAACAGATACAAAATGCTATAACCTTTAGCGGCAACCAGTAAGGCTAGTACCGATATCAAAACAATTAACAAACGGGATGTTAAGGTTAATTTGTGTTGTGTAAGGGAGGGAAAGAGGCGATTAAGGTCGACAATAAATAGGCTATGAAAACTACTTATAGTGGAGTCTGCACTACTCATAATAAGTGCTAGACCGAAAAATATCATACCTACTAATAACCAGCTGGGGGCGTTATCTAGAACAACACTAAACAGCGCTGTAGAACCAGATCCTGGAAGTGATAGGCCTACAAAGGCTAACCCAAATAAACCAAATGCAATCAGAATAGGGAAGCTAACCAGCCCACTTAATATAAAGCTATTTCGTATAACCTTATCTGTTTTGGCTGCAAATATACGTTGCCAAGTGCCTTGATAAAATAAACCGGTTAAAGATACTGCTAAGAAAAAAGTAGCTCCAGTTTCCATGCCTTGGCTGTCAAAGGGGTTGAGTAGTTGCGGCGCTTTTTCTTTTAACCCATCTATTACTGGTGCCAAACCACCAGTAGCTTGCCAACCTAAAACAAACATCAGAATAATAAAAGGGAGTATGACCAGCATTTGCATACGATCTGTAAAAATTGTGACTTTTAAGCCGCCGTATAAGGTATAGAGTAAGGTGGAAAGCATTACAATAGATGCGGTTACCCACAGCGGTACAGGCGCTAACAATGCAACCATTTGTGCAATGCCAGTGAGCCCCGCAGAAAGTCCAATAAAAAGATAAAACAACATAATAAATAGCACACATAAATATACAGAGCGGCCATATCGAGCGCGCACAAACTCGGTTAAGGTATGGCCTGTAGGCATGATTTCTCTTATTCTGGTGCCTAGGGGGATCATAATTAAGCTGGGTATTAGGGTCCCTAATGCGTAGCCAAGTATTGCACCTATGCCTCCCCAAGTGGCTGACTCTGCTGGGCCAAATAACACCCAAGTACCCATAGTTGTGGCGAGTAGGGTTAAAAAGGTGGCGTGACTGGTTTGACTATTACGTGCCACAATAAATTCTTCTAAGTCTCCTTGATGACGACGAGCAAATACAAGACCTGCAACAGCAAATACAGCAGCAAAAAAAGATAGCCAAAGTATGGCTGTGTTTGAATTAAGCAAAACGATTCCTATGATGTAAGTTGTTAACCTTGCAGGCAGATCTTGTTCTTAATAAATACTCAACAAGCAGGGGTTATTTTCCTGCTCGTAGACCCATACTCCAAAACTGAGACTCTAGCTCGGTGGCTTTAGTAAAGCGGGCTTGCATTTTATTCCAGCGAGGGCTTTTTTCTGGGTTATCACCAATACGACTAGCAATAGCTAAATCAACTAAGTGGCCTACTTCCACGCAGACGTTCTGAAAGTTTTCTCCGCAGTATGTATTTATCCAGTTCTCGTAGGGGTGTCCTGGGTAAACGCTATCTTGTAAGCGCAGGCCTATTTCACCATATCCAAACGCACAGGGAGCAAGGGCTAAAATTAAGTCTAAGAAGTCGCCTTGTAAGCCAGAGTCCAATACATAGCGAGTGTAGGCGACTGTCTCTAGCTCTTCTTTAGCGTTAAATAAAGACATTTCATCTATGCCTTGGGCAGCACAGGTTTTGATATGCAAAGAAAACTCTCGGTTAATAAGCGAGTCTACTGTGGCTGCACATAAACGCATTTCTTCGGGAGATTCAGCCTTTACAACGCCTAAAGCCCAAGCGCGAGCATAATGGGTTAGATAGACATAATCTTGCACCATATATTGTAAGAAGGCTTCTTGAGGCAGTGAGCCATCGGCTAGGCCGTTAACAAAGTCGTGGGTAATGTAGTCGTGCCACTGTGTTTTACATCCCTCTCTCATAAGAGCGAAGGTCTTTCCGTAATTGGGTATTTTGGTCGTCATTTTATTGCCATCTTGTTTAGTTAAGTAAATGTGTTGAGATTCTTTAGTGCATCACTACAAAGGATTCTCATGCATAGCTATTAGGCAAATATTGCCTTGCCAATAATCTTGTAATAATCGAGCGGCTCGCCAAGCTGTTAGCCCAGTGCGGCAAACCATGACAGCTCGCTGTTGGGGGCCAGGTTTGGGACCTTCTGATTGAAAATCCTCTATCGTATGGTGCAGCACTTCTGTAATTTGGGTACTGGGGGCGCTTTGTGCCTCTAGGCCTCTTAAGTCAACTACCCAGTCTTGTGGATTTATGTTTGCTGCATCAATAAAACTCAATTGCTGGGCAGCGGGTGGCTCCGGAGCATCATCAAACCGAAATGCACTTTGGCGAAGATTTTGTAAGTCGATAGAAAGTAGCTGTCCAAGTGGAGAAGGGGATATGTCTAAAAGTATATTCAATGCATACTGGGATTGAATGCAGCCAACTGCGCCTACTACAGGCCCCATTACGCCCGCCGATGAGCAGTTTTGTGCTCGCTGTGGTAGCTCAGGAAAAACCGCTCGTAAAGAAGGCGCCTTACCGCAAAAGCCGCCTACATAGCCAGTAAAGCCAAGTGCTGAAGCTGAAACTAATTTTATGGATGCTTCATGACAGTAATCTGAGAGCATATAGCTCACTGCAAAGTTGTCGGCGCAATCTAAAACTATATCTACACCATCACATAACTTGGCAACATTACTTGGAGTAAGAGACATGAAGTGATGGGTAATATTACAGTCTTTATTTAACGCGTGTAGATGGTTTTTTGCGCAGAGCACTTTAGGCTGGTTTACATCGGCTTCTCGATACAATACTTGCCTATGTAAATTAGACAGTGACACTCTATCGCCATCCACAATACTGATATTACCCACGCCAGCTGTTGCTAAGTAGGGTAAAACTGCACAGCCTAAACCTCCTGCGCCAACCACTAAAATATGTGCGTTGGCTATAACTTTTTGACCACTTTCGCCCACTTCAGCTAAGCAGGTTTGACGTATGTAGCGGTTAGTTTCAAGAATGCTCATGACTGCGCCTTTGGCAGCTCATAAGTACAAGCTTCAAGCCATTCTGTTACCCGTTGCTCTGGGCTACTATGCAAAGTGATGTCAGTAACTGCTGCTACTATATCTGCGCCAGCAGCAAAGGCTCCTTCTGCTCTTGCCACCGATATACCGCCTATTGCCACTAGTGGCGTTGTGCCGAGTTTTTGCTTCCATTCGGTTACTTTTTCTAATCCCTGTTGATGCCATTTCATTTTCTTCAAAATGGTGGGGTAGACAGGGCCAAGGGCAATGTAATCAGGATTTAATTGCTTAGCTAAATCTAGTTCGTCATAGTCATGGGTGCTTATGCCTAACTTTAATCCGGCTTGTTTGATTTTATCTATATCTGCTATTTCTAAGTCTTCTTGGCCTAGGTGGATCCATTCACAGCCTAATTCGATGGCTAATTGCCAGTAGTCGTTAATAACTAAGGTGCAATTATGTTGTTCACATAAGGCTTTGGCTTTAATGATTTGGGCGCGAATATCGGGCTCACTGCTGTCCTTTATACGCAGTTGTACTAGCTTTATACCAAGTGGCACCAAGCGCTCTAGCCAATCGTAGCTATTAAATATGGGGTAAAAACGACTTAAATTCATAGGGTATTTAGTCCAAAAATGCTTTGCCGAGCAAAGGAGTGGAAGGGGCAGCCATATCTCGTACTTCCATAGGATCTGCCTGAGCTGCAAGTTGTCCTGCACGAATAGCTAAAGAAAATGCTTCGGCCATCATTGCAGGGTCTCCGGCTTTAGATACCGCAGTGTTTAAAAGTATGGCGTCTAACCCTAACTCCATGGCTTGTGCAGCTTGGCTGGGTAAGCCTAATCCTGCATCCACAACCAAAGGAATATCTGGAAAGTGAGCTCGAAGGGCGCGTAGTCCAAATACATTATTTAGCCCCATTCCTGAGCCAATAGGTGCGCCCCAAGGCATCAATACTTGGCAGCCTGCATTGACGAGCTTGTCAGCTACCACTAGGTCTTCTGTTGTATACGGGAACACTTGAAATCCGTCTTCCGTGAGAATGCGAGCGGCTTCTACTAGGCCAAATACATCAGGCTGCAAGGTGTCTTCTTCACCTATTACTTCTAGTTTTATCCAAGGGGTATTAAAAATCTCCCGCGCCATGTGTGCTGTGGTGACCGCTTCTTTTACCGTATGACAGCCTGCAGTATTTGGTAAAACACGTACCTTTAGCTCTTTGATGAGCTGCCAAAAATCTTGCCCTGCTTTATCACCACTGGCTTCTCGCCTTAAAGATACAGTTGCGACACTTGCACGACTTTTTTCAAAAGCGCGCTTTAAAATAGCGGGAGAAGGGTACTGAGCCGTACCTAGCATGAAAGGTGTGTCTAGCTGCACGCCATAAAATGTTTTCATTGCTAACCTCCTTGCATAGGCGCAAGAACTTCAACTCGGTCGCCATTTTGTAGTTGTGTATTTGCCCTATTTCCTTGGGGGACAAACTCGCCGTTCACTGCTGTAGCGACAATGGAGCCTCCATAACCTTGCTCAATCAGTAGCTCGGCCAAATGTTCTGATTGGCTTTCGATATCATGACTATTTAGTTGTATTGTTTTCATTTTTTAAATCTTCTATGAAGGCTCAAACCATTCGGGCTTAGAACCGTGATAAATATAATCTGCAACCATTTGTGCCAATGTGGGGGCCAGTAAAAAGCCATGGCGATACAAACCATTGGCACTAATAACGTTATTTTTATGGCGAATTTTAGGTAAGTTGTCAGCAAAAGCTGGGCGGCTATTTACACCTATTTCTAATATTTCTGCTTCGCCAAAAGCTGGATTGAGGGCATAAGCTGAGTTGAGTAACTCCATAACAGAGCGAGCTGTAGCATGCTTTTTGGCGTTACTTTCTACCATAGTCGCACCTAGCATGTAGATACCATCTCCCCTAGGTACTATGTATAAAGGGATCCTAGGGTGGAGTAGTCTAATAGGCCTGTGAAGCTGCACGTCAGGACAGTTAAGAATTAACATTTCACCTTTTACACCCCTAAGGTCTGAAATATCGGGTTTCGCTTCAATTCCTCTGCAATCAATTACTAAAGAGTCGTGGGACAAGGCTTCAGGCTCAGCAGTCTCATGTACAAATTTAACGCCTTTTGCAACTAGCTTTTCTTTTAGGGTGCTAAGGGCTTCTCTTGGTGATAAATGGGCTTCAGAAGGGTAATACAAAGCCTTTGAAAATTTTGGGGCTAGGTCAGGCTCTAATGCTGCTATACCTGCTGCATCCAATACATCATAATTTTGAGTACGTTTAGCAAAGCGTTGTAAGTCGGCTTGATCCCGGCCTAAAGCCAAAACCATGGAGCCTTGCTGCTTGACCAGCTCTGTATTGTCTTGCCACCACTTTGCAGCTTTTTGTCCATATCTAACTACCGCTTCTTCAGCACTTTCTGCCTCACAAAAAGGCGCAAGCATTCCACCCGCCCACCAAGAGGTAGATCCAGGTCCGGGCGCTAATTGGCGCTCTAGTACAGTAATTGTTAAGCCTTTATTTACTAACTCAGTTGCCACACAAAGGCCGGCTACTCCGCCCCCTAGTACAGTGATCTGCTCTGGCTTTTGGGCTAATACGCCTGTACTCATAATTGCTTCCACAGATGATGGAAGTGATGCACTGGTCCGTGGCCTGAACCTACATTTAGCTGGTCAGCGGCTAAGATAGCTTGGTGCAAATAACTATGGGACAAGGAAACCGCTTGGTGCATATCAACACCTTTAGCCAGCCAAGCTGCAATACTTGCAGAATAGGTGCAGCCTGTTCCATGGGTGTTCTTAGTCGCTACCTTTGGTGCTTTAAGGACACTTGTTTCAGAATTCGCTGTTATCAATAAATCGGTACATATATCGCCTTGGCCATGACCCCCTTTAAGCAATACGTATTTAGGACCTAGTGCTAACAGTTTTTTGCCGTAATCAGTTAGCAGGCTTTCATCTAGTTGCTCTTGAGCGGGTAAACCCAATAAAACAAGAGCCTCTGGATAATTAGGCGTAAGTAAATCTACCTTTGGTATAAGTAGGGTTTTTAGCGCATGCACAGCATCCTCTTGTAAAAGTGCGTCACCGGATTTGGCGATCATCACAGGATCTAGCACCACTAAACCTTGGTAATCTTTTATGGCTTCGGCTACGGCTTCTATTAATTCGCTAGAATACAACATGCCAATTTTAATGGCTTTAACATCTAGGTCGCTAAGTACAGCAAGAATTTGAGCGGTAACGATATCTATGGGGATACCATGTACAGCGGATACTTCGAGGGTGTTTTGAGCCGTAACGGCTGTTATGACACTTGCGCCATATACACCATTTGCAGAAAACCCTTTAAGGTCGGCTTGAATACCTGCACCACCACCGCTGTCTGAGCCTGCTATGGTTAATGCGATAGGTGTAGCTATTGAACAATCGGACATCTATATCACCAAATTTAACTAAGCGACATAGGGTGTGGAGGCACGAAAGTGTGCAAAGAGTACGCTGAAATACAGCATATCCGTTCCCTACGCCGATACTAATCGGATCAGGTTCACCGGGTTAATGATATTCATCTCTCAGCCTAAAAATATAGGCACCCCGACGGACTAATTGCCACAGAGAATAAAAGACTTAATCCGAGTTTACAAGCTGCTTAGACGATAAATGTGTTTGCTATGGGTGGCTGCAGTAGACGAATATTATGATTGGGCGCTGGGCCACATTTTGCTGTGGGGGTGTATCACTGCTTTGATGCCCTTCATAAATATTTTAATAGGCAAGGCCTTACTAATCCTAAATAATAGCCTAAGAGTAGGTTGAAAATAGAGAATAAAGTGGAACTTGAAATAAACATAATTGATGCTTTTACTGATACTGTGTTTGCAGGAAATCCGGCTGCAGTTATTATAACTGACACTTGGATAGCGGATTCAAAGATGCAGTCTATTGCCTTAGAAAATAACCTTTCTGAAACGGCTTTCTTAGTTAAAGATACTGCTAATAGCTATCAAATTCGCTGGTTCTCACCCATCACAGAAATTGATTTTTGTGGTCATGCTACGCTGGCCTCAGCATTTGTTTTATTCAAAAAATTTCCAGAGCTTAGTACTGTAACTTTTATTGCTAAAGCTGTGGGTAAGCTTCCCGTAGTTAAAAAAGGTGATGGGGAAATTCAAATGGACTTTCCTAACAATAAGCCAGAGAAAATAGACTCCTGGCCCGGCGCATTAACATCTGGACTTTCAATTGAACCTAACGAAGTTTTCCGTAATCAGCAGGCCTATTTTGTTGTGTATGCTTCAGAGTCACAAGTGTTATCTGTGGTTCGTGATAATGCCAAATTAAAGCAGCTTGCGCCTTTGGATGTGGTTGTAACTTCTGTGTCTGAGCGCCAAGAGTTTGATTTTGTTTCTAGGTATTTTTGGCCTGCCAACGGTGGTGATGAAGACCCAGTAACAGGGTCTATTCATGCCGGTTTGGCTCCGTTTTGGGGGCAGCGCTTAGGTAAGAATGAGCTCAAAGCATACCAAGCCTCTAGCCGCGGTGGCGTGCTTAATTGCAAGGTGACTTCCAATCGAGTACTGATTTCAGGAAATGCGGTTCAATATCTAACGGGGAGCATTACTATCTAACACTAACTTGATAACGTTAAGGTTTGTGAAACGTTATCAAGTTAGGTTTTAGTTTTTTGGCTTATTTTTCGGTTTTCTTTAAGTAGGTATTTAAAAATTCAACGTACGCATTTGACGCTTTTATACGGTTTGCTTTTATAAGAAACCCATGGCCTTCATCTGGGAATAATACATACTCAACAGGTACATTATTTTCTTTTACGGCAGCCACTAGCTCATCACTTTCAACTTGCAATACTCTGGGGTCGTTAGCTCCTTGCACCACTAGGAGTGGCTTGGTGATGTTTTGGGCATGAAAAAGAGGAGAAATACGTTTGTGTCTTTCTTCATCGGTCGCTGGGTCTCCCATCTCGTCATATAATGCTTCTTTGTAAGACTCCCACCATGGTGGAATGGATTTAAGCGTTCGAACCCAGTTGGTCACGCCAAAAATATTAATCCCAACGTCGAATACTTCAGGTTCGAATGCAAGGGCCGCTGCCACCATAAAACCTCCGTAAGAGCCGCCCATTACTCCTATACTATCTTTATCAACCCATTCTAAAGATTCCAAGTATTTTCTACCCCACACTATGTCCTGTAAGTCGCCCTCGCCATGGGCTTTATCATCCATGTGAAAAAATGATTTACCGTATCCTGAGGAGCCTCTGTTGTTAGCACCAAGTACAGCATAACCATGATTGACTAGGTGCTGTATAAGTGCTGAATAACCTTTTCGGGTTTGCCCCCCTGGACCGCCATGAACAAATACTATTGCTGGTACTTTATTTTTAGCGCTGGCTTGCTTAGGTTTGTATAGTGTGGAGGGGATTTCTGTACCATCAAAACTTTTGTATCTAATTATTTGGGCTTCAACTAAGTTTGCTTGGTCGATTTCTTCATTTAAGGCATAGGTTAAACGTTTGGCGGTATCGCCAATATTCATGGTGTAGACATCGCTAGGGCTGGTGTCTCCATTGAGTAAAAATGCTATTTTTTTGTCATCACTTGAAAAGCGGACATTCATAATATTGCCGGCTGGTAAATTTGGAAGTTCTACATCTTTTCCTGTAGTGATGTCAGTTAGTTTGATCTTAGTTTCAGCGTCTTGGTTAATCCCTGAATATTTGTATCTCCCTGTTTGGGAGAAGCCAACAAAGCTTACATCCCATTGTGCTGTTTCATAAGCTTGCTTTTTAGCTGAGGCTAAATCATATAACCAAGCTTGATAAAATTCTCCATGCTCGTCGGTGGAGATAACTAACTGCTGACTATCTGGAGTAAAACTGTAAACACCATACTTTATATTACCTTGATGAGGAGTAATGAGTTTAGCGTCTTCATCAGTTGTTAAGTTTTTAAGGTAGATATTTGCGTCAGCACTTGTCCTTGGCTCAACTGCTGCTAACCATTGGCCATCTTTACTAATAGCAGAAATGCTTAATGCATTATCGTTTTGAAATATTAGCTCTCGATGATAGTCGTCAGCGTTATATGCATATAAATCAAATGATTTTGGATCCCGCTCATTGGTTAATAAATAAAAGCGCGCTTGATCACCCGACCACCCTAAAAACAAAGCTTTGGTATTTGCTGTTGGTGTTAGATCTAGAGCTTTTCCGTCTAGCTCTTGTACCCAAATATGGTTAAGTTCATCACCACCGTTATCTGCTGTGTACAAGAAGCGATTATCATTTGGAAAGTAACTTTCTGCGAAGATAGCTGAGTTGGCAGAGCGGGTCAGTTGGGTTAGCTCAGCACTATCTAAATTTAAAGAGTAAGCGTTGAATATCCCAGTATCATCACTCGATATTAATAGGGTGTTGTCATCGTTTGATATAGCAAACCCTTCTGAGTTAGCCATTACGTATGCAGTGGTATTAAAGAGCGCTTCGGCACTATAAGTTTGAAACGAGTGTTGTGCGTTAACGGGGGGAGCCGCTTCGGTTTTATTAGCGACAGTCTGTTTATTTGGGGCTTTATTGCAACCTAATAGGATTAAAGCAATTAAACATAAAATAGTGGTGGTAATCTTCATTGATTCTGCTCCTTTTTTAACCAATCTATCAAAGGAAATGTTAAATGCAAATCAATTTTAGGTATTTCGATAGTCTTAGGTATAAAGGCTGATTTTGATAAAGACCCGGGGGATGGTTTTGGGGAAGAAGTTCACTAAAATTAAACCAACCTATTTACTAAGGCAGTAAATAGGTTGGTTTAGATGTTTTAAAGCAAATTTAGCCGGTGTTACGCATACCTACGGCTATTCCAGCGATTGTCACCATCATAGCGCGCTCTAGTGTAGCGTCATGCTCTTCATCATCTAACAACCTAATACGCTTCAACAATTCAATTTGAAGGTAATGTAGCGGTTGTAGGTAACCTGCACGTATATTCATCGACTCTGTACCTTTAGGATCGCTTTCCATTACTGTCTTTTGATCTAAAAGTTTGAGAAGTAAATCTATGCTCATTTGTAGCTCAGAGCGCAATGCATCTCCAAAGTGCCTAAGTTCTTCAGGTACTAGGCTTTCATCGTACTCTTTACTGATGTTAGGAGCCGCTTTTGCAAACACCATATCTAACATTGACAATCTAGAATAGAAAAACGGCCAGTTGTCTAACATGTCTTTTATGGTGTCACCTTTGCCAGCATCTAGAGAAGCTTGTACCGCTTTCATTGTGCCTAACCAAGAAGGTAAAACCATACGAGTTTGCGCCCATGCAAATATCCATGGAATAGCACGTAAACTTTCAATACCACCTGTTGGCTTACGTTTAGCCGGGCGACTACCTAATGGTAATTTACCTAGCTCTTGTTCTGGAGTTGCAACGCGGAAGTAAGGCACAAAGTTTTCGTCGTGTCTCACTATTTGGCGGTAATTATCACGACCATCCGCAGCCATTTTGGTGATAGCTTCACGCCATTCTTGTTCTGGTGCTGGTGGCGGCAGTATTAGTGCTTCTAATATTGCACTTGCATAAAGCGCTAGGCTTCGCTGAGCTAAAACAGGCATACCAAACTTATAACGAATGGTTTCACCTTGTTCTGTTACCCTAAATCCGCCGGTTAATGAGCCAGGTGGTTGCGATAAAATGGCTGCATGGGCTGGTAGGCCGCCTCGTCCAATTGTACCGCCACGTCCGTGGAATAAAGTTAATTCAATGTCGTTCTCTTCAGCTAGTGCAACTAAGGCTTCTTGTGACTCATACTGAGCCCAGCCAGCTGCCATAGCACCTGCATCTTTAGCTGAGTCTGAGTAACCAATCATTATGTGTTGTTTACCCTGAATGTAGCCACGATACCAATCAATAGAGAATAGTTTTTTCGTTACGCTGGCAGCTGCATTCAAATCGTCTAGTGTTTCGAATAATGGAGCAACTGGCATAGGCCAAGTTACACCTAGCTCTTTCAGTAACAAGTTTACGCTAAGCACATCTGAAGGAAGACTTGCCATAGATATAATGTAAATACCAAAGCCGTCTTTACCGTTTTCAGAGATGACTTTACAGGTATCAATTACTTCTTGGACATCTGCACTTGGCTGCCAAGTAGCAGGGAACAATGGGCGTTTAGAGCCTAATTCTTTCAGTAAGAAAGCTTGCTTGTCTTCTTCACTCCATTGGCTGTAATCACCTAAACCTAAGTAACGGGTAAGTTCAGCAAATACATCTGAATGTCTCTCTGAATCTTGACGAACATCTAACTTCAATAGATGTACACCAAAACAATGCACTCGGCGTATGGTGTCTTGTAAATGGCCTTGAGCTATAACTGTCATGCCACAGGCTTGCAATGACTCGTAACACGCCATTAATGGTGCAAGTAATTCTTCTTTATCAGAAATCCAATCACTTGTGTCAACAGTGTTGCCTTTAAGCTTCTCTGTAATACCTTCTTTGGTGTTTAAGAGTTTATCTAGTAGCGGTCTTAATACTGCTCGGTATGGCTCAAGTACGTCTCCAACTTGTGCTCTTAGTGCATCGTTGCAGTCGCTCATAGATAATTCAACTTGCAGAAAATCTATGTCTTGAGCAAATAGTTTTGCTGCACGTTTGCGAGCCAATAGTAAAACTTGCTCTGTTACTTTTGACGTTACAAAAGGATTACCGTCTCTGTCGCCACCCATCCATGAGCCAAATTTAACGGGAGATACATCTAACGGAATAGATAAATCAAATTTATCTACAAAGCGTTTGTCGAGTTCGCGGATAAAGTCTGGCACTGCTTCCCATAAAGAATTCTCAATCACAGAGAATCCCCAGCGTGCTTCATCTACAGGTGTAGGTCGAATAGTACGAATTTCTTCTGTGTGCCAAGCTTGGCTAATAAGCTCTGCTATGCGAGTTTCAATCTTGCTTCTTTGGGTTTCAGAGACTTCAGATTCATGTACTTTACTTAAACACTTAGCAAGTTCGCTATGTTTATGTATCAGGGTTCTACGTGTAACCTCTGTAGGGTGAGCTGTTAAAACCAGCTCAATGTTTAAGTGTTCAAGGGCTTTTTCAAAGGTTTCTGCTTGAATACCCGCATCGTCTAAGTGGCTAAATAATGTATCAATAGGATCGTTTTGGTCATTGTTACTATTGAATTCTTGCTCTGCAATATTTGCCAGATTTAAAAATTGTGAGAATGCGCGACCAACGGTGAGCAACTCTTCATTTTTTAGCTCACTAAAAAGTTGTTTCACGCGTTTAGCTGCTTCTTCATCGCCTTGGTGTGCTTTTCGCCCATCTTTTCTTACGGCTTCAATTCTTTCTAGCCAGTCTTCGCCAAGCTGTTCACGGATAGTGTCGCCCAACACAGCGCCTAGGTTTCGAACTGTTCCTGTTAATTGAGAATCTAAAACTTGTGACACATTCGTCTCCATTACTAATTAATAAGCAATTTATACGATACTGACATGTAAACTATTTGTCTAAGCAATTACGCTCTAAAATATACTTTTTAGTGACGTTTACCGATATACTTCCATTTTTTAGCAAAGTGCCATTCACTCAATTCTAAATAGTTGAGGGGGCAAGTTAGGAGTTATAGTGTCAGATAAATTTTCTACAGTAGAAACACAAGCAAGTTACGGTATTGGTTTACAAATGGGCGAGCAATTAGCGGGTAACCCATTTGAAGGTTTAGATATTTCAGCTGTTCAAGCTGGTTTAGCCGATGCTTTTGAGAAAAAAGCAGCCCAAGTTGACAACGATACCTTACGTGTTGCTTTCAACGAAATTCATGAGCGCATGCAAGCAGCAAAAGCTGAGCAATTTGCAGGTGTGATTGCTGAAGGTGAAGCATACTTAGCAGAAAACGCTAAGCGTGATGAAGTGACAGTGACAGAAAGTGGTCTTCAGTACGAAGTGATCACTCAAGGTGATGGCGATGTTCCTGCCCCAACTTCAACAGTACGTACTCATTATCACGGTACACTTTTAGACGGTACTGTGTTTGACAGTTCTTATGACCGTGGTCAGCCTGCTGAATTCCCTGTAAATGGGGTTATCAAAGGTTGGACTGAAGCACTGCAACTAATGAAAGTTGGGACTAAATTAAAACTACACGTTCCTGCTGAATTAGCATATGGCGAGCAAGGTGCTGGTGGCGCGATTGGTCCTCATAGCACACTAATTTTTGACGTTGAGTTATTGGACATAGTGGCTTAGTTTTGAGCGTTTAAAACTAGTCATACAAAAAAGGCCGGTTATCCGGTCTTTTTTATGCCTAAATTCTATCTATTTAACAAACTGTTAAAAGAATATTTTTGCAAATTCTGGTAACCTGCGCATCTTTGTTTTTATAACCCTGATAGTGGAAAGTTAGATGTTTAATTTGATTACCAGTAAAGACGGAACAGTGAAAAATGACGTGTTGTCAGGGATCACAGTTGCTTTAGCTTTGGTACCAGAGGCTGTCGCCTTTGCTTTTGTTGCAGGCGTTGAACCTATGGTGGGTTTGTATGCAGCATTTATGATGGGGTTAATCACCTCTATAGCAGGTGGTAGACCAGGAATGATTTCTGGTGCGACTGGTGCAACAGCCGTTGTAATGGTGGCATTAGTTGCACAATACGGTATCCAATATTTGTTTGCTGCAGTTTTGCTTGCTGGTTTAATACAAATTCTAGCCGGAATATGTAAGTTAGGTAAGTTTATCCGCTTAGTGCCATATCCTGTCATGTTGGGATTTGTAAACGGCCTTGCCATTGTTATTTTTCTCGCCCAATTAGGGCAATTTAAAGTGTTAGATGCACTAGGTAACTCAGTGTGGATGCAAGGTGAAGCTCTTTACATCATGTTAGGTTTAGTGCTGTTAACTATGGCTATTATTTTCTTTTTGCCTAAGTTAACCACAGCTGTACCCGCTTCTCTTGTCGCAATAGTCGGCGTGACTGTGTTAGTGCAAATGTTAGACTTAGAAGCCAGAACGGTAATCGATTTTGTTCGTGATATGTTGCCAGAAGATCAAAAAGCAGCGGCTACTCTTGCCGGTGAATTACCTACCTTTGCTATTCCCATGGTGCCTTTCACTTTTGAAACCCTCTATATCATTTTACCCACAGCTGTAATCATTGCGTTAATTGGTTTAATTGAATCTTTGTTAACGCTGTCTTTGATTGATGAAATGACCAATACCCGAGGTCAAGGCAACAGAGAGTGCATGGGGCAAGGCTTAGCGAATACAGTTAATGGTTTCTTTGGCGGTATGGGCGGTTGTGCCATGATTGGTCAAAGTATGATTAATATTAATTCTGGTGGGCGAGGCCGCTTATCTGGTATTACAGCAGCTGTGGTATTACTTGGGTTTATTTTGTTTGCTGCTCCTTTGATTGAAATGATCCCCCTAGCTGCATTAGTAGGTGTTATGTTTATTGTGGTTATTGGTACCTTCGAATGGGCTTCGTTTAAGATTATTCGTGGCGTAAATAAAGAAGATGCCTTTGTGCTGTTTTTAGTCACAGCGGTAACGGTTATCGCAGATTTAGCCATAGCTGTTATTGTAGGTGTAATTGTCTCTGCGTTAGTGTTTGCATGGAAACACGCTACACATATAAACGCTCGTACCCACGAAGATGAAGATGGTTGGAAAGTTTATGAGTTAGATGGGCCACTATTTTTTGGCTCTGTATTACACTTCAAAGAGCTATTTGACCCGCAAAATGACCCTCAAGATGTGGTCATTGATTTCAAAGAGTCGAGAGTATGGGACTCTTCAGGGGTCGATGCCATTGATAGCCTAGCTGATAAATATCAGGAACAAGGTAAGAAGTTACATATTCGTCATATTAGCCCAGAGTGTCGTCAGTTAATGACTAAAGCTCAACAATATGTAGAAATGAATTTAAATGAAGATCCCCGTTACCATGTGGCCTCAAATAAGTTAGGTTAGTTATTAAGTTGAAGCCCAGCGGAGTCTGGGCTTTATTTTATTTGGTAATTAAATTGACCTTTAGTAGGTGCTTGGTATATACAAAGCTTAGCCTACAGGTAAGTAAAGGATGATTTTGTGTATAACTGCAACGTACTTATAATAGATGACGACACTGTCACACTAGAGTTAATTCAGCTTGTATTGGAAGAACTGATATCAGGTAAAATTATTAGTTATTCGAATAGTACTGAAGCATTAACTTTCATTAATAGTGACAAGATAGATAATATATCACTGGTAATTTGTGATTGGTTAATGCCAGATGTCAGTGGTTTAGATATTTTGTCTGAATTGCGAAAAAAGAGTCCTACATGTCCTTTTTTAATGCTTACTGCGAATGCCACAAAAGATTTGGTCGTTAATGCTATGCGCTTAGGTGCATCTGACTTTGTTGCAAAACCTTTTCACAGCCACGACTTTATTACGAAAGTCGAAGATCTAATTCGTAACGCAGAAGTGTAATACATTGAAGTAAGCACTTCTGCTCTAATAATACTAATAACTTTAAGTGACCAACCCAATGCCTCAATTTGATAAAATTATTGATAGATCTCCTAGTTATGCCTACAAGTGGGAAAAATACAAAGGCCGAGATATATTGCCAATGTGGATTGCTGATACCGAATTTAGGTGTGCACAACCCATTATAGATACCTTACATGAGCGTACTGAACATGGGCTGATGGGATATACCTTGCCTGCTCATCATGCAGATGCAAATGCAGCTGTTGTTAGTTGGATGGCCCAGCAATATGACTGGGATATTTCTGAGGAGTGGATCGTTTGGACGCCAGGGGTAGTGCCTGCATTTAATGTAGTGTGTAAAGCGTTTTGTGAGCCCGGCGATAAAGTTATGATGCAAACCCCTAACTACCCGCCCTTATTGGCAGCCCCTAAGCTACATGGGTTGGAAAGGGTAGAAATAGGTACAGTTGCCATAAACGACCGTTGGACAATTGATTTTGAAGAGCTAGAAAAGCAAGCCGCTGATCCAAAATGTAAGTTATTTATTGTTTGTAACCCAATGAACCCTGTTGGCTCAGTGTTATCTGCACAGGAGTTGGCGCGTATTAGCGAAATCTGTGTTCAAAATAATGTCATGCTCTGCTCTGATGAAATTCACTGCGATATTATTTTAGATGAAACGGCTAAACATATTCCCGCTGGTAAAGTAGAAGCTTTTGGTGGTAAAGCCATTACCTTAATGGCCGCCAGTAAAACCTTTAATGTTGCAGGCTTAGGCACATCATTTGCGATTATAGAAGATGCAAAAATAAGAAAAAGCTTCAATCAGGCGGCACAAGGCATTGTGCCTTGGGTAAATGTTATGGGGCTTAGTGCTACTCAGGCAGCCTTTACCGAGTGTGAAGATTGGCGACAAGATTTACTTACTTATTTACGTGGTAACAGAGATTACCTAGCTGCTGAAATTGCAAAAATCGATGGCCTTAAGTTACTGACTCCCCAAGCTACCTTTTTAGCTTGGATTGATGCCAGTGGGCTAGGGGTAGATAACCCTCAAAAGTACTTTGAAGATAAAGGAATTGGCCCGTCACCGGGTATCGATTTTGGCGATAAGAACTTTGTACGTATTAACTTCGGTTGCCCTCGTTCGCAACTAGAAAAAGCCATTGCACTGTTAACTAGTTAAAGGCGTTTACAGAAATAAAAAAGGCTTAACCGCAAGGTTAAGCCTTTTTTGTTAGTCCTTTACTGAGGAGTACTAAAAGTTATATTTAGCACCCACAACAAATGAACGGCCCGGTAAAGGCGCAACATCTTTAATAAATGAGCTATGCACTTTACCTAGTTCATCAGTTAAGTTGTTACCTTTAACATAAAGGGTTAAATCATTACCACCGAGAGGTACATAGTAGTTAAATGAAGCTGAAACTATAGTGTAGCCGTCTGTTTCAGTTTCAAAATCAGCTATTTTATCCTGCTTAGCGTAGTGAGTTGCGCCAAGCTCTGCGTGCCAATTATCTTGTTCCCAATGTAACTCAGCGCCAACTCGCATCGGAGGGATCCTAGGCAGGTTATCGTTGCCATCATCACTATCGGTTAACTTGGCTCGAGTGAAGTCGGTAAAACCACTTAAACGTAGGTTTTCACTGAAGTGCCAATCTACATCTGCTTCAAATCCATAAATTACCGCATCTTGTTGGTTGAACACATATACTGGCGTACCTTCTTCCTCATCGTGCTCTTCTTCTTCAAGTTCTTCTTCTTCATGGTCGTGGAATTCCAAACCAGTGTTTTGTTGGAACAAGTAGTTGTCTACTTGGTTGTAGAACACACTGAAGTTTGCTTGAAGGTTATCACCTTGTACTCTGTAAGTTATGTCTAGGTTGTTGGATATTTCTTTGTCAACGGCATCACTAGATTGTACAACTGTGAACTCAACATCATCGGGGTCGCTATCATCAATAACCAAATCATAACCTGCGCCTACTTCATAGGTAGAGGTACTGATATGCAGTCCGTTAGAGAATATTTCAGCTGATGAAGGCGCGCGCTCAGAGAAAGCATAGTTCAAAGCAAGAGACTGATTATCGCTAATATTGTAAACAAAACCAGCTGATGCACTAGTTGCTGTATAGGTTAGCTCTTCGAAGTTTGCATCTACATCACTTGAAATGAAAAAGTCATTATCAGGCTTGTGAGATACCCGCTCAACTCTTCCTCCAAGTTGCCATAAAAAGTCACCTACTGTTTTTTCTTCAAGAATAAACAAAGCGGTATGAGTTGAGTCTGTAGATGGGGTAAAGGCTTCTTCACCTTCCGCTGAAAACTCAGAGTCCGTGTAGTGAAGGCCAACCACCCCTTCCCAACCACCGGTGGCTTTGTGCTTAGCCCAAAGTCGTGATTCTAGGGTTTCATTTTTGAAGGTTGTACCTACTTCACCTTCTTCAATTTCACTATGTTGATAATCTGTGTAGGTATTGTGCCAATGTAATTCGTTGAAGAATCCTGAGATATTCTTCCAATCCACTACAGACTGGAAACGATCTTGTTTCATACGAGCAAAGACTTCTTCCTCTTCTTCATGCTCATCTTCATCGTGATCTTCTTCGTCATGATCTTCTTCATCATGGTCTTCGTCTTCCTCATCTTCATGCTCGTGATCATCATGGGAGTGTCCAGGAATACCATAGTCTGTTTCTAATCTTCCATAGGCAAGAGAAACAGTTACGTCATCTCCAATCCAGCCCGCACCAAAGGTATAACCCTGCGAGTCAATATCTGAATTATCAATAGTGTCGACTATGTCACCATCTTCAAGGGTAAACTCAGGCACATCATAATCATCGGTTTTACGCTTAAAGGCATCTAAGTGCCAAGCAAAGTTTCCTGAACCACCGTTAATATCAGTGGATACCATGCGTTCGTTTGACACAGAGTCATATAAGGCACTAACACGTCCAGAGGTTTCATCTTGGCGGGTTTTCGGCAGGCGGTTGTCAACAACGTTAACTACACCACCAATGGCACCACTACCAAATAATAAGGTTGATGGCCCACGAAGTACTTCGATTTGGGTGGCAGTACTCGCTTCGTTGGTTGTGACATGATCCGGTCCTACTCGTGAGGCATCCGAACTGTCCATTCCATTTTGAACTACTTTTACCCTAGGTCCATCTAAGCCGCGAATAATAGGGCTACTAGATACAGGGCCAAAATAGGTGCTATTAACACCCGGTACTGACTTTAAAGTTTCGCCTAAAGTGGCGGCTTGGTTTTTCTCTAGTTCATCGCCACTTAAAATAGATACAGGTGTAGTTGACTGAAGAACAGAACGTTCTAAAGGGCTAGCTGTAATTATTAGAGTTTCGATGTCATTTTCGTCTTTTTGAATGACTTTATCTGCAGCTAATGCTGAATTTCCGAGCAGGGCGGCCATAACAAAAGTGCAAGTAGTAGATAATTTGTGCGACATGGGCAACCAATCTCGTTATTAAGGTAATGTTATATTATAACTTGTGGTTTTTGATGCAAGTGATTTTTAAGGTATGGAGTAGGTGATTTAGCGTTGCACTTAGGTCTAGGTTCTGTTTTATTGTTAGCATAACTTTTCATAAAAATAGTCATGTATGTTCAAAAGTGAAACAGGCGTAGAAGCTAGGTTGAGTGCATTATGTGCTTCACCTGAATTAAGTGATGTGGTTTACCCTTTTGAATTTATAAAAGGGTGTGTGTTTGCCGCCGCTGCAGCACCTGAAATTCCCATGCCTGAGGTTTGGTTACCTTGGGTTATTAAAAAAAGTAATCAACTAACCAGTGTAGAGCAAGCTGATGAATTAACTGATTTGCTGATGGGGTTACTCCAAAATCAGTTGAAAGACATGAGTGATGAAATTATTCAATTGCCCGCAGGTATTGGGCTGAAAGGAAATTCACAGCAAAAACGTTTATCCTTATGGTGCCAAGGAATGTTGTTAGGCCACAGTCAGCTTGAAGGTGTTTGGCAAAATGCATGGGATAAAATGCAGGTAACTAAACAAGAGGAAATGCAAAAGCTGCAAAAAGATTTAAGCCATTGTTTATATATGTTTACCACCTTTGCAGATATGTCCTTGGCGGTAACCCAAGCTAAGCAGCGGGGCAATGATAACCTTGAAGATATGCTACCAAAGATTTTTCAATCCTTTGGTAACACAATGAAAATTTATGTGGGGTTGTCAGGCAGATTGGTCGACTTTTTACCCAATCAGTTTGAAACCTTTGAACAACAATAATATTTGTAACAAAAGTTGAATGTAAGATTGTCCGATAGTAATCCTCAATCACCAAATATTCCCAGAGGAGATATTTTAGTGAATAGACAGGTTACTGCCCCCTAAAAGTTAATAACTGGCTTGTTAACAAAAACCAAAGAAGACACCAATGAAACATCCTAACTTAAAGCAGAAAATTACAGCATTAGTCGCAGCTTTGTTTACTTTGTCTGCATGTATAAGTAATAACCAATCAAATAATGTGGAGCCAATAAAGGTGAGTGAAACTTTAACCAATGAAGCGATTTATGGCGAATGGAAATACAATGCCAAAAGACCAGGTGCAGTGCGCTGGTTAGATGAAGGTGCTAGCTATAGTGCGTTAGAAACAGCGCCGGGGTTTGAAGATGCCAAGCTAGAAAAAGACAGATACGGCGACGACATCAAAATATATGAAGAAATTGTAAAATACGATCCAGCCACATTAGAGCGAACTGTGTTGTTGCCATTAGCGCAATTAATTCCTCAAGGATCAGACAAAGCCTTACCCATAGATGACTACCAATGGTCTGCTGACAAATCAAAAATACTCATTTACACCAATGCAGAATATGTTTGGCGTCAAAAAGATCGAGGTGATTACTGGGTCCGCGACTTTAACACCAATGAGCTGTGGCAATTAGGCGATAATCAAGCTGAGCCCGCACAAATGATGTTTGGTAAGTTTTCTCCTGATGGTTTGAAGTTTGCCTATGTGATGCATAACAATATCTATGCACAAGATCTTAAAACTCGCCAGATTACGGCACTAACATCTGATGCTTCAGATAGCATCATCAATGGTTTATTTGATTGGGCATATGAAGAGGAGTTTTCGATTCGAGACGGGTTTCGCTGGAGTCCAGATAGCAAGCGAATTGCATTTTGGCAGCTTGATACTCACGCAGCTAAAGACTTTTTTATCATTAACAACACCGACACGCTTTATCCTGAAGTGGCAGCTATTCCCTATCCTAAAGTAGGTGAAGAAAACGCTGCTGCAAAAATAGGGGTAGTTACAGTAGTAAACCCTAAGACGCAGTGGGTTAAGTTACCGGGCGTGGCTAAAGACATGTATATACCAAGAATGGACTGGGCCAATAATAGTGAGCAGCTGCTGATCCAACAAATGAATCGCAAGCAAGATACTAACACTTTGTTCTACGCAAATGCTGATACAGGTGAAGCGCAACCTTTCTTAGTAGAACAAGAAGAAACCTTTATTGAGCTAATGGTTGAGCCTAAATGGTTGAAACAATCGGATGATTTTATTTGGCAAAGTGAAAGAGATGGTTGGAAGCATGTTTATCGGGTGTCTAGAGATGGAAAAAGCTATATCGATTTAACCCCAGGTGAGTTTGATGTTACCCAGTTTGTGTCCATTGATGAACAAAATGGTTGGTTATATTTTATTGCTTCTCCAAGCAATGTGTCTCAACGTTATTTACAGCGCGCACGTTTAGATGGCAGCGGCCAAATGGAGCAAGTTACGCCAACTGAGTTAAGTGGAACTAACAGCTACCAGATTTCGGCTGATTCTAGCTGGGCAATACACCAGCATTCATCATTTTTGTCGGCACCCGTTTATAGTTTAGTTTCGCTACCTGATCACAAGGTACATCATGTGATGGAAGATAACGCAGAGCTCACAGAAAAACTCGCTAAATTAGACATGGGTGAATTCGAATTTTTTGACGTAAAAGCGCAAGACGGCCTACGTTTAGATGGTTTTATATTACGTCCCACAAACTTTGATGCAAACAAAACCTATCCACTGATTCACTATGTTTATGGAGAGCCCGCTGGTCAAACCGTGCGAGACATGTGGCAAGGTAACCTAGGTATGTGGCACCTTATGATGGCACAACAAGGTTTTGTAGTGTCATCTGTAGATAATAGAGGTACAGCTGCCCCAAGAGGTCACAACTGGAGGCGTTCTATTTACGCAAGTGATGGCAACAACGAACCCCAAGATCAAGCAGATGCAATAAACGCCATGTGTGCCCGTTGGAGTTTTATAGACTGTGATCGTGTTGGTGTATGGGGGCATTCAGGAGGCGGTTCATTAACCTTAAACCTACTATTTAGACAGTCAGATACCTTTAAGGTCGGGGTGGCTCAAGCTCCAGTGCCAGATAAACGATTATATGACTCTATATACCAAGAGCGATATTCAGGATTACTGGAAGATAATATAGACAACTATGCACAAGTTTCTGCTATTACTCATGCAGCTAACCTTAAGGGTAAGCTCTTGTTAGTGCACGGCACTGGAGATGACAATGTGCATTACCAAGGCAGTGAGTTACTTATTAATGAGCTAGTTAAACATAATAAGCAGTTTGATTTGATGTCTTACCCAAATAGGCGTCATGGAATTGTTGAAGGCGAGGGGACGTCGTTACATTTGAGTACTTTAAGGGCTCAGTACTTTATCAATAACCTGTAATTTATATTTTTGTGAAAGGCTAATCTGCGGCCCCTATGGTGTTAGAGGCCGCTAACTTGGTGTGTAGTAGAATTATTTTTTAGCTTGGTTCTTTAGCTCTAAATCAAATTCATAAGCTGATAAAACTAGGCCTTGGTCGTTTTCATCAGGAAATACAACAATAGCCACATCGTCGTCTTCTAAGCCTTGGCTCCAGCGGCTATGCCAGGTTTTTAAGTCAATGGCATGGGGTTGGCACTCAGCCCAGTCACCAGTGGCCCAATCTTGCGCAGTGGCTTGGCTTGGCCAAACTGGGGCGCAGTCTTCGTCTTCGGTGTTTAGCATAACGCAACCGTCTTGGTCTGTGAGGATCCAAATTTGATTTGCTGCAACACACTCTTTTACTAGGTAGTTAAGGCGTTGTTCTGGGGTTAGGTTTGCAAACTCGCTGGCAGTGTTAGACATAGTCATTCCAAAATATAGTGTTCTAAATTATGGAGACTAGAGCAAAGTAACGCTCTAGTCTCTAGTTGTTTTTAATTCTGAACCATAAATGGAATATTTGCATTAGCTACATTATTGTTTCCGTCGTAGGCGTAATTAAATAAACGGTATTCACCGGGAGTTTTAGGGGCCACAAATGTCATTTCTACATAATCATTTGCAGTACTTGTGTTCACTATATTTAAGGTTAAGCTTGCTGGTTTGGCTTCGTAATGTCCTCCCTGACTACGGGCTTTAACTTCCTCCATTAGCACCCATTCATAGGACAAAGTGTCGCCATCTGGATCTGACACTAGTACTTTCACTGTGGCCGTTTGCCCGTGCTTTAAATAAACATTATCCACCGCTGTAATATTATCTATGGTAATGGCCTTTGATAAAGGTGCGCGGTTGCTAGGATATTGCCCAGTCCAAATTTTGGTGAGCTCATCAATACGGGCAGTGTGCTCCCCAGATTCATTGAACATGCCATACCAAGTAGGAGTACGCTCTTGTTTTTGGCCCCAGAAAAAAGCAAAGGACCCTATTATGTGCCCAGTTTGGTCGTTTATGATGACATCTTGCATACGTTTTGCCATACCTGCTGCTTTTACTGCGCTTGGCTCTTCGATTTCTCGGCCCCATTCGGTTGTTGGTAATTCCCAATGTCCCATAGGCCCAAACTCTGTGACCATGTAGGGTTTATCCACTTTACTTTGTGCAATGCTTTGGGGGACTGTGGTTAGGTCACCATAGGTTTGCACCGCAATAATATCGATATTTGGGGCGTATTTAACAACTTGCTGTATATGTGCAGGGTTGGCGCCAGCTAAGCTAAAGGTAGCAGGGTGGTTGGGATCATTTGCATGAATATAGTCAATGATGTCGCCCATGGCAGCGTACACCTTAGGGTTAACATCTTTTAATTTACCTTGGTCATCAAATAGTAGGTTAGGCTCGTTATTGATAACCCACATTAAAACATTAGGGTGGTTTTTATATTTCTCTATGGCAGCGGTCACTTCTTTAAATTGTTTAGCGACAGCGGCTTGGTCATTGTAATCAAACCCTAACAACTCTTTACCTGTGCTAATGCCTACAGCAATCATCAAGTCTAATTGCTCAGCTATCGCCAACTCTTCGTCAATGTGCTCCATACCCCAAGTTCTAAAGGTGTTACCGCCAGCTGCTTTTAATGCGACTACTTTTTCAATATTTTTAAATCCTAGGCCTACTCCTCTTACTTCATATGGTGCATCATTTACAGATAGTGAGTATTTACCTTCATGTTTTATTACTTTCACAACTGAGGGAGCGCTCGACTGCTCAGAACTTGTGCATGCACTTAAAAATAGACAAATGGGTACGACTAAAAAGAGTCTTGGTAAGCGAGACATAATAAAAATCGCAAGTTGCATAAATGGCCTTAATGTTAACTATATGTATTAAATTGTATGCTAGCTAATGGCCATTAAGTACTTAAATGGGCCTGAATTCGGCGACGTGGATTATTGAAGGGGTTAAGCGGATGGATAGAGTGCATTTTTGGAATGGCAATAAATCTGCCAGCAGGCAAGCTTATGAAGTGGCCTTACTTAAGGCTTGTTTGCGCATAACAGACGTTAACGGGCAAGCAACAAGTGTTTATATAGACAATACTGACTACCCCGGCGCGGCTGATGAAGGGCGTGTGTTTGAAACCGGGGTTGATGTGTTAGTTACCGTGGCAGGTAACAGTAAATTTGATGGTATCAATAAGCTAGTGGTCCCAAGTCCACTCACCAAGGGGTTGTTGGGGTTTAGGCTCTTGATAGTTAGAGACGCTTCATTACCTAAGTTTGCTAAATTTAGGTCTCAAGCACAATTACAACAGCATAGTATCGGGATCCCTAATACATGGGCCGATGCTGCCTTGTTTAGGCACAACCATTATCCAGTGGTTGAGCGAGGCTCTTTAGATGAATTGTTTCATCGCCTTAAGCACAAAGAGTTTGATTATGTGGCTTTAGGAGTGAATGAAATTGAGGACATTTATAATCACTTAGCAGCACCTTTAGGTGGCTTGAGCATAGAGCCATCTTTAATGCTTTATTATCCATTCCCCCTTGTTTTTTACGTTAATCCTAACCGTCCTGAGTTAGCTAAACGTTTACAAAAGGGCTTGCAGGCTTTACAAGATACTAATGAATTTTCGACAATTTTTAATCTCTATCATGATAACCTGCTTGAAAAATTTAGCTTAGCAGAGCGCACACTTTTTACATTAGAAAATCCACAGTTACCTCAAAGCATGGTTAACTTCCAAGCTAGCCTGCTTGATTAAGTACACTTACATAAAAGTTAGCACTCACTTATTTTATATTCCAATTTATTCGGAGAGTACCAGTGTCAAAAATTGAGTTTTCGTCGCAACAAAAAGAACAAATTATCACTAAGTTACAAAAGTTTATGTCCTCAGAGTTAGACTTAGAGCTTGGGCAATTTGATGCAGATTTCTTGATTGATTTTATTTCTAAAGAAATGGGGAGTCTTTACTATAATCAAGGACTATACGATGCTCAGGCAGTATTGGTAGACAGAATGGATTCACTTACCGATGCAATTTATCAGTTAGAGAAATCTTAAATGGCGCTGACCATTAATCTAGCTAACAAACCTTGCCTTGAAACTTTGAAGCTTAGTGACAGTAAACAAGGAAGGTACAACAAATGAATTCAAATCCAGATCACACGCAATTACTGCAAACCTTGTTTGGGTTCTCAGCATTTCGCACTGGCCAACAAAAAGTGGTAGATGGCCTATTAAATCAGCGCTCAACACTTGCTATATTTCCAACCGGGTCGGGCAAGTCTTTGTGTTACCAGTTTGTGGCCACCCAATTGCCCCATCTAACCTTAGTGGTATCACCGCTATTAGCGTTAATGAAAGACCAACTTGAATTCTTACACAGTAAAGGTATCGCAGCGGCCAGTATCGATTCGACCTTAACTGCTCAGCAAAACAAACAGGTAATGCACGATGTGCGTTCAGGCCAATGCAAAATATTAATGGTGTCGGTAGAGCGTTTTAAAAACGAACGTTTTAGGCAGTTTATAGAGTCTATTCAAGTATCTATGCTGGTGGTTGATGAAGCCCACTGTATCTCTGAATGGGGCCATAACTTTCGACCCGACTATTTAAAACTTCCAGCCTATAAGCAAGAACTCAAGATACCTTTGGTACTGTTACTCACAGCAACGGCCACTAAAAAAGTTAAGCAAGACATGGCCAGCAGGTTTGCCATTGCCCCAAATGACATAATTCAAACGGGGTTTTATCGTTCTAACCTTAACCTTAATGTGGTGCCCGTAATCGAGGTCCATAAAAATCAAGCGCTATTAAAACAAGTGTCACAGCAGCAAGGGGCTGGAATTGTTTATGTCACATTGCAGCAAACGGCAGAACAAATAGCAGGTTTTTTAAAGCAAAATGGCTGCGTGGCAAAAGCTTACCATGCCGGATTAGACAGTGAAATTAGGCAGTCCATTCAGCAGGACTTTATGGAAAACAAGCTGCAAGTAGTGGTGGCCACCATTGCCTTTGGTATGGGGATAGACAAATCAGACATACGTTTTGTGGTGCACTACGATTTACCCAAATCTATTGAAAACTACAGCCAAGAAATAGGCCGTGGAGGCCGAGATGGGCAAGCTGCTAATTGCACTGTGTTAGCTAATTTAGATGGCTTAGTGACAATCGAAAACTTTGTATATGGTGATACCCCAGACTTGCCAGCCATTCAGCGGGTCATAGACGATATTGCCGCCCAAGGTACTGAGATATCGAATCTCGGGCAATTTCAATGGGAAACCCAAATCAATAGCTTGTCGACCTTGAGTAATATTCGCCAATTACCCCTAAAAACCTTATTGGTGCAGCTTGAACTTGCCAAGGTCATTCGCCCTTTATACGCCTACTTTGGCGAGTTTAAATATAAATTCATCACAGACAAAGGGACAATTTTAAGTCAGTTTTCTAAAGAACGAAGTGATTTTCTCAATGCCGTATTTACCCATACCGCTATGAAAAAGGTTTGGGGTGTAGTGAATTTTGATGAGATTTATCAAGCATATGGAGCCGAGCGCAGTAGGGTGGTGACAGCCTTAGAATATTTACACGAACACAATCATATTGAACTAGCCTCTCGGTTAATTACCGATGTTTACCAAGTTAATCAACAAGCCTTATTAGCACCAGACTTAGCTAAAACCTTAGCCCAGTATTTTGCAGAGAACGAACTAAAAGAAGTGAAGCGTATTGCCGCACTTGTGCGATTTTTTGAATTAGGTAAATGCTTAAACTTTAATCTATCCGCTTACTTTGATGACAAGCAAGTACCCGAGCATTGTGGCCATTGCAGTGTATGTAACGGCCAAGTGGCAAAACTAGAATACTCAAACCCAATTGCAGTACCCGATAAAGTACAAGTGGTAGAGGCCATGTCAGCGCTACAAACTCACCTTGCTGATAAAACCGATGTGCCTTTAACCGAGTCTATCTACTGTCGATTTTTAACCGCCATGACCATGCCCTTGTTCACCCGTTTAAAAGTGAGGCAAGTGGCAGGGTTTGGTAGTTTTGAGCATTGTCGTTATGGGGATGTTAAGCAAGTTGTGAGGGAGGTGTTGGGCCAGGCTTTATGATGTTGTGTTTGGCGCACAGGGTATCACTGCGTGATGGAGCATGTGCTTCACACACAAGGCATTCGCTTTACTCACAGAAAAAAAGCATACAGAACTTGTAGGTTGGGCTTTAGCCCGCCAGCTTGTCTGTCGGCAACTATTAAATGCTATATCAAAAGTACGGCCGCGGCATTTTTGAATGCTATTAGTACTGCTAATTTATCCAGTTTTGATTGAAATTCCGCATAACAGCAAGATCTAGGAAAAATTCTGTGTTTCCCCATTGGCTGAATGAGTAGGTGGTAATAAAGTTAACCTGTACAATGGGTTAGAGGCTATGGTAAGAAAGAATAATGTAGAAAGGCGAAAAAATTCCATATTTAAACACGGAATTTTTCCGGATATTAATATTGTTAGATGACAGGACAGTTACTTTGAAAACAGTTACAGATAGGAAGTTACTAAAAAAAATCTACTCTCTGTATGAGAAAGATTATCTCAATTTTGATAAAGATAATCCTAACCGCTCTGCAAAAATATATGTTCCTATAGATTGCAATTTAGTAGCGGAAAAATTATCAACTGAGCCGGGATTAATTTTCGGGCGCCTTTATTACCATTTGGATAAAAAGTACCGTTATAAGCAAGAAAACGGAAGTAATGTACATCTATTCGCAATGAAAGTGGGTTCAGATATAAATGCTATTCATTTCCCCTTGCTCGCTTCAGTTATAGCAGAGCTTGATGATTCATTCAGGCGGTTTACGATACCTCTTGTAATATCATCATTGGCATTTTTAGTGTCGCTGGGCAGTTTGGTGACAAATGTCATCTAACAATCAAATGTTGGGGACACAAACACGCGGGCTGCTTCGCAGTATAGCCCACGCGTTTGTGCCACCTAATTAGGGCGTTATGTTTCTTATGAATATTTGTAATCATCAAATTAGCGTATTAAAAAATATAGTGTGTACCGAAGCCTTTCCAGCTAAATGTAATCTTTGCGGGTGTAAAGTAATTCGGCAGCACACGGCATTAGCAAATATTTTAATTGGTTTATTTGCTTTTGGTGGTTTATTGCTTTTATCACTACTAATTGTATTCTTTGAATATGCGGGTTTCATCAAATAACTATAAAGACACCCTTAATTAAAATGGCATTATTTTGTAACTGAGCTAGGCTTTTGTTTATAAAATAAATCAAAGGATTGATGTCATGCCTCAGCCACGGAAGTCTCAAATTTGTTTGCAAGATACTCCTTATTACCATTGTGTTTCTCGTTGTGTTCGCCGCTCTTTTTTATGTGGAGTGGATGATTATTCAGGTCAAAGCTATGAGCATCGGAGAGGGTGGGTTGAAGACAGGTTGTTGTTTTTAACTTCTGTATTAGCGATTGATGTGTGTGCTTATGCGGTGATGAGTAATCATGTGCATGTGGTGTTACATGTCAATGCAGAGCAGGCTGAGGCTTGGAGTGATGAAGAGGTCATAAACCGGTGGCATAGGTTGCACAAAGGCACACTGCTGACACAAATGTTTGCTAGGGGCGATACACTCACCCAAGGTCAATTACTCACGTTAGATGAAACCACAGTTGAATACAGAAGACGTTTACACGACATTAGCTGGCTAATGCGTGACTTAAATGAATATATCGCTCGAGAAGCTAATAAAGAGGATGATTGTACGGGCCGCTTCTGGGAAGGCAGGTTCAAATCTCAAGCCCTTTTAGATGAGTCAGCAGTACTGGCCTGTATGGCCTATGTAGACTTAAACCCCATCAGGGCCAAAATTGCGAAAACGCCAGAAACATCAAAACACACAAGTATTCAAAAACGAACTCAAGCTATCAAACTAAATAACAATCAACCCCAACAACTTATGCCTTTTGTAGGTAACCACAGAGGAAACATGCCCCAAGGCATAGCGTTTAGCTTAAAAGATTACTGTGAGTTAGTTGACACCACAGGCCGCATCATACGAGAAGACAAACGAGGATATATAAACCCAATCCAATCCCCCATATTACAAAGGTTAGGTTTAGATGATGAACAATGGCTCACCCTCTCCACAGAATTTGAACAGCACTTTTGCTACGCAGCAGGTGCAGAAATAATGATGAATCAATTTAAGCGTCATACAGGCCATCAACGACTTCGAGGAATGGGAAAAGCTAAAGAATTATTACAACCCGCATAACCACTAAAATTCAAAACAAAGCGAATACTACAACCTAGTTACGCCTGCAAAATACCAATTTAGCCTTGATTAATAAAAAGTACGAAGACCCCTCTGGTACCTCATTCAACTAGCTAGATATCTCTCATAAACGATAATAAAGCCAAATGTTTAAGTGTATGTATTAGTTATGGGTGTCATGATTAGCTATTCTGTATTAGTTATGGGTGTCATGATTAGCTATTCAACCTATACCAGTCGACATAGCACTTGCTAACAAAAGTTATGTAGCAGATTATGGAGAGGTTCTAATCAACCTGCCTGAAGAAACTTGGGAAACATCTTGTGCTCAATTGATGGGTGATTATTGGCAAATTATAGTCGACCTTTTCACCGAAAATGAAGGGCGGAGTGACTTAGAGTTAAACGGTCGAGTAATGGAAAAAAACGGTAATATAAGTTTAGAGATAGGGTTAATTTATGTGCCATAACGAGGTGGCGCAATCTAACAAAACCATCAACCGGGTTTGTGGACAGTGTTATGTAAAGGATTGAAGTGAAGAGAAGCTCAATGAAAAAGGAATTTGTTGCGGGGGTAATCCTCACGTTAGTTTTTACCGGAACTGCCGTGGTTGGTATTTATGGTACGACCCTCCCGCACTTCTCAATTGAGCTTAAGAGAGGGGTATATTGCTTCAGCGGTCTTACGAAAGATATTTTTCTCACATCATTGATCTTGTGGGCCCCGGCAGTTAATACAGTTATCTATTTAGGGCTAAGAATTCGTGCAGGTCACTCAGTCAGCATTATTCAAAACAAAACTATATCTGCCTTGCTGTTAGGTCTTTTTTTCGGCTCGGCAACTGGTATATTTGTTAGTCTGTTTGTCGCGGGTAGGCAATGTGGCTAATTTACATAACAAAAAGTTCAGCCTGACCTCCGCTGCGTCTTTTGTTTTTGTGGCTTTACGCTTACGCTACCACAAAAACAAACAACTCCGCTCCGGCAGGTTAACTTGGCGTTATGTGTAAAATGAAGAATCATATATTTGTGATAATAACAATTGCCATATTTAGCTTTCAGGCCTCTGCTACTAGAGTTGTTAGCTGCAACGAAGGTGATGCAGAATATATTACAAACCAATTCTCCTCTGGCAATTTAAATCCCAACAATAAAATAGTTAAAGAATTTCTGAGAGGTAGTTTAAGTTACAACGAGATCTGCGAAGTTAGAAATCAAATAATTATGGATGACTTAGGCTTTACTTTATATAAGCCTTCCAATGAAACGGTAAATTACATAGCTATATACAATGGTTTAGACGGTAGCTATGTTTTATATGGTCCACTAACAAGGTAATTTACACACAACAAATGCTTTATTATTTTACAAAGACACCCTTAATTAAAATGGCATTATTTTGTAACCCAGCTTCAACCTTGAACCTGAGTGAGTGTTTTGCTAATTATATTTAGAATGGGTGTCATTGTTAGCTAGGGTGAGTGTTTTGCTAATTTTTAGAATGGGTGTCATGGTTAGCTAGAGAATATTTACCTGCAATGCAAAGCTGATGTAAAACAAAATTGAGGAAAGTAGTCGAGTCGTACTTGACCCGACTGAAGGGTCCATATCTGTCTTTATTACTTTTATTTCTTTGGGTTATTAGGCTTTTATGGCTACCTAAACTAGGAACGAAAACGCAAATTATTAGTCGACAATTGCTCTATTGAGGTTTTTCCCATTAATTTCATGCCTCGTTCTAACTCTGCTCGCATTAAACCTAATGCTCTTTCAACGCCAGGTTGCCCAGCCGCTGCTAGCGGGTAAAGGTACATTCTGCCAATGCCTACGGCTTTTGCTCCTAAGGATAGCGCTTTTAGTACATGGGTACCGCGTTGTACTCCGCTATCAAAAATCACGTCTATTTCATCGCCTACTTCATCGACAATTTCGGCAAGCTGGTCAAAAGAGCTTCGCGAGCCGTCTAATTGGCGACCTCCATGATTAGATATCACAATGCCGGTGCAGCCAATATCTACCGCTTTTCTTGCATCTTCGCGGCTCATAATGCCTTTTAAGCAAAATTCACCGTCCCAAAATTTGACCATTTCAGCTACATCGTCCCAGTTCATTGAAGGGTCAAGCATGTTGGTAAAGTAATCTCCAATAGAAGATGCTCCTCCACTCATATCAAGGTGGTCGTCAAGTTGTGGTAATCGAAAGCGTTCGTGGGTCACATAATTGATGCCCCACATGGGCTTGATTGCAAATTGCAACATACCAGCTAGCGTTAGGCGGAAAGGAATAGAAAACCCAGTGCGTAAATCCCGTTCACGGTTACCGCCCGTGATGGAGTCAACCGTTAGCATCATTACTTGAATGCCGGATGCTTTGGCTCGTTCCATCATGGCTCGGTTTAACCCGCGGTCTTTATGAAAATAAAACTGGTATACCTGAGGAGTATCAACTTGCTTGGCGATCTCTTCCATGCTGACAGTACCAAGAGAAGACACACCAAACATAGTGCCATATTTTTCTGCTGCCGTTGCTACGGCTCTTTCACCTTGGTGATGAAATAAACGTTGTAAGGCTGTGGGTGAGCAGTAAACGGGCATATCTAACTTTTGACCCATTACTGTTACAGAGAGGTCGATATCTTTTACACCGGTCAAGACGTTAGGGACTAAGTCACAGGTTTCAAATGCAGCAGTGTTGCGGCGATAAGTTGACTCATCATCAGAGCCACCATCAATATAATTGAAAATCGGACTGGGCAGACGCTTTTTAGCTAACGTCCTGAAATCATGAAAGTTATGGCAGTCTTTAAGTCGCATAATGGTATTTCTTCTAAGGGAACATATAACTCATTATAATCATGCTTTTATTTGCAATAAATACGACATAAAATAATAAACTATTTCCTAAAACGGCCTAATAGTTTTGAATTCAGCAGATTTAACCCTCTTTGTGTACGTCGCTGATAGCGGCTCTTTTAATAAGGCTGCACTTAAAGCTGGCTTATCTACCCCAGCGTTAAGTAAAAAAATAAGTAAACTAGAACAAGCGCTTGGCGTACAACTGATTCACCGCACAACCAGGCGCCTTAGCTTAACAGAAGCAGGTGAAAACCTTTATGTTCATGCCAAAAACATAGAAGGCCAAGTCAGTGATGCCATTGCTTCTGTCTCTGCCTTCAGTCAAGGCATTCGCGGCAATATTAAAATATCGGTACCAACCATATCTGGAGAGCTGCTTTTAGCAGAAGCCATTGCTGAGTTTTGTCAAATGTACCCCAATATTACTGTTGATATGCGACTTGATAATGGCTTTGCTGACTTGCTTGAAGAAGGCTTAGATCTTGTGATACGAACAGGAAAACTAGAGGATTCAAGCCTAATTGCCAAGCCATTGATTCAGTCAAACTGGGTTGTCTGTTGTTCCCCTAAATATATAAAAAAGCACGGTGAAATAAAAAGCATAGAGCAGCTTAAAAATCACAATTGCCTTGCTTATACCTATCAAGCACAAGGTTCGTTTGATTGGCGTTTTACTCAAAATGGGGTAGAAGAAAGCGTGCGCATCAGTGGTAGTTTAGCCACCAATAATGCTCAAGCATTACGTAAAGCTGCATTAGCTGGATTTGGGATTGTTTATGTACCACGCTGTTGCGTTTATGAGGATTTACAACAAGGAACATTGGTACCAATTTTGACTGAGTTTCAGCCTAGGAAACTCGGTGTTTATGGGGTTTACCCTTACACTAAATACCTACCTAAGAAATTAAAGCTACTGATTGCACATATCAAACAGGCTTATGAAAACAAAAAAGAATACTTTTGAGATTAAGCTCAACTGCTTTTAACTTAATTACTCATTTTAGGTATTCTACGGCGCACTTTTTTGTGCGCCTCTTGGTAAGTTATTGTAAGTAAATGTTTAAGCTGTTTCGGCAATGACGATTGATTTGATGTTTACAAATTCTTTAATACCAAAGCCTCCGTGTTCGCGGCCATAGCCACTACTTTTAACGCCTCCAAAGGGTAAGTTTGGTTGGGCTAAGCCATAACCGTTTATGTTGACCATACCAGTGTCGAAATGTTTCGTTGCCAGCTCAATTGCAGCTTCTTCGTTTTTAGAAAAAATGCCACCGCCGAGTCCGTAGCGTGAGTCATTGGCTATGCGCATAGCATCTTCATCATTTTTTGCTTTGATTAAGGCTGCTACTGGGCCAAACAATTCATCGTCATAAGCGGGCATGCCTGGGGTGACGTTTTCTAAAATTGATGCTGGGTAAAAATAGCCTTTTCCTTTAGGTATTTCACAACCACACACTACAGTAGCACCAGATTTTATTGATTCAGTAACCTGCTCATGCAGGGTCTCTCGCAGGTCTTTGCGTGCCATAGGACCTAGGTCAGTATCTTCGGCCTTTGGGTCTCCAAGCTTTAAGGCCATCATGGCTTGCGTGATACCTTGTTTGAAGTTGTCGTAATTTTTCTCAGTTACTATAAAGCGTTTAGCAGACACACAGGTTTCGCCATTATTGATTACTCTGGCTTTTACACAGGTTTTAACTGCTAATTCAATGTCGGCATCGTCTAGCACTAGGTAAGCATCATTACTGCCTAGCTCTAATACTGTCTTTTTACTGCGTTTGGCGGCTTGTTCTGCCACTTTTTTCCCAATTGCATCACTACCTGTAAAGGTTACGCCTTTGATTGCATCATGTTCAATCAGCTTGCTTGCTGTTTCACCGTCAATTAACAACGACTGGTACACATACCTAGGGAAGCCTGCCGCTTCAAATAACTCTTGGATTTTCAGTGCCATACCGAATACGTTAGAGGCGTGTTTCATGACTGTGGTGTTACCAGCCACTACATTGGTGATGCTGTATCTAATAACTTGGTATAGCGGGAAGTTCCAAGGTTGGATCCCGAGAATAACACCAATAGGTTGGTAGGTTACTATGGCTCTACCTTGTTGGTAATCACGCTCTTCATTGGCTAATTCTTTTTCAGCTATGCTGGCGGTGTAGCGGCAAATACCAGCGCATAGATCTACTTCTTGTTCTCCTTGAGATTGGACTTTACCCATTTCTTCAACCATTAACTTAACTAGCTGAGTTTTGTTGTGTTCTATTTGCTCGGCTAAAGCATTGGCTAGTTTGACCCGTTTTGATAGAGGGACTAATTTCCAATTTTGAAAGGTATCGTCTGCATGGTTAACAGCGCTTTCTGCCTCACTAGCTGAGAGAAGAGAATAGTTTTGTAATGGCGCTTCGGTGAAAGGATTAATAGTTTGAATAGAATTGCTCATATGTAAGCTGCCTTTTTTAGAATAAGAACTTACCGAATTGCAAACTTGAGACCAAACTCACACTAACATTTAACTATATGATTTATATTGATTTTATTTTATTCTTAAACATTACCTCAAACTGGATTAAATAAGATTGCAAATATTTCATTGTGGTAATGAGATATTTACAGACAAGGGATAGTAAGTTTTCTTAATTAAACTGCCATAGGTTACTAGCAAACTTGTGACTTATAGTTGCCAAATTTTGATCGGATTTACTGACTCAATTCGTAGTAGGTATCAGCTGTTTTGTGATTATTCTTTGTTAATTTGCTCACTGTCACCCTAGACGTATTTAGTAACATTTACTTTTGTTAATTCACTGCTTTCTTTTTTATAAATTAGTTAAAATGGCCAAGTTAACTCTATAAGGAATACCCATGTCATCAAAAATCTCTGTGTTTAAGAGACAACCCGCTTGGATTGCATTAATCATTTCTATTGCTTTATGTTTATGGATCGGCTCAGGAATGTTAGGGACAGAGGATAAAAAACCACCTGAAAAAAAGGCTTCTGATACAGCTTTAGTTAAAGTGACAGTTGAACGTATGCAGGCGACTGAAGTAACCAGAGAAATTACCTTATATGGTAGAACCGAGCCAGACAGAATGGCTACTTTGCGCTCTGAAGTACAAGGAAAGGTTAACGCTATTTATGTTCAAGAAGGGCAAAGAGTCATTAAGGGGCAAAAGCTAATAAGCCTAGATACCAATGATTCAACCAACCGCTTGGCGGCGGCTAAGTCTATTTTAAAGCAAAGAGAAGTGGAGCTAAAAGCTGCACAGTCTTTGAAAGAAAAAGGTTATCAATCACAAACAGCATTAGCCCAAGCAACCGCTAATTTAGAAATGGCGAAGGCTGATGTAACCGCTAATGAGTTGGCTATTTCTAGAGCTGAAATCACCGCTCCCTTTGATGGCGTGTTAAATCAACGTTTTGTAGAAGTAGGTGATTTACTTCGTGACGGTGACAAAATTGCAGAAGTGGTAGATTTAGACCCATTAGTCATTAGTGCACAAGTAACCGAATCAAACATCAAAGGCCTTAAACTGGGTCAAGCTGCCAAGGGGCGCATGGTCTCTGGTGACACCTTACAAGGGATTATTCGTTACATCTCTAGTGTGTCTGAGCCTGGCACTAATACCTTTCGAATCGAAGTGGCTGTGCCTAATCAAGATTATCAACAAATCGCTGGTATGAGTACTGAGTTGGTATTACCACTAGAAACCTCGTGGGCTGTGAATATATCACCGGCGGTTATGGCTCTAGATGAAAAAGGAAATCTAGGGGTAAAAGCTGTGGTTGATGAGCATGTTAAATTTGTTCCTATCGATATAGTGAAAAGTGATAGTGAAGGTGTGTGGTTATCTGGCCTTGGGCAAACCGCTGATGTCATTACCTTAGGCCATGGCTTTGTGCGGGAAGGTGACAAAGTTCAAGTAGAGTACGCCAATGAAAAGCCTCAAGCAGAACTAAATAAGGATATGTAATGAGAACTGTTATTGCCAGTGCCCTTAGCCATAGCCGCACTGTTTTAATGATCTTTGTGCTGCTTGTGGTATCTGGGTTAGTGACCTATTCAAATATCCCTAAAGAAGCTGAGCCAGACGTACCTATTCCAATTATTTATGTGTCTATTGTGCACGATGGTATTTCGCCAGAAGATTCTGAGCGAATGCTAGTTAAGCCAATGGAGCGGGAGCTGCGCTCCATTGATGGCCTTAAAGAGATGAGGGCTACATCTGGTGAAGGATTTGCCAGCATTACATTAGAATTTGTTGCAGGGTTAGACTCGGCAGAAGCCTTAGCAGATGTGCGAGACAAGGTCACTGTGGCTAAAGCTAAGTTACCAGCAGAAACCGAAGAGCCCACTATTCATGAAGTTACCATAGCTGGTGAAAAACCAGCGCTGACTGTGGTTTTATCTGGGCCAGTCTCAGAGCGCGCGCTAGTGACGGTAGGGCGGGAGTTAAAAAATAGGTTAGAAGGCATAAGCGAGGTCCTTGAAGTAGACATAGGCGGCGACCGCGAAGATATAGTAGAAATCGTAGTGGACCCGCTACTCATGGAGTCTTACGGTTTAGATCAAACAGATATTTTTAACTTGTTATCCCGCAACAATAAGTTAGTTCCAGCCGGTACTATGGATAATGGCAAGGGCAGTTTTGCTGTAAAAGTGCCATCTGTTTTTGAGTCTGTAAAAGATGTGATGGAGCAGCCAGTTAAGGTTGACGGTGAAAGTGTTATTACCTTCCAAGATGTGGCTCAGGTTAGGCGCTCTTATAAAGACCCAAGTAGTTTTGCTCGGCTAAATGGCGAGCCCTCAGTGTCTTTAGAGGTAAAAAAGCGCCCCGGTGAAAACATGCTTGAAACCGTGGCAAAAGTGAAAGAATTAGTATCTACGGCACAAGCTTCTGCTATTTGGCCTGCAAGTATCTCGGTAAGTTATACCGGTGACCAAAGCATCGAAGTTAATACTATGCTCAGTGACTTACAAAATAATGTCTCAAGCGCCATTATTTTAGTGGCAGTAGTGATAGTGGCAATTTTAGGACTACGCACAGCTTTATTGGTTGGGGTGTCTATTCCCGGTTCATTTTTGACAGGGATTTTAATTATTTCGTTGTTTGGTTACACCTTAAATATGGTGGTGCTGTTCTCACTTATCATGGCCGTGGGTATGTTAGTTGATGGGGCCATAGTGGTAACCGAATATGCCGACCGCTGCATGAGTGAAGGGTTAGACAAAAGAGCTGCATATGGCCGCGCTGCACAGCGTATGGCATGGCCAATTATTGCATCAACAGCTACGACTCTTGCGGCATTTGCGCCATTAATGTTTTGGCCAGGCATGATGGGTGAATTCATGAAGTATTTACCCTTTACCTTAATAGCTGTGTTGTCGGCTTCTTTACTTATGGCTTTGGTTTTTGTGCCTGTATTAGGAGGGGTATTTGGTAAGCCAAGGTATATCTCTGAATTTGATAAACAACAAATTCATGAAGCAGAAAACGGTGATATTCGTAACTTGCAAGGGTTTACAGGTAAGTATGTCCGTGTCTTAGACGGCGCGATTCAACGGCCTTGGAAAATGCTGCTGTTGGCAATTGTTGTGGCCATAGTGTCTTTTACTGCTTACGGTATGTCTGGCTTAGGCACGCAGTTTTTCCCTAATGTTGATGTTAAAGGTATCAATATCACTGTGCGCAGTGCAGGGGATATGTCTATTTATGAAAAAGATCAAGTTGTCAGAAAGGTTGAAAACCGACTCCTTGATATGGAAGAAATAGAAAACTTATATGTGCGCACCGGTGGCACAGATAGAGTAGGCTTTTTACGCCTTAATTTAGTGGATTGGCATTTGCGAGTACATTCAGACGAAGTACTTAAAAAAGTGCAAGAACGGGTAAAAGGCATGGCGGGTATGGATATTGAAATATCCCTTGATCAAAATGGACCCCAATCAGGTAAAGATTTACAAATTCAATTGTCGTCAAGGTTCCCAGAGCTTTTAGACGATGCGGCCTTGAAAGTAAGAGCTGCCCTGGATGCCAACGATAAATTTACGGCAGTAAGTGATACTGCCTCTAAACCTGGGATCGAGTGGCAGCTTAAAGTAAATAGAAGCGACGCCGCAAGATTTGGCGCTGATGCAACCTTAGTGGGAAGTACAGTTCAGTTTGTCACTAATGGGTTAAAAATTGGTGAGTACCGCCCCGATGACGTAGACGATGAGTTAGATATTCGGGTACGTTACCCAGTTGACTCAAGGTTTATCGGAAAACTAGATGATCTAAGAATGAAAACCGCCAGTGGAATGGTGCCTATTTCTAATTTTGTAGAGCGCACACCACAACCAAAAACTGACTCTATTAGGCACATAGACAGCCAGCGTGTCTTGACTGTTGAAGCCAATATGGTGCCGGGTGAGCTGTTAAGTATCGAGTTACCGAAATTACAACAACAATTACCCAGCTTAAACTTAGACCCTAGAGTCACTCTCACTGTTAAGGGCCAAAACGAAGAGCAAGATGAGTCCACCGCGTTTTTATCTAACGCTTTTTTAGTTGCCTTATTTGTTATGGCCATCATTTTAGTGACTCAGTTTAATAGTTTCTATCAAGCCTTTTTGATCCTAAGTGCTGTGTTGTTTTCAACTGTTGGGGTGTTCTTAGGCTTACTTATTTTCCAACAACCTTTCGGCATTGTTATGTCTGGGATTGGGGTGATTTCGTTGGCAGGTATAGTGGTGAACAATAATATTGTGCTGATAGACACCTACAATATCTTACGTAAAGAAGGCCTTCCTTATATGGAAGCGATACTGCGCACCGGTGCCCAAAGGTTGCGGCCAGTATTAATGACAACTGTCACCACTATATTAGGTTTACTACCTATGGTTGCGCAGATAAATATTGATTTTATCGGCCGTAATGTTGATATCGGTGGGCCGTCTACAGAGTGGTGGTCACAATTGGCGACTGCAGTGGCTGGTGGTTTGGCCTTTGCAACTGTGTTAACTCTGGTGTTAACGCCATGTATGTTGGCGTTAAAAGCCAGAAGAGATGAAAACAAGGCTCTGAAGATGGCGAAAACTGCTACCGCTTAGTGACATTGGGTGTTGTGGTATTGCCGTGCCTTGCTGTTTGCTGCAGTGATTATTGGAAGGTTAGCAATATAACTTCACCCAACTAAAAAACACCTAAATATTTGATGTGGCTTTTGCAATTGCAAAGGTCACTTATTCAAACTTTAGCTGGGTGTTTAGGCATTTTATTTGTGTTTACCCCTCTACAAAATATTAAGACTTAGCCTTTCAAAAGGCCTTATCTGTATTTCCCCTATGTAATAAAACAGTCTCAAAAGTGAAATAATTTTATCAAAATGCCGTGCTAGTTTATGCAAAACCTGACGACAGGCATTGTGTTATGCAGCAAACTACTCTTTATTTTTCTATTCTGGCTTTACTTGGTATTTACCTTGTTTATAAGGCAGCTATAAGGCTACAACTTTCTAAAGCTAAGCATCCCTCGTTACGGGGTCATAGTAAGTGGTCAAGACGTATTGCCGCACAAATCCCTTATTTTACTTACCCCGATGCCGTTTATTTTTGTAGTGATGGTGCCCCTAATAATATTGCAGACAAACGTCGTGCAGGGCTTTTGCAACTACAACAGAATATACGTGCTAAGTGCAGCCAGACACTAGCCAAATATGAGCCTCTTGAAGAAAGCGTGTCTGACGTTAGATTCACAAGTCATTACCGTATTCCTTTTCCGTTTCGTAGCAGCCTTGCAAAAGAATTTACGTTAGGGTCAATGGCCACCGAAACCCAAGGCTCAAGGGTTAAAGATTTAGACGGTAATTGGCGCTACGACCTTTCGGGCTCGTATGGCGTCAATGTGTTTGGGTACGACTTTTACAAAGAATGCATGAATATTGGTGTAGAAAAGGCAAAAGACCTAGGCCCAGTGCTTGGTGCCTATCACCCGTTAATCACCGAAAACGTAGAGCTAATTAAACAGGTGTCAGGATTAGATGAAGTGTCATTTCATATGTCTGGCACCGAAGCTGTCATGCAAGCTGTAAGACTGGCTCGCTATCACACAGGTAAAACCCATCTAGTACGACTATGCGGTGCTTATCATGGTTGGTGGGACGGAGTGCAGCCAGGCATAGGCAATAGTCGTAAAACCCATGATGTTTATACCTTGTCTGATTTAAGTAACAACACCCTACATGTATTAAACACCCGTAAAGATATTGCTTGTGTATTGATTAACCCCTTGCAGGCATTTCACCCTAATGCTGACTCGGCTTCTGATGTGTCTCTTGTGGCTAGTGATAGACAAACTCATTTTGATAAAGCTAATTACTCAAAGTGGTTAGCGAAAATCCGAGAAATCTGTACTAAACGCAACATAGTACTGATTTTTGACGAGGTGTTTACAGGGTTTAGGCTAAGTTACCGCGGCGCGCAGGGGTTCTTTGGGATCCAAGCAGATATGGTGACATACGGCAAAACCATAGGTGGCGGTTTTCCCATTGGTGTGGTGGCAGGTACTCACCAATTAATGAAGCGTTTTAAAGACAATAAGCCGGTGGATGTGTCTTTTGCTAGAGGAACCTTTAACTCTCACCCTTATGTGATTTCAGCCATGAACGAATTTTTAACTCGGGTACAGCAGCCTTCTATTCAAGCTATGTATGCTGCCTCTGAAGAGCTTTGGGACACCCGTGTTGCGATGTTTAACAAGGCATTAGCCGCGGCAAACCTACCCTTAAAAATTACTAATATGCACTCTATATTATCTGTGATTTATACCCAGCCAAGCCGCTACAACTGGATGCTGCAGTTTTATCTTAGAGATGCAGGACTTGAGCTTAGCTGGACAGGGACAGGGCGCTTTATTATGAATTTGAGTTATACAGATCAGGAGTTTAAGCAAGTCATAAACTGCTTTATTTCTGGCGCTAAACAAATGCAAGCTGATGGCTGGTGGTGGAGCTCACCTATGCTCACTAACCAAGCGATTAAAAAGCAGTTTTTACATGACATGCTAAGGGCTAAGTTTCCGTTAGTAGGGCGCTTTTTATCTTCGCCGCTAATCGGCTCAAAAAATAGTAACAGCCAACCTGGTTATGAACTGAATAATTTGTCATCTGCCCAGCAAAGCGGCAGTACTAGCGATAAGGTGCTTTAAGTATGCTAAGTAGTAATTCATCATTACCACAGAATGACTTTCGAGCATCATTGAAAAATGAGTTTGAGACTTTCCTGCAGACACAAGAAGGTCGCTTTAATCCAGATGACTGTTTAAGTATTGATTTTCATTGCCATGATCACAACAGTGATATTCCCGACGAGCTTTGGGGCAGAATTTTACGTTTGCCAGAAACCTGGCTTAAAACTAAAAAGCTGGTCAATCTATTAAAGAAAAACGGCAGTGATGTGGTTACAGTTACTAATCATAATAATGCTCGCTCTTGCTGGGACTTAAAAGCAAAAGGAGTTGATGTATTAGTAGGGTCTGAATTTACCTGTTTTTTCCCCGAGTATGATTTGTTTATTCATGTATTAACTTATGGTTTTAGCCCAGAGCAAGAAGTGATACTGAATAAAAAACGCCAAAACATATATGACTTTTTACGTTATGTGGCAGCTAATGATATTCCGGTTATCATGCCGCATCCTTTGTATTTTTATACCCGCAACGAAAAAATAGACCTAGATTTATTTGAAAAACTAGCTGTGATGTTTTCTCGCTTTGAGGTGCTAAATGGACAGCGAGACCTGTGGCAAAGTGTGCTTACCCTTAATTGGGTGCAAAGCCTGACTCCGGAGAAAATACTAGGCTATGCCAAAAAGCATAATCTGAACCCAGCGGATTTTGCAGTCGACCCCCATAAGCCCAAAGTACTGACGGGCGGTTCTGATGATCACACTGGTATTTTTGCAGGCCAATGCGGCTCTCGTTTGTATGTTGAAAACCTTCAAGAGAGATTGAAAACTCAAACTGCCTCTGAATTAGCACTAGAAGCCTTAAAAAAAGGCGATGTCGCGCCATTTGGTCAAGTGGGTGAAAACCAAAAACTAAACATAGCTTTGCTTGATTACTTCTCTCAAGTTGCCACTAAAATTAAAGACCCAGGCCTGTTCCGCATTATGTTACACAGGGGTTCAACTTGGGACAAAATTGGGTGTTTTGCTGTTAGTAATTTATTGCTAGAAATGCAAAAGCACAAAAAAACAATGAAGTTTTTCTCCTTTGTGCACGAAGCTTTGCAAGGCAAAAAGCCCAGTAAATTGCTTAAGTGGCAAGTTTCTAAAGATTATAAGTTTTGTATAGGTCAATTAGAAAAAATTGCAGACAGCAAAAAACTAGGTCCAGAAACTTTCACAGAAACTGTTAATCACGCCATAGGTGATCTTTTTACTAATCTAAACAGATTAGTTGCTAGCCGCATCGAAAAAGAGCTGCAAGGCAATAAAGGCTTAAATATTGACAGTTTCTCGATGGAAGAAATGACGCAAAAATTTGAAATCCCTAGCCAGTTAACAGCACTGTTTTTTGGGGACGGTAAGCGCCAAGATAACATGAGTAATGTACGGGTTGAAAAAATGCTCGACAACTTATCTTTTCCTATTTTAATCAGCTTAGTGTTGGCGGGGTCTACTTTGGCCTCTACCCGAGTGCTGTATCAAAACCGTGTGTTGTTAAATCGTTTTGCTGAGCAAATAGGTAAAAATAAACATGCCAACAGAGCCTTGTATTTAACGGACACCTTGCTTGACAAAAATGGTGTGTCGAATTCGCTATCAGGCAAGCTTAAAGAAGTACAAAGGGCAAACTTGCCTGTGGATTTTTTGATTTGTCATAGTAGCGCCGAGCCTGCTCCGCACCTGCATGTAGTAAAACCCATTACTGAGTTTGAATTACAAAAATACGGCGAGCAGGTTATTCGCATTCCTGATTTGATGGAAATAGCTAAAATTTTCTATGAAGGCGGTTACGACCGCATTGTATGTTCTACCGAAGGCCCAATGGCTTTGGTATCTATGTTTATTCAGCAGATGTTCAATGTGCCAAGTTACTTCTTTATGCACACCGACTGGATTGACTTTATTAAACATACTACAGATTTAAACCAGTATGGACGCGACCGTATCCGGCGCTTAATGCGAGCCTTGTATAACCGTTATGACGGTGTATTTGTATTAAACAGTGAGCACAGAGAATGGTTAATAGGCCATGAAATGCAACTGCCAGAAGAAAAGGTGTTATTGACTGCCCATCATACGCAACCAAGAGATTTAGGCGCTCACAAAATCAGTAAATCTAGCATTGTTCCTAATGCAACAGACGATACACCTGTGCTTTTTATTGCTTGTCGCATTAGTAAAGAAAAAGGCATTTTGGATTTACCCGACATTGTCGAAAAAGCTAAACAATCTATACCAGAGTTAAAAATTGTCATTGCAGGCTCTGGCCCCGCTTTAGACGAATTAAAAGAAGCCTTGCCAGATGCTGTGTATTTAGGCTGGCAAAACAAAAAGCAACTGGCTACTTTGTATTTGAGTTTAGATTTGTTTGTGTTTCCGTCGCGGTTCGACACCTTTGGTAACGTTATTCTTGAATCGTTTGTACATGGTATGCCAACACTTGCCTACAACTGCAAAGGGCCTAAAGACATCATTCAGCACAATAAGAGTGGCTTTTTAGTGGACACCACAGATGAAATGGCTGCTTGCATCGTGACTTTCTTCAAAGACAAGTCGTTGCGTGATGCAATGAGTCAGCAGGCTATTTTAAGGGCGGCTGAATATCAGGCAGAGCCTATTATGCATCAGTTCTTAAGTGACTTAGGTTTATCCCTGCCATTGATGTACAACAATCAAAAAACGGTTGCCTGAGTATGAACTCCTACATAAATAGCCCAGTGCAAAGCTTAACTAAAAAAGAACAACTCAACTTTTTGCTAACTAACCGTATCCCGCGGCGTTGGTTAACCTTTTTTATTGGCTGGTACAGTCAAATTCAAAGCCCATTACTGACAAAAGTATCTATCTGGGTGTGGTCATTGTTTGCTGAAGACTTACGCCTGCAAGATGCTCAAAAACAGCGTTTTAATAGTTTAGGTGAGTGCTTTACTAGGCAGCTTAAAGAAGGGCTGCGCCCCGTAGAGCAAGATGAAGATATAGTGACCAGTCCATGCGATGCCATTGTGGGTGCTCATGGTGAAATACTTGGCTCGAGCGTGTTTCAGGCTAAAGGGTTTCCTTATGACATTAGTGAATTGATACCCGATAGGTACCTTCAAGAAAAGTACAAAAACGGCAAGTTTGTCACCCTAAGGTTAAAGTCGAGCATGTACCACAGGTTTCATGCGCCAATTGCCTGTGACGTGAACAGAGTGTCTTATATTTCTGGTGATACTTGGAACGTTAATCCCGTTGCATTAAAACGGGTAGAAAAGCTATTTTGCAAAAATGAACGGGCGGTTATCGAATTACATTCAGATAAGCCAAATAGCAGTATCACGCTAGTGCCAGTGGCAGCTATTTTAGTGGCCAGTATGAAGTTTAATTTTTTGTCAGAAACACTGAGCCTTAAATACAAAGGGCCAAACATATTGCCATGTGAGGCTTCATTCTCTAAAGGAGATGAAATGGGATATTTTCAACATGGCTCCACCATTATTTTATTCGCAACTGCTAATTATGAATTCTGTGAAGGGATCAAAGAGGGAGTTGCTATCAAAATGGGCCAAGCATTAATGACTGGCCACTCTACGTTTAATTAATAATCAAAGGCAATAACATGACTTTTTTACAAGAACTACAACAACAGCGCTGGGATGATCACCGCTATTATCATCACAATAGAATCAATCAGTTTTTGCATTTATTAAGTGCAATGTGCTTTTTAGTGAGTTACGTATTGGTGTTTTTCTACCCTGCTATTGCCGCATTAGTGGGCTGGCTACTAGCTATGACGTTACGCCAAACAGGGCATTTTTTCTTTGAGCCACTAGATTACGACAAGGTAAACAAAGCCACCCACGAATACAAAGAAAGCGTTAAAGTCGGTTACAACCTACAGCGCAAGGTTGTGTTGTTATCTATTTGGGCTTTGGTTCCTATTGTGCTGTTTTTTGAGCCTAGCTTTTTTGGGATGTTTACGCCTGCTGTGGACTTTGTTGGGTTCGTCGATAACATGGCAATAATCTGGTTAATAGTAGGTTTAGGAGCAATCGCATTTAGAACTGTACACTTATTCAAATTGATGGGCGTGCAGTCTGGTTTAGTATGGGCAAGTAAAATCATCACAGACCCGTTTCACGATATTAAGATTTATCACAAATCTCCTTACTTCATCATGAAAGGCGAAATGTACGACAACATGGAAGATTGGTACGAAGAAGCCTCTTTTGAGAATAAAGTTTTGTAATCGAATATTTAAACCTAGCTTTATAGCTAGGTTCTAGAAATAAGAGATAAGAAAAACGAGATAAAATAAAAGCATAAGCAGTTAGTTGAGCCAGTGTTTTACCGAAAGGTATAACACTGGCTTTTTTGTTTTTACGATACGTATCGAATAGTGCTCGTACTGTGTGCACTGAATATTATTGACTGTGTTTACTTATGCCATCCATGGCTTTTTTCAATCGAAATCTATTTCGCCAACTGACTTATGTTATGAATTACATGGATCTATTTCATAAAAGAAGCCGTGCTCCGAGTAGTTTTTAACCATGTTGAAAATAACCTTAAATGCCAGAGCGGCGAAAGGTAACATCCATGTAAATCTAGTAAGGCAGTTTGAAATACGAAGAATTAGAGTCGCGGGTAGAGCAAATACATGGCTTTGCCACATAAAAAAGCAGAATATTAGGGCTCCAAAACTAATAATTAGAATGGGGGCCCATGCAGTTCGTTCGAATTAAAAACGGTGATTTATTCATTAGGTTTTTCCAATTTAATAGCTGTATGTAATTACACTTGCAGTGCTAGACCCGTATATATGCAAGATCTTGTGTAATCGCCGTATGTCCACATCACCCAATCACAGATTTAGAAAAAACCGTTTTCGTTGCAATAACTTACCCTATATGCCTAAATTAACCGCATGTATATATACGGCAAACACCCGTGTTTAAACACGGGTGTTTGCTACTTATTAATATTGTTATATTCCCTCAAGGATATTTATGAGAAGTCTTTTTCTTTTACTATTTTTAACTCCACTCAGTGCTTTTGCTTCGCAAGATTGTGTTGATGAAATTGAAAAAATCAAAAATGAGGCTGAAGCATTTGTATTGGAGTTAAATATGGATAGAGTTGAACAACTCTTTTATATTAGGGAAAAACTGAATTTTGATGGTGGCCAAGAGTCAAGGCAGGCGTTAGATATGGAGTTGCATATGAGTATCATGGAAGTTCTCATAAAATCCAAACCCAAATCAAAAATGATTTCCCGAATCCGAGAAATGCAGCGCAGTTTTAATGAGTTTCCTCTACAAATCTCAGATGAAAAGACTAAAGAACTTAATGATCAGATTAGTAGCAAGTCAGCAGCAGGAATATAACAAGGCGCTTAAGTCGTTCCCTTCGGTCACTGGGACAAAAACACAATGCGGCTTCGCTATTTTCGCATTGTGTTTTTGCCCCTTAGCTTAGTGTTATAGGTGATCAATTTTGGTAATTAGACGCTTTACTCTTTTCATATTATTAGTAATTTCGTTTATTTCATATTCGAAAGAAAGCGCTTTTAATAATTTATTGAATTCATCAGATGAAATAACAACCGCTGATGATTTATTTAGCTCTAAATATATTGATATAGAGTCAATAACGGACTCTATCTATAATCAATTTCGCCCAAAGGTAAAAATTACTCGCTTAGAACTAAGTAAAAGTGAAATAGATAATAAAACCAGAACATATATCCAAAGTGCTTATGTACCTGCTTTAGTTAAAAACTACATTCAATTGTACGAAAGTATCAAAGCTTCAGGTAATACTATCACTACTTGCAATGATAAATTATTTTCACCGATATCAAAGGGATCCAACTTACATATATCTTTGTGTGTCTCTAAAACCGAATTAAATATGAGTCACGTTAAGTATTTTTCAAAATTAACAAATCAACCAGAAAAAGAAGCCGCTGAGTTTGTTTTTAAAAACACTAATGAGCCAATTTTGATTAGCATTATGATGCACAAGTCACCTAATCAAGTTAGTATTTCGGGCATATAAATATAACAAGTCACTTAAAAGGACAAATAACAGTCGGTTTTTGCTCCTTCGTCGCTTATTTTAACCAACTATTATTTGCCTCTTAGTGAGGAGTTAGGCATTACATGAGATATGGACTCGCATTTCTAATTATTTTATTCCCCCTACATTCTCATGGGTGCTTTAGTGGTGTTGGTTATGAACAAAATTGGCATGATTCGGTAAGTTTACTTTTGGTATCGCTAGTTATTGGTTTTATCGCTACTTTTGTTAGATATATTCAAAAAGCAAAACGTTTATATATTCCTTTAACAATATTAGCGATCGCCTGTATTCCATCTATTATCGAAATTTTACGTTATGGTAATGGAGATTGTGGCGCGGGTTTAATGGAAGTGTCTGTTTGGCCTGTTTATATAATATTCACTGTTTTATTTTACGAGACTGTAAAGTTAGTTAAAGTTAAGTTTGGGGTAGGTAATGTCTAACAAAAAGCTTAATCAGAAAACCACTCCCTGGCCTTCGGCCAAAACGCATCGTATTTTCTGCTTAGCTTAAGCGTTATACATAAAAGGAGAAAGTATGAAGTGCCCGCACTGTGAAAAACCTGTGAGCCTATTTTCAAAGGAAATGAATCGCTTCGGAAAGAATAGATCATGCCCTCATTGTCAAAATTCAGTTCGCTTATTTGTCAGCCTCAAAGTGGCAGCTCTTCTTTTTATTCCCGCGGTGGTTCTTATTCTTTTTTTAAGGCCCATATTTGTTAACTTAGGGGTTAGCGGTTCTCTTGTCACAGGCTTAGTCACAGGACTTTTAATTTTGCTAGCAGCAAGGCTAAAAGCAGCATGAGCATATATGTATAACAAGTGCATAATGATGGAAATTTTACTCGCTGGTAAAGCACTCCTAAAATCCCCATATGTTAAGCGTTATACAGCAGAGATTTTTTGGAATTAAAAGTTGAATGTAAGTAATATTTTTGAAATTGCGAAACGTGCTTTTATCGTAGCTTCTAAGTTCTATTTTACAATTTTTGCTGTAATGGTGCCGTTTACATTGATCGTCGATTGGCCAGAGGATAAAGACTTCAGTTTTTCTCTTTTAACTCACATATTGGTAAGTATGGCACAACATCCATTGTTCTATGTTTTATTTGCGGGGGTATATGCATTCTGGGTGTTGTTTTACATTTTTAATAAAAGTGGCAATGCTGTATAACAAAAACATTATGGTGGGAGTTTTACTCGCTGGTAAAGCGCTCCTAAAATCCCCTTATTTAAAAGTTAGTTTGCTAAAGGCTAGCGGTTAACTAGCCTAAGCTTGCTCTCACATCAGCAATGGTGATGAAGAGTTTATTTTCAGCGTCTTCAAATGCTTGGAAACCATAGCCTTCATAGAAACGTTTCGCACCGTCTTTGGCATTAACGATAACAACCGGAAATGCAACGCTATCGCTAGCAGCTAACAGCTTTCTGAGTGCGTCGATAAGCAGCCATTCACCAAATCTTTTCCCCTTATATCGGTCATCGACAGCAAGACGGGCAATCAGACCTCCCGAGGTGGATGATTGGTGCTTTTTTTGTAACTTGTCGGGCAATGTCTTTAAATCAATTGGCGTCATTGTTAGCGTGTAAAAGCCGATGATATGTGAGTTGTCATTATCATCTTCCAAGACAAACGTTCTGGTGTTGTCTTTCTTTGCTTGCTGACTCGCCATTACTTTTAAGTAATTATTGAGAGCTTCGATGCCACAGTTAAATCGGTTTCTATCGTGTTTAGCTTTATCTAGAAGTACCGTATTCATCACTGAGTTTTGCTATCGTATCGTTCAGAAGCAGCTTTTAGCTTTGAGTTCTGTGTTGCAGGATGGTCTAAAGCGTCCATTAGCAACATTGCATCAGCTTGGCTCAGTTTTAAAGCTTGTTCCCGTTCGATGACTTGTTTAGCTTTTTCGATTGCAGCGCTTAGAACAAACGAGTTGATGCTAGACATGCCGGCGATCGCGGCAGCCTTAGTAAGTAAGTCTTGTGTATCGACATCAACTCTAGCGGTGATGCGAGGCAAAGTAGTAGCCATAATGTTATCTCCTGTTGTGTCAAAATGTCACATGTGTATTATGGTCTTAAAGTGTGCAATAAGCAATCTATGTGTCACTTTGGCACGCAAACTAACAACGCGTTTAAGACAAATTCCCAACGCTTGGCATTTTTCATTCCATCGTTGGTTTTTGTGTTTACTGAGCTTATCCTTATCAGGACAGCCATGATAACTTTGCTGGCGTTTGTACAATTCACATTCGAGTATTTATGAAGAGTATCGTAATTTTATTAGTATCTTTGTTTTCATCTTTAGATGTTATCGCTGAATGTCTATTCCTAGAAAATCAAATAGAAATAAAAGCAGTCTCGGCTCTTAGAAATCAAGCCATTCTTGTTTTAGATGCAGAGGGAGAAAACTGTGACTCTATCACTGAAAGAGATATACGAACTTCTTGTCAGTGTAAGTACCGAAAAGAGCCTTTAATCAATTTTAAAAATCAATATGATGAAGTGCTTAGTAAACAGCCAGAATATAGCGGAAGAATGGTATGTTTTTCTGAGAATAACCAAGGAATATCTGTAAACTTTATTGCTTATAAGCAAATGGCTTCTTGGTGCATTTAGTGCCTGCCAACCAATCAAGTACGCGCCTTCTACCCCGAGAGTTGTGGCTCTAGAAAAAGCTCAGAACAAGGTTTTAAATAACATTCATGATAAAGGTGTTACCGCTCAACGACTCATAGTGGTTACTTAGAACAATAAAATAAGCATAAAAATTGCATTATTTTTTATGGCAGAAACGGTTTAGCGTTTCATTTAACCCTCATCTTGTAATAAATTCGGATTGTCCATGAACAAGTATAGTGACACTACCAAGCAGTTTTTACTTGCCACTAAACGATCAGAAATAGAAGCTCTGCACCAACTTGCATCAAATTGCCAAGTTATTACTTTTGTTTGTGAGCTGATTCACCAATTGCAGCGTGAACGGGGTATTTCTAATATCTTTTTAATCAGCAAATCCACGCGGTTTTGCGAGCAAAGGCGTAATCAAATAGAAGCAAGCATAACCACAGAAGAAATGCTTCGCAGCCAGCTTAAAGCTAAATACTTACAAGTCAGTGATAGTGCCAGTAACATGCGCTTATTCAACTTAATTGCCCTTGCTCTACAAGATATGGATCATGTGCCAAGCTTAAGACGAAAAATAGAAAACCAACGTTTGACCGCTGCCCAATCAACCCGAGCATTTTGTCGAGTCATTTCAGCCTTGTTGGCTGTGGTTTTTGAAGCATCTGATGTAGCCAGCGACCCTAAAATCACCCAGCAATTAGTTGCTTTATTTAATTTTATACAGGGTAAAGAGTTTGCAGGGCAAGAACGAGCATGGGGGGTAGTGGGGTTTTCTCAAAGCACATTTGATAAAAGGCTCTGTGAACGAATCAAGCAACTAGAGGTAAGCCAACAAAATAGTTTTAAAACTTTCTTTGAGTTCGCTCTTGAGAGCGACAGCCAACAATGGCAAAGCCTAGAAAGCGCTGACTCAGTTAAGTCACTGTCGCAGATGCGAGCTATGATCCAGCAATTAGCTAATGGTACACCTATAGCCGCTGAGATAAGCGAAGTTTGGTATGAATTAACTACGGCACGCATAGATAAAATGCATACAGTCGAAGAACAGTTAAGCGCAGGCCTGCTCGAGCAAACCAAAAGCCGAGTGGCCAAGGTGGAAGATGATTTGCTCAACCATAGAAAACGAGTGAATACTGCTGCAAACAACATTTCTGATATGGATTATTGGTTGTCTACTCAAGTAACATCAAATGAAGATGCAAAAAATACCCTTCAACAATCTTACATAAATGCAAATAATCAAACCGAGCAGTTAACTGGTAACCGAGCGTTTTATGAGCTGATTAAAGAGCAATCTGATCATATTAAACGGATGGAGCTGGAGCTAGATACAGCAAAGCAAGCATTTATTGAGCATAAAAAGATCGACCGAGCTAAATTGCTAATCATGCAAGAAATGAATCTTGATGAAGCCGAAGCCCACAGAGTAATACAAAGACGAGCTATGGACGAGCAAACTAGTTTAATGGCTATTTCTGAAACAATTATTAAAACCGCAGCTGCTTTGCATAAAAGTTTGCAGTCTCTTGAGAGCTAAGTAGACAGCCATAACAAAAATGAACTAATAACAGTTGATTTTGCTTGTTTCTCGCAATGTTAGCCAACAATTTTATTAGTGTTTAGTAACACCTTAAATTTAAAGGACTGTTGTATGAAGGGTTATTCAAGTAAAAAACTGAGCTTACTTTTTTTGATTATTCCACTGTATTTCATAGGCATAAATCTTGTGCCTCAAGTAACCATTTTGAACAGCTCAAACATACGAATTGTAGATGCTAAAATCACAACCCCAAATTCTGATTTAAAATTTTGGTCACTAAATGATGGAGAAGATAAGGAGCTTCATTATTCAATTTTCCAAAAAGAGGGAAAGTATCGATATGACTTTTCTCTAAATAATAATATTACCTTGAGCGGTGAGTGCGGTTTTGTGAATAATTTTGAGTTCGGTAAACGTGTTATATTTTTAGTTAGCGACGACAAGGTAATCTATTCTAGTGGTGAAAGTGTCGTATGCGAGACATATGAAATATAGCAAGCGAAGTTTTAGACCTTATTGTTATTTACCCTGACAGCCATAACAAAAATGGTTCTGGCCTTGGCCCAAAGGCTTTTTTTGGGAGGGAGGTTAAGCGTAAGGGAATACAGAGGTCACCATTGAAAAATTTTTAATTAGTATTTTTTTATCGAGTTTTTTAGGTGCCGCAATTTTATTCTTGTCGCCGTATGTCACAGGTTAAATTGAACCGTGAGACTCAAATACTTATTATTACAGCGGAGCGGTATTGGTCGCTGGATTTGTAATTTTGTTGGATAGACAAACCACATATGAGATTGCGTTTATTGGTATTACGCTTGGCCAAGCCTTGTATATGTTTTCTTTTATGGCTGTTGATTCAATAGTGGGGATTGGTTTAATTCTTATGGCCTTTAAAAGTTTGCTGTCTTTGGTTGGGTTAGTCTTAAAGTCAGCTTATCTTAATTTACTGTTTTTGAATGGTAAGTAATGCCTAACATAATGTTAAATATCATTATTTTTCCAAGTTATTACTTTTTATAGTTTAAATAGAAAGCATTCTCGTTTATAAAGTACGCCATTTTTAAAATACAGAAAACTAAACTAATGGCTGCATCAAAATTACATCTAACGTTTCGCAAATATCATCGTTGGCTTGGCTTTTTCTTAGCGGGAATTATGGGAGTTTACGCTGTTAGCGGAATTCTTCTTATTTTCCGTCCTACTGACATTCTAAAATATGATCAAGTTCAGGTTAAGCAGTTAGAACCAGGCCTTAATAGTAAAGAGCTGCTTTTAGCACTGCGCACCAAGGGGAGCAAAGTAGTATCTGAGACAGATTCAATTATTACCCTTAACGTGGGGGAATACGAAAAATCCAGTGGCACGGCGACAGTGACTCGTAAAGAGTATCCTATTGTACTTTCGAAAATGGTAAAGCTACATAAAGCGACTAACAATAGCCCATTATTTTGGCTGAATATTAGTTTTGGCTTAGGGTTGTTGTTTTTTGTGATTTCTGCTTTTTTGATGTTTTTACCTAAGTTGCCTGTCTATAAAAATGGTTTGAAAATAGCTGGGGTTGGAGCGCTAGTGGCCGTAGTTGTGGTGATTTTTGGCTCGTAGTTTTAACCTGTAATATGGGGTGGTGTTACTCTAATGGTGATATACCCCACATCACTTATTTCTCTAAAGCGGTGTTTCCGCCTGCTGAATTGGCTAGCGTCCATAGCCACAATGGCATAACAGAGGTATTGATTCTTTAGCTGGGCATATTTATTTTGTGTTTCAACTCACAGTAATTGCAGTTATGAGTTGTCTTAATTTATTATATTAGGCCTTGTTTTATCCTTTTTGTTAAAAAACTTCCCTCAATAAGTTTTAGTTATTTTGCTGGTGATCAAAGGTAGACAGTTGCCCGTTAAAGGTTGTGCCGTAACGTGGTATTGTGAATAGTTATTTATAACTTACATGCTTGTATGTAAGTACTCAGGGTCGATTAAAAGAGGGTTTATGGCAAAAACGATAGATTTACGTGCCACCAAAAAAACGCTGTTTAAGTTAATAAAACCCGAGGCTGGGTTCTTTTGGGTTGCTATTGCATATGGTGTAGCCATAAGTTTAATGACATTGGCAGTGCCGATAGCAGTACAAACCTTAATTAATAGTATTGCAAATATAGGCTCTACTCGGGCGGTTGTAATACTTGCCACTGTGTTGTTTCTTACTCTTTTTATATCTGGTATTTTTAGCGCGTTACGTATGCGTATCATGGAGTTTTACGAGCGTAAGGTGTATGCACGGTTAACTGCAGCCTTAAGTTTGCGTACTATTATGGCGCCCCATAGCTTTTTTGAAGGCAGACAAAACACCAATGTCACCCAGCGTTATTTTGATATTATGACGCTACAGAAAAACATTCCTTCTTTAATGGTTGATGGCTTCGCATTAGTACTACAAATGCTGGTCGGGTTTACTTTGGTTTCTTTGTATCACCCTGCATTGTTTGCTTTTAACCTTGTGTTAATTCTAATCATGTACGCTATTTGGAAAATATGGGGAGCGGGTGCTAAGCGCACGGCTATAGAGCTTTCACAATCCAAATACGAATCGGCTAAATGGCTCAATGATATTGCCGCAGCACACGAGTTTTTTAAATCTGCTGACCATTTAGAGTACGCTGGTAGAAGTACAGATGGGTACATAAGTGATTATATTCATAATCACAAACGCCATTTTCATTACACTTTTTCACAAGTCGTGATGTTTTTACTGCTTTATGCCCTAGCCAGTGCTTCTTTGCTGGGGATAGGTGGTGTGCTTGTGGTGCAAGGGCAGTTATCTATCGGGCAATTGGTTGCTGCTGAGCTTATTATGTCTGCAGTATTTTTTGGTCTGTCGCGGTTTACCCAATACCTTAAACTTTACTACGAATTATATGGTGCGGCGGATAAAATTGGCTCAGCACTATTCATTCCTCAGGAAGATGTAAACGAAAACGCCAATCGGGTGCCCCGTTCATCTCAACTGGTTTTCAACAATTTAGTGTTGTTGCACGGTGACGATAGTTGTTTTATTGATACCACCTTAATTGCTGGTGGTAAGTATTTTATTACTACTGAAAAAAGCTGGGTTCAAAAACAGTTAACGGCTCTTATGAAACGCTATGATAAGGCAAATAAAGGGGAGATCCTCTTGGGTGACCTTAGCCTATTTGATTATGATACCTATGAGCTAAGACAAGCTATCACCATTTTAGATAGGTCGTTAATAGTAGAATGTACCATTGAAGAATACCTACGCTTGGCAAGCCCTAGCGTTAGTATTTCTGAAATGCGCAATGCCCTAGCCGCAGTAGAAGTGTTATCTGTAATTGATACCCTGCCTAATGGTCTTTCAGAAAAAATATCTGTGCTAGGTGCGCCATTGCAGCCACTAGAGTTTTTATTGTTAAAGCTGGCGGGTATTCTAATTGCCGAACCTAAAGTACTTATTATAAATCAGCACTTTGATGCTATCCCTAAGGCGCTTCGTCTGCGCTTGTTAGCTAAGTTAAACAGCCTACATTGTACGGTTTTGTATTTTACCAATACACCTGAGCAAGGCATGTTTAGTGGAACGATTCACTTGCATGATGATGTAACTGAGCTTGTTAATAATAATGTTCAGCAGGGTGACAATAATGAATAGTGCAGAAAAACGCTTTCTCTATAACGTAACCTCTTTATCTAAACTTGCTATCCCAAAGCTACATAAAGTGGTGTGTGGTTTGATTGTATTTTTGGTGTTGGCGGCGGGGTTAATTCTGTATTTTACACCTTGGATGCAAACCGCCTATGGTACCGGAGTGGTTGATTCTCTGGATCCCTTAGATAGAACCCAAGCCATTAGTGCCTTAGTTGATGGGCAAATAAAAACTTGGCACGTACGAGAAGGCATGCAGGTAAAAAAAGGCGACCCAATAGTGACCCTGATTGATATAGATGCCGAGCGGCTAGAAAAGTTACAGTCGCAACTTTCTGCCGCCAAAGAGAGAAACCAAGCTAACGACATTGCAGTGGCGAATGCTTTGAATAATTTGAATCGCCAAATGGGATTACAAGAACAGGGGCTAGTGTCTCGTAAAGATGTTGAGCAAGCGCAAATCAAGTTACAAGAGCTAAAAGCTAAAGCCGCGTCTTCTATTTCGGATATTAATGAAGTCAGCATGAGCCTTTCGAGGCAATCTACTCAAACCAAAGTTGCGCCAGTAGACGGAACAATAGTGCGTTTGTTTTCAGGTGGTGTGTCAACCTATGTAAAAGCAGGTCAAGTGTTGGGGCAGTTTATCCCCTCTAATGCCAAGCGCAGTGTGCGTGTGACTGTTACTGGCTTAGATGCACCTTTGGTGACTCCTGGCGCAAAAGCTAGGTTGCAGTTTGAAGGTTGGCCCGTGTTTCAGTTTAGTGGCTGGCCAGGGAGTGCAGTAGGTACATTTGGTGGTGAGGTGGTATATGTTGAGCCCATGGCCAATGCTACTGGTACTTTTCAGGTATGGATCCAACCAGATAGACAAGACATTCCATGGCCTAGAGAAAGTTCCGCAAGACTAGGTAGCCGAGTGAAAGGCTGGATACTACTTGAAGAAGTGAGGCTAGGTTATGAGTTGTGGCGTCAACTCAATAACTTCCCTCCTCAGCAAACCACTGGGCAAGAAACCGAAGAGGCAGCTAGCACGTGGTAAATACTCAGTATTTGGTCAAAAAGACCTTACTTGGCGCTGCATTAGCTTCGATTGGATTATTGATTAACAGTAGCGCTTGGGCGCAAACTAGCGAGTATAAAAAGGCGCAACTTGCTAACGCTGAAACAGGCCCTACAGTTGATACACTGCTTTATTCAATGCAGCATTTACACCCGTATACAAAGGCCATAAAAGAAGGGGCAGTGCAGGCAAATGCTGATCTTGATATAGCTAACAGTGCCTTTGACCCTTACCTAGAGCACGATAGCTTTTCGAGAGTAACGGGTTACTACGACGGTACCTCGTTGCAACAAAGAATCGTTAAACCATTAGAAGACTATAACGCCTCTGTTTTTACTGAATATAGGGTCACAGATGGTAACTTCCCTGTTTACGAACAACAGTATGAAACCCAAAGTGCAGGTGAAGCGAGTGTTGGTATTGCCTTTTCTTTGTTAAAAGGGCGAGAAATTAACAAACAGCGTCTTGGCGTTACCAATGCAAGACTGGACTTAATGCTCTGGGAAGTCCAAGCAAATACTATGCTTAATGACTTCATTTACAAGGGCCTCGTAAATTATCTAACTTGGTATGAAAGCTCTCTGCAAGTAGAAGCCGTAGAGTCACTGCTTGCGACTACCTCTCTAAGAGAAGAAGCCATCGCCACCCGAGTTGAAAGAGGAGATTTAGCTCAAATATCCTTAACTGAGTTTAGAGCCAACCTACTAGAACAGCGCTTGCTAGTGGAAAAGCTAAAGCAAACCCGTGATGGCTATGCTCATGCATTATCTTATTATTTACGGGATTCTGACGGCCATGTCATCAATATGCCGCCAGCTACAAAAGTACCTGAAGACATAGCTTGGCCCTTATGGGTGGGGGATACGCAACTTAGTGCGTTACGAAAACAAATAGCTGAACATCCAGCCTTAAAAAGTATGCGAGTGGCGCAAGAGCAAACCCAAAACAAAGTTAAGTTAGCAAACAATGCCTTACTACCCAAGTTAGATTTAAAGGCTTCAATCGCTAAAGATATTGGTTCAGGTAGCCAGACTTTAGATCAAGTCGAAAGTAAAATTGGGCTTTCGTTTTCCTATCCATTGGGCAACCGTAAAGCCAAGGCCGAAGTGGCCAAGGCAAAAAGTAAAGATAGAGAACTATCCTTAAAGATAAGTGCCATGGAAGAAAGTTTGGTGCAATCTTTTGAGCAAGCTTATACCTATTGGGTACAAGCTAAGAATGTCACCAAGTTACAACAGGAAAATGCAGAGCTTGCAAAAACACTATCAGGCATGGAGCGGCAACGTTTTAGCGCCGGTGACAGTAATATGTTTTTACTTAATGCACGAACATCAACAGAAATAAAAGCCGAAATGAAGCATATAGAGGCTAAGGTCGATCTTTTAAAAGCTGAGTTATCTCTTTACAAGATAGTGGCGTTACTACCTACCTTAAATGTCAAGTAGCAGTACGTTAGCTGTGTTCAAAACGCCCTCGCTAGCTGTTATTCAAGATGCTGAAACTAAGCTTAGTAAAAATGTAGTGTTTGTAGACTGGGTTTAGTAAACAGCAGTTACTTAATTTATAAGCTTGGCATGTTTATTTAGCCTTCTGTCGCAGATAAATTGCAGTTTTTAAGTGAAACACTTTATTATGCTCCTCACTGTTTTATCCTTCATTTGATAGGAATCTTCCTTAATGAGCTTTACTTCTAGTGCTTTTTTTCAGTCTGTTAGTTGTTTATACAAACGCTTTTTTATTGGCATATTATTCATTTCAAGTTTAGTTAGTTCGGCTGCTAATGCTGAATATGACTTATGGCCAGATGTGGAATATAACCCAAACATACCAACCCATATGCAAGTGTTGGGCTATGAAGTAGGTGAGCGAATCACTAATCATGGCGATATGCTTAGGTTTTTTGAAGCCCTAGAGCGTGCAGCACCAGATAGAATTAGACTATTTGAGTACGGTCGCACATGGGAAGGCCGTAAATTAATTTATGCTGCTATTGGCCAGCCTGAATTAATTAAAGATTTAGAAGGGTTTTCTAGCGATATGCAAAGTTTGTCTGATCCTAGGGTGACAGATAAAAACCAAGCTAAGCAGTTCCAAGATGCTTTACCAAGCTCTGTGTGGTTACAGTACGGTGTGCACGGTAATGAGATTAGTACCACAGATGCTGCCATGATGACTGCCTATCATCTGCTTGCTGCTCCAGATGAACCCACAAACAAGAAAATTTTGAACAATAATATTGTGTTCATTGACCCGCTACAAAACCCAGACGGAAGAACTCGATTTACACAGCGCTATTATGCCAGTGTAGGTATTAGCCACAGCCCAGACCGCTTATCTGCTGAGCATAACGAACCTTGGCCAAGAGGTCGTACAAACCATTATTTGTTTGATATGAACCGCGACTGGTTAGCCCTTACGCAACCTGAAACCCAAGGCAAAGTAAAAATATTAAATAAATATCGCCCTTTGGTGGTGATTGATCTTCATGAAATGGGCGGTGACTCAAGCTACTTTTTTGCCCCATCTGCACAACCTTTTAACCCCCACATTCACCCTAACCAAATAGAAAATATCACCTTAGTGGGCCGTAACAACGGTAAACATTTCGACAAGTTTGGTTTTGATTACTTTACCCGCGAAGTGTACGACGCTTTTTTCCCAGGGTACGGTGATAGTTGGCCAACTTTTTATGGTGCTGCCGCTTCTACCTATGAAGTCGGCTCGTCAAGAGGTGAAGTATTTTTAAAAGACAATGGTGAGCTTTTAACCTTTAAAGACACAGTACACAAACATTTTGTTGCTTCAATATCTACCGCAGAGGCGGTAGCGGATAATCGTGAAAAACTACTTAAAGATTATTATCAGTACCAAGTAGACGCCATTAAAAGTGGTAAGGCTGACAAAAAAGAACGGACTTTTATTTTATCTAACGGCCAAGACAGAACCACTACTCACAAGTTAGCTACTTTAATGGCGCAACATGGTGTAGAAGTACAGCAAGCGACTGAATCATTTAAAGCCTGTGGTGAAACCTACCAAGCGGGTACGTATTTTATTGATACAGCCCAGCCCAGAGGGCGTTTTGTTAAAACTACTTTTACCCAGCAAGTAGATATGTCTGACGCCTTTATAAAAGAACAAGAAAGACGCCGAGCGAGATTGTTACGAGACGAAATTTACGATGTAACTGCTTGGTCGTTACCGTTAATGTTTAATGTGGATACAGACACATGCGGTAAAGCCGTTTCTGCTAAAGCCATTCAGTTAGAGGCTAGTGATAAACTAGTAGGTAGTGTTGCTAACCCAGATGCAAACGTGGCTTATCTAGTGCCTTGGGGCGATATGGCATCAGTACATTTCTTAACACAAGCATTGCAACAAGGCTTGATTGTTAAAAGTGCAGATAAAGCTTTTCAATTAGACTCTAAGCAGTCTTTCCCTGCGGGTAGTTTGATTATTGAAAAAAGACGTAACAGTGCAGACTTAGCAGCCAAAGTGCAGCAAATCGCAGCTGATACTGGCGCTTTGGTAACGGGCGTTGATAGCAGTTGGGTGATAAATGGCCCAAGCTTTGGTAGTGGTGATGTAGTAGACATGCCTGCGCTAAATATTGCTATGGCTTGGGATGAGCCGGTTTCTTCATTAAGTGCTGGTAATTCAAGGTTTGTAATAGAGCAAGAGTTAAATTACCCAGTTACCGCTATTCGTACAGACAAGTTAGGCTCGGGAAATTTAGCCCACTACCAAGTGTTGATTCTGCCATCTGGGCGTTACGGTCAAGCGTTCTCTAAGTCTGCCTTAGATAATATTAAAAACTGGGTTGATAATGGTGGTGTATTAATTACCTTTGGTGATGCAACTGCATTTGCTGCGTCGTCTAAAGCAGGTTTGTTAGATGTGAAGCGTGAACTTGCAGTGACAGACAAAGAAGATTCAGCTAATTCCAAATCTGATTCAGACAGAGTCAAAGGTCAGTTGTTAACCGACAAGCAAGCCCTGTTAGATGCCAGTGTTGATGCTAAGCAACAGCCTGATTATGTGGCAGGTGTGTTGGCAAATATTGAAGTTGATCAGGAACATTGGTTAACCGCTGGGGTCAATCCTAATGTAGTAGCTATGGTATCTGGTCGTAATATTTATACGCCTATTACCTTAACATCAGGTAAAAACCTAGCCTGGTTTAAAGACGAAGAGTCTTTGTTAGCAAGCGGATATTTGTGGAAAGAAAACACTAAACAACTTGCTTATAAGCCTTTTTTGATTATCCAACCTCAAGGCAATGGTATGGTGATAGGTTATACTCAAGAGCCGACTACTCGCGCTTATTTAGATGGTTTAAATGTGATGTTGGCTAACACAATTTTTAGGGCTGCGGCCCATGCTCAACCCCTTAGGTAGGGTTGGGCATAGTGTAAGTAAACTGATAGCAAAGAATTAGGAGTAATTTAATGTTAAAACTCACCGGCTCTACTACATCTCCGTATGTGCGTCGCATCCGTATTTGCTTAGCGAATATTCAGCATGAGTTTATTAATTTGCAGGTGTTTTCTGAACAAGACAGGGAACAGCTCATGGTGAAAAATCCTACTATGAAAATTCCTATGTTAGAGGATGAAGAGGATGGTAAAACTCAGATTATTTATGACTCTAGGGTAATTTACCGATACCTAACCGATAAGTTCGCTGATCCCGCACTAACGTGGGAGCAAGAAAACCTCTTAACCTTAATTGATTCGGCAAACGATTCATTAGTGCAGATGTTCATTTTATCAAACTCTGGCATTCAAGCTGATGCAGATAAGTTGTTTTTTAAACTGCAAAAAGATCGGGTGAATGCTGTTTTAGTGCAATTAAATGCATACGTTGATTCTGGCCTATTCTCTAGCTGGAATTACCCTGCCATATGTTTATATTGCTTAATAGATTGGATAGAATTTAGAGAATTACACAATATGCAGGGGTTAACTAATTTGTTGGCGTTTCATGATGAGAACTCTCAGCGCATTGAAGTAACCGCAACTGACCCCAGACGATAATCACCAAACATAGGCTTTCAATGAACCAACAACAAAAGACAGAAGCAGAAGCTGCGGCTTTTAGGCATTTACTTAAACACCTTGATGCTAACAAAGATGTGCAAAATATCGACTTAATGATTTTGGCAGATTTTTGTCGTAACTGTTTAGCTAAGTGGTATATGGCTGCAGCCAAGGAGCAAGGGGCTGAAATGGACTATAACCAAGCCCGTGAAGAGATATACGGTATGCCGTTTAGCGAGTGGAAAGATAAATATCAACTTCCAGCATCTGCAGAGCAATTAGCTGCGTTTGAAGCGAGGCAAGAAGCTAAAAAAATGGCAACTGAGCCTTCAACATCAGGCTGCCAGTAGTTTGATAGCAGAGGCTGCTGCTCTTTCACTGTAAAAATACTTTTGAAAGGTCAACAGCCCCTAGCCATTTTCATGGCCATATCCCACTGATAACTTGTGGAATATGGCGTTTTATCATCTAAGTTGTTAACCGTTTTCTAGTCTATTACAGTAATAAACTCATCTGTTTCACGTCTAACCTTTTGTAAGTCTACTAGCCAGTCACCAGAGTCAGCACGGTAGCCCAAAGGCAATAAGAGTACTGACTTTAAGCCTCGCTCTTTTAAATTTAATATTTTATCTACTTCTTCAGGAACGAAGCCTTCCATAGGGGTACTATCAACTTTCATTTCTGCTGCGGCAATTAATGCCGAGCCTAAACCTATATAGGCCTGTCTTGCAGCATGTTCAAAGTTTGTATCAGCATCACGTTCAGGATAGGTGCTTAGTAACATTTGACGGTAGTTTTCCCAGCCCTCGTTTTTAAAGCCTCTTTTTTCGTTAACTAAATCAAACATATAGTTAATACGCTCGGCTGTGTAATCATCCCATGCAGCAAACACTAGTAAATGCGAGCCGTCGGTTATTTGTGCTTGATTCCAAGCGTGGGGAACAATTTGTTTGCGAATATCTGGGTTAGTAACAACAATCACTTCGTATGGCTGTAAGCCGCTAGAGCTGGCACTTAAGCGTATCGCTTCTAGTATGTAATCAACTTTTTCTTGGCTGACTGGCTTAGTTGGGTCCATTTTTTTTGTGGCGTAACGCCATTGAAGATTTTCTAGTAATTCAGACATTTAATACTCTTTAAGTGAAATGAAAAGATAAGTTTTTTTGCTCTATTTAACGTAGAAATTAAATAGCGATGAATGATTAATGTAGGCGCGGCTAGTTATTATCAATGCTCAGTTACATAATTATTTTGTGAAGTAAGTTGTTGACTCATCCCAGTAATTTGAGCATCCCAAGCTAAGGCTAGCTAGCCGTTACCTAAAGAATAATCGAAAAATGCACTATAAGCTGGCAGCGATACTAGGTTTAAAGCCGTGGGTTTTTATACTCACGGCTTTTGTTTTTTATTCCAGTAGGCGCTGGCGTACAGTTTGGATTTGTCGTATTCGCAGTGTTCATTAAGATGTGTTTTTAATTGGCGCACTATACTTGCTTCAAGGGCGATAAAAATAGCGGTACCTGTTAGATCATTAGGTTGGGCTTGAAGGGCCTTTAAAAACTCATCGGTCAGTTTGTTTTTGGTGACTAACCACTTTACATTTACACCCGCTGGGTGCGACAGGGTTTGAATGTCTTGTTCAGTGGGAACTTGTATCCATGCATGACCTATTGCTGTCTTTGGTAGTTGCTCTAAGGTTGCCGCTATGGCGGGCAGGGCAGTTAAGTCCCCAAAAAACAGATGTCTACTTGCTTGATAATCCGTATGCTTAACTTCTCCAGGGCCAGCAATGCCCACATAGTCATTTACTTTGGCATTTGCAGCCCAATTTGTTGCTAAACCTTGATGATCGTTTACCGCAAAATCTAAGGTTAAGTTTTCCCCATCGAAATATCTTACTGTGTATGAACGCATCCATTTTTTAAATCCCAAATATATCCCCAGTTTTGGTGGTGTATTTGGCGTTTCGGGATTGGGGAAAATGACCTTAACATGGGCGCTTTTTTTATCAGAGGGAAAGTCCAGTAGTGAGTCACCACTTAAGGTAATTCTTCGCATATGAGGTGATAAATCCTCAATTGATGACACTTGAGCCATTCGCATTTTAGGCCCCATAACATCCTCCTATTAGTGTTTAGTTGCAGCTTGGAAATAAACTAAGTATAGTTGATAAGGTCTACTATATTTAAAAGATGATAATGTCAACCATTTATGGTGGCTTGTCTCAGGAGATTCAGTGAATTTAAACGAAGCACTTTTTAGTTTAATGCATCTTGTGCGTAATAATTTGATGCAAAGATTAAAAGAAATAGATCAAAATTTATCACCTATGCATATGAAATCATTAAAAATTATTTCTATGATAGATGAATGCACAGGACAAAAATTAGCTAACTATCTGGGCCGAGATAAAGCACAGATTAACCGCTTAATAAAAGAGTTAGTAGTGCAACAATTACTCATTAAAAAAGATAACCCTAAAGATAAAAGAAGCCAGCTATTAGAGTTGACAGGATCAGCTAAGGATCTAATTGAAGAGTTTGTTAAAGCGGAAGTTGAACTGTCTAGAGTTATGGCTGCGGGTGTTGATCCCGAACAATTGGCTGAATTTATACAGGTTTCTCAAAAACTAAAGGCCAATCTAGAAAAGCTAAATACTTAAGTTTGAATTATTGGGAAATTAAGAGGCTTAGCAATTTCCCCTTTCAAAAAAGAAAACGCCTGCTTGTAAAAAGCAGGCGTTTTTTATGAAGTGCAGGGTTTAGATGCCCTTAGGCTTTCTTTTCCCATGCAAACTGTGCAAATGCATCGTCAACAGGTGTTTTCGCTAAATGGTTTGTGTAGTTACTCATAACTTTTTGAGCTAGGCCCAACACTATGTTTAAAAGGTTTTCAGACGTATAACCTGCGTCATAAAAAGTTTGTACTTCTTGCTCAGATAACACACCACGGTTACGTACAACTAACAAAGTAGTGTCGTGTAATACCTGTAGTTTTTCTGTTGGCATAGCTTCTTGGTTACGAAGGGCTTCAGTTAGCTCAGGGTTAACTTTCATCATATGAGCAATACCAGTATGTGCTGGTACACAGTAATGACAACCGTGCTCAACGTTAATGGTTTGCCATACAACCGTTAGCTCTTCTGCGTCAAAAGATGTTTCACCAAATAAAGTGTGAAGCACTTTATAACCTTCTAGTAGTTGTGGTGATTCTGCCATAGCAGCGTGCAAGTTAGGTAACATGCCAAAACCTTTTACTGAGTCTTCTAGTAATGGCTTGCTTTTCTCTGGAGCTGATTCAATTGTATGTAGTTTGATATCGTTCATGGGGTGTTTCCTGTTTAAAAATAAATAGCGAAATCTTATTCGCGGCGTTTAGATGGGCCTAATATATCTGTACTTGAACGATTGTTCAAGATAAAATTGAACGGTCGTTCAAAGTAGGGTTTGAATGATACCTTATTACTTGGGAGTGAATGATGAGAAAAAATGCCAAGTTTGACCGCGCTGAGGTGGTTGAAAATGCCACCAAATTATATTGGGAAAAAGGCTTTAACGGCACGTCAATGCGTAATCTACAAGACGTAATTGATATGCGCCCAGGTAGTATTTATGCCACTTTTGGAAGCAAGGAAGGCTTATTTAAAGAAGCCCTAAACCGTTATACAGATATGGGAATTGAAGCACTACTTGCTGCGAGAGAAACAGCAAAGTCTCCTTTAAAAGCCCTTAAATTATTTATGAAAACGGTCGTCTTAGATTATGAGAATACCGCGCCAAGTCGAATGTGTATGTTAGCTAAAACCATGGGTGAGCTAACCGAAGAAAATGCCGATTTAATACAAGAAACTAAGCGTTTATTGGCAAAAATTGAAATTGAGTTTGTAAGACTACTAAAAGAGTCACAAGACTTAGGTGAAATAGAAAGCTCGAAGGACGTGAACAAGCTTGCTCGCCACATTCAAGTGCAAACTATGGGGCTGCGTACTTACGCTAAAACCTGTGACGACCAAGCTGAACTTGAAACTATGGTAGATGATGTGTTTACACATCATCCATTTTAGGCCACTCAAGCGTCAAATTATACGTCAGACTTTTCAAAGCCAAATGCTAATGGCAGTAATTCAGAGAAGTTTACGGTTTTAACATCACCATTTTGTTTAGCTAAATGCACAAGGGTTTTTTCGTTAGCAAACTCTGCAATTTTTTGACGGCAGCCGCCACATGGTGGGCAGAAGTCGTTATTAGGGCTAAGTATTAGGATTTCGGTAATACTTTGACTGCCAGATGCAATCATAGAGGCTATCGCGCCGGCTTCAGCACATTGGCATAATGGATACGAAGCGTTTTCGACATTGCAGCCGCCGTGATGTTTTTGATTATTGTCAAATATTGCCGCGCCTACTTTAAAGTTTGAATAAGGGGCGTAAGCTTTTGATTGGGCTTTGGATGCTAGTTCAAGCAATGTTTTTTGTTGTTGTTTGTATGCTGTTGTCATTCAACATCGTTCTCAAAATTGTCGGCCGGTTAGTGTGCGACATTTTTTATGTTGGGATCAAGTCTTTAAATGAATCGCTGTGCTTGTGGTTGAAACTTTACTTTTACTTTTAAATAAGAGATTCTTAATTACAATTTTATTGGACTTATTGAAACTACTCCTAGCTTTGTAGGTCGAATCACTAACTTATTTTTCAGGTCAAAATCTCCTAATCACTATGTATACACGATTACTCGTTTTATCTATTGTTAGTTTTCTATGTGTTAGCTGCGCCAATACATCCTCTTCTAGTGTTGACGGCTCTGGGCAAATGGGGAATTTATTGTTAGCCGAACCTGCACCTATGAATCAAAGGTCGCAGTTGGCTATTGCCCGTTATAGTCATATTTTAGGAAATAACGAAATTGAAAACGAACAAAGGGCGCAGTTGTTACATCAAAGAGGTGTGCTCTATGACAGTGTGGGCCTGTCTGGTTTGGCCTTATATGATTTTAACCAAGCATTACGACTAAAGCCCGACTTAGCCGAAGCCTATAATTCTATTGGTGTGCATTACACTCAGCAAATGGATTTTATCCAAGCTTATGAGGCCTTTGATGCCTCAATAGATATTAATCCTGAAATGGAGTTTGCCTTCTTAAATCGAGGTATAGCCCTTTACTATGGCGGACGTCCAGACCTTGCCGTTGAAGATTTTGGAAAGTTTTATAGTAAAGATGCCAGTGATCCTTACAGAGCCATCTGGAGTTACTTAGCAGCAAGTAAAATAGACAGTGCTCAGGCATTGGTTACATTGGCCGAGCTAAGAAAAAATCTTAGTGAACAAAACTGGGCCACGCAAATTGTTGATTTGTACCTCGGGAAAATAACAGAAAATCAACTGCTTAGCTTGTTAATTGGTGGTGTAGAAAACCAGCAACAATTAACCGATAGGCTATGTGAAGCTTATTTCTATTTAGGAAAGTATCATGCTGCCCGAGGCCACAAAGGTATCGCTTCTAACTATTTCAAATTAGCTTTGAGTACCAATGTATTTGAATACGTTGAGCATAGATATGCACGTTTAGAGTTAAGCTTACTACGTGACAGCGCCAACGATGCTGAGTCTACAGCTACGCAAACCCAGTAACTCTCTGTGGGTTATCTAAAAGGGAGCCTAGCTTGTTTTGTGGCGCTGCTCCCACTTTATTATCTGTGTTTTAGCCTTCCAAGTGTCGAAAAAGCATTAGTTGAAGAGCCCCTTTATGTATCAAAAGTTTCAAGCCAAGCCACTTTGGCTAGCGCTATGGATTTATGGGACAAGCAAGAATATCTCGCTGCTAACCTTATCCTTAAAACCATTAACCCAGCCGATCAGCCTTTAGTTGACTTGTATCAAACTTACATAGATGACTACTTAGCAAAGGGGCAAAGTGTTACTTGGACGCAGCAAACAAAGTATCCTCCCAGTTGTAAGCAAAAAATATTATTTGTTACAGGTGAGCTGCAATCATTGCCCCAAGCTAAGGCTTTTAAACAGCGATTTAGCCATGATAAGCGATTAAATAAGCTGCCTATTTGCGTGAACCAAGTTACATTTTTTGATCCTGCTACTGTGTTATGCCAGCGAAACTGGTTAAATCGAGGGCGATTAGGATGCGATTTACTGGCTTTCGCCAAGCAGCTTAAAAGTATTGATTTTACCCATTTGGTAATTTTTGCCGAACAAGGTAAAGCCAATGTTCACAATGGCGTTATGTTTTTAGATAGACAAGATACCTATGATGTATTTGTACATGAGTTGGCGCATTTTTCGGGATTTATTGATGAGTACCCTTTAAGTGCGGCTTTGGCTAAACGGGTATGTAGCGGCGTAGATGCGCCTAATTTAACCTTTAAACAAGCTACCGAAAAAGCCAATGCTAATGCGCAAAATTTAGCGCGAACCTGTGACAATCACCCGGCGCAGGCGTTTAAAGCATCTAATAAGCTAACGTTTATGGAATACCATGATTTAGCATATATCCCTGCCCATTACTTAACAGCCTGGAAGGAGCTGTTAATAAACTTGCCTAAGCATCCGTCGGCACATTTAAATTTTGCCCAGTTGTATGAAGATGCTAATAATCAAAATGATAGTCAGTATTGGCGCAAAGAATATCAGTTATATCTAGCTGGTAATTAATTGGATCGCCTTGGTATATGTCATTTTCATGACAGATGGGTATAATACTTGGACAATTTAGTTTCTCCAAAAGCAATCATTTACAATTATGTCTCAGGTATTTGCGGTCGAACCAATCGACTATCCATTTCCAGCTAAACCTATGCCTCTCAATGTTGCTCAGCAACAGCATTATGTGCAGGAAATAAAAACTCTTTTGAAGCAAAAAAATGCGGTACTTGTTGCCCATTATTACACTGATCCAGAAATCCAAGCCCTAGCCGAAGAAACCGGTGGCTGCATTTCAGATTCACTTGAAATGGCGCGATTTGGTCGTGATTGTGATGCCGACACATTAATTGTTGCAGGCGTGCGATTTATGGGTGAAACCGCTAAAATTCTTAGCCCAGAAAAAACAGTACTTATGCCCACACTTGATGCAACCTGCTCTTTAGATTTAGGTTGCCCAGTAGAGCAGTTTTCTGCCTTCTGTGACGCTCACCCTGACCATACAGTAGTGGTATATGCCAATACATCTGCAGCAGTGAAAGCCCGTGCCGATTGGGTGGTGACTTCAAGTATTGCCCTTGAGATAGTGGAGCACTTAGATAGCTTAGGTGAAAAAATCATCTGGGGGCCAGATAGACATTTAGGTGCATACATAGCGAAAGAAACCGGTGCAGATATGTTGTTATGGCAAGGTGAGTGTATTGTTCATGACGAGTTTTCAGCAAAAGCCCTAAGAGATATGCAAAACTTGCATCCAGACGCTGCAGTACTGGTACACCCAGAATCTCCTGCCAGTGTGGTAGAAATGGCTGATGCAGTAGGTTCTACTACTCAGCTTATTAATGCAGCCAAAAGCTTGCCCCATAAAAAATTCATAGTGGCTACCGATCGCGGGATTTTTTATAAAATGCAGCATGCCGCTCCTGATAAAATTTTACTTGAAGCGCCAACTGGCGGTAATGGCGCAACTTGTAAAAGCTGTGCCCATTGCCCTTGGATGGCGATGAATGGTTTACAAGCTATCCACCAATCTTTAACAGAAGTAAGTGGTCATGAGATATTTGTTGATGAAGCTTTACGCCACAAAGCACTAATTCCACTTAACAGAATGTTAGATTTTTCAGCTGAATTAAAAATGAAAGTCACTGGCAACGCTTGATGATTGTTTGTCATAAATAATTCATAAAAAGCCAGCACTGCTGGCTTTTTTCGTTTTAATCAAGATGTAAACTACGCAAACAATTAATGATAAACATTAAATACCTAATTTATTTTTTTCTATTTTGGAGTGCAACATGCCTGACTTAAGTCGTTACAAGGGAATTGTTTTTGATATGGACGGAACCATAATTGACTCTATGGGAACTCACAGTATAGCTTGGCGCAAAACCTGCGAAAAATACGGCTACCCATTTGATAAAGACTACTTGCATGGTTTGGGCGGCGTACCTACTGATGAAATCGTAAAATTACTAAATGAAAAGCACGATAAAGATAACAATCCTGATGAAGTAGCAATGTTTAAGCGTGAGATGTTTAATCAGCTTAAAGACAAACCTGTAGTAATAGACGACACTTTTGCTGTTATGGAGCGCTATCAAGGTAAGCTAAAAATGGGTGTAGGCACGGGGGCAGATCGTAGTAACGCTATGGCCTTGTTAACAGACTCTGGATTATTAGAGCGATTAGATACAGTGGTTACCTCAACTGACGTCACCCATGGTAAACCCCATGGAGAAACCTTTATTACTGTGGCGACCAATATGGGCTTAGAGCCGAGTGACTGTGTTGTTTTTGAAGATACCGAAATTGGTCGAATGGCTGCAAAAAACGCAGGTATGGACTGTATTATGGTGGTGGACGGTAAAATTGAATTACCGGTTTAAGCTGTAATTAGGTGCGGGCGATGGCTGTAAATATAGTGTTCAGCGATATTTTGAGTGATTAATAACCGTATCAACGGTTTAACATCAGTTAACACTTGCGTACTTATGCGGTTTTCCCTAACATACGCGCCACTTTTATAGGAATGGCATTTAGTATTAGCTTGTTTCTAGGTAAGCGCACACCTTGCGCAGAGTTAGGTTCAGTAACTCTTAAATAGGTTTACAATTTAAAAAGTTTTACGAAGAGGTGGGTTAAACCGCTTTCTTTAAACGTTTTACGGAGAGGTGGCTGAGTGGCTGAAGGCGCACGCCTGGAAAGTGTGTTTAGGGTTAAACCTAACGAGGGTTCGAATCCCTCTCTCTCCGCCATGTTTAGAAAAAGGCTTATCGCAAGATAAGCCTTTTTTGTTTTTACTCTTGTTAACCAATTTCTTCTCAGTTAAATAATGATATTTAATTTGACTGCGATCCTTTTTATCTAGACTACTACCCCTTTACGCCTCCTTACCTAGCTTGTATGCCCAAAATATTGTGAAAATGAGTTTTAAATCACATTTTTGTCCTTTGTTATAAAGGTATAACTATCTTTATTTGACTCAATTAAATTTAATCTTATAGTAATCTTTCCGATATATATTTAGCGCAGCTAAAATACAGGTATTTCAAAAAATTCTTTATGAATCAATTGTCTATAAAACAAAAAATTATCATTATATTAACAATTTTTGTGTTGCTAACCTCTGTTCTGGTTGGTGGGGTAGGCATGATGACGGCTCGCTCTACTGTCGAAAAGCGGGTTTTAACCACTGAGCTGCCTAACATAATAGAACGTATTGCAAATCAGATTGATAACAAGATTAAGGGCATGCAAATTATTGCGACCCAGATTGCTAGCGACCCTTTTATTTTAAACTGGAATGCCCAAGGGCAAAGTGATGAGGGAGAAAAAGCACTAATCCAAATGCTACAAAATACAGTGCAGCAACATGACTTAAGTGCAGCATCTTTTGCTGACAAACAAACCCATCGTTATTGGAATCAAGAAGGCTTTCTTAGAACTTTACAAAATGATGAGGCGGATGGTTGGTTTTTTAATTATACCGCTAGCAATCAGGCAAACATGGTGAGTATCTACCGCGATCCAAATACCGGTAAAACAGATTTGTTTGTTAATTTTCAGCAGGTAAACGGCCGTGGGTTATCAGGTACTGCTAAGTCTTTTAGAGATGTAGTTGAGCTTTTGTCTAGTTTTAAAATTGAACAAACTGGTTTGGTTTATTTGGTGAATGACCAAGGGCAAGTGCAACTGCACCCTGATACAAGCTTAATTAACAATACAGATTTGAGCCGTTTATATGGTGCGCAGAGTAGCGGTGAACTACTAGAGCAAAATGTTTTTAATGTGAGCATAGTCAATAAAGACGGTGTAGATACAATAGTTGCATCTAGTTTTATTCCTAGTATGGGGTGGTTTGTTGTTGCTCAAGTTCCTTATGAAGAGATGTTTGCCTTATTAGATAGTGCCACCTTTGACATGGTGTTTTGGTCTCTTTTAATTACATTTTTGGCCTGTTTAGCGGCTTGGTTTGTAGCGAGCAGTATTACTAAACCCATTAGCGAGCTATCAGGTGTTTTTACAAAATTAGGGAATGGTAAAGCTGATCTTTCCTATCGTTTGTCCGTTGATGGGCAAAAAGAAGTAGCGGATGTGGCTAAAGGCTACAATCAATTTGTATCTCGCTTAGAAACCACTTTTTTTGAAGTGAAAGAATATAGCTTAGCGTTAAAACAGGTTGCTTTATCATTGCAGGATAAAGCCAGGTTAACCGCGCAAGGCGCGCAGCTAAGTGACCAGCTCACCCATAGTATTTCTAATACCTTAAACCAAGTGAGTAATGGGGTAACGGATGTGGCCAAAAGCGCCGAGTCAGCTTCTGAAGTTGCAATAGAAATAAATAAAGAAGGGGCACAGATATCTGAGGTGATAACCAGTACTCATGAAGATATAAATGGCTTAGTGGCAAAGATAAACGATGTTGCAGAAGTTATTCGATCTTTAAGTAATAACACAGAAACCATTGCTAGAGTGCTAGAAACTATTCAAGCAATTTCGGACCAAACTAATTTACTGGCCCTTAATGCTGCTATAGAAGCTGCTAGGGCAGGAGAGCAAGGGCGTGGTTTTGCTGTTGTCGCCGATGAGGTTCGTACTTTGGCTAAGCATACGGCTGATTCTACCCATGAAGTACAGGGTATAATGCAAGAGTTGAAACGTACTTCGTCTGTTGCCACCAAAGAGATAGCGTCAATTATAGAGCAGTCTAATATCACAGCTGAGTCTATTGGTAACGCCAATAAAGTGTTAGAAGCGAATACTATACATTTTACTGATATAGCCGAGGCTAATCGCTCTGTTGCTGCTGCCACCGATGAACAATCCAACAGTATTAGTTTGATTAATCGCGACATGCAGCAAATTAGCAAGGAGTCAGAAGAAAATATGCTGAAAATTGCGCAAATAGAAGAAGAGTCAAATGGATTGAATGCGCTAGCGATTAAACTTGACGCACTTACACAACAGTTTCAAGAAAAACGGCGGTAAGCTGCTAGCTAGACCCTGATATTAGGGAGCCGTTTAGCAAACCAATAGTAGTGGCAGTAATAGTCTTGTTTAGCTTTAGCGAACAAGACTATTACTATGGAACATTACAATTTATTAAGTACTTTTTTAAAGCTAAAAAACCTCACTAGCTTAATTTATACAAGCTACCACAGAAAAACCTGCCTCCTGAAGCTAAACCCCCGTTTAAATAGGTTTTTACTGCCTGACGGTATGTAGAAGAAAGTTTTAAGACAAAGCAAAAATGCCATTTTAAGTAAATGGCATTTTAAGCACTTGGGTTTAAGTGTTTGTGCGTAAATGTATTAAGGCTTTTAGGGTATTAGGCTCGTCTTAAGGTAAAACGAGAAATAATAGTGCGCATTGAGTTAGATTGCCCTTTTAACTGCTCTGCTGCAGCGGCGCCTTCTTCTGAAGCGGCTGCATTCATTTGTACAACTTCATCAATATTTGAAATACCGCGGGTGGCTTCTTCAACCCCTATGGCTTGCTCTTGGCTCGCCTTAGCAATTTGTGCCACCAACTCTGTGGTGCTATTCATGCCCTCTAGCACGGTTTTGAGTGATTCTGCGGTATTTTCGGCTATTGTTACTCCATTACCAGTTCGGGTTTCTGATAGTTGAATTAGTTTTGATGTTTCAACAGCAGCTTCTGTGCTTCTTGAAGCTAGGCTCCTAACCTCATCTGCCACCACAGCAAAACCTCGGCCTTGTTCACCGGCTCTAGCTGCTTCTATTGCGGCATTTAGGGCCAGTAAATTAGTCTGGGCTGCAATCTCATCTATGGTATCGATAAAGCTGGAAATACTCTTGCCCGCTTCTTGAATTTCACCCATAGCCTTTATCATTTCACTCATGTGCTTTTGGCCTTCGATAATAGCGTCTTGTGCTTTATCTGCAATTTTGTTGGCCTCTGTTGCGCCTTTAGCATTGTCATTGGTTTGAGCTGATAGTTCTACAAGAGAAGCGGTAATGGCTTCTAGGCTGATTTTTTGTTGATTTGCACCTTCTGCGATAGACAAGCTAGTGGCCGCTATTTGCTCACTACCAACAGAAATGTTTTCACTAGAATCTTGAACTTCTAATATTAAGACATTTAGGCTTTTTAACATGTTTTGTAGTGCTAGACCTAAGGCGTCTTTTTCAGAGCTAAGCTGCACTTCTACGGATAAATCGCCAGATGATATCTTCTCAGTTAATGTTACTTTGCGTTTTAACGCCTCAACCATATTAACAACAGCTGCATATAAACTATCGGCGGGCATGTCTGTATTGTGAAGATCTATATCTAGCTCACCAAGGGATACTCTTTTCACAATATTCGTGACGTCTGTAGGATCGCCGCCTAGTTTGGTTAAGGTCTTTTTGGTAATGAAAAGAGCGATAAAAAGCCCTGCAATTAAGGAAATTACAGACACTACAATAATGATAAGGACAGCGCGGTCATTTGCGTTTTGTAATTTTGGACCTAACGTATCTTGTTCGCCTTTAATATCTAGCTTTAAGGTTTCTATTGATTTTGCTACCACAGGGCCAATGCGATCTAGCGTATCGGCAATAATAATATTTCGTTTAGATATAGCGCTAACAACGTCATTAAAAGCAGTGGAGTAAGTGCCTAGCAGGCTATTAATTTCGCCTAATAATGCTCTTCTTTCTGGATTTTGTAGTAACTGGTCAAGCTTATTTAATTGGGTTTGCAGTGTGGTTAGTTCTTGATTGACCCGCGTAACCGAAGAGTCTTCATTTGCATCTAGGTATTTCACCACATACAAACGAGCTAATAGTAAAGAGCGAGTAGCCAATGAAGCACTATAAGATGCCTCCATATCACCATCTTGTTTGGCAGAAAGTAGTATTTTAGTGAAGTCCTTTTCTATTTGGGGACCCTCAATATTTAAAATATTTTTGACGAGTTCATTACGTTGTTGCTTTAACTTAACTACCTCTAAAAAGCCCTGATAATACTGTTCTAGATTTTGTTCTACTAAATCTAATTGGGCCAACCCAGAAGAGGTTTTCACCGATCCCTTCGCGTCTTCCATCATCTTTTGGGTAATTTCCCAATACATCAGGAAGGCGTCTTTATCTTCATTTTTGGATGTTTGAATAAAGCTCTTCACACTTAGGCGCATCATCAACATATTTGCTTGTACTCTACCTGCAATATTGGTTGATCTGGCTAAGTTGCGGTATTCAGTAAAACCCTGAGATGCATTATTTAGCGTATAAAATGAACTAACACTTATGACAAGTAGTAAAACTAGTACAAATGAAAATCCTAAGTAGAGCATGTTTCTAAAGCTAAGCATCTATATATCCTTATGTATGAAAATTCGTAAGCGGGGCAACGAGTATAGTATTGTATCGATGGTAAATTTATTATCTTTAATTAAACAGTATTTACTTTGCTTATAACATCCATTATTCACTTGCAAAGTATCGATTTTTATACGGAATTGGTAGCTTTTCCTGTTTTGCTTCTCCATTCAAACTATTCATATGCATTGCTTATTTAAGTTATGCTTTTAAAGGTACCAAAGGGAAGGGCTAACTTTAGTTAGGCTTGTCGCTTGATGTACATATTTTATGGGTAAGCTTTAGCACTAAAGGGCTGCAAGTAAACGAAATAAGCCAAGCCACAGGCCAAGCATAACAAAATGCTTTTAGCCACAGTGTGATGAAATGTTCTGAAAAGCCAAGGTTTAAATAGGTTACCCATAGCGTCATGAGTATGCATAATAAACTCGACATCAAACATGAAGATACTAGTCGGTGTTTCATAGCTGTTACCTTGTTATTTTCGCATCGGTTAAAATTTTGAAATAGCCTGGCAGTATCTCAGTTAATAGGGCCTTGCCTTGTGTTGTGATTGATAACTTACTGGCCCTAGCATCTTGAGTGTCTTTTTCTTTATTGAGAAGCTGCTCGGTCAATAGATTTTTTATGGCTCTGCTTAATACTGGCTTAGATACATCAAGGCGCTCAGTTATTTCGGACGCGTATAGCCAATCCCGTTGTAACTCTCTGTCAATTACCATCAAAATGAGAAAACGTAACTGCGACAGCTCATAGGAGCTAAAGTAATCATCTAATGCTCTAATTAGTAAACTATATTCCCGCAGCCCCTGCAGCTTTTTAGATATTTCATGACTTTTGTTAGGTGAAAATTCATTGCTATAGCGTTTTACCATGGCATGGGTAGGTAGCTCTTTGAGGAAAAACATATTACTTCTCTAGCAAATTGAACGTCGTAATATCAACGGGTTTAGCAAGCCACTTTTCGTATGCTTCAAATACCCTCTGGGTGTAGTTTTGTTGATAATGAAGTTGTAAGTCTTGCTCACTTTTCCATTGCTCGTAAAGAAACAACTGAGTCTGTTCTTTATTACTATGTACATCAAATTGTACGCAGCCTGCCTCTTGGCGGGTTGGCTCAAGTATCGATAAAATCGCGTTTTTAGCGATATCAAAAAATTGCTCTTTGGGAGTAATAGTTGCAAATACACAATGCATAATCTTTCTCTGTTTTAATTAATATAGTTATCATGGTAACTATGTTGGTTGGCATGTCAAGGTAAAGGTATATGGCATTACTTAGGCAGTGTTGCGGTTTAGCATAGTATTTACTTGGGCCTATATACTTGCACTTGCTGGTAACCTTGCTCGTGAAGCAAGAGTGCTTGTAACTGACTCATCACGCCTCTCTCACAATATAAAAAGTAGCTTTGCTCTTGAGGTAATGATGAAAACTGCGAAGCTAATTTGAAAAATGGTATGTGTTTTACGGTAATGCCTGGGATATCTAAGGGAGCGTTTTCTTGTTCTTCTGTTGGGCGTATATCTAATACCACGGCATGGTTTGGAAGGGTTTCAACTTCAGTGACAACTTGGGTGTTTTGCTGGGCCTCTTCTTCGAGAGACAAGATATCTTGCAGTTTTGCCTCAGCTATAGCTTGCTGCAAAATATTCGAGTCTAACTTTTTCTCTTCTTCGATTATTTGCATCAGATCTGCTTTAGTGGTGGGCTTTTTGGATATCACTCCACAGTACTCAGGCATGACTTTAGCAAATTCTTCTGTGCCAATATGTTTAGCTTGGTCGATAATATCTAACTTATCCATGCAAATAAGTGGTCGTAAAATAAGCGTGTCGGTTGCCTTATCTATAACATTCAAGTTGACTAAGGTTTGGCTAGATACTTGTCCTAAACTTTCTCCTGTGACCAAGGCACTGATGTCCATTTTTTCAGCTATTTGACTGGCCGCTCTGACCATCATGCGTTTAAGGACCACGCCCATTTGTGGGTTATCGACATTTTCGAGAATATCAGCCACTACAGACTCAAAGTTAACAGAAATAAATTTAACTCTGTGAGATTCACTAAAGCGTTTCCATAAATAGTAACTTACCTGTTTGACGCCAATTTCGTGCTCTTTTCCCCCTAAGTTAAAAAAGCAAAAGTGAGTTCGCGCACCACGCCGCATCATTTGATATGTGGCTACACCTGAGTCATAGCCACCAGACATCAATGACAATACGCTTTCTTGTGTGGGCAAAGGCATGCCCCCTAAGCACTTAATTCTATGGTGGCGCTGAATCAAAGTATGCTGGTTAACTTCAAACTCTATTGTGATATCAGGTTTTTTTAACTCGACCCCTTTAGTATCACAATTTTTATTAAGAAATCCGCCTACGTAGCGCTCAATTTCTAAAGAAGAAAATTCATGTTTGCCCCTGCGTTTCACGCGGACAACAAAACTTTTATTGGCTAACTGGTCTTGCCAAGCTTGTTTAACTTGTTGGCAAATATCGTCTAAATCGGTGAAGGTGCTCTGTTCAACGCGGATGATTTGGTCTATGCCTGGAACGCGCTGCAGGCGCTCAATCACTTCATCTACTTGATGTATAGATTTACGGTTTACTATGAGTGAAAACTTATCCCAAGAGGCTCGCACTTCAACAGATATATCATTCATTTTAAAAATACGACGAATATTACCTTCAAGTAAAAAGGTAAAGCGTTTACGTACTTGACGGCTTTTGATAATAATTTCGGGATGTAATCTGATTATAAACTGCATATTTGGAGGCGAGTTGAAACTTAGTGGAATGGAAAGGGCGGATTATAGCGACCTGCACACGCAATGCAAAGCAGAGTGCTCAACTGGGGGTATTTACGGCAAGCTAATTAATAGCTAAAAGGTTAACACAGCTGCACCACCTATATGGGTGGCGACTTTTACGTTAACAATCTGAGTAGCTGATGTCTTCGCTTACTAGTACATATTTAGTCGTTTCAATCTTAATTATTTGGGTTGGGTTAGTCAGAGCTGTTGTAACACCGCAATTCGCCCCCGGGAACTGGTAGTCAATACTCGCCAGTATGTGATCGTTATGCTCGGTTAGGGTGACGCTTAGGCTGTAACCGCCAGAGCTTTGTGTGCCCATATCAACTAACAATACAGTTTCACTATCAAAATCAATATTTTGAGGTGTATCTGAGCTACGCTTCAATAGTTCACTTTCGTACTCACTTTGAGAGTTGATCAAGATAGTGCTTTTAGCTGTTGTGTTTGCATATTCATTATATTGAAAATCGTGTAGTACTTGGAACTCCATTTCTGGAACAGGTGAGGTGGCGTCTGCATCACTACAACTTTGTAGTGGAACTAATAAAGGAAATAATAAAAACAACTTTTTCAAGGGATGCCTCCTAGTAAGTATTTGGACGTAAAAAGTATCTTTATTTATATCAGTTTGGAAAATCATTTCTAGGGAATTTTTTAGGGTTTAAAAAAACTTTAATTTTGGTTTGTGATTTTTTCTAGGTTGCAGCGAATCATAGTTAGGTAAGCTAAATCGACTGTGGCGATACAGCAGTTATAAGACAACCTACAAGAGTAGTTAAGTGTGATACCAAATATTAAAGAGCAAAATTTCGAAAGTATGCTCAAAGCTCACAAGGGAATTCTTCATAAAATAGCCAATAGCTACAGTTATTGTTATGAGGAAAGGCGTGACTTAATTCAGGACATTAGGTTACAACTTTGGCGCTCGTTCGATAGCTATGACCCCAGTCTTAAATTAAGCACCTGGGTGTATCGAGTGGCTTTGAATACTGCGATTTCTTTTTTAAGGACTCAATCATTAAGAAAGGACTATATAGAGGTAACCAACACTGGAGTATTAGAAGAGCCAATAGACAGTAAAAATAGCGAGGTCTTAATTGAAGTTCAACGCTTACTTAAGCTGTTAAATAAATACGATAGAGCTTTATTTATCATGCACTTAGATGGTTTGTCTCATAACGAAATAGCCGATGTGCTCGATATATCAACAAGTAATGTTGGTACTAAAATTTCACGCATTAAACAAAGTTTAAATGCACTTTATATGAAAGGAGATAGCAATGGATAATATTCAAAAAATGCAACAAGAGTGGGCTGCAAGTCAGCAGCAAGATGATGACAATATTGAGCTAAACATTGAGGCATTGAAACAGATAAAACTGCTAAAGGCAGAGCAAAAAATGCGTAGTTTTTTGTTTATGAACATTTTTACCTTAGTGGTTGGGGTATTTATGATTAGTTTCTTATGTCATTTCATTTACGCCAATATTGACAACCTATCTATGGTTTTGGCAGGCCTTGTAGTCTTGGTTTGGTCTTGCTTTATAAGTGTTGGCGGGATTGTTCATCTTTATATGCAGCTGACTTTAGATTACTCAAAGCCTGTTACCGAAGTACAAACGCAACTTAATAAAATAAGTCTATCAGTGCTTTACTATTTAAAGGTGTCTTTGCTGATATTACCCTTTTACTTTGCCTATATTGTTATTGGTTTTAAGCTGTTTGGGGGAGTAGATATTGTGCAGCATGGAGATGCCACATGGCTTGTATCACAAGGCTTATGTTCAGTGGTATTTGGATTGCTAGCTATATATTTATACAAGCAACTTGCACCAAGTAAATTGAATAAACCATTAACACAGATGCTTTTGAAAAGCTGTGGTAGTCAAGTTTGGTTAGCTTCTAAAGAGTTAGGTGAGTTACAAGAGTATTCGTGAAAACTGAGGATGGGTTAAATCGCAAAATTCAGGCATAATTACCTTATAAGTTTTTATATATTGTACAAAAGGATAACGAAGCTTTAGTGGATAAGATTAAACTAACACAAGATGAAAACCTTTCTATTAACGTTAGTTATCCGTTATTACCTAGCGATAAGCAAAGACTTGATTTGTATTTTTCGCTCCCTGAAGAAATGGGAATAAGCTCTAAAACCCTTACAGAAGAACATTACTTTCATAGCAGTATTCAATGCCAGAGTGCTTATTATTCCGATAAATTGCACTTGCCTTTAGTCCGAAGTCGTTTTATCAGCCAAAAAAAGGGTGAGCAAAGCGACTACCGCTTAAATTTAAATTTGTTTTCTTATCAAATTCGTATTGCGCTGAATACAGATATTAAGCAAACCCTGAAACTTAAAAAAAGTGAAGACTTCTATCCAAGGGCCATTGAGTTGGCAGAGCAAATTTCTGGACTGTTAAAGAAGCTCAGAAGATACACCCCGCCGGATCAAAAACTTAAAGCCTACTTTGAAAATGCTGACAATTACTTAAGTTGGCAGGTAGAGCAATCATTTTTAAAGCTGTTATCTAGAGCGCCTAAAAGCAGTGATTACGCCAGTGAACAGAATTTCTTACTAGAGTTATGCCGAAGAGAAAGTAACTACCGCAAAGATAATCAATACAACTCAGAAGTGACCTTGTCAGATCCAAACCGGATCACTAACAAAATGCGCTTACTGCAAAGGTTAATTGAATATGGAGTGGTGTTTAAGAAAGACTTTAGAAATTTAAATGCCAATTTAAATAGAATGGTTCGAGGCTCAGTTACCGCAGTTATTATGGCATTTGTGATGACGTTGGTGTTAAACGCCCGTACTAACTTTACAGAGGTAACCATTGCGCTAGTTGGGATGTTAGGGGTGATTTACGGTTTACGAGAAATATTCAAAGACGACTTAACCCGTATGATATGGCGCCGGATCCAAAAAGGCTTACCCAAATGGCGAATTATTTATAGCCACTCTGTTAATAAAACTCGCGTCTCTTACCAAACCATTTGGCTTGAATATATTCGTAATAAGGACTTACCGCCGCAAGTCGATAGGTTATTTCAAACTCGCCGCCAACAAAACAAACAAGCAGCACAACTATTACATTTTCGAAGTGATACTAAAGTTAATGCTAAAACCTTTTTACCGGGTTATGAAGCGGTGCAGCAAAGAATTAATTTTAATTTAACGCCCTTTATTCGTTTTTTAAGAAAAGGTGAGGGCCGGCTATATTCACTTGATGGCAGTAAAATATCTAAGCAAGCAGTTGAGCGCCGCTATCAAATTAACCTAGTGTTAATGCACACAGATAAAAAGCAGCAGGTTCAAAGTCAAAGATTCAAGATCACCTTGAACCGCTCAAATATCATTAATATTGAGGCTATGGCCTCTGGCGAAACTAGCTAGCTATTAAGGTTGGCACTGTCATCTCTTCTGCATGCTCTTGGTCACACATGGCTGAGTTTTGCTGACATAAACTGCTCATTACCTGCTTGGTTTCAAGCTCGACATTTTTTCTAATAATCCGCTGAAAGTGATCTCTTAACCACATTAGCCCTTGATCCCTGTCTTGTCGTTTATGCCAAATAGATGAAACCTGTTGTGGCATTAATTCAATGGGGGGCTTAGTGGCTGCTATGTCACCGTTAATGATTTCTTTGGCAACTGCAGAAATTGGGACTACACAAATTAAGTCACTATTTTGGATAAGGTTAGCCACCGAAGAAAAGTGATTTACTGTAATAGCGATGCGCCGAGTTAAGCCATGTTGTAACAATACTTGGTCTGTGTAACCTGCGATATCACCAGACAAAGAAACCAAGAGGTGATCAGCCGCTGCAAACTCTTCTAATTCAAGGTTTGCTTTTGCTAGTGGGTGGTTATGATTCATTACGCATACATAAATGGGTGAAAACAAAAACTCAGCTCTAAAGGTATTTGAAATTACCCCTGATGCCCCTATAACCATATCTACTTCAGCATCTTCTAATATCTGATTAGTGTTTACTATAGTGTAAGGCACTGCATGAATATTAACCCCCGGCGCTTCTTTTTCTATGGCGCAGCGTAGTTCAGCCCACACCATATCTACAACTATATCGGTAACCGCTACCCTAAAAGTACGTTTTGCTGTAGCAGGGTCAAAAGCCTTGGGATCAACCGCTTCTGTTAATGACGTTAAGGGAACTCTTATTTGATTCCACAAATTTTGTGCATGCAAAGTGGGTTGAATATTGCGGCCGTCTTTAACAAAAAGCTCGTCTTTCCAAGCAATTCGCATTCTGCTTACTGCGTTTGATACTGCAGGTTGGGTCATAGCTAAGCGATTTGCAGCTCGGGTAATAGAGCGTTCGGTCATAATGGCATCAAATACCATCAATAGGTTGAGTTCTTGTGGGCGCATGTTTTATCTCCAACAAATAGTGTGGCTAGAATACATCACAAAATAAAATGTGTCATATATAAATATATAATTATTTTTATGTGTTTTTGACGTTCATACTTCTCCCATCAAAAAATGACAAACAATGAGGATTTAGAAGGTGAGGGTTAGTAAAAGTATTGGTGTGGCTATATGGTTGGCTGTATTCACCTTGCTTACAAGTTTAAATGCGCATGCTAGCGAGCATGGTGTGGCAGTTGATTATCTCCATGGAGAGCAAGATCTGTCTGGGATCCGCTTAGCATATCGTCCCTATTATACAAACTTAGCTAGGTTTGATTGGTTAGGTGATTTAGATGTGTATTGGGAAGTGAGTTTAAACTTCTGGGAGTTTGGTGATCAAAATCAACATGAAACAAATTATGCCCTAGCCCTTTCTCCTGTGTTCTCAAAGCAGTTTGACACTTTATACGGCAAGTACCCTTTAAAGTGGGAGTTTGGTATAGGGGTTTCACTTATCACAGACACTCGATTTGCTGGTAAAAATGTTGGTTCACATTATCAGTTTGAAGACAGGTTAGGTGTGATATTGGAATTTGGTGAGCAACTTAAAAGCTCAATCGCTGTGCGATATATGCATTATTCGAATGGCGGCCTAAATGATCATAACCCGGGTTTGGATTTTTTAAATATTTCATACGCAAGGCGACTTTAACCTAGCGTTAACTCTGTTTGTATTAACTTTACTTTATATAATTTTTACGCTCAAAGGAGCACACACATGAACTCTGTAATTTCAAATATCATAAAGAATGTGAGCCAAGTGACACTTTTTGTCCTGACTGCATTTATAGCAAGCACAAGTTTTGCTCAGCAAAGCAACCCGCAATTATTGTTAGAGCAAGTAACCAATACAACTTTCACTAGAATTGAGGCTGAAGCACAAGAAATTAAAGCCAACCCTGATCATTTACGAGATATTATTGATCAAGAGTTAATGCCCCATATTGATTACAAATTTGCAGCCTTTAAAGTGTTAGGAAAACACTTTAGAACGGTACCTAAAGCACAAATTCCTGAGTTTGTTGAAGAGTTTAGGCAGTATCTGATTTCGAACTTTGCGGTGGCTTTGGCAAGTTATGGCGGCCAAGAATTAATATTTGAGCCGGTTAAGTTCGAAGACAGCGCAAAAAGTATGACAGTAAAAGCGATAATCAGAGAAGAAGCGCGCCCAGATATTCATGTTAACTTTAAACTACGTAAAAACAGTAAGACTCAAGAATGGAAGACCTACGACTTAGTGGCTGAAGGTATTAGCTTGTTGTCTAGTAAGCAAAGTGAGTTTGCACCAATGATTCGCCAAGACGGTATTCAAGCAGTGATAGATGTGATGAAAAATCAAAACAGTGAGCCACTTACTGTTGCTTCTAATTAGGGTTAACCATTTAATTTGAATCGTAGCTGGGAGTGTGTTTGTGCTTATCAAACCGCTCCCACAGGGTTACATAGCTTTTAGTTGGTTCTGTTTTTAGACCATTGTTTTGGATCAACCATGTAACACTGTTTAAATTGTTCATAAAGCTTAGGGTGATGGTTTTCCAGTGGGTGAGGCTTTTCAAAGAAGGTCTCTGTGACCACTGCAAAAAACTCTGCTGGTGAGGTTGCGCCATAGCTGTCAATAACATCATCAATTCCATCTGCCCATTTTTGTTGCTGTACTTTAAATTCTGCATTTAATACCTCTGACCATGCTTTATATTGTGGTGCAGTGGGTAACATGGGCAGCCCATCCATTGCGGCGTTCTCTTCGTCTAGTTTATGGGCAAACTCATGCATGACAACATTGCGGCCATCACGGCTGTCTCTTGCTCCTTGAATAACGTGACTCCATGCTAAAACGATTGGACCTTTGTGCCACGACTCACCAGCTCGAGTGCTGGTATCGGTAATATGTAGCATCCCTTCGGTTCTGCTAGACTCTGCGACATAAGTATCAGGGTAAACCAAAATACTTTGGAACCCAGGGTAGTAATTACCCGGCCGCTTTAATATCAACATACAAGCCTGGGCAGCAATAAGTACTCTGACTTGATTGGTTATTTCAAAGCCATCGCGGCCTACTATTTCTTTTTCATCTAAAAAAATCAGTATGTGTTCTTTTAAGACTTGTTGTAGCTCATCGGGCAAGCGAGTGTATAGAGGAAAGTCATTTTCTAAAATTTGTACATACTCTGCTGGAAATACTTGGCCTTTAAGCTCAGCGCGCCTTTGTTGCAGCTTTTGAAGCTTTCGCTTATCTCGATAAAACCAATAAAGCATTAGTAAAGCGGGAATAGCGAGTAAGCAATAAATCATAGCGTGGACCTTAGAATAGCGGCTACCGAAGAAAGTCGGGGTTTAGTCTATCAAGTAACACTGGCTGATACGCAAATAAAAACACCGAGTTTTTATTAAGGGTAAGGCGGAAGCTTAGGGTTTTAAGATACAATAGCTTAGTTACCGATTAGCTAGACCTAAACCCTTCACCTATCATTTTTAACATTTTAAAAGGCCCATAATGAAGATACTGCATACCTCCGATTGGCACCTAGGACAAAGCTTCTTCACGAAAAGCCGTAAAGACGAGCATCAAAAGTTTATTGGGTGGTTGTTGCAGTTGGTGGCAAAAGAACAGATAGACGCAGTAATCATTGCAGGTGATATTTTTGATACAGGTACGCCACCAAGCTATGCCAGAGAAATGTACAACCAGTTTGTTGTAGACATACAAAAATTAAATTGTGTATTGGTGGTGCTAGGGGGGAATCATGATTCGGTTTCAACCCTAAATGAGTCAAAGCAAATACTCGCTTGTTTAAATACTTTTGTGGTGGCCAGCACTGGCATTACCACTGCAGAACAAGTATTTACAATAACAGATAAGCAAGGGGCGCCAGGGGCTATTTTATGCGCAGTGCCTTTTATTCGTGCCCGCGACGTATTGCAAAGTAGCGCGGGTGAAACAGGTCTTCAAAAACGTCAAGCCTTAGGCGAGGCCATCAAGGAGCATTATCAAAGCTTGTATCACCTTGCATTGTCAAAAAGGCAAGATAGCGGGATAGATATACCTATCATAGCCACAGGGCACTTAACCGCTTTAGGGGTGACTCAATCTGAAAGTGTACGGGATATTTACATAGGCACATTAGATGGTTTTGCAGCAGATGGTTTTCCTCCGGCTGATTACATTGCACTTGGGCATATTCATAAACCGCAAATTGTTGCCAAGTCAGAACATATTCGTTACTCCGGCTCACCTATTCCCCTTAGTTTTGATGAACTAGGCAAACCTAAACAAGTGATGCTGGTGGAGTTTACTGGCTCTAGCTGCAAAGAGTTAACCCCTGTTGATGTTCCTAGTTTTCAAGCTATGGAGGTGCTAAAGGGGGAGCTATCTAGTATAGAAAAGGCTTTAACGAGATTTAAAAACTATGAGGCAAGCTCACCGTGCTGGTTGTGTATTGAAGTAGACAGCCAAGATTATTTATCTGATTTACAAGCACGAATTCAAACCCTGACGGAGGGCTTAAATGTAGATGTACTGCAGCTGCGCCGTAATCGGAATCAGCGACGCCAGTTACTAAATCAAGTTAACAAAGAAACCCTAGCAGAGCTAAGCCCAGAAGAGGTATTTGAAAAACGTCTCGACATGGAAACCTTTGATACCAGTGAAGATGCTGACCAAGAGCAAGTGACATTGAAGCAAGTACGCCAAAGGTTTGCACAAGTATTGTCTGAGGTAGAGCATGAAGGGACAAACTTATGAAAATTTTAAGCATACGCCTTAAAAATCTAAACTCATTAAAAGGTGAGTGGAAGGTAGATTTTACCCAGTCACCCTTTATTGATAATGGGCTTTTTGCCATTACTGGGCAAACAGGGGCAGGTAAAACCACTCTGTTAGATGCCATATGCCTAGCCCTTTACCATCAAACCCCTAGGCTAGGGCAAATTACAAACAGCAGTAATGAAATCATGACCCGTGGCACGGCTGAATGTTTAGCTGAGGTAGAGTTTGAAGTAAAGGGAATAGCTTATCGGGCTTTTTGGAGTATGCGCCGCTCACGGGGAAAGGTAGAAGGTAATTTGCAGCCAGCGGATGCAGAGCTAGCAGAAGTGGCCACAGGTAAAGTATTAGCTACGCAGATACGTCAAAAAAGTGAAGAAATAGAAAAGATAACCGGATTAGACTTTGGCCGTTTCACTAAGTCTATGATGCTATCCCAAGGGGACTTTGCGGCATTTTTAAATGCAGATGAAAAGCAGCGAGCTGAATTATTAGAAGAGCTAACTGGCACAGAAGTTTACGGCAAAATTTCAATCAAAGTTCACGAGCACTTCAGCCAAGCTAAACAAAAATTAAGCGAGTTACAGGCTGGCGCAAACACTTTTGCACTACTTAGTCCTTTGCAAAAACAAGGCTTGCAAGAAGAACTTTCTGAGTTACAAAAAAAACAAACTAGCATTGAAAAGCAAGCTAAAAGCTACGAAAGTCACATTAAATGGTGGGATAAGTTGCAAACTGCTGAAAAAGAGCAGCAAGCCGCGAATACTCTTTATTTACAAGCTGAGCAGGCAATACTTGAAGCAAAATCTGATTTAGAGCTACTGCAAAAAAGTGAGCCAGCTGAACAGTTGCGCCCAAACTGGCAACGCCTAGTTGAGGTCACTAGTCAATGCCAAACAATTGAATCCCAGCTGCTTGAACATCAAAACTCTGAAGTGAGCTTGCAACAAACATTAAGCCAAGCCAGCACTCAACTCGTTGCAGCCGAGCAGAGGTTACAAAAAGCAAAGCTGGCTCAGCAAGAGCAAGAAAAGCTTATCACCGACAAGGTCATCCCGTTAGATCAACAAATTACGAGTTTGCAACAACAGCTAACCAAGCAGCAACAACAAACCCAAGAGCTTCAACGCCAGCAGCAAAGCGCTCAAGCAAATCAAAGGGCAGTAAACCAAGAGTTAGCAGAGTTAACTGCTCAGCAAACAAGTATACAAAACTATTTGGCTGACCATGGCGCAGACGGCGCAGTGGGTGAACATCTAAGTGGCTGGAAGGCTACCTTAGTGCAGATTGAGCGAGACCAAAAGTCCCGCCTGGATATACAAAAACAAATCCACTCTTTTGAGCAAACAATAGCTGAAAAGCAGCGTCAATATGAGCAACTTACCAAGCAAAGCCAGCAACTTCTAGAGGCCTTACAAGGGCAACAAAAAGAGCTGGCAGCAAAAGATGCAGAATATAAAACATTAAAGGCCAAAGCTGGTGGTGTTGATCTTGAAAAACAAAAAGCGACTATTAATAACCTTTGGCCAAGTTTGCATAAAGCCCAAGACATACAAAGGCGTTTTTTGCAGCTCACTGCTGAGCAAACTAAGGCCGAAGAGGAGTTGCTAACTGTTACCCAGCAGGCAGAAGCTTTAAGCCAGCAGCGTAACGAGCTGCTTCATAAATACCAAGCACAAGAACAACAATGTAAAGATTTACAACACTTACTGACCCAAGAAAACCAGTTGGCTCAGTATCGGCAACTACTAAAAGCTAATGAAGAGTGCCCTTTATGTGGTGCAACCGAGCACCCTAAATCAGCGGATATGGCGTTAGATTTACCTGAGACTTTACAAAGGCAGCAACAGGCAGAGTCTTTGCTAGAAAGCCTTAAGCAACAAGGTACAGAAGTGCGTGAAAAGTTAGACACATCAAACCTTAGAATTAAGCAACTGCAGACTAAACAGCAAGAACTACAGCAAACACACACCCAATTAACGAGTGATTGGCAAGGGAGCATTCAATTGTTGCAGTCCAGCTTGGATATGAGCGACCAGGTTGGATTACAAAATTTAGAACAAGAATTAAGCCATCAACTAAAGCAAGCTTCTAGTTTATCTCAACAGCTTAATAAAACCGACAAAGAACTAATTAGCTGTAAAGAGGCGGTAAACCATAGCGAACGAGCTGTAGATAAACTTAATAGTGAGCTTAAGTTACTAGAGCAAAACCGACAAACCCTTGAACAGAGCCAGCAGCAGGCTGCGGCAGAAATAACTAGGCTAAATGACTTAGTTGAACAGGCTAAAAGTACCCTGATAACCAGTATTAATAACTTAGGATACCCAGTCCCACCACAACAAGATCTTGCACAATGGCTACAAGTTAAATCTGATGATGTAAAAGTTTATCAAGATAAAAGTCGTCAAAATGAATTAATAAACACTAATATTGCTGCTAAAAGTGCAGAAAATAACAGTCTATGTGACGTGATAAGAGGGATTTCTGAAAAATTGACTTCGATGCAGTTAGAAGAAGTTCGCCTTAAAGAAGAGTTAGACAACTCAAGCAAGCAACGTTTTGTATTGTTTGGAGATCAGGTAGTACAAATAGCTAGAGACTCCACTCAAATTCAAGTATCCGAGGCTGAAAAATTCCAGCACATCGCCATAGACACCCATAAGCAAGCTGAGCGGCAACATGGTGATTTGTTAGCCACGATAAAAGCCAAATCTCAACAGCAAACTGAGCTTCAGGAATTATTCAAAGAGCTTACCGATACATGGCATACATTACTTAGCAAAAGTCCATTTGCGAGCCAAGTAGAATTTGAAAGCGCATTATTACCCCAGCAGCAACGCACTGATTTGCTCAATAAAAAACAAAGCCTAGATAACCAGCTTCAAAAGGCAAATACCTTATTAGAGCAATCTAAAGCTCAACTTAGCGTATTGAAAAGCGAGCCAGAGGCTAGCGAATGGCAGCAAACTCCACAAAGCCAAGTGCAAGAATTACTGACACAGCTACAGGCTCAAAAAGACACATTAGTAGAACGAAAGGGGGCTATTAGCAGCCAACTGCAAAAAGATGAAAACGAGTCAGCGCGGCAACAAGCTTTGCTGGATGACATTAGGCAGCAACAAATAGAATACGAGCAATTGAGCTATTTACATGGCCTTATTGGTTCAGCGAATGGCGATAAATTTAGACGCTTTGCACAGGGCCTAACCTTAGATAACCTAGTGTATTTAGCCAATAAACAACTAGACCGTATTCATGGCCGATATTTGCTAAAACGCAAAGGCGAAGAAGGTCTTGCACTAACTGTGCTAGATACTTGGCAAGGTGATGTGGAGCGAGATACCAAAACCCTATCTGGTGGTGAAAGCTTTTTAGTAAGCTTGGCCTTAGCCTTAGCTTTGTCAGACTTAGTGAGTCACAAAACTAGCATCGATTCACTGTTTTTAGATGAAGGCTTTGGCACCTTAGATGCTGAAACTTTAGATATTGCCCTAGATGCCTTAGATAACCTCAATGCATCTGGCAAGATGATTGGGGTGATAAGTCATATTGAAGCCATGAAAGAGCGGATCCCAACACAGTTAAGGGTGACAAAGAAAAGTGGTTTAGGGGTAAGCGAGTTGGAACGAGAGTATGCAGTGGGGTAGTTTTTGCTGCGCAAGGCAATCGCTTTGCTCATAGTGCATGCGCTGCGCTTAGGTCATCCATGACGTTTTCAAGTCTCATCCATGAGCCCCGACTTCTTTTTTACCTACAGCTGCAAAAAGTAAGCAAAAAGGGCCGCTCGCCAAATATGTTCTTCATCCAATTATTTTCGAGATTTGGCAGGTCGTCACAATGTGCTCCCAGCACTCTGTGACTCAATTTACATCCATGTAAATTGACCTACAAAATCTCAAAAATAATCGGCGAACATACATGCCAGAGGTAGGGCAAAAGCATCGGCATCGCCGACAGCAACTGTGGTGGCTACGACACTTCTTTTCCGCAGTTCCATTTCCGTAGTTCTTTGATTTCAATATGTTTTATCGTTTTTGTTACAGTGGGTGTCAGGATAAGTGTTATTCATTTTACACACCCAGTCTAACTGTTTTTTATACAGTATAATTTAGTTTCCCCTATATTTAGGGAAATGCGCGAATCGCGCATTTTTGTGGGATCATAAAAATTTCAAAATCCAAATTTTTCTTTAAGTAGCAAAGTGTTACTGAATTTGGTAGAAATAGATAAATTAAGAAAGTGCGCGATTTGTAGATAGAAAAATGCGCGGTTCGCGCACTATTAAATTGTTATGCATAGAAAGGATTTAGCTTGGTAAATATTGAAAATACATCAACGATTATCTCAACAGTAATACTTCTAATACTGTTTATGTACTTTGGTGTGAATCTAGCAATGATAGTTTTAGAAAGGAAAATATCTGCTTCCAGCATACAATCACTTGGCTCAGAACTGGCGAAAATGATTAATGAAACAGACAATCCCGATAGCTACAAGCAAGCCAGGATATATTTGGTTGGTAGTGTTTTATCATTGTTGGCATTCTTCGCTCTTTTGGAATTTGGCTATGCATAACAAACAACTCAACTCGGACGTCAACACGCTGGCTTCGCCAAAACGCGCGTTATCGCCGTTTAGTTGAGCCGTTATGTGCCAAAAGAACTGGATTAACTGATGAAGTCAGAGAAGCTCCCAAAACTTTATTTTACAAAGAACTTTCTTTTGGACTTAAGCGGAATTATCGCTGGCACTTTGTTGTGTTACTGGATGGTAACTAGATTCGAAAGCATCGAATCGTGGTTTGATGGGCGTCGTTCAGACGGGTTTATTTTTATTGCTGGTTTTGCGCTAATAGTTTTGTGTCTTTGGGATATGCTAATCAAATCAATTCATAAGCTTAAAGAAAAAAGGAATTAAATGGCAGTGTCACATAACAAAAAAATTATGTCGCCCGCAAGCGGGCTGGGACACAAACAAGCAGGCGGCTTCGCCATTATCGCCTGCCTGTTTGTGCCCCATATTTAGGCGTTAGTGTTACAGGTGGACTCGTGAAATTTGGATGGTTATTTTTTATTTTTTTTCTTAGCTTGGACTCATTAGCTGAGATTAGTTTTGTAAAAGTAAAAGGTTATGATGTCGAATACGAAACAAAAGGAAAGGGTAACAGCATCATTTTTTTAGAAGCTGGAGGCTCAGCTGGTTTATCTGATTGGGACCAGATTTTTGAAGAATTAGCTAAAGAAACAAAAGTTATTCGTTACTCAAGAATTGGTAATGGAGGTTCGGAGAAAATTAAAAAAAATTACAGTTCTGAGCAATATTCCGAAGAGGCATCTTTACTACTTGATGCATCAGGTATAAAAAAACCAGTTGTTTATGTAGCACACTCTTATGGTGCTTATATTGCGAGAAGATTTGCATCTTCATACCCAGAAAAATTATCTGCATTAATGTTAATTGAGCCAGCCTCAGAACATGACGTTGATATAATGCGTCAAATTGATTTAGACAAAGCTGAAAAAGAGATAGCTCAAATTAAACTTGATGATTTAGTCGACGGAATGTCTAATCAATATTTAGATTTTTGGTCAAAACGTCCGCTACCAGATTACCCCCAAATACCTAATATTCCTATTACTGTAATTGCATCGACCAAAAAATTTGTTAACCCCCCTGTATTATTCTTCACCGATAAAGGGCGGGAACTGTGGGGAAAACTGCATACAGATTGGGTAAATGCCTTTCCGCAAGGTAAAATCGTTTTAACAGAACAAAGTTATCACTACCCTCAAAATGAAGAACCAGAAATGGTTGTATCAGAAATATTGGAGTTGTTGTCTAGAATTAAACACTAACAAACCGCTTAAGTCGCTCATTGCATTCGCTGGGACACAAACATGTGGGCTGTCTCGCTTTGCTCGTCAATTATAGCCCACATATTTGTGCCCCTTAGCGGGGCGTTAGGTTTCAGGAAGAAAATTTTGAAGACAAAGGCTGTTTACATTTCTTTTTCTCTAATTGTGGCGTATTCGATATTTTCTTATTTTGCTCCCGAATACATTGCAGATAATGTTCTTAGGCTTCATGAAACCAGAGAACAATCACAAGTGGTTTATGAAGAATTAATCAAAGTAATTCAGGAAGCAGATGAACCATTGACTGAAGATATGGCAATATCTCTAGTCACTGAAAAGTTAAACTCTGAAACAGCAAGAATGGATGATACATACGCGCTCGTTGACCTTCTCAAATCAAAAACTTTTATATTGTTTGGACTCCTACTAATTCACATTTCAGTGTTGGTTAATGCACTTCGGTCAAGCAAATGAAACCTAACAAGTGACTATGGTAGGAGCTTTACTCGCTGCTAGAGCGTCCCTAAAATCTACATCTGTTATACGCCATAGCGCTCGAAGACAAAATGAAGTTCACCGACCTGAATAGAATAGTTAATACAGATAGTGATATTGAACTTTCAGTTAAAAATTCAGATTGGACAGAAATCAAGAGCCTTGTCACCGCACCCGCTGGTTGGCTTACGGAGCAAGAATTTAGTTCAATTTTTAGCGGTATGTCTAATCAAATAGTTTTTGCCTTTGAAAGCTTTGAACGAATATCTAAGTCTACTGGTATCAAGAAACGCCTATCATCTCACTTTCTTTTAAATTGGGATAACTTTGATGCTTTCCAACGAAATACAGATATTTTGTTTTTGTATTTGGTTTCAAGTGACTTAGCTTGGGTATTTTACGGTAACAGAGATAAGTGGGCTTTTTCTGAAGGGCCATAACAAACCGCTAATAGTTCTTATTGATGTTATTCAAGCCGACAAATTGGAAAGGTTGGGGATATTTTACTGCTGACGATTACGGAATGCATTTTCCATCTAGTCCGTCACCAAGTGACAAGCCTGAATTTCTTTATGTAAGTTGGGGTAAGGTCGAAAACATCGAGGGTGAAAAGCTTTATGGTCGTGTCTACGGAGTTTCAATTGAATTAAACATTTCTCAACGAGAAGTGGAGCAGCACTTTAGTCAAGTATACAAAGCCAATAAGCTTTTGGACTTTAAGCAAATGAGAGGTGAATACTTCTTAATTGCATACCCTAACAATGCATTTCAAAAGCTACCAGTGGTGGTGAACCGGCTTCTTGAAATAAAGGCCGCAAGCATATAATTGGCGGGTTAAATATTACAAAGGGTTGATGGTTAGGTTCGTAGTATCATTTGCATATTTGTGCATCTAAGTGAGGTGTTGGAAAACTAATGTTTAAGCTTGCTAGTTGTATTCTTGGCGTGTTTGCACTCATTGGTTTGTGGGTGATTATTTCCTTGGGTTTTCAAAGCTCTGTTAGTGCTGTAATTAGTGTTTTGCTTTATGTGTTGATACCTGGATATGGGGCCTATGGTATTTGGGTTAAGAGTCGAAATGCAATACTTATCACCTTGCTGTGTTTTCTTTGGCAAAGCATCAGAAGTGTAGGCGATGCTAGCTTGATTCCTTATATTGCACCTATATCTATGGCTGTTCCAATTGGTGATTTTGAAAATGGGCAAGGTTACTTGGTTGATTTTTTTGCCCTTTTTATGGTGCTGTATCTTTCCTATCTATTTAAGCTTGTTATTCGCTTTCACAAATGAATGCAGAGTTTTTATTGCTTGCCTTCGGTTAAAAGCCATCGTATTTTCTATTTAGCTTTAATCTAAATATCGAGTAAAAAATGGAAAATGAAATATATAAATCACCGGAAGCCGAGTTAGTCCCTCAAGTAGACGATATTGATAATGAGTTAGCCTCACGGGGGGCTAGGTTTTTAGCATCAATTATAGATTCGCTAACAATTTTACCCATATCATTAACTATTATGTATTTAACTGGAGGCTTTGAGGGTATTGCTGAAGGTCAACAGCTGTCAATACTTTATACATTAACTTTGGCATTGGTTAGCACAGTCATTTTTTTACTTATACACGGCAAAATCATGCTTAGAGATGGTCAAACCTGGGGTAAAAAATCACAAAGTATAAAGATTGTTACCGTGGATGGTGAGCATGCGGACTTAAAAACTTTAGCTAAGCGTTATGGTTTTTATTGGGTGATCCCTCAAATACCTCTAGTGGGGCAGTTTATAAATTTAGTTAATGTTCTTTTTATATTTAGTAAATCAAAACGCTGTATTCACGATCATGTTGGTGGGACCAAAGTGATTAAAGCTCATAAATAGCCCCGAGGGAGCCATTTTAGTTAGGTGCTTAGTAACCAAGTTTTTACTTTATAAAAGGCTGAATTGTGTTTAAGAACAAATGGAAGTTATCATTTTTTGTTGCTGTGACACTGCTAATTTTATCTAATTTATTTTGGTTTTATGCCGTAGTTGATCAAGCTGTAAGCTACTCGTATCTATCGACTTCAAATGATGATGCAAATAACTCAATAAAGTCTTTGGGTGAGTTAATAGTCAAAGGTGCAGATAAATACACGCAAAAAGATATTTTGCACCTACTTCGTCAAGTTAACCCTGATGAGTTTATTGTTGAAAAGGGGAATGTGATAATTACTGAACATTCTAAATTTACTTTTGAAAACGGTAAGTTAGCAAGAGTGGAGTAAGGGGCTTGTGATTGTTAACTGGCCACGGTGAATTTGGATTTTGCCAGTGGCCTAAGCCTCATTTTTTGGCATTAAAGGCGCAGTTATGAAAATTAAACCTTCAAAATCACTGCGCTTAAAAATGCTTAGAAGCATCATTATTTTCTGCGCAATTATAGGTTTTACTTGCTACGTTTGGTTTACCTCTGTGTACGAGTGTATATCTATTTTCCAATGGGATTTTTGCGGCACTGTGGGCCAAGGGGAGCTAGTATATTATTTAGTTGCCTTTGACTCGCTACTGGGAATATATCTTTCGTTACCGTTTTTCAGTTATTTTTCAACTAGAGATATTTTAAAGATAAAGAATCCTAATAAATCAGGTCAATGACATGGAGAACTATATGAAAGTTAAAGTTTATGAATTTCATCCCTTAGTGAAATTTAGCGCTTATGTAGGGGCCTTGTTGTGTTTGTTTTTCTCTGTTTTTGGGTTTATTGCCGCTGTACTTGAATTGCCTGATATATGGGAGAGTTTAATGGGCATTAGTAAATCTTGGTTAGTCTTGTATTTGTCATGGAGCTTTTGGTTTGCGGCTAAGTTCAGTACAAACCCTGTCAAAGCCAAGCCTTTCAGTAAAAGTATTTAGGTTTGTTGAAGTTATATTTAACCTTGTTTAAGCATATTACTGACAGATAGGTAGGCCGTGGCAACTCTTATTGATGTAATTAACAATTCACTCGATGACAATAGTAAGCAGCCCTTTAGTGTTTACACCTCGGTTGAAGAGCAGCGGCTCTTAAACGTACCAATTGCAAAGCCTTTGTTGATTGTTGTTCTTAGTGGTTACAAAGAGTTGGGGGTGAATAGTGATATCACTTGCGAGGCGGGGCAGTTTATCTTTTTGCCAAGTGATAGCGCTATAGATATGCGTAACATCCCGCAAACAAATCGCTATTTCGCTTTGTTAATTGAGTTTGACCATGAGGATTTTGCTGGGTTACAAATTAATGGAGTCAGTGCTAAAAAACACTATATAGGCAAAACGAGCCCGACTTTAATGGCGTGTTTGCAACAATTTGTAGAAAGCGCAAAGTGGGCGCCAAGCCAGATATTGTCATCACGAAAAAGAGAGCTACTTACTTTGTTATGCCACCTTGGGCATACTGATATTTTATCTTTACTTGCGAATCCTCAGTTAAAAGATCGATTACATAATATGTTTATCAACCAGCCAGGGTGTGAGTTATCAGTTCAAGCAATTTGTCAGAAATTAGCAATGAGCGAATCAACCCTTAGGCGTAAATTAAAACAAGAATCTACCAGTGTCCAAGAGATAAAAGATAAGGCGCGGTTAGGTTTAGGCTTACATTTACTGCAAACCACTAAGCATCCTGTTGGCATAATTGCAGACAAATGTGGCTATCAGTCCCAATCTAGGTTTACTGAACGATTTAAGAAACAATTTGGTTTAACGCCGTCAGAGCTTCGTAAAACACAAGTGGCAGAATAAGGCGAAACAATGATTGGTTTGGTACTAAAGTCTCAGTTAAAAGTACCATAGCATAGCTTTTCAATTAATACCGAGTAAGGAGAAACACAATGGTTCACTCAACAAAGCTGATTGCTGCATTACTAATGGGGGCGTCTACTGTGGCCCATAGTAATGACCCATTTACATTAATGAGCAATGATATTGCTCAGGGTGAGTTTATGGATAAAGCCCAAGAATATAATGGGTTTGGCTGTTCTGGTGATGATTTATCTCCTCATCTTAAGTGGGTGAATGCTCCAGAAGATACCAAGAGCTTTGCTATTACAGCTTATGATCCTGACGCTCCAACGGGCAGTGGCTGGTGGCATTGGCAATTAGTGAATATACCAAAAGATACATCAGAGCTAATAACAGGGGCAGCAAGCCTAAAAGAGAGTGCTATTCCTAAGGGCAGTATGCATGTTAGTAATGATTATGGTGCGCCAAGTTTTGGCGGGGCATGTCCACCTGTTGGCCATGGTGTGCATCACTACCGCTTTACGGTTCATGCTTTATCCGTTGAAAAACTAGCGTTACCAGAAGATGCCTCTGGGGCATTGGCGGGGTATATGATTAATGCGAACACTATTGAAACTAGCTCTATAGAAGCATTGTATAAACGAGATTAACTTTACTTTCTTGGGTGATGTTAATCTTTAGCCCTTTGTGCCAGGCTTGTCTTGGCCGGGCTACAAAGGGACATTCAATGAGGGGTATTTTTTAGCTGTAAGTGCCACTCACTATAGGCTCGAACGCGGTTAGGCTATCCATTAGGGCGCTGTTACCTAGGCCATGGGTTGGGAACAAACTTGCAAAGTTGCCCTGTTCACCATGCAGGGCCATGTAGTTAAGGATCACAGTTTCAGCTAAAAGGTTTACGTTATTTGCTGCTGGGCTTGACGCGGTTTCTACCGATGCATCGCTACGCATGTAACCAATTTGTTGGTGCTGAGCTTGAGCGTCTGGCGTAGCACCAATTAGCTGAGGTGTACCGCCGGGGTTATACACTAAGAAAAACGATGAAGCGGTAGAAGAGTTATCTCCAGTCCATACGCCTTTACCTCTGCCGTCTAGAGAGTCATCTATCATACCGTTGCTGGCAACTGAGCCATCACTGCAAACATACATCATTAGTGGTACGCCAACTCGTGCTGCATATTCTAAACAAGCACCCATACAGCGACCAGCTCTTAGGTCTCGGGTTTCGCCTGTGGCGCGGTTACCCGTGTGGTAGTCAAAACCACCCATAGTAATGGTACCAGCACCAGCAAAGCCGTTAATAACAAGTTTCATAGTGGAGGCTGTTTTTTGGAATTCAGAGTCATTGTCAAACTCTTCTTGGGTGAATATTCCATTGTCACCTACTATATCTGGGTCTAATTCTGGGTTTAAAGTTGAGGGATCGCCAAATCTATCGGCAATGTCTGCGCTTTTAACATAACCGCAATTTACTAAATCTTTAAGTACGTCATCTGTGGTAATTTGGGTATTCACTTTGCCTAGTTTCATGGCACTAATACGCTGAATTGATTCCATCACTGTGACTGAGTCTTGTTGGCTTAGTAGGCCGATTAGATCCCCTGTATCAACAAGACCAGTTACGTCTGATGGGCGGTCAATTTTAGTGGGGCGTTTAGCACTATCAATCATAGAGCTGGGCGACATAGAGTTACCGCCTGAGTCTGTGTTTCGGGAACCAATTAAGGTCAGAAGTGAACCGTCTGAGCCTGCTTTATTTACGCCATACATAGGATTGTGTGGGTTGTTGCCAGTGTCGTTCTCAGAGCGGGCAGGTATGACTGCACCGTTAATGTTTGCTCGGTTAGTAACACTAAGCTTATCTTGAATTCCCCTTAAAAAAGCACTGTCTGAGTGAAAAGCTAAACCAAGTTCGGTATTGATATAGTCACTTAAACCGGTATCAGGGTTGGCAATAGATGGGATCATGTCGCCAGGTAAGCCGAGCTTGCTGTAGCCCGCTGTGCTTAAAAAGTCTTGTTGGCCGCCTTGGCCACCAACTAGCACATTAGAACCAGAAATATTGGCACCGCCTGCTAAATCAAACACGATAAAGGGGATTTTTCCAGCGCCTTGAGTGGCAATACCACAACTATTTTTTAAAGATTCCAAGTCGGAAGATAGAGCTGCATGGGCTTTGCGTGGGTTAGCAAATAAACTAAGAGCAGAGCCGCTTAGCACTGTCCCTACACCTGCCATAAAGCCTTGTGCTATGAAGTCTCGCCTTGTCATAGGTTTAGCATGGCAGGCATGATACAAAGGTTCGTCTGGACTCAATGTTGGTTTATGCTTCATGTTTATACTCTTTTAAACTCTATCTATCGTGCTTATTGAAGTGTGATGGCGGCACTACCTAGTGCGCCGGCACAGACTGCTTTAACAACGGTTTTGGTATAATTAGCGTCACAAGATTTACCTTGGCTGCAGTCTGTTAACCTGTCTATAAGGGAGTTTAACTCAATTTCCACGTCACTATTGTCGGGTTGGGTTTCTAAATTTATACCTAATATATTTTCAGATATGGGATTGAGTACTAGGCTTCTATCTTGGGTTTCAAAAGCGGTAGATGCTGCTTCATCAAAGTCAAAACCACTGAAGTAATTTTCTCTAAGCTCTGGGGTCTCTACTAGCTGATCACAGTACTTTATAGCCAGTTGGGTAACTGCCATTTGGTTTGATGCTAAGAAGCTACTTATATCAGTGACAGACGGTAACTGTTGTTTCAATGTTTCAAAGGTGGTTTTGACGGCGGTATTGTTAGTCGGAACACTTGTAGCCGCTGCCATACTGGCATTGATTTCGATAAAGTTACGTATGCCGATATCTGGTTGTGGCTCTAAATCTGTGGCTTCGGCTGCTGCAGCTGGGTCCGCTTCTACGACCACATTGGTTTGGTCTCCAAGCACTTCAAAGGTTAAGAAGAACTCGTCTAGCTCAGCGCCTTTCTCTATGGCTACAATTGTCCCTAGGTTAGATAAAACTTGGCCTTCATTGGGTGTGTAGTCAGAGTCGGTTAGTTGAGTATCTAGGTTTTGAAATACCTGACCTACCGAGGCTTCACGGCCATTTATACCGATACGCATGCCTGCAATTGGGATATTTCCTATGCTAGCTGATTCATCTAATGAGATAAAAAATGGTTCGCTAAATAAATAGCTGTAACTGTCATATTGGCTGACTTCTAACACAATATAACTTTGAGGAACTTCAGTGATTTCACTCACCTCAAATAATAAGAAGAATTTCTGGCCTATGCCCATGTCAAAGTTTTGGACAATTTGCTCTGCAGATAATACTCGATTATGAATGGCAACCATTCTAATTGAGCCTGCCCACGGAATGTCACCGGATACCTCATTACCTAACACAAAGGCGTAGCTGTCGTTCCAGTCACTAAAACCGCCAGCTTGAACATTGTCTAAATTACCAGTGAATTCACCATTTACAAAAATTTGGCGGCCGTTGATAGGATCATAGTTAACCACAACATGCTGCAGGCTGGCTTGCAGTATCTCATCAGCATCTGAGGTTGATAAAGCGGGTTGGCCGTCTAAATCTGTTTGACTGGTTCTTAAAAGTACATCGTAGTTGTAAAGACTTTGCCCAAGGGTAAAGTTACGGGTGGTATCACCACCTGAGTAACTAATGATTCTGGCAGGACCTTCTTGGGTGACATTAGCAGGCACAACCCATGCTTCTATTGAAAATTCGCCAGTTGCTGTGATGGAGTCATATATTTTTTTACTATTGGCGGTAGAGCCTTGTGCTTTTCCGTCTGTGAGCTTTATGCCCCAACCACTTAGCCATTCCACATCGCCGTTTAGGGTTAAATCTAATGCGGGTTCAACGCCACTGGTGTCAAATGCTGTGCTTCCAGAGCCGGCTTTGAATTCCCATTTAGCTATGGCGTTGGTTTCATAACGACCACCCCCAGTTGCCAGTGTACCTTCGTAAAGAGTTAAGGCTTTACTATTGATAAGAGCTTCATCTAATTCGGTTACATCTATTTCTGCTGACATAGCAAAGATGGCAGTAATTAAGTCTGAGGCATTACTCGAACAGTCTCCCCAGCAATTGTGGAACTCATCTCGAATACGCTCAACAAAGCGAGAGTTTTCTGGAATATCCAAATTGATACGGGCCTTTGATGCCTCATATGCTTCGTCTAAGTCACTGGAAGCAAAATAAGGAGAGATGGGTATGGTGGCTGAATTGGTATGGCAGTTTGCGCAATAGGTTTCTAGTAATGGATATACGGTATCGGTAAATAGTTCGTTGGACGCTGGAAAGTTCTTATTGGCTCCAGGCTCTTTGGCTGCTGGCGCTTCAAGCTGGATTTCGTTGGCAATATTTTCAGTTTGAGCCCAATTGCTTACCCAGGTAGTCATGATATCGGCACAGGCTTCAGCGCTACTTAACCAACAATTATGACCTTCAGAAATTTTACTTACTAGCACTGAGTCTTTAGGTGAAGCCAAGTTTACTAGTGAGCTTGCCTCTTTGTAGGCTAGGTTAATATCATCATTTCGTACAAATGCTGGTGACTGCGTATTTTGTATGTGGCAGGCGCCACATCTACTTTCTGTGCTGATGTTGTCCCATAAGGCGACTTTAAATTGGGTGACATCTTGGGTGGATGCAACCGGTCCAGAGTAGCTGGTTGCTTCTACTGGAGTTGACGAGCTTAATGGGTTTTCAACCACCGCTGTGGTGTCTGAGCCACAGCTACTGACCAATAAAACTAAGGCAACCAAAGGGAATGAATATTTGAGCATATTGTGTGCGTTGTACTGGGCTACTTTAGCCAACATTTGGGTTATTATTGGGTAGGTGTTACTGCTCATCATTATTCTCCCTTACAGTAGTTGGCTGAGTCAGCAAACACCTGCTTAATGTTATAGCCGCTGTTGGTAAATGTACTCGTCATAGCTGAAATCTCGGCTCTATCTGCGGCATCTTGAGGGCTACGTAAACAAACATTTTCAAACACTTTGGTTACCTGACAGCTTGCAAATTTTTCGCTGTTTGCAAGCTCTTGACCCATAGTTTTAGCGCCGTTACCACTTGCAGGTAATGACTCATTCCACCCTAGGTTTTTGTTTAATCCTTCACGCCAATAATTACTCCAACTGTCGTCGTGGGTGACATAACCAAAAGGAAAGTTATTACTGTTGATATGATATTTACCTTGCACCTGGGAGCCGGTGTCTGGGTCTACTTGTGAGCTGGTGTTGTATTGTAACGCTCCGTATTCACCATCTGGATCTGACTCTGGGTCATATTCATAATCGTAATAGGCAAAAGCTTGTGCAAGAGGGTCCATTCCTGAGTGGCACCCAATACAAGAGTTATTAAAGATACGGCTGTCGCCTCCCGGGCTACGACTGATGTCTTGTCGAATGCGGTCTGGGCTGCGAGTGGTGTCTTTCACTCCCTCTAAATCGGTACACATATGATTGATTAATGTAAAACGGAACATCGCTCGATTGGTTCCGTCTTTAAAAAATGATTTTGCTGCGGCCCGTGTGGTCATAACTCCTGCAGATGCACTTGATGGGATCCCTGTAACAGAAGATTGGGTACTTGCTTGCAGTACTTCTTTTAAGTCTGCGTCTATATCGTCTAGGGCTTGGTAGTGATCATTACTGGTGATGGAGTAGGCCGGCACATCTACACTATCGTTTGCGACATACAAGATATCGCCGCTGAGTATTTCTCTGAAGTCGATGTCGTCTCGTATCATTCCTATTACAGTGGCAGTGTAATCATTGAGTGGCGCAAACACGTCCGCTTCTTCGTTGGTCCAAGGGGTAACCCAATTTTTAAGGGTAACAGAGTAAAAAGCAGAATTTTCCATGGCTAGGTAAACGGCGTCGTTAACATTGCCTTGGTCAATAAGTTGAGTCATGTCATCAAGTACTTCAGCTGTAGGAGGTATACCTACAACGCGGTCATGGATTCGCTTGGCTTGCTCTCTTGAGCCTGCAAAACTAATTGAAGGAGTTAAGGTACTGGCGATTACAATTCCCAAAAGCATATGTTTGCTCATGTGCTTTAGCGTGTTGTAGTGTTTGTTAACAAAGTTCAAATGCGGCTCCCATGACTGCTTGGAAATACTCAAGCAAAATGTCTTGAGAGAGTTTTAATTAATTAAATGAATTGCCACAACATACGATCTCGTAACTAGGTCTAGTATTTAATACCCAATTTACAGGCTAACTATTTTCTATGGCTTTACACACCTAGCATCCGTGCTTCTCTGGTGTTTAATCGGATTTTCAATTTTTGGACTATTAGCATGAAGTGGGCCATGGTTTCGCACTCATACTCGTATATGCCATTAGCGACGTTAGGTTATAACTTAAAGCGAATAACGGACCTGATTACGTAGCTTTTTGTAGACTTGAGATTGTGATGATTGACATGTTTTTTAACCAAGTTTTCAGTAACGTATTGGAAGAAACCAAAGTACATGAGGCTTTAGGCAGGTGTGTTGGTTGGCTAGTTGCTGTCGTTAAAAGGGCACAGGCACATGTTATTAAAAGGGATATCTTTTTTATTTTAGTGTTTATTGGGAGGAATTTACCGAATGCTTCTTAAAGGTATTAAAAATCATCCCCTATAATGGTTTGATTTGTTGTTGCGTCAGAAAGTTAATGTAAGTATTCATAAAACTTTATAGGTAAGTTGCATTCGGTAGACAGTATTTATTGATTAAAGTTACTGATAATCTAAATGCTACCGATAAAGAATAATGTTATGACCTTAGAATGCTCTTTTTGTAGGTTATACAGCAATTTATTTGGAGACATAGAATCAATAGTTGGCGTATTACAGGTATCAATAAACGTATGTTTTCGGACCTAGTTTTTGGCTCTTTAAAGCACTCAAAACCCTCTTATGGATTGAGTGCATTTTTGTGTGTATCCCTTTTTAGTTGTGGCAACGATTCTTTGTTACTCACAGAACAAGAGCCTGATCCTGTAGTGGTAGATGTGCCTATTGCCTATATAAAACGTATCACTCCACTAGATGACGAACAGGCTCTTATCCAGCAAAGTATCACTCGCCCAGCTGACTTTATTCCTGGTGCCAGTTTATATATTAAAAGTAGAGCAGCGGTAAGTGCCACTGAAACCAATATCTCTGCTGCGGCCTTTTTTACTGAAGAACAAATCGCTGGGAATGCGCCTGAACTTGAGACCTATGACGTTAAAGATTTAAATGTGTCATATGATGGTGAGCGTTTGATTTTTGCAATGCGCGCACCAGAAATTGCAGACGCGGACGATGACGAACAACCCACATGGAATATTTGGGAATATGACTTACCAAGTGACTCGTTACGACGGGTGATTACCTCAGACTCTGAAGCTGAATTTGGCCAAGACACTGGTCCTGCATATTTACCCGATGGGCGAATTGTATTTAGCTCTACACGCCAGCAGGCTAATCAGGCCATTTTACTTGATGAAGGAAAACCCCAATACCAAGGGTTAGATGAAGATCGTAGTCAAATAGCCTCTGTGTTACATGTTATGGATGCTACAGGCGAGAATATACAGCAAATATCATTCAACCAAAGCCACGATTTAGGCCCTACTGTGCTTAACTCGGGGAAGATTTTATTCAGTCGCTGGGATAACGCAGTTAACAATAATACTGTGAACCTATATCAAATGAATACTGATGGTAGTGGCCTTGAAATTGTTTATGGACGCCACAGTCATAACTCAACACGCAGTGATGACTCGTTACAGTTTACACAATTAGCAGAGCAACCAGACGGTAGTATTTTAGCTGCCTTACGTCCTTTTAGCTCAGACCGCTGGGGTACAGATTATGTGAATATTGATGTAGAAAACTACATTGATGACACTATGCCAATAGCGTCTCAAAGTGGCTTAGTAGGCCCTGCTCAAACCCCTGCAATTTTTGATAATGTATTGATAAATGGTGATATATCACCTGGCGGGAGTTTTTCTGCTGTGTATCCATTGTGGGATGGCAGTGAGCGGATCTTATTTAGCTGGAGTCAATGTAGAGTGTATGACCCAGAACTAGAAGTGACTGCAGAAGCACAAATTCTGCCATGTGATGATAGCTTATTAGCTAACCCTTTGATTGAAGCCGCTCCTTTGTTGTACGGGCTATGGATGTATGATCCAGTTGATAATACGCAATTGGTGATCAATGTGCCTGAAGATGATGTTTTTTACACTGATATTGTGGCCATGCAGCCAAGAGCTTTCCCGGGTAACGCTATTATTGCTGATGAGTATGACCAAGACTTGGCTCTAGATGACTTAGGGAGAGTGCACATTCGTAGTGTCTATGATTTTGCAGGTATAGATACTAGCCCACAAGGGATTGCTGCATTGGCGGATCCTACTCAAACAGCTGTAATTGATAGGCCCGCAAGGTTTTTAAGGGTGGTAAAGGCAGTGTCACTCCCCGATGATGATGTACGTGATTTTGATAATTCTGCTTTTGGGCGCAGTACTGCACAGTTGATGCGTGAGATCATAGGTTATGTGCCAGTGGAGCCAGATGGGTCGGTATTGTTTAATGTACCAGCTAATGTTCCTTTGAGTTTTAGTGTACTGGATAAAGACGGGAAAAGAGTAAGTGGGCGTCATCAAAATTGGTTGCAGTTTGCTCCCGGTGAAGTGAAAACCTGTAATGGCTGCCACACCCAAAACAGTGAGCTACCACATGGCCGCTTAGATGCCGAAGCCGAAAGCATTAATTTAGGGGCCACTAGCTCGGGCGGAGCCTTTCCTAATACTAACCCTGCTATGTTTACCGATGTTGGCGATACCATGGCACAAACTGCCGGTCGAGTCTTAGGTGTTAGCTACCCAAGCGCAGACATTGTATTTGATGACGTGTGGACAGACCCTGAAATACAAATTCCACAAGAAAGTTTCACCTTTGCCTATGCGGATTTACAATCTAGCTTGCCCATAAGCAATAGCTGCGCTTTGAATTGGACATCTTTATGTCGCATTGAAATTAATTACCCCGATCATATTCAACCTTTGTTTTCGCTAACCAGACAGGTGTTTGCTGAAGACGGCGTAACCCTGATAGAAGATAGAAGCTGTATTAGTTGCCATACTCCTGATGGGGCTGACGATTTAGCACAAGTCCCTGCTGCACAATTAGACTTAAGAGGTGTTGCCTCTAGCGATGATCCAGATGTTTTTACTAGCTATCGTGAGTTGATGTTTACAGATAACGAGCAAGAATTATCAGACGGGATCTTAATTAATCGCTTAGTAGAAGTAACAGATGCAGATGGAAATATAGTGTTTGAAGTCGATGCAGAAGGTGAGCTGATTTTGGATGCAGATGGTGAGCCTATCCCAGTGACAGAGCTAGTAAATGTTGTTAATAGTATGTCGCCCAATGGAGCGGCATCTAGTAGCCGCTTTTTCGATATTTTTGAACCTGGTGCTAGCCATGATGGCTGGTTAAGTCCCGCTGAACTGAAGTTACTGTCTGAATGGTTAGATATCGGTGGCCAGTATTACAATAATCCATTTGCGGCGCCTGCTAACTGATGTTGCCTTTAGCCGCAAAACCTCGTACCTGTAAGGTCGCTATGACTTTTTATCCCCTATTTTATCTGAAATATTTGGCTGCGGTCAGCCTTTTGATATTTACCCAAGCGGTTTTAAGCGAAGAGCTTATTCAAGTTAAAGTGGTAGAGCCCTATTTAAATATTCACTCTGGTCCTGCTGGTGGATACCCAGTGATACATGTTGCGGCAAAAGGGGAGTGGGTTACCGTTTTAAAGCGACGTACAAGTTGGTTTAAGGTGAGTACATCAGATGATGTTCAAGGTTGGATTAAGCAAGATGATTTGCACTTAACCGAAAGTAGCCAAGGTAGCGCTGTTAAATTGTTTGATGGGTCATTTACCTCTTTTTCTCAGCGAGACATGGAATTTGGCATGTTAGGCGGTTCTTTTGATGGTACGCCATCGCTTACTTTGTTTGCAGATTGGATTGCCACAGAAAACATTAGTGCGGGTTTGAGTCTTACTCAAGCGTTGGGCGACTTATCAGAGAATCAGTATTTTTTGGTTAATGTACAACATACTACGTTTCCCGATTGGAGAGTTTCCCCTTATTTTAGTTTAGGTGTAGGGAAGATACGAACTCAGCCAAGGGCTAATCTAGTGCAAAGTGGTGACGAAGCCCGAACCAGTGATTTATATGCAGTGGGTGTGGGCCTTAGGTATTACTTGGCAAGAAACTTTTTAGTGAAATTAGAATATAAAAATCTGCAGGCCTTAACGAGCCGAGATGAAAACGAGGAAATAGAAGAATGGAAATTGGGTTTCGCAGTTTATTTCTAGCTGTACTGTTTTGTTTAAATTGTACTAATTTGTTGGCGCAAGAGTCGGTTGAAGCCGGTACCTTGATTGAGCCAAATATAAAAAGGCAGGACATCAACGAAGCCAATATTGATTCTGAGAATTTTGAGTTTGGTGCCTTTGCTGGGGTGATTAGCATTGAAGATTTTGCTTCTAGTTCCTTGCTTGGATTGCGAGCGGCATATCATATTAATGAAGACTTTTTTGTTGAAGCCAGTTATGGCCAAGCTGAAGCAGGCCAAACTAGTTTTGAAGTGCTAAGTGGTGGTGCGCCTTTTTTAACTGAAGATGAAAGAGACTATCGTTTTTATAATGTGTCTTTTGGGTACAACCTAAATGGTGAAACCTTTTTTACCGACAATTTGATTTTTAATTCAGCAACTTATTTTACCTTAGGTGCAGGAAGCACTGAATTTGGTGGCGATGAACGCTTTACTGTGAGTTTAGGCGCAGGATACCGATTACTTATTACAGATTACTTTGCCTTACATTTTACGATGCGAGACCACCTATTTAACTCCGAGTTGATTGGTGAAGAAAAAACAACACACAATATCGAATACAGTTTGAGTGCGACGTTTTTCTTCTAACTAAGCGCTTTTATCAAAAGAGAATTTTATGAATATGACTTCGAAAAACAGAGTATTTCTTTCGGCCCATGACTCAGCCTTATCTAGTATTAAATTTGTAAGTAAGTGGCTAAGTGCAAGCATAGTGTTGCTGGGATTAAGTTTTACGGCAACTGCTGCCTCGACTCAGAAGGGGCCTGCACCAGATTTTACATTAGCGAGCAAAGCTCACGGTAATGTTCGTTTGCAAGAGCAAATAGGCAACGTAGTGCTGATTAACTTTTGGGCATCTTGGTGTGGGCCATGTAGAGAAGAGTTACCCTATTTAGAAGCCCTACAGCAAGAATATGCAGATTTAGGGTTTGTCATTTTAGGAGTAAACGTTGACGAAGACCCTGCTAAAGCTGACATATTGTTAAACGATATTCCGGTGAGCTTCCCTGTGTTATTTGATAGCAATGATACAGTCAGCAAACTTTATGAAGTAAAAGCTATGCCTACAACCGTATTAGTAGATAGAGATGGCAACCAACGTTTATTACATCATGGTTATAAAAGCGGAGACGAAGTGAAATATAAACAAGCAGTGAAGGCATTACTGCGAGAGTAGGAGAGTTTCACTATGAAAAAAGCGTATTTCCCTATTTTACTCAGCATTTTGGCCCTTGTTGGCGCTAGTGGGTGCAGTTCAACTTTTGAGCCTTGGGTGAAACCTTATGAACGAGATAATTTGGCTGACACCATTATGAGTATGAATAGAAATCCTGTTTCTGCTTCTTATACTAATCATGCTCTTCAGGCGCGTGAAGGAGCTAGAGGGGCTGAAGGCGGCGCTGGGGGTGGTTGTGGCTGTAACTAAATGTGTGTTGGGCGTTAAATTTATAAGCCTATTAAAAACTGCGGCCATATTGAGTTTAGTTGCACTTACTTGGCAGACTAAAGCTGCTGTATTACCGCAAGATAGATCTGATGCTATGTATCATTCATATCAAGGTGGAGGGATGTCTATCGATGGCCCTTCAATATTATTACGCAAAAAAATTGGCAACTCTGTATCTGTGTCGGCTAATTATTATGTGGATACCATTTCTGGTGCTTCTATCGATGTGTTAGCGACTGCTAGCCCCTATGAAGAAGAGCGCACAGAAAAGAGTGTTGGTGTTGATTTTTTGCACAACAAAACGCTGGTGAGCTTAAACTATACAAACAGCTTAGAGAACGACTTTTGGGCGGAGTCATATCATGTGGGTATTAGTCAAGATTTTTTTGGAGACTTAACTACCTTAACCTTAGGCTACTCCAAAGGAAATGATGATATATGTAGAATAGGTGATGCATCTTTTTACGAACAGGCTGAAAGGCAAAATTACCGGTTAGGGTTAACTCAAATTATCACTAAAAATATGATAGTGGGGTTGAGTTTTGAAAACATAGCGGACCAAGGGTACCTTAATAATCCTTATCGGTCGGTACGTTATTTAGACCCAAGCTCAGCAAGAGGTTATCAATTTGAAACTGAAGTTTACCCAAATACCCGCCGCAGTAATGCAGCTGCATTAACTGCTAATTATTATTTACCCTATCGTGCATCGGTTTACGGTGAGGCAAAACTATTCTCTGATTCTTGGGGCATAGAAGCAAACACATATAAAGTAGGATACATACATACTTTTGGTGATGACTGGATAGTTGAGGTTAGAGCCCGCCATTACTCTCAAGATAAAGCAGACTTTTATCAGGACTTATTTAGCCGAAGTGCGGAGTTTAATGTACGGGCTAGAGACAAAGAAATGAGCACATTTAGTAACGTCTCTATTGGCGCGAGCCTTACCTATGAATTTCAGTTTTCTGCCGCTAACTTTTTTAAGAAAAGCACCATTAACCTAGACATAGATCACGTCAATTATGATTATGATGACTTTAGAAATGTGTTAATTGATGCACCTGTTGGTGAAGAACCCCTTTTTCAGTATTCAGCTAATATCACGCGCTTATATGTGTCGATATTTTATTAGTCGCAAAGTGGCCAAATTAGCCTAAGGATAACCGATACTATGAATTGCAAATTTAAAACGCTAGCCATTTTACCTTATTTAATATTGATGTTGTTAAGTGTAGGTGCTCACTCACAAAGTGTGGTGGAGTCAGATGCTAATAGTGGTGAGCAAACTGTTACTCAACAGCTGCAGGCATTACGAAAGGAAGTCATTGCACTTAATCGTGACTTATTTGTATTGGAAGAAGATTTACTATTTCCTTCGAGTACCCAGCTAGTGGTTTACCTTTCAATGGATGTTGGTACTTACTTTAATTTGGATTCTGTGGAGCTACAAATAGATGGCAATACAGTGACTCATTACCTATACACAGAAAAGCAAATTCAAGCCCTTTATAAAGGAGGCGTTCAAAAGTTACACCTAGATAACCTTAGCCAAGGAGAGCATGAGCTAACTGCGTTTTTCATCGGTAAAGGCCCAGAGAACAGAGACTATAAGAGGGCCACGAGTTTGACCTTTAATAAGACTGCAGAGCCTGCGACATTAGAGCTAAGTATTATCGACTCAAGTGTAAAACAGCAGCCAGTTTTTAAGGCTGTTGAGCTGTAAATATGGCAATTAACAGTTTGCTAAAATCTTGTATTGGTTTTGTGCTTTGGTCAGCTATGGTTCCTATGGTGCTGGCTCAGGCAAAACTTGTGGCGAGCTCAGAAAACCGTGACTTGCAAAATGCTTATCAACAAGTGTTGTACGAATACTACCAAGGAAACTTTGCCCAAGGCCTAGCTAAAATATCACTTTTGGAGCAGCAGTATCCTGAGGGACTGTCTAACATATCTGATTCTTTGCGTGGCGAGCTTATTGAGCCAGAGCTGCTAAAAGGCGCCATGAGTTTAGCTTATGGTTTAAATGAGCAGGCCGCTGAAATATTCACAGAATTGTTAACAAATGCACAATCTAAAAAAGTCGCAGCCTATGCTTGGTTACTGTTAGGAGAAGCTTATTATAGGGAAGGTGAGTATGAAAGTGCGGCACAAGCCTTTTCTAACATTTCAATTACCCAAGCAGATAATTTTTTCGACTCCCTAACACGCGACCACTGGTTATATCTTCAATCTCAGTTAGATGGGTTTTTATTAAGCCCTAACACTCAAACCGTTACAGATTCAGCAACTGATAACTGGCTAGATAACCTATCTGATGACTCTATCTACCGCCAATACATTGCATACAATAAAGCCCTAGGTTTGTTACAAAGCAACAAGGTTGAACAAGCCATTACCGAGCTTGGTGATTTAGCATCGACAGACTCTGGGATCATTAAAAGGTGGGGTAATTGGATGAGCCCCCTATATCAAGCTCAGCAAGATGAAAATGACGCTGATGAAAGGGCTGCCATTCGAGATAGAGCCAACCTAACTTTAGGGTTTACTTTGATGCAACAAGGTAAGCCACATGACGCTTATCGTACATTTGAAAAAATTAGAACTGCTGGACTTGACTATAACAGTGCACTGTTAGGCTTTGGTTGGGCGGCGGCAGAGAAAGGGGACTTGCAAGTAGCATTGGCTATTTGGCAAAGACTTACCCAAATGCCACAGCATAGTGAATATACGTTAGAGGCATATATCGCCAGTGCTTATGCCTATGAAAAGGCCTTTGCGCCTAGGCAAGCCATGAATATGCTACAACTGGGTGTGACTCGATTTAAGGAAGCCAATCAAGTATTGGAATTGGCATTGGCACAGGTATCAGAGCCTAACTTTATTTTAGATTTAATTCCTGGAACATTTAAAACAGAAAATCAAGCTGATAGTTATGCCTTGTTGAGCCAAAAAGGTCAGGCGCTAGACGCACAGTTTATTTTTGAAAGTATTGCAGTCACTAATGAATTTAAAATAGGTATAGAGGCTTTAAAAAGTAGCCTAGAGATACAGGCTCAGTTACTTAGTTGGCAACAGCGTATGTCTCACTATCATTTAATGTTAGATGAGCGAAAAGTTGATAGAAGTTTGCGGGCAGAAGCCATGGTGACAGACCGTACCTTAGATAAATTAGAAAGCTTAAAAGGTCATAGAGATCTGCTAGCTGCAGAGTTAGAGCAAGCAGAGCGTCTGCAAGATGGTAGTGTTTTTATGTCAAAGCAGTACCAAGATTGGCTAAAAAGAGTCAAACGCTCAGAAGAAAGGTTAACAAGCATTGCCAAAATTAAGTCTCAGTTACAACAAACCCCTTTAACTGAGTCTTATCAAAAACGTCTAGACATAGTCGCGGGTAGACTAATTTGGCTGGCATCGGAAGACTTACCAGCAAACTTATGGCAGGCTAAAAAAGCACTTGCTGATTTAGACGATTCATTACTAGAGGCCGAACGTAGGCAACAAGGATTGTTAACTCAGCTAGCTACTGAACCTTTATACGCAAAGCATTGGCAAAGGGTTGACGCCATAGCAAAGCGATTAAGCATACAGCTTAAAAATAACCAATTGCTGCAACAAACATTGGTATCTCAGTTATCTACACTTTTTAAGAAAGCAATTATTGAACATAGTGACAAGGTGGATAATTACCTGTTGCAAGCCCAACTTGCGGCCGTGCGTTTAAGTGATCAAGCCTTGCAAAAAGATGAAGGTGAGCTGATAGAAGGCGGTGACGCTGCTAAGGATAATTCCCTATGATTTTGAGTTATCTGAGTTTTCATAATATACGTGCCCATGGCCTGTTTATGAGCCTGTGTGTACTAAGTGGCTGTAGTATTTTTAGCGACGGTTTGTCTGACCAGGCTCAAGAGCGCACTGAAGTGCCTACTGAAAGTTTAAGTGACGTTTATTTTGAGCCTTTGCCACTTGATCATTCTCCTTTACAACAGCCGGATACTAAAACCTTACGAGACAGATACCAAGCCCTTCTAGAGATAGTTGGCGATCCTAAAACGCGAGAAGTAGCAGCATACCGTCTTGCAGATTTAGAAGGACTCGTTGCTGAGGCGCAGTTAGAAGAAGGAGCGGCAACAGAGACAGCAAAGTCCGATGGTTCTCAGGCTAAATCACAGTTATTTGGCAGAACGATAGAGCGATATGAGAGCTTATTAATTAGCAACCCTACCCATGCTAATAGTGCAGAAGTATTGTATCAACTCGCCAAAGCTTATGAACAGCAAGGCTTAACCGAAAAATGTTACGGCGCATTAGAAAGGCTTGTTACGCAATTCCCAGACTCCCCTAATGTGGCAGAAGTGTATTTTCGTATGGGAGAGATGCAGTTTAATCAAGGTAAATATCTTAGTGCCATAGAAAACTATGAGCAGGTCATCGCCCAAGGAGACCAAAATCCCTATTACGCAACTGCAGCGTATATGTTGGGCTGGAGTTACTTTAAAGATGAACAACAGCTTGAAGCATTGACTGCTTTTAGTCGTTTGCTCGACCAAAGTTTACCTAATGAGGTAATTGCTGAGTCTATGCTGTCTCAGGTAGACAGCCGAGCTCAGATTGAAAGATTATCTGTGGGTAAAAAACGCTTGGTGAATGACACCATTCGTATTATGAGTCTACTGTTTTCCTATCAAGATAGCTTATTTACTGAGCCTGCTGCCAGTATACAGGCTCACTTTGAAAAGCTTGGCCCAAGACATTATGAATACGTTTTATATGATGCCTTAGCTCAGCATTACCTTAACAATGATCGCTATCGAGATAGCGCAAAAGCCTATAAGGCCTTTAGTGACCGTCATGCATTACACTTTCAAGCTCCTATTTTTGCCGTTAAACAAGTGGATGCTTATATTCTAGGGAAATTTCCTACCTTGGTGTTACCTGCAAAAGAAGAGTTTGTTATGCGCTATGGCATGGCTGGGGAGTATTGGACAAACTGGCCTTTGGTTTTACAAGAGCAAGTTGCGCCCTATTTAAATCAATACTTACGAGAGCTCGCTCAGTTTGAACATAGCCGTGCACAACTATTAGATAAGGCAAGTCGTGATAGTAAAGGTGACTATCTTGCAGCTAAGGTGCAGGAGTTAAAGCAACAAAGTGTGGCAGCCTATTTAAAGGCTGCAACTTGGTACAGACAATTTATAGATACCTTCCCTCAAGATGAACTGGCACCAGAGTTTTTATTTAGATTGGGAGAAAGCTATTTTGCCGCCGAGTATTATGAAGATGCGTTAGAGGTATTCGAAGCGTACGCTTATAAGCCAAGCTATGGGGTTGATCTTTCTAGCAAAGCTTATCCTAAGGCTTCTGAAGCTGCCTACTTAGCTTTGTTGTCGTACAGAGAGTTTATGGACAATGCTGAGTCTTTGAAAATAGAGTTAGATGCTAACTGGCTAGAGAGACAGCTGGCGAGTCAAATGAATTTTGTGACGAAATTCCCTGACGATTTACGAGCTCTTGATGTGCTACATACTAATATTCAGCAGCTGTTTTTACTGAAACGATATGAAAACGCCATAACAAACGCTCAGCTTTTACTTGGTTGGCAACCGCCTGCCAGTGCTGACAAATTATTGGCTAGTCACCTAGTTATGGCCCACAGTCACTTTGAGTTATTACAGTATCCCGCTGCTGAAGTAGAGTATCAGACCATACTAGAATTACTGTCTTTGCAAGATTTACGGCGGTTTGATATCCAAGACAAACTTGCCGCTAGTATTTATAAGCAAGGTGAAGCAAACCTTAGTCGCAATAACTTGCCCTTAGCTGTGAATGATTTTTTACGGGTTATCGCTAAAACTCCCAACTCAGCGATTCGTTTAAATGCTCAATATGATGCTGCGAGCTACTTATTAGAGCTTGAGGAATGGCAGCAAGCAATAGGGTTGCTAGAGGACTTTAGAGCGCGTTTTCCCAATCATGAGTTGACTAAAAATATTCCAGATCAATTGATTTTAGCCTATCAGCAAAATGAAAATTGGCAGCAAGCCGCCGAAGAGCTACTGGCGTTACATCAAAGCAATCCAGAGTCAGAAGAGGGCCGTCAGGCCTTGTATGTGGCTGCAGGTTATTTCTACAAAATTGACAATAGGACTCAGGCGTTAAATGCCTATCGTACCTATGCACATAGTTATCCATTGCCTTTTGCAGAGGCGAACGAAGCGCGTTTTATCATGAGTGAGTTTTATCTGAAAAGTAATGAAGCTACAAAAAGACGTTTCTGGCTGAACAAGTTGATTTTGGCAGACAGACAAGCTCAGCAACAGGCTAATATGCAGCGTAGTGATCGTTCCCGTTATCTAGCTGCTATGGCATCAAATGTGTTTGCCCAAGACAAACTCTATAATTACAAGGCGATAAAATTAACTCAGCCATTAAAAGATAGTTTAACCAAGAAAAAGGCAGCGCTTACTGATGCATTAGAAGCTTATAATCAAACTTTGTCTTATAAGATTGCTGAGTTTAGTACTATTGCAAATTTTGGCATTGCAGACATTTATCACCAACTTGCAAAAGATCTTATGGCTTCTAGTCGCCCTGATAACCTAAATGCATTAGAGCTTGAGCAATATGAAATACTGCTTGAAGAGCAAGCATACCCATTTGAAGAGAAGGCCATAGAAATTCACGAAACTAACGCTAAAAGAAGTTGGAATGGTGTATACGATGATTGGGTACAGCAAAGCTTTAAGGCCTTGCAGGTTTTACTACCAGGTCGCTATAACAAGGTAGAAGAGCTTTCTGAGGTGACAAATGAAATTTACTAATTGTACAACTCTAGTTTGGGCCCTTTGTATCGCGGGAGTGTTAACGGCTTGTACCAGTGTACCTGTGTCTGAGGAGGCTAGATCAAGTGCTGATGTTGAAAACATCGATACTCCAGCTACTGAGCCCTTAACGCCTTTTCAAGAAAAAGTATTGAGCTTAAAAGCCCAGCCTAATTTGTATACTCAAGGGGTTACTGAATCAAACGGGCAACTTTCACCTTCTATTAAAAAGCAGTTTACTGATGCAGTGGCTCATAAAGCTAAAGGAGAACTGGCAGAAGCTGAAGCGCTATTAAAACGTTTGTCACAAGCTCAACCTCAGTTATCTGGAGTGTGGTTAACATTAGCTGAAATTGAATGCTCAAAAGCAGAAACAAGCAGCCTAGAAAAATGCGAAACCTATGCCACTAATGCCATTAAGGCGAATGAACTCAATCTTAATGCCCATATCCTAATAGCCTTGGTTTATCGTAAAAAAGGACAGTTCTCCCAAGCTCTACATCATTACAATAAAGCCTTGGAAGTGTGGCCTGCTTTTCCAGAAGCATACAGAAATAGGGGGATTTTATACGACCTATATTTGGGAGAAAAACACATGGCTCTAGATGATTACACCCTATACCAAGCATTGTTAGATAAGCCTTCTCGGCAAGTAAAGGGGTGGATGGCAGATTTACAGAGGCAAATAGAAGCCCAGCAAGATAGTGGAGGCATGCTATGAAGAAATCTTATTTATTGATTACATTATGTTTATGGAATTCTATACTTTTTGCTCAGGACTCAGAAGTGGTCACTATTGAAGAAACAATTCGCGCTAATCAAGAGCAGCCTAAAGTGCTAACCATAGTGCCTTGGCAGGCTCCAACGGTAAAAGAAGGGTTACCTAGTCATATAGTTGAGCGCATAAATAAGCAGTTTTCCCCCTTGCAAAGAGGAGAACTCTTAAGAGAGCTAAAAGTTTTACGTAGCAAAAATACATACCCAAAACACTAGTTTCATACCTTGTGGAAGAAAGTATTGTTATATAGTGTCCCTACTGATTTTTAGGAGTAAGTCATGGATTTTTTCCAAACTATTGTGAGATTTTTTCAGGAAGGGGGCACCTTTATGTTCCCAATTGCAGTGGTCTTAGCGATAGGGTTAGCAATCGCCATTGAACGCTATATTTTTATTAGCTTTGCAAAAAGTGTGAATAAAAAAGCCTTTAAACAAATGGAACCGCTTCTTAATAAGCATGATTATACAGGTGTGTTAAATTTTGCTAGCAGTAGTAAAGCACCTATCAGCCGTATTATTGGAGCAGGAATGGCGAGGTTAAACAATAGCCAAAGACGTGAAGACATTGAATACGCAATGGAAGAAGGTCTGATGGAAACTACCCCGCGCCTAGAAAAACGAACTGCATACTTAGCTACTTTGGCGAACATATCCACTTTGTTAGGTTTGTTAGGCACAATTATTGGACTTATCGCCGCCTTTTCAGCAGTGGCTACCGCTGACCCTTCTGAAAAAGCCAGCTTACTGTCACAAAGTATTTCGGTTGCTATGAATACCACAGCGTTTGGCTTAATTGCAGCTATACCTCTTTTAGTGTTTCACTCTGTTTTACAAACCAAAACTACTGAAATCATCGACAGCATGGAAATGGCTGGTGTGAAATGTGTCAACGCTTTAATTGCTCGTAATGACTTGAATAGTCGTTCACGTTCATCAGACGATAGTTAATTAAATCTGATAGTTGGAACTAGAACCTAGGACGTTGTTATGGCCGGTAGATCATCATTTGCACGAAAAGGGCGTAAGCCTAAACAAGACGCTGAGCTTGATATCACTTCATTTATGAATTTAATGATAGTACTGGTACCTGTGCTATTAATGATGATGGTGTTTTCTCGTATCACAGTATTAGAGCTGACCTTACCCGAGTTAGGTGATGCTAGTGCTCAAAATATTGATGAAAAAAATCAGCGTTTAGAGCTAGTAGTGCGAGCCGAAGGTGTATCTGTTTTTTACCCTCAGGGATATTTGGTCAAAGAAGTGCCTAGCTCTGAGCAAGGTCATGACTATGAAGCAATTCAGTTTGTTCTAAAACAAATCAAACAAAGCCTATTGAATAAAGATATTGATAAGAAAGCTGCCACCTTATTGTTAGAAGAAAACACACCCTACGAAGTAATAGTCGCCCTAATGGACACGACCCGTTCCTATGAGGATGTATTGATTACCTCTGTGGTAGATGCTGAATTGTTCCCAGAAATTTCATTAGGTGATGCTCCGCTAGTCTCAGAACAAGGGAGCAAATAATGAAAAAGTCAGCCAGAGCATTAAGAATGCAACGCCATCATAAGCGCATGGCTAAAGAGTCTAAGCTAAGTCTGGTCTCTTTAATGGACATTTTTACCATCTTGGTATTTTTCTTAATGGTGAACGCATCTGATGTGCAGGTTTTACAAAACAATAAAAGTGTTGAGTTACCTAAATCTACATCTCAACAGGCAGCTAAAGAAACGTTAATTTTAATGGTAAATAACCAAGATTTAATATTGCAAGGTAGAAAGCTTGTTGATGTCGCTAATGTTTTAAACCAAGAGCAAGATATTATTCCTGAACTAGTTGCCGAGTTAGAATATCAAGTCAAACGTTCAAGTGCTCCAGCACCTGAACAAATTGATGGCGAAGAGGTTATTGCCAGAGCTATCACAGTTATGGGTGATAAGAGTATTCCATATACTGTACTTAAACGAATTATGCAGACCTGTGCGCAAGTAGGGTTTACCAATATTTCATTGGCAGTAGAAGGTGAAATGCCAAAGGAGCAAAAAAACACACCTGATGTTAACGCCAGCACGGAGCAGGATGCAGTATGAATGTTGCCACAGCCAACTATCAAAACACCTCTTTGACTGCTGATAGCTTTGTCACCGAGTTACCTTGGTCATCAAGTGTTGCTGAAAACAAGCGCTTTACTGTTATCACCGCCATAGTCTTGTGTATTACCTTAATATTTGCTGGCTTAATCAAGTTGCAAGAGTTGCCTGAACGTCCTAGAGCTGAGAAAGAAAAAGTACCTGCGCAATTAACACGAATTATGGCCCCTAGAAAAGTTGAGCCTCCTAAACCTAAGCCTATTCCAAAACCAGAGCCCAAACCTATTGAGCCTGAACCTAAAAAGCCAACTCCTGAGCCCAAAAAAGAGCAGCCTAAGCCTAAAAAAGAGCCTGTTAAACCTACTCCCACTAAAGTAAAGACACCTACTAAAGCTGAAATAACAGAGCAAGCTAAGGCAAAAGCGCAACAATCAGGTGTGTTAGCTTTTCAAGATGACTTGGCAAGTTTACGAGACAATAACAGTTTTAATAATCTAGCAGATACAGACACTATTAAAGGTGCAGGGGCTAGCGACCAAACTCAACGTAAATTTGTGGGTAAAAAGGTAGCTGGTGGTAGTGGTGGTGTTGATACTAGTCAATTGACCTCAGATATAGGTGCTAAGGGCGAATTGAAAGGCACAAAAACAACTGAATATGTGGCGCCTACCGAAGGGCTGGCGTCTATAGCAGCTAAGCAGTTGGAAGTAGCAGATCAAGTACTAGGCAGCCGAGACATAGAATCAATCCGAAAAACGCTTGATGCCAATAAAGGCGCCATTTATGCAATTTATCGAAGAGCATTAAGATCGGATCCCAGTTTAGAGGGAAAGCTAACTGTTAACCTTACCATTGAGCCTAACGGTAGTGTATCTGACATTAAATTAGTATTTAGCGAGCTAGAATCTGCAACCTTAGAAGGTAAGCTTCTGAATCGTATTAAGCTGATTAACTTTGGTGAGCAAGCCGTTACACAAACATTACTGGATTATTCATTTAACTTTTTACCATTCTAGCTTACAGTTTACCTAGGGCTAGGTTTTAAACTGTAAGGATTGCATTTGGATGTTTGATCAGCATGGATTTTATTCACTCTCCTGCCATGGACGAGTAGTATTTTTAGAAATGAAAGGAGCGTGGAATCACGAAACCACGCTAGCGTTCAAACAAGATATCCTCCAAAAATCATCCCCATTACATGGTGAGCCATGGAGCTTGGTGACCGACATGAGTGACTGGGAACTATTTACACCAGAGTGTGAGGCCACCATAGTAGAAACAGTGAAACAGGCTGTTGCTAATGGCTTAACAAGAGAAGCCATAGTAAATAGCAAAGGCTTTATTAAACTACACCTATTTGATAAATATAAAGATAGAACATTGTATTTTGATAATGATATTGCTTTTGTAAGACGAGTATTTACTGAGACTAAGGACGCGTTACAGTGGCTGCAAGCTGAAGGCGTAAATGTGCCTAATGAGCCCAAGTAATCAGAATAACTCGTTTACTCGCTCCTTTAGAGGCTGTAGAATCCGCCGCGGAGTTGGCCTGGTAATCGCCGTTTAGTTTTCATTCGTGAATTTCTAAAGGGAGGAAAGTCCGGGCTCCAAAGGGCAGGGTGCCAGGTAACGCCTGGGCGGTGTAAGCCGACGACAAGTGCAGCAGAGAGAAGACCGCCTATTTGTTACGTGTAATAAATAGGTAAGGGTGAAAGGGTGCGGTAAGAGCGCACCGCATCACTGGTAACAGTGTATGGCAAGGTAAACTCCACCCGGAGCAAGACCAAATAGGATCTCTTATGGCGTGGCCCGCGTTGAGATCGGGTGTGTTGCTTGAGCCAGTGAGTGATTGCTGGCCTAGATGAATGATTACCCACGACAAAACCCGGCTTATGGCCAACTCCAATTTTCCCTTTTATACTTACCTTTCTTAATCCCAAAGTATCTGGTGTTTAGAAATACTAAAGTAATGGTGTGGATTCCAAAACCCTTCGTTAATTTCGGGCAATTTAGTTTCATTTAGCTGGCGCATGTGAGTATTGCGTAGTGTCACTAAATCTTCAGGGCTCATTTCGTCTAAACAATGCTTTGGTGTATCAAAAAACAAGTTATTGCTTTCGAGTAGGGTAAAGTCTTTTGGGTTATCTGAAATATCTTTACTGATTGATATGCGTCTACAGGTTGGGGTCTTGGGGTGCTCTGGACTTAAGCGTGTCACTATTCCGTAAAAGTAGTTGTTTAGCTTTTCACCAATATCATGGGGCTGGACGTAAAGCACCCCCAAGCCCAAAGGAAAGTATCCAACTAATTGAATGAAACACTCATTCGCTTGGCTACATATAAAGGCATGTTTGGCAGAATTGTTAAGTACAGTTACTACATTGGGTAAATCTAAAAAGCGGTAAGTTGGTTTAGTTGATAGCACGAATGATGAATAAATCTGGGGTATTTTAATGATATTACCGATGCTATTTTCAGAAGGTTTAACTGCATCAAGTAATAAGCCAGACACGAACTTCATGCGGTTTAATTGTTTCTTCTCGAAACGTTGTTTTTTCTCGGGGTCGTCTCCTTCGTATTTAGAAATCCCTATACCATTGGTTAAAAAATCTTGGGTTTGCTCATGATTTATAATCAATAATATAGTTCGCGTTTCTTTTTCTAATACCCTAAATTCATCCTGTGAACTATCGGCACCCTTTAAAAGCCGTTGAGCCTCTGGGTGTTGCATACCTATATCTTGAAGTAATGCTGCAATAATAACGGGAATAGCCACGTCTAGTTGAAATTGGCTATAACTCCCCGCTTTTTGTGAAAATCGAGTGTTAGAGTCAAATCTACTGGTGATATAGGTATTATTTAACTTGCCTTCTAGTAACATCTTATCAAGCAATCTTAGGGACAAGACGGCTTTGTATAAGGGCTTGTAAAGGTGGTGCATTTGTTGCCGGTTACTGGACTCTGTGCTTGATAACATAAATAGCGTAGCCAATAATTTGGAGCTTTTAAGGTTAGTTTGTTGTAGGTTTTTACCTTCCGTGAGGCGCAATACATTGACGCAAATGTTAGCTAAACATTTATATCTTAACTGGCGATCATTGGTTTGTTTTTGCTCTTCATCTTTTAATTCTCTGGCGAATTTTTTTACTTGTTTCTGAGCATATTCACGCTTGCTTTCGGAGACTGTTTCTAAATACTCCTCCGCTCCTTTTAAGTTAGCTTGACAGGTTCTGAGCGTGCCTGCATCTGCTTGGCATGATGTATAGTAAATTTGGGCAAGTTCGAAAAAAGAATCTTTACGGGTAGAATTTTGTTGAATTTGATTTATGAGAGACTGTACCGAGCGGGTATAGTCTGAATCGCTCAAATTTGTTGTCATGTAAATTTGTTCCAAATGCCAGTAGAGTTTTGCACCATGAATACTACTAAAGACTTGTCTTAGATAATAGTGATTACAAAGACTGAAAGCAATGGGGAGTTTTTGTGGCTTTCAGGTTCTCACTTTCATTACCAAGGAAGGATATTTTAGTAATGAAAGTGAGTAATTAATTATCTAATGTATATGACAAGGTCTAAGGGATCGCAAAGTACAAGAGTGATAGTAAGCATATCGAAAGCCTTTGATAGTTTCTAGTTTCTGCCGCCTCCACTGCTTGATCCGGCATGATGATTTTTGTTAGTTACATTGTCTTCGTCGATAGTGTGGCATACCGCATTTAACTCATCAAAATGATGGATTTCAAAGAAAAATGCTCTACTGTGCTTTCCATCATTAAAAGGGGAGTCGAAGATAGCAATATTCATAATATGCTCGCATTTTTCATGAGCATCATCAGTTGTCTCCTCACTGTTTGCTACTTGATAATAAAACGGGTATTCAACCTGTATACCCCCAGGTATTTCATTTATAGTAGATTCTCTTGAGCGATTTTTGAACAAAATTGGTGCATCTTTACCGTCTAGTTTGATGCTAATTTCTGAAGCGTTATTAGTAGGAATTATTTTAAGTTTGAAGCCTCTCCATTTGGAACCGTTCGGGGTACTGGTAATAACAAAGTGTCTATTTTTCGTATCGGTTCCTGGCCCGTCTTGATGATCAGCTCTAATACGTTCTATTCTTTTTTGTCTACAAGCAAGATCACAAGCAGTTGTTGGTACTTGAATTGATTTAGCATGGCTATGTTCTTCTGGCGACTGACATCCTGTCAGTATGAAAATTAATGAGATGGATGTTGCAAGTAAGTTCTTCATTTTTAATTCCTCGTTAGTTTTACTACACAAATTAAATTGTCCCTTGATGTACAAATCCTGCCCAGTAGAAGGGATGCTTCCAAGGCTGGTGGCCATTTTTTTTACGGAAATTTTTAATATCCAGTTTTGCTTTTTGTAGTGCGCTAGATATGGAGAGATTGTTGTTTACCATATACATATAAAACCGTTTCATTAATTCTGCTGTGGCTTTGTCTTGTACCGACCATAAACTTGCCACTACACCTTTGGCCCCAGCTTCAAAAAAGGCTCTGCTCAGCCCCATATTACCTGTGCCTTTTATCAATTTTCCTGAGGCTGTTTTACAACCGCTTAACACTACTAAATTAGCCGGAATAGAAAGTTGTCGTATTTCTGGTGCTAGTAATAGGTTGTCGCTTGAATCAGTGTTTGATAGCACCAACCCCGCCAACGAAGGAGTATGGGAGTAGCTAATACCATGTGTAGCAAAATGTAGAACCTGATATTCGCTAAGGGGCTGGGTAAGTAGCTGCTGTTTTGATGCTTTATGACTGAATAGTGTTGTGCTGTTGTTAGCAAATATCTGCTCAATGACCTCTGCTTCTTGTTGTGAATAAGGCAGGGCGCTAGCGTCAAACCCACCCCTCGTTAAAGCTATTTCTAAAGAGCTGAATTTTGATTCACTCTCCATTACTGGGTTAGCAACCAATAACAAATTATCACTAGTTGATATGTGTGTTTTGGACTCAATAAGGCGTACGTATTCTTTTAAAGAGGGAAGGTAAGAAATGGCCGCAAGCGCTACCAATGACTGTTTTTGTGGCCCTACTTTGAGTAGTGAGAATGGAATGTCGTGGAGCAAACCATCGGGGATAATGGTAATTTGTTTAAATCTGAGCCAATCAATATCTAACGATTTGAATAAGATAGAAGATAGGCGTGTAACCTCGGACTTGGCTGTTGCGCGTTTTAATTTAGCCTGTGCTAAGTCAGATATTTTTGGAATTAACTCAAGTATGGCCTCATTTACTTCTTTTTCTTTTGGTAATAAATAATGGGCAATATTTGAGTTTGATATTGCCCATAAATGACTTTGGGTGGCGGCCAAGTCAAAGTAAAAAATTAGCTCTTCTGAAGATAAGCTTTGCTGAATCGCGTTGAGGTTAAGTTCCTTTGGTTTTGGAGGGGTATTTGGTTCTGTTTGTTCAACATTTATTTGAGTAGTCGAGGCTTCCAACTCTTGAATTTGATTGGCCAGTAATCGTGTCTGTTTAGCTAAAGCTAACCTGTCTGAAGCCTTTGTTAACTTTGCATAGTCAACTACTTTAGTTTGTAGTTGAAGATTAAGTGTTTGGCGCTTTTTCTTTAATTCTTGTGAGTGAGCAGTTATAAGATTATCAGGAGTTTGAGAGGCACCTATGATTTGCGCTCGAAATAACTCTGCTGTTTTTAAGGTTGACTGGGGATTACTCCCCGATGCTAACAGTGTATCTATGTATAAGCTGGCGATTTTTTGTTGGAGCCCTAAGTAGCTCCTTTTTAAATCCCCTCTTGAAATAGAATGTTGGTGTTGCAAAATCTCAGCGGTTAACCTCTGCAGTGACTCTAAAGCCAATGTTATATTGCCGCGACTATATAGAGTTTTTATATATCGATAGTCAGTATCTAACTTTCCAAACAGATTGTTGTTTTCTTGTAAGTAGCTACGACTTTTTTTGAAATACTCCTCCGATTTAGTATTATTTTGATTTAAAAAATGAATCTCAGCCGCCTGACTAAAAGCTTGGTTTAAGGTGATAGGGCTCTCTATTTTATGCAGGTATTCTAATGCCAACTCCTGAGTTTTTAGTGCTTCTTGATATTCACCTAAACCAAGCTGAATGCTAGCTAATCTGTTATAAGCGGTGCCAATATCATAATTATTTTCTGTTAATAGATCATGTTCAAGTACGTTTTGAGCGTAGGTTAACGCCTGCGTATAATTCTCTAGTTGGCTATGGATAATACTTAAGAAATACTCAATATTTATCATGTCATTTTTAGCATCAACTCGCTTGTAGCTTTTAAGTGCTTCTTCAAAAAAGTCGGTGGCTAATTCCATTTGCCCCATAAGCAAATGTATTCTGGCTTTTTCTTGATTTGCCCTACCATCAATAACTGTATACGGGTAATTTTTACTAGTAAGTAAAGCGGTATTAATAAAATGATTCGCTAGGTTGATCTCCCCACTAATTCTATAGGAATAAGCAATATGGGTATTGAGTTCAGTGATTAGCTTTTTATGGTCTAGCTTTTTAGATAAAGTTAATGCTTGAAAAAACTGGTTTAAAGCGAGCTCATGCTTACCTTGGTTAATGTATAACCAACCTAACTCTGTCATCAACAATATGGTATTACGCCAATCTCCGTATTCAGTAAATTGAGCTAGGCTAGTTTCCATATAATCTATGCTTTCTAAATATTTACCTTGCTCTTCTGCTAGTTTTCCTAGTTGCAGCGATAGGTAAGCTTGTAGTAATTTTTCTTTCTGTTTATGTATAGTGGGTTGTAATGAAATTAGTTTTGGCTTTATATCTTGATAGCTAATATTACCAATTTCATATAATCCCAATTGCAATTTAACTCTTATCACTAGTGCAGGGCTTAGCTCTTCTAGTATATTCTTGAGTTCATTAAGATATTCATTTTGAAGAATATGATTAGAGTCATAGTGGGCAGATTGAGAGGCCAGATACTTATACCTACCAACTAATCTCGTATTATTATGAAACTCACTTAATTTGAAAGCTCTTTCATAATGAATAAGTGAGTCTTTGACATGTTTATCAAAATTTTTGTAGTCATTAAGGGCATGTAACCAAGCAATCCCAGCCTTTGCGGCCAGTTCCATAATGGCTTTTTCAGTAGGGTCTATAGATTCTCGTTTTTCAAAAGTTAGTTGGTATTTACCCGATTGATCGATTGTTTCACGGGGGAGCACTTTAACTATACATTGGCTACAATCATCTGCGGTGATATATAGCAGCTCGTTTAGCCACGTGTCCGTAGGGGTGCTTAGTTGGTATATCTCTAATTCTTTGCCATCGACAACTTCGGCTAGTGCGACTTTTACATCGGCGTTGATTTGTTCGATAGATATTGAAATTGCTTGAGTGGGAGCTACTTCAAAATGGTATTGGTCTTTATCTCCTAAAATACCTTCAAAGATTTGCACACTATTTTGAATGTCGACTGTTTTAGCAATCACCGATGAACAGCAGAGTATCAAGCTAAATAGTAGTAGTGTTGAACTCATTCCCTTGATGTTCATCTTTTATTTACCTAATCATCTATGGTGAGTCTTGAAGACTGCACTTTAGATTTATCATTAGCAGGGTAGTATTCAAATTCATACTTACCATTTGGCATGTCTTGTACAGAGATAGGTACGTAAATTTCGCCTACTTCACTGGGTAAATAAGTTAGCTCTGCAAAAATAGTTTGGTCTGTACTTTCACTTGTTAATGAAACATTGAATGGGGTGACCTGTTCAAATTCGGCTTCTAGTACAAAGATTAAAGTATCCGCGCTTGGTGCTACTTTAAACTTTTGTTCATAGTCATCGCTTCTCACGTCTGAAAGGTAAAATAATTCAAGATTTCCTATGGCAGGTGAAGAGGGAGGCTGTATGGCTGGCAGTAATAGAACAGCTGCTAATGCGCATGCTAACCCAGTTCCTAAACTGGCTTTTAGAGGTGTACCAAAAATTCCTTGCCAAAATGAAGGCTTTGATTTGCCTAGCTCAACTTTTGGCATTGTCTCTACCATCACACTATCCAATTCCAATTGCTCCAATAAGTGTGGCTTATCCATTATGTATTCTTCAAACTCTACCGTTTCTTCTGGGGTGAGTTTGTTGTGTAGATATCTTTGCACGGTATCGTTCTGGTTGATGTAATCATCATCCATTTTTTTTGTTGTGTTCATGCACACCTCGACTTAGACGTTAACGGCATACCCAAACTGGTCAGTTGGGGTATATATCGACTATTCATTTTTGGCGTTGTAATAGGTAAGTGCTCTTGATGCTGCTTATCTCTCACTTGTATTGCGAATAAATATTCCCTTTTTAATTCAGAGCTTTGTAGATTGAAAGCAGCGACAAAAATACCTAGGCTTAGATAGGTTGCGGTAATTTTTGACGATTTATCTTCACTTCCAAGTTTATGTTGAATTAACTGCTTAAGCCTTTGCCTAGCTCTAAACAATACTCTGTCAAAGTGTTCTTTAGTTAGGGCTAAGTCTTCACAGATTTGTTGTTTGTTTTGCTCGTAAACAAAGTAATTTTGAAGAATTTCCTTGTCTCTTGGGCTTTTTAGTTCATTGAGTAACTGTGTGGTTATTTCGAGTAGCTTATTTGAGTGTAGGGCTTGGCTGATTTCCATATTGTCAGTAGGCGCATGTATTTCGACATTATCTACGCTATGGGTATCGCGACGAGACTCTTTGCGTTTATGGCCGATTAGCAGGTTAATGCCGGTTTGCCTAATAAACGCTGCAAGAGCGGCTGGGTTGGTAATGCTATCATTCCTTGCTTTTTGAATCACTATCATAAAGGTATCTTGGGCTAGATCTTCTGATAGGCTTTGGTTTTGGGTTTGCCTATTTAGAATAAACATCAACCCGCGGTAGTAGGTAGCGACAAGTTCTTGCTCAGCGTCCTTGTCACCTCTCGATATTCGTAAAATAATCGATTCGGATTGGCTTAGTTTTTGGTCCATCTCTACCACTTTTATTATTTTAATACATTGAATTGGTTGAAATTTGCACTTTCTGAACAAAGGTTAATCGATATTGCTTGGTGGTGCAATTGCAGCTCTCTAAAAAAATGACAAAAACGTGATAATTTAAGGTTACTAAATTGCTATTCTGGGTAGTTTGAAATTTAAGCGTCATTTAAAGGTATTAATGTCCGTCTTTTTAAATTTAGCTTTAGGTTTGTTTGTCTGTATAGGCTCATGAATAAGAGTTGACCTTTACCCCATGGATTTTATGCTAAACATGCTTTGGATGAGATTGTGAAAACACATTTACAAAAAGGTACGAAATTGATTTGGACCCCTTTGCAAAAGAAGGTTTTTTTACTCGTTGCGAGTTTATTTATTCTAGTATTTGCCTTAACCCTTTTGAGTATTTATCAAGCGGCTTATAATCAAGCAGAACGAGAGTTTATTGCCCGTTTAAAGGTGGGTGAGAATGTTTTTAAAAATGAAGTGACGATCGCTAAGCAACACCTCGACTCAAGTGTTGAAACCATAGCTAAAGACTGGGCACTGCGAAGTGCAATAGGACAAGGAGAAGATCCTCAGTCCATTAGAAGTGTATTGTTTAATCATGGCAAACGTATTGAGGCTGATATTGCCTTAGTTCTGGATAGAGAATTTAAGCTTATCGCTCAGTATGGTAACGAAGACGTAATAGTTGATCGTTCATTTGCTCAAAATTTCGATAAGCAGCAGCAGAGCATGCCTTGGATCGCTATGGTGGGTGAGCAGCCTTTCATGATGTCGGCAGATCCAATTAAAGCTCCTGCGACCATTGGCTGGTTGTTAATGGGGAAAAGACTTAATCATGAGTTCTTATCTCGCACTAAAAGCTTAATATCACTCGATATCAATATCTTAGTAACCCAACACCAAGCTAGTTCTATCTTGTTATCTTCCCTTGAAAATAGTCCTGAAATTCAAAACGAATTGGCGCAAGTAGCAGCAAATTTTGTAGCTCAAAAGTCTGAATCAAGCATGTACGTAATGGAAGCTGATGATGTTGTCGTTTTGCCTTTTAGTATTTTTAAGGATCAAGAGCGGCACTTTGTAGTGGTATTGCAAGACTCTATAAGTGCATGGTTGCAAACCCGAAATGCGTTTATGTTAGAGCTGCTACCGTTTTTTATTGTAGGGATCTTACTGGCTTTATTGGGTTCATTTTTTATTGCACGAAGTATTACACGCCCTGTTAGCCGTTTATTGGAGGTGGCTCAGTTGGTCGCTGCAGGAAACTACACTGAAAAAATCAATATTTCTGAAAAAAGTGAACTTGGTGAGTTAGCCAAAGAATTTTCGAATATGCAAAGTGCGGTGATGGAACGAGAGCGAAAAATTAAAGACCAAGCTGAAGAGATTAGGCAAACTCATTTAATTAAATACCAGGTCGAACTTGCCCAAAAAGAACAAAATTTAGCGGCTTCTGCCACCGAAGCAAAAAGTCTGTTTTTGGCAAATGTCAGCCATGAAATCCGCACCCCACTTAATTCTGTTGTAGGTTATTCCGCGATCCTTAATGACCCATCAGCCAGTGCTGAAGAGAAAAATAAAGCAGTACAAGCGGTGCATAATGGTGGTCAGTATTTACTGAATATTGTGAATGATGTACTTGATCTATCTAAAATTGAGGCAGGTAAAATTCAACTCAATAAAACAGAAACTAGTTTAGTGAACATGCTTGATGAGGTGGCATCACACATAGAAGGTTTTGCCTTAGAAAAACACTTAAAATTCGATTTAAAGCTTAATTTTCCATTACCTGAGAAATTCATTACAGATGGCACTAGGTTAAAACAAATATTGTTGAACATATGCAATAACGCTATCAAGTTTACCCAAGAAGGACAGGTGGATGTGCAAATTCATTTAGACAGTTATCGCCGGAGGTTGATATTTGTTGTGTCAGATACAGGTCCAGGAATGAGTGATGAACAGCAGTTACGTTTGTTTACTGCATTTTCTCAAGGCAACCAAGCCATAAATAGAAAATATGGTGGAACAGGGCTAGGGCTTTATATCAGTAAACAGCTAATTGAATTGCTTGGTGGCCATATTAAGGTTACTAGCCAAGAAGGTCATGGTAGCCAGTTTGCTGTGTACCTACCTTGGATTGAGTCAGATGATAAGTCTATGTTGATGTCTGATGAGCAAGTTGAGGTGTTACGTCATGCTGAGGTAAAAAATGAACTGACCATTCCTAAGTTAAGTGGCTGTGTCTTGGCGGTTGATGATAACCAAGATAACAGAGATTTAGTGTCATATTTACTTTCTAAAACTGGACTTGAATTAGTTTTAGCTGAAGATGGTGAGCAAGCATTGAAATTTGCTCAAGAGCAAGATTTTGATCTTATATTAATGGACATGCAGATGCCGGTTCTTGATGGCTTGCAAACAACTACTTTGTTGAAAAAACGAGGGGTTAAAAGTCCAGTGATTATGCTAACCGCAAATGTTGATAGTGGTAGTAAGCAGCAAGTGTTTAATGCTGGCGCTGTTGAGCATTTCGCAAAACCAATTGATACCCGTAAATTTTACGACTTACTTGATAAATACTTGGGTAGTAAGCAGCCAGTAGAGCAAGCTAAAGAGCCAGCAGCAACATTAACTGAATTTGAGAAATTGGTAGATAAATATCGAATGAGCTTTAAACAAAAGTCAGCTGATATTAACCAAGCTGTAGCAGCGCAGGATTGGAATGCGGTAAAGGCGCTCATGCATAAAATTAAAGGTTCAGCGGGGAGCTATGGTTTTCAGAAAATCAGTGATTTTGCCGTTTTGATAGAAGAAAGAATTGAACAAAACGAACTGAATGAAGCGCAGCAGTATATTTTAGAGATGGGTAGTTATATGGAAGATTTATATAACAACTAGCTTGTCGTGAAGGCATTTACTTAAATGAAGTGGCTTTCATTTTGGGGGAAGCCTTTTTAAAAAAGCTAAAGTTAGGTAGCCTTGTGGTCATACTAACAATAAGGATTTATTCATGAAGATTTTTTTAATGTCACTAGTTCTAATGGTGTCAATGGGATGCAGTGCAGTCAATGAAGCTCCGGGGGACCATATAGGCGCTATTTCTGCTACAAAATTGCTTGCTGATTACCCAGAGTTTCAAGCCTCATATAATGAATTTGAGCCAAGTAATAGTGATCTTAAAGCGATGAAATCCCTTGAAGGCAAGTCTATAGTAGTCTTATTTGGGACATGGTGTCACGACAGTGAGAGAGAAGTCCCTAGGTTATTAAAACTGTTGGATAGCTCCAGTGTCACACTGGACAACTTGCAGTTAGTTGCAGTTGACCGTAGTAAACAAGAGCCGGGTAACAGGCACAGTGAGTTTGCGCTGAAATACACCCCTACCATTATTTTATTAGACAGTGGTAAAGAAATAGGACGTGTGATTGAAAGGCCTAAAATCAGTTTAGCGGAAGATTTAGCTGAATTCTCAGCGTTATAATTGTTTGCCACTCCTTATTTATTGATGGTAGGACTTTTTGGCCTGCCATCAATAAACTCATAAACTATCAGGTTTTGATTTTCTTACTGATTGTGTAAGTCATGGTATTTTGTCATTTGCTAGTCGCGACTACTGGCGAAGCTCTTTTGATAGCACTTTTATGTTGCCAGTGCAGCAAAGGTGCGGTTATCAGGATGAGTATCAATGCGTAACTCATTTGCCAGCCTAGCCCCCACATGAGTGCTACACAAAAAGCACAACCCGCCATTATAAAAGGGGTTTGATTGCGACTTAGTAGTTTTACTGCGGCCAACATGGATGCTAAATAGATAATAACAAAGACACCGTTTACCCAAGTAATCAAGTCTTCTAAATGTTTGTCAGTTAAAAACGTCACAGTAATGACGATTGCCATTATCACCAATAAAGTATTTAAGGCGCGTACTGGCACACCATATTGGTTAAGGGCTTTAAAATAACAGGGCAATACTCCGTCGTTGCTAAAACTCCATGCCAATCTGGCGAGGCTAGCAGTGTATACGTTGACCGTTGCAATACCACCTGCAATACCTAATACACCTATTATGGGAGCGCCATATCCACCTAGTAATTGATTGAATACGCCTACAATTGCTAGTTTTTCAGTATTTGGGTTGTGTATTTGTAAGTAGGTACAGATTAGATAAATTAAACCTACTATTGTGCAGCCAATGATGAGCGCCGGAAGTAGGTCTTTTTCTGGATTTTCAAAGTCGTTTGCTAAATGTGCCATGGCTTCAATCCCCAGAAAACTCCAAAAAGCCAGTCCTGCCGCCACTAAGATTAAATCTAGCTTGATATCACTGTTTACGACTGGAGAGGTCGAAGTTAGCGTGCTGCTTGTCTCCGATAACCCCAATAATACAGCCACAATTGCCACTATTATTAATGTTAAGCCGAGTTGTAATTTCGCAGATATTTGAATACCTCTGAAATTTAGAACAAAGAGTAAAACAAGTACGCTAATTTGAGTGAACCATTGCAACACTGGAGGCATAGATATTAAGGAGTCCACAAACTGAAACGTCATAATAATGGCCGCTGGAGCCCCTAATGGAACAACCAGTAAAAATATTATGCCTATTGTTCGGCCTGCTACCACGCCAAATGCTTGTTGTACAAAGAATGCTGGACCAGAGGCATGGGGGTATTTTCCAGCCAATTTTCCAAAAACCAAGGCCACAGGAATGATAGCCAATGTTAAGCCTAGCCACGTATATAAGGCATTGGACGCGGCTATGTTTATTGTCATTTGTGGCAATATAAACACGCTAGTACCAAGCAAAGTGGTGGCAAGTAGTGCTGCTCCCTGCCATAGTCCAATTTTATTATTGTGATTTGCCATCGGCTGTAATACCTTGATTAATAGAGCTTTATATTACAATGATTTACATATTCATTTTGTCATTATGTAACATCAAAATGTCTTTTAAACCGACATAATGACGGATTTTTTAATTTTGATGATGATATGAAGGAAGAGATATGGACAAATTTGATAAGGGGATTATCGCAGAGCTTCGCAGCAATGCTAGAGCAAGTATTTCTCATATTGCAGAAGCGGTGAGTTTGTCTCGTTCCAGTGTATCCGAGCGTATTAAGAAAATGGAAAAAAGTGGCATAATACGCGGCTACCAAGTGTTGCTGAGCGAATCCCAAAAAGAAGGGGTGACTGTATATTTTGAAATTCAACACCGCCGCGCCCGTTGTTCAGATGTCATTCATTTGTTTAAAACAATACCTGAGGTAGTGACATGCCACGGGATCACCGGAGATATGGATTTATTAGTATTTGTAAAAGCAGCAAGTATGCGGCGTATCCATGAAATCCGTGAGTTTTTAGACGTCGAAGAGGATGTAACTAAAATAAAAACCCACGTTGTTATGAGTGAATGGATAGATAACCATAACTAAGCTTTTCCATTCACTTCTCTGGTAATAGGTACTTTTTATGAGAGCTTATTTTTAAAGTCATCGTAGTTAAATGTACGCACTAACTCAAAGCTTCTGTCCTTGCGGAGTAAGCCAATAGAAGGGTGCTCAACACCATTAAAAAAGGTGGTTTTAACCATAGTATAATGGATCATATCTTCAAAGATTATACGCTCGCCTATTTGTAATTCATGGTCAAAACTATAACGATCAATGGCGTCACCTGCTAAGCATGAGTTGCCACCAAAACGATAGGTATAGGCTTTTTCTCCAGAGATACCAGCTCCTCTTACTTCTGGGCGATAGGGCATTTCTAGTACATCTGGCATATGAGCTGTCGCCGAAATATCCAAAATGGCAATCTTGTCTTGGTTTTCAACAATATCAACAACTTCAGTCACTAAGGTACCAGTTTGCCAAGCAACCGCAGAGCCCGGCTCTAGGGTTACCGTTAAATGAGGATAGTTTTCCTTAAAGGTCTTTAATACTTTAATTAGATGCTCTACATCATAGCCTTGCTTGGTCATTAGGTGGCCGCCACCAAAGTTAATCCACTTAAGTGACGGTAGCCATTGTCCGAATTTTTTCTCAATGGCTTGAATGGTGCGCTCTGTAGCAAAGGAGTCAGACTCACATAAGTTGTGAATATGAAACCCTGAAATCCCAGACAAATCTGCGTCTGCTAAGTCACTCGCTTTTATGCCTAACCGCGAGCCGGGCGCACTTGGATCATAGAGCTCTGTTTCTGCCTCTTGATGCTCAGGGTTAACCCTGAGACCTGCAGACAAACCTCCTTCAAGTACTTTTTGCTTATATCTTTGCCACTGTCCCAAACTATTGAATGAAATATGGTCTGCCAAGTTTACTAATTCGTTTATATCTGCTGGCTTAAAAGCAGGAGAATAAACATGCACTTGCTTGCCTATTTTCTCTTTGCCTAGTTTGGCTTCCCAAACACCACTTGCAGTGGAGCCTTGTAAATATTTTTTAACTAAATCAAAGGTAGACCACATTGAAAACCCTTTTAAAGCCAATATTATTTCAACGCCAGATTGCTGTTGAACATATTGCATTAGCTGTAAATTGCTTTCGAGTTTTGCCTCTTCGCATACATAACACGGAGAGGGGATATCTGGGTTTAACATGGAGTCTTGCATATAAATATGGCTTTCTTTGAGTTGAGAAAAATAACTAGGGTACCGACTTTGGAAGCAGATACCCTAAGGATGAACATATCAGCTAGCTTACTTTAAAGGCTATTAGCTATTTAGAAAATGGACTCTCATCGCATTCTAAAACATGCCAAGGCAAGCCGTGAATGTTTAACATTTCCATGAATGGGTCTGGATCAAATTGTTCCATGTTCCAAACCCCTGGTTTTTTCCAGGTACCGTTTAACATTAAGCTGGCACCTATCATTGCTGGTACACCTGTGGTGTAAGATACCGCTTGGGCACCCACTTCTTCATGACACATTGCATGATCGCAGTTGTTGTAGATAAAGATGGTTTTTTCTTTACCGTCTTTAACGCCAGTAATATAAGTACCTATGCAGGTTTTTCCCGTGTAACCATCAGCTAATGAGCCAGGATCAGGCAAAACGGCCTTTAAAAACTCTAAGGGCACAATTTGTTGCCCTTGGAAATTAATGGGTTCAATACTAGTCATGCCAATACCTTCCAATACTTTTAAGTGGGTAAGGTAGGCATCACCAAAGGTCATCCAAAAACGAGCACGTTTGATAGTAGGGAAGTGCTTAACGATAGACTCTAGTTCTTCGTGATACATTAAGTAGGATGCACGTACTCCTATATTTTGATAATCAAGGTCTTCACGTACACTTAATGGCTCGGTTTCTTTCCATTCGCCATTTTCAAAGAAGCGCCCACGTTGGGTGATTTCACGTATATTAATTTCAGGATTAAAGTTAGTTGCAAAAGCTTGACCGTGGTCACCACCATTACAATCTACTATGTCTAGGTAATGAATTTCGTCGAAGTAGTGTTTAGCGGCATAAGCTGTGTACACGTTGGTAACGCCAGGATCAAAACCACTACCTAATAGGGCCATTAGACCTGCTTTTTCGAATTTATCCTGATAGGCCCACTGCCAAGAGTACTCAAATTTGGCCACGTCTTTTGGCTCATAGTTTGCCGTATCTAGGTAATGCACGCCTGTTTCTAAACACGCATCCATAATAGCCAAATCTTGATAAGGTAAAGCAAGGTTGATAACGAGATCAGGTTTAACTTGATTGATGACAGCGACGACTTCGCTGGCGTGATCAGCATCTACTGCAAATACACCTTTTACTCGGTCAACACCTACTTCTTTTTGCAGTGCTTCACATTTTGATACCGTACGACTGGCGAGGTAAATTTCGTCAAAAAATTCAGGTAAACGAGCACATTTTTTAATGGTAACAGCGGCCACACCACCGGCACCAATGATCAAAACACGAGACATAAGAAAATCCAATTAGATTAGGTTAAACAGCAAAAACTGCATGCTATCAGTAATTCATGTCCGTGCAAGAGGAGGATGTAAAATAGATTTATCTGTTACTGATTATTGCTGATTAAAGTGGCTAATTTAGGCCATGAGCTACATGGCTTATTGGGAATATTCTAGTGTTAGTTCTTTGGATACTAACTCGACTCGCTCTTGTATTGAGCCTTTTACTTCTATGTATGGGATCTTATGTTGTTGCATATAGCTACGGTTGAAAGCTTGAAACTCTTGACGATTAGCATCTCCTGAACGCTCCCAGGTATCGTCGTAGGGGATTTCGTCGCCACATAGCACCACCAATGCATAGCGTTTCCAGCAATCTAGTGCCATTTGTTCTAATTCAGGTAAAGCTTGCTGGTGGTAATGTAATGCGAAATGCCAAGTGGTAAAGGCACTAGTATCACACAATAAGTAATGGTTGGCCTTTTCTGCTGCTTGGTCTTCCCATTGGTTTTGCATTTTAGCAATATGTAAAAGCTGCTCTGGAGTTAAACGCCTATCGACTTGGTGGGTAATCCAGTATTCGCGGCCATATTCTGGCACTGTGATAGTGCCGAGCTCTTTTGCTAAGGCTTCGCATAAGGTTGTTTTACCTGTTGAGGGACCACCTAAAAACACTATTCTTTTAATCACTTGCTAAGCCTTTATAATGCTGCTTTTGTAAACTTTGAAACCACTGCCACTGACCGATACAGGCCATGATTAACAAACAGCAGTACAGTACTGAGGTTGGATATAACCCTTTTTGCCAGTAGATTGCAATGGCTACTATATCTACCACAATCCATATGCTCCAGTTTAATAATCTCTTATGGGACAACAACCATTGTGCGGCTAGGCTTGCACAAGTAGTAAAGGCGTCGGGGTAGGGAAAGCTAGCATCTGTATATCGCTGCATTAATGTGCCTACTATCACAGTGCTAATTGAGATTAAAAGTAACCAAAATGCGTATTCTTTGAAGGAGCCCTTTGCAACTATGATGCGGTTATCTGTATCGCTAGACTGGCGCCAAATCCACCATCCATAGAATTGAAAACCAACGTAGAAAATATGCAGTGCCATATCTGAGTACAGCTTAACGTCATAGAAAATCCAAGTGTAAATACTGACCTGTAGCAAGCCGAAAGCAAAGCTCCATATACTACGTTTTATAAGTAAATATACGCATAGAAAGCCCGCTATGGTTGCTATCCATTCTAAAGGGGAGGCGCCGGCAAATCCGGTTAACCACTGCTGCCAATTCATTACCTTGGTGTTTCTCTTGTTGCGATTTGGAGCGCTATTTGAACTAATTATTCATTGTAAAGAAAGGTTTTATTTTGCAATCTATTATCTTGCGCCTTGTAAACCACCTGTATGCAGGGCGAGTATCTTACTGTTTTTGGGAAAGTAATCACGGTTCGCTAAGTCTTTAATTCCATAGCATAACTTACCACTGTAAACGGGCTCTATGGGGATATGAAAGTGTGCTAAAAAGTCTGAGCAAAACTGGTTAAGCTCAGGTGTAGACTTACCATAGCCACCAAAATGATAATCATGAATAATTTTCCAATTGCTATAAGTTTGTCCATTTGGCAAAAAAGAGGCGACTAATTCTTCTAAGTAGCCTTGTCCCTTCAGAACACCAATGCCTATTACTTGCGTTGCCGGTGAAAAGTTAGCAGCACAATTTATAAGACCTGCTAAAGTGCCACCGCTTGCCACTGGGGCAATAATGTAATCGTATTGATGCTGTAATTCAGTCACGATATTTGCAACGCCTTTTAAGGCCTGCTGCTGGGATCCGCCCTCAGGAATAATAAGTGAATCAGGGTATGCTTTTGTGAGTTCTTCTAAGTAGCTTGGATCATTTCGCTTTTTATAGGTAATACGATTGACATATTGCACATGAGTTTGCCATGCCAGCAAGTCGTTTAGCATGGGGCTGAGGTTCGAGGAGTAGTCGCCTCTTACTATGGCCGTAAACTTGATACCTAATTTATAACAGCAATAACCTAAAGCATGCAGGTGGTTAGAGAATCCGCCGCCAAAACTGATAATATGCTTTACCTGTTTTTGCTGTGCTTCAGCTAATGGGTAAACTAGCTTGCGCCATTTATTTCCAGATATCACAGGGTGAACAAGATCATCCCTTTTTATGGTTAAGGTTAATGCTTTTTTATCTAACCACGACGCTGTAAGAGCTTGCTCAGGGGACGGCGTATTTATATTTAATTGCTTGCTTAAAGACATTGCTCTCTTGCCATTTATGTAGTGGCAACATAATAGTTTTTATTGGCGTTATGGCAATAACTAAACGGCTATTTAAGGGGCTCTGGTAAAAGTAGATATAACAAATAACAAAACAACCACATATGTTGGTTGACATATAGACGTCTATACGGCAAATTGCCCACATGAAAATGAATACAACAACTACGACCAGCATGATTATTATCACCCTCTATGAGGTGGTCGCTGGCTAGTGCATACGCATTACACATTAAAAGCCCGCAGCCCAAGCGGGCTTTTTTGTTATTTGGCTTTGTGAAAAGCGAATAAAAATATAAACATGGCTAAGTAAAGATTAAGGAGTACAAAATGAAGGTGTTGAAGTTTGGTGGATCGTCTCTTGCTGACGCAGAACGCTACTTGAGAGTGAAAGACATTAGTATGTCTTGTCACACCGAAACTGGCGCAGCAGTTGTTTTGTCTGCTCCAAAAGGCGTTACTAATGCCTTGTCTTTATTGTGTGACGAAGCCGCTGCGGGTAAAGATTATGGCGAATTGTTTGCAAAGTTAAATATGGTGCTTTTCGGTATTCTTGATGATCTGCAAGACAATGTTCCAAATTTTACCTCAACTAAGTTAGCTGATTTTGTACAACAGACATTAAATGAATTAAATCAACACCTAGAAGGCTTTGCCTTATTAGGCTGTGCGCCAGACCAAGTGGTTGCTAAAGTACTAAGTGTGGGTGAGTACGTTAGCGTTAATATCTTTAGTGAAATCTTAAATGCCATTGGTCAAAGTAACCAAATAATTGACCCTGTTGATTATATTATTGCCGAAGGTGATTACCTAGATAGCATAGCTGACGTATCTGCAAGTAAGGCAAGATTCAGTGATGTTGATACTTCAGGTGATAATGTATTAATTATGCCAGGTTTTGTTGCAGTAAATGAAGCGGGCGAAAAAGTCACATTAGGGCGCAATGGCTCTGATTACTCTGCGGCTATTTTAGCGGCATGTATCGATGCAGAATGTTGTGAAATCTGGACAGACGTAGATGGTGTTTATAATGCCGATCCTAACCAAGTTGATGGTGCAGTTTTACTTGATAAATTAACCTATCAAGAAGCCATGGAGCTATCTTACTTTGGCGCCAAAGTTTTACATCCTAAAACTATTGGTCCAATCGCACAGCATCATATCCCTTGCTTGATCCGTAATACTTTAAATCCTGCAGCGCCAGGTACCTTGATTAGTAATCAAGCCAGTACTAAGTGGACTAGCGTAAAAGGTATCTCCCATTTAGACGACATGACTATGTTCAATGTGGCAGGGCCCGGAATGAAAGGCATGGTAGGCATGGCTAGCCGTGTATTCGAGGTTATGTCGAATGCCAATGTGTCTATAAGTTTGATTACACAATCTTCTTCTGAATATAGCATTAGCTTTTGTATTCATAGCAAAGATGCGGATAGAGCTTTAGATTTGTTAGAAGACTCTTTTGCTTTAGAGCTTAGCAACCAATTGTTAGATCCAATCGAAGTACGTCACGATTTAGCTATTGTTACTTTGGTGGGCGATGGTATGCGCCACTCTAAAGGGCTAGCGGCTAAGTTTTTCAACTCTCTATCTCAAGCACGTGTAAACAATGTGGCTATTGCTCAAGGCTCTTCTGAGCGTTCTATTTCTACGGTTATAGAAGCTGCGAAAGCTAAGAAGGCGGTGCGAGTTGTACATCAAAACTTCTTCTCTGATTTACATGCTATAGATGCATTTTTGGTGGGCTGTGGCAGCGTAGGAAAAGAGTTTTTGCAGCAAGTGGCTCGCCAACAAGCTTCATTGCTAGAGCGTAATATCAGTTTAAATGTTTACGGTATCGCCAACAGTAAAAAATGTTTGTTACAAGCAGGTGGTATCGATTTAAATTCAGCTTGGGCTGATGCTTTAAGCGAAAGTGATGAACAGTTTTCAATCGAAGCATTAACGGGCTTTGTTCATGCCAACAGCTTAATCAACCCAGTTATTATTGACTGTACGAGTAGTACTGTGATTGCAGAACAATATCCAGAGATGATGCAAAGTGGTTTTCACGTAGTAACACCTAATAAGAAGGCTAATACGGCTAGCTATGAGTTTTATGAGTTGTTACGAGATACAGTTCAAGAAACAAATCGTCAGTTCTTATATGAAACCACAGTTGGTGCAGGCTTACCTGTTATTGATAACTTGCAGCATTTGTTCTACGCAGGTGATGAGTTGGTTCGATTCGAAGGTATTCTGTCAGGGTCTCTATCTTTTGTATTCGGTAAGCTAGATGAAGGTTTGACCCTATCACAGGCTACAGAAATTGCTAAAAAGAATGGCTTTACTGAGCCTGACCCCCGTGATGATTTAAGTGGAATGGATGTCGCCAGAAAATTACTTATCATGGCCCGTGAAGCTGGGCTGAAACTAGAGTTAGCAGACATAACCATTGAACCAGTATTACCTGCATCCTTTGATGCAAGTGGCAGTATTGATGAGTTTATGGCGAACCTACCACAGATAGATGCTGCTTTTGCCAAAAGAGTAGAAGCTGCTAAAAGTGAAGGTAAGGTGCTTAGATACGTAGGCTCTATTGATCATGGAAAATGTGTGGTGAGTATTGAAGCGGTGGATGAGTCCCATCCACTTTATATGGTTAAAGAAGGTGAGAACGCACTGGCAATCCATAGTCGCTACTATCAACCTATTCCTTATGTTATCCGTGGATATGGTGCAGGTGCAGCAGTGACAGCCGCTGGCGTATTTGCAGATGTGATGCGTACTATGCCTTGGAAACAAACAGTATAATGTCAGGCTCGAATATGAATAAATCAAAGCTAGTTGCATACGCACCTGCCTCAATTGGTAATGTCAGCCTTGGCTTTGACTTACTGGGCGCTGCCCTGAAACCTATTGATGGCAGCCTATTAGGTGATGAAGTAGAAGTTGAAGTGGCAGAGACGTTTAGTTTAGAAGTTAAAGGACGTTTTGCTGATAAATTACCTCCTGATCCAGACAGCAACATAGTCACCCGCTGTTACCAACATTTTATAAAAGTATTACAAGAGCAAGGCCATAGCGCCAGTTCAATTCCTGGTTTAAAATTGACACTACACAAACATTTGCCAATTGGTAGTGGTTTAGGATCGAGCGCTAGCTCTATTGTGGCAGCGTTACATGGACTGAATCAGTTTTTTACTGAGTATTTTGGTAGTGCCCCTTTTACCGATAACCAGTTGTTATTGGTAATGGGTGAGCTAGAAGGGCAAATCAGTGGCAGTATTCATTATGATAACGTAGCGCCATGCTTTTTAGGCGGTTTAGTCCTTATGGCTGAACATAAAGAGCAAGTGGCTTTGCAGTTACCCTGTTTCAAACATTGGTACTGGGTATCTTGTTATTCTGGTATTAGCGTATCCACTGCTGCGGCGCGTGATATTCTTCCTAAGCAAGTGCCTATGGCTGATACCATTAAGTTTGGGCGTCAGTTGGCGGTATTTACTGATGCACTTTACCGTGAAGACGAAGCATTGGCCGCAGCCATGATGCAAGATGTTATCGCCGAACCTTATCGAAAGTCTCTATTACCTAAATTTGATGAGTCCCGTGCATTTGCAGAACAACAAGGGGCACTAGCCTTTGGTATTTCAGGCTCAGGACCAACGGTATTTGCTGTTTGTGATAATTTAGAAAACGCAGAAAAAATTAATCAATGGTTAACAGACAATTATATTCAAAATGACACCGGCTTTAGTCATATATGTCAGTTAGACCAAAACGGCGCAACTTCGCGTCATTGTTGAAAACCAAGCCGCGCATTTTAGGTGCGGTAGCAATGAATGAACACTGTACATAACTTAAGTGTTTTGAAATTGGAAAACAAAGGTATGAAAAGTGGAACTTGTAAATCTTAAAGATGCAGCAGACCAAGCATCATTTGCAGAAGCAGTTAAAAAAGGGCTAGGAAAAAACCAAGGTTTATACTTTCCTAAAGAGTTACCAAAATTTGAAAACATCGATGCGATTTTGGCAATGCCATTTGTTGAACGTAGCATTGAAATTTTAAGTACCTTGATTGGTGATGAGTTACCTCGTGAAACCGTTGCAAGCATAGTGACTAAGGCTTTTGCATTTGAAGCACCCTTGGCAAAAGTAACAGACAATGTATACAGTTTAGAGCTGTTCCATGGGCCAACCCTTGCTTTTAAAGATTTTGGTGGTCGCTTTATGGCCCAGTGCCTAACCGCTATTTCTAACGGTGACCCTATTACGATTTTGACTGCTACCTCTGGTGACACTGGTGCTGCTGTAGCTCATGCGTTTCACGGTATAGATAATATCAATGTGGTTATCTTGTATCCGAAAGGCAAAATTAGCCAACTGCAAGAGAAACTGTTCACTACCCTAGGTGACAACATCCATACTGTGGCGATTGAAGATGACTTTGATGCTTGTCAGCAACTTGTAAAGTCTGCTTTTGATGATCCTGAAGTACGTGATGGTTTACATCTAAACTCTGCAAATTCTATTAATATCAGCCGCTTAGCTGCTCAGGTTTGTTATTATTTTGAAGCGGTTTCTCAGCTTTCTGAAGAAGAACGTCAAGACTTAGTGATTTCAGTTCCTAGTGGTAACTTTGGTAATTTAACAGCTGGTTTAATTGCAAAAGTAATGGGATTACCTGTTAAGCATTTTGTTGCCGCGACCAATTTAAATGACACTGTGCCCCGTTACTTAAAAACAGGTGAGTGGGATCCTAAAGATACAGTCGCTACTATGTCCAATGCTATGGACGTAAGCCAACCTAACAACTGGCCCCGTATCGAAGCGATTATCGAGCAAGGTTACCTTGATAAGTCTGTTATTTCTGGTGATACAGTAGATGAAGATTACACCCAAGTGGCTATGCGCCAGTTAGCGCAACTTGGTTATGTGAGTGAACCCCACGCAGCTATTGCTTATAAAGCCTTGGTTAGAAAGCTTGAAGAAGGGCAGACTGGTATTTTCTTAGGTACAGCGCATCCTGCAAAATTCCGTGAAACAGTTGAAAACGTATTAGGGCAACCTATCAGCTTGCCGCAACCTTTGGTTGATTGCGCAGGAAAAGAAGGCTTATCAGCTGAATTACCTGCAGACTATGAAGCCCTGAAAGCTCATTTGTTAGCGCTGCTTGGATAAGTTAAGTCTATGCAAAAATGGGCGGATGTTTTAGCTCAAGAACAGCAGCAGCCTTATTTTCAAGATATTATGCAATATGTTGAAGATGAGCGGGCTGCTGGCAAGACAATCTACCCATTAGCAGAGGACGTATTCAATGGGTTTTCTTTGACTGAGTTTGACAAGGTTAAAGTGGTGATTTTAGGGCAAGACCCTTATCACGGACCCAAACAGGCCCATGGGTTAAGCTTTTCTGTGTTGCCTGGTGTAAAAATCCCGCCTTCTTTGGGAAATATTTATAAAGAGCTCGCTACTGATATCGAAGGTTTTTCCATTCCACAGCATGGCTGCTTAGATAGCTGGGCTCAGCAAGGGGTGTTGCTACTCAATACCGTATTAACGGTACAGGAAGGTAAAGCTCATTCCCATAGTAAAATAGGTTGGGAGCGCTTTACCGAGTATGTCATTAAGCAGTTGAGCCTGAAACACACAGGGTTGGTTTTTTTGTTATGGGGTAGCCATGCTCAAAAAAAAGGTGACGTAATCGATAAGCAAAAACATCATATTTTGCAAGCCCCTCATCCTTCGCCTTTATCAGCCTACCGTGGCTTTTTTGGCTGCCAGCACTTTTCACAAACAAATAAAATATTACAACAGCAGAATAAAACTGTTATTAATTGGCAACTTTAACTGTCATGTCACCCGAGTGTTAACTTATTGAAAACACTGTACGTCAGTCATTTGGGCGGTGTTTGGTTAATATGTGTTAATGGTTAATTTCTAGCTGAAAGATAGGATCAAATTTATGCGGAAGTGGTTTGTAAAAGGTGCGATTGCTACTTGGCTTACAGTCATTTTATTGAGTTTTATATGGCCAGGTTTATTGTGGTTATGTTTAATTTTATTGCCTGTGACCGCAACGGGTATATACGACATGTACCAAACTAAACATGCTTTATGGCGAACGTTTCCTGTAGTGGGGCGTGGTCGCTGGGTTATGGAGTTTTTAAGGCCATTTGTACGCCAATACTTTTTTGAGTCAGAGACAGATGGTGTTCCAATTAATCGCATGTTCCGCTCGGTGATTTATCAGCGTGCTAAAGGGCAAAAAGATACCGTACCTTACGGAACAAAACTCGATACTCGTCAGGTAGGGTATGAATGGATAGGTCACTCTATGGCAGCAATCCACCTCGATCCCCATGCTTTATATCCAAGGGTAAAAATTGGTGGACCTGATTGTAAAAAGCCTTATCAAGCCAGTATCTTTAATGTTTCAGCTATGAGTTTTGGGTCATTAAGTGGTAATGCTATTCAGGCCCTTAATAAGGGGGCTAAGCTAGGTGGCTTTTATCATAATACCGGGGAAGGAAGTGTTAGTCCTTATCACTTGCAACACGGTGGAGACTTAGTTTGGCAAATTGGAACAGGTTACTTTGGTTGTCGTGATGAAAAGGGCAAATTTAGCGAAGAGCTGTTCGCTAAAACTGCTACCAAAGATAATGTAAAAATGATTGAGATTAAGCTGTCTCAAGGCGCTAAACCCGGCCATGGGGGAATATTACCCGCGGATAAAAACACCATCGAAATTGCTCAAATCAGAACCGTTAAGCCCGGTACTAGAGTTGACTCACCTCCTGCTCATAAGGCCTTCAAAACCCCTTTAGGTATGATGCTTTTTATTCAGAAGCTACGCGACTTGTCTGGCGGTAAACCTGTTGGTTTCAAGCTAGCTGTTGGCCGAAAAAGTGAGTTTGTCGCCATTTGTAAAGCTATGGTTGAAACTAATATCAAGCCAGACTTCATTACCGTTGATGGCGGAGAGGGTGGCACAGGTGCTGCACCTTTGGAATATAGTAACTCTGTGGGTATGCCTTTAATTGAAGCTTTAGTGTTTATTCGCGATGTTTTGGTAGGTTTTAATCTTAAGAAAGATATAAAAATTATCGCCAGTGGCAAAGTCTTTACTGGCTTTCACTTAGTGCGAAACTTAGCCTTAGGTGCAGATGTCTGCAACAGTGCTAGGGGCATGATGGTGGCGTTAGGTTGTGTTCAGTCTTTGGTTTGTAATAGCAATGAATGTCCAACAGGCATTGCAACACAAGACCCAACCCTAGAAGCAGGCTTAGTGGTTGGAGACAAAGCTAGTCGTATTGCTAGGTATCAAAAAGAGACAGTAAAGGCTTGTATGGACTTAATTGCTTCAGCAGGGCTTAGAGATCCCAGCCAAATTAATCGTACCCATATTCACCGTAGAGTGAGCCAAACCGAAATTAAGCGCTACGATGAAATCTACCCAGAGTTGACAGACGGAGAGCTCTTAACCAGCGAATACCCAGTAAGGTTTGCACATGAAATGAAAGAGTCGTCAGCTGAGTGTTTTATGCCTAATCATTACGTTATTGAATGTTACAGTGGTTTAGAGACCCTACCCGATTAATTTTGGGGGAGGTATGTATGGCTTATAAAGTTGATTTAGAGCATGGTGGTTAAAATATTTAGTGTCTTAATTGTAATTAAGCAATTAAGAACAAGGTTTTAACTATATAATATTATTAAAGACCCCATACAAGCTTGCAGGATTGTATGTGTGAAGACGATACACTAAGGAATATATTTTACCATGACTGCTCCTAACTTATGGGGAAACGAACTAGAGTATCGTCGTACTGTTCTGAAAGTTGTGCTTCTTGTTATTATACTGGCAGGTATAACTTTCACGATTAACAACTGGGTGGTCGGTCATAAGATTTTCGCCATGGTAGAGCTATTGGTGGTTGTCTTATCTGTGTTTATTTTAGTTATTCACAAAAAAACACCAAACCTCACCCTGTGGTCATCAGTGTTTTTGTTTGCACTTTATACTGTTATTTTAATTGGTATTTACACTGCTTCTTTTAGTTCAGCCCTATACAGTTGGCTTTTTATTGTACCTGTATTGTCTTATTTATTGCTGGGCACCCTGTTAGGTACAATTTACTCAATTATCTATGTTGGTTTAGGCTGCGGCCTTTTGTCTTATCGTCACATCATGCACTTTAGCGAGATCCCTACAATAGCAATTGTAAATATCGCACTAGCATTAATTGCCATATGGGCTTTATCTTATACCTACGAACAGAAGCGTGCAGAAATGGTGAAGCGCTTACAAGAAATGGCATCGTTAGACCCACTTACAGGCTTGAATAATAGATTATTATTAAGCTCCATTTTCGAAATGTTGCAACAAAGTTTACCCGAGAAACAAAAGTCAGTGTCAATGATATTGATAGATTTGGATCATTTTAAAAAGGTAAATGATGTGTTTGGTCACGGTGTTGGCGATGCTGTGCTAGTTGATGTCTCTCGAATTATAAGCAGTATGCGCCGCAGAAATGATTGGGCATTTAGATTTGGCGGAGAAGAGTTTTGCTTACTCGTCCCTGAGGTGAATATCTCTCAAGCTAGCAGTGTTGCTGAACGTTTAAGGCATGCAGTGGAGAACAATCTAAATGCCGAAGGCTATTCTGCTGCTATGACAGTGAGTATAGGTGTTGCTCGCTGGCCTGAAAATGGTCAGACGCTCTCTGACCTTTATAAAGTGGCTGATGAAAGGCTTTATAAAGCTAAAGAACAAGGTCGTAATCAAGTTGTGTCAGAATGAGTGCAATTGTCTAAAGTAGTAGGTATTTTTTGATGGCAATAATTGGGGCCAGATTAAAACGAATTGGCCCACTCTTATGCGATTAATGAAAAGTACTTGAATAGAAGGTTAAAAGGTTTCAATTTTAGCCAATAGTTGACTGAAGTCGGCCAACTCTAACTCTAAATATTCACCGCCATCTAGCCATTCAATACCAATCATAACGTTATCTTCAGCTAAGTCTTCAACCCAAAATTCTAACCAGTCTGCAACGGTTATGGCTTTAGGCGTGTAATCTTGCCATTCATCAATACAATGGGCTTGGGCGAGCTTATTACTTGACCAAAGTGGCATAACATCAGTATTTTCAAAATTGATTGAATCAAGAATAACCCAGCCTTCACTGGCTGCATCTTGCAATGCCCAAAGTGTTTGCGTGCTTTTTACTTGGGCCATAAAGTCGGCGGAGATTGGACTGGTATCTGTCATTGTAGGAGATCTCTTAGTGATAATTTACCGGGCATTCTACAGAGTAGTGACAGTAAAGCTATTTACCTTTGCAAGTGGCTAATAGTTTTTTCTATTTAACTAGTATGTATATGAGGCAGGAATAGGGAAACAAAAAAGCCCTAACAACTTAGGGCTTTTCGCTGGATTTAAATAAATTCTAATTCATCTTCGGGAGACATTCCCAGCTCTCGAAGCTCTTTTTTGAGTTGATGCCTGTCACGTATGGCTTCTATCTCTCGCCATCTACGTTTGCTGCTTTTAGTTTTAGGAGTAGGGTTTTCTGTATCTAATGTTGACAATAATTCAGACTTATCCATTTGGAACCTCTTTATCATTTTTATAGCGCAGGAATTACAACAATACTTCGTAAGCTAATGTGATTTTAGTCCACAAAACAGCAGCTTATGGTATGTATATCATACAAGTTCATAAGCTAGAATATATTTTTTACCGTTTTGTTGCTTGTCTATGAAGTTTTCATGACAAATCAGTTTTTTCTCTATTAATTACAATAGAAAATGGCCTATCTAATCCTATTATTCATTGCAGAATCCTATTTTAACCTTTGCTGACTTGCTCCTATTTACTTTTAAAATCAAAACATTGGGCATATGAATGAAAGAATGAAATTGGAATTAATCCATCATTACTCATGTTATTAACGAAAGGATAGAAACATGAGCTATCTTAATACTAAGGCTTTCTCAACATCTTCAATTGAAATTTTATAGTTAGTGTGGGTATCTGAAGAATATAGGGACTGGTCAAAGCGTTTTCTCCCATATAGAACAAATTTGTTTTGTATTACTCAATAACGCAAAGTTTATTGCCATTGCTGATAAGCTTGCTTCGTGAATATGGGGCTCGTAAGCGGCACATGCATCGGTGGCGACTATGGCGTGATAGTCACGATGAAAGGCATCTCTTACACTCGACTCCACGCAGCATTCGGTAGTCACGCCACAAAACACCAGTGTGTCTATATTCTTAAGTTGCAATTGCTGGTCGAATTCAGTTTCATGAAATGCGCTGTAGCGGGTTTTGTAAATAACCGAATCCAATGCTGAAGGCCGAACTTTATAAAAGTCACAGCCGTTAGTGTCTTCACGGCAAATTGCGCTTTCGACTTCTGGATCTCTGCCTTGGCGACTCATCCATTGTTTCCAAGCTGCGGAGTCTGTGTTTTGTGCTGTTTTTAAGCCGATAAAATAAACCGGTACGCCAGCCTTGTGAGCGGCATTAACTAATGCTTGGCAATGTTCAATGGCGGGCTGCACAGCTTCCATGTTTAAGCCAAATTGGCCCAGCAAACCAATTGGACTCGCAAAGTCTAGTTGTACATCGATAATACACAAGGCAGTGCGTTCAGGAGCAATCCATGGGGTCTGTAGCTGGGTTAATTGAATTACGGCCATGTCAGCCATAATGAGCCCTTAACTCAGGTAGAATATGTTGCCCAAATTTATGTAGCCCTTTTTCATAGTCATCAAAAATAATCATTACACCATCCATTTCGGTGCCATCAATGACCTCAATTAACTGCTGTTTTACTGATTCAACCGTGCCGACTAGCTCACGGCTCATAAAAGCACCTTGAGAGCGAATAACCATAGCATTGTCTTTTAACGCAGGATCAATTCCGTAGGAGCGCATCATACCTTCTACTGCCCCAGAGTCCTTACCATCTCTGTAGTGTTGGGCTTTGGCTTGGGCTTGCTCTTCGGTATCTTCGATGATTAGAATCGCCATGCAATAGCACTTAACTGTCGTGTTTAACTCATCGGCAATACTTCTGGCCATGCGTGTTATTTTAAGGGTTTCTTCATCGTTTTTACCCCCAACAAAACACGCATCTGTATTTTTTACAGAAAATCTTAAGCCACGCTCTGATTGGCCTGCGCATACTGTAAATGGTTTTTTGGCAGGCTTAGGCTGCGACACGCAGTCTTCAAATTTAAAGTATTTTCCGTCGTAATTAACGTGGTCTTCTTGCCATAACTTGTGTACTAGTTCAGTCCACTCTTGAGCGTAAACGTAGCGCTCATCATGGTCTATTTCATCGCGCCACACTCCCATTTGGTTTAGCTCATCTCTGAAAGAGCCTGACACAATATTTAAACCTGCTCGGCCGTTAGATATTTGATCTAAAGTTGCAAACATCTTAGCGACAGCTGCAGGATTCATCATTAGCGTGTGGACTGTTGCAATCACTTTAGCGTGACTGGTGGCTTCAGCTAGGCCAGCCATCATAGTTATTGACTCTAATGAGGTGCCCCAGTGTTCGGTTTTACCCCCATAACCACGCCATTTAGCCATGGACATTATGAAGTCCATTTTGTAATCGTCTGCAATCTTGGCTGCAGTTTTATTTTGCTGGTAGGTGGCATCTAATGGTGGGGTGTTTTCAGATACAATCCAGCCGCCATTTGCAATAGGTAAAAATACGCCGAATTCTTTGTTATAGGTAGTCATTTGAATTGTTCCTGTGCTTAAGAAATTTAATCACAATCTTTAACAGTAAGCATATTATTGCTTGAAGGGGTGGGAGGTTTGGTTTTACTAGGCAAGTCCAGTCTAGGTGGACGCATAAAAGTAATACCAATAAATATAAGAATCGGCAGGGTACCTATTAGCAGAAATGGTGGAACGAAGGTGCCAGTGGCATCTTTTAGGTAGCCACTTAATAAAGGTGCTGCAGCGGCAACTGTTGCGCCAACATTCATGAATGAAAACAGTTGTAAATAAGGGGCTGTACCGAAATAACGAATCAATAAAACAGTACAAGATAAAAACGTTAAACCAAAGCCAAATCCAATAGCGAATGAGTAAAAACCTAAGCTTAATAATGTTTGGCCAAAACTAAGGGCAAACATGCCGCCAGCTAATAACATTAAGGCTATTTGCAACATGACTTTGGGTTCAAAATACTCGCCAATAAAGCCTCCGACTATTCGCGAGATGGCATTACAAAATGCCTCGGCAGACAATAGCGTGCTAGCTAAAGCAAATGACACACCCACTTCAGTTAAGTGGGCAACAGAAAAGCTATTGACTGTGATCCCTACGAATAACACAGTAGAGTAGGCGGCGAGTAATAGTAAGTATTGAGGTGTTCTGACTGCTCGTTTAAAGGTCCATGCTTGTTCTGTTTCATACACTCTTTGTTTTTTGGAATTAGCCCCTTTGTGTTCTGGTGGTGTCTGCAATCGTTTGGCGTCAGTCAAAAGTAGTGAGGCGAGCATAAATAAAACCGAAACGATAATAGCCCCTAGCATAACTAACCAGTGGTAGCGCCAGTTCCCTAATATATCTGTCGCTAGCCATACAATAATAGGGCCCACAACGCCACCTAAGCCTCCTACTGTGTAATAAAAACCAAATGCCGTAGAGTGCTTTTTAAAAAAGTGGGTAATAACATAGGTGCCTGGTACTGAACCTACAAAGGTATATCCTGTTCCGATTAATATACAACCCCAAAAATAAGAAACGGGGGTTGCCGTTGTATACAGGATCATGAAACCAGCGGTTAAAATTATTAAGCCGGTAATTAAGGTAACAGGTAAACCCCAATTTTTAATGGTTACTGTAGGTAAGTAGCTGCTTAAACCGCAGGCGATCCCCAAGAAGGTGAAGCCAAGGCCCGCTGTGGTCCAGTCCCAGTTCATCTCTGTTACCATAGCAGGTAACACTACGCCTAATGAGGTAAAGGTCGCTGCGGTTATTACAAAGAAACCAAGACTAAAAGCGCACAACACAAAACGCGCTTGTATATCTGCGGTTAACTTACCCATAAGGTCTCCAATTTTTTATTGTTATCATTTACATTTTTCTCACTGCGAACTAAAAGTAGTAGTTGACGGACATACGCCACTCACGACCTTTACCAGGCAATACTGCTACATCACCATAAATATCCTGCAATGGTGTGAAGTATGTCTCATCAAGTAGGTTGTCTATGTTCAAACTAAAAGACCAGTCCTTATAATTCACAAAAAACGCTGCCTGTGTGAGTAAATAACTAGGGTACTTAGTTGCAAACTCTGTAAATCCAGAAGTTTCTGATACATGACGCACTCCCCATGTAGTACCAATACTGTCAAACAAGCCTATTTCATCTGCATAGGTAGCATAAACGCTGGTAACTGAATCGGGAATACGAGTATCTTCAAGTGCTCCTAGGTAAAATTCACTGCCAGTCAATGCATACAAACTGTCAGAAAAATTAAAGGCAGCAACAGATACCCCATAGTTAGATATATCATCAAGGCCGATATCTCTGGGGTTGATAACATAGTAACCATCATACCCATCCACAAACTCTGTTTTTTGTTTGTTAGAGGTAATACTGAAGCTTAGGTTTTCACTAGCTAATATTCTAAGTTCAAGCTCTGCACCTTGGCTTTTAGTGCGGTTAACTGTACTACCAGCTACTGTGCTTAACTCTGTTCTTTCTTGCTCATAACCAGAAATTGAACCTGTCACTATTCCTTCGAACAATTCTAGTTTCACTCCAGCTTCAAATAGTTTTCCATCTGACAACCATTCACCATTGGTAATTAGGTCAGGCGATACTTCACCAGCTTGACCAAATTCAATTGCGGCTGATTCAGCGTAACTAACGTAAGGTCTAATCCCTGATTCTAGGTTTAATAGAAGCGTGGCGCTATACGTAAATTTACCATCACTATCTTTTGCTTCGGTGACGCCAGCGTAGGAATAAGTTGGGTCACCATTTTCAGTGGCATCTAAATCGTAGTAGTCATATCTTGCGCTTAATGACAAATCCCAAATGTCCATAGCGGTAACATCAAGCATTGCAAAAATTGCATTGTCGGTCCAAGTAGATTGTGTGTCTAAGTCCCAGAAAAAATCTGAATTAAACGGAGAGCCTATTATGTCATTTGGCATAGCGCCAACCGATAGATCTCTACGACTAATGGCAATTTGTCCTCCGTTATAGGATTCTTTTTTACGGGCATCATAATAGCGACTGCTCAAGCCTATATTGTAAACACCTTGAATATCATCACTGCTACTGCCAAAGGAACTAATATAAGATACTCGAGCTTCATAGGTTTTTGCTAAATAATCTGCAGGAAACCCGTAGCTTACAAAACGCTGGTTGTCTAAATAATCAACAAACATTTGTAGCTTTAACTGGCTTTCGTCATCGTAGCTTTTAATTAAATCTACAAACCCTGTAAAGGTGGATGTATCAGAAAAATCACTGTCGCTGGTGTACACATCCTGACGTGATAACTTGGTGGTACCTAAGTTAGTATCTAACGCAGCAACATCCCCATCTGCATATAGATAAAAGTCTGGATAATGGGTTAACTTTGCAAAATAAGTAGGATCTTGCGCTGAAAGTTCAGCCCATTCCATTTGACCATTGCCATCCGTATCAACTAAGTCAGTGTCTCTACCTGTTTGGTATGTGCCATTATCAATAAGGTCTTGAGTGACCCTATTCCAACCTGGAGTTTGCACATAACCATCTGAGTTATATGACATTAGTCCTGCTGCGAATTTCCAGTCATCTGATAGTTCAAAATCGGCTGATAATTGCACCATTTGATGTTCGGGAGTGATTCCGTTGTAAAAGCTACCTGAGTCTTCAAGTTCAATATAGGTGTAAATTCCTCCTTCGGCTTTACCTATTTTTACAGGTACACCAAATTGGAAGCTAGCGTTTTTCTTATCATAGGAGCCAACTGTCACCTGAGCTTCACCTATTACCTCAGGTAAAAAGCCACCAGATTGACTAAGGCGAGCGGTTTTAGGTTCTAGGTTTAATAGTCCTCCTATTTTCCCTGGCCCGAAATTAGCAGTAGGTGGCCCCCTTAAGATATCTACTCTGGAGGTAGAGCCGATTGGGGTTTGGTAAGTCCCTTGGTTTTCAATTCGCTTGAACCCATGAAAGTAGGTTTCAGCTAAAGTCCCCCTAACATTTAATGCCCCTTCTACACCGTAATAAGAAGCTGTAAATGTACCCGGTGCTACCGCTGTAAGATCATCAACCGTTGTCACACCAAAGGCTTTTAAGGTGTCATCACTAACAAACGTTGCTGAGCGCCCCGTTTCTAAAAGTGATTTTTCAAAACCAAATAGTAAACTACTAGGTTGATTCTCTAGAAATCCTGCAATGTCTCGTTTGGCAGTAATTGATATGACTTCTAAGGAGTCAGAATCACTGGTATTTGCAGTCTTGTCTGTCGCCACTACTTCTTGTGCTAACAGTGTGTTCCCCGCGCCATTAATTACAACAGCAGCGAATGACACTGATTTAAAAAGCTTATTGAATTTTCGCATAGTGTGAACCTATTTGTGTATTCTGTCTTTTAATGAAGGTTTTACACTACCAATTTTGGCTAGGTCATTTGTATAGTTATAAGTCTATCGTTGTGACCATATATAAAATCATTTATTTTTTACATGAGGAGGGAGATATTATTAATAACCTCATATACTCCTAGTTATCACAGTTCATTGTGGTGTTTGGAGTCCATAACATCTACCTAGTAAAAAGCTGCTAATAGCTATTACTAAAATAAATACTTTAGCATTTTTTAGGCTGTGCTAAATATCTAAATTATCCTGACACTTTAAAGCTAGTCTCTAGAAATATATAGTTAATTGCCGAATTTAATAAAATAAAGAACTACGGAGAAGAGTCACTATGAATAATTTAGCTAAGATCGCAATGATAAGTTTAATGTGTGGTATGTGTTTACAAAGCTCAGCTGCAGAGTTTGCTGATGGGCCCATAATATTTGGCTATGGTAAACATGCTGCAGTAAAGCAGGATATGAAAATTGCCAAAGACACTAAGTTAAAAGTGGTTTTCGATGTTGCTAAAGCAGGTAAAGAGGGCGGCGTTAATCGTGGCTTTGATAGTGTGGCTCGCTTTTACAACATGCATGTTGCAAATGGGATACCTGCAAAGAACATTGATCTTGTAGTTGTTGTTCATGGTGGCGCGACAAATGAAATGCGCAATACAAAGTCCTACCAAGCTAAATACGGCAAAGAAAACCCCAATGCAGAGCTAATTGACACTTTATTGGCTAATAAGGTTCAGTTTGTGCAGTGTGGTCAGTCTGCAGCTTTTCATCAATTGGATAACACAGATATGATTGAAGGGGTAAATATGGCGCTATCTGCAATGACTGCGCACGCGATTTTAAATGCTAAAGGGTATAGCCAAAATCCATTTTAGGACTTTTTTGTAGAACTTAATTTTAATTAAAAAGGCGGGTTACCAACGTAATCCGCCTTTTTAGTTTTTATCTAACCTAGTTAATGCTAGCTATTTGCTGCTCTAAACTTAGCTATTAGCTGGTTAGTTGAAGCATCAAAGCTTAGCGGCGCGTCAGTATTAACGAGTTTATCTAACACTTGATTACCTAGTTCTTTTCCTAGCTCAACACCCCATTGGTCAAATGAGTTCACGCCCCATATTGCACCTTGTACAAATACTTTGTGTTCGTACATGACCACTAGCGCCCCTAATGTTTTAGGATCCACCTTATCAAATAACATGGTATTGCTTGGTTTGTTTCCAGGCATGGTTTTATGGGTCGCCAGTGAGTTTAACTCTGAATCATCTAGCCCTTTTGACGCTAAATCAGCTTTGCACTCGTCAAATGTTTTACCTTGCATTAGGGCTTGAGTTTGACCGAAGCAATTAGAAGCTAACATAGCATGATGAGTCGCATCTTGATTGGGAACGTTCAGAGGTAACATAAAGTCAGCGGGAACTAATACAGTACCTTGGTGAATAAGCTGATGGAATGAATGTTGGCCGTTAGTACCTTCACTTCCCCAGATAATTGGGCCCGTTTCATAGTCAGTTGCTGTTTCTGCACCGGCAATACGTTTACCGTTACTTTCCATATCTAGTTGTTGAACATAAGCTGGGAAGCCACGTAAATAATGGTAGTAGGGAAGTAGTACATGACTTTGAGCGCCAAAGAAATTGACATACCAAACACCCAATAGCCCTAGTAATAAAGGTAGGTTTTGCTCTACTGGTGCCGACTTAAAGTGCTCATCCATGTCAAAGGCACCTTGTAGTAGTTCACGATAGTTGTCGTAGCCTATAGTCAAGGCAATAGGTAAGCCTATCGCTGACCAAAGTGAATAACGACCGCCTACCCAGTCCCACATTGGAAATATATTATCTTCAGCCATACCAAATTCGGTGGCGGCTTTGATGTTTGAAGATACGGCAATGAAATGTTTGGCTATATCTTGTTGCGTACCGCCAGCTTCTAAAAACCATGCTTTAGCAGTCAGGGTATTTTGCAGCGTTTCTTGAGTGGTGAAAGACTTAGAGGACATAACAACTAAGGTTTCTTCATGGTCAACTGTGGCTAATACGTCTTGAATATGGCAGCCATCTACGTTTGCTACATAATGCACTTTTACACCCTCAAACCAATAAGGTTTGAGTGCTTCAGACATTATTTTAGGACCTAAGAATGAACCACCTATGCCAATCGCAACAATCTGTTTAAGAGGCTTTCCTGTGTAACCTTTGCGCTCACCGCTGTGAACACTTGCCACAAAATCTTGGATTTTTTGTTGGCAGGCTAGTACTTCTGGCATGACATCTTGGCCATCAACTAGAACTGGGTTACCAGAAAAGTTACGAAGAGCAGTATGCAGTACTGCGCGTTTTTCGGTGTGATTGATAATTTCACCAGCAAACATGGCGTCGCGCTTTTCTGAAACTTGACACTCAGTTGCCAAAGCTTGTAATGCACTGAGTACTTCGTCTGTGACTAAATTTTTAGAAAAATCTAATTCGATACCACAAGCAGACTCAGTGTACTTTTCAGCTCTTTTGGGATCGGCTGCAAACCAATCTCGCATGTGTTGTGTTTTTATTTGTTCTGCTAGGCTCTTTAGGTTTTGCCAAGCTTGAGATTCAGTCAATGCTGTCATAGGAGACCTCGGGTGTAGGGCTTATAAAATGGTAATGACAAAAAAGCGCCGCAGAACGACGCTTTGTTAATAAGCTAATTTAACTTATAAGTAGCTTTTTAAAAGTGTTTCTAGTTTTACTTGGTCGATGGCAAAGTTACGAATACCTTCTGATACTTTCTCAGTTGCCATTGCGTCTTGATTCATTTCCCAGCGGAATTGGGCTTCAGTCAAAGGCGCTCCAGGAGTTTTAGTTGCTCCTGTGTCTGTAAGTTTAACTGGAAGAGGTGCATCTGATTGAGATAACTCTTCTAATAAAGCAGGTCCAATAGTTAAACGGTCACAACCGGCTAACTCAGTGATTTCACCTGTGTTACGGAAGCTTGCACCCATAACGACAGTTTTGTAGCCGTGCTCTTTGTAGTAATTGTAGATTTTAGTAACAGATACTACGCCTGGATCTTCTTCTGAAGTGTAGTCTGTTTTTCCTGTGCTTTTCTTATACCAGTCAAGTATACGACCTACAAAAGGAGAAATTAAGTAGACGCCAGCTTCAGCGCAAGCTTGTGCTTGAGCAAAACCAAATAATAGCGTTAGGTTACAGTTGATGCCTTCTTTTTCTAGTACTTCAGCTGCTTTGATGCCTTCCCAAGTAGAGGCTAATTTGATGAGTATACGGCTTTTGTCTATGCCTGCTTCTTTGTATAGGGCAACTAATTTGTGCGCTTTTTCAATACTTGCAGCAGTGTCAAAAGATAAACGAGCATCTACTTCAGTAGAAATACGACCAGGTACAATATTAACGATATCTGTGCCTATGGTAACTGAAAGCTTATCGCCAGCATCAATAATTTGCTGTTCTGGATCTGATGATTGTTCTTTTGCCCATGCAACAGCACTCTCTAGATGAGATTTGTACTGGGGCATTTCTGCAGCCTTTAGCAATAAAGATGGGTTTGTAGTTGCATCTACTGGTTGGTATTTTTTGATTGCTTCGATATCACCTGTATCAGCAACAACTGTAGTGATTTCTCGTAAAGCTTCTAATTGGTTAGACATAGTATCCTCTGTAATGGGTGACGATTAGTTTATGCTTGATGCTAATGTGCTATAGCTTGGTTGTGAACTCAAAGAAGTAAGCTAACTATCTTATGCTTAATGTTTACCAAACATATTAACAGTCCTAGGTATAAAGGATATAACTGTTAAAAAGCTGATACCAGTAAAAGGCTAGTAATACTGCTAAAAAATTTAATTAAGGTAGGTAAAAGCATTTTACAGTTAGCTTGCATCAACCCAAATCTGAGATAAATGCTCTAGACTCCTATCTTAAAAGCCCAATCAAGAGCTGCTTGTTTTTTTCAGTCCATGCCCAATATCTAGAACCTAGACTTACTTTAAATTATTAATTACAGGACCCTTTTGAATGTTAGTGGTTATTTCCCCAGCTAAAAACCTTGATTACACAACTCCGCCTACTACAAATACATTCACGCAACCGGAGATGTTAGATGATGCGGCGTTTCTAATTGAGCACTGCCGCAAGCTAAGTCCAGCAAAAATAGGCTCATTAATGAAAATTAGTGATAAGTTGGCTGGGTTAAACGCAGACCGGTACGCTAGTTGGCAATTGCCTTTTAATACCGAGAATGCCAAACAAGCCATACTTGCATTTAATGGCGATGTTTACAGTGGTTTAGATGCTGCTAGTTTAACCCAAGAAGACTTGGATTATGGGCAACAACATTTGCGAATTTTATCTGGACTATATGGCGTATTGCGTCCGTTAGATTTAATGCAGGCTTATCGACTTGAAATGGGAACCAAGTTAGATACTGGAGTAAATAAGAATCTATATCAATTTTGGGATGACCGAGTTACCAATAAACTTAACCAAGCCCTAGCTGCCCAAGGTGATAATGTTTTAGTTAACTTAGCTTCTAATGAGTATTTTAAGTCTGTTAAACCAAAAGCTTTAAATGGTGAAATCTACACTCCTGTGTTTCAAGATGCTAAGAATGGACAATATAAAGTCATCAGCTTTTATGCAAAAAAGGCAAGAGGTTTGATGGCTAGGTATATTATTGAAAATCGTTTAACAGAGATTAGTCAGTTAAAAGGTTTTGATACCGCAGGTTATCAGTTTTCTGCTGAAAAAAGCCAAGGCAATGAGTTGGTGTTTACTAGGGAAGAACAAAGTTAAGGCTACAACATTTACGATATCCCTCCATTTAACTATTGGTTAATAAAACACGGAAAAGCGCTTAGGAATGGGGTTGTCACAAGGCAGCCTCAAAAGGATTTATAAGAAGAGTATGAATAATATCTTTGAGTTTAATCGACGTTTTTACCGAGCATGTATCAGAACTAATACTAAAGTATAGACACGTAGATTTTTTAATCGTCCTAGCTGGGTTTTAATAGCTTCAACGCAGCAAGTGTTGCACAACTTAATTAACCCGAGGACTTAACCATGTTGAAAATCGTTAAAACTTCTATCGCTATCGCTACTATATCTTTTTTATCTGCAGGAACAGCTCAGGCTGATGTTGGTGAAGCATTACAGAATATTTGTACTATCGTAAAAGCTGATGACAAAGGTGAATTACGCAAAAAAATGAAGCGTGTTCAATCTGACTTCAGATTAAAGCTAAAAGATTATTACACAGGTGTGTCTTGTGGCGGCAATAGCCTTATTCGTACAGCTATGCTAAATAATGCTGTGGAAACGGGCACACTAATGGTTAAAAAAATGCCCAAGGGTGACCTTCAAGCTCCAGAAAAAGATGGTAAAACAGTATTAGACTGGGCAAATGAAAATGGTTTAACAACTTCACCTATTGTTGCGGTTTTAAACGACCGTATCTAAAGTACACAAATTATTCGGTTCAGGAATTTTGTATTCTTTAAAACGACCTCATTTGAGGTCGTTTTTTTATGGGCTTATTGATGGATATATAAAAATTTCCAGTTTATAAAAAAGAAAAGAAATTTAAGTGTTAACATCTCGTTCTTATCACTCGATAGAACTCGTTTTTTTTGTTCCTGTCTAATTTTTCGAGCTTTGGTGGTTTTTGGAATTGCCTTTATTTTCATTTTGAAACATCACGTTAAGGATATATTTTTGTTCAGCAAGCAATTTAATTCGTCGATAGACAAACCTCATTTTTCCTCTTATTTTCGTAAAACTAATAAAGTCTTTGTAGTGGCTATTTCATTATTGATGTCTGCCCCTGCTGTGGTTGCACAAGAATTAAGTAGTTCGATGCCACAAAAAGATGTTAGTTGGTCAATGGTAAGTGGCATATTGGTAGTCACGGCACTTATTCTTATCCTATTGGGTCGACTTATTAGTAATAAAAAGTCTGTTCGTAAGCTAGATAGTTTAGCAACGAGCGAAGCATTAACAGGATTTATGAATCAACAGCAGACAATAGAGGCTGTTAACACACAATTAGAAAGTATAGAAAATAATGGTGGCAAGTTATCAATAGCCTTGGTTGATATAGATCGCTTGATGTTTATTAATGATAAGTTTGGCTATTTTACCGGTGATAAAGTCCTTAAACTGTTTACTGAACTATGTATTGAAAACCTCTCTAAAGATTTTGAATTAGGGCGAGTTACAGAAGAAGGTTTTTTGATTGTTATGCCTGAAGTAGGTATTGATTGTGCTTACAAGGCGATTGAAGATTTACGCCTAGCAATGGGGGAGGTAAGTGATAAGATAAATATGCCTGATTTAAAGGTAACCATATCAGCGGGTATCTGCGAATATAGAAAGACAGATACGTCAGATAAAATGGTGCAATTAGCAACGACTGCCTTATTCCGCGCAAAGACGAATGGTAAAAATATGGTTGTACAATGTGAACGCTCGGAAGATATAAATATATAGTGTCTGAAATTTTTGAAGGTTTTGTACTAACCTCACATGCATTTGACCGAAAAGGTAAAACATTTTTAGATTTTTGGTTTTTGACAGCAAATGGGCCGGTTAAAGGGACGACCGAGGCTCAACGAGGTGTATTTTTTGTACGTCAGTGTGATGGAAATCAAATTAGTGAGTTACTCAGCACTAGTAATATTAAGCATGATTACAAACCTTTAGCCCTCAGTACCTTTGAGCATGAGTTGGTAGGAGGCATGTATTTTGATACGACTTCAGCACTCTACCAAGCCAGAAACTTACTCAAGCGCCACAGATTGCCACATTTTGAAGCCGATATTAGATTAACCGACCGCTTTTTAATGGAGCGTTTTGTTTATGGTAGTGCTAAATTTACTGGCCATATTCAAACAGCTACGTTTACTCCTTCACTTATTGATATCAATTGCAAACCCAGCAAATTTGTACCTGAATTTAAGATTTTGTCTTTAGATATAGAGTGCAGTGATAAAGGTCATTTGTATTCTATTGGTATGGCAGGCCAAGATTTTCAAGTAGTGTTAATGATAGGGGCAAAACAAGCTGGCCCTGAGTGGGTGGAATGGGTTGAAGACGAAAAGGAGCTGTTAGTAAAGTGTATCGAACAGCTCAATCAATTTGATCCTGATTTAATCATTGGTTGGAATATCGTAAATTTCGATTTTAGGTTACTTGTTAAGCGTGCTGAAGTTTACGGCGTGTCATTTAATATTGGTCGTGATGGGCAGCCCTTAGCGTGGCGTGATTCTCGCAGTGATAATTCTCAAGGGTTTGTAAGTATTGCGGGTCGTTTGGTTATAGATGGAATTGAAGCCTTGAAAACGGCTACCTATCAATTTGACAGCTTTAGTTTAGAAAATGTTGCTCAAGAATTACTGGGGCGAGGCAAAAAAACTGAAGATATTGATAACAGAATGGCCCATATTGAGCATGACTTTCTTTATGATAAGCCTAAATTAGCTGAGTATAACCTTGAAGATTGTCGCCTAGTATTAGACATTTTTGAAAAAACTAGAGTACTCGATTTCTTGGTGCTTAGAAGTCAGTTAACTGGCCTAGAGCTAGACCGCATGGGGGGCTCAGTTGCTGCATTTATCAACTTGTATTTACCAAAATTACATAGGTCTGGCTATATTGCACCAAACCGGCCCGCAGATGGTGGTTTAGCTAGTCCTGGTGGTTATGTGATGAGCTCTAAACCTGGACTCTATGAAAATGTACTAGTACTAGATTACAAGAGTCTGTATCCATCCATTATCCGCACCTTTAAGATTGATCCTTTAGGCTTAGTAGAAGGGTTAAAGTCTCCACAAAGCGCAATTGAAGGTTATCGCGGTGCGAAATTTAGTCGCGATAAACACTTCCTTCCGCACATTATCGAATCCTTATGGAATCAAAGAGATGAGGCTAAACGCAATAAAGATGGACCTCGCAGTCAAGCTATCAAGATATTAATGAATTCCTTTTATGGGGTACTAGGATCCGGTGGGTGCCCTTTTTACGATACACGGTTGGCTAGCTCTATAACGATGCGAGGCCACGATATTATGCAAACCACAGCGAACTGGATTGAAGAAGCTGGATACCAAGTGATCTATGGAGATACTGATTCAACTTTTGTGTGGTTAGAAGGTGATTATACAGAGGAAGCCGCAGCTTCTGTTGGTAAGTCTTTGGCTGATATGATTAATCAGAACTGGGGCAGCAAACTAAAAGAGGAGTTTGAGTTAGCCTGTGAGCTCGAAATTGAATTTGAAACTCATTTTAAACATTTTTTAATGCCAACTATTAGAGGATCTGAGCTTGGCAGCAAGAAGCGCTATGCGGGTGTTAAAGCTACTCCATTAGGTGATGAGTTGGTTTTTAAAGGGTTAGAAACTGTGCGCTCAGATTGGACCCTTTTAGCTAAGCAGTTCCAGTTAACTTTGTACAAAATGGTGTTCGCAAAAGAAGATGTAACTCAATACATACAAGATGTAGTTCAAAATACCCGTAAAGGTAATTATGACGAGTTACTAGTTTACCGCAAACGGTTACGTAGAAAGCTAGCTCAATATGTAAAAAATGTGCCTCCACATGTAAAAGCTGCAAGAATTGCCGATGAAAAAAACGTTAGCTTGGGAAAACCCAGTAAATATCAAAACAAAGCATGGGTGAGCTATTTAATTACAGTTAATGGACCAGAGCCGATAGAGTATCAAACAAGTAAAATTGATTATGAGCACTATATTGAGAAGCAAGTTCGGCCAATAGCTGAAGGGATACTACCCTTTATAGGTGTGTCTTTTGAAGAAGTGACAGGGCAACAACTCGGATTGTTTTAGTATTACAAATTACAGGTGTATATACTTAAAAAGGGCATCATTTAGAATAAATGATGCCCTTTTGGGTATTAACTTTAGTTAATCAAACCTGAAGCGCTTATTTTTGAGTGGATAACCAGACTACTAGATCAACCATGTCATCTTGAGTTAGGTTTCTATCTTTGTTGAAAACAGCTTGGTATTTACCATTAACAATGAAGTTAGGGACACCGCTTACGTGTTTACGATATTGAGCGATGTTCTTGTTATTCATTTGTACTAAGCTATTAACACCGAAACTTGAAGCCATTTTATCAAACTCTTCTGGCTCAACACCGTTAACCACAAATATATTTCTTATGTCATTAAGGCTAGTTAAATTTGAGCGTTGAACATGTATGTATTTAAAGATAGCGCCATTTAGCTGCTCTTCTTTTTTTAATGCTCTTGCTACCATCATACCGCGAGTGGCTTCATCTTGAATTTGTGAGGAGGTAAACCCCATAAAGTTAACATGCACTTTTTTGAAGTCTACGTCACTGGCTAGCTTAGCTTTCATACTTTTAACTAAAGGCTCAAAGTTAAAGCAATGAGGGCACCAAAATGAGAAAAACTCCATAACTTGTTTTTTATCAGTCGCTTGTTCAGCAATGATGTTGTAATGAATTCCCTCTTTCCATCGCTCCTGGGCTGCCGCTTGTAAAGGAATAAAGGTTGCTAATGCAATAAGTAGTAATATTTTTTTCATTGTATTCCGCTTTCTACAGATTGAAGATTTAGCACAGATTAGCATAGGTATGATAAAAATCCGACAGGACTTTGTAAGTCAATGTTAATGTTTTTATTGGTGTATACATAAAAAAAGGCCGCTAAAGAGCGGCCTAAACATATACCTGTATTACTTAGAAAACATAGTTCACTGCAACCCTTATAAGTGTTGCGTCATTGTCTTCATTTATGTCATCCGTATACTTAGATACATCAGCCTTGAGGGCAATGTTAGTATCATAGTCATATCTCAAACCTAGGGTAATATTTTTTAGGTCGTCGTCTAATAAAGTTTGAATTCCATATAGTGAAGCCTGTAACTCAGCTGACGGCAATGCACTAATTTGATTAGTGAATTTAAAATCATCGTCACTTTTCTTTACTTCATATGTTATTGAGGGGGTAAATTTACCTAGCCTTAATCCAGCAGTTACGTAATAGGCTATATCTTCTCGTAGGAAAGAATCTGGTGTATCAACACTGGTAATTTCGCCACTAACAAACCAGTCAAACATGTCAACCTCAGCACCAAAGCCAACAAAATAACCACTGTTGTCTTCAGATACGTATAAATCATAGAAGTCAGCAGGTAATATTTGCTCAAAAGTTGCGAAAGTACTTTCTAGGGCATAGAGATTTAAAGTTGTTTTAGCGGTTCCCCAAACACCTCGCAATTTAAGCCATTCGTAAGCTAACTCAGCACTTGCCACTATTGTATTTGTTCCATTGACATTATAGTCTTCAGTGGAGTTTTCGTAGGTACCGTATGCTAATTGCAGGTTATACTCCCAATCACCGGCATAGTTACTGTAGTCAAGACGAATACCATCAAGGTTGTTGAAAGGTACATCATATGCAGCCTGAGGCGCAGTTATCCAGTGGTAAGAGTAACCCACATCAAGTGATGCCGAATAGCGGAATAAGGGTAAACGTAGTCGTCCAGCACTTACACTTAAGTTATCACTTGCAGCATAGGTCATATAGGCCCATTCAAAGGTAGGAGAGTAGTCATCTTCACCCCTAGCGACAATTTGGCCTGTTGCCGTCATTTTTTCATTTATATCACCACTAATTTGGATAGCAAATAAGCTCTCTTCTGAGAAGCTTATATCTTCTCCGTAGCCATAGGGGGATCCTTCTGTATTACTGATCCCACCGATTAAATTGGCAAAACCGTTGATTCTTACTTCAGCACTGGCTGTGAATGTGGTGGCAGTTAAAGCTGCAATGGTTAATAACTTTTTCATTAATATGTCCTCAATTAGTTTAGCGAAACGGCTTTAACAGTGCCTGTGACTGAAGCGCTATCTACATAGCCAATAGCATTTGGGTTTTCAGCGACAATGCTTATCACGGCTGAATCATTGTCTAGCTCTTTTGGCGGTATGCCCTTTCCGGTAAATACTAATTTAGACCAATAAGCTGCAACTTGGTTAGTGCTACGTCCTAAGGTGTCTGAATCAAAAGATTCCCTAGCGGCAGATGATGGAACTTGGTTTACTGGTAACGCCTCTTTACCATCAGAAAACTTTTTTTCTTTGCCAAGGTAAATTCTTTGCACTGCTTTTTGACTGAATGTGGCGTTGTTGCTGGGGTGGACTATTACAACGACTTCAGCAAAAGATGAAAGTGAAATAGTGCAACCTAAGGCTACTCCTGTAATGGCTTTGTAAAACATTTTTATGTTCATATAAGATACTCATGTGTAATTTCATTAAATACAAATCATCAGCTAGTTATTGTTTTTAGGAGTGCCGATTCGATGGGGGTATTATCTTTTAAAAAGACATATCTATTAGGTATTTTGGGTATGTGGCCGAATACGTATGTATGCCACTGGCTTTGATGTTAAGCTGTTGTTTTTAATGGAATAAATTTTATGTTAGGTTTTTTTTCTAACAAAGAAAGGATGAGAAAAGTGTCTGGCATTATACTAAAGTATTAGTTTTGTTCTTACAGAATAAGTGCTGGCTCTTGTAAGATTGATAGTTGCTCTTTCAAAGCCAAAATTTGTTGTTCCCAATATCTACCCTCGGCAAACCATGGAAAAGCTTGGGGGAAAGCAGGGTCATTCCATCTATTGCTGAGCCAAGCCATATAATGGACCATGCGCATAGCACGTAAAGGTTCAATTAGAGATAGTTGAGCTCTGTCAAAGTCACAAAACTCCTCGTAAGCCTCTACTAGTGTGTCTAATTGGATAAACTGCTGCTGTCTATCTCCTGATAACATCATCCATAAATCTTGGATTGCAGGCCCAGTTCGGCAGTCATCTAAGTCCACAAATGTAGGACCATCTCGCCATAAAATATTACCTGCGTGGCAGTCTCCATGGAGCCGAATGTGCGTACTATCGTTATAGCATTTTTGTGTTAGCTCTATGACTTGTTCGAGTATAGTAAAAAAAGCTTGATGTAAATCTTGTGGGATCAGGGTTGTTTGCTTTAATTCTTTTGCGGGGATTTCTAGGTGGGATTGAATGCTGATAGCAGGCCTATGCTTAAATGTTTTACTTTTTGCAACACTGTGCATACGGCCAATAAAGCGTCCCATCCATTCTAATTGATCTAGGTTGTCTGCTTCAAATTGCCGTCCACCTGCAGAAGGAAACACAGCAAAAAGGTAACCTTGATAAAAATGCAAACTTTGTCCACAGATAACTAAAGGGGCGACAATAGGAATTTCATGACTAGCCAACTCAGCGGCAAAATCATGCTCTTCTTGTATTTGTTGTTTAGTCCAACGTTGTGGCCGGTAGAACTTCACCACATAGCGCTTTCTATCTTCGGCTAGAAATTGATAGACCCTATTCTCATAGCTATTTAAGGCAAGTAAACCAGACTCTACTCGAATGTCGGTAGACTCTATGGCATCTAAAATAAGGTCTGGATTTAATCCAGAGAAATCAAATGTACTCATAAGTCTGGGTACAAAAATTTGCTTACTTCTTCTGCATGAATTACTTCGTCAGAATTTATTGTAGCGTCTACTTCAAAATGGAACTCAGTTACCGTTTTTGTAAGGTATTTAGGGTTGATGGCGATACTAATGGGTAAGTTAAACAATTCGCCTCCAGCTACTGTCGCGTCAAGTGTGCCTATTATCGTGTGCTCTGGGAGCCCAGATACAGACACTCGGTACTGTTGAGCATCTTGAGATTTATTGAGAATTTTAATTGTAAATATGTTTTCTATCATACCATTGCCTGTTTCTCTATAGAGAGGAGTACGGTCTTTTATAATATCGATTTCTAGAGGAGACCGTGTGGCAATCTCAAAAACCAGTAGTCCAGACATTAACAGTAAAACTAGGGCATACCCAATCAATTTAGGACGAAATATTTTAGTGACACCTCCAGCAAGCTGGGTTTCTGAAGTGAAACTAATCAGTCCTTTAGGATAGTTCATCTTCTCCATTACCCCATTACAGGCATCTACACAGGCACCACAGTTAATGCATTCGTATTGTAATCCGTTACGTATGTCTATTCCTGTGGGGCAAACCTGAACGCATAAGTTGCAATCAATACAATCTCCTAAGCCTTTTTCTTGATTTTGCTCTCTCGTTGCTTTTCGTCCACGAGGCCCTCTATGCTCTCCTCGCGTTGCGTCATAGCCTACGGTGAAGGTGTCTTTATCGAACATGGCAGATTGAAAACGAGCATAAGGACATATGTGAGTACACATTATTTCTCGCATCCAGCCAGCATTTCCGTATGTACACAGTGCGAAAAACAACACGCAAGCTGTAGCCCAAAAGCTGCCTGAAAAGGTGAAGAAATCAACAAACAAACTATCAATAGGGGTAAAGTACCCAACGAATATGAGAGCGGTAAATAGCGCAATGGTTAGCCATGCGATATGTTTTAAGGTTTTACGCCATATTTTATCGAAATCCCAGGCTCGTTGATCAAGCTTAATACGCTTATTTCGACTGCCTTCTATAGCTTCTTCAAACCATATATAGATAAAAGTCCAGGTGGTTTGTGGACACATAAAGCCACACCATACTCTTCCAGCAAAGGTGGTGACAAAAAATAGTGCAAATGCGGCAACGATTAAAATCCAAGCTAGGAGAGTTAAATCTTGTGGCCAAAGGGTAAGGCCAAAAATATTGAACCTCTGGGCACCAATATCTAATAATATAGCTTGATGTCCCTGATACTGGATCCAAGGGAAAATTGCGAAAATACCTAAGAAGAATAATCCAAAAAAACGTCGAAAATTTTCTAATGCGCCTTTAACAGCTCTTACGTATATGCGACTGCGTGGTGTATAGCTATTATCATGTGTATTTTTATCGGGTTGGTGAACTTTAACTGGTGAGATATTTTTAACGGGAATTCGCTCACTCATTTGTGGATCCTTAGAAAATATAAATACAAAAGCGCGAAGGCAATTTTAGATGTAAGTATACCAGTATCTGGATGACCCTGCTTGACACCCGTCAGGAATTTTAAATTAAGTAATAATCTCAAATTGATATAAAGCGAATAATTTCAGTTGTTTTTGAAGGCATAAGTTCATGTGTTTATTGGTTATTTACCTCTTGTGTGATGTCGGTTTAATTTAATGGTATATTTGTTTTTTATCTGATTTTGGTGTTAGCGTAATGTTTCGATGGTTTGTAACTGCATTTGGAATATTGGCGGTGGTGGTAATTCTACGCACGCCTTTTGTGCAATTTTGGATTGCTGATATTCAAACAAAATTAGCAGACTGGATGCTAGAGATTTCTTTGGTTGTAGAGAGGCAACAATTAGAAAGCTTTAGGGAAGAGATAAAGCCCCACACAGAAAATTTGCGGGAATACCAAAAACAATATTTATTCGATATAAGTGAAAATATGGCTGCATTACGAAACTTTAATCGTAATTATTGTCAAAACAATGACAAAAACCCATATATTTACGGGGCAACTCGACAATACATATGCGGTGAAATTGTTCGCACTGGTATCTTAGATAGCAATTGATTTTAAGTTGAGCTATTTAAAATAGGTGCCTATTACATTCCTAATAACATTCTAGTGGGGAGAGTTAATAATGAAACTTTTAGTAGCATTTTGTGCGTGTTTAACACTATCGCTTTTAGGTACTCAAGTTACAGCGGCGACTCAAGTTGAAGTTCAATGGCAAAACCCAGAAGATTTTAGAGATGTTCAATCAAGCTCTGGGTCGAGAAAGCGCTTTGAAGCATCTACCTTTAAAAACCTTGATGAGTATCTACAAGAGTTGAGTCGTAAGCTACCCGAAGGAAGTAGGCTTGTAATGACAGTGACAGACTTAGATTTAGCCGGGCAAGTATTTCCAGCGTCATTTGTAGGTTTGGGAAGTGGCGGTTCGGATATTAGGGTTATTAAAGCTGTAGATATTCCAAGAATGAATTTTAACTATCAGCTAATGTCGAGTTCGGGAGAACTTATTCAAGAATCAGACGTTGAATTGAAAGATATGTCTTTCCTCAATAATGCAAATCATCATTTTAGAAATGAGCCTTTGCGGTATGAGAAAAACATGTTGAAGCGTTGGTTTGATAAAGAGTTTAGCCAACAAATATCTCGTAACTTAGTAGAGACTGATACTTCTAGCTCAGCTGGTTAACCATATATTTTATACGTGTTTTTTCCTGATTTTTTTGCATCGTAAAGCGCTGTATCAGCACGTTTAATTATAGACTCAGTAGTAAGTAGGCAAGTGGGCGTAGACGTTTCTATGCCTATACTCAAGGTTACTCGATCTGCTATTTCACTATATTCATGAGGTATATTGGCACCAGTTATCTGGGTGATTATTTCAGCTGCAATTTTCTGGGCTCCATTGGTGTCTGTGTTTACCAGTACACAAATAAACTCTTCTCCTCCATATCTAGCGACAAAGTCACAGTCCCTTTGAAGTGTATTGCTTATGATTGTAGATACATCTTGGAGACACTTATCTCCGGCGGCGTGTCCGTAGTTATCGTTAAATCGTTTAAAGTTGTCTATATCCATAAGCAAAATGGAGACGCAGTACTTTTCTCTTTTCGATAACTCTAAGTCCCGCTTAAGTCTAATGTCTAGGGCGCGGCGATTTGCTATACCTGTTAAGCCATCAGACATGGAAAGGTGCTCAAGTTTTTGTTTTTGTAACTCTATGGTTTTTGTAAACTCTTGGAAGGTTTTTGCTAAGTCAGTGATCTCGTCATTGCCTGTTAATTCAGTATTACTGTGTTTGCCTAGGGCTTTGTTACGAACAATTTGGTTGAATACACTGATTCTATTTAACACCCTTTTTTGAAACATAAAAAAGGTAATAAGTAGAAATATAACTCCCCCTATTAACACAAGCCTAATTAGTTGAGTTTGTTGTTTCATTTCGACAACAGAAGAAGATACTTGCTTGGTGATCCTTTTACTTGTTTTATCTGCTACAAAACCTAGCTGTGTTACGTAGTCTTTAATCAAGCTTTGTACGAAATTCGCTCTGCCAATGGTGCGGCCAGATAGCCGTAGTGACTTTATTTTTAATTCTTCTAGGCCATGTGTCCCAAAAAGTATTGTTTTTAACTTGTTAGTTAGTTGCTGTTTCTTACCGTCAACTTTTTCGCTTTCTATTAGGTTAAGCTGCTGTTTTAACTTGTTAAATAAGTACCTTACTTGCTGCAGTCTATTCTCGTTTAAAGCATTACCGACATTCACTACCGCTTGCGACATGATTAAACTCCATATATCGGAAGTTTCTGCCTGAACAAGGATAGCCTGATTATTAAGCTGATATACCTGGTCTCTCAGAATAGCTATGCTGTCTCTGGCTTTTTGGCGCTCATCTATGAGAATTGAAAGTTCATTGATTTCTAAAGTAATAGTGTTTAGTTGCGTATATAAATACTCATCTCCAAAAATTTCCTTCGCCGCTTTACGAGTATTTAATAGGTTAGTTTGAAGTCTAGTGGTTGCTAAGCGTTTAGCTGCAATAGAAGATGACTGTGAAAGTATTTCTATGGATTCTGAAAGTGATGCTGCTTGAGTGTAGAGTTGATTTATCTCAATTATTTGAGGCAAAGATTCATCTGAGACATTTGTTAACACAGACTCAAAACTTAATATGCGTGAAAATGTAAAATAGCTTAGTAAAATGAACACTAATATGATGCTAATGAACCCAACACTAAATACAGTGACTAATGAAATTCTAGGGGCATTTTTTGCCGATGTGACAATCATTGTTTATCCTGCACTATTCTATTTTCAACACTAGGCGAGATGTATTGCATGTGTTGTATTGTACGCGTAACTATATCTGATATTAGTGGGGATTTATGTGCATTATTGTTTTGATTTGCATTATGCATAAACACATCATACCCATCCCCACCTTTAGCTAAATAGTTAGAGATGGCAAGACTATACGTCTTAGTAGCAACAAGAGGTTCTTGATTAACTAATATTGATACTACTCTATTGTAGGGTGGTTTTTCTAACGTATAAGTAAAGGATAACCCTGACACTTGCAGGAAGCGCCCTTTAATTTGATCAAGCTCACTGACGCTGTGCTCTAAGGCTTCTTTTAACTGTGCTCCTGTAATATTGATTTTAGTTACAGTATTTCTGAAAGGAATTTCAGTAATGATATCTCGACGAGTAATTGGTGAACCTTTTGTGTAACGTCTGTCGCCTCTAATATCTCCTGCATTAATTAGAGCAATTTCAGTGTTCATGTAGCTTTTTATGGAGTCTGCTACAAGGTTACCGAAGGCTATTTCTTGGGTTCTTACTAGGCTTCTGGACGTATCTATTTGCGTACCCCAAACACCTATTTGTTGATTCAATAATCTGTTTAGTCTTTGGTTATATTCATCAATTAACTGTGAAGTAGCTTGATCTCTGGCTAAAGTAGAGCGGTTTAATTTTGGGATATCAATGGTTAGGTTTTTATCACTTGAGTGTGCATCCCAACGAATTTTAAGGGCGATAAATGGTGCGTTAGTGGCAATGGCATATACATTTTGAGGAGGCTCAGTTTGCTTGTTTTGTTCTGCCGTTGGAAGAACTCTTAAGGCAAAATCAATTTGCTTTTCGGATATTAAAGTATGGTAATAATCTCTATCCTTGGCGTAAGTTAATATGATGAGATCAACTTTACGTTGCTTTAAATAGGCAATTTGCTGTTGGATGATTTCCTTAGGCTCTAATACCTGTATTCTGCTAAGTAAATATTCTTCAACTACCTCTTCATCTAGAACTGAAATAAAGCCTACTTTTATATCCTCTTTCTCGGCGATATAAATTGAAGACACCCCTTCTAAGTTTTTTTGGCTTGCTGGGTCGTAAATATTACTACTAACTATAGGAAAGGCTGCTTCGTAGGAGCGAAGTATAAGTTCATCTTCAGAATAACTAAACTCTCGTTTAGTTAAGGTCATTAAGTCTGGCTCTAAAGTGTTGAGGATATCAATTATATGCGTACCTTTATCTAAGCTTGATAAAGGACTAGGCCCTAAACTGCCACCTGCAAACGCAAATATTGTAGGGGAATTTTCGGCTCTGTTTGCTTTTAGTAGGCTAGCAAGCTTGGAATAAGTACCAAAGGTACTCGTTCCAATATCAGGCATATTTCCAGCGTAAATTAATGTTAATTGCTTTTCGTTGGCCGAGGCTATAGAAAGCAAAATATTTATAATTAAAAAGCTTGTGATAGTAATAAGCTTTAAGTTTTGTACCAACTTTATTGCTATCGCAAAGCTATCCTTATTGCGCTGGAACATACCTGTTTTACCTACCAGTTAAATCTTTATATGATGAATCACCTCAGTGTAGATTCATTATAATGATTCTATTGTGTTTCGTTGCTCCTTTAACTTATCTATTTGCATACTAAAGTCCGCTAATTTAGCCTTTTCTTTTTCTATAACCGCTGGCGGTGCGTTGCTTACAAACTTATCGTTATTGAGCTTGCCGCTTGTTCTGGCGCAATCCTTTTCTAACTTATCTAAAGCTTTAGCAATACGTGTTAACTCCGCATCTTTATCGATTAGTCCCGCCATGGGGATCATGATCTCAAGAGCACCTAATAAAGAAGTAGCGCAAGCTGGTGTTTCTTCATCTTTTTGAATAGGAGTAATTGCATCGAGTTTGGCGATGGACTGCAAAAAGATATTATTTTCCTTGAGACGACGAATATCTTCATCAGATGCATTGCGTATCATTACCGAAAGAGGTTTGCTTGGTGCTATGTCCATTTCACCTCGAATGGTTCTGATTGCAACAACAAACCCTTTGACCCACTCCAAATCTGCCATGGCTACTGCGTCGACCTTAGATTCGTCATACTCAGGATAAGCTTGGTTCATTATGGTTGCACTATGACAATTAGCTAAAACTGAGACATTTTGCCAAATAGTCTCAGTAATAAACGGCATAATGGGGTGCATAAGTTTTAGTAGTGACTCTAAAACAACTATCAAGGTATGACGGGTACCACGTTGTTGTTCATCAGTCCCTTTTTGTAATACTGGCTTGGTTAATTCGATGTACCAACCACAGAACTGATCCCAAGTGAATTCGTAGATTATTTTTGCTGCAATATCAAAGCGGTATGTATCCATAGCTTCGCGATAAGCTTTAATCGTATGTTGATACTGACCCATTATCCATTTGTCAGCCAAAGATAATGTCATGGCAGCATCTGCTGTAAATCCACAGTCGTGCTCTTCAGTGTTCATTAACACAAAGTTACTGGCGTTCCATAACTTATTGCAAAAGTTTCGGTAACCTTCCAGGCGCTTCATATCCCAATTGATGTCGCGGCCAGTTGAGGCCAGTGCTGCTAATGTAAAACGCAGTGCATCTGTACCGTGTTGCTCAATACCATCTGGGAATTGTTTAGAGGTTTGCTTTTTGATTTTTTCAGCCATTTTAGGCTGCATCATATTTCCGGTACGTTTTTCCAGTAACTTGTCTAATGAAATACCATCGATCATGTCCAAAGGATCGATTACATTTCCTTTAGATTTAGACATCTTATTACCTTCATCGTCACGGATAAGGCCTGTGACATAGACGGTTTTAAACGGAACTTGAGGTTTACCATTTTCGTCTTTAATGAAATGCATGGTCATCATTATCATTCTGGCTACCCAGAAAAATATGATATCGAACCCTGTTACTAGTACATCAGTGGGGTGAAAGGTTTTGAGGTCTTCGGTGTTTTCTGGCCAACCTAAGGTAGAAAATGTCCACAGAGCAGACGAGAACCAAGTATCTAGTACGTCATCATCTTGTTTTAAAATAACGTCGGCAGACAAATTGTTGTCTGCCCGAACTTGTGCCTCATCGCGACCCACATAGACTTTACCCTGTTCGTCGTACCATGCTGGTATTCTGTGTCCCCACCATAGTTGACGAGATATACACCAATCTTGAATGTCGTTCATCCACGAAAAGTACATATTTTCGTATTGTTTAGGGACAAATTGGATATCACCATTGGTAACCGCGTCTGTGGCAACTTTCGCTAAGGGAGCTGCACGAACATACCATTGATCTGTCAGCATAGGCTCAATAACCACACCGCCTCTATCACCGTAAGGTACGGTTAGATCATGGTCTTTTATTTCATCTAATAAGCCAATTTCTTCGAATTTAGCGACTACAGCTTTACGAGCTGCGAATCTTTCTAATCCTTGAAAAGCTTCTGGTAAGGCAGTACTTAACACATCACTGGCTTCACCATTGGTATCAAAGACTTCTGCTTCTTTACGTATTTCTCCGGTGAAGGTTAAAATGTTAACCATAGGAAGCTGGTGTCTTTTTCCTACTTCGTAATCATTAAAGTCGTGAGCTGGAGTGATTTTTACGCAGCCCGTTCCTTTTTCTATATCTGCATGCTCGTCACCTACTATGGGAATGCGACGATTTACTAATGGCAGTTCTATATATTTCCCAATGAGATCTTTGTATCTAGGATCTTCAGGGTTCACTGCAACCCCAGTGTCTCCTAATACTGTCTCTGGTCGAGTTGTGGCAACAACCAAGTAGTCTTTGCCATCTAAGGTTTTTACGCCATCTGCTAATGGGTATCTGAAGTGCCACATGTGGCCTTTCTTATCTTTGTTTTCTACTTCTAAGTCTGAGATGGCTGTATGTAATTTAGGATCCCAATTAACAAGCCTCTTACCTCGATAGATTAGGTCTTCGGAATACAACTGCACAAATACTTCTTGTACTGCATTGGATAAGCCAGCGTCCATGGTAAAACGCTCTCTATCCCAGTCTACAGATGTCCCTAAGCGTCGCATTTGGTTGGTGATTGTGTTACCAGACTCAGCTTTCCAATCCCATATTTTTTCGATAAAAGCTTCGCGCCCCATTTCTTTGCGAGTAGGCTGATTTTCAGCGGCTAATTTACGCTCAACAACCATTTGAGTTGCGATGCCAGCATGGTCTGTACCCACTTGCCATAAGGTATTGTTACCGCACATACGTTTGTAACGGGTCAAGGAGTCCATAATGGTTTGTTGAAACGCATGCCCCATATGTAGACTACCAGTCACATTAGGCGGCGGGATCATGATGCAATAAGGGTCGCCTTCACCAGACGGTTTAAATTGACCGCTGTCCTCCCATTTTTTATAAATTTCTTGTTCTACATTATGGGGATTAAAGGTTTTATCCATGGTTTTGTGTCTCATTTATGCTTGAGGCAGGTAATGTGTCGAGTTGATTACCCGCTGCTCTATATTGTTTATAACGTTCTCTGGCCTGGGCTTTTAGAGCCTCTAGTGCTGGCACAAAGTCAATGACTTGTCTGAATTTTTGGTGAAAGTCGGGTACTGTATTTGATAAATTTATAAGTACAGGACGGTTGAATTGTTTTGGTGTTTGCCAACAAATTTCTACTGGCGCTCCACCTACAGGGCCTTCTCCTGCAAGGTTATGTGGTACAAAAGCTTCATTTGGCAGTTGCCATAGTAATTCGTCAAAACTCTCAGCTTGGGCTTGATCTTGGCAATACACAATACACTTTTGCTTTTGTCTATAACTTCTGGTCGCTAACGAACAAGCCAGCGCAAAATGCGCTGGCTGCTGAAGCTTCTCTTGGGTTTCATCAAGTAGATAAAACATAACGTTAGACATTTATTAGGGCCTTAATTGAATGTTAGGGCTAGTCTTCGGTCTCTACGCCGGCTCGATTCATTAAAAATTGTGACAACATAGGCACGGGTCTACCTGTTGAGCCTTTGTTTTTGCCTCCAACCCAAGCTGTTCCTGCAATATCCATATGTGCCCAGTTATACTTGCGAGTAAAGCGAGATAAGAAACATGCTGCTGTGATAGTACCTGCTGGTCTGCCGCCCAGGTTAGCCATATCGGCAAATGGGCTTTCAATTTGTTCTTGGTATTCGTCCCACAAGGGTAATCGCCAAGCTTTGTCACCACTTTGCTCTGAAGCGTTGATTAGCTCATGGGCTAAAGGGTTATGATTACTCATGACCCCAGTGGCATGTTTACCAAGTGCAACTACACAGGCGCCAGTTAAGGTGGCTACATCGATTACCAGTTCAGGGTCAAAGCGTTCAACATAGGTCAAAGCATCGCATAGTACTAAACGACCTTCAGCATCAGTATTTAGTACTTCGACTGTTTGCCCAGACATAGTGGTTAATATATCGCCTGGTCGGTAAGCATTGGCATCTGGCATGTTTTCACATCCAGCTAGGACACCAACTATATTAATAGGCAGGTTCAATTCACAGATAGTATGCATAGCGCCAAGGACACCTGCAGCTCCGCCCATGTCATACTTCATCTCATCCATGGCTTCACCTGGCTTGATAGAAATTCCACCTGAATCAAAGGTTAAGCCTTTACCAACTAGAACAATGGGCGCTTGGTCTGCTGGGCCCCCTTTGTGCTCCATTATGGTCATAATAGATTCGTTAACTGAGCCTCGGCCGACTGCTAGATAGCTATGCATACCTAGGTCATCCATTTGCTTTTCATTCACTGAACTGACAGCTAGGTTTGGATATACAGCAGCAAATTGTTCTGCTTGAGTTAACAAGTATGCGGGATTACAAATATTAGGCGGCATATTGGCGACATCTTTAGCCGTTTTTGAACCTGCAGCTACAGCTAAGCCATGAGCTAATGCTCGTTCACCTATTGAAAGTTCACGGCGAGTAGGGACGTTAAACACTATTTTACGAAGAGGGCGACGTAACTCACCTTTTTTAGTTTTAAGTTGTAGAAATGTGTATAGAGAATCTTGAGTGGCTTCTACTGCCTGACGTACTTTCCAGTAAGTATCGCGGCCTTTAACATGTAATTCAGTCAGAAAGCTAACGGCTTCCATTGAACCTGTTTCATTCAGCTTCTTAACCGTTCTAGAGATAATTTGCTTATATTGACGTTCGTCTAGCTCTCGCTCTTTACCACAGCCAACTAATAATACTCTCTCACTTAGAATATTTGGGACATGGTGAAGTAGCAACATTTGACCGGCTTGGCCTTCTAAATCACCTCGTCTTAATAGGTTACTGATGTAACCTTCACTGATATTATCAAGTTGTTCCGCTACTGACGTTAAACGTCTTGGCTCAAACACTCCAACCACAATACAAGCACTACGCTGCTTTTCTGGACTGCCACTTTTAACACTAAATTCCACTGTCATTCCTTATTGCATAATTTGATTGAGCCACATCACCTTTTATTATTTATCTTTCCTAAACTTATAATAAAAATACGTCAGGATTGGGTAATGTAGTGATATTATTGTAAAATCAATGTCAGCCATACATAATCTGCAAAGATTGTCTTGGCTTAGGGCCTTAAAAATAGGCACTTCATAAATTAAACTTGTGAAAACGTTAAGTCTACTTAAAATTTCGCATAGTGCCACTAAAAATACTACTTTTCTATGGATGTATTGTGCTGATTTTCCGTTATTTAGTTAAAGAAACTTTAAAGTCTCAAGCTGCTGTTTTTCTATTGCTTATGGCAATATTTATTACGCAAAAGTTTGTGAAAGTGTTAGCTGATGCTTCAGATGGTGAGATCCCAGCTGGACTAGTTTTGGGCTTTTTAGCGCTAAGTACCCCAGTGTTAGCTTCACTTATTTTACCTTTGAGTCTATTTTTGGGCATTATGTTGGCACACGGCAGGCTATACGTAGATAGCGAAATGAGTGTAATGCGAGCTTGCGGCATAAGTGAATGGTACATAACACGGGTGATGCTGGTATTGGCAATTGTGATGTCAATTGTGACAGCCTTTTTTACTCTGTGGCTCACTCCCTATTCGGTAGAAAGTCAGTATCAATTAGAAGATGAAGTAGGCGCTAAAAGTGGCCTAACAAGTCTTATTTCTGGAAGGTTTCAACAAACTGCCAATCAACAAGCTGTTGTTTTTGTGCATGATATTGATGGTAGTGATGAGCCTTTGAAAAGGATCTTTTTAGCACAACGAGATAGTAATTCAGACCTTGAAAATGTGCGCATTGTTTACGCCAAAACTGGAGGCGTTAAAGAAGAGTTGGATGGCTCCGAAAAATTAATTTTAAAGCAAGGTAAACAGTATGAAGGTGAAATTGGTCAACAAGACTACCGAGTAGTTGAATTCGATGAATATCAGATTCAAATTGCTGAACAGCAAGCTGAAAAGAAAAGACGAAAATTAAGTGCCTATAAAACCATTGATCTGATTAAAGATCCATCGCTAGATGCCATTTCTGAATTACATTGGCGGATAGCCATTCCTCTTTCTCTACCTTTTTTAGTGCTAATTGCCGTACCTTTGAGTGCAGCTAATCCTAGACAAGGGAGGTTTGGAAAGATGTTTCCCGCATTAATGTTATATCTTGGGTATTTTTTAATGTTGATGGCTGGTCGTAAGGCATTAGAAGAGGGGACTATTCCACAGCAACTTGGACTTTGGTGGGTTCACGGTATCTTATTGTGCATAGGGTGGATTTTGCTCGTTAAAGGTCGCCCCTTAGGAATAAAGCTAAGAGCTGGGTTTAAAGGTAGTTCAAATGTTTAAAATTTTAGATTTATATATAGCCAGAACACTCCTCGCTACCACAGGTATGAGTTTAAGTGTGCTGGTTGGTTTGAGTGCACTAATTAAGTTTATTGAGCAAATGCGCCAAGTAGGTAAAGGCAGCTATGATATGACAGTGGCTGGTATTTACGTATTGTTAAGTCTGCCGAGGGAAATTGAGCAATTTTTTCCTATGGCTACCTTAATTGGTGGGCTTATAGGTATGGGGATCTTAGCGAGTAATAGTGAATTAGTGGTTATGCAATCCTCAGGGCAAAGTCGATGGAATATCGTTAATTCGGCCATGAAGTCTGCACTTTTAATGGTGTTGTTTGTTATGTCTATTGGAGAGTGGGTGGCTCCCATTACAGAAACAAAAGCAAAAGAAATCCGTACTCAAGCAATATCTGGTGGTAGTTTGTTTGCCTCTGACAGAACGACGTGGGCAAAAGATGGAGAAAATTTTGTCAGCATAGACCAAGTACTTAACCGAAATACCTTAATAGATATTAAGATTTATGAGTTCGATGACAGCTTGGTATTGAAACAAATCACAAGTGCCAAGAAAGCTACCTACACAGACCAACACTGGAAGCTGGAGAATGTCCAGTATACCCATTTAGAAGAGCAAAAAATTCGCTACACTGAACAACAATTAGGTATATGGGATTCTACTTTAACTCCTGACAAATTAAGTGTGGTCACTGTCAAGCCTGAAGCTTTATCCATTCAAGGCTTGGTTGAATACGTAAATTATCTCGAAAGCAGCAGTCAAGATCCGAGCCGATATCAGTTAGCTTTATGGCGGAAAATACTGCAGCCTGTATCTGTGGGCGTTATGTTGTTAATGGCACTTTCATTTATATTTGGTCCATTAAGAAGCGTAACTATGGGAGCTAGGGTGATCCTTGGTGTGTTAACTGGTTTTGGCTTTTTTGTAAGTAACGAAGTATTTGGCACCCTAAGTGGTGTTTATCAGTTTCCACCTCTTATAGGTGCTGCATTACCAAGTTTAGTTTTTGCAATGTATTCAATTTACTTATTGCGCAGAACCTAAGCTTTATTTATAACACAAATATATAGCGAATTATTGTTATAGCCAGTGGCCCTTAAGGTAATTTAAGGGCTTACTCTTGGATGTTTTTCCAAGAAGCATGATGGTTCGCCTCTTTACTTAAGACTAAAATTTCTGTGTTAGTTAATCTATCTTGCAAAGATAATTTTGATTTCCTATCAAATAGTACAAGTAGGGTTCCTAAACCTCCAAAAGCACATACTAATCGCAATAAAGCTCTGCGGTAACCAAAGGGTTTATCATTGGTACTAAATAGTCTGAGTCGCCATGCCCGCATACCAATAGTTTGCCCCCCGTTTCGCCAGAACCATAGAAAGAATACGACGACCCAGATAGTTACCCAAATTTGTAATATGAGTGGATAAATTGTGGAGGTTTGCATGAAATCCATGAAATGCTCATGGCCAGCGCCATCAATTATTTTTGATTCGAATAAAGTGATTAGAAAAATTAACATGATTAGACCTGCACACATCCCAATAGCGATTGCTACCAAAAGGTCATAAATCATTGCGGCTAAACGGCGGAAAAAGCCGGCTCTTGAGTATTGAGTAGTTTCGTTTTGCACGTGTATAAAGTTATTGGTCAATTAATTGGTTTGTAAGTTTAGCAGCAATATTTTTTAAATATACGGTAAACATTAAATTGGTTATTACCAATATTGGTATTAACAATTGCAGCACTATTTAACCATGAATCTATTTTCTTGCAATTATTCAACTGTTTAGTTTGTAACATGAATATAACATTTAATGAAATGCAAGTTACTATTGGTATGACCAATGATGGTAATTGGTTGACATTTTTGATTGACATTAATGGTAGTATTGGTTACGTTTGTTAGTGGAACCTAACTGGCCTTTTTCTTCATGTGACCGTAATGCATGTCTAATGGCTCCCAGTTATGGTTAATAGAAATTTTATCTAGTGAAGATTCAGTGGAGAACATTATGACAATGAAAGGCAAAGTAGCAATCGTTGCTGGCGGCGGTAGAGATATAGGTCGTGCATGTGCAATAGAATTAGCACAACGCGGTGCAAACGTGGTAATTACTTATCACTCAAGTAAAACAACAGCTGAAAGCGCTGTAGCAGAAATCGAAGCACTTGGTTGTAAAGCACTAGCTCTTAAGGCTGACCTAACTAATCAAGAAAGTGTTGATGCTACAGTTCAAGCAACATTAGATACTTTTGGTAAAATTGATTGTCTTGTTCACGTTTCTGGTGGCTTACTAGCTCGAATTAAGATTGCTGATATGAGCATCGAGCACTGGAACAACGTATTAGACTTAAACATGACTTCTTTATTCATGATGTCTAAAGCATGTATCCCTCACTTAGCTCCTGGTAGCACAATCGTAACGTTAGCGTCTCAAGCTGGTCGTGATGGCGGCGGCGGCGGTGCTGTTGCTTATGCTAGTTCGAAAGGTGCTGTTATGACTTTCACACGTGGTCTAGCTAAAGAGTTAGGTCCAGATGTTCGTGTTAACGGTGTATGCCCAGGTATGATCAGTACTGGTTTCCACGATACTTTTACTCCAGATAATGTACGTACAATGGTTGCTGGTAACACTTGTGCGAAAAGAGAAGGTACGTCTGAAGAAGTGGCTAAATTAGTTGGTTTCTTAGCATCTGATGAGTCTTCTTACATGACTGGTAACAATATCGACATCAATGGCGGTATGCTTTTCTCTTAAGAGAACAAAAAATTAATAATAAAAGTAGAATATCAAGCTACTGTACCCTGCAAGGCCATATTATATATGGCCTTTTTTAATTCTAGCAGTTTTTGTAGTTGCTGTTTGGATGTGGCTAGTTGTTTAGTTTAAAGCTAAGATACTAAGTGATTGAGTGAATACAAGTCTCGTGTTTCACTGGTTTGCTTTCTAACTTCTTCTAGGGCTTTAGCTTCACTTGCCTCAAATAATGCATTAATCAACCTATTAAAGTGCAGGTGCATTGCAGCTCTTGCGGCTTGAGCATCTCGATTTTCTAGAGCAGTGTAGATAGCTCTATGCTCTTCAAGTCTTTTACTATCACTTTGGCTACATACCCCTTTATAGGCTTGCTTCACTGAAGCGCTGCTTTCGCGCATATTCCAAAGGTTAATAACAGAAAGGAGTATTGCTTTGTTTCTCGTGGCGGTGGATATAATAATATGGAACTCTTTATCAGCTGCTTCTGGATCTGCTCCTTGTTCCATTTCTATTAACGTGCGATTTAAGTTAACCAGTTCTTCTTCAGAAATCGTTGTGGCTGCTAATGCAGCAGCTTCACCTTCAACCAATGCTCTGGCTTGAGTTAACTCAAAAGCACTTACGTTGTGTTGAACGGCTTGCTTGGCAACATTTTCTAAAACATAAACCCCTGAACCTGTTTTTACCTCAACACGCTCTAGCACTTCTAGAGCGATGATGGCTTCCCTGATGGTAGGTCTGCTTACCTCAAAGTTTTCTGCTAATTCACGTTCTGGGGGCAGCCTACTGCCGGCTGGATATTGCCCTGAATTGATTAACGCTTCAATTTTATCGACAATGTTCCAAAATAACCGCCGGTTCTTCATTCTTCGTTCCTCATCGTACGAAAGATATTTTTATTCTTACGCGTAGTTTATCGTTAAATTGTAAAGCCGTACACAATTATACGCTAAAGCTTTATAACACAATGTTAAGTGAAAACCAAATTGGTAACATTTCATTAACTCATATTGGTATTACCAATAAAATCTATATTGGTAATACTTTAAATGTAAAATTGGTTAATATTTGTTTGACATAGCGTTTAACAATTAGTTACATTGATAGAGTCTGTACATAAAAATGAAAATGAGATCACACTAATGATAAAACTAAATAAGATTAGTAGCGCATTTCTAGCAGTTAATAGAAATAGCGTTCTTGCCAAAAGTCTTTGTGCAACCGCACTTATGTGTATGGTTACTTTTCCTGCAACTTCTCAAGAAACGCCAGAAGCCCCGGAAGAAGACCTTGAAGTTATCCAAGTTAAAGGTATCCGTGGCACAATTCAAAGCTCTAACAATATTAAAAAGCTATCAACAAGTATTGTTGATGGTTTATCTTCAGAAGATATAGGTGACTTACCGGCACTATCGATTGGTGAAGCATTAGAAACATTAACAGGTGCCGCGTCTCATACAGAGCAAGGTGGTGCAACTGAGATTTCAATTCGTGGTTTAGGACCATTTTTAGGTAGTACAGTATTCAATGGCCGTGAAGCGGCTAACGGAAGTGGTGACCGCTCGGTAAACTTCTCACAGTTCCCATCTGAACTTTTTAATAAAATCGCAATTTACAAAACCCAAGAGGCAAGTTTGATTGAAGGCGGCGTAGCTGGTCAAATTTCTTTAGAAACAGTAAAGCCTCTTGATTATGGTAAGCGTCGTTTCCAAGCCCAAGTTAAAGGGAACTGGAATCCAGATGAGTCTGATATAAATGATAGTGCTCGTGATTTTGGTACTCGTCTTACCGCCAGTTTTGTTGATCAATACGAAACTGATAGATTTGGTGAAATCGGGTTTTCAATTGGTGTACAGAAAGATGTAAAAAGTAATCCAGAACAAGAAGCTCGCTCAACCAGTGGGTTCGCTGACTGTCGCCTTGACCCCAATACGCCTTACGGTATTTACAGTACATCAGGGGATGATTGTGATGATGATGACAGTGGCTTAAATCCAAATGGTGATGGTGGCGTTAACTATAACATCGACCCAGAAACTGGCTTGCCAATTGATGATGGTGTGCCTTACGTATTTGCACCAAGCTCTTATTCATACCGTCAGAACATCACTGATGATGACAGAGAGTCTTACTTTGCTGCTGTACAATGGCGCCCTTCAGAAAAGTTTGAAATGAATGTCGATTTAGAAGTTTCAGACCGTTTATTTTCAGAAACTAGAAATGATTTAGTATTCGCAAATAGTAAAAGGCTTGATGACCCAACTGTGGTTCGTGAAGGTCAATTTGATACACCCCTTGTTATTTCTGATTCTGGCTCGTTAATTTCAGGTACAAACTATCAGCGTATTGAGACTCTTAGTACTTATATTGAGCGTTTAGAAAAATACAAAGGTGGTGGTGTATCGTTTATTTATGACATGAGCGATGTATTCTCTGTGTCAGCCGATTTGTCATACTCTGAAACTGAGCGTCGTGAGAGTCTTTACCATACCCGCTTGCAATCAGAGCCTACTGATATTCTGGGCAATGCTGTTGAAGGTGCTGCAGATGGCGGATATATAAATACTGCCATTGAAATCGGCCAAAATGGTTCTTTGATTCCCATTATGTCAGTAAGAAACTTTGATGTTACCAACCCCAATAACTTTGCTGATGCCGCTCGTACACGAGTAGATCTAAATCAATATAGAAATAACTCTATAACAGCATTAAGAACAGACTTTGAATATTTACCTGATAGTGATGTTTTCAGTCAGATAAAAGGTGGTCTTCGTTTTTCTAAGTTAGAGTTTGATAGTGTTCCAAGATCTCGTGATGAATTTACAAATGACGATGATGATGTTGTATATGCAGCGGTAGCAGCATGTCAGAACTCACAATTCCCGGAAAGCGGATTTTTATCATCTGTAACCGGTGGCCAAGCGCTAATTACTAACTATGATAATGACGGTAACGTTATCGCAGAAGGTACTGGTAATGGTTTCGCAACATTTGACCCTCTATGTTTAGCAAGAGCAGTCATCGGGGATGATCCAGTTATTCCAGAGCCAAGAGATACTGTAGCTAACGTTGACGTAGATGAGGAAACCTTTGCTGTATATTTACAAGCTAACTACGATACTTTAATTGGCGATTATACTGTACGCGGTAACTTTGGTGTTCGCTACGTTAATACTGACGTTACCTCTATCGGTTTAAGAGGACCGCTAGAATCAACTGTTAATTCTGATGGAAGCATCACAGTTAGTGAGGTTGCTGGTGAGCTTATTGAAGTAGAAGGCGGTGGTAGCTATTCTGAAATATTACCTAGCTTCAATGCTGTAATGGATTTAAGCGATGATGTTTTACTTCGTGGTGCGGTATACCGTGCTTTATCAAGACCGTCGCCGTCTGATTTAGGATTTGGCCGAGCATTTACTGGTTTAACTGAAGATGGTGAAGAAGCAGAAGATATCAGTGCAGCTATCGGAACGGCTATCGCTAATGGTAACCCTAATCTTAAGCCTTTCACATCTTGGAATGCTGATTTAGCAATCGAATGGTATCCAAACGAAGATACAGTTCTAGCATTAGGTGGTTATTATAAGAGCTTCGAAGGTGGCTTCGAGAATACTTCTGTTAATGAAACATTTAATGTTGACGGTGAAGATTTAGAGACCATTGTAACTACTCAACAAACAACTGAAGACACTAGCACTATTTTTGGTGTTGAAATGACAGCTACCCATGCGTTTTCTTACCTACCAAGTGTATTAAGTAACATGGGTGTGAAAGTTAGTTATAACTGGGCTGATTCTGATTTTGAAGTTGAAGACGCAAACTTTGGTGCCTCTAATATCATTAATTCAGATGGCTCTATTACTGAAAGAGTAGGTATTGTTCCTGCTGCTGAAATCTTCGGTTTCTCGGAGAATGTTGCCTCTGCTCAATTATATTATCAAGACGGCGGTTTTAATGCTCAGTTGATATATAAATACAGAAGCGAATACTTCCAACAATATGTATCAACTCCAGGTAACTTAAGATACGTAGGTGATAAAGGCCAGTATGAGGCCCGTGTAAGTTATAAGCTTGATAGTAACTGGAAATTTTCCCTTGAAGCTATCAACTTATTTAATGAACCTAAAAGACAGTTCAATCCTACACCTGATAACTTCTCAGAAGTTAATGTGTACGGACCGCGTATTTTCGCTGGTGTAACATACAAGCACTAAGACAAGGTAAAGCCGAACGTAGTTTATGCTCGGCTTATCATCTTGATAGATAAATTGAGCTCTCTGTGATTTTTGTATAGAGAGCTTTTTTTTTAATATCTTTATGTAAATTACTAAAATTAAACTAAGAGAAAATTCAAAATGAAACGCAGTTTTTCCTTAATCGTTTTTACCTATGTGGCGTTAACATTATTTGGTCAACAAGCATTAGCTAGAGAATATTTAGTAAAAACTCCTGACGAGTACAAGCAAGTCGCGTTTAATCTTCAGCCTGGTGATGAGGTTATCTTAGCTAACGGGATATGGTCTGATTTCGAGATACTATTTAAAGCTAAAGGTACACAAAAAGCGCCCATTAGACTCAAAGCTGAAACCCCAGGTAAAGTGTTCTTATCTGGTTTGTCTAACTTACGGATAGCTGGTGAATACTTAGTTGTATCAGGCTTGGTATTTAAAGATGGCTACACCCCAACAGGTGAGGTTATTTCCTTTCGTCAGAATAAAGATAATTTGGCAAATTATAGTAGGGTGACCCAAGTTGTAATTGACAATTACAGTAACCCAGAAAAGTTCGAACAAGATAAGTGGGTAGTGATGTATGGTAAGCATAATCGTTTTGACCACAGTAGTTTAGTTGGTAAGAAAAATGCCGGCGTTACTATGGCTGTTCGCTTAAATAGTGAAGAAAGCCAGGAAAACTATCATAGAATTGACAATAACTATTTCGGCCCTCGGCCAGTTTTAGGTTCAAACGGAGGGGAAACCTTACGTATTGGAACGAGTCATTATTCACTAACTAACTCTTTTACCACGATAGAAAACAACTATTTTGACCGCTGTAATGGCGAAGTCGAAATAATTTCTAATAAATCCGGTAAGAACAGAATTTTAAATAACTTATTTTTTGAATCAAAAGGAACATTAACGCTACGCCACGGCAACGGTAACTTGGTTGAAGGTAACGTGTTTTTCGGAAATGGTGTTGACCATACTGGTGGAATTCGTGTGATAAACCGAGACCAAATTATTCGCAATAATTATATGGAAGGTTTAACAGGTTATCGTTTTGGTAGTGGTTTTACTATTATGAATGGTGTTCCTAATTCAAAAATTAATCGTTACCATCAAGTAGATAATGCGCTAATTGAAAATAATACTTTGATAAATGTAGATCATATTCACTTTGCAGCAGGTAGTGATGCAGAACGAACCGCTACTCCTATCAACAGTAAGTTTCAAAATAATTTGGTTTTAAATGAAGACAATCTTGATGGCGTGTCAATTTTTGATGATATCAGCGGAATCGAATTCGATAACAATGTTGTAAGCTCAAAAACTGTCCCCAAAATTGCAACTGGTTTTTTACCGTCGGATGTGAAAGTCCACAGAGCTGAAAATGGTTTGTTATATCCAACAAATCTAGAGCTTAAAGGTATCGGAGCTTCTCAAGGCCTAGTTTTAGTTGATAAAAACAAAGTAGGTGCAAGTTACTACCCTAAATCAGAACCAGAGGTAGCGTTTGATTCTGGCCAAATAATCAAAGTAAAACCTGCTGAAAACGCAATTTTTAATGCAATTGAAACTGCCAGCTCTGGTGATACCTTGGTTTTAGATAATGGCGATTACAACATTTCTAAAGTTATTAAACTGACAAAAACAATTACTATCAGGGCAGCGAATAAAGGGCATGCTCGTCTATATCCGGGTCGTTCAACTTTTGTTGATATAAATGATTATGGTAGCTTGAAACTAGTTGATCTAGTTATTGATGGTACACAAGCGCCAGACTCTGCAGGTAATACCCTAATACGCACATCAAGAACACCCATGCAGCGTAATTACCGTTTAGAAATTCTTAATAGCGTGATCCAAGATTTAAATGTAAACCATTCGTTTCATGTATTTGATGCAGGTAACAGGAGTTTTGCGGATGTCATCAATATTTCAAACAACACCCTTAAAAATGTGACTGGTGATATTTTACGTTTAAACAAAGAAACTGATGACTTAGGTATTTACAATGCTGAGTATATTTATTTCAATGATAATACAGTTGAAAATGTAGAAGGTGCTATCGCCAAGGTTTATAGAGGTGGTACAGATGAAAGTACTTTTGGCCCTCATTTTTTGATGAAAAATAACGACATTAAGAATGTCGGTAAAGGAAAACGTAATAAGGCAAGTGCTGCTGTTTTTTTACATGGCGTGCAAGTTAGCGACATCGCTAACAATAAAATTGTCAAATCAGCTTTTGTTAATATTGAACATACGGTAGGGCAACCTAAAACGGCTTTAACAAATAATACTTTTACTGAAACTGATGCTCCAAGGATTAGTGAACTTGTAGCAAAAGGGCCACATACCGCAACATTAAAAGATAATAGAGTGAATAAATCGTAAGCCCCGATTAATAATAGAGTGGATTTAATCAGTAAATATGTATTTTGTGTGTATTAAATATGCCCAAAATGTTGCAAATGATATGGTGACATAACAATTTGAATTGATTGATGTAATTTAAAGATTGTTTGATTGGATTCAGACATTAACACTATGTCTTATTACACCAAAGAAGTTACAATAAGTTGCCAATTTAAGTATTCTATTGTTCTACGTAAAAATTAGCTTAATTCTTTGCGTGGATGAACTATTTCGCCCACAAACAATAAACTTTGCTTAGTAATAAAACACCAAAAAGAGAATAAATAATATGAAAATTAAAGGATTACGCTGGTGGGTAATTGCATTAATTGCACTTGCCACTGTTATTAACTACATAGATAGACAAGCGCTTAGTGTTCTTTGGCCATATATGGGTAGTGAAATATATCCAGAAAAAAATGCCGATGAACTCAAACAAGTTTTAGGGACAGTGAGTGTTGTATTCTTATTTTCTTATGCAATAGGTCAGGCATTATTCGGCAAAATATTTGACTGGATTGGTACCCGTCTAGGTTTCGTTTTATCAATCGGTGTATGGTCTATCGCAACTGCCATGCATGCATTTGCGCAAGGTGTATTAACCTTTAGTATTTTCCGTTCAATTTTGGGTATTTCAGAAGCGGGTAACTGGCCTGGGGCGGCTAAGGGTAACGCTGAGTGGTTCCCAAGTAAAGAGAGAGCCTTAGCTCAAGGTATCTTTAATTCTGGTGCTGCAATTGGTGGCATTATCTCAGTACCTTTAATTGCATATCTAGCCACTTTTTTAAGTTGGAAAATTATATTTGTATTGGTAGGTGTTGTAGGGCTTTTATGGCTAGTTCCATGGTTAGTTCTTGTAAAAGCTCCACCTATTAAACACCCTTGGATTACAGATGAAGAACGTGACTATATCTTGTCAGGTCAAAAGGTTGTATCAACTGATGAAAATACTGATGTTAAACAAGATGAGTATGTTCCTAGTTATGGTGAGATGCTAGGGCGCAAAGAAAGTTGGGGAGTCATTCTTGCAACGGCAGCAATTGATCCTATTTGGTGGTTATTCATAGTATGGATCCCTACCTATCTAGTAGAAGTTTATAATATGGACGTTAAAGCTCTAGCGATTATAGGTTGGGTTCCATATGTAGGCGCTATGCTAGGTGCTTGGTTTGGTGGCTTGTTATCTCAAAATAGAATCAAAGCGGGCTGGAGTGTTAATAGAACCCGTAAAACAGTCATCGTACTTGGTTGCTTGATAATGCTGCCATCATTATTGCTTTTATCAAACCCTGGTAGCTCCAATGTGGCTGTTATGTTAATGGCTGCAATATTGTTTGGTTTCCAAACTGCTATTGGTAGCATACAGACCTTACCAAGTGACATGCTAGGCAAAGATAGCGTTGGTTCTTTATCTGGATTTGCTGGTATGGCTGCTAAGTTTACAGCAGCAGGTCTAACTGCAATGGTTCCAATTTTGACAGCGGGTGCTAATTATCAAAATGTATTTATTCTTGGTGCTGCACTAGCTTCTATTGTTATGGCAAGTATTTTATTCCTTTGCCCTAAAATTGAACCGCTGAAAAGCACCAAGTAATAACTTGGTGCTCTTTAAATATTTAATTTCTTAATGAAAGAACAGGACAAAAGGTTATCATGCAAAAAGTAGTGTTATTTGGTGAGTGTATGCTTGAGCTTAAACAAAGCGAACCAAAGGTCATGCGCCAATCGTTCGCAGGTGATGCTTATAATACTGCTGTATATATGAAGCGTCTATTTTCAGATCAAGATATCAGTTTTATGACGGCCGTTGGTCAAGATCCCATTAGTAATGATATGTTAAGTGACTTTACTGATGAAGGACTTAATAACGACTTGGTGTTTGCAGATGATACAAAAACACCTGGGATCTATTTAGTACAAGTAGATGAAACTGGAGAACGGTCATTTCTATATTGGCGGGATAGTTCAGCTGCGCGTCAAGCGATGAAGTTTGTTGACGATAAAGTCTTAAGCACTTTAACCGAGTCAGATGTGTTTTTCTTTTCTGGAATCAGTCTTGCCGTAATTGAGCCAGCTTATCGCACAGCATTTTGGGATTTGTTAAATAAGCTTAGCATCTCTGGTGTTAAGATTATTTTTGATCCTAATTATAGAGCCCGTCTATGGCGAGGTGCCGATGAGGCTAAACAAGCCTTTGAAAAAGCCTTTTCTTTAAGTGATATGTTGTTACCAGGTATTGATGACTTTGAGCAGCTTTACGGTTTAACTACGGTTGAGCAAGTCGTAGACTTTTGTAAACCATATAATATTGCCGAGATGGTAATTAAAAATGGTCCTGAGAGCTTGTTTATCCAGCTTGATGGTCAGCTTACAGAGCTAAAAATTAAACCTGTAGAAAATGTCGTTGATACCACCTCTGCCGGTGACTCATTTAATGGCGGTTATATAGGTGCAAGATTAGCAGGGCACTCGGCTGAAAAAGCGGCAAAGATAGCCTCTTCTGCAGCTGCCTGTGTTATTCAGCATCCAGGTGCGATTGCTCCAAAAGAGGACTTTTTAGACTTTATGAAGAGTAGTTTCTCTGAACTATAGAATACGGCTAAAAAAACATCACATGACTCTTAACTAGCATAAAAAACTTGCATGGCTAGATGCTATGGTTATAATGCCTGCCACTTCTTGACAAGCTCTAAGTTAGTCATTGAATAATGCCAGAGTGATGAAATTGGTAGACATGACGGATTCAAAATCCGTTGCCTTCACGGGCGTGCCGGTTCAAGTCCGGCCTCTGGTACCAAACATCAAACCAACTTTTAAGTTGGTTTTTTTGTGCCTTGAGAAAAGCGGCCCGGCACTAGCGCGCGCCGTCCGAGTGTCGGTCCATCGCGTGGCGACCAATCAAACCCTGGTCTCTGGTATCATCTCTTTTAGAAGAGGTAAACTAAACCTGCTTCGGCGGGTTTTGTTGTTCTTAGGGTAGAAAAGCAGTGATTACTTTGGGTGAGTCAAATACACATCCTTTATGGTCGTCACCCCATCTCAGCGTCCTTGCTGAGATGAAAAACTAGGCGCTGCTGCACAGCTAAGTTATCTAGTTTTCCCCTCTGGTACCAAACATCAAACCAACTTTTAAGTTGGTTTTTTTATATTTAAAATCTGGGCTGCTTCTATCTTAGGTTAAGCTGGCAGCTATTGCGGTTTACTTTAGCCAATTGAGGTGTTTTGATACTAACACTAGGTAAATCTGGTATCGTTAATGTCTAATCATTTGAGGAACTAATTTTATATCTTGTGGATTATAAGTGGGCTACTAATGAATTATTTGGTTATAAGCAGTGAATCTAACAGTGATTTGTAGGCAACTGACATAAAAGCAATAAGCAAGTAAATTTTGGGAAATTATTTTGACTTCAGAACAACTAATCCAGAGTAAATATCCTCATCCATTTAAAAAAAGAGCATTTCTATTCTTAATGCTGCTAGGAGTTTGCGTGTCCATTTTGGTTACGTACCTAAAGTATGTTTATAACATGGGCATGTTATCTGAACGTTTAGAGCAGTTGACGATTGAAACTGAAGCGCTAGTAACCAGTCGATTTACTCATTATGGCTCTGGCTTACAAGGGGTACGTGGTGTAATTGTTGGTGCTGGTGGCATCAACATAAATAGGGATATATTTACTCACTATATGGAGCTGCGGCCTATAAACAAGGAGTTTCCCGGTGCCCGTGGATTTGGGTTTATAAGAAAAGTAGATAAAGACAATGAAGCCCAATTTATTTCAATGGCGAGAGCTGATGGCGCACCAGATTTTTCAATTCGCACCATTACCCCCCATGATGGTGATCGTTATATTACTCAATATATTTATCCCGAAGCTTTAAACCAAGGAGCGATTGGTTTAGATATCGCATCTGAAAGTAAACGTAAAATGACCGCCATCCAAGCGGCACAGGATGGCGTTCCTAGGTTAAGTGCTCCTATTACTTTAGTTCAAGCTAAAGGCAGTGAGAGGCAAGGTTTACTGGCTTTGCTTGCTGTTTACAATCCAACAGTTGCTTCTTTAACTCCAGAAAACCGTGAGGAAGCTGTAATTGGTTGGGTTTATACTCCTTTGGTTGTGGAAGAGGTGTTAACTGGTTTAGGGATGGAGGAGAAAGGCTTAAAATTTTCGCTCAGAAGTAAAACTGAGGCAGCCCCATTTTATACCAACTCTACAATTAGCTCTGACGGATTGCTGTTTTCAGGGCTAGTTGAACGCACTATAAACTTAATGGGACAAGAGTGGATATTAGCGTCTCAAAACTTACCTTCTATGCGTACTTCATTAGGGCTTTGGTCAGCACTATGGACTGGATTTGGTAGCTTTGTTATTTGTCTTTTGCTGGTCGTCGTTTATATATTTAGACGGTCAGATACTCGGCGAATTAGTCAAGAGGATAAAAATACGATTAGTGTTGGGACTTTTTTAACTAGTCCTCTAATAAGTAGCTTGACTAAGGTGTACCTGAGTATAGCAGTGGCATTTGTTTTTTTTGTGATAATTCAACAGTTTCCAGCACAGCTTTCTGAAAAAAGTGAAAGTCTCCGAAATCATGTCGTTAGAGGGCAAATGCTTTTCGAAAGCCGCTACCAAGAGAAAAAAGAAGATTTATTATTTTTGGCATCAACTCCCCCTTTAGAAGGATTAATTGAAGCCATTGAAGCTCAGTCTGATGAGGAGATAGTATCGGACTGGAAAAATCGATTAATTGATATATTTAAGGCTTACGTTATCTCCTCTCCGGATGTTTACCAGGCGCGGATCATTTCAGCACAACCAGATGGCCATGAATTAGTGCGCGTAGAAAGAAAGTCTAACGGTATTTTTGTGGTTCCAGAGGCGGAACTGCAATTTAAAGGTGACAGACCTTACCTTGCCAACACAATTAAACTAGAAGAAGGGGATGTTTGGTTATCTGATATTGAATTAAACAATGAAAATAATGAATTAGAAATACCTCACCGTCCAACCTACAGATTTTCCACTCCTTTGTTGTCGAAGTCAGGTAAGCGTTTTGGAATTTTGATTGTTAACGTTAATGCAAAGCCTTTATTAACGACTCTCTCGCGCTTAACTTTGCCTGGTGAAGTCTTGTACGGCATTAATTCTAAACAAGACTTTATCTTACATCCAGATAACACTAAGCGTTTTAGTTCGGACAAAGGAGAGAAACACACCTGGGACAACGAGTTTTCTCCATCTTCTATTTCTTTTAGTTTGATAAATGATGACCTGAAAACTTGGAGCCAAGCCAATGATACCGTTTTTACAATTGATGGCTATTTCACTCCAAATACTAGGACTGAGATTGGTGGTATTCAGTTTAGAGCAAGTGCATCGCTTTCAGAATTGTATAGGTCTGTCGCTTATTTAGCTTTGATATATATATCGGTACTCTTGGCTATAGGCTTGGTACTTGTCTTTCTATTTTATTTCAGTTGGGCTGAAACCAGGCGTAAAGATATTCAGGCGGAGTTATTAGTAGAGCGTCAGAAGGATAGAGTATTTAAGAGTTTATTAGAATTATCACCAGATGCTTTAGTAATTTGTAATACTGATGGATATATCGAGATTATAAACTCGCAAACAGAGAGTTTATTTGGGTACGCTAGGGCTAAGATACTTGGACAACATATAGACTTTTTAATCCCTTATTATGAAGAGCACCCTTTTGATATTTTTTTAGCTAGCGTTGATGAATCATTTCAAGTGATTGAAAACCATACCGCAGAAATCTATGGCTTAAATAGTCAGCACAATGAGTTTCCAATTGAAGTTAGTTTGAGCTCGGTGCAACTTGAAGATAGATTGCTTATTGCTACTTCAGTTCGAGATATTTCAGAAAGAAAACGTATAGAGAGAGAGCTACGTCAAGCTTCTTTAGATGCAGACAAAGCGAACAAAGCTAAAAGTTCTTTTTTAGCAAATATGAGTCATGAGATTAGAACCCCCCTGAATGCAATTATTGGGTTAACTTATCTATTACAAGATGAGATGCTCACAAAAAGACAACTAGATCTAATTAGTAAAGTGAAACTAGCTGGGCGTTCATTATTAGGGATAGTAAATGATGTATTAGATCTTGCAAAAATAGAAGCTAACGAACTTAATGTACACCTTAGCCCTTGTGATATCTCTCAGCTTTTAACTGATGTGCAAAGTATCTTTTTATCCCAAGCACAGTCTAAAGGACTAGAGTTGAAATATGAGGTTGATAGTAATATTTGTGATTGGTTGATTACAGATGAAAAATTATTACGACAAATGCTAACAAACTTATTAAGCAACGCTATTAAGTTTACTCAGCATGGTAGTGTCACCTTATCTGCTTTTTTAGTAGAGCCCTCAAGTACCAATATCGAGTCGGGTCGTTGTCTTAGATTAGAAGTGCGTGATACAGGGATAGGAATTTCTGAAGAAGCACAAAAAATGCTTTTTCAGCCATTCAGTCAAGCAGAAGAAGATACCAATCGAAGGTTTGGAGGTACGGGTTTAGGTTTATCTATTGTGAAGAATATGTCTTCACTTATTGGGGCTGAAATAGGCATAACGAGTGCTCCTAATCAGGGAAGCTGCTTCTGGATAAACCTACCATTGAATTTGCCCACAGATGAGGATGTTAGTGCCCTTAGCACTAGCGTAGGTGCATTATCTGTATTGATTGCTGAAGATGACGTAAAACAAAGAGATAGGCTTGTTGCAGACAGTAGAGCATTAGGTTGGAGAGTGACTAGTGTTGTAACTGGAGCACAATTAGTAAATGAAATTATGCGCCTGCATAGTGTAGGTCGCCCTATCCCTGATGTTTTAATTGTTGATTGGCAAATGCCAGAACTAGACGGCTTGCAGGCTTTAAATCTTATTGCAAAAGAAATGGGCCGAGATAGCTTGCCGGCGGTATTGGTGATTTCAGCCTACGAGACAGAACAAATAGCCTCTTTGGATTCAGATAAACTAGTCGATCAAATTATTCAAAAGCCAGTTACTACTCCTGAATTATTTAATGCTGTAAATAATGTCATTGTGAAACACACTGGAAGTTCAGATTTAGTTTTAGAGTCAACGCGCACAGAAGCAATTGATGCTAAGTGGTTAGCGGGTATTACTGTACTTGTTGTTGATGATAGTGAGATTAACCTAGAAGTAGTTGGCAGCGTACTTGAGCGTAATGGTGCTCGGGTTGTTACTACTCTAAGCGGCCCTGAAGCTATAGAGTGCCTGTCTTCAAACTCCAAGGTTTTTGATATTGTGCTTATGGATCTTCAAATGCCAAATATGGATGGTTTTGAGGCTACTAAGGCAATTAGAAAGTTACCTTATTTGGAGGAAATCCCTATAGTTGCGCTAACGGCGGGTACACTAATGGAGGAGAGAAAACACGCTTTACAGTCAGGTATGAATGACTTTTTAACTAAACCAATTGAGCCCCCCATGCTTATCAGAACAATGAGAAAATGGGTGGAGCTGTATCGTAAAAGCGTTGTTCACGTTGAAGGAAAAAACGACGTAAGCTTCCCTCCAGAGGAAAAATGGCCGGTAATTATTGGTTTAGAAAGCAGTAACGAGAAGCTTCATGGTGATATTGCTTTGTTACATTCGGCTTTGACACAGATTTTCAGTGAGTACAAAAACTTAGAAAAATATGCTAGCTCAAACAAGGAACTCCACCATGATGAAAAACAATTAGTCTTGGCACAAGTTCATAAATTAAGGGGCAGTGCTGGTTTAATTGGTGCAAGCTTACTGTCCCAATATGCTAAAAACGCTGAAGAAGCATTAAGATCTGATGACAATAATATTATAGAAAACTTGAGAGCGGTTGGGCAGCAGCTTGTTAGCTTAAAAGAGAATAGTTATAAATTTCTAAAGGATTATAATACAATTCAAAACACAACTGATTATCATGTAGAAGAAGAGCCTGACTCGCCGCTTAATATGCAACATTTAGCGAAACTCATAGAGATGTTAAAAAGCAGTGATATGGCAGCTTTATCTACATTTAATGAATATATTGCCGATATACAAAAGTTGATGAACCAATCTGAATTTGAAAACCTTCAATTACTTATGAATAAGTTAGATTTTGAACAAGCATTGACTATCTTGGACTCCAAAATAGAGAGTGATAGATAGTGACTGAGTCCCCCATGAAAGACAGAGATGCAACAATACTGATTGTTGATGACGACCCTTTAATTGTTGTAACAGCGACCAAAGCTCTAGATAGTTTAGGGAAAGTGGTTTTTGCTTTAAATGGTACCAATGCTCTGAAATTAGCAAACGAGCAACTGCCAGACGTTATCTTACTAGATGAAGGTCTACCTGATATGACAGGCTTTGAAGTGTGTAGTGCACTAAAAGCTAATCCAACTACTGCTTCTATTCCAATTATATTTGTAACCAGTCGCTCAGAAGATGGGTTTGAAGAAAAAGTTTTTGATCAAGGTGCTGCAGATTATATTAGTAAACCTATTAACCCAAGAGTTATGGTTGCCAGAGCAAGCTTGCAGTTAAATTACGTAAAAGCTTTGAGAAGCCTAGAATACTTAACCCTAACAGATGCGCTAACTGGACTTCATAACCGCCGTTCATTTGATGCAAAGTTTAATATGGAATTTAAGCGGGCGAAGCGTTCGAAATTACCTATTTCTGTGCTGATGATAGATATTGATCAGTTCAAAAAATACAATGATCATTTTGGACATATAGTCGGAGACTTATGTATTCAAAAAGTCGCGCAAATTTTATTAGATGCCATAGGGCGTCCAACTGACTTTATTGCTCGATATGGCGGTGAAGAGTTTGTTGTTGTCCTTCCTGATACCGGTATAAAGGGCGCACAACACTTTGCAGACCGCCTTTTGCAAGATGTTGTAGACAGCCACATTCCCCATGCACCTGATAGCTTACGTGAGATGGTGACGGTATCTATTGGATACCATTCTGTATTGCCAAATCATGATGATAAAGCTGTAGACTTATTAGATATAGCTGACAACGCCCTATTTGAAGCTAAAAATAATGGTAGGGCATGCGCATATACCATAAAATGATCTAACCCATAGCGAAGGGACTGTTGATGTAAAAGCATAGAAGTTCAATATGTCTTATATCAATGCATTATTTATTTATACACAATTGAAGTGCTAAGTTTAAGGTTAGTGGTTAAATATCACAGATAATGTGTTTAATTCAATTGGCCCTACACCTTTGGATTTAGTTTGTTAATTTTTTGATTGTTTAACGGACCTACACTTTTTTTAATTAAAATAAAGATTGGAATTCTATGAAAACTCTGTCTGATATCGGCCTTATAGGCCTAGCTGTTATGGGTGAAAACCTAATCCTTAACATGGCAAGTAAAGGTTATACTGTTACGGCTTATAATCGTTCTACTGATAAAGTTGAAAACTTTATTAATGGTCGCGCTAAAGGTGAGACCATTAGAGGTGCTTATTCTATTGAAGAGCTAGTTCAATCACTAGCTACCCCTCGTAAGATAATGATCATGGTTAAGTCTGGTGCACCAGTTGATGCCACGATAGAACAGCTTATCCCTTTATTAGACAAAGGCGATATTATCATTGATGGTGGAAATACCCACTTCCCAGACACTATTCGTCGTGAGAAATACTGTGCTGAAAAAGGTATTAACTTTGTTGGTGCCGGTGTGTCAGGTGGAGAAGAAGGGGCACTTAAAGGACCTTCTATTATGCCAGGTGGTTCAGCAGAAGCATGGCAAGCTGTAAAACCTATTTTCCAAGATATCTCAGCTAAAGTTGAAGACGGTTCACCTTGTTGTGACTACGTGGGTGAAAATGGTGCTGGTCACTTTGTTAAAATGGTTCACAACGGTATTGAGTATGGCGATATGCAATTACTGTGTGAAGCTTATCAAATCATGAAAGAAGTACTGGGCATGTCTGCTGATGAGATGCATGAAGTATTTAAAGAATGGAATACAACAGAGTTAGACAGTTACTTAGTTGAAATTACCCGTGATATCTTGGCCTATAAAGATGAAGATGGTAGCCCACTAGTTGAAAATATCTTAGATACTGCTGGGCAGAAAGGTACTGGGAAATGGACTGGTGTGGTAGCACTTGATTTAGGTGTGCCTCTTACACTAATCGCTGAATCTGTATTTGCTCGTTGTATATCAGCACTGAAAGAAGAACGAGTAGAGGCATCTAAAGTTATCAGTGGTCCAGCTAAAACCTTTGATGGTGACAAAGCAGCCTTTATTGAGGATTTACGCCAAGCTGTATTGGCCGCGAAAATTGTTTCTTATGCCCAAGGTTATACTTTGATGCGTGAAGCAGCTAAAGAGTTTAACTGGAACCTTAACTACGGTGGCATTGCATTAATGTGGCGTGGTGGCTGTATTATTCGCTCTGCATTCTTAGGTGATATTAAAAATGCTTTTGATAAAAATCCTGAGCTTAATAATTTGTTGCTTGATGACTACTTCAAAAATACAGTAGTTAATGCGCAACAAGGCTGGAGAAATGTTGTGATAAGTGCAGTGACAAATGGCGTTCCTGCTCCTTGCTTAACTGCAGCACTTAATTATTTTGATGGTTACCGCACAGAGCGCTTACCAGCAAACTTATTGCAAGCACAGCGTGATTACTTTGGTGCTCACACCTATGAGCGCACAGATAAGCCTAGAGGCGAGTTCTTCCATACTAATTGGACAGGACGAGGCGGTAATACATCTTCGTCTACTTATAACGCCTAAACTCTACTAAGTACAAATTTAAAGCCCATGCACTCTTAGTGCACGGGCTTTTTTTATGCCCCAAGAAAGAGTACAGTTAAACTCTGTTTGACTGTTTATTGAGCAAATTAGTAAATGATTACAACATACGAAACTGGATATATTAGGTTCCCGAGCTTTAGCTTGATAAGGCGAGTATTTCAGTTAAGTGCTGATTATTTTGAGTGGACCTTAGTGCTGTTGCTAGTATTGGGCTTTTTTCTATCTTCTTGGCACGATGCACACATTGCAAAATTAGTAGTAGAAAACCCCCAGCGTAATGATTTCTTTTTAGTGGATTATTATGCTTTGAATAAAGATTCTGATATTCGACACAGATACGTACCTATGAAAGTACTAGAGGTAAAAAGAGATTCCATTGTGTTCAAGGTCGGAGGTATTGCTCACTCAACCAAGGTGTCTGTAGACAAGCATGTTCAATTCGATAAACCTATGTTAGATAACTATTATCGTAAGCAGACCTTAGAGTTAAGCTTTTCAAAAATAGCGGATTATTTTCAAACAGGAACTATCTATTCAGCGGCAAGACCTCGTAATATTTATATTAATGGTTGGATTGTGATGCATCAAAATGAGCTTTAGTACTGCCTATATTTCGCTGTTATCATTGTAGGGGGCATCCCATAATGATTTGACACTATGGGACTTAGCATTAAAACTCTAGCCTATTGATTAAAAGCGATAGCCAAGCATTACACTGTAAACCAAAGGATCAATTTCTACATCAACAGAGCCTGCTGCACCATTTAGGTCAAAAGTGGCTTCGGTATCAATATCTATCCAGCGTACCGATGTATTAATCGACCATTTCTCATCAATTGTATAATCAAACCCAATTTGTGCTGCAAGCCCAAAAGAGTTGTCTAATTCTAAGTTACTGAAACCAGCTTCCGTATTGGCCGACGTAAATTCTTCTTCAAAAAAGATGGTGTAGTTAAGGCCTGCTCCTACGTATGGTTGGAATGCTGCGCTTGGTTCTAAAAAGTAATAATTCAAGCTTAAAGTAGGTGGTAGATGTTTAGTGCTTCCTAAGTCTCCTACTGTATCTAACCCTATATCATGGCTAAAAGGTGTTGCAGCGAGTAACTCCACTGCTAATTTTGGAGTGTAAAAGTAAAGAATATTTAAACCTAATTGACTATTGCTATCTACATTTACGCCTATGCCAAGGTCAGTTCCAGCCACATTAACATGGTTACTCGAGTCATTAGGGGTGACAGCAGTTATCCCGCCTCTTACCATCCAGTCACCTTTTTCGTAAGAATATGCAGGTTGGCCTATGCAACAAATAATGCTTGCTAGTGCTATATATGATTTATTCATGTGTATCCCTTTTTGTTTAACTTGATGGGCGTAGTCTAATCGCCCATAAAAGGGATAAATTGATCTAAAACAAGGTTAGGCTTTTTGGGGATTGGGGAATAAAAGCAATAATTATGGAGCTGAAAATAGTTCTTTTACTCATAAAAAAAGACGCCTTGACATAATGCTATGTCAAGGCGCCTTTGCCTATTGAGTCTGCTTATTTTCTGCCTTTATTATTTTTAAATTTTGTCGGCCATTAAAGAATCTGTCTGTACACTCTTTAATCAGTTCCCTACACCTAGAAAACAAACTTCTCATACTTATATGCTTAGCATGTTTTAGGCCAAAATTAAAAGTATATATAAAACAATGGCTTATGGTTTTTATTCCTAGTTAGGTAAGCTCAATGCACAAGTTTGGCTTAATATTAACAACAAAGCTCACCAAAATTGGGCAGCTAAAAAACTTTTTAAGCGATGAAATCCAGCCAAGCTTCTAAAATATGTTGTAAGTCAATTAGTCCACAGCCTGCCGAGTCTTCGCTATGCCATTCTACTTCTAGGTTTACAGATGCTGCTAAATCAGCATTGTTTACTTTTAGTTCTGCTTCGCTGTCATCTAATAACAAGTGAAAAGTGTCACTGATAAAACAGTAATCTTGAATCTCACGAGCTAGTAATTGTTGGATGATTGCCAGTAGCTCTTCGGTACTATTGCTATTCTCACTCATATCTTGAGTAAGCCAATCTCCAAATAACTCGCAATCAAGCTCACATTTGGCTGTTGGTTTGCCTAAAAGATCATAAGAAAATTGATATTCCATGGGGAGAAATTACCTAAAATCATAAACCCTAATATTAGCACAAGTTTAGCTATCTATTTGGAGGTGAAAACCTGGCCTGAGTGCTCTAATTCGGTTAAGTATACCCGAACATCAAATTCAACTTGATGATACTCAGGCATCATATGTTCACACAGTTTGTAAAACGCTTTGTTGTGTTGCTTCTCTTTTAGGTGGGCAAGTTCGTGTACCACTATCATATTCAAAAACTTTTCTGGAGTGTTTTTAAATAGGGTGCTGACTCGAACCTCATTTTTGCTCTTTAGTTTTCCTCCTTGCACTCTGGACACATATGTATGCAAGCCAAGGGCATGATTTACAATGTGAATTTTACTATCGTAAACCACTTTACTTAAAGGCTGAGTTTTTTTCATATAATGGTTTTTTAAGGAAATAACATACTCACGCAGATCATTGTCATTACTAACTTTATGCATACTTGAGTACCGGCTTCTTAACCAGCCACCTAGTTTATCTTCATATAACAATTGCTGAATTTTCGTTTGTAAATGTTGCGGGTAATGGGATAAGTAACTTAATGGTGGTGTCATAAATGTATGAAAAAATGTGATTTAGCTAGTAATTATATCGTTTCAGCCTCATCTAATTCACCCTGTTTTTATAAAAACTCAAAGGTATTGCAAATGAAAAAGAAAACTCGATATTTTACAGTCAGTTTAGGCTTTCTGTTTTCAATTCTCGCTTTATTAGGGTGTGCCCAGAGTAGCAACAATATGCTTGTTTTTGAGTGTGAAAGATTAGGAATAGTTGAAGTGCAGTTCAATGAAACACAAGGCATAGCGAATGTCGCTATTCATAAAGATACTCTAGTGTTACCAAGGCAGCCAATAGCGTCTGGCTTTTACTACTCTAACGGTAAAACAAGCATTAGGGGGAAGGGGCAAACACTAAGTATTGAAATAGGCCGGATGAGGCCAGTTCAATGTCGAAGTAAAACTTAATATTAAAGTTTTATTAAACAGCTATAAACCTTTTACTCAATCATTGACATATGATTTTTCATATATATGATATTTCGTATGTATAGTGAGGAGCAAATATGAACACCCCCTTATCCTTTTACAAGTGCTTGTCAGAAGACACTAGACTGAAATGTTTGTTGTTGATAACCATGCATTCAGAGCTATGTGTTTGCGATCTTATTACTGCTCTTAAGTTGAGTCAGCCAAAAGTATCTAGGCATTTAGCAGAGTTGCGTAAATGTGGCCTGTTACAAGATGAAAGGCGAGGCAAATGGGTGTTCTATAAACTTAGTTCGTCGCTACCTGAATGGGCTGTTGAAGTACTACAAACTACAGCTAAACATAATTCTGACTATCTATCATCTAGTGTTAATAATTTAAACCTTAGTAAACAAACAGTTAGTTGTTGTTAATTCTAAAAAGGAAGCCAAGTGAAAATTTTATATATCTGTACTCATAACCGCTGTCGTAGCATTTTATCAGAGGCTATTACTAATCATTTTGCGAATGGAAAGATAGTTGCAAAAAGTGCTGGTAGCCAGCCTGTAGGAGAGGTTCATCCTTTGTCGATAAAATATTTGCAAGAAGCTGGTATCGCTACAGACGGATTGGTGAGCCAATCTTGGGATGAGTTTGAAGATTTTGATGCAGATATTGTTATTACTGTATGTGATTCAGCGGCAGGCGAGTCTTGTCCTGTATGGTTTGGTAACAGTGTAAAAGTCCATTGGGGCTTAATAGACCCATCTAAATTAGAAGGGACTGAAGAACAGCTAGCAGATGCATTTCGAGCAACTATTGCAGAAATTAAGGGCCGTGTTGAACAGCTAGCTTCTATTGATGTTGATGTGAGTGACAAGAAAGCGTTGAAGCTTGCCTTAGAAAGTTTAGGGGCAAACTAATGACAGTAAGTGATAAGAGTTTCCCAGCTCTTGATGAAGCGCAATTTCAACAACCTAACACTGCTAGTTTTTTTGATAGTTCATCAGAGCACAAGCCTAGAATACTTTTATTGTATGGCTCACTTAGAGAGCGTTCATTTAGCCGTTTAGTGGTTGAAGAGTCAGCCCGTTTGTTAGAAAAGATGGGGGCAGAGCCACGTATTTTTGATCCAACTGGTTTGCCATTGCCAGACGGTGACGAGCCTACACACCCTAAAGTGGCAGAGCTTAGAGAACTGATGATGTGGTCTGAAGGCCAGGTATGGTGCTCGCCAGAGCGACATGGTTCGATGACAGGTATTTTAAAAAGTCAAATAGACTGGGTACCTTTGAGTGTTGGTGCAGTGCGTCCTACACAAGGTAAAACCTTAGCTGTGATGCAAGTATGTGGGGGCTCGCAGTCGTTTAATGCTGTTAACCAAATGCGCGTGCTTGGACGCTGGATGCGTATGCTTACCATACCTAACCAATCCTCAGTAGCTAAAGCTTTTATGGAATTTGATGATGATGATCGTATGAAGCCTTCGTCATACTACAACCGTATTGTGGATGTATTGGAAGAGCTGGTGAAATTTACGTTACTTACTCGTGACAATGCTGAGTACCTGGTTGACCGCTATTCGGAGCGTGTCGAGTCAGCAGAGCAACTTACGCAGCGCGTTAATCAGCGTTCAATTTAAAGGAGAGAACCATGGGGCTATTTGAGCGTTACTTATCTGTGTGGGTAGGTTTATGTATTGTGGTTGGCGTTGCTTTAGGTAGTTATTTTCCTTCAGCATTTGAATTGGTTGCTGGGCTAGAATATGCCCATGTGAATATAGTAGTTGCCGTACTAATTTGGTTAATGGTTTACCCTATGATGATCCAAATTGACTTCTCGTCAATCAAAGATGTAGGTAAAAAACCTAAAGGGCTAGCCCTGACGTTAGTGGTGAATTGGTTAATTAAACCTTTTACTATGGCCGCACTGGGCTGGCTATTTTTTAAAGGGATCTTTGCAGATTGGGTTGATCCTCAGTCTGCAAGTGAATACATCGCAGGCATGATTTTGCTTGGCGTTGCTCCTTGTACAGCTATGGTATTTGTGTGGAGCCAAATGACTAAAGGAGATGCAAATTACACTTTAGTGCAAGTATCCATTAACGATATCATTATGATTTTCGCTTTTGCGCCACTTACCGCCTTGTTATTAGGGGTGAGTGATATATCAGTGCCTTGGAATACTCTGATACTTTCTGTGGTGTTATATGTACTACTGCCCTTAATTGCAGGAGCCATGACACGCTCATCTTTGGATAAAAAACACCAGAACTCCACCGAGACAGGTGCTCAAGCCATTGATAATTTTGTAGGGAAGTTAAAGCCTTGGTCGATAGTTGGATTGTTAGCAACAGTTGTATTGTTGTTTGGTTTCCAAGCTCAAAGCATCTTAGCGCAACCTCAAACTATATTATTGATTGCCATACCACTTATTATTCAAACCTACGGTATTTTTGCGATAGCTTATTTCTTCGCGAAGCGCTTAAAACTGCCCCATAATGTTGCAGCTCCTGCTTGTATGATTGGTACGTCAAACTTTTTTGAATTAGCGGTAGCTGTGGCTATTTCATTGTTTGGATTGCACTCAGGCGCAGCTTTAGCTACTGTTGTTGGTGTGTTAGTGGAGGTGCCAGTTATGTTGTCTTTGGTTTACTTTGCAAACAAAACCCGACATTGGTTTGATACCTAAAGTCTTTTATTTTTGGTAGGTCTGTTAATAAGGATATTCAATTGAAAAACTATTTACTAAGCTCGATCATCATGTTGCTATGCATGGCGTGTAATGACTCTACAGACTTACCTAAGCAAGAATTTGCAGATGAATACCAGCTCGCTGATTTCAAACTGAGCGATGCCTATATTTATTGGGAAATTAGGCGAGGTAATCTTTATAGTCAAGAAGACCAAGCTGATGAAGTACTGACTCAATTTGATGCCGAAATTTATACTGATTTAAGTACAGAGCAGGTTGCTCTTTTAGATACTGCAGATACCAACAATGGCTATGACGCACAGTGTTTACCTGAATATTGCCCTATTTATGGAGTGGCGCTACTAAATGACTCAAGTTTTGTGATTGAGTCTATGACTGACTTAGTAGATTTTTTTGGAGACATAGATACAGAAGCTGAGTTATATCATCTTCTTGCAATTGATTATTCTGTGCCCGAAACATTTGAAGAAAATGATGAAGGTTATAGAGTAGTGATTGCTTGGAATAACCTATGTGGGCTTAAAGGAACAAACCTAATTCAAGTTTACCCAGATGGCAGCCAGGAGTTAATCAAAGAGCTAACCACAGAAGAAACTGGGGTATGTGTATAATTGCTGTTACATGGTGATTAGGCTGTATTTTTTGTTGTTTGAATTTGGAAAGTAGTAGTGAAATTAAGTAAAAGTTTGTTGTTAATATGTGCGCTAGGAATGTCTAATTCTGGTTTGGGACAATCTGAATCCCTGAATGAGGAATCGCCAGAAGACGCTGTTATCAATGGCTGTGTCCTTAAGGCTTTTAAAAATGCTAAACCTGAGCAAACTATTGCAGATATCCGCAAAAAGTGCACTTATTCTAAGTCAAACCTAGTAAAAAAGAGAGTTAACCTAGAGCAACAAGCTTCAGATAACCCCTTTGCTATCCTTCCACATAAACCTAACTTTGTATTACCTGCAAGCTTAACTAGCATTAACCAAGAGCCCTATGTTGATTTACCTGTAGACTCAGAGTTAGACGATGTTGAGGTTAAGTTTCAAGTGTCCATGAAGTATAGAGTGGCACAAGATGTGATATTCAATGACTTAGATTTACAAGTTGCCTTTACCGCAACCAGCTGGTGGCAGGCATACAATGGAGCTATTTCTGCTCCTTTTAGAGAAACCAACTATGAGCCTGAGCTTATCTTTGATTACCATCACTCTTGGTCGTTATTAGGTTTGCCAGTAGAGATGACAACTTTATCGTTTAATCATCAATCTAACGGGCAAACTGGTTCATTATCCCGTAGCTGGAACCGTATTATTTTAGGCTTCACCTTTGCAGCCACCGAAAAAATGCTATGGGGCTTTAGAACTTGGTATCGCATTCCAGAAGAAGAAAAAAAGTCACCTTTAGATGCAAGCGGTGATGATAACCCAGATATTGAAAAATACATGGGTTATGGTGAGTTAGGTGGTTTGTGGAGTATTTCTGATAAGCATTCTTTAGAAATAATGCTACGTAATAATCTTCGCAGTGATAACAAAGGTGCCATTCAATTGGGCTGGTCTTTTCCAATCAACGATAAAATACAGGGATATGTTGAGTATTTTAATGGTTATGGTGAAAGCTTAATTTATTACAATTACCACACTCAGCGATTAGGTATAGGGTTTAAAATGACCAACTGGCTGTAGTGGTTTTAGTTATGCCACTAAAACCACTTTTTCCATACCATGGCGAGCAGTAATACAATGGCCAACAGCAACATACTGACAGTTAAATAAGTAAATGCCTTGGGCTCTTCTGTGCCTGGTAATCCTCCGACATTCATACCAAAAATGCCTGTTAAAAATGACAAAGGTAAAAAGATTGCGGTAACAAGAGACAATACATACATACGCATACCTTGTTGCTCAGCAATACGGTTGCGTAACTCATCTTGCAGCACCATGGCCCGCTCTTTGGCTAGGTCCAAATCTTCAACATATCTAGTCATTCTGTCGGTTTGGTCCCGTAATTCAAACATTTGTGCTTGAGTCAGTGATTTATTAAACCGGTAAATTGCATCTAAAGCGTCTCTTTGAGGGGCTAAGTAACGGCGAATAGCAGCTGCTTGTCTGCGAATATTCGAGAGCTTTAGGCGATCATGTTTAGTCGATTGTTCTTGGGCTTCAAACTCTGTTAACTCTTCATCTAGTAAGTCAACGGTTTCACTAATACGGTCAGCTATTTTAGTAATGATATCTAGCATTAAGTCTGCTGGCGTATCCGGAACTACCCCTCTATCTATTTCTGTTTTTACATCCATTAATGACAGCAGTTTACGGTCTTTACGTCTCGCAGAAATAAGTTCATCTTTGGTTAGCCATATCCGCAAAGACACCATGTCCTCTGGATCAGCATCTGGGTTGCGGTTGATCCCTCTTAAGTAAATCAGCATGCCATCACCAAATAGCAAGGCTTTAGGGCGAGTTTCTGAGGTACATAATGCTTCGACTATCTCTTCTTTTAATCCCAAACTTTGCAAACAACTCATAGAGTCTGGAGAGTCGGCTTGTATGTGCACCCAACGAAACCCTTGGGGCTGGTCAGTTTGCGCTAACTCGTTTAAGTCTTCGGTAACAGGTGTGGCTGTTTCTGAAATCTTATAGGCCCATAATACTGAATTGGGCATATTTGGTGTTTTAGGCTCAGCTAGTGTAGTCATTTAGAGGGTTTCTTTATGTTGTTTGCTATCAGAGTTAGAAACTAATTGTAATTGACCGTCCACATGTATATCTCTTTGAGGAAAGGCTATAACAATACCATGCTCTGCGAACAGCTCATCGATGGCAAAACGAACATTGCTGCGTATCACTCGCAAGTCTCGATCAACTGTGGCGTTTATCCAAAAATAGGTTTCAAAAACTAAGGCGTTATCACCAAAGTCTTCAAACAAGACCACAGGCGCTGGGTCTTTGAGAATATCGTCTTGATCTGTCACTGCTTGATTGATGAGTTCTTTGACTTTTGTGGCTGGTGAGCCGTATGCCACACCAACTTTTACCATGGTACGGGTGAGTGTGTCGATAAGTGTCCAGTTTACCACTGTATTTTCGAGCAGTTTACTATTAGGGATCAGCATATGAACGCCATCTATTCTCCTTATTCTGGTGGAGCGAGTATTGATGCTCTCGACACGGCCTCTTGCATTTTCTACTTCCAAAAAGTCACCAATACGAATAGGCCGCTCCCACATCAAAATCCAACCACTTATGAAGTTATTAATAATATTTTGGGCACCAAACCCCACACCTATAGCAATTGCACCAGATAAAAATGCAAAGGCTGTGATAGGCACATTGAGAATGTCGAGTGTGGTGATTGTGATGATGATAATCGCAATTATGTATGTAATGCGCTTAACCAGATGAACAATATCGGCATTGGCTCCATTGGCAATTAATCGAGCAACCAACTTTTTTACCAACCAATTCGTTAGTACCACACCAACAAATAATAAAATGGGTGTAAAGATCAGTCCGCCAACCGTGAAAGGTTGTTCATACAAGGTGAATATTACTTGATTGAGAGTATTGGTGATGTCATCCATTTAACTTAAGGTTTCATAAAAAGTAAAAATAATTAATGGATATCATAGGGTGGATTTAGCTTATCACCAATAAAAATCGTTAGTTTTGTAAACCTTAGCTGTGATGCTTGGAATTACCAGAGCTTATGGGGGTATAAATATTCACTTTTAGGTGATTGTGAATGACAGCAAAGAGAGGAATTCGGTATTAGTAAGTCACTAAAGGTTCTTTTTACTGGGCCAAATATTGTTAAACATTAACAAAAAATCTGAGCAGTTTTTATAATAAAAGTTACTCAAAATATACTTAACAATATTAGTTAACTTGCCTTTATCCCTGTGGGTTTGCTTGATTTTTTGCTTAGTTTACATAGGTATTTTAACAACCCAAGTACACACCAAATGCCAATGAAAAATGCCAAATCAACTAACAGGTAAGTAAGCACTTCATATTCTTTTAGTTGTTGTATAGGGTTTGCGTATGTTGGTGTGTTTAAAAGCAAAGTAGATATACATACTAAGACTTTGTTGGTTAACCGAGTCTGACCTAGTTTTAACCCTTTCATTTTTAATTCCCCTGAATTATTCCTTAATCTTCTTCATTTCTTAAATCGATTGAATGTTTTCTGGGTACTTCCAAATCCCAAGTTAAATTTAGCTGATAATCTTCATAGTTGCAAATAAGAATTATTATCATTAAGATTATTTTAGAAGTGAAGTAATCAAAGGTGCGTCACATAATGAGTAGGAGAGAATCTAATGAGTATAAATTTTTTGTGTCCTGACCATAGAAACTGGGTGTACTTTCATCCACAAGAAGCCTTGTCTTATCTAGATGATGCTCAAGGGGTAGGAGAAAAGCTGTTAAGAGAAAAAGATTGGCAAGAGGCTACCGCATATTTAGGCTGCGCCTTCGAAACAACAGAAATTCTAATGGAACTACAAGGGGCAACAAAATCATTTTTACTGGGGAGGCTCACCGTATTAGCATCTATGCTGGCAAATGCTTTTTATCATCAAAAAGCCTATCAGTATCAAGAGCAAATTATCACTCAAGCCAAGGCTAATTTGCACACTGCTGCCCAGGCTTCTTTGGGAAATAAGCCCCGATTAGCTTACATTCAAGAATGCATTGCATCACTTAAAGCCGACTTGGTGGTAAGACCAAGTGCTGAAGGTGTGACACTTCACTAGTGACGCTTGGTCAACACATTCTAGTGTCAAAAATATTCAGGTTTGTTACAATCTTAATGATAATAGTTATCAATTAAATTAACTAGGCAGTAAAATGGCACAAGCACATATACTGATTATTGAAGATGATCAGGTTTTAAATAACCAGTTAGCAGAGCTGCTGTCGGGCAAAGGATTTGTTACCGAACAATGTCATGACGGTGAACAAGGCTTGCTCACTGCACTAAAAAGAAAATTTGATTTAATTTTATTAGATGTATTGCTCCCTTCTTTAGATGGTTTTTCTGTTTTAAATCAGTTACGCAATGTTAGTCAAACACCTGTGATGATGCTGACCGCCTGCGGCGCAGAGCAGGAGCGTATTGAGGGATACAGTAAGGGAGCTGACGATTATTTGCCTAAGCCCTTTAATTTGATGGAATTGATGTTACGTATCGATGTGCTGTTGAGGCGAACCTCAAGCTATTCAATCAATCAAACCCAAAAAAATCATATATCAGCCGACGGTTTATACCTTGATAGAGTTAAGCAAAAAATTACATTTGCTAATAATGAAATCGTTTTAACTCCTTTGCAGTTTCGTTTAATTTGGGCCTTAGCTGATAATCAGGAGCAGGTACTAAGTAAACCTCTTTTGTATCAAACTGTCCTTGATAAAGCCTTTAGTCGATATGATAGAACCCTAGACATGCATATTAGCCGTGTCCGCAAAAAGCTGGTTGATGCAGGTATGTCACCTGATCGGTTAGCAACTGTTCATGGCAAAGGATATGTATTTAAATGAAAAACCGTTTGCTGCTAAAGCTGTGTATTATCATAGGTTTTGGGACTGTACTGCTTTTTGCTGCTGTTGATATGCTTGCCACTAAAACAGAGCAAACCATGAGCTCTATTTCCGAGTTACATAAACAAGAATTGCGTGACTTAGGAAAGCAAGCCGAAGACGTTTATACCAGTCAAGGTGAGGCAGCCCTGAAACGCTGGCTAGATGAAGTACGGCACCGCGAGAATGTTTGGGTTGGGGTATTTAGGTCTAATATACAAGCCATTGCTAATTCAGAAATGGCTAGCAAGTACACTGAAGGAGTATGGTTAGGTAGAAGTGTAGAATGGTTAATACATTTACATTTTGATTATAACCCGTCGATGGATATTCCTTTTTCAGACGGGCAAACTCACCTTTTGATTGAACTACCTCAGCGGATGCGGCCCGGCGAATACCATACTTACGCGGATATCGCGATTCAGTTTGCCTTACCATTTTTACTGCTGTCACTCGTATCCATTGTGCTTTATCAACACGTTATGTCACCGCTGCGTAAACTAGAAAGTGCCACTAAGCAATTTAGTGAAGGACAATTCAATGTACGAGTAACTCCTTCAATGGGTGATAGAAATGATGAATTAACAGCCTTAGCTGCTACCTTTGACCATATGGCTGAGCGCACGAGTAGGCTGATTACCAATCAGCGTCAATTGCTTGCCGATTTATCCCATGAGCTACGCACACCCTTAACAAGAATTGATATGGCCCTTGATTTTGTAGAGCAAGATATAACACCTCAAGAGGCACTGGCAAGGTTACGTTATGAATCTTCAAATATGAGGGGCCTAGTTGAAGACGCTCTAACCCTTGCTTATTTGGACACAGAGCAACCTAAGTTAAGCAGTGATGGTTTTGATCTAGCTGAATTAATTAATGTTATCTGTGAGGATGCCCGTTTTGAGTTTCCCAATAGGAGCATAGAGATTGAGTCCATCGCTCAAGCCCCAGTTATAAAGAGCAGCCAAAGAGCATTGGGCCAAGCTCTAGAGAATATAATTCGTAACGGTCTACACCATACGCCGCCCTCATCAAGCTTACGTGTTGTTTTGAGCCAAACTGCGCAAGCTTACACAGTGTCAATTTGTGATCAGGGTACAGGTGTACCCGAACATATGCTTGAAGATATTTTTAAACCTTTCTTTCGGGTGGATAAATCTAGACTTTCATCAGAATCCCAACAAGTAGGCGATGTAAATAAAAAACGTAAAGGCTACGGTTTAGGGTTAGCCTTAGCACAACGACAAATAGAAGCCATTGGTGGGAAAATTATCGCTAAGAATAAGCTAGCAGCATCAGGTGATGTTACTGGTTTAGAAATTGAAATTATCCTTCCTCGTCTTACCTAGTTGAGTCCCTAAGCAAGAAAAGTGTAACAATTGTAAAAGTCATTTCATTTTGAGTTTTGAATACGATAATGCCAATTATTATCATTTCATAATTGCCAGATATAGACAGTGTTTGCTTGAACTTCAGGCATGTAAACTATTCAATAAGTCTTATCTGTAAGGTACTCATGTTTCGTAAATTTGTGTTTTGGTCTCACCTAGTCGTCGGCATCTGTGTTGGTTTGGTTGTGTTTATTATGTCTGTGACTGGTGTACTACTTACCTATGAAAAACAGATTAAAGAATGGGATGAAGCTCGGTTAATAAGTATGCCATTAGCTGCTGAGCACAGATTAACGACAGATCAAGTATTGGATATATTGCAACAAAAGCACCCAACAGAAACCCATTTTTACATACGCTGGGTTAATCAAGAGGGAAGGCCAATACCTGCATGGGCTGGCTCTCAGCGTTATTTGATTTCGGCCTACTCAGGAGAAATTTTACAAACTGGTCAAAGCTGGTTGGGAGAGGCATTCCATGTGATTACTGAATGGCATCGCTGGTTAGGTATGCATGGTGAGGAAAAGGCTATCGGTAAAGGGATTACCGCATACAGTAATTTGTTGTTTTTGTTTTTAATCATCTCCGGTGCTTATTTATGGTTACCCAGAAACATGAGGTGGTCAGCTTTAAAGTCCAACTTTTTATTTAAAAAGCACAGTACTAATCGCCATGCAAAATACTATAACTGGCATCATGTTTTTGGATTTTGGGCATTAATTCCACTTTTTGTAGTGGTAAGTACAGCCACGCTATTTCACTTTGATTGGGTAAATAAGGCCTTGTACGGTATCTATGGCGAAGAGCCTGCTAAACGCCCGCAAAGAGCAGTGCTCTCATCACTGCCAGCTGGAAACCTTAGTTACGATGCTTTGTTTGAATTAGCAAAACAACATGCAGCTAAAAATACTTTAAAAGAATGGCATTCCATGTGGTTGGAGTTTGGCCGAGTAGAAGGGCAGTTACGTTTTTATATTGATCCTGGGATAGGAAATAACCCTAAAAATGCCTATGCGTTATTTTTAGATGTAGATAGCGGGAAGGTCGCCAGCGTTCAAAAGTATTCTGATTGGACACCCGGTGGCCGCGCGTGGACAGTTGGACGCTACCTACATACAGGGGAGCACTTTGGTTTACTGGGGCAAACCATAGCTGGGCTTGTGTCTCTTGCCGCTTGCTTTTTAGTGTACACAGGTTTCTTTTTATCATGGAGGCGCTTAGTTACTGAGCCCTACAAAAAGCGCATGTCGTCTAAGTGATTTTACTTTTATCCATAAGTAAGCAGGCATATGTAACAAATGTAAAAGTAATACTTTTCTCTCTTAAACTTAATGATAATGGTTTTTATTTATATTAAATCATTTGGGAAGGAGTATCTTTTGAGAAAACTAACACTACTTGGTGTGGCATGTTCATTAAGCAGCGCATTGTCCTATGCCGACACTCAGGTAAAAGACGAAACAAACGCTATTGAAAAAATTTCTGTAGTAGGAGCGGCTACGAATTTCAGTATCACAGCCGAAGAGATTGAACAATTTCAAGCTAATGACCTAGCCGATATCTTTAGAGAGTCCCCATCAATCAGTGTAGGCGGCTCAGTTGGCGTAGCGCAAAAAATATTTGTTCGAGGCTTAGAAGATGCTTATTTGAATGTCACAGTGGACGGTGCACAGCAAACATCAACCTTATTCCATCATATTGGTCGGGTCACCCTTGATCCTGACTTGTTAAAACAAATTGACGTACAAGCGGGTGCCGGTGAAGCCACTAGCGGTCCGGGTGCAATTGGCGGTTCCATACGTTTTAAAACTAAAAATGCGCAAGACCTACTACAAGGTGATGAGAGCTTTGGTGGAAGCGTTAAAGCGAATTATTTCTCAAATGATGGAACACGATATAGCGGTAGCCTATACGGAAAACTGAGTGATTCATGGGGCGTTCTTGGTTACTACAGCACGATTGACCGTGACAACATGGAAGATGGTAATGGTGATGAAATTTACGGCACAGCAGCAGACCAAGACTTAATGTTTGTCAAAGTTAGCGGCGATATAGCGGACAACCAATTTTTATCTTTAAGTTATGAAAAACGTGATGAAGAGGGTGAGTTCTCAGCAAGGCCTAATTGGGTGGTCTTAGAAGGAGCAGCGCTTTATCCAAGTGTTGCTGATCGTGAAACCATTGTTGGTAATTATCTATTAGATCACAGTGACATGGTGTACTTAGAGGCCACAGCATATCAAACAAGTTCATCATTTAGAGGTGGTCGATTTGATTGGTTAGCTGAAATTGATAGTACAGGCTTTGATATTCGCAATACCAGTGTTACACCTAACCACTCGTTTACTTATGGTATCGACTACCGCAGTGACAAGGCACAAAGTGGCCCTGCTGCAGGGAGTGTGGAAAATGAAGAAGAAGGAAGTGCGTTGGGGATTTATGCTCAAGCTCACAGTAATTTATCTCCTGAATTACTTCTGAGTTATGGTGTGCGCTTTGATGATTATGATTTTCAGCAAAGGATCCTCCTTGAAGAATATTACGGCACCCCTGTAACGGATTCTCCAGCGGCGTTAAGTGACAGCGAGTTTAGTTTTAATCTTGGCTTATCTTACGAATTGACAGACCACTGGTCACTTGCTCTTGGCTATGCTGAGGCGGCGCGGGGTAAAGAAATAGGAGATGGTTTTACCTTAGACGAATACCTCTATGACGGTGAAGACATTCCAGTGGTTGCAGACGATGTGGTACCAGAGACAGTAGAAAACCTTGAGGCATCCATTGAATACAAGCATACCAATTTGAATGCGCGATTCAGCCTATACCAATCTACTATCTATGATGTTTTGTTTAGTGGATATGAAGGTAATTCAGTTTATAACAATATTGGTGATTTAGAGTCTACAGGTATCGAATTTGACCTTGCCTATACTTGGGAAAATGTTGATTTGTTCTTTGGTTTCTCCAGTGCTGATACTGAATTGGCACCCCGTGAAGGGATCTACAATGTGGATTATCCAAGTATTGATATCAATGGCTATGAGTTTGTTGGTTTAGGAAACAGTCGCGGCAATACCTGGATACTTGGGCTAGACTATGAAGTCAATGATAATGCAAGTGTTGGCATTAATATTACTAAGGTAGATGAGATTAATATCGACACTATGCATCAGGCTGTTGATTTGGGCTGGACTGATGCCTTGTATAGACTCAACAAACCATCTTATACCACTGTTGATATTTATGGTGAGTGGAATATCACAGAGAGTTTTGCTGTAAACCTAGCTGTGACTAACCTATTTGATAAGCTTTATTTAGACCATTCAAGTGTGGGAGATTACAGTGAGGTATTTGCTTCTGTCATTGGCCCATATGAAGCAGGCAGAGACATTCGTTTGTCTGTGAGTTATGAGTTTTAAGCCTAGCTGTTTCAATAAGGCGTAAATGTTTAAAAAAAGTGGGCTGTATGAGGCCCACTTTTCGTATCTCCCCTAAGAAATGTGTGGCTTTTTGTGTTTGAGCCTACCACCTATTAGCTGTGTACAGATTTTCACGAAATTATTTCTCACCTCTAGTGTAAGTTTTACATTTAACTTACCTAATTAAATTCTAATAGTTGGCGCTATTTTATTTTTTATTCAATTAAAACAACGACTTATTTTGATTTTTGGAGTTGGAACAGATGTCGCATATAGATAACTGAACCACACATTCTTCACATATTTAAAAGGGAGTCATTATGTTAGGTTGGGCGCTAACTTTTTTTATTATTGCAATTATCGCCGCAGTATTCGGTTTTGGTGGCATTGCAGGAGCGGCGACAGGTATCGCCAAAATATTATTCTTTATCTTTGTTGTACTTTTGGTGTTGTCATTGATTTTTAATGCATTACGTGGACGTAAACCAAAAATTTAGTTTAGAGAAAAACACAGATTTATTATTTTAATTTAACGGAGAAAATCATGAAAAATTTAAAAACTATTACTACAACATTATTAGCATTAACAGCTGTATTTGCTTTGTCATCATGTGATGGAGAGGCAGAAGATGCTGGTGAAAAAATTGATAACGCAGTAACGGATGCAGGTAACGCTGTTGAAGATACATGTGAAGAGCTAAAAGAAGGCGTAAAAGCTGAAGACACTGATTGTTAATCAAGGTTATTCGTAAATAAAAAGGGCGTTACGCCCTTTTTTTATGGGTAATGGTTAATAGTCATTTGGGTCTGAAAATTCAGTGTGACGCTCTCTTTTACACATAAAGTGCTCCAACAAAACATACATGGTTAAAGAGTGGATTAAAAAGCATGAATAAAAATATACTTAAATTTTATAGTCTTATCATTGGCGGTTTTGTGTCTATTCAGACATATGCGCAAGATGTTAATTCTCAAATGATTGAAACGGAAAAAGAAGTAATAGCAAATACCGAATCTATACTCGATGTAAAAAGCGATTCGGTGAAAGAGGCGATTGCTAACCCCTTTTCCATATCCCAGCATAGGCGTAATTATTTTCTACCTTTTACCTATGCCACCAACCCAAATGCTGTAACTGTCGATGGATTAGATAGCTCAAATGTTGATAACTTTGAAGCTAAGTATCAGGTGAGTATGAAGCTGCCTTTATATATAGAGAAGGGCACCACATCTGGTCTGTATATGGGATTTACATTAAAGTCCTTTTGGCAGGTTTATAACTCAGAAGTATCCAAACCATTTAGAGAAACAAATTATGAACCAGAGGTGTATTACTCTTGGCAGAATGAGTTATCCATCCTTGGGTTTAAGTTTAATAATATTCAAGCCGGTATTAATCACCAATCTAATGGCCAGACAAACGTGTTATCTCGAAGCTGGAACCGACTTTTTGCTTCAGCCTTATTCAGTGATGACACATCTTTTTATTACATTAAAACTTGGTACCGAATTCCTGAAGATGAAAAAGAAACGCCTACTAGTGCCACAGGCGATGACAACCCAGATATCACACGCTACCTAGGCAATATTGAATTAGGCTTTGGAACAACTTGGGGAAAGACCAACATTTCAGCTTTGGTCAGAAACAACCTAAGAACCAGCAATAACAAAGGTAGTATTGAGTTAAACCTAACTTACCCTTTAACAACAAATTACGATTTGTTGTTTCAATATTTCAATGGTTATGGAGACTCACTAATTGATTACAATCGTCATCAACAAAGGGTCGGTCTGGGTGTGCAGCTCAAGTTTTTATAGCTCAGTTGGGCATTCCTAAATTTAGTCTATCTACTATTTTCGGATCTCTGAGGGACTTATGAATATCACTTATTATTATGCAATCTTGACTGTATTCGCCGCCATTGCAACCTGGCTTGCCCCCAATGTTTTCACAAAGTTGGGGTTTCTATGGCTCTTTATCTCTTTACTTGGCGTGACAGTAGCCTACATATTGGAACGGCCAAGTGTTTTTAAAAAGAATCATGACGGTTCTATTCCTTTGTTGATCCGCTGGTTATTTATCCCCTTTCTTATTGGTGTTCAGTTCTACAATACCTGGGCTAGAAAACGAGATTCTGTTCCACCCATACAAAAAATCGAAGAAAATTTATATTTAGCTTGTAGGTTATTTCCATCAGATGTGAATGAGCTAAGTGGTTATGGCGTGTCATGTGTTTTGGATGTCACTGCCGAATTTAGTGGTATTGGGTGGGTACTGTCAGATAACGAGTGGCAGTACTTAAACATTCCTGTGCTTGACCATCAAAGCCCCACCGATGCACAACTATTACACGCTATTAATTGGATTGATATTCAAAGGGCAAGAGATAAAGGCGTAGTGATACATTGCGCATTAGGGCGGGGGCGTTCAGTGCTAGTTATGGCAGCCTACTTGTTGAGTAAGCATCCTGACTGGAGTGTAGAGCAAGCTTTAAATAAAATTCAAGGGGTCAGAAAAACTGCCAATTTAAACAAAAAACAGCTTAGAAAGTTGCAACAGATTCATGATAAAGGTGGGCTTATTAACAAAGAAAAGCTTGCCATCATTGCCAATCCTGCTTCTGGCTCGGGCAAATGGTTACTTCATAAACAAGAGATCCTACAGAGGCTTTCAGTTAAGTTCGATGTACAGGTATTTGAAACAAGCCTACAAGACACTGCAATAGCGCTAACGCAACAAGCACTGAGTGAAAACTATCAAACCATAGTGGCCTGCGGTGGTGATGGAACCATAAACGAAGTGGCATCAGTTTTGGTACATACAGATGTCACTCTCGGGATGATCCCAATGGGCACCACCAATGCCCTTTGTCATGTCCTATTTGGTGTAACTAGTAAAATATTACCTATTTCGCGATGTTGCGACCTAATAATTAAGGGTGATCTGCATACAATTGACACCTTAGAGTGTAATCAAGAGCTAGTATTACTCATGGTTGGATTAGGGCTTGGTCAAAAGATGATTGAGTCTGCAAGTAGAAAAGTCAAGAATGAGTCAGGTCAGCTGGCTTATATTCAAGGCTTGTGGCAGGCCATACAACTAGATGAGGGCCTTGAACTAACCCTCACGGTGGATGACAAACCTAGCATGCCTATTCATACCACTAGCTTAGTGATTGCCAATGCTGCTCCTTTTAGTTCTATTTTGGCGCAAGGTGGAGGGGAGCCAGACTTAACAGACGGTAAGATGGATTTGACTTGGTTACCTTCTAAAGGTGAGCCCGCAGAGCAGCTTTTTAATTTTGGTGGGCTAGCAATAAATGCTATTGCTGGAACGCAGCTAAGCCAACAGTGTTTCTTTTGCCAAGGCAAAAAGGTTTCAATTACAGCAAATCGTACCATTGATTATGTAATTGACGGAGAAACGCGCAGTGCCTCTGCCCTTGATATTATTGTAAAACCTAGTTCTCTTAAGGTTGTGACTGACGTAAACGTTTAAAGTTAACTAAGCCGTTAGCTTCTTCTTAATATGAAAAAGCCAGCCCTTACATGAGTGAGGGCTGGCTTTTTTGCATTCCCACCCAGCTGAAGCTGAGTAGGATCAAAACAATCAAGGTTTAGCTATCATTAGCGGTAACAGAGTGCTTGGAACTTAACATGGTATCTAACTTCTCACCTCCTTTAGCCCCGAAGTCTAATGTTCTGATTGGGAAAGGGATCAGAATATCGGCATCTTCTAGTGTTTGCTTGGCCTTTATTACCGCTTCATGTCTGGCTTGCATAAAGCCAGTTTCTCCTGGGTAGTCTATCCAGAACCAAAGCAATAAATTAACACTGCTATCACCAAAGCCTTCTGCAAAAACAGCTGTTTCTTCCTTACGGATCACAAAGTCAAATGTGTTAATAGCATTGACTAGGAGTTCGGTGGCCCGTTTAGGATCATCGCCATATGAAATACCAATTGGAATTTCAATTCTTCGAACACCTGTACTTGAATAGTTGGTAAGAATATTTCTAAAGAGTATTTTATTTGGGATGATTTCTAACTGACCAAAGAATGTTTCAACTAAAGTGTTACGTAAGTTGATGGTCTTAACTGTGCCGAATACACCATCAGACTCCACTACGTCGCCAAGTTGAAATGGTTTACGAATCCCCATTGCAATACCGGCTATTAGGTTCTCTGTCATGTCTTGAAAGGCAAAGCCTATGGCTAAGCCAACTATACCAGCACCAGCTAATAGTGAAGTGACTGTACCTTTTAACCCTAAGAAGTCTAAGGCAATAAAGACACCGGATACAAGGATCAGCATTTTAAATATTGCAGCAAGCAGGTCTGCTATTTGCCGGGACTCTAAGGCTCTGTGTAGCCCTTGTTTTAATACTCTCCCTGCTATCCTCGCAATAATTGAAAATACAATAGTGATAACTATTGCAACCACTATGTTCGGAAGGTGTTTTATACCTGATTCTAGCCAAACCATTAACTTTTCGTTAATTAGGCTCCAAAATGATTCTATGTTTATTATTTCCATACTAAGCTCCAGTTATTAGATAAAGCTTTATAAACAATAATCATTCCTTGTTTTAACTTGTTGTATTTAAAGAATAAAATATAAATTAAAGATTTAAAAAGTCATGGTCTATGTAACATTTACACAGTGTTAGCGGCATACTTTCATTGTGATGATAACTGCACATTGTCACTGCTTAGCTGTGTAAGCAAATACTTCATTGAGGAGGGAATAATTTACACGGATGTAAAAGTATTGGACCGGTAAAATTCGAGTTTTCTTTTTAAGTATATGTAAAGTATAGCTTTTATTTAATGGTATGTGAGTTGCTTTAGTTAGGTCACTACCGAGGAATGTACTTCGGTTAGTTAACAAAACTAGGAGAACAAAATGGCGACTACAGCAAATTCTGGATCTCAAACGACGAAAGCGAAAGCAAGTAAAACTGCTACTACACCTATTGCTGAGAAGGTAACAGAAACACTACATGAATCTGTTGACACTTTGGCTGATCATGGCGCATCACTAGAGCAGAAACTTAGAGAATCTGCCAGCGATACAGCTGCCAATGTAAGTGAAAAGCAAGCCCAAGCTAAAGAGTATTGGGATGGCTCAGCAGTAGGTAAATACACTAAAGAAAATCCTTTAGCCACCGCGGGTATCGCGTTCGCTGCAGGTGTGTTGCTAACATCTTTACTTAAACGTAAGTAGGCTCACAACATGACCGCCCAAGGCTCTGAAGCCGCATCAGCGAGAGTAAAGGAGCAGCACAGTGATGCTGCTCCTCAAGATATACTTTCCTCATGGGAAAAAGTCTTTAAAGGTTATTTGGTGAAAGCTAGATTGGCAAAAGACTTAGTAGCCGCTGATCTGAGTCTTTCAGTAGAAGCTGTCATAGTCAGTGCATTATGTTTGATGACTTTGGTGGGGATTGGCTTATTGGTTTGGATAACTGTGCTTTTGGCTATAGGTTATGGGCTGGTGGCACTGGGCGCTCATTGGGTTTTTATACCGGTGACCATCATAGCTTGTAATGGTGTGTTGCTTGTTTGTGTTTATTCAATTTTCTCAAAGGCAAAAAGCTCTATCAATCTTAATGCCACTTTAAGGGTGTTGTTTGATAAAAAGCAAAGCCATAAGGAATGAGTATGTTAAACGTATTATCAAAACAGAAACGTCAGCTTGAACAAGCACAGAGTGATTATCTTGTCGCTAGTCAGTATGTAAATCGTAAGTTGAATATTGCTAAGGGCCAGACTAAGGCATTTGCTGGGTCTCCCAAAGGGCTAATATCTGCTTTTTCTGCAGGAGCAATGCTAGGCGCATCACCTTCACAGGCTAAATCTATTTCTACTTGGGCCCGATTATTTCCATTACTTTCTGAACTGTTGTAACTACCCGCTGATTTCTCACTTCCATTAGTTTACCGTTTCGATGGGGCTTAATTTGAGCCTAGCATTTGATAAACCTCACAGTGAAATGTTTACACTCTGTGTGTAAATGGGTACACATCTTAACCTGCTTTTTAGTTACTTGAAAATAATTTCCTTTAAAAACATGTGGTTACTATGTGGCATATAACTAGCATAAGCCTAAGTGAACTTGTAATAGGAGGTCATTATGAAACGTAAAATACTTACAATCATTTTTGCGACTGCTATTAGTACAACCTCATTTGGTATTCAGGCTAAAAACACATGGAAGGGTGAAGCTAAAGATGCATGGATTGATGGTAGAGCCGAGTCTGCTTTACTTTTTAATAGCAATCTAAATTCTTTCAATATCAACACAGATGTTAATCAAGGTGTTGTCATTCTTACCGGTAAAGTAAATAGCAGTGTAGAGAAGGCCTTAGCAGAGGAGTTAGTGGCTGCAATTGATGGTGTGTATGTCGTAGATAATAACTTAACCATAGGTTCTGATGAGCAAACTAGCACTAACGATAATCGAGTTTTGAATAGTTTGCAGGATTCTAAGTTAGAAGCCGGTGTTAAAGCTCGTTTGCTATTTGAGCCTGAGGTTAGTGGTTTGGATATTGAAGTAGAAGTTGAAAATGCTGTTGTAACCTTAAGTGGTGTCAGTCAAACAGGGTCCGAGCGAGATCTCGCTGTAGCGATAGCAGAGAACACTGAAGGCGTATCTGAAGTCATCAGTTTGATAAAAGTAGATGAGCTGGTGGTTAAGAACTGAACATAGCTGTTATTCAACCCGCCCATTTAATGTGCGTTTTTTTTCTTTAAAGCAGGAACCTTTCAATATGCAAAAACTCTCAAGAGTAATATCAAATTTATTTGATCCTAAAGCTGAAACAGAAAGTAGAACGTTAGATTGTATTTTAGTCAGCCACTTTAATTGGTTTGCAAGTTATGAAGCCAACGGGTTGTTAAAATGCAGATATTGCCTCGCCAATTATGGATTACCAAGCTAAGGGCTAATTTTTAGGAATTCTTTATTATGTTTGCAACGAGTAACAAAATTTTACAGGCTGAAGAGTCAGCTTATCTAGGTCGCGTATATAGAGACTTAGACCAAACCTTGTTGTTAGTGGGCTCGGGAAGAGCTCTTGAATGTCTATCATTGTCTTTTGCTAAGAGCTTTAATGTTGTTAGTGCTTCACATACTGAGGACGTACTTCAGGTAAGCAGTAATGAAGATGTGGATATGATCATTCTATATGCTGCAGACGATAAAGATATTTGGGTAGAGACTCTCAGGCAAATTCGCTCTAACTCAATGCTGAACTTTATCCCTGTGATAGTGTTAACCGAAACCAATTCTGTTAATTCGCAGCTGATTGCATTAGAACTCGGGGCGTTAGATTGCATGGTCAAGCCCGTGAATACGTTTTTGCTTAACGCCAAAATAGCCAACTACATGAAGTTAATAAAAAGTATCAAGGAACTGGAGTTGGTTTCGTGCACTGATGGCTTAACTGGGTTAGCAAATAAAATGCAGCTCAATACCAGGCTTAAAAGCGAATGGTATAGAATGAAACGAAATAACTTGCCATTGTCAGCTTTGATGGTAGACGTTGACCATTTTAAGCATTTTAACGACACATTTGGACACATAGAAGGAGATGAGTGCTTAAAGAAAGTGGCCAATGTGATTAAACAGGTAGCTGCCCGAGATTCAGATTTTGGTGCAAGATTTGGTGGTGAAGAATTTGCCATACTATTACCTAATACCGATCATGAAGGCGCAGTAAAAGTAGCAAAAGCGGTTTTGCAAAAGTTACAAGGTCTACACATACCTCATGAGTATGAAGGTAACCCATATTTGAGTGTGAGCATCGGTATTAGCAGTTGTGAGCCCCATTCTATTGAAGATATAAACCTAGATCCTATTTGGTTGTTAGAAGAAGCAGACAGCAACCTTTATAAAGCCAAACACAATGGTCGAAATTGCTATTGGGGCTAAAGTATTGGGGTTAAGTTACCGGGACTTAAGTAACTAAGGTTGCGAGTTTCTGTTTATTTAACGGCTTGAGCAAAGCTCTGTTAATGCCTTCATGCTTAAGCTGCTCTTCGCTTAGGTCTTCACCGCTAATAATGATTAGTTCATCTGTGTAGCTTGTTAGCTGGCTATGCTTTGCTAGGTCTAAGCCGTATTCGTCAGGTAAGTGTAGATCTAGTAAAATTTTATCCCATCTTTTTTCGGTTGCTAAAAGTGCTCGGCACTGTTCAGCGCTATGGGCTACCGATACTTTAGCGCCCAATGATTCTAGCAAAAGCTTAGTGATTTCTGCTGCATCTACATCATCTTCCACCAACATAATGTGATGTGATGGGGTTGAGTTATCTGCCTCATTTGCTTCAGACTTTTCATTTTCTACTCTAACTTTTTGTCCGTTTTGCGGAGCTAGTACTTTAGATAGGCTATGGTGAAGTAAAGCTTTATCCACTGGTTTTGAAATCACACCATCAAAACCAAGGGTTCTTAGCTGCTGTTCTACGCCTTTCATGGTGGCGGCGGTTAAGGCGATGATATAACCACTAAATCCTTGGTCGCGGATTGCGACTACGGCTTCTTTGCCATCCATGTGGGGCATATGTATGTCCATAATAATGGCGTCATAGGGAGTATGGTTATCTAAGTTTAAGATAGCTTTATCTAGCGCCTGCTTACCGTTTTCAGCAAAATCCACAGTTAAACCAAATGAGTTAGTAATATGGCCAATTAACATTCTAATATCAGGAATATCATCGACGACTAATATTCGTCCTTGTAATGGAGGCAGAGAGGTTTGTTTATCGTTGGCTAATTGCTTTGTTAAAGACAAAGGCGCGCAATGTTTATTGGCGGTAACACCGCATTTAACCACAGCAGTAAAGCAGCTACCTTCACCAACCGTTGAAGTAGCAGATATACTGCCATTGAATTTAGTTGCCAGCTCCGATGATATGGCCAGACCTAGCCCCGCGCCTTCTTCTTTTCTAGATACCATATCTTCCACTTGTTCAAAGGGTTGGAAAATTTTATCTATTTTTTCTGTTGGTATTCCTTGGCCTGTATCTTTTATGTCAAATTGGATTTGATACTGGTCATCTTGACGCTCTGATGTAATGACAATCTCAACTGAGCCCATATCAGTGAATTTTATGGCATTGTAAATAAGATTAATCAGTATCTGGCGTAAACGGGTCGGGTCGCTATAGATCTCATCCGGTATGGGGGTAATTGAACTTAGCCTTAATTTTATGCCTTTATCGTTTGCGGCAACTTGCATCAGGGTGTAAATGTCAACCAAAAAGCTGTTGAGGTAGATGGTGGTGGGGTTAAGCTCAAGCTTTTTAGCAGCAATCTTTGATAAATCTAGTACGTCGTTAAGTAGGCTGAGCAGGTGCTTACCATTATTTAAAATGATATTAAGCTCATCTTTTACAGGCTCAGCTTTTTGATTACCTAGCAGTAATTCTGTATAGCCTAATATTGAGGTTAATGGCGTGCGTAACTCATGGCTAAGGTGTGCTAAAAAGCGATCTTTAGAGCGGCTTTTAGTCTCAGCATTAATTCTTTCTAAGCGCTCTTTTTCAACTTCTTGGCGAGCTAGGGCATAGCGAATTGCCCTTGTGAAGCGCGGGCTATCTAGTTCATTTTTAACAATAAAGTCAACGGCTCCGGCATCTAGTGCTAGTTTATCAAGCACTTTATCCGATTGTCCGGTGAGCATTATGATAGGCACTCTGCAGCGAATTGCAGTGGAATGCTCTAATACCGTTAGGCCGTTTAAGGCACCAAGTTGATAATCTAAAAGGCAAATATCATGTTGATTACCCTTTAGCTGCTCAAGTGCTTCATGGGGCGTGGCTACCCAATCTATTTCAAAGGTATACTCATCTAGCTCTTCTAGGCAGTCTCTGGCAATGATGTAATCATCTTCGTCATCTTCTACTAAAAGAATTCGCGCGTTTTTCATTGCCATATTGATTCCGCTAGCCTTAGTAAATTTAATAGGATTGGTTGGGTAATTCTACAAACTCAATCCAATACTTACCTAGGGCTTTCATTAGATTAACTAAGCCTTCGAAATTAACAGGTTTAGTGATGTAAGACGCCGCTCCTAGTCCATACCCTTTAACCATATCTTCCTCTTGTTGAGAGGTGGTTAGAATGACAACCGGTATAGACTTAAGGTTAGGATCCGCTTTGATCTCTTTTAAGGCTTCTCTACCGTCTTTTCGGGGCATATTTAAGTCTAACAAAATTAAACTAGGCCAAGGGTATTGCTTAGTATCAGCATACTTGCCTTCACGCCTTAGGTAGTTAATTAACTCTTCGCCATCTTCAACACAGTGTAAATCGTTTAGTACACGGCTTTCTTCTAGTGCTTCTTTGGTTAGTAACCTATCATCCTCATCATCATCGGCCATTAAGATAGTGATTGGCTTTTTATTTACTTCAGTCATTATTGGTTTTCCGTGTGTTCAAAAAGAATAGGGGCTGCGGGAATAGTGACAGTAAACACTGTGCCGACTCCCAATTTACTGGTGGCGCTAATTTTACCTCCGTGTCGTTCGACTATCCGGCGACAAACAGCAAGTCCTATGCCGGTTCCTTTGTATTCAGAGCGACCATGAAGACGCTGAAAAGGAACAAATATTTTGTCTTCAAATTCTTGTTCAAATCCTATGCCGTTGTCGGTAATGGTCAGGATATGCCAATCGCTCAAAATCTTAGTGATGTCTTCGGGTATTTGCTTTTGTTCGTAAGCAATTGTGATGATAGGTGCGACATCAGGTTTTCTGAATTTTATCGCGTTAGACAGAAGATTAAGGAAGAGTTGGTACATCTGTCCTTTGTCGCCTTTGATTACGGGCAGGCTATCTAGATTAATGTGACTGCCACTTTCTTCTATCGCGATTTCTAAATCACTGAGAATATCTTCCATAATGACATTGAGGTCGACGTTAATAAATTCCTTACCTCGGGTCGTGATCCTCGAAAAGTCTAATAGATCATTTATTAAATTCGACATGCGCTCAGCGGCGGCTTTCATACGCGTAATGTAGTCAACACCTTTGCCTTCGAGCTCTTTCTCGTAGGTCGACATTAACCTATCACCAAAAGCTCTGATTTTACGCAGAGGCTCTTGCAAGTCATGGGAAGCCACAAATGCAAAGTCTTCTAATTCTCTGTTACTTCTACTGAGTTCTTCCGAATAAATGGTGAGCTCTTTAGTTCTTGCCGTGACTTGTTCAGCTAGCTTTTCGTTTTGTTCTTCTAATGATTGGCGCAACCTACTTTCATAATTAATATTCAGTTTAGCCATAAACAGCATGCCAAAGAGCAAAAGTGAGCTGGTGATACCCGACAGCCAAAAGGTGATTTTAGCTTCTTGGCGTATTTTTATGAGGTATTCGAGGCTGCTGTCACGATATTCGATTTCTGCTTCTTTTAGCTCACTTATGATACTCAAAATATCGGTATATAAATTTCTGCCTCGGCCTGTCATTACTAAGCTAATAGCACTTCTTTCTCTTTCTGCGAGTGCGAGTTTGACTGTTTTTTCGAGTTCATCTAGTTTTTCTTCACTTAGTGAAAGCAGGGTTTCAATCTTTTCACTTTGCAGAGGGTGCTGAAAGTCTTGCTCGGCCACTAGTGCCATTTGGTCGGACACTTTTCTAAGTGCTCGCCTGTATGGCATTAAATAATCATCAATTTCAGTTAATAAATAGCCTCTTTGTCCTGTCTCTGCGGACAGGATAGAGATGTGCAGATCATTTAACGCCAGCACAGACTCAGAGGTTTGATAGAGCTGTTTTTGGGTTGTTGATAATTTGCCAATGGTTTGGATGGCAATATAGGCATTACCGATAATTAGCCCAAGCACTAAAATAGCAATTACCACCCAGGTTGACAGCGAGTTATCAAACCAGCGTTTTTGATTGGTTGGTGTCATTTTACTTGTCACCATATTGCTGACTGATAGTCTGTAAAGTCTGGCTGCATTCTTGGCAAGCATTGATAATTTTGTCTAACGCTTGGAGTCCTTTCTCCATTGGCATGTCATTCTCAAGTACTAATTTGATCATTTCTGCATTCATTGAAATACGGTTTAACGGTGAACGAGCGTCATGTACCAATTTATTTAGTGTCACATCTTCTTCAAGAGACATTTATCTTCCTAATTATTTTATGTGCTTACGGTTGTATTTATAGTGTAGGGCTAGTCTTCAAAATCTCCGTAGGCATGCAAGCGGTTGTATAAGGTTTTGGTACTGATACCTAACATGTCGGCGGCGGCAGTTTTATTACCCTCTACTTGCTCTAAGGTGATACGGATCAGTTCTTTTTCTACATCTTCTATGGTCTGTCCTGCAGACACGCCTTTATCCTGCTTTTTGGCAAGAGAAAAAGGCGAATGAAAACTAGAGGGTAACTGAATCTCCTTGGTGCTAGGGTCGCTCATAATAAATGCTCTGTGTACCGCATGGCGTAACTCTCGGACATTGCCTGGCCAGTCAAAGTTAGTTAGCTTTTCAAGCTGTCCATTGTTCCATTCATATTCGCAACCATTCTCTAAATTCAGCTCTTCTAAAAATGCTTGGGCTAATAACGGAATATCTTCTTTACGGTCGCATAAAGCAGGAATGGCTATTGGGAATACTGCAAGTCTAAAGTAGATGTCTTCTCGCAATACGTTATCGTTAGCAATAGACTCCATAGAGCGGTTCGTCGCAGACACGACTCGACAGTTAACAGGTATTTCTTTAACACCGCCTACCCGAATTACTTTTTTGTTTTCTAGTACGCGAAGTAAGTTAGGCTGCATATCAATTGGCATTTCTGTTACTTCATCAAGAAACAAGGTGCCATTTTCGGCTCTCTCAAATACGCCATTTTTCTTAGCTACCGCACCAGTAAACGCCCCTTTTTCGTGACCAAATAATTCGCTGGCAATGAGTTCTTTAGATAAAGCGCCACAGTTGGTGGCAACCAATTCACCTTCTGCCTGACTCGCCTTGTGAATGGCGCTTGCTACAACTTCTTTACCTACTCCACTATCTCCCATCAACATGACATTTGCTGATGTTTGAGCCACGCGTTCAATCATCAAATAGAGTTCTTGCATAGCTGCAGATTCACCAATCAAACATCCAAAATGTCTTTTAATTTTAGAGTTTTTGGGGGATTTGGAGTGTTTAGGTTTACGAGAGAGGGCTTGCTCAATATCTTCACGCTGCAGGGGCTTAACTAAATAATCAACTTTTGGTCCACTGAACCCAGCTAGTATTCCTTTTACAGAAGGGTGTCCTGTTATAAAAGTAATGTGTGCCGCTGAATTACTTTTCTCAAGGCGATCGACTAAATGTAAACCACTACCATCTGGTAACATGAAATCTAACAAAATATGATCAAATGGTTGGCTATCCGTCCATTCACATGCTTCTTTTAAACTGCTGGCAATGGATACTTGATGCCCTAAAAATTCGATAATATTCGATGCAACTTCAGCAAACTCTAAGTCATCATCAACAAGCAATACGTTTAGCAATGTTTTGTCCTCTTACAGAGTAACCTCTGTCTAATGTGTATAGGTGATACAAGCTCTGTTCTTTAGCTATCAAACTAAAGGGCATTTTTAATTATTCAAAAAACTAGCATATTCATTTCTTTCTAGCTTGAGCTATATTCGCCTGTTTTTAGTTGTTTTTTGCATTGTGAAAATAATACACAATCTTTGTAAAACCTTCTCACTTAATAACATTCACAGCGCAGCATTATATAAAGTGAAGTGTTTATCTCAACTCTATGACTCAACTACTACCTCATATATTGAGGGGTAAATTTAAGTTTTAAAGCATTGTTTTATTCATTGTTACAGTGACGTTTATTAGATACAGACTGGCAATAAACGACAAAAATACGCCTATGCAACCAAGGCTTTATGACTTTGCTCGCTACTGATACTTCCTTATTCTATTGGAGCTAACTTGATAAATACGTTTGTTCTTTAAATATGGATCACTATTTTTCTTGGCTGAATGTTTTTAAGGGTTGGATTCAAGCCACTAGTGATGTAGCAATAACCATTCCGGACCTTATTTGGGCCATTGGAAGAGCCCAGCTCTTAGAGCTTGCAGCTAGTTTTAGGGGATTTGTTGGCTTTTAATTATCTTTATCTATGTCATTAAAAATGAGCCAAAAATAATAGCTAGCTGAACGAGCTCAGAGCTGTCTCTTTTTTAAGACATAATAAGGTGGCTGTTACTTTTCCATTTATAAAAAGGGAGGCTTTTTTGATATTTGCTTGATCCGCAAAACTACGACTTTAGTATTAAATGGGGTAGTATCAATTTAAATTTTAAATTTACGCTAAATTTAGTTAAAAGTGGCGTAATTAGTGCATTTGATTGGTTATTACATGCAGTTTACTTAAATATATAAGGAGAGTAGTTTGTCCCTAAAATACGTTTTTTTTGCGTCGGTATTAGTATTGGTAAGTTCAGGAAATGTGTCTGCGCAAAACATACAGCAGGATGAGTTACCAAGTGAAAGTAGTCCGTTACTTCGTAAACTGGTACTTCAGGCTAAAGCTGAAGCAGAGATAGATTTTGAGCCAGTTCCAGCAATTGAGAATGAAGCTTTAAATGGAATTGATTATCAGCAGTACAGAGCGATAAGGTTTGAGCCAAAAGAAAGTATTTGGCGCGGGGTTTATCCTTTTGAAGTACAGTTATTTCATTCAGGCTTTTTATATAAACATCCAGTCAATATTCACATGATTGATTATAAGAATCGTGTAACTGGGCTGCCATTTAATACTGATTATTTTCGCTATGATCCTCCAGCCGAGTTTTTAGCAGATGAAATTAACGAAGATGTGGGTTTTGCGGGCTTTAGAGTCCATTACCCATTAAATAGCGATAAATACAAAGACGAGCTAATCGCCTTTTTAGGTGCCACTTATTTTCGATTGATAGGCCAAAACCAAAAATATGGTTTATCAGCACGAGGCATCGCGATTGATACAGGCATGCCAGAAGGTGAAGAGTTTCCTTATTTTACTGACTTTTGGTTAATAGAGCCTGCCAGTGGTGAAAGGTTAAGTGTGTACGCCAAGATGGACAGTCCATCTATGACGGGTATCTATAAATTTAAAATAGGTGCAGAAACCACAGGTGACGCAACAACTGATGTAAAAGCTTGGTTATTTGCCAGAGAAGACATAGACAAGGTTGGTTTAGCGCCATTCACAAGTATGTTTTTGTACGGCGAAAACTCAATGTCTAAGCCTGACGATTACCGCCCTGAAGTCCACGATAGTGACGGAATGATGTTAGTTACCGCCAATAATGAGCGTCTTTGGAGACCATTAGATAACCCAAACCGTTTACGTATTACTTCTTTGGGAGATAAAGCTCCTAAAGGGTTTGGATTATTGCAGCGGGATATCCAATACGAACATTATGTTGATAGTGAAGCTCATTATCATCAACGCCCTGGCTTTTGGGTTAGACCTTATAAAGGATTTAATCAAGGCCGCTTAGAGTTGGTAGAAATCCCCACTAATTCTGAAACCCATGACAATATCGTGGCCTATTGGGTGAATGACAAACCAGTGAAGCAGGGTGACAGTATCCATGTGCATTATGAGTTAAGCACTGTCAGTGGCGATGCTTACGCTTACGATAAATCAAAAGTAATACGTACCTTGCAAGGCTCGGATAGATTACCCGGCGAAGAAGTCGATGAAGACAACTTAACCCGTCGCTTCATCGTTGATTTTACCGCGCCTGAAGGTGTAAAGCTAAACCCAGAAGACTTAGCCGCAGATATTTCAGCAACTAACGGAAATATTAGCCAAATCAGAGTATTTAAAACTAATTTCGACCACGAAATTAGAGCTACTTTTTTGTTTACTCCTAAGGATCAAAGGAGTGTTAATGATATGCGACTTTTAATTACCCACAAGGGAAAACCTATCAGTGAGGTATGGACTTATGTTTATGAAAGATAATTTTACATTAAGGGTACGTGCCCGAAAAACCCGCTTGTTCATTATGGCATTGCTAGTTTTGCCTACAGCTTATTGGGCCATGTCACAGGTTTATATTATTTTCCAGCCTAATGAGTTTAGACCGTTAGAGTGGGTTCAACTTGGTTTAACCTCAGTGTTATTTTTGTGGTTAACCATGGCATTTTGGACATCAATCATAGGTTTCTTGCTTAAGTTGTTTAAGCGAGACCCATTAACATTTCAAGCCGAACAACATGCTCCCGTCAGCGCAGAGCCTCTAAACAAGCGCCATGCCATAGTTATGCCCGTATACAATGAAGAAACCCAGCGGATTATGGCTGGTTTTGAGGCCACAGTGCTGACTATGCTGCCAACCCATAGTTCTGAACAATTTGACTTTTATATGTTGAGCGATACCCAAGATCAAACCTTGCTGTCTGCTGAACTTAGATCATGGGAGAGCTTATTAAAGCGCCTACCAAAAGAAGCTGCTAAGCGATGCTTTTATCGCAACCGTAAAAAAAATGTAGGTCGTAAGGTAGGAAACATCAAAGACTTTTGCCAGCGCTGGGGGCATCAGTATGAAAGCATGATAGTGCTGGATGCAGATAGCATTATGACAGGTGAAAAAATGCTTGAGCTAGCTCAGCGTATGGAAGCCAACCCCACTACAGGCTTGATTCAAACCATTCCGATGCCAGCGAGGCAAAGTACTTTCTTTGGGCGTTTCGTGCAATTTGCAGCGCAAGTTTATAGCCCAATGTTGGCAACTGGACTGTCTTTTTGGCAGGGTGATTGTGCCAATTATTGGGGGCACAACGCTGTTATTCGCGTCAAAGCATTTATTGATACTTGTGGCCTGCCTGCGCTAAAAGGTAAACAACCTTTTGGTGGAGAAATTTTAAGTCATGACTTTGTTGAAGCAGCGTTATTGCGTAGGGCAGGGTGGCAAGTCTTCTTGTTAACAGACTCTGCGGGTAGTTACGAAGAAGTTCCAAGCAATATCATAGATTACGCCACCCGAGATAGACGTTGGGTACAAGGTAATATGCAGCATTTAGGTATTGTTACCAGTAAAGGGTTACACCTAGCAAACAGAATGCACTTTACCTTTGGAGCATTTGCTTATGCCAGTTCTATTCTGCTGCTGTTGTCTTTATTGGCTGGTACCACAGATGCATTAATTCAAGCCTTTACCACGCCAGTTTATTTCACTAGCACCTACCAGCTATTCCCCACTTGGTTGATCACTAAAAAGAATGTGATGATCACCACACTTTGGGTCACCATAGCCTTACTATTTTTACCCAAAGTTTTGGGTATTGTGATCACTCTTCTACAAAGACGTAAAGAGTTTGGTGGGGGTATCAACTTTTTGAAAAGCGCAGTAGTCGAGTTTTTCTTTGCAGTACTGTTAGCCCCAGTAATGATGATGTTCCATAGTTATTTTGTGCTTAATGTTTTAGCGGGTAAGAGTGTTAAATGGGAAGCCCAGGTTAGGGAAGGTCGAATGCTTCCTTGGTCACAGGCTTTCCGCTTTAGTTATCTACTGACTACCATTGGATTAATTTGGGGAGGTGTCACTGCTTATTATACCCCGACTTTATTCTTGTGGTTGTTGCCGGTATTTTCTGGCTTAGTGTTAGCAGCGCCTATAATCAGGTTATCAAGTAGCGTTAAGTTTGGTCTGTGGTGTAAACGTAAAGGGATATTCTTATTAGATACAGAATGTCAGCCAAACAGTGCTATCCGTAATGTTAATCGCAGTATGAAAAACTTGCAGATGGAACGTAAGCTTGCTGTTGTCCCTAGTTTACCTGACGAAGCTTGGGTAGATATGCCGCTGCAGCCTTTGGCTCGAGGGATTTATCCCCCAAAGTCAAGTAATGAAGTGCCAAGCACAGTGTTGCCGGTATCTTCAAAGCTCGGATAGAAAAGTTCATCTCACCATTAAAAAGCCCAGTCTAGACAACTAGACTGGGCTTTTTATTAAAGGACTAAGTGTTCTAAGACGGCTTCTTACCTTGTACTTCTTTTATTCGACGCACAGCGCTTAGAACAATACTTAACTTGCTGCCAATCCCGTTGCCATTTTTTACGCCAAGTGAAGGGCCGCTCACACACTACACAAATTTTAGTGGGCAGTTCAGACTTCTTCATTGCTCTCTAGTGCTTTAAAAAATATCTGACTATCTCGGCTAATGGCTAAGCGCTTTTCATCTGTCATTTTGTTTAAGGTGCGGTAAGGCATGCCTAACCTGGGGTTACTGCCAAGTTTTTCTTTGTTGCGCTCTAGGAAATCCCAATATAAATAGTTAAAAGGGCAAGCTTGGGCGCCCAGTTTTTCTTTTACATTGTAGTGGCAGTGTTGACAGTAGTTAGACATTTTATTGATGTAACTACCGCTTGCTGCATAGGGTTTACTGGCCAGTAATCCACCGTCAGCGAATAAAATCATGCCAGTGACATTTGGCATTTCAACCCACTCGTAGGCATCGGCATAGACAATTAAATACCATTCATTGACCTCATCAGGGTGAAGGCCTGCCAGCAAAGCAAAATTACCTAATACCATTAATCTTTGGATATGGTGGGCGTAGGCATTATCAGAGGTTTCAGTGATGCACTGAGATAAGCAGTTCATTCTGGTGTTTGCATCCCAAAAAAAGCTGGGCAAAGGACGCTTGGCGTTTAAAAAGTTCTCATTCTGATAGCCGGGCATTTTGAACCAGTACAAGCCGCGTACGTATTCACGCCATCCTAGTACTTGGCGAATAAAGCCTTCTACTGCGTTTAACGGAGCATGACCATGACGATAAGCGTTCTCTGCTTGTTCGATAACTTCTTTGGGAGTGAGTAACCCAGAGTTTAGGTAAAAACTAATATGTGAGTGGTACATCCATGGTTCGCCTTGCACCATGGCATCTTGGTAGTCTCCAAAGTTTTCTAAACGTTTTGCTATAAACACGCTTAGCACTTGTAGTGCCTGCTCTCGGGTAACTGCAAATTGAAATGGCTCAAGACTTCCAAAATGATCACTAAACTCTTGGTGAACCAGCGAGATAACTTCTTGGGTAATGTCATCGGGTTCAAAGGTAGTGGGTGGTGGTGGGTGCATACCTTTGGGTAGGGCTTTGCGGTTGGCACTATCAAAGTTCCACTTATTGCCAACGGGCTTGTCGCCATCCATTAGGCAATACCAGGCCTTGCGCATTTCTCGATAGAAAAACTCCATGCGCAGTTGCTTGCGTCCTTTTGCCCAGTTTGCAAATTCCTCAAGGCTAGCTAAAAAGCGAGTGTCTTCTTGAATACTTACTTCTATACCTAACTTATCTTGCCAGCTTTGCATATCAGCTAGTACTCGATACTCACCAGGATGAGTGAGTATGACTTTGTCAATAGTCTGTTGTTTGCAGATAAGCGCTACCTCTGCATACAAGCTACCTTGATTATCTTGGTCGTTATATTTTCTGTAGAAAACATTGTGTCCGAGGGCTTTTAGCTCTTCTGAAAAATGCCGCATGGCAGAGAATAAAAATGCTATTTTCTTTTTGTGATGTTTAACATAGCTGGTTTCTGTTTTGACTTCAGCCATCAAAATTATGTCTTGGGTTTTGTCACAATCTTGCAAGCTTGCCAGTGAATGGCTTAGCTGATCACCAAGAATTAATCGTAAGCAGGCCATGCTTAAGACGCTTCCTGCTCAGCAAGATGTTTGGCATCTGCTAGTGCATCTAATGCTCTTTGTCTTGTGGCTTTTAAATCAACCAAAGGACGGGGATAGTTTTCACCAAATGTGATCCCTGCATAATCTAAAATGTTCTGTGGAGCATCCCATGGATTATGAATGTACTTGTCGGGTAGTTTACTGAGTTCTGGGCAAAAACGTTTAACGTAATCCCCTTGAGAATCAAATTTTTGACCCTGTGTCACTGGGTTAAATATTCTAAAATAGGGCGCTGCATCTGCGCCTGTGCCAGCCACCCATTGCCAACTTGCACTATTGGCTGCAAGGTCTGCGTCTAGTAAACAATCCCAAAACCAGCGCTCGCCTTCACGCCAATGAATTAGCAAATTTTTAACTAAGAATGAGGCAACTATCATACGTACTCTGTTGTGCATGGTGCCGGTTTGCCATAGTTCTCGCATACCTGCATCAACAATAGGGATACCTGTTTGCCCGCGCTGCCAAGCTTGCAAAGAATCGTTATCGGTGCGCCACGGAAAATGCTCAAACTTAGGGCTAAAGTTTTGCTCAGGAATATGAGGAAAGTGATACAACAAATAGTATGAAAATTCCCGCCAACCAAGTTCACTTAAGTAGCAATCTAACCCCGAGTTATCTATGTTGCCATCTAAGGCGTGGATCCCAGCGTACCAAATTTGATTCGGGGATATTTCACCAAAATGTAAGTGAGGAGAGAGCTTAGATGTAGCACCTAGCCCAGGAAAATCCCGCTTTTCTTTATACTGTTTTGCGCCAGCGGGCAAAAATTCACTTAAACCTTTGGCAGCGCCTTCTTCCCCGGGTGTCCATGTTGTCGCCATTGTGTCGTACCAGTTAATACTTGGCATGAGTGCTAAAGAATCTATGCCTTTATCAAGGTCAGCTTTAAATTCGATGCTAAGGTTTTCAGGCTTTGCTATTGGCATGCGAGGAGCGGTTTTTGTAAGGCAGCCTTTGCGGTAGTAAGGCGTAAATACTTTGTATGGTGTCTCGTCTTTTTTGAGTACTTCCCAAGGCTCCCAAAGCAAGTGGCTGTTAAAGCTCTTAACTTTAACTCCCATGTCCGTTAGTTGCTGTTTAATTTGGCTATCACGCTTGATTTGCCACGGTTCGTAACAGCGATTCCACACCACTTGTTTGATATCAAGTTCATTAATTATATTAAGCAATATTTTGGTGGCATCGCCCTTTTGAATATGCAGCTTGTCATCAAGGGAGGCATTTAAGGATTGCAAAGATTGGTGTAACCACCACTGGCTGGCACCACCAATTTGGGCGTGCTCGGGGCAGTTGTCATCGAGTACATATATAGGCAGAACAGACCCTTGCTCAGCGGCGAAATGTAAAGCTGGGTTGTCCTTCAATCGTAAGTCTTGCCTAAACCAAACTAAAGTTGTTGCGTTGATGAGAAGATTCCTTTTTAAATTCTTCGAGCGTCATTAGAGTGTTTTTACGTTTTTTAGTGCTTTTAAGATCAAAGTCAGCCATTAATTTTTTGTGGTTTAGTGAACCAGAACATTCATCTAGGCGTAAGGGTGAATTATGAAATTTGATAATAAAAATAAATTTAGCCAAGAAGAGGTTTCCCGCATCATAGAAATGGCGTGGGAAGACAGAACACCTTTTGAGGCAATCGAGCATCTGTACGGACTCACACCCAACCAACTCGTGAGTATGATGCGTAGCGAGCTTAAGTCAGGCTCGTTTAAGGTTTGGCGCAAGCGAATGGCAGGACGAACCACCAAGCATCTTGGCTTACGACCAGAAGGAATTTTACGTGGATATTGTAAAACTCAGTACAAACATAGGTGATATTGGTTGCCTGTAGATTTTAGCTTTGTACACTTGACCGTGACAATTTAAAACTGAGTAAATCATCTTACATTATGTTGCTTCAACAGATTATTAAACATTTGCTAGATAACTTAGCGCTACAAGGGTTTAACCCAGTGGTGCATTTTGAGTTGGAGGGTGTGTTTGAGTTACCGCCGTGGCAAAAGCAACTTGATTACCAAGGCATTAACAACAAGCTTAAACAACTTGATATTGATGGTGAGCTTAAAACTGAGTATTGGAAAAACCAATGGGAGTATGTCTCTCTTTTTAACGGGCAATCGCCATTAAAAGAGGCGCAGAATCTAGACAAAGCTATGCAGTTGCTACCACAAATTATGCGGCAACACGGCGCAGAAAACGTGCTGATGCAACCTGTTGCTTGGGGGGCAGACAAGGGCCGTTACCTTAGTGGATCTGGCGCAATATTTTCATTAGACACGCGGTCTGTGCACATACCCAATGCGATTCAACTAAATGTCAGTGTTGAGAATCACAAAGGCGAAAACTTATTTGCACAGCAGGGATTAGGAGAGTGGGTTCAGTACCATTTGCTGAGTAACAGTTACCACAATTGCATTTTGTTTTTACCCGAAGAAGACGCCTTTAAACGCTTAGCACTAAGAAATGATTATGGGTTAGATGCAGAGTTGAGTTCACCTGTGATTTTATCTGGTGGACATCAAGGCAGCATTGCATTGTACAAAGAAAAAGGTAAACACAATCAGGCAATGGGCCAAGAGCCGCTATTTTTTGCAGCTGATAACTCAGTGTTGTCTTACACAATAGATTGGCAAAAAACGGCCCGTGTTGAACACAGAATTGGTGCCACAAGTAAAGATTACAATCCGTATTTAAATGTGATTTTTGCGTTATTGAATGTACTTGAAGGCATAAATAGTTGGAAAACCGGTAGAGCAGCGCCTAGTTTTTCAGATAAGACCTTACCAAGGTCTTTATATGATACAGGTTCTGAAGACGACGGTAGACTTGGCGCCTTGTCTTTGTTTAAAAATGATGACTGGCTGATGAGTAAGGTTGACCTGTATTGTCAAAATATGTTTTACGCTGATGTCGCAAACTTAAGTAAAAAGATTAGAGATATGGTGTTAAAACCATATGAAGGAGCAACGATTGCTCTGGGTTCATAAAAATTTAACCGGCTATATTTAGGCTGGTATTAAAAAATTAGGAACAGTATTTTGTTAAAACAAAAAGTCATTGCCCTTGATAAGCCCCCTTTACTAACTGGTGATTCTGTTGACGGGAAAAGGGCTGAAATTAGAACTTACTTTGAGCAAACTTGGGATTTATACGAGTCTTTGTTTTCATTGATTAATCAAGACGAAGCCTTCTACCTGCGGCCCGAGCCATTGCGTCATCCTCTTATTTTTTATTATGGCCACACAGCGGTGTTTTACATTAACAAATTGCTATTAGGCCAGTTTATTCAAAGTCGTGTAGATCAAAAAATTGAGTCTGTATGCGCGGTGGGTGTTGACGAAATGTCTTGGGATGACTTGTCTCCCGGTAATTATGAGTGGCCTAGTGTTGATGCTGTATCTCAATACCGTGACCTTGTTAAAAAGCGGGTGTTAGATTTAATTGATTCCATGGACTTGTCGTTACCTATTCAGCAAGACTCATTAGCTTGGGTGCTACTAATGGGGTGTGAGCACGAGCGTATTCATATCGAAACATCCTCCGTGATTATTCGTATGCTTGATTTACGTTACCTTACGCCTTCAAACCTTTGGAAGGCGTGTGCTGAAAGTGGCAAAGCGCCTAACAACAGCTTGATTGATGTAGGCGCTACAGACATTGTGCTAGGTAAACCGGACACAAATGTAACCTACGGTTGGGACAATGAGTATGGCCAGCATCCAGTTAGCGTGAAGGATTTTGCCGCGTCTGAGTACTTGGTATCTAACCAAGAGTTCATGGAGTTTGTGGATGCTGGTGGTTATCAAAATCCACAATTTTGGACCGAAGAGGGCCAAAGTTGGTTAGCATTCACTAAAGCTACAATGCCCAGATTTTGGGATGTAAAAGATGGCAGCTATTGGCAACGTAATTTAACAGAAGCCATTCCATTGCCACTTGATTGGCCAGTAGAGGTGAACTACCTTGAAGCAAAAGCTTTTTGTAATTGGAAAGATAGCCTAAGTGATGATTTTGTGCGCTTACCCACAGAAGGTGAATGGCAAGTACTTAGGGATCAACTTGATACTGACTTACCCTATTGGAGCAAAGCGCCGGGTAACGTAAATTTAGAACATTATGCTTCTTCGTGCCCAGTGGATACCTTCAAACAAACAGATTTTTACGATGTTATTGGTAACGTATGGCAGTGGACAGAAAGCCCAATCGATGGTTACGAAGGCTTTAAGGTTCACCCTTTGTATGATGACTTTTCAACCCCTACCTTTGATGGGCAACATAATTTAATTAAAGGAGGGAGCTGGATTTCTACTGGAAACGAAGCGACTCGTGATTCACGCTATGCGTTTCGCCGTCATTTTTATCAACATGCTGGGTTTCGTTATGTGGCAAGCTCTAGTAAAGATGTCCCCGTTACACCTGTGACTAAATGTGAGATGCAAACAGAGATAAGCCGCTTATTACATCATCACTTTAAGGCCACTAGTGTAAATACCACAAGCGATATTCATCAGCTTTTGAGTCTTGTTAAAGGTTATATAAAAGCCGATAGCAAGGTATTAGATTTAGGCTGCGGTGCAGGGCGTTTATCATTCGAACTGGCAAAAATAGCAGGGCAGGTTGATGGTATCGATTTTACCGCTAGGCATATTCAGCATTGCTTAGATTTAAAAGAACAAGGGCAGGTACGTTATGCCATGCCTACTCAAGGTGATATTTTTGATTTTCATGAGGTTACCCTCGCTGATCTAGGTTTTCAGCAAGCTCCTGAAAACTTGAACTTTGCCCAAGGTGACGGCCATAACCTTAAGCCGCAATTTTGTGATTATGATGTGCTCGTTTGCCATCGTGTCATTGAATACAGTTATCATCCAGAAGTGTTACTAGCGCAATTGTGCCAAAGGGTTAAACCCGGTGGCATTATGGTGATAGGCAGCAGTTACGGTTGGAATGAAGATATAACCGATAAACACCGTTGGATAGGCGGTGTTAAACGTAACGGTGAAAACCTAAGCAGTGAAGCACACTTAACGGAGTTGATGGAAGGTGAGTTTGAGTTGTTGCAGCAGGCTGATATTGTTAGCCAGTTTGAATTAGACAATCGCACTAGCCAAACCGCTAACAACCATATTACTATTTGGCGTAAGAAAATCTAACTCCTTAGGATCCCTTTTGGGTATAAAAATTGTTATAGCAGGGGCAGGAATTGGCGGCCTCTGCGCTGCGTTAGCGTTACGAAAAAAGGGCTTCGATCTTGCTGTTTATGAACAAAGCGCTGAACTATCTGAGGTAGGGGCAGGTTTACAGTTAAGCCCCAATGCCATGCATGTTTTGGCGCGCTTAAATGTGGCTGATGAGATCAAAGCATTAGGGTTTCAACCTAGTGCAGCCGTGATGCGTCATTACCAAACAGGCGCCCACTATTTTTCTGTGCCCCTTGGGGCAAGTGCCACTGAAAAATACGCTGCTGATTATTTACATATCCACCGAGCTGACTTACATACCGCTCTTTATAATGCGTGCATTGAAGAGGGTGTAAGTGTTCACTTAGGTGATGCTGTGTTAGGTTATCAATTACATGATAATGGCGTGTCCATTGAGTTTGAAAGTGGCACTCACGTGCAAGCTGATTTACTTGTTGGTGCCGATGGAATTAAGTCTAAGGTTCAAGCTTGTATGTTGGGAGAATCCCCAGCTGAATTCACCGGTCAAGTGGCATGGCGAGGGACAGTAAAAGCCAATAAGCTTCCCAAAAATCTAGTTAAGCCTAAGGCCAATTTGTGGGTGGGGCCAGGGCAGCATTTTGTCAGTTATTATTTGCGTGGCGGCGACTTAGTGAACTTTGTGGCGGTACAAGAACGAGATGATTGGCGTAAAGAGTCTTGGAACGAAGCGGGTGATATTAATGAACTTAAAAGCGCTTTTAAGGGCTGGCACCCAGAAGTAACTGAGTTACTTCAGGGTGCCGAGTCTTGCTTTTTATGGGCTTTGTTTGACAGAAAACCATTGAACCAGTGGGTAGATAAACATGTTGCGCTACTAGGAGATGCTTGCCACCCCATGTTGCCGTTTTTAGCACAAGGTGCAGCCATGGCCATTGAAGACAGTTATGCGTTAGCCCATTGTTTAGTGAGTAATTTACCCATACCAGCTGCTTTAGAAAAGTATCAAAATTTGCGATTAGCCCGCACCAAAGGTATTCAACTTGGGGCACGTAAAAATGCCGGCTTGTATCATATGAGGACGCCCATTGACCAAGCAAAGTTAGCTGTGCTGTCTGGGCTTTCAAAGCTTGGATTAAGTGATGCTTTGGCAGCTAAACAACTAGATGGTATATACGGTTATAACCTACCTAAAAACTTGGGCTAAAAGGGCTGAGGATGGAGCCAAAAGTAAAAGCCGTGTTTGATATTGCAAACACGTCGGAAAACATAGGCGAAATTGACGAATGTTTAAAATGGGGAGAGACAAGTTACCTAACTCATACTCCTAAATCTGGAACAACAGTAAGGCTTGCCCCCCTTAAGTCTACCCCGCAAAAATACGGCTTATTTGTACACTGCCAAACCCGTTTAATTGAAGAGTTTAGCTTGGTTTATCCTGACTTAGATTACAATAAAAACCGCGGAGTGTTATTTGATCGCCGCGACTCAATTCAAGAAGAGCCAATAAAGCAGTTTATCTTTGCAGCCTTAACTTATCAGCTGCGTAAAAAGCATTAATAATTAAGATAAACCATCTAAAAAGTAGGCTTAACTCCTTACTTTTTTGTAGACCCTATAAAACCATTCAAAGGGCTTATCATCTAAGATACCATAACCCCTTGTCGCGTTAATAATGCATAAAAGGATACCAATATGAGCCGTCATTTTGACCAAGCTAAAGGCTTAAGCGAAGAGCACGACCCTGCTACCCATGAATTTGTATTTAATCAAACCATGTTCAGGATCAAAAACCCTGAGCCTACATTAGCCTTTTATACCCAAGTGTTAGGCATGACGTTAGTCAAACGTTTAGATTTTGAAGACATGAAGTTCTCCTTGTACTTTTTAGCCTGTGTTCCACCACAAGCTAGTGGTGATTGGTCTGCAGACGATGACCAACGTATGGTGCAAACCTTTGGTCGCCCCGCTATGTTAGAGCTAACCCATAACTGGGGCGATGAAAACGATGACACTGTGGCTTATCACAATGGTAATTCTGAGCCTAAGGGATTTGGCCATATTGGGTTTTCGGTACCGGATATTGATGCAGCCTGTGAACGCTTTGAGTCACTAGGGGTTGAGTTTCAGAAAAAACCAAACGATGGCGGCATGAAAGGTATTGCTTTTATTAAAGACCCAGATGGTTACTGGATTGAAATATTCACCCCAGAGCGCTTACCAAGTTTGCTGAAAGGCCACTTGCAGCAAAAGTAATGTTAGTGCCACACCAAAGGAAAACATGTGAACAATAACCTAATTGCAGCAGGCAGCTTAAACGCCATAGCAGGGTTGTTGCACCTAGGGTGTATTTATTTTGGTGCGCCTTGGTACCGTTTTTTTGGGGCTGGTGAGCATATGGCGAACTTGGCTGAACAAGGCATGATGCAGCCCACTCTTATCACACTAGGGGTTGCCAGTGTGTTAATGGTTTGGGCACTGTTTGCATTCTCGGGGGCTGGGCTAATTAAACGTTTGCCATTAGTACGCCTTGCCCTTGTTGCTATTACCAGTATTTACCTTTTACGGGGAGTGGCTGGTTTTTACTTTGTGGCTAACCCTATTGGTAGAAGCCCTGAGTTTTGGGTATGGAGTTCGAGTATTTGCCTAGTATTAGGTTTACTACATTTAGTTGGCCTAAAGCAGCAGTGGCTAGCTTTAAAAAGTTAAAGCTAGTTAGAGTATTTTTAAATTTGTGCCAAGCCTCCATCTACTTGTAAATCGGCCCCGGTAATAAACGACGCATTGTCTGAGTTTAAGTACATGATTGCATTGGTAATATCATCAACTGTACCTAAGCGTTTTAGCGGCGTGCTGTCACTAATTTGAATTAAGCTTTGGTCAAGTACCTCTCTATCAATGCCAAATTTATCAAAGATAGGCGTTTGCGTGACACCGGGTGATAAGCAATTTACCCGTATACCTTTTGGCCCAAGTTCTGCTGCAAAGGAGCGGGCCAATGAACGAACCGCCGCTTTAGAGGCGCCATAAGCTGCCCACACACCGGCCCCGCGATTTGCTTGTATGGATGAAATTAAAGTGATAGATGCCTGCTTGTTGAGGACAGGCAATGCTTTTTGTACGGTGAAAAACACGCCTTTTACATTGATGTTTAGGGTGTTTTCAAAGCTCTCTTCAGTTACCTCTGATATTGCTTCTGCATGGGCGATACCCGCGTTGGCCACAAGGATGTCGAGCCCTTGCCAAGTATTTGATATCTGTTGATAAAAGCTTTCTAAATCCTTAGTGTTCTCAACTACCCCCTGTTTACACATTAAGCTTTTGGGGTACTGATGAGCCAAAGCTTCACATTGGTCAACACTTCGTGAGAACGCTGCGACTTTGTGACCCGCCGCAAGATATGCCTTAACAAGGTCTAGCCCAATACCCGAGTTTGCACCTGTTACCGCGACTACTTTTTTAGATCCAGTCATGACTAACCACCTGAATGAATTGTGTTTTAAATGGTGAGTCTGGCGCGTTTTTGATGACTGTGTAAGTATAAATAGGAATTTATCCAGTATATTGGAATGTGGTGGGGAGTATGACAACAGACACTATTGATAAAAAGGTCACGCAAAGTGAGCCTAGTTTTGATTTTATTGGACATTTTGTACGTAGTTATCGGGCCGCAAAACAAGAGAGCTTACAAGCCCTCGCGGATCGCTCAGGTGTAAGTCGTTCGATGATCGCACAAATAGAGTCAGCGCAAACCACGCCTACTATTGTGGTGTTAGCCAAGTTAGCCAATGCTATGGAAATAAGTTTAGGGGACTTAGTACAGCCCCCAGAGCAGGCACTTAATATTCGTGTATCTGAAATCAATACAGATAACTTAGTTAGTAAAAAAGACAGCCCCTTTGTATGCCATATACTGAATAGCCAAACACGGCATTTTTCGAATGAAATCTACCATTTCCACTTTAAGGCCTTTGGTAAAACAGCCTTTGCAGCCAATGTAGCAGGATCAACTAAGCATATATGGCTAGAGCAAGGCAGTATGCTGATGTATATCGCCAACAAGCGAGTGTCTATTAAAGCTCATCAATTAATCAGTTTTAATGCGGCTATTCCTCACAGGTTTGAGTGTATATCTACTCCTTTGGCCAAAGGGCTATTTTATGTGGTTTATTGAACTATGGGAAAAGTTAAAGAGCCAAAGAACTTATTTACTGGTCCAGCAATGATACCTTACCGTAAAGCTACGATGTGTGTCTGCGTTAATGCCTTGCAATTTAATTTATACTGTTTTTATAGACAGTATTATGCGTTTTGTCCAATAACAGCAGATCGTGGACATTTTGGGGCACTTTCCCATTTAGCTTTTGCTTGATAGGTAAAAAATAGTTATAAAAGAATAACGTAGAGACCGAGTAAAAATAAGGTCTGAATTATATTGGACATAATGTCGTGTTTAAACACGACATTATGTCGTCTAATAAATTGTTAGGTAGCAGTCATGCCTGAGTATATTAGTTTAAAAAAATGGTTAAATGATATAGTCGACGAGGATGCTACGGCATTCGAAGATGCTTATTGGGGACAAAGGCCATCTGCACGAGATACTATTCCTGAAATAATTAAACTACTAAATATCCATTCTGAACCATACACTAAAGGAAAGTTAATTGAACTTCTGGGAGAGTCAGAGGATAAATCAGTTGTCCCTTACCTTGAAAAAGAATTAGATAGTGTTTACGAAGAAGTCAGAAATTGGGCAAAACTTGCAATTGACGCTTTGAATAGAGGTGACAAATGGGAAAAAGAACCGAATTAAATATAAGCTACCTAACAAAGCGCTCAAGTCGTTCACTCCGTTCACTGGGACAAAACCACTGTGCTATGCTTCGCATATTATCGCACAGCAGTTTTGCCCCTTAGCTTAGCGTTAGGCATTTAAAGGTAATCGTAAACAATGGATTTATTTTTAGAGCTCCTAGGAACAGAAGGGATGCTTTCTGGTATTTTTGAACTGTTAGTTTTAATAACCTTTGGTTACTTATCTTTAAATTTTCGTAAAAGCGCAAAACTTTCTGGTCATCAAGTGTACAAGTACCTTTCACTGGGATTTTGTTTTACTTTCTTATCTATATTTATCCCGATAGTCTCAATAGCAGTTGGTACTGCAATAATAGACGATGCCGTATATGATGATATTCATTTGTACAACGATTTACCTTATTACTTAGCTACTTTTGCTAGTCTGTGTTGTTTTATTTTGGCCGCAAAGGCAAAGTTTGAGCCCAATGCCTAACAAAATGCTCAAGCCTCTCCCTTCGGTCGCTGGGACGCCTATACGCGGGGCGGCTTCGCCATTATGCCCCACGTATCTGCGCCCCTTAGCTTAAAGTTATATGCCTGTCGGAAATTTTAATGGACAATGAGAAATTAGATTTATTTAAAGGGATTAGAGATTCTCAACAGAAGCTTGATTACTTTTTGCTCGGCCTTACGTCAGCATTATTTGCTTACGTCGGTGAAAAATATAAACCTGAGCCAATATCCCTGTCAGAAAATACACTAGAACTAGCAGCCATCACGCTATTTTTCGTATCACTTCTAGTCGGCTTTTGGCGTATTAACACTAATATAAAAGTAATGATGGGCAACTATCGTGTACTTGATATGGAATCAAATCAGAGTAGTATTTTAAGTTCTTTCGCAGAGCCTGGTGGTTATTTACAGCATAGTTCAGGTCGGGTTATACATACTCAAGAAGCACAAATAATATTAAGTGTGATTTCTGAGCAGGCTCCCTTAGTTGAAAAGAGCATGAGTCGGAATGTTATTTTGTCAGGCTGGTTATCGAGGCTCCGAAACTGGTCTCTTATGTCTGGCTTTTTACTTATGGCTTTTTCAAAACTATATGGAGCTATTTATGCAAGCGGCATATAACAATCAAATTAAGTCGCTCGCGGGCTCGCTGGGACACAAACATGGCGGCTGTGTCGCCGCTTCGTTCCGATTATAGCCGCGACGTTTGTGCCCCTTATTTGGGTGTTAGCTGCGCGCGTTGCTAGTTTTTTTCATTGAAACGTTCCACGAATAGGATAGTTGTTTTCCGGGTTCCGGATCCAATTAATCCCAGAGACAAATTCAGGTAAGCTTGGCCTTACGAATGGATTGTTTGAAATATCTACTACCTGAATATTGCCGTCCAGATTGATAACAAACAGGCCGGGTTCAGAGAAATTGTGATTTGTTTCTTTCTCGGATCGAGGAATGGAAATATACAATCCGAGTTCTCGCATTTGCTCCTCAGTTAACCCATATGCCATAGGAAAACTTACATTCAGCTCTTCTAGGTGGTCTACTAATTGTTCTTTGCTGTCACCTGACACGGCAATAATATCAACACCAGCGTCATACAAAGTTTGGATATGTTGTTCTAGTTCATTAAGGTACTTTGTACACAGCGGGCAGTGTCTTCCTCTGTATACGAGCACAAGCTTCCAATCTTTATCGCCGTTCGGCTGAGAAAGTAGTACGTTCTCACCGTTCAATAGCGTGGCGTTAATATTGGGAAATTTAGTGCCAGCATGTAGTTTTTTCGTATACATAATTCCTCCTAAAAATGGCTATTTAAATGGTCTTCAAAGCGCTTGAAATCGTTTTCTATCGTCGCATTTTTCATCACGTCAAAGCAGGCGAACGTTTTCATCGCTTCCATAGCAAAAAACCGAAAGTTCATATGCATCGGAAATATTAGGTCGTCCACGCTTTTGCCTTGAAATAAATATTCATCGCTATTATCAAAGGCTTCCCTAGGGGCGTTAAATGTAAGCGAGATCATGTATTTTTTGCCATTTAAAGTGCCTCCGGCGCCATAGTTACTTCGGGGCTGCTCTCTGGTTCGCCCGTCACCGTTACATAAAGTACCGTCCATACCTGCTGTATAGACCTCATCCATGTATTTTTTAAATGTCCACGGAACGCCCATCCAGTTTATAGGTGATTGAACAAGAATAATGTCTGCCCATTGGTGGTTTTTCAGCTCTTCTTCAACATTCCAACCATTGTCTATCTCGACTACCTTTACGATATGTCCTTTCGCTTCTAATAGCTTACGAGCTAGAAGCACGAGAGAACTGTTTAATTTCCCTTCAGAAAATGGGTATTGGTGGTGTGCGTTAATAATTAATACATTGCTCATGTTTTACCTATCTCCTATAGTCTTTTGAAAGTAGAGGTGTAATTTGAACTGTAGGTATACTATGGTAACCTTCCACCTAAAAACAACTAGTATACTTTTGGTAACCTATGATCAAGCCGGGTGAGAGAAATGGAAAGTATTGTAAAAACCGACAGTAAAGGTCGAAAAACTACGCTCAATGCCTGTACAGAGCCTTGCGCTATAGAACGGGGAATGCGACTCATTGGTGGCAAATGGACGGGTTCTATTATTTACCATCTAAAGGATTCCCCCGTCCGCTTTAATGATCTTGGTCGAATGCTTGGTGGCGCGAGTAAGAAGATGATTGACCAACGTTTAAAAGAGTTGGAAGCTAACGGTATGGTAATACGCAAGGTTATTAATGACCGCCCAGTAGCGGTTACCTATGAATTAACCGACTTTGGGCGAAGTGCCCTGAAAATTCTTGAGGACTTAAGAATTTGGTCCGAAGTGAATGATATAAAAACGTAATTCGAAAAAATGGTTTTGAGTAAGCCTGAATCATCAGCTAACAAGAAAATTACAAAAAAATTACAAAGACAGCCACTTTTAAAAAAGTAAAAAACAGCGTTTTTCATTAATTCATTTCCCTGGTTGTTTTCGGCTGTTGAGTTAGTGTTTTTAAGTTTAAAAAGGTAATTTAGCGAAGCTTGAGTTGTGTTTGTTGTAAATCTAGCTAAAAACTCAAATTTCAGGCGAGTTTTAACTCTCCAGCTTGTGCTGAGTGTAGTGCTTAGAGACTTCAGGAAAAAATTACAAAGACAGCCACTTTTAAAAAAGTAAAAAACAGCGTTTTTCATTAAGTCTTTTTCCTGAATATTTTCGGTTGGTGAGTTAGTGTTTTTAAGTTTAAAAAGGGAATTTAGCGAAGTTTGAGTTGTGTTAGTTGTAAATCTAGTCAAAAACTCAAATTTCAGGCGAGTTTTAACTCTCCAACTTATGCTGAGTGTTGTGTTTAGTACATAGAGACTTTAGGCGATTTTAAATAAGGTTTTAACCTTTGCCATCCCTCGTATTCTTTTGTGGTGGGTGTGGTGTTTAAACTGTTGCATCATCTGTTCGCTGCCAACTGCGGTTGCAAAGTGTTGTTCAAACTCTGTAGTGAGGGTAAGCCACTGTTCGTTGTCTAACCCCAATCTTTTTAGAATAGGACTTTGATGGTTATCTATATATCCTGCTTTATCTTCTCTTATACATCTACCTGTTGTGTCTACTAGTTCACAGTAATCTATTAAGCTGTAAGCAATGCCTTTAGGCATGTCTTGCCTGTGGTTACCGACAAAGGGCATAAGTGCTTTAGATTGTTCACCTTTTATAATTGATTGAATACGCGTTTTTATGCTGGTGTGTTTGGATGTCTCAGGCGTTTTATCCATCTTGGCTCGAATGGGGTTTAAGTCAACATAAGCCATGCAAGCTAAAACGGCAGACTCATCTAATAGGGCTTGTGATTTGAACCTGCCTTCCCAGAACCTACCCGTGCAACTGTCTTCTTTGTTGGCCTCACGGGCAATGTGCTCATTGAGATTACGCATTAGCCAACTCATGTCGTATAAGCGTTTTCTATAAACGGTTACTGTGTCTTCAAGGCTTAAACGTTCGCTTGTAGATAACGCCTCTCCTTTTACATACTTTGCCGTTAAGAGTGTGCCTTTATAGAGCCTATGCCAACGATGAATCACCTCATCCATAGACCAGCTATCTGCTAAGTCTTTATCAACACACAGCACCACATGGGTATGGTTACTCATTACAGCATAGGCGCAAACATCAATGGCAAACACAGTGCCTAAGAACAATAACCTATCTTCTACCCAGCCACGTCTATGTTCGTAGCTTTGGCCACTTACGCTATCAACCCCACATAAAAACGAACGACGAACACACCGAGACACACAATGATAATAAGGGGTATCAATTAAACTGATTTGAGACTTACGAGGCTGAGGCATAACAGACCATCCTTGGTTGTATTAAGTCTTTAAAGTTTAGAAGAAAGTGGTTGTTTTGCCATTTTTTAGAATGGGTGTCATGATTAAGCTCTCGCTGTAAGCCTATTCGAGTACTTTTGATGCAAATTGCCCTTGGAATTATGTTCTTGTTATGTCATCTGTGCTTAATATCAAGCGCTAATGCTCAGCTCTCAACCACTAAAAACCATGATTTTATTGTCACCTTTGTTGGCACTGGCGGCCCAGAAATAAACACAGCACGGGAAGGAATAGCAACCATTGTTTCTGTTGGGGATCAAAAAATGCTTTTTGATGTAGGTCGTAACACCATGCAGAATTTGTACGAGGCTGGTATTAATCCTATAGAAGTCACTGACATTTTTATCACACATTTGCACAACGATCATATTGAGGGGTTACCAACTCTATGGATGACAGGCTGGTTCTTATTGGGTCGTACAGAGCCACTCAGAGTTTGGGGGCCTAAAGGTACTCAAGACATGATCAATGGTATGTATCAAATGTATCAGTTTGACATTGAACAACGATCTAATCGTTTTAATGACAAAGCGCATTTAGACATTATCGTATCTGAAATTTCAGAGCCGCAAGTTGTAATTCAAGAAACGGAGGTGATAGTGAGCGCTATCACAGCCCAACATGATGACGGCGATCCAGCATTCGGTTACACGGTTGAACACCAAAACCATAAAGTTTTGATGACAGGTGATGGGCGCTTATTTAAAGAGCTACAAGATGCTTCAAAAGGCGTAGATGTGCTGATTTCAAATATTTTGTCGATGCCTGAAGCTCTTGCGAAAAAGCCGGAAATGCAAGGTGTGGTTGCCAAACTGATGTCGGTTCCAGAAGCGGCAACATTATTCAATAAGGCTAAGCCAGGCCTTGCGGTGTATTCACATTTTGTAGGTAAAGAACTACCTAAAGATAGCGATGGTTTTATTGAGGAACAAACTCGAAAAGCCGGGTACCTTGGGCCGTTATTTCTTGCAAAAGACGGGTGGTCGGTCAATGTTAAAACCTTGGAAGTTTCCAGCCCGCCACCTAAGGCGTCACTTCCAAATTTAGATCGCAAGGCAAGCTATTCTAACTGACGAGTCATAGGCTCAAACGGTTTAGTACATGAGCCGATATAAAGAAGCTTAAGTAGACGCCCTACGTAAAAAGTAGCAATATTTTATTGTACGAGTGTCTAAGTAAACTTTGGCTAGTTAAAAATAGATAATTTATTGTGAAACAAAATAAATATGACGACCCAGCTTTTTTTAAAGCTTACGCTAAAATGCCACGCTCATCTGATGGCCTAAAGTCAGCTGGTGAATGGGAGGTATTTCGTGCCCATTTACCAAAATTATTTGGAAAAAAAATACTTGATTTAGGTTGTGGTTACGGATGGCATTGTCAGTATGCTGTTGAACAAGGAGCTGATACTGTAGTAGGTATAGATTTATCAGAAAAAATGTTAAGTAAGGCTCGTGAGTTAACTGGTAAAGGAAAAGTTATTCTTGAACATTGTGCTATCGAAGATTTTGATGCAGATGAAGAGTCTTTTGATGTGATATTTAGTTCTTTAGTTTTGCATTACGTTGCAGATCTTAGTTCAGTTTTCCGCAAAGCATCCAAGCTGTTAAAATCCAAAGGCGTTCTTTGTTATTCTGTCGAACATCCAGTTTTTACTTCAAATAGCTCGCAAGATTGGCATTACGAAAATGACAAAATTCAGCACTGGCCTTTGGATAATTATTTTCATGAAGGGAAAAGGAAAACTAAATTTTTAGGAAGTGAAGTCATCAAGTATCACCGTACAATAGAAACACATATATCTGCTTTATTATCCGAAGGGTTTGAAATTAGCTCGTTATTGGAGCCGAAACCATCAGATGAAATGGTGAAAAAAATGGGTTGGTATGACGAACAGAGAAGGCCCATGATGCTAATCGTAACAGCCACAAAAAGATGAAATCCCTTTTGCATTATATTTTTGCACAGAAAAAGTGCTAAAAATATACTCCTACTAAAAGGACAGCCACTCTAATTCTCTGTGATTCAAAAATGAAAAAAGATAGGAGGTTTCGGGCATCTTTTAGTGATATGACGCATGCGGGAATTGCTTCGTTTTGTCATTTGTTTTTGTGTAGAGACGAAGATTTGGTAATGAAAGCTGCTGCAGCTTATGAATATCTAGGCGTAAAAACAAAAATATTGCACTATAAAGCTAACAAACAAATCCAGCCGACCGCTAACGCGTCGGCTGATTAGGGCGTTATGTTTCTTAAAGAAAAGGAGTTTATGTGAAAGTTTTATTTATTTTAGCGCTTATAACTTTGGTGGCAGCGTGTGCTTCAAAATCAAAAGTTGACGATGAATCATCGCAAAAGATCACAGTAACCGGTACCAGAATAGAACGATCTGAAATACCGCCAGGACCTAAATTAAAAATGAGTTTAAATAAGAAGAATAAGTCTAGTAACTTTATGCAAGCTTTAGCGGGCATGAAGAGCCTTCCGCAACCTAAAAATATAGGTGACTGCAAAGGTTTACTATCGGCTTTGGCAGGAAGCAACTTAGAAATACGCATAGTGGATGAAAATAATGTTGTATTAGAAAGTGAACATGGAATCTATGAATACTCTTTTGACGACAGCAGTTGTCCCAGTTACTAAAAGGACAGTCACTCTAATTACTTAAAATTTATAACTTGTTGATAGAAGTGTGGTTGGTTACTTTATTGTTCTGAGTGTCTTAGTAAATTTTTGTATTCTCACTCGTAGTGAGGTGTTCTTATGGACACGTTAGGTTGATTTTTATGGCAAATTTAAAAGGAAGAAGAGAATTGCAGGTGAAAGGAGTGTTAACAATATTAGTTTTGGCCGTTGTTTGTACGTCGTGTGTGTTTTATCCAACGACTTCAGATAATCAAAAGTACTCTTCGAATTGCACTATGGCAACGAGAATGTTGGAGCTTGATAGTAAATATGTGGGCTTGGTGGGCCACCGTTCATCAGATGGTAGGCACACTGGTGATAAAGATGATTTAAAGTTTTTCTTGGTTGCTGAAGGTTTTGTATCTGCTGCTACATTAATCGTATCTGGGAGCATTGCAGTTATTGGTAATACTATTCATTGGTTGGAGTATCAAACTAATTGCTAATTGCTAATTGCTGCAGATTTCAAGATTACCAAGGCTCCTGCTTTTAAAGTAGCTTGAAAGCGTTTTTGATTAGATGCTTTCTTGAGTATTTTGGTGTTTAACTTTTTTCTGTTTAGAAACTAACTTAGGCCTAGATTAATAGGGGAATTATGATTATCAGAAATGCTGTTTTAGGTGATGCGTCAGATATTGCCAATATTTACAATTTTTATGTGACAAACACCTCTGCCACTTTTGAAGAAACCCCTGTCTCTACCGAAGAAATGTCTAGTCGATTAGCTAAGGTATGGGATGCAAACTTACCTTGGATAGTTGCCGTTAAAAATGACACTGTAATTGGGTATGCTTATGCAACAAAGTGGAAAGAAAGAAGTGCTTATCGGTTTTCGGTAGAGTCAACAATTTACCTCGCCCATGATGCCCATGGAAATGGTTTGGGTACCGAGTTGTATGAGGTGCTTTTGAGTAGGCTTAAATCCCTTGATATTAATAATGTAATCGGTGGCATAACACTACCTAATCCAGCTAGCGTTGCCTTGCACGAAAAGTTAGGTATGGAAAAAGTCGCCCACTTCGCAAACGTGGGTTTTAAATTCGATAAATGGTTAGATGTGGGATATTGGCAATTAAGCCTGCGCACCTAAGCACTAACAGGGTAGTGATTTTTGGTTACCACTCGCCGTTTTAAACTACAGGAGCAGTTGATTGGCATATCATGATACATATCGCTTAAGCAGCCATGGGGTAATTTTGAATGAAATGGGGCAGGTGTTATTGCTTAAAGCGAGTTATGGCAATCACGCTTGGGGTTTACCCGGTGGTGCTTTAGATGCTGGTGAAACCATTCACGATGCACTTATACGTGAGTGCGCAGAAGAGCTAGGCTGCGAAATCGAAATTCAATATTTAAGCGGTGTGTATTACCACTCGCAGCATGAATCACAGGCCTTTATTTTTAAGTGCAAGATTAAGAAGGGGGCAACTATTACCTTAAGTGACGAGCATTTGGAGTTTAAGTTCTTTGACATTGATGAGTTGTCAGATGTCCAAAAACGCAGAGTTCAGGAGTGTTTAGGGTTTGATGGGTACGTGCAAAGCGCACGCTTTTAAGTCTTTAATATTTTATAAGTTATTGTTTTTTTATGTGTTATTTTTTATGATCCATAAAATGGCTCCTGCCCCGATAAATATATTCGGACAGGAGCCATTTTTACTTAACTGAAATTATCGGGGTAGATTAAAATTTACCTGATAAGGTTAAGGTCGCATTTAACGGCGCACCAACAGTGACTTGGTGAGTCGCATGGGCGTTAGGGAAGTACTGTGTATCCCCTAAGTTTTCGATATTAAGCAAGACACGCATATCTTCAGATACCTGATAATACACGGCTGCATCTACACGGGTGTAGCTTGGTAGTACCGCTGTATTGCCGTTGTTTATATAGCTTTCATCTTGGTAAGTGGCCCCAATCGCAACACCTAACACTTCGTTAATTTGGATGTTATTCCATACAGATACTGTGTGTGCTGGTAATTCTCGTGGCGTAAGATCAGTACTGCCGTTGGTTCCATCTAAGTAACTATAATTAGCGTTTATTGCCCAGCTTTCTGTTAACTGCCCAGAAAACTGTAGTTCAACACCTGATATTTCTGATTCTGTTACGTCAAAGCGTTCAGCGTCAGTATCTGAGACTGATAGTGATGTTTGCTCGTTTTCGAATATTGCTGCAGTCAGACTCATGCCAGACTCTAAGTCCCACTTCACACCAATTTCGCTATTTTTGTAAGTATCAGGATCTAACTGGTTGTTGTCACCGTTGATATTTGCGAATTGCTCACCACTTCGAGGTAAGAAGGATTCGCTGTAGCTTGCATAAAATGAGATGTTTTCTTGTGGTTTATAGATAGCACCAAATCGAGGTGATACTTCGCTGTCTTTCTTAGTACGGCGCTCTAGTACATCTGGGTCTGCGTTAAATACGTCTATATCAAAACTGTCAAAACGTGCGCCAATTACCAAGTCAAAGTTCTCAGACAGGGCAATTTCATCTTGAATATATGCTGACTGAACATCTAAGGTTACACGGGTATCGTCGTTTAAATCTGTAAAGGCTGCTGTGGTTACTTCACCATTGGCATTGACACCTGTTAAACCTGAAAAGTCGATGGGGCGTTGTACGTTAAATTGTTCAGTATCATCAATAGATGTAGAGAACACAGGGTTAAGACGGTTTTGGTCAGACGAAGTGTGGATCCACTCTGCACCAAACATTAGAGTGTGACCAATATTGCCAGTGACAAACTCGTTAACTAAGTTACCGGTTAAAATCACATTGTCTCGTACTGTGGTATCTATGTAGCCGTCTAAGGTGACTAGGGCATTGTCTTGATCATATGCTGAGGCATAAAAGTTAGAGTAAACCTTGTCATAGTTACCATAGAAAGCACTAAAGTTACCTTTTAGGGTGTCACTGAATTGATGTTGTAAAGCCGTACGAAATATATGAGCTTGGGTTTCTTGATAGTTGTTATCTTTGTCACCAAACACTATGTTTTCTAGGGATTCATCAGGCTTACCATTGGTGCCTGTTGGAATACCACGGTCTATAAATCGTTGGTGATCCACGTATTCATAAGATAGGTCAATTGAGGTGTTTTCGCTCAGTACCGCATGTACTGTTGGGTTGATCCCAAAACGTTCACCTTCGTAGAAGTCTCTGTGGTTATCTAGTTGTTCGTACATAGCATTAACACGAAAGGCGACATCTTCTGATAGCGAACTATTGCTATCAATTGCGCCACGATAGCCCCCAAAAGAGTTCAATGATGCCGTATAAGCAGCAAAGTCACTGCTAGTTGTTGCTTTTTTAGTTACACGATTAAGCACACCGCCTGTACCGCCACGGCCAAATAAAAGGGCATTGGGGCCCCGCAAAATTTCAACTTGTTCAATATTGTAAAGTGCCCTGTAGTATTGCACGTCATCTCTTGCGCCATCTAAGTAGAAATCTGCAGTAGAACGTACACCACGAAAGACCACTGCATCGCGGTGTCCTTCACCCTGAGAAGTGTTAACACCTGGGGTATAGTCGATAAGTTGGCCAACGCTAACAATGTTACGTTGCAGAATATCTTCTGCTGTGAAAATAGATAAACTCTGTGGTACGTCAAGAATAGGAGTAGGGGTTTTTATTGAGTTTGATTGATTGCTAGACAGGTAATTGCCTGTCACTTCAATGGTTTCGATTTCGTCATTGGCACTAGCATGCTGGGTAAATGATAGGGTAACCATTGCTGCTATTGTGGTCATTCTCAGGTTCATGTGTGTGTTTCTCCAGAAATTAATTCTAATGGCATAAATGCCCTTAACTTCACTGTGCCTAATTCCCTGTATGAATGTTTTTATATTGTATTGAAAAGTAAAGTCGGCAGGATGTTAATGTTAACGAAAATGATTATCAATAAAGAAAAGTGGATTACATAGATTTTACTTTTATATAAAAAATGTCAATTAACGTGATCCATGTGTTATTCGGCGCAAAAACTGGACTGTTGTAAAATTAAGGTTTTCAAAATGTTAAATTAAAGGTTTGGCAGGCATTACTTTGAGCAAGCTATAAGGCGAATTTTTGTCATGTAAAACTCAGGTTGCTCAAGCCGGTTTTACAAAAGTTTTTGTAAGCTGTGGTAACCCTTGGGGGCAGTGGGGGTAACACGCCACTTTAAAAGTGGCGTATAAGGTGTTTATTTAGACTTTACTTGATGGTAAGCCCATTCAAGCCAAGGCAATAAGGCTGCTAAGTTGTTGTTTTCGATAGTAGCTCCGCACCAAATGCGCAAGCCTGCGGGGGCGTCTCGGTATGCACCAATATCATAGGCAACCGCGTTTTCATCAAGTAGTTTGATGACAGATTTTACTTGCTCGGCTGTTAAATCAAGGGTTAAGCAAACGCTAGTGTTTGAACGAATGCCTTTGTCTTTGACCAAAAACTCAATCCAGTCATGCTTGGCGACAAAGTCCTCTAGCGTAGCTAGGTTTTTATCAGCACGAGCTATGGTTTCGGTTACCCCACCGATAGATTCAACCCAGTTTAATGCGTCTAAGTAATCTACTACACATAGCATGGATGGCGTGTTGATGGTTGCACCTGTGAATAAATCTTCGGTTAGTTTCCCGTTTTTAGTCATACGGAATATTTTAGGCAGTGGCCAGCTTGGGGTGTAGCTTTCTAGCCTAGCGACGGCTTTAGGGCTAAGAATTAGCATGCCATGGCCGCCTTCGCCGCCTAAGACTTTTTGCCAGCTGTAGGTGATAACGTCTAGCTTTTGCCATTCTATTTCTTGAGCAAATACGGCTGAGGTGGCATCGCAAAAGGTTAGCCCTTTGCGGTTTGCGTCTATCCAATTGGCACTGGGTACGCGGGCGCCAGATGTGGTGCCGTTCCATGTGAATACCACATCATTGTCAAAGTTTACTTGAGTAAAATCAGGAAGCTGTCCATAGTCTGCACTATGAATGTTCACATCTTTGAGTTGCAACTGTTTAGTAATATCTGTGGCCCAACCTTGACCAAACGACTCCCAATATAAAACGTCAACAGGGCGTTCACCTAACATAGACCACATGGCCATTTCCATGGCGCCTGTATCCGAAGCCGGTACAACTGCTACGCGATAACCCTCAGGTAGTTTGAGTATTTTTGCTGTATCTAAGCAGGCGCTTTCTAAGGCTTTTTTACCAATAGGTGCACGATGGGAGCGGCCCAGTACAGACAAGTCTAAAGAATTAACATCATAACCAGGGCGTTTTGCACAAGGGCCTGAAGAAAAATTAGGATTTGCAGGTTTTTGGCTAGGGAGCATGAATTTTCCAAGGTTTATTTGGGGCTAAATTAAAGTGCTAGCATACAAGTGATTGTTAAGCTCGGCTAGTGTTCAAACGGTATCAAATATAGCAATTAGATAGGATACCGCAGCCTTATCAAGTTGCTTGCTAAGGCTGCAAAATGGAGTTGTGCAACTCTTAAAAGGCCAACTGGTATCCTATGGTGAACATATTGTCCATTTCCATTTGTACGCCGTTGACGTCTTGGATGACAGGTATTTCGTATTCAAATGCGACTCTGTGTTTGTTGGCTATTACAGTGTTTATGCCTATAGCTGCCATTAACAATGTACCACCGTAATTGGCAGGGTTGGCGGTTGTAACGGGAGCGGTAAGGTTTTCGTCTTCACCTACAATTTCTTGAGTTTTGTTATAGGTTAGCCGAGCAGTTGCACTTACTGCGTCTGAAAACCCATAGTTTGCCCAAGTGCTTAGTTTTAGAGTTTTACCGGTTTCGTAATCTTCATCATTTTCTGAAAGTGCAAGATTATACAAGCCTTGTGCGCCCCAGCTTAGGTTGTCTTTATTACCATTGTAAGTTAAACCAAATTCAGCTCTGTGGCTGCCTCCGCCTAATTGCATACTGTAGGGTAAGCGCAGGTTAGTGAGCATATTCATGGGCGTTAGCACTTGGTCAGTCTCTTCAATTGAACCTGTAGGTAATACCCAGCCAAGGTTTACATGAAACTTATGCTCTGGTGTATCTATTAAGCTGTAAAGCATAGTTAGCTTAGTGTCACCTAAGCCGGAACTTGCGGTATTGAAATTATCTAAAACTGTAGTTCCGGATGCACCTGAGTAGGTGGTTAGCGTCATGTCATTATCAATATAATTAACCATGGCCATAAGGGTGACATGGTCAGTTGGTGCATACATAAAGCCAAGCATGTGCATGTTTTGTGTCATGGTTTGCGGCACCACTCTGACATAATTCATTGAGCTATTGGGCGCGGTTACTGAGGTGACTATGTCATCGTCAGAAATACTGTCGCTGCCTTGTAAGTTGCCTGACATGGACATTTGCATAAACCGATAGGAAAACATGAATTCCCCTTTTTTGTGTAAATGGTCTCCCATTACACCAATAGGTGCGTGATCCGTCGCTTTTAAATTTGATTGTTGTGCTTCATCACTAAAGGCTTGTAGGGGTAATGCCATGAGCCCAGAGGTAACTAGGCTAGTAAGTATAGAGCTAGATTTAAGCATGATAACTTCTCTTAATTTAATCAAAATGGGAGACGCTAATTAAAACGTCATGATTATTTTTTGGTAACAGACAGACTTAACTAAGAGAAGGTGGCCCTCGGGTTAAGGGAAGTTGATGTTTTGCATTTGGATATAAGGCTTGGAAATAGCAAATATTAAGATTGCTATCTGCTGGCCTTACTAAATCTCCAAGGTTGTTGAAGATAAAGCCATGATATTTTGAGTCACTTAAGTAGCCATAAGTACAGTGTAAATCGCTGAGGTTTTCGGGGCTATTTTCAGGCGGATCAATATATTCTACTTTGCCTGTTTGTTCATAGACTGAAAGCGACATCCACTTGTAGCTGGTACCAGTACAAATTAAAACGCTATCTTGATCCGCAAAATCAGTGGCATGACTCACCATAGAGGCAGATACGTAAAGGCTCACAATGCCGTTAAACAACAAGGTCAATATCAGAGTAAATACGATATTTTCACTAGGTTTTTTAACAAGCTTTCTCAAAAAAGGCGGCCTTATTTGGTAGGGTGGATTATTCTACCCAGCTGAGTGAGTGGGGTGCAAACATTTTTGCTATTGATGTCATTTATTTACTCATTTACTGGGGACTAGGCACGTTCATCTTTTGCAGATTCCATCACCACATGGGTACTGATTGTGCTGACTTGTGGCAAGGTGCCGAGTACATCAGTATGAAAGGTTTTATAGGTTTTTAAGTCTCGGGTTTCTACCCGTAAAATATATTCAAATGCGCCTGTTACATTGTGACATTCTTTGACTTCATTGGCTTTAATAATGGCTTGTTCAAATGCTTCCTGAGAGCCTTTGGTGTGTTCTCCTAAGCCAACGGTGACGTAAGCTATAAAACCTTGTCCTAATAATTCGTTGTCGAGAATTGCTCTGTAGCCTTTAATGGTGCCGTTGTTTTCTAATTCTTGAACCCGTCGTAAGCAGGCTGATGGTGAAAGCCCAATTTTATCTGCAAGTTCTGCGTTAGATATGCGACCATTGTATTTTAGTTCTTGCAATATTCTGTCGTTTAGCTTGTTCTTTTTAATCATATCTTGCTTTATGTTTTGTTTTTTCGGTTATTTTGCACGAATATTTATCATAACATTGTTTATAATTGCATTAATTTAAAATATCTAAAACCTACAACATTACTTATGACCTACGAGATTTTCAGCGCCTTGCTACTTTTTACTTTGGTGTCTTCTGCTACGCCTGGGCCTAACAATTTGATGTTGATGACCTCTGGGGCTAACTATGGATTTAAAAGGACTTTACCCCACTTATTGGGGGTTAATCTGGGATTTATGTTTATGGTTGTGCTGGTAGGCTTAGGGCTGACAAAATTATTTGATGCTTACCCTGTAATTTATAATATTTTGAAAGTGGTAAGCGTGGCTTATCTTTTATACCTAGCTTTTAAAATTGCTACATCTGATCCTACTATGGCCAGCAATAAGGGCGAGTCAAAGCCTATGTCTTTTATTCAAGCAGTTATCTTTCAATGGGTTAACCCAAAGGCTTGGACAATGGCGCTAATGGCTATAAGTGTGTATGCACCATCCAATAATGTCGAAGCCGTATTGTTTGTTACTATGGTTTTTGGGATGGTTAATTTGCCCTGCATTACAGTTTGGACAATTTTAGGAAAAAACATTCGACGCTTTTTAACCAACTCAAAGCGCTTAAGGGTATTTAACTGTCTTATGGCAAGTATGTTGGTGGTGTCTTTATACCCAATGTTTTTATGATATGTGCTGTTATTTATCTTTAATGGGCAGGTATTTAGCTATGACTTTTTCAAGAGACTGTTGATTGATAGGTTTGGTTAAATAGTCATTCATGCCAACGGATTTACCTTTATCAATATCTTGTTGCATGGCATTAGCTGATAACCCACATATAACCAACTCTTTGTAACCAAGCTCTCTTATTTTAGTGGTGGCTTCGTAACCATCCATTAGGGGCATTTGTATATCCATGAAGACCATGTCGTATGTGGGAGATTTTTGGATTTGTACTACAGCTTGACCGCCATCATGTGCCACATCATAACGTACCCCCAATGATTTTAGCATTTCACTGATAACAGCCAGATTAATATCATTGTCTTCTACTATCAGCACGTACCCAGAATACTGAGGGATATTCTCATTAGGCCTGTCAAATCTGCTAGGAATGGTCACCAGCTTGTTAGAGGTAAAAAGCTTCATTAAAAATTGGCTGCACTGCTCAGGAATAAAAGGGTGATAAAGAAATTCTACGTCCCAAAATAGTGTGATCTGCTTGGGTAAACTCTTTAAGTGCGAGTGTGAAACAAAACCAATGGCAATTGACTTTTTGTGTAGATAATCAATGGCATCAAAAAACGACTGTAGGGCACTTTGCTCATCTATATCTAGAACTACTATGTCACCTTTTTTAATGTCATCAACTGTTACTGATAGCTGTGTCAGTGGCATGTGATGGTAATCTAGCGCCATTTTTTCTAAATAACTATGGTGTAAAAAGCCGTTTCTATTACTGCTAAAGTAATAGAGCTTAGTGGTTAGGTGTGTAGCTTCATTTAGCACCTGTTCATCATTGCTACTTCTTTTAAGGGGAAGACTTACCGTAAATGTGCTTCCTTTACCTTTTTCAGATTGCACACTTACATGCCCAGACATTAACTCAACAAGTTGTTTTACTATGGATAAGCCTAAGCCTGTTCCACCAAACACTCGGCTAGTTGAGCCATCTGCCTGAGAGAAAATATCAAATACCTTACTCACCTGACTCTGTAGCATGCCTATCCCAGTGTCTTTTACTGTGATGATAAAGTTTAAGTCTGTGTCGTTTTTAGGTATGAAATCAATATTGATAAACACAGATCCATTGCGAGTAAACTTAATGGCGTTGCTACATAAGTTCAGTATTATTTGGTTTATTCGTAACGGATCGCCAATCAACGTACTTGGTAGTTCTGGGTTGATGTATAAACGTACATCTAATCTTTTATGTCGTGAGCCGCTTTCTATGCTGGCTAAAATACTACTGAACATATTGTTGGTATTGAACTCTATGCTTTCGATATCTAGCTTGCCAGCTTCAATCTTAGAGAAGTCTAATATGCCATCAATAAGGTTAATGAGTATCTGCCCAGAGTATGACGCTTTTGTTAGCTTTTCGGTTTGGTCTGGGGTTAACGGGGTACGCATAAGTACTTCAAGCATGCCAATAATACCGTTCATTGGAGTGCGAATTTCATGGCTCATATTGGCCAGAAATCTACTTTTAGTTAAGGTGGCTTGCTCAGCTTTTTTATTGGTTTCAACTAGGGTTTGGTTGAGTCGCTCTTGTTGCTCATTTAGTGATTGGGACTCTTCTAATAGGGTAACCGTTTGTTTGTTTTTCTTATGAAATATATCTGCTGCTTGTGCTAGCTCTCCAATCTCATCGGTGCGATGAAGGTTAGGGATTTTATCTATACTCTCGCCTTTTGCTAGTCTTCTAAATACATGAGTTATGTTACTCACTGGTAGCATTATTTTGTAAATTAAAAACAGCGTAGTGAATATGGTTAACATACTTCCAAACAAAGAAAACACCACGCTGCTTAAACGAGAGCTATCAATAGACTCTTTAACGGCTTGATTAGTTTTATCTAAGTTTTGGGTCACTAAATCATTTAATTGCCTTGCTAAAAGCAGAAATTCATTTGCCGAGCCTGTCATAACAACGTTGGCTAAAAACATGTATCCACGGGTAATTTTTGTTAACCGTGCAAACTCTACTTTTACATTACTTAAATTCTCAAGGGCTTGTTGCACTTGGGCTTTGTTGCTATTGATTTGTTCAACATCGCTTTTAACGGCAGCGATTAATTGGTTAAAAGGCTCTACTATCGATTGGTCTGGGGCTAAAAGGTATTGTAATAACAGTGTTTCTGCTTGTGCTAAATGAAACTTGGCTGCTTGAAAGTTTCGCTCATTAATATGAGTTGCGTTGGGTTCTAGGTCAAAGCCTTCAAATGCTAACCCTAAATTATTTAACACGCCTTCTTGATAAAGCTTTTCTCGGTTACCTCTTCCCACTATGACACTATTGAAGTTTTCTTGATAATCGTTGAGGTGTGCTTTCATACGCTTGATGTAATCAAGGTATATATTCTGATCATGCTCTTTTTCGGTGAGTTTAGTCAGGGTTTCTAAGTTATTTAAACTCTTAGCCATAAGCACATTAAAGCGGCTGATAGAGGACTCGTTAGCTAAGTTTTTGTAGATTAAAACGTTGCGTTGTAAATCAATAACATCTCTTTCTAGCTCTCTTACCAAGCTAACTTTTTTGGCTATTTCTTGAGTTTGGTCTAATGCTTCAGTGAAGACAGACTGTATATTTCTAGATAAGAATGTTTGGCACAGCATTAACACCACAAAAATAGTAGATATTAATAAAATCTGAAACTTAATGGTTCTAAACATAAATATTCCAAGTTCTGTTTAGAATTCTTATAGTATTTTCGCGAAAATCTTTGCTCACAACTCGTCCTTAAAATAACAAGCGAACATTAATATAAAGGAAAATATACGTCCATTAGCCTTTAGTTTGAATTAGGCGGTTTGTTTCTTTACCGCCTATTCTGCATAAAATTTATGTTGAAATTTCAAAGTTTCTTGTTCTGTTCCATCATTCAAATTTACTGTCATTCGGTATTGTTCTAAGTCACTAAAAGAAAGCGGAGCTAAATAATAAATAGCGCCACCTTGGGTTACTTTCTTAAAGGATAACTTTTTAACTACACCTAATAAATTTTTGGCTTCACCAGTCACTACCACAGACTGCGCCGTTTTGTCTTGCTTATCAAGTACAGAAATATTTATTACAGCATTATATTTGCTTCGCAAAATACCATAATGCTTGGCTATTTCTGGGGTTAAAAATGTGCTGTTTATCGCTATATAGTGTACTTCCCAGCTTCCCAAATCGGCTTTTTGTTCTGCTTGAACCTGAGAAGCAAAGATTCCCATGATGCAAATTAAAATCTTAAGCCAATATGATGAACCCTTATTTTGTTTAATAAATACCAAACCATTCACCTAATAAACTTTGTACAAAAAATAGCAATAAGATAACCACCATTACCGATAAGTCTAACCCGCCTAAGTCAGGCATACGTCTTCGAATAGGTGCTAATAGTGGCTCTGTAAGCTGCCCCATGACTAACTCGATAGGATTACGTCCTTGACTAACCCAGCTTAATATTGCCCTTAATATTAAGACATAAATTAACAAGCTTAAGGCTTCTTTAAAAACGGTAATCACAGCGAATAGAGCAATTTGAATGGGGGTAACTTCGATGCCTCCTGCGACTAAACGTATCACGATGAGTTTAACCGCCGCTACTAAGAAAGCTAACACTAGGGTAGCGGTATCTAACCTTCCTACCGATGGCAGTATTCTGCGTAAAGGCCCAATTATTGGGTGTGTGGCTTTGACTACAAACTGGCTAAATGGATTGTAAAAGTCTGCTCTGGCGAATTGTAGCCATAAGCGCAGTAACACTACCATAAGGTACAAGTTAAATAGTGTATCAATAAGCATTAAAACTGAGTTCATTGGGCGTTGTGTTCCTAATCTTTATTAAAACTGACGAGACATTTCTTCAGCTCGTTGCACTGCTGCTTGCATTGCTTTGGCTATAATTTTTTCTAAGCCTTGTTGTTGTAGTGCTTCAACTGCTTTTGCTGTAGTGCCACCTTTAGAAGTGACTTGGGTGCGCAGCTCACTTAATTCAAGGTTCGGGTTATGACAAACCATTTCAGCTGCACCTAACATGGCTTGTTGAACGAGTAAGCGCGCGGTGGATTTTGTAAATCCCATTGCCATCGCTTCTTTTTCCATGGCTTCTAGGAATAAGAAAAAATAAGCCGGGCTACTTCCCGCTGCAGCGATAACGCCATCCATCATAGGTTCTTCTTCAACCCAGGCTATTTTTCCTACTTGTGATAATAGGTTACCTGCAAATTCTTTATCTTCAGCTGTTATATTTGCGTCAGCAAACAGGCCCGTCATGCCTAATGCAAGGGCACTTGGAGTATTGGGCATAGTACGAATAACTGAATAGTTACCACCTAGCATTTCTTTAAGTCTGGTTGTGGTGATGCCCGCTGCGATAGAGATAAATAATTTATCTGATAAATCGATGGTGCTATCGATAGCTGCGCTTACCTGCTCCATAAGCTGTGGTTTGACTGCGAGAACTACAGCCTGTGCAAACTCTATCGCTTGATTGTTATCTTGGGTGATATTTATGCCACACTCATCTTTCAATGCATTTAGTTTGGCCACAGAAGGGTTACTAGCAATGATGAGATCTGCTGGATAACCGTTCTTTATAAGTCCACCTATGATGCTTTTGGTCATATTACCGGCACCGATAAAAGCGATTTTTCTATGTTGCATTAGATTCCTTAGTTTGATTACGTGTTCCAAATATAGCAGTACCTACTCTTATCATAGTGCTACCATTATTTATGGCGTGCACCATGTCACCAGACATCCCCATGGAAAGGGTATCTATATTTGGATATTTTAATTTCAAGGCATTAAACAAATCAGCCATTTTTCCAAAGCTGTGCTGCTGTTGTTCTGGTGATTGCTGCCCTTTGGGGATAGTCATTAAGCCCCGCAAGCACAAGTTAGGCATTATTACTATTGCCTCTATAAATTCATTTAACTCTTCTACTTTGATGCCAGCTTTGTTTGGATCGCTGTCGATATTAACTTGGACACAAATGTTTAACTTTTTGTTTTCTGGGCATTGGTCATTTAAACGTTGCGCAATCTTAAGACGATCAATGGTTTCTACCCAATCAAAATGCGTTGCCACAAGGCGGCTTTTATTTGACTGTAATGGCCCTATAAAATGCCACTCTATATCATCAAGATCTTGCAATGCTTGAATTTTTTCAATGCCTTCCTGTACATAGTTTTCACCAAACAAACGTTGTCCAACTTCATACGCTTGGACAATATCAGATACGGGTTTAGTCTTACTAACCGCTAGTAATTTTACGCTATTTGAAGGACGATGAGCTTTTAAAGTTGATTGCTTAATCGTTGTTTGTACGCTTTTAAGTCGTTCTGCTATTGTTTCCATACTGCAACATCATATACGGAGAATATTGCTTTGGATATTACCGAACTTTTGGCCTTTAGTGTTAAAAATAAAGCCTCTGATTTACATCTTTCTGCTGGATTACCCCCAATTATTCGTGTTGATGGCGAAATGCGAAGACTGAATATCCCTGCCTTAGAGCATAAAGAAGTGCATGGATTGATATATGAAATCATGAATGACAAGCAGCGTAAGGAGTATGAAGAAAACTTAGAAACTGACTTTTCCTTTGAAGTAAAAGACTTATCCCGTTTTAGGGTGAATGCTTTTATGCAAAACCGAGGGGCAGCTGCAGTACTTAGGACCATCCCTAGTGAAATTTTGAGTTTAGACGATTTAGGTGCGCCAGATATATTTAAAGATATTATTAATCAGCCTACGGGTATTGTGCTGGTAACTGGGGCGACAGGTTCCGGTAAAAGTACCACCTTGGCAGCTATGATTGACCATATCAATAAAACAAAGCGTGAACATATTTTGACCATAGAAGACCCTATCGAATTTGTGCATGAAAATAAAATGTGTGTACTCAATCAAAGGGAAGTGCACAGAGATACCCATAGTTTTAACAACGCTTTGCGCTCAGCTTTGCGGGAAGATCCAGATATTATTTTAGTGGGTGAGCTTAGGGATTTAGAAACAATACGTTTAGCGATATCTGCAGCCGAAACTGGTCATTTAGTATTTGGTACATTACATACCAACTCTGCACCTAAAACTATAGACAGGTTGATTGACGTGTTCCCTGCGGCTGAAAAGTCCATGATACGTTCAATGTTGTCAGAATCACTCAGAGCGGTTATTTCGCAAACCCTGTTGAAGAAAAACGGCGGTGGCCGTGTGGCAGCCCACGAAATTATGCTGGGGATCCCTGCTATTCGTAACCTTATTCGTGAAGATAAAGTGCCACAAATGTACTCGGTGATTCAAACAGGTCAATCCCATGGTATGCAGACTATGGATCAGTGTTTACAAAAGCTGGTGGCGCAAGGGTTGATATCACCACAAGATGCCGCGGCAAAGTCTGTCGATAAAAAAACATCTAACGGTTTTTAAGGATATATTATGGAACTCTCCCCCTACCTTGAAGCGATGCAAGACTTAGGTGCATCAGATTTATTTGTGACGGTTGGCTTCCCTGTTAGTGCAAAAGTGAATGGGCAAATGACACCTGTTGGCAGCAGTAATCTAACTGAAGAAGAAGCGTTAGCGTTAGTTCATGATGCAATGAATCAAAAGCAACGTGACGAATTTGATTCAACTAAAGAATGTAACTTTGCCATAGCCCGGGATGATATTGGACGTTTTCGTTGCAGTGCCTTCTGGCAAAGAGACATGGCCGGTATGGTAGTAAGGCGTATTGTCACTAAGATTCCTCAAGTAGAGGCGTTAGGATTACCTGAAGTCTTGAAAGATGTGATTATGTCAAAGCGAGGTTTGCTTTTGTTTGTGGGTGCTACCGGAACGGGTAAGTCTACTTCTCTTGCGGCACTTATGGGGCATAGAAATCAGCATTCTCGAGGTCATATATTAACCATAGAAGATCCTATTGAATTTGTGCATGAGCACGGTAACTGTGTTGTAACGCAACGTGAGGTGGGAATTGATACCCAGTCCTTTGATGATGCCTTAAAAAGCTCTTTGCGTCAGGCGCCAGACGTAATTTTGATTGGGGAAATTCGTTCAATGGAAACCATGGAATACGCTATGTCTTTTGCTGATACAGGGCATTTATGTGTGGCGACACTCCATGCTAATAATGCCAACCAAGCTATTGAGCGTATTATGCATTTAGCCCCACCAGAGCAGCATGAAAAACTAAGGTTTGACTTAAGTTTAAATATGCGAGCCATAGTGGCGCAGCAATTGGTGCCTACACCTGATGGCAAAGGTCGAGTTGCGGCCATTGAAATACTATTAAACTCCCCCCTAGTGACAGACCTAATTCAGCGCAATGAAATAGGTGGCTTAAAAGAAGCCATGAAGAAAGGCAAAGAGATGGGAATGCAGAGTTTTGATATGGCACTGTACGAATTATACAAAGCAGGCAAGGTAACTTTAGAGCATGCCATTCACCATGCTGACTCGCCAAATGATCTACGATTAATGATTAAGTTGGATTCTGATGAAGGAAATCAGCTAGGATCACTGTCTAATGTATCTATTGATATGGATTAATAGATAAATTGTAGACATAAGTTGGTGGCCAAGTGAAAAAAGTATATACCCATAACGACCGTTTTATGGTGTTTCAAGTAAAGCAACTGTTGGATGAAAAAGGCATTGATTGTTTTGTAAAAAATGAATTTGCAATTGGTGGTGTCGGTGAATTGTCCGCAGTTGATGCTAGCCCTGAAGTATGGATCCTTGATGAGGAGTGGTTGCCTAAAGTAGAGCAATTTATTCGCCGCTTTGAGGAGCAACCCGACAGCTCTCAGTCGTGGCTTTGTAATACCTGCAATGAGTTAAACGAAGCTAGCTTTGAAGTATGTTGGCAGTGCGGTACGGATATTTATGATAATTAGCCCTGCAGATAAAGAGCAAATTGAAGCTTTTATCGAGGCTATGTGGTTAGAAAAAGGCTTAAGTGAAAATACCTTGAGTGCTTACCGTGCTGATTTAACGAAGTTTTCAGGTTTTTTGAAGCAATCTTCGGCTAACATCGGTGAAATTGAATTAAGTAACTTTACCCAGGAAACCTTAAATCAATACCTTGCGATGCGGATTGACGGCGGCTTGTCGCAGCGCAGTACTTCTAGAGTTTTGAGCAGCATACGGGCTTTGTGCCACTATATGCTGCGCCAAAAAATCCGGGCTGATGATCCCATTAGTTTAATGCAAAACCCCAAGCTGCCTCAGACATTACCAAAAACCTTAAGTGAAGCGCAGGTTGATGATCTACTTAATGCCCCGCTACCTGATGATCCTATTCAACTAAGGGACAAGGCTATGTTAGAAGTTTTGTATGCCACAGGTTTGCGAGTAACAGAATTGATTAACTTAAGAATGGATCAAGTCAGCCTGCAACAAGGCGTGGTTAGGGTTACAGGTAAAGGTAATAAAGAAAGGTTAGTGCCCTTAGGTGAAGAAGCCATTGAATGGCTAGCAAGGTTTATCAAAGAGGGGCGAATATTATTACTTAAATCTGAGAGTGACATTGTATTTCCTAGTAAACGCGGGGTGGCCATGACAAGGCAAACCTTTTGGCATAGAATAAAAATCTATAGTCAGTTAGCAGGTATAAAAAACGATTTATCACCCCATACTTTGCGCCATGCATTCGCTACTCATTTATTGAACCATGGGGCGGATTTACGAGTGGTACAAATGCTATTAGGCCATAGTGATTTATCTACTACACAAATATACACCCATGTAGCCACAGAGCGTTTACAGAAGCTAGTAGCGGAGCATCACCCAAGAGGTTAGGGTGCTAAAAGAGGCTGAATCAGGTGTTGGGTTAGTGGTTTGCTTCCGTTACACTTAAGCATTAACAAATTAAACTATTTTATTTGAAATTATTTTCCCTCTTTAGGGTCATATTATTATTGAAATTACTTGGGAAACCTAATGAAAGCACGGACAAAAATTAGCAGCATTTTAGCTGGTTTAATACTAAGCGTTAGTTTTAGCTCATCGGCAGCTGATGACACTGCTAAATATGAACAAGCAAAAGCTAAAATTCAAAACAATTTAAACATGCAAGTAACGTCAATTGGTGATGCACCTATCCCTGGTTTATTACAGGTATTAACTAATCGTGGTTTGTTTTACACCAGCTTAGATGGGCAGTATTTATTGCAAGCCCGTATTTACGATACTGAAGATGGTATGCGTAACCTCACCGAAGAGTCGCTTGGTCAAGTTCGTCTTGATGGCATTAAGGCGTTTGAAAACGATACAATTGAATACAAAGCTGAAAACGAAAAATATGTTGTAAATGTTTTCACAGACATAACTTGTGGTTATTGCCGTAAGCTACACAATCAAATGGAAGAGTACAATGACTTAGGCATAACTGTACGTTATTTAGCTTTCCCTAGGGCCGGTATAAATAGCGCGCCATATAATGATATGGTGTCTGTGTGGTGTTCTGATAACCCACAAGAAGCTATGAATAACGCTAAAGCTGGGGCGAGTGTTACTCGTAAAAATTGTAGTACTAAAGTTGCTCAGCAATATCAGTTTGGTCAGCAAATTGGTGTTGGTGGCACGCCAAATATCGTTTTGCCTAATGGCGCTGTAATACCGGGCTATCAACCTCCCCATGAATTAGAGAAAGCTTTAAAAGCGATAATGTAACCCCCTTGTTAGTTATTATTCCAAGCCCGTTTATAGCGGGCTTTTATTTTTCCTCAAATTAGATTATCCCTTATGCCCGTTGTGCAAATCCGCCGTAGAGAACATCAAACTAGTAGTCATTTACCTGACTCAATTCATCCGATAATAAAACAGATTTACGCTGACCGCGGTATTGAAAACGAAACTCAGCTGCAACGAAATGTGCAAGCTTTATTACACTACCAAGATTTAACTGGAGTCAATAAAGCAGTGGAGCTACTGGCAAATGCAATAGTTGCAGAGCGCAAGATCATGGTTATTGGCGACTTTGATGCCGATGGCGCAACCAGTACCGCTCTGAGTATGTTGTCACTCTCTTGGCTGGGCTCGAAAAATCATGATTATTTGGTACCGAACCGCTTTGATTTTGGCTATGGGTTAAGTCCCGAGATAGTTGAAGTGGCTCACCAACAAAAAGCACAACTAATCATGACAGTTGATAATGGTATAGCTTGCTTTGCTGGGGTGGCGAAAGCCAAATCACTGGGCATAGAAGTGGTTATTACCGATCACCACTTGGCGGCGGAATCTTTGCCACAAGCTGATGCAATCGTGAATCCCAATCAGCCTGGTTGTGAGTTTCTGTCTAAAAACTTAGCTGGCGTTGGGGTGGCGTTTTACCTGATGTTGGCTCTACGGGCCAAATTGAAAGAAATAGATTGGTTTGAAAACAAAGGTATCAATATACCAAATTTAGCAGATTTGCTCGATGTGGTGGCCTTAGGTACGGTTGCCGATGTTGTTCCGCTGGATGCTAATAATCGTATTTTAGTGCATCAAGGCTTACAAAGAATTAGAGGTAATAAGTGCCGACCAGGTATCAAAGCCATTATGGAAGTTGCCTCTCGTGATAAGCGCCGTATGCAGGCTTCTGATTTGGGATTTGTGATCGGTCCAAGGTTAAATGCAGCAGGGCGCCTCGACGATATGTCTTTGGGTATTGAGTGCCTACTCACAGACTCTGACACCAAAGCACGGCAAATCGCAGTGCAACTTGATGGCCTTAATCGGGAGCGTCGCGAGATAGAAGGGTCGATGCAAGAAGAAGCAGTAAAGGCGTTGGAGAATCTAAACTTGGAAGCAAGTCAATTGCCTTTTGGTTTGGTTTTATATGAAGAGAACTACCATCAAGGTGTTATAGGTATTTTAGCCGGGCGTATAAAAGAAAAGTATTTTCGGCCAACTATAGCCTTTGCACACCATGACGATCATACCCTTAAAGGTTCAGCACGCTCGATCCCTGGATTACATATTCGTGATTTACTCGAAGAGCTGAGTAGTCGTTACCCAGATATCATAGGTAAGTTTGGTGGGCATGCTATGGCAGCTGGCCTAAGCTTGCCTTTGCGTAACCTAGAGGCATTTAAACAAGCATTTAACCAATTAGCTGAAGAGGCATTAGCTGGTAAACCCTTGGCAGGTGAGCTAGTGAGCGATGGTGAGTTAGCGGCTGCAGATTTTACTTTGGAATTTGCTCAGCAAGTGAAAGAGGCCGGGCCTTGGGGACAGCAATTTCCCGAGCCTTTATTTGACGGCGAGTTTGAACTTCTAGAGCAGCGGCTTGTGGGGGCTAAGCACTTAAAAATGATGCTTAAACATACAAGTGGAATTTTAATAGATGCCATCGCTTTTAATATCGACTTAACACTGTGGCCTAATCCTGCATGTCGTCGAGTTAGTGTGGCATATAAGTTAGACATAAATGAGTTCCGAGGTAAAACCAGTCTACAATTACTAGTTGATGGTCTGGTGGCGTTATAATCTTGCTGTTTAAGGGTTAAGCATTTATGAAATACCCTAGAAGTGCTAGACTACTTTCTTTATCGAATTAAAAAAAATGTTATGGCAAAAAAATCCGACGTAGAAAAGTTACTAGACAAGCACGATAACCTCACACATTCAGAAGATATGTCTGTGGTGTCCCATGTTCAAAGAAAAGACGATGATTGGTTTGCTAATACGCTGATGATTGACGGCATTGATGTTCCTTTCAAATTTCGCCGTAGAAAAATGTATAAAAATCTAACGGGGGCGAGAGTTAATCTGACTTATTACCCTATCACCGAAGATATTGCTGGAATGGAGTTTGAAGCCATGAAAGTTGTACGTATTAAAGTTAGTTAATCTCCCTATATAAGGTTACTTCTGTTGGTTGTTGAACCACTACATGGTTTTGTATTGCATCGCCGAGCATATAGAGAAACCAGCTACTTAACGGATATTTTCACGCTAGAAGTCGGTAAAATTAGTGCAGTAGTTAAAGGTGTCAGAGGAAACAAAGGCGATAAAAAAAGCTTGTTACAACCCTTTCAACCTTTACTTGTTAGCATTTCTGGTAAGCATGAGCTGCGAAACCTCAATCAACTTGAATCTGCCGGTAAAATGCTTAACTTAGGTGGTCAAGCATTGTTTTGTGCCATGTACCTAAATGAATTGTTGAATAGGTTGTTACCCAAAGAAGTCCCTCATCCTGAACTTTACGAGTATTATTATCAAAGTTTAACTTTGCTACAAAATGGTTGCGAAATGGAGCCCTGCTTACGTCAGTTCGAGTTAATTTTATTGGACGAATTGGGATATGGAATAGATTTACTTCATGATTTTGAAACTGGGCAAATAGTAGAGCCTGAAATCGACTATTGCTTAGTGTTGGAGCAGGGTGTTAAAACGGTTGAATCTGGCTCGGTAGGCTCCAATCGTTTTTCTGGAGCGGCCCTTATTGCTATGGGCGATAATAGCTGGACAACAGAAAGTTTAAAGTGTGCGAAATATATAACTCGTACTGCATTAGCCCACTTATTAGGTCATAAACCGCTAAAAAGCAGAGAGCTTTTTCAGCAGACATGGACTAAAAGTGCTTTTAGAAAAAAATGAGAAGCGTAAATGAAAGAAATTTTGCTAGGTGTAAATATTGATCATATAGCGACCCTTCGAAATGCAAGGGGAACACAGTATCCAGATCCAGTTCATGCAGCTGAAATTGCAGAGCGTGCTGGAGCTGATGGCATTACCGTTCATCTTAGAGAAGACAGAAGGCATATACTTGACCGAGATGTGCAGATTCTCAAGCAGACCATACAGACCCGTATGAATTTAGAGATGGCAGTCACAGAAGAAATGCTACTCATTGCTGAGAAAACCTTACCTGAGTTTTGTTGCCTTGTCCCTGAAAAGCGAGAAGAATTAACCACTGAAGGTGGCTTGGACGTAGCAGGAAATTTACCTAAAATTACATCTGCATGTGAACGTTTAGCCGCTCTTGGTATCTTAGTTTCTTTGTTTATTGATGCGGATAAAACGCAAATAGATGCGGCGATTGCTGCAGGTGCTCCTTTTATTGAAATTCATACAGGACAATATGCTGAAGCTGACAATGAACAAGAGCAGCAAAAAGAACTCGCTGTTCTGATTGAAGGAATTAAATATGCGCATTCAAAAGGCCTAAAGGTGAATGCAGGTCACGGGCTGCATTATCATAATGTGAAACCCATCGCCGCCATAGAGGAGCTGTATGAACTCAATATTGGTCATGCCATTATTGCTAGAGCCGCTTTTGATGGGCTGGCAAAAGCTGTTGCTGATATGCGTAAGTTGATGCAAGAAGCTCGGGCGTAATTCATTTATGGCAATTGCAGGATTAGGCACAGACATAGTAGAAATTGAACGCATTGAAAAACTAATTAGTCATTCAAAGCGTATTGCGGAGCGAATTTTAACGCCTGCAGAGTGGCAGATTTTCGAACAACATAAATTTCCAGCGCAATTTTTAGCTAAACGTTTTGCTGCAAAAGAAGCAGCCGTTAAAGCCCTAGGCACAGGGATTGCAAACGGAGTGGGTTTTAAAGATGTTGAAGTTGTAAATCTTCCATCTGGTCAGCCTAGTCTGGTTTTTACTGGGAAATTTGCTGAAATATGCGAACAAAGGCAGATTAACAATAGTTTTATATCGATTTCTGACGAGAAGCACTACGCAGTGGTAACTGTGGTTCTAGAATCTCTTTAGTAAGATGCACTTCAATGGTGCTTAAATTATCTTTGCTGTTGCAAACAGATATTTAAATCGTCGATAGATTAGTTAAACCAAAGTTAGTAACCCTGATGATTAGGGTGTGGATTGTGAAAGTCCCAATTTACATATCTAGAAAGATATATCAAAAGTAAGGCTTGTTTTATGGTTTCAATTCGAAAAGTACACGAAGAAAAACGCCCTCCATTTGCTGAATGGTTAGCAGGCCTTAATTTGCCTGAGTCTAGTAAGCAAAAACTTCGTGATGTTTCCGATACCCCTGAAATACTGCTAACAGGCCAAGAAATGGTAGAAATCCTCCATGAACTACACATGGATGATGAAACCTTACAAGCCGCGCTTATTTATCCATATTGTGAAGTCCATAAGTTAGATGACGATGAAATTACTGAGTTATTTGGAGAGGGCATTCAGAAGCTAATTGTGGGTGTACGGAGAATGGATGCGATTAAATCGCTCCATACTCGCGCCAACAGTGCTCGTAAAAATGACGAGTCTCAAATCGATAACGTTAGGCGCATGTTACTTGCTATGGTCGAGGATGTAAGAGCAGTCGTTCTTAAGCTTGCAGAACGAATATGCGCCTTACAAAAAGTTAAAAATGAAGACGAAGAAACTCGGGTTTTAGTGGCCCGCGAGTGTGCCAATATTTACGCTCCGTTAGCTAATAGGTTAGGTATAGGGCAATTAAAATGGGAACTAGAAGATCACTCGTTTCGTTATTTACACCCTAAGTCTTATAAACAAATTGCAAAATTATTAGATGAACGTCGTACTGATCGTGAAGTGTATATCGAAGACTTTGTTAACGAACTTCAAGGTGTATTAGATTCTCAGAATATAAAAGCAAAGGTATACGGAAGGCCTAAGCATATTTACAGCATTTGGAAAAAAATGCAGAAAAAGCACCTTAGCTTTGAACAGCTTTATGACATTCGTGCTGTTAGGATCATCGCTGAACGTTTGCAAGATTGTTACGCGGCTTTGGGGGTTGTGCATGCCCATTGGCGTCATATTCCCCAAGAGTTTGATGATTATATTGCTACGCCCAAAGCAAATGGATACCAATCTATTCACACTGTTACCCTAGGAAAACAAGGTAAAACCATAGAGATACAAATTCGAACCGAAAAAATGCACCAAGATGCCGAGTTAGGGGTGGCTGCTCATTGGCGTTATAAAGAAGGTACGGCTTCTGGGCGATCTGGGTATGAAGAACGGATCAATTGGTTACGAAAAATATTACAGTGGCAAGATGAAGTATCAGACTCTGGTGATTTGGTTGAAGAACTACGAAGCCAAGTGTTCGATGATAGAGTTTACGTATTTACCCCTGATGGCGATGTAGTTGACTTACCGCTAGGGTCTACACCCTTGGATTTTGCTTATTATATTCACAGTAATGTAGGCCATAGATGCAATGGTGCAAAAGTTGGAGGTCGCATTGTACCTTTTACTTATCAGTTACAGACAGGTGATCAGGTAGAAGTGTTGACGGGTAAACATTCAAACCCCAGTAGGGATTGGATGCATCCGGGTTTAGGTTATGTGTATTCTTCTCGAGCAAGAGCGAAGATTCAAACCTACTTTAAGCGCCAAGATAAAGATAAAAATGCGATTGCTGGTAAAGAGCTTTTGGATAGAGAGCTAGGCAAGTTGAGTATGGATGGCAAGCTTGCAGCAGAAGCGACGGCTCGTTTTAATATGCAAACAGTCGAAGATTTATACGCAGCTCTAGGCGCTGGTGATATTAAAATCATGCAGGTTGTGCATTATTTACAGCAAAAGCATGCACCTGAAAAAGAGCCAGAGTTGGAGCTTAAGCTTGTTCCTCGCAAACCTTCTACTAACAAAAAAGACACCATTGTTGTCGAAGGTGTAGGTAACTTGATGAACCAAATTGCCGGTTGTTGCCAGCCTTTACCGGGAGAGCCGATTCAAGGTTATATTACGCAAGGTCGTGGAGTCAGTGTTCACAGACAAGATTGTGATCAGTTAGCCCACTTGCTTGACACTCACCCAGAGCGTGAAATTGACGTTAATTGGGCAAGCGATATACAGGGCGCGTTTCAAACCAAAGTGGTGGTGCAAAGTACTGACAGAGCCGGTGTATTAAGAGACGTGACAACTGTATTGACCAATGAAAGGGTTAGTCTACTTGGTGTGAATAGCTCCAGTGATACCAAACTAAACACGGCCAAAATTGAGCTGAGTATCGAAGTTAAAGATTTAACGACCTTATTAAAGACAATTGCAAGAATACAGTCTGTTAAAGGCGTCACCAATGTGTATAAAACGGATAATAACTAATAGCCGATGACAGCTAAAAATACGCCCATTGCCGAGCTTTTGAGCATAATGCAGCAGCTTAGAGATCCCGAATCTGGATGCCCTTGGGATCTACAGCAAACCTTTGACAGTATTGTGCCCTATACCATTGAAGAGACTTATGAAGTCGCTGACGCAATTGCTCGTAAAGACATGCAAGATATCAAAGACGAACTTGGAGACTTGTTATTTCAAGTGGTGTTTTATGGGCAGCTTGGTAGTGAACAAGGCCAGTTTAGCTTTGATGATATTGCTAGCGGCATCTCTGATAAATTAATTCGTCGTCATCCCCACGTTTTTGCTAGCAGCAAAGAGAAAAGCAACCAAGATTTATCTAAGCAATGGGATGATATAAAAGCTCAAGAGCGTGCTGAATCCGGTAAAGATAATGACTCAAGCCTATTAGCCAATATACCTAGTGGCGTTACCCCCTTAATCAAAGCTCATAAATTACAAAAGCAATGTGCAAAAGTCGGGTTTGATTGGCCCACTCTTGACCCTGTCGTTGCTAAGGTTAGGGAAGAAATCCAAGAAGTTATTGATGAAGTTGCAGTTGCAAACCCAAATCAACAAGCCGTTGAAGAGGAGGTTGGTGACTTGTTGTTTTCGGTGGTTAATCTTGCAAGGCACCTTAATGTTAATGCCGAAAGCGCCTTAATTAAAGCTAATCACAAATTTGAACAGCGCTTTAGGCAAGTCGAGCAGCTTTTAAAAGCGCAAGGCTCTTGTGTTGCTGACGCTGATTTAGAGAATATGGAAGCGGCTTGGCAAAGAGTTAAAGCAAACTAATCGCCTCTATTTTTATGAAACCTGTTTATCTTGTTGAAGGCTTTGAATAATCAGCCGATATTTAGTAACTAAGTTAGAAACTAAGGGGTCAATAGGTTTGTCTTGTCTTCGCAGTACAAGAAAGTAATATCTGAGAAAAACCAATTAGAGCAAAGAGTTATTGAGTTATCTCAAAAACTTGATGCTGTGCAGTCAGAGAATATAGATCTTAAAAAGGTAGTTGCAGCAAATGCTTTGGAAAACTCTTCCAGCGCTAGTTATGAAAAAACTTTAGTAAAGTGTACGCTCGATTCTTTGGGGCAAGTGGAAGGTATAAGACAAACAGTGCTAGAGTCATTTCAACGCATTGACAAGCAAAGTGAGTCAATTGAAGGGATTAATAAGTTATTTGAAAGCTCTTCTACATCTTTAGAGTCAATCGCTTCATCAATGTCTGAACTAAGTACAAAAATGATGACAATGACTGCTAATATTTCAGGCCTCTCTAATAAGGCTGATAACATCAATACATTTGTTACTACTATTACTAGTATTTCCGACCAAACTAACCTACTTGCATTAAATGCTGCTATTGAAGCTGCCAGAGCCGGAGATGCTGGAAGAGGATTTAGTGTAGTTGCCGACGAAGTGCGCTCTTTAGCCAATGAAACGAATAAGTCTGCAAGTGAGGTCGCTGACTTAGTTGGTGATATTATATCCTCAACAGCGGATGCCGTGGATTCTGTTAATGAAATTAAAGGCAACAATGATACCTTATCAGTCGGTGTTAGTGAGTTAAATAGTAGTTTTACATCTATTGTTAATTCTAGTAATGCCATGAAAGATACTATTACAAGTGGATCTCACCGCTCATTTATACAGACAGTTAAGTTAGATCATATAGTTTGGAAAAGTGAAGTTTACGCTGTTATTTATGGACTTAAAGAGCATAATTTAGATGCTTTTGCTGACCATAAGATGTGTCGTTTAGGAAAATGGTATCAAGCCGAAGGCAAACAAAAATATGCTGATAGCGCGCCTTTTAGAAATTTAGATAAGCCCCACGAAGCAGTACATCAAAACGGATTAAAAGCAATGGAGTTATTGGCAAAAGGCAATAAAGACGAAGCAGTAAAATACTTAGTGGCAATGGAGCAAGCTAGTAATCAAGTTATGTCTTGCTTAGATGATCTGACAGATTTGCTCTAATTTTTATTTTTAGCAATTATTGTATCTTTTACATACAGCCTCTTGATATTTAGAGGCTGTATAGTATTGATTAATGCGACCTTGCATTTTTATGTAGGTTAAATTAATTACTTAGTCGTTAATATATTCCGTATTCCTAACCCAAAAATTATCAATAGTGTTAACCACATTAAGCTGCCACCTCCAGATGAGTTATTAGAAGTCTCTGTCACAGTGTCTGTGGAGTCTGTTGGAACTTGGAAGTCAACGTTACGTATGTAACCTTTATCATCTCCAGAGCTAGTATTTAAATCTTTACTGTAAACCCAAGTAATAACGTTTGTGCCACCTGACAACTCTATGCTGTATTCTGTAAAGTCCACGTCTCCTGTAATGAAATCAAGTAATTCATCATTTACATAAACGAATAGGGCATCGTAGGGCTCATAATCATCATCGGTAGGCTCAAGGGCTGTATTTTCTTCTGAAGAAACAGACCATTCAAAGGTAAAGGTGCCTGTGCCGCTTACCAATGCGACTAGGGTACTTTCTTGTAAATCTGTAATGGCGCCACTTTCAATGCCTTCTTGGGTATTTGAAACCCAGCCCAGTTCATTAGAGCCACCACTAAACCAAGTAACGTCAGTTTCTCCAACTAATGCACCGATTGAGTTAGACTCAGCTAGGGCAATACCTGTCAGCTTTAAGTTATTACCCGGGATATTAATGTTATCTGTAGAAATAATGATTTCAGCGTTTAAATCTTCACTCCCACTTGGTGTATAGGTAACGTCAATCTCGCAAGAACTGTTCGCAGCTATAGTGTTACATGCTGTGCTGTCAATAGTAATAGAGTTACTGCCGGATGTTTCAAAACTGAGCGTTACTGTTGAAATACTATTATTAGACACTTCAAAGCTCTCACTGAGTGATTCACCTTCTAGTACAACTCCAAAGTCAAACTGAGTTTCAATTGCTACACCACCTGTGATGTTATTTATCCAATCGATGTACTCAGAAACTCGGGTATAGACACCTGGGTACCCCTCAGCGCCACAACCAAATCCGAAACTAACAATGCCCACTTGTTGAACGCCAGAGCCTGTATTGATTACTAAAGGGCCCCCGCTATCGCCCTGACAGGAGCTTTTACCTCCAGCTGGAACGCCTGCACAAATCATGTTGCTTGTTATATCTGAGTCATCAACAAAGACGTTTTCGCTTAATGTACTTATACATTCTTGATTGGTGTAAAGCTGTAAATCAACTTGTTGTAGGATATCTGGAAAATCTTCAATGTGTTCTTCGTTTGGCTCATACCCAATTCTACTCCCCCAGCCAGCAACGGTAGCTGTGCTATTTTCTATTGCATATTGAGAGGTTACTTCAGATGTTGCTATAGTGACTGCAGGTACAGTCAATGATTCAGCCAGCTCTACTATGGCAATATCGTTGTTAAATGCATTTGGATCGTAGTCTGGATGAATATAGACGTTGGCTATATCTATTGCGTTTTCAGCTCCATCTGTTAAGTCGTATTCACCTACATTCATCTTAAGAATACTGTGATAAGTACTATCTTCAACACAATGTGCGGCTGTTATGACCCATTTGTCGCCTATAAAAGAGCCCCCGCAGACTATATCTTGAGCAAAGGAAACATTAATACTTGCAAGCTCGCCTATCTCTTCGAGCAAAAGAAGGCCATCATCACGACTGATTGCAACCGCTGGAATAGTTCCAATAAAGCCATCACCCAAAGTACCAATAAAGTTACCTTCTTCTTCATTGTTATATATGATTGCACCAACACCACCGCCTGATTCACAATTATTAACTTTTAAAGAAAAGTTAATATCACCCCGCTCGATTAGGCACACTTTTCCGGCAGCTTCTGTACATGTGTAGTCGCCTAAGCCGCAATCGACAATTTCAGCATTCGCTTGGCCGCCTGTACCATAAGTAAAAGGGTTAGTATCAAAGGTTTCATTATTTACAACTAATGATGTATCACCTGTACCAAATGGAAAAACATAAGCAGCGATCCAAGGCCAGTCATCGGCTACCGCTTCGTCGCCACCAACGATTCTTGATTCTATTAAAGTATCCTTACTATATGTGTTTAATAGGCTTGTATTATCTGCAGAAAATACATAAGGAGAGAGGGGCAATATCGCTAGAGGGAAGATAGCGCGCAGCAGTCTATTCATTAAAAAAATTCCTAAATAATACAAGTAGTAGTCATAAGTTAAAGAGATAGCTTGTTGTAACCATAAATTATGGTGACTAAAAGTCAGGTAAGACATTCTGGTGATTTAATTGTAAATGTCAAAGGTTAGGAGGCAGATCTACAGATTTACCTAAAGTCTTCGCTGTTTAATGCGATAAATAGGTTATTCATCCTTTAATTACTTTGGATTATATTTGTTAAGCTCAGAAAGCAATCTAAACAATGCCCATGTTGATTTTACCTTATCTGGTGATCTCGAGTTAAATGGAGAGCTTAATCGTTCCTCTCAGCAGGGTGCTAAATTTGCTCTTTTGTTAGCAATGTTAGAGCCAAATAGTCTTTATCGTCCTCGTATAGAAAAAACAGAGGAGCCTCAGTATGTCTCAATAGATAATCAAGGGCTTCATTATTACAAACGCTCCTCTTTGGCAGTAGATGCAAATTATTGGAAAAAGGCTGAAAATACCGCAAACTTGATGGGAAGTGGCCATATTAGGTCGGCGCACCTTTGGTTGGCAATGCATCCAGAGCCTTTATCGCTGCGCAATAATCCTAATGCTATCGATGAAGAAGTGCTTGCTAATACTAGTGTCTTTACACAAAACCGAGTGACTAATGAGCTTAGCCAAGATATTGAGGTTGATGAAACCGCTTTGTTTGATATTTTAGATGGGCTAAAAGCCACTGCTGCTTAGTGGCTTTTATATAAATCGGTAAATAGGTTTAGTCTTCTGGGGTATCCGCAGCTTTAGGCTCTGCTTTTTTAACTCTTATTTTATTCTCTCCCAGTGTCTTATAGTTTAAATTTTTGATTGCTGCTTTAGCTTCTCCTACTTTTGGCATTTCTATAAAAGCAAACCCTTTAGATGTGCCGCTGACTTTGTCTGTAACTAGGTTACAAGATTGTACAGTTCCATATTCTTGAAATAACAACTTGAGCTCGTCTTCATTGGTTGTACGATCTAGATTTCGAATTAAAATTTTCATATTTTGTCTCGGTATTTGATAAATAATTGGGTAGTAGCGTTAGGCTTGTTAGTACCAACTTTCATCATAATAGGAAGTTTTCGCCACTATGCCATAAAATGATGGATAAAAGGCAATTATTAGAGAAAAGTGTTGGTAAATTAACATGAAATGCCGCGAACTTGCTGTTTAGGTAATTTACTGATTTACGTTGTCTAGAATTTAGGATATTTGATTTTTAATGTGTTTATCGTGTTTTTTAGAGTAAATTTCAATGAAAATAGTTGCAAAGTTTAACATTATCTTGTTAGGTTGGCTGTGTTTAACTTAATGTTAATTATTATTTACTTTTGCTGCCAAAAGGTATTAGCTAGGTAGCATTATTAAGGCTAATATATCATTACAATAATCGCCCGTGGTTTTATATTCTCTGTAGCCATTTGAAGCGGCTATGCCAGCAGCATAAGGTTTGCCTTTATATTCAACTAACAAAGAATGCTGCTCGCCATTTTGTAACGATAAAAGGTCTTTATCTAAGTCGACTATTTCACCCACACCTTGGGGTGAGTTCTCTGTACTTGAAACTATCATGCCGTCTCGTTGGCAATAAATTGCGAAACATCCATTAATAATTTTGCCCTGCTCGTCAATCGGTAGTGTGTCGTTTAACATCTCCGAAAATTCTGGTTTGCTATCAAAAACAATCCCAATGCCACCTATTACACTTGATTGTTCCAAGTTTGTTATCGAAGCATTGTATATATAGGTTTGGTTATTTTGATATTGATTGCTTTTAGCGAAACTTGAAACCGAATATTTTTGTGAATCGTTCACTTGCAGTGCTTCAGCTGCACCGCTTTTAGGCTCAACTTGTTGGCCAATGAAGTGCCCTTGGTCTTGGTTTGAAACGGCTAAGATGACTCCATTTCTATCGTAAACATATAAATTGGTGTAAACCGTGTATAACTTGTTTATGTAGAGCAGTATGTTTGAAATTTCTTGTTTGGCTGCGCTGCTAAGTTCTTTGCTTTGTAAGTGTTCGCGAAAAACAGTAGTTAATGCCCACCATCTCACATCATTTGCTCTTTCGTATAAATTACGATCCATTATATCCACAGCTAAGCTTGCGTAAAAACTCAAGTCACTCAGCCTTGAACTTAATACTGTAGATTTTAGATTATCGATTGAATCAGAAAAAATAGACACTATGCCTTGTCCGGTTTTTTTGATTTCGTCCAAAACTGGCATGAATTCAACTGCACTATTTCTTGCAGCGGCAATGATGCCATTTAATACAACTAAGCTTAGATCGTCGTTAATTAGCATCGAACTTCGGTAAATATCTTTTAATTCGTCTGAAAATAGTTCTGAATTTAATAAAGTAAATGCTTCATTTGGGGTGCTGCTTACTTGATGTGTATGTTGAAACGCATCTTGAAGGGGGGTCATAACCTGTCCGCACCAAGACAGGCCCATAAAGCCCTGATATCCCTTTGTGGTTGATTTGGTCGATAGGTAATCTTGTTGTTTAAAACTCACTAAAGTGGTTGATTCATGATCTGTAAGAAAGTCTTCTAGTTCGAAAATTTGTGGGTGACTAGATGCAATAACCTTATGTTTTGCGTCAACAATATTAATACTGCTAGTCATACCTTTAGACTGTAAATTATTGAATATACTTTCCATTTCATCATCAAATCGAAAACATAAGCATAGAACCCCTAAAACCTTAGCATCTTGATTGTTACTGGTTTTAATGGTGCAAGAATAAATTAATGAGTGTTGTTGCTGAGGTTGTAAATCACTTTTACCAAAGGTTTCAATATAGTCTTGCTTGGTGGAAAGGGTTTCGAAAATGAGTGGATCTTTGCTGTGGGTGATCTTGTTGTCGGGGTTTAAATTAATCTGCACTTTACCTGTAGGGTCAAGTATTATGATTTCATCATATACAGAGTACTTCTTTACATATTCTTGCAGCCGAACTTGCATCTTTAAGCGATCATTTTCACTCTTATTTTGGATAAGTAAGAAGTTTCGAATGTCATCGTCTGTTGCTAAAAAACCAACATCAGCTGTTCTTTCAAATAGATTTCTAATGAGGATATCAACTGCTACCTGAGATTTGTTTTGGTCCTCAGCCATGCGTTTTTGTAGGTGAGCGTTAAGTAGGTTTTGAATCAGTCTTTCTTGGAGCTTAGAAAACTTTTGGCGGGTGTAGTGCATCTCTTCGAGAATACTATCCGATACATTTTGGCTGTTAATTTTACCAATTAAGGAAATTTTACCCCACCAAAGGTTAAGGGCTTGCAGACGTTCTTCATAGGATTTAATTTGGGGAATAACTGATTTTAAATTTTGCGTATTTACAGTAGATAAGGAGTTCAAAATGATCTTGCCTATTTATTATTATTATTATTTTTGACAACATCCTTATCTATATTTGTTATTGGTTGTTACTTGAGCAACTCTTAGCATTAAACGCAAAAAATCCACGGGATGCAATGACTTTTTTTCAATGAATGTAGATGTCTATCTATTTGAAACTTAAAGGTAAAATATAATGGTTGGGGTAATTAATACTTTAGTCTTAATTTTTTGCTTTTGTTGCTATGCTTGTCTGGAGCGTTTATTCTTTTTCACCAACTAGGTCTATATATTTGCAAGTAATCATTATGAAATTAAAAATTGTATGTGTATTAGCGGTTTTTTACAGCGTGACTACTTTTAGCCAGCAAGCGACTGAACCTTCTGCTCCTAGCCAAACCCAAGTGATGAATCGTTTTGCTGAGTTAGCCCTTGAGTGCGTTCACAAAGAATATCCTAATATTATTAAACACATGATGACGAAAGATGAGCATGTTAAGACTCCCAAGCAATTATATCCGGCATTTTACGGGTGTTTTGATTGGCACTCTTCTGTGCATGGCCATTGGTTGTTAACTCGTATAGCTAGTCAGTACCCTAATAACAAGCACTATCAAGATATTATAAATAGCCTTGATGAAAGTTTTACCAAAGACAATATTACAGCAGAGCTTGCATATTTTAATCGCCCTAATACCGGAACGAGTTTTGAGCGCCCTTACGGCTTAGCTTGGTTTTTACAACTCACGGGTGAGTTACGCCAATGGGATAGCCCTAAAGCAAAACAGTGGTTAACGACACTTAAACCCTTAGAGGATAAGATTGTTGCAAATGTGAGTGATTGGCTACCTAAGTTGGCTTTTCCTATTCGAGTAGGTGAGCATAGCCAAACCGCTTTTGCTTTTGGGTTAATGCTAGATTGGAGTATTACAGCGCAAAATCAAGATTTTCGAAATTTATTAACTACAACTGTAAATCGTTTATATATAAATGACGTAAATTGTCCTTTGAGTTATGAGCCTTCAGGGCAAGACTTTTTGTCTCCTTGCATTGCTGAAGCTGATTTAATGCGCCGAGTGTTACCTGCAGCAGAGTACGCTAAATGGTTAGGCGACTTTTTACCGAGTATACCTACCGATGGCAGCTCGAACTGGTTGACTGTGGCTACTGTGGCGGATAAAAGTGATGGTAAACTTGCACATCTAGATGGTTTAAACCTAAGCCGTGCCTGGATGTTAGAAGGTATTGCCTCTGCACTGAATAAACAAGACCCTCGTGTAAACGCCCTTGTTAGTGCTGCTAAAAACCATAAAGAAGCAGGTATTAATTCAGTTATTCACGATATGCATTACATGGGAAGCCATTGGCTGGGCAGCTTTGCTACTTATTTACAAACAAAAAGAGGTATCCATTAAACCTTAGTTTTTTGTTAATCACACTCTTTGAGACCCGTTGAGCTAGGTGTCTCAAAGAGGGCATTCGTCAGGTTCAACTATTATCACGGCTTCTTAAAATTTGAATACTTCTACCACTTACCCACAAGAGTTTGAAAATAGTTGCTTTACCTATTTTACAGAATCTGTTGAAAACTATGCATTACCAGAACGTTTTACCTTTCCGTTTTATTATGAGCCGCATCCTCTGTGCGTGCTTGCTGCAGAGCAAGTACAAAAGTATTTGCAGTCTCAAACGTCTTGGTATCATAACTTTGGTTTGGGCGATGATCCTGACTTAATTATTGGGAAAATGTTTGGGGTATTGTTGGTAAAAAATGCTCAGGGCGAGTTGGGGTTTATAACGGCATTCTCAGGTAAATTAGCCAAGCAAAATCTTTTGAAAGGCTTTGTGCCTCCCGTATTTGATTTGTTAGCTAAAGATAGCTTTTTCTTGGCCGAACAGCTCGCGATTTATCAATTAAACGAACAAATAGAAACCCAAGAAAATGCCCCCGAACTGCTAAACTTAACCAAGCAGTTAGATGAGGTTAAAAGTGATTTTAACTGTAAACTGAACTCCCTCAAAGAGGAGTTGATTGCAAACCGTAAGGCCCGAAAAGCTAAGCGGAAAACGCTAGCCATCCAAAGTGATAAAAATGAAGACGCCCTTGGCGAGTTGGCGAAACAAAGTGTTTACGATAAATGGCGTCTAAGAGATTTAACTGAACAGTCTGAAAGTGCTATAGAAAACGTACAGCAAAGACTTGTAAAACTAACCCATGAAATTGCTTCCTTAAAGCTTCAAAGAAAACAACTCTCAGCAAATTTACAAAACAAAATATTCTCTCAGTATCAGTTTTTGAATCAAGCTTTAGTGCCAAAAAGTCTACTCGATATATTTGCTGAAACGCCACTTAATACGCCTCCAGCAGGAGCGGGGGAATGCGCTGCGCCCAAGCTTTTACATTATGCTTTTAAGCAAAATCTTACGCCTTTGGCTATGGCTGAGTTTTGGTGGGGCGCTTCGCCTAAATCCGAAATAAGAAAGCATAAGCAATACTACCCAGCCTGTATGGGTAAATGCCATCCAATTTTAAAGCACATGCTGCAGGGGTTAGATGTAGAAGATAACCCCCTTATTCAAAATTGTGGCGCAGGTAAAATTTTAGATATCGTCTATCAAGATGAAGATATAGTGATAGTTAATAAGCCTACCGAATTTTTATCTGTGCCGGGGAAAGATATTTCTGACTCAGTATATTTGCGGATAAAACAGCAATTTCCAGAAGCAACTGGGCCTTTAATCGTACACAGGTTAGATATGTCTACCTCTGGATTAATGGTGTTAGCCCTTAACCCAAGAGCCAATAAATTTTTACAAAAGCAATTTATACAGCGAGATGTTCATAAAGAATATGTTGCATTAGTTGAGGGGATACCAGAGCATGAACAAGGTGAGATAAACCTGCCTATGCGAGGGGATTATTACGACAGGCCAAGGCAAATAATATGTAAGCAAGATGGTAAGCCAGCTAAGACATTTTGGCAGGTAATTGAACGTTTCCCCCATATAAATCAAACTAAAGTGTTGTTGAAACCTTACACAGGCCGGACCCATCAATTAAGGTTACATTGTGCTCACGGCGAAGGGTTAAATATGCCCATTGTTGGAGATGATTTGTACGGCCTTAGAACTCACCGTTTACATTTGCATGCACAAAGCCTGACGATTAGGCACCCCAAAAGCAAAGAGTTGATGACCTTTAACGTCGAAGCAGAGTTTTAACATTTGAATTGGCTTGTAAAAAACTAATCTTTAAAGAGAGTAATAATTATGACAACCCGAATCGCCATGTGGTCTGGCCCTCGTAATATTTCTACCGCCATGATGCGTAGTTGGGAAAACCGTAGCGACTGCCAGGTTATCGATGAGCCTTTTTATGCTTATTATTTACAGCAAACCCAAAGTCCTCATCCCTGTTTTGAGGATATTCTCGCTGAGCAAAGTACTGATTACAAAAAGGTTGTTAAGCAATTAACCGAGGGCGACTGTATAACCCAGTTTCAATATCAAAAACATATGACTCACCATATGTTAGATGATGTTGATTTAGGGTGGACCAAAAGCTTCAAACACTGCTTTTTAATTCGCGATCCAGCGCAAGTGGTTAACTCATACACAAATAGTATGGGCCAGTGTAGCGCTCAAGATATAGGTATTATCAGGCAAGCCGAATTATATGACGAGATTACGCAAATTACTGGACAGAGTATTCCTGTTATTGATTCAAATGATGTGCTTAAACATCCTGAGTATATTTTGTCAGAAGTGTGTAAGGCGTTAGCGATACCCTTTGATACAGGGATGCTAGCGTGGCCAAAAGGCCCCAGAGAGTCCGATGGCGTGTGGGCAAAACACTGGTACCACAGTGTAGAAAAATCCACTGGCTTTTCACCTTATATTCAGCAAGATTTTGTTTTGAACGAGCAACAATTAAAAGTTGTAGAGGCCGTACAACCTTATTATGAAAAAATGGCAAAATTACGAATTAAGGTTCCAGAAGCTGAGGTTTAGCTAGAGTAAAGACTAGTTATAGTGGTTAGCTGCGTATTGGCAATAACTATTAGGTCGCTAACTTTAACTGAATATTATTGTGTTTTGGGCAATGTGGTGGGGGCATGTTGAGGAGGTCGAAGACCTCTTATGGGTATTGTTCGCTATCTGGATAAATTGATTGATGAATTTACTAATAGCAGTTTTATGGATAAGACTTTACGAGAACGACCATTATCAATAGTGGCTACAAATGCACTCCAAATAGGTATGAGTAATGTTTATATGTTGAGGGTGAATCGATGAAAAGTGTTATCTTATCTGTGCTGCTTTTTGCATTCAGTCTAGCTGCTAATCCAAGCACCACCGATGTATTTAGTCTGTCTACAACGCCTTGTTTTGGTACTTGCCCAGTCTATGAGGTAAATGTGTTTTCAGATGGCGTAATTGTTTTTAATGGCGAAGCCCATACAGAGCTAACTGGAATACATAGGCTTCCAAAGGATTCTGACCTTTTTCAAAATATCATACGTTTGTTAGATAGCAGCGATTTTCAAACGTTTCGCGATAACTATGGATGGTCTGAAAAAGAAAGCCCCTGCCAAGAGCAATGGACAGATCACCCTAGTACTGTTCTATCTTTGCAATATGCCAATACTAAGAAAACCATTTATCATTACCATGGTTGTAAAGGGTTTGACCGAGAAGAAGAGTTAGAAGTTATCGAAGATACACTTTTTGAACTCATTGGTCTAAAGAGCTACGTAGGTGGCTAATAAATAGCTTGGTACAGTTTACAAAGATAGCCATATTGCATACCTTGAGGTTACCTAAATATTACAGTTTGGAGTTTCTATGAAAGTTAAAGTCGTGGTGTTTGGGATACTGAGGTTTCCAGCAGAAAATATTGAGTTGGTATTACCCCATCTTAAGAGTTTTGTTGATGCTACCCGAGAGAAAGATAATTGCATTGCTTATGATGTTGCAGAAGATCCTTTCGATAAAGGCCTAATCAGGTTTACCGAATTATGGCCAGACAGAGAAAGTTTACAAAGCCACCTTAATGCAGATCATGTTATACCTTGGCGTGATAGTGCCAAAAAATACGGTCTGATGGAGAGAAAGTTTTCTTCCTATGACTTATCGTCAGATGAAATTCCTGTTTAGTAGCAAACAATAATACGGTCATAGCCGCTTTTTTACTTTATGGTAGTAGCGTAACAGCTAGCTTTACTTACCTAACCCTCAGTTATTACTAGGGTTTTTCTTTATTGGTTAGCATAGTAATAAACTTTGTAAAACGCTTGTGTCTAGTTTCAGGCTTTTTAGCACTTGTTAGACTATAGGCAATGGTATTTCTGTGAGATTTATTAAGGGTGGCGTAAAAGCGTTTTGCATTAGGCTGCGTATCTAGTGCTGCTATGAAATCTGCTGGGACTTCCATTTTACTTACTACATAGGCTTCTTCCCAGCGGCCATCAGCTTTAGCCGCTCGAACATGAACCATCCCAGGCTCCATCATGCGCTCTGTCGCTATTAAGTGCTCTACATGTTCTGTGTTTCTTTTGGACCAATTGCTCCGAGGTAATCTTGGAGTTATGCGTTGTAGATAGCTTTGCTCATCAAGTGATTTTTTTATGCCGTCAATCCAGCCCCAGCATAAGGCTTCTATCACTACATCATCCCAAGTAACACTTTGCAGTTTTGTGTGCTTTTTAAATATTTTAACCCAAAGCTCAGTTTCACTCTGGTGGTGTTGTTTTAACCAGTTATTGAGCGCTTCTGGTGTGGCAAATGCCTTTATTTTTGATGGGTTAGGTGCTGGCATTTAGGTTCAGTTTGATTACTAAAGTAGAGCTGCTGTTATATAGCAGCTTAACTAAATAAACAACCAGCAAAGCTGATTCAAAGAGGTGACGGCAATACTACTCGGGATTTGGGTAACTGCTGTGTCTTGTTTGACGAAAATCACATCAATCTGCTACCATCCGCACCCTAATTTTTTGCTCTGGGATTACGCCCCAAACCGCAGGTAATATTATGTCTGAACAATCTAAATTTGTCGTATGCGCGTTATATAAATTTGTCTCTCTTGAAAACTTCAAAGAGCTTCGCCAACCTTTACTCCAGGTTATGGAGTCTAAGAATATCAAGGGTACCTTGCTTCTTGCTGAAGAAGGAATAAATGGTACGGTTTCAGGAACTAGAGAGACCATTGATGCTTTGCTAGAATGGCTAAATGCTGATGAGCGTTTGAATCCAATATCAGTAAAAGAATCTTTAGATGACACTCAGCCGTTCCACCGCACTAAAGTAAAGTTAAAGAAAGAAATCGTGACCATGGGTGTTGAAGGGATCGACCCTCGTAAAACAGTGGGCACCTACGTTAAACCCGCTGATTGGAATGCTCTGATTTCTGACCCTGATGTATTGTTGATTGATACCCGTAACGATTACGAGATTGAAATCGGTACCTTTAAGCATGCTGTTAACCCTAAAACAGATTCATTTCGAGAATTTCCCCAGTATGTAAAAGAGAATTTAGATCCAAGCAAAAATAAGAAAGTTGCGATGTTTTGTACCGGTGGTATTCGCTGCGAAAAATCAACTGCTTATATGAAAGAGCAGGGGTTTGAAGAGGTTTACCATCTAGAAGGCGGCATTCTTAAATATTTAGAAGATGTGCCTAAAGAAGACACTATGTGGGAAGGTGACTGCTTTGTATTTGATAACCGTGTTGCCGTTAATCATGATTTAGAAAAAAGTGATTATGACCAGTGTTATGCCTGTCGCTTACCTATTACTGAAGAAGATAAACAAAGCGAACAGTTTGAATCTGGGGTAAGTTGCCCTAAATGTTTCGGTACTCACAGTGATGAACAGATAGCGCGTTTTAGAGAGCGAGAGAAGCAAGTTAACCTTGCTCGTGAGCGAAAGGAAGAGCATTTAGGCACAGAAGCTCGCAAGGCAATTAAGCTAAGACGCCAACAAAAAGGTGCTGCACGTCGTGCTCAGCGCACTGCTATGGGGAAAAGTAACGGCTAAAAGGGTGATTTATTTACCTTTTTTGCTCCTTGTTCACAATAGTGCATAGACACTGACTTGTGATAAGCGTTAGACTTAAGCCATTGAATTAAAAGTTGAAGAAACTATGTCTTTAAATACTGAATCTGAACAAAAACTAGCTCCTGAGAAAATAGCCGAAGCTCGTAAAGAGTTTGATTTTTTTGACGCTGATGGTAATGGTGAAATAGGCTTGAAAGAGTTTATTGAATTATTAACAGTTTTATCACCCAAAACCAAAGCCAGCCACGTTGAAGAAGGCTTTAACTTAATTGATAAGAACCATGATGGGTCTATCGATTTTGAAGAGTTTTTAGAGTGGTGGCAACAATCATGGTGGGAATACTAAAGTAAAGCTTGGTTTCACTATTTGTAAACAATATAGAAAGCTCAAACACTAATGTTTGGGCTTTTTTTGTTAAAGGAGTAAAGTAGATTTGAGGTGTAGCTAAGCCTTTCTGATTGACACTTAAATTGACTAATTTATAAGGATATAAAGTTATGTTTCATTACCCCCCCAAGTACTTGTTAATTATTACCTTAATTAATGTCTTATTTCTCTCATGTGAGCCTTTTGACGTGACCAAACAAAACACTGAGCAAAAAACATTTCCACCACTAACTCAATTAACAGTACCCGCGCCAATTGCAAAACAACAAGCTTTCACAGCTGAATACCATGGAATTGAAATTTCGGATAACTACCATTGGTTGAAAGATAAAAGTTACCCCACTGTAGATGACGAACCTGTACTGGATTATCTAAAAGCTGAAAATCAATATTATGCAAGGTTCATAGAGCCGAATCAGGCCTTAGTCAGCAGTTTAGTTGAAGAGTTTAAAGGCCGTATTAGCGATGCTGAAACTTCCGTACCTTGGCAAAAGAACGGTTTTGAATACCGATGGTATTTTAGAGCGGGCGAAGATTACCGCGTATGGGTCAGAAGAGCCTTAGGTAGCTCTGAAGAACAGATCATTTTAGATGAGAATATATTAGCTAAAGAGTTTGAGTATTTTGACTTAGGCACTATTGAGGTTAGCCCTGATAATAATTGGTTGGCTTATTCATATGATACAGATGGTAGTGAAAGATACACCGTAAGAATATTCAGTTTGCTTACCGGTGCGTACCTGGATGACAATCTGCAAAATATTTACGGCTCAGTTTTATTCACTACAGATAACCAAGGCCTCATTTATACTTTGTTAGACGAAGAGATTTTGCGAACTAAAAGTGTGAATTTGCATACATTAGGAAACACTCAGCAACAAGATCATATTTTAAAAGAAGAACATGATGACGCCTATTCTTTAAGTTTTCACCCTACCAGTAGTGACGAGTATTTGGTCATTCAGTCGGGTAATTCTGAAGCGACTGAATCCTTGGTGTATGATTTAGATGATTTAACTAAAGCCCCTGAGTATCTAAGTAAGCGTGAACAAAAGTTCTTGTTAGAGGTGGATCATGGTAATGGATTCTTTTATCTATTAAGTAACGATACTCATACCAACTTTAGACTTGCTAAAGTAAGTGACCTCGACCCAAAATATGAAAGTTGGCAAGACTTTATCGCTGGTTCAGATGATAAATACCTTACAGGTTTTCAAGTTTTTAAAGACTTTGTAGCAGTATCAAACAGTGTAAAAGGTATACAGTCATTAAGTATTTTGCCTTACGACAAACCTGGATTTGATATCCCACTTCCTGAAAAAGTAGCCTGTGTTAGGTTAAGCCATAATCCTGAATTTAATCAGCAACATGTGCGTATTACATATGAGTCTTTGATCACCCCAGAGAGTGTCTATGATTTTGATATAGCTAGCAGAGCCTTGACCCTTAGAAAAATTAAAGAGATACCTTCGGGTTATGATAAAACTCAATATTACACCGAAAGGCTGATGGCTCCAGCCAGAGATGGGGTTGAGGTACCTGTTTCTATTGTTTACAAAAAGGGGTTTAAAAAAGATGCTAGCCAGCCTATGTATTTATATGGTTATGGCGCATATGCAATAGGCATGGAGCCTACCTTTGTGCCAAACACATTAAGTTTACTCGACCGTGGTTTTGCCTTTGCTATTGCCCACGTCAGAGGCGGTGATGAAATGGGATATCAATGGTATTTAGATGGCAAGCTAACTAAACGACAAAACACTTTTAATGACTTTGTGGATGTAGCGCAGTTTTTGATTGACAAAAATTATGTGGCCAAAGGAAATATCTCTATTAGCGGGCGCAGTGCGGGTGGCGAGTTAATGGGCGCTGTGGTAAATCAAGCGCCTGAGCTTTGGCGTTCGGTTAAGCTAGGCGTACCTTTTGTTGATGTATTAAATACTATGTTAGATGCAAGCTTACCTTTAACGCCGCCAGAGTGGAGTGAGTGGGGCAATCCAATTACTAGTAAAGCTTCTTTTGAATATATAAAGAGTTATTCACCCTACGATAATATAGAGGCGAAAGCCTATCCTCCTATGTTTGTCACCGGTGGCTTAAATGATCCTAGAGTGACCTATTGGGAGCCTGCCAAATGGACAGCTAAATTACGAGCCACAAAAACTGATAAAAACCTGTTAGTCATGCGCATGAATATGGGTGCTGGACATTTTTCTAATACAGGGCGATATGTACAATTAAAAGACTCAGCAGAAGAATACGCATTCACGCTTTTGGCACATGGCATAAAAGAATAATGTTTTTATGGAATTATTCGAAGGTGTCATCGTTCTAATATAAAAATAACCACAGTCTGTGGCAAACCAAGGTTTGCCTTATAGCACTATGAGGAAAAAGAATTTTATGACTAATAAAAGTTACACCCCCCCTAAAGTTTGGACATGGGATGCGAGTAGTGGCGGTAAATTTGCCAATATCAATCGCCCTATAGCAGGTGCTACCCATGATAAAACCTTACCAGTTGGTAAGCATCCTTTACAGTTACATTCATTAGCTACGCCCAATGGTGTAAAGGTTACCGTGATGTTAGAAGAGTTATTGGCTGCTGGTATTAAAGATGCTGAGTACGACGCCTACATAGTAAATATTATGGAGGGTGATCAATTTGGTAGTGACTTTGTCGATATTAACCCTAATTCAAAAATCCCCGCACTTATGGACAACAGCACCTCGCCTCCTACTCGTGTTTTTGAATCTGGGGCTATTCTGTTGTACCTAGCTGAAAAATTTAATGCCTTTTTACCTAGTGATCCAGCTAGAAAGCCAGAGTGTTTATCTTGGTTGTTTTGGCAAATGGGCAGTGCGCCTATGCTAGGAGGTGGCTTTGGACACTTTTACGCTTATGCGCCAGAAAAATACGAATACCCGATTAACCGTTATGCTATGGAAATTAAACGCCAACTAGATGTTTTAGACCGACAATTAGCTGATAACGAATTTATCTGTGGTGATGAGTACACCATAGCCGATATGGCTATTTGGCCTTGGTATGGTGTTTTAGTGCTTGGCAAACTCTACGATGCAGCAGAGTTTTTACAAGTCGACACCTATAAGAATGTCGTTCGCTGGGCTAAGCAAATTGATGCCAGAGCAGCTGTTAAAAGAGGGAAAATGGTTAACAGAACCTGGGGAGATCCAGCCGAGCAGTTACACCAGCGCAATGATGCTAGTGATTTTGAAAATAAAACCCAAGACAAAATGGAGGGAGAGGGAGTTAAAACCCTATAATTGTTCCTGCCTATTTGCCCCATATTTTATGGGGCATAGTTTTTCTATAGTAAAGCTTCCTTTTTCTACTTTCTTAATTAAATAGAAATGTTGTGTTTAAAAACTGCGCACTTTTGAGGTGCGTTATGAACTATTTTTGATCTGTGGCATTTATTCTTTTTAGATTAGTTGGCGTTTATTTGGGGGATTGTTTAACCGGGAGTGCCTATTTGTATTGGCTTTAAACGCCAATTTTATTATAAAAAAAGTGATTGGCCCAAACTTTGCTTTGGTAAATCTGAATCAAAGCCAATAGTGGCTTAAAATAAAAGATTCACAGGATAACGACGTCCATAAGTTCATTAGCTAGCGCTAGTGAGTTTATGGACGTTTTTTTTTGCTAAAAATCACACATTAAACTTAAAAATAAAAATCAGGAGTTGAGAATGTCTTACTTAGAACCCAAAGAATTTGCTACCAAAATGGTAGATGCTGGTGAACAGAAAATTTTCATGTCTACCAAAGATACACTTGTTAGAGCCTTTATGGCTGGAGCAATCTTAGCTCTAGCAGCGTTTTTCGCAATTACCGTGATTATAAAAACAGGCAGTCCAATACTTGGAGCTGTACTTTTTCCTGTTGGCTTTATCATGCTGTACTTGATGAAATATGACTTATTAACTGGGGTATTTACATTAGTACCTCTTGCCGTTATTGACAAAAGACCTGGTTGTACTATTCAAGGTATGCTGCGTAACTGGGGATTAGTTTTTTGTGGAAACTTTGCAGGTGCATTAACGACAGCATTTTTTGCGTCTTTCATTTTAACTTATGGTTATCAGATTGATGGCGGTATCATTGCTGAAAAAGTATCGTCAATCGGTGAGTCAAGAACCTTAGGCTATAAAGAGCAAGGTTTAGGTGGTTGGTTTACTATCTTTATCCGCGGCATGTTATGTAACTGGATGGTATCTATGGGCGTAGTTGGCGCTATGATCTCTACTTCTGCTGGCGCTAAAATGGCTGCTATGTGGATGCCAATCATGCTGTTCTTCTTTATGGTATTTGAGCACTCAATTGTAAACATGTTCTTGTTCCCATTCTCTATGATAATGGGTGGAGCATTTGAGATAAGTGATTACTTTATCTGGAATGAAATCCCTACTGCTTTAGGTAACCTTGCTGGTGGATTTTTACTTGTAGGTTTACCTATTTACTTCACTCATGTTCGTGAAAGTAAAGCCCGTAACGCTTAATTTCCCTTTGGTGCTTGCTATAGTTAATTCAGTTCAACAGCCTGTTTTACTCATAGCAAGTATCATTTTTTATTTACTAAAAAGTGAGTAATATTATGGACCGTAATCAAGTTACCGAACTCATTGTTTTACAAAAACAAATTAAGAACCTAACTTGGCCACAACTAGCTGAAGCAGTAGGTCAGAGTAAAGAGTGGACTACCGCAGCTTTGTTAGGTCAAATGACATTAACAGCTGAGCAGGCAGCAACCGTAGGTGAGCTACTAGACTTACCTCCTGCAGCTGTTGCACAGTTGCAAGTGGTACCTTATAAAGGCTCCCTGCCTACAGCAGTGCCAACAGATCCACTTATTTATAGATTTTATGAGTTGGTTAATGTTTATGGCACAACGTTTAAAGCGCTAATTCATGAAGAGTTTGGCGATGGGATAATGAGTGCAATCGATTTTGATATGGACTTAAGCCGCAAGGAAGATCCAAAAGGTGATAGAGTTAAAATCACCATGACAGGTAAGTTTTTACCTTATAAAAGTTATTAAATTATAGTGTAAATAGTAAGGAGCCTCACACCATGCCCAGTCAATTAGTTGTATCGGTTGGGCAGTATTCTGACAAAGGCCGCAAAGCTGTAAATCAGGATTTTTATGGTGTGATGGTGCCTTCAGAGCCCCAGCTATCCACTAAAGGAATTGTTGCTGCTATCGCAGATGGTATAAGCAGTAGCGACGTTAGTCATATTGCCAGTGAATCTTCAGTTAGAAGTTTATTAGAAGATTATTATTGCACTTCTGAAACCTGGTCCGTTAAAAAGTCTGCAGAGCGGGTACTTACCGCAAACAACACTTGGTTACACTCTCAAACTGAAAAAAGCGAACATAGATTTGATAAAAATAAGGGCTATGTTTGTACCTTAAGTGCCTTAGTTATTAAATCTAACACAGCTTATACTTTTCATATTGGTGATAGCCGTATTTTTCACTTTCGTGATGGTAATGCAAGTGTATTAACTGAAGACCATCGTACTTGGGTTTCTAATGAGCAAAGCTATTTAAGCCGTGCAATGGGCATGTTTCGCCAACTAGAATTAGATCATAGCTCTCTTCAACTAGAAACTGGTGATGTTTTTATACTGGCTACCGATGGCGTTTATGAGTGTGTGGATAAAGACCTAATGTACGAGATTGTTGGCTTAAATGCCGACAACTTAGACGAAGCTGCTGCTAAAATAGCTGATTATGCGTTAAGTGAGGGTAGCGATGATAATCTCAGTGTACAAGTTATAAGAGTCGATGGCCTACCCAGCCAAGATGCTATTGAGCGTATTAAAGAGCTCACTGAGTTACCTTTTCCTCCGGTTATGGATGTGAGAGAAGAATTTGATGGATTTAAAATATTACGAGTATTGTACTCAACTAGTCGCAGCCACGTTTATTTAGCTGAAGATTTAATGGGAGAGTCTAGTTTACCTGTGGTGATAAAGGCGCCATCCATAGATTTAAAAGATGAGCCTTCTCACCTCGAACGATTTTCAATGGAGGAGTGGATTGCCAAGCGTATAAGCAGTGCTCATGTGCTTAAACCATGTGAGGTTACGCGCAAACGCCATTTTTTGTTTACGGCTTTTGAATATATTGAGGGGCAAACTCTTACGCAATGGATGCGTGATAACCCTAAACCTAGTTTACAAAGTGTTAGGGAAATAGTTGCGCAAATCGCCACTGGATTGCAAGCCTTCCACCGCTTAGAAATGTTGCACCAAGATATACGCCCAGAAAATATCATGATAGATAAGGCGGGAGTGGTAAAAATAATTGATTTTGGCTCAACTAAAGTGGCCGGCCTAATGGAAATGACACAGTCAATTGAGCATGACAGTATTTTAGGGACGGTGCAATACACAGCCCCAGAGTATTTTTTAGGTGAAGTGGGCACTTCTAAATCGGATTTGTTTTCTTTAGCTGTTATCACCTACCAGATGTTAACTGGTAAGTTACCCTATGGAATTAAAGCTTCTCTAGCTCGAACTAAATCAGCTCAGAAAAAATTACACTATCAATCAGCCCTGCATGATGAAAGAGAAATTCCAGCCTGGGTAGATGACACCTTGAGAAAAGCGCTACACCCAAACCCTTATAAACGTTATCAAGAATTATCAGAATTCATTTTTGATTTAAGCCAACCTAGTAAAAGCTTTTTAAGTAAAACTAAGCCGCCTCTCATTGAAAGAGATCCTGTTATTTTTTGGCAAAGCATTTGCGTAATTTTGGTGCTAATTATCTTAGGATTGTTAGCAAAATAACATTTGTCACTCTATGTAAAAATCAAACGTATTTTGACATAATGGAGAATTTTGCAAGGTATCTGCTGTTAATGGCATGTATTTAGTGGTTACGGAAAGGTTTAGTATGTTTGATGATAATGCATTAACAGATACAAAAATGGTGGTTTTAGTGGTGGAGGATGACCCACTAAGTGCAATGATTTCGATGCAAGCTTTGTCTGATATTTATGAAGCTCACCATGTCCATAATGGTTTAGAAGCCATAGTGTTTTGCCAAGAGTCTCCCCCTGACTTGGTGTTGATGGATATCAATATGCCAAATATGAGTGGCTTGGAGGCCAGTTACAATTTAAAAAGCGATATTAAGACCAAAGACATTCCCGTTTTCTTTATTACCGGGCAAACTGATCCTGAATTAGAAGACGAGTGTTGGGATGCGGGCTGTGTTGATTTTATTGCTAAGCCATTTTCGATACAAACTCTAAGGCACAGAGTGATTTCGTTTTTGTCAATGAAGTCGTCAACGGATAAGCTAAAGAAGCTGTCAATTTCGGATACCTTGACCAGTATTCCCAATAGACGATTTTTTGATGGTTTCTTTTTTCAACAAGCTAGGCTTGCGGCTAGGCATAATAGTTCGTTAGGCATTTTAAAGTTTGATATTGACTATTTCAAAAGATTCAACAAAGAATATGGAAAATTCGCAGCGGATAATTGTCTGAAGAAAATTGCGCAAACATTAGCAAGCTTTGCTCGCAGGCCAACTGACTTTGTAGCTCGTTTTGAAAGTGACAAATTTGTTTTAGTGATTCCAGATAGCGACCTTGCAGGTATAGAACATATTGCATTAGCTGTGATGGAAGCAATTCGAGAGTTGAGTATTCCTCATCTTACATCTCCATCTGAAAAAGTTACCCTGTGTATAGGGGGCACTTTGATCACTGATGGCTCCCTTGAGGTTGCACGTTTCTTACAAATAGTTGATGAGCATCTGAATCAAGCGAAAGAGCTTGGGTGTGGGCAATACATCATCGCTTAATTTTTTACTTTATTCACAAGATAAAAAACAAACCTCTGTAACTTAGAGGTTTGTTTTTGTTTCCTTTTTCTTAATGTTTTGCGGCGTACTCTTCGTTAGCTTTCCATACTCGCATAAAGTTGCCAGCTAAAATTTTGATAATATCGCTGTCGCTGTAACCTCTGTCTAATAAACCTTGAATTAGGTTAGGGTAGGTAGATACATCTTTCAGATCAGTTGGGAGTGAATCACCTACACCGTCGTAATCAGAACCAATACCCACATGGTCAATACCAATTAGCTCTACTACGTGGTCAATATGGTCAAGTACGCTTTCTAATGTGGCGTAAGGTAGCGGGTTTTCTTTACTGTATTTTTCTGCAAACGCTTTAAAGGCTGGCGTATCCTTCCCTAACTTTTCTTCAGCTTGTTTGCGGTCAGCGCTGCGCTTTTTACTCCATGCGTTTGCATTTTTTGTGACAAAAGTTGACCCAAAGTTGATTTGAATTACACCGCCATTTTCTCCTAATGCTTTTATCATCTTGTCATCCATATTACGCTCAAATCCTGGGGTAAATTTGCGTAATGATGAATGAGAGGCAATAACCGGCGTTTTGCTTATTTCAATTGCTTGATAAAAGGCATCGTCAGATACATGAGAGATATCCACTAAAATACCTAGTTTGTTCATTTCTACTATAAGCTTTTTACCAAAAGGGCTTAATCCATGCCACTTTCTACGCAAATCGTAAGATGAGTCTGAAATATGATTGGCTAGTGAATGAGCAAGGGTAATATAACGAATCCCACGGTCGTAAAAATGTTTTAGGTTAGCTAAGTCGCCTTGGATTGGTGAACCGTTTTCCATACCTAAAGGTAAGGAAATAAGTCCTTTTGCAAACTGCTCTTCGACATCAGCAGTGCTAGTGGCTATGGCAAATTTATCTGGTGCACGGCCAACTATGGCTTCCATGTAGTCAATTAGCTTATTGGCTAACTTAGTAGAGCTATCAGAATTATCTAGACTGGCTGGAACGTAGATAGACATAAAAGGTGCATTAAGACCGCCTTGCTTAGCGCGAGGGTAATCAAAATCGCCTCCTTCGGTGGCTTTTGTCACGTCAACCCAGTTGTTTTCTATTCGATAAGGTACATCGATATGAGAATCAATAATGATGTTTTCTTGAGCTAGTTGGTGGGCTTTGTCACTAACTTCTATGGCGGTGGCTTGCCCCGCATAAAAAGTTGACGCGGCTAAAAAGCAGCTTAATTTAATTTTACTGTGTATTGTTTTCAACGAATAGTCTCCCGCTATTTTTAACTGTTGCAGCTTTACTGATTTGAATGAGTGATGCTTTGCCTATGAATGGTGAGGAAGCGCCTCAATACCAATTTGGTATAGATTTAGTTTATAGATTAGGTGCTTAAAGTAAAGCTGCTCTTATTTTCTAGTGTTAATTGCCACATAGATTGCAACTTTATTACTTTCATGTTTTGCTTTTACTGCGATATAAATGCATTGTTGATTCAATGCAGCATATTTGAGAGGGAGCTAAAATGACTAGTTTAAGAAAAAGTAACCTCAAACAACTAAAGTCAAAAACCTTTGATGTGTTGATTATTGGCGGCGGTATCAATGGCGCTGTTTCTGCAGCTTCTCTTGCGGCTAAAGGAGCCAAAGTCGCTTTGATCGATAAAGGTGACTTTGCAGGGTTTACTAGCTCAAACTCCTCTAATTTAGCTTGGGGAGGAATTAAATATTTAGAAAGCCACGAGTATGCTTTGGTTAACGAGTTATGTAAAAGTCGTAACCATTTAATGACTCACTACCCCTCTACAGTGAAAGAAATTCGCTTTTTTACCAGTATTCATAAAGGGTTTCGTTTTCCTCCTTTTTTTATTTATCTTGGAACTCTTGTGTATTGGGTCATGGGCCGCTTTTACACAAAGCCTCCTGTGTATTTAAATCGTAAAAAGATCAAAAATTTACAACCTCTTGTGAATACTAAAAATGTTGAGGCTGGCTTAGAGTATTCGGATGCATTTTTGCACGATAACGACGCTAGGTTTGTTTTTAACTTTATTCGTTCGAGCATGAGTTATGGCTGTATTGCTGCTAACTATGTTGTCGCTAATGGTTCGATAAAAAATGACGCACTATGGCACACCCAAGCTAAAGACTGCCTTAGTGGTGAAGAGTTTACGATACGCTCTAAAGTAATCATTAATGCCGCTGGGCCATTTGTAGATACTGTTAATCGAGTAAATAAACAAGTAACAGATCACAAACATGTGTTTTCTAAAGGTATTCATCTGATAGTTGATAAGCTTACAAACGATGACACTGTGTTAACCTTTTTTGCGAACGATGGTCGCTTATTTTTTGTTATTCCCATGGGAGCTAAAACCTGTATTGGAACTACTGATACCCAAGTTGAAAACCCTAACGTCGCTGTGACAGAGCAAGATAGGCAATTTGTACTAGATAACGTTAATGAGCTTATGGACTTGCCAAATCCTTTAACTCAAGCAGATATTATTGCCGAGCGCTGCGGGGTTCGCCCCTTGGCTATTAAAGGGCAGGGGGAAAAGCTTGATTGGGTGCAACTGTCCCGAAAACATGCCATTGATGTAAACGCCACTGACAATTACCTTTCTATTTTTGGAGGCAAACTTACTGATTGTATAAATGTAGGGGATGAAGTGGCTGAAATTATAGCGTCTTTAGGGGTTGAGTTTTCAGATCCAGATTTCAAATGGTACGGCGAGCCAGATAAAGCTGTCCGAGATGAGTTTTTTCACCGAGCTAAATTAATGGATTTTGACTCACTTACACCTGCCACCTCTTCGGAGCCTTTAAGTATTAGGTTTTGGCGTAGGTATGGTCGTAATGCGATTAATATGCTTGAAAAAATCCGCGAAAACCCTGCCGAAGCAGAGCTACTAATTAAACATTCTGAATACTTGAGAGTGGAGATTGAGCATGCGGCGAGTCGAGAGATGGTTACCAAGTTAGAAGACTTTTTACGGCGACGCTCGAAAATCTCCTTAGTGGTTCGACAAGCAGATATTTTAGCAGATCCAGGTTTGCAAGAAGCCTGCGAAATATTATTTGGAGAAGAGGCAGACGCTAAGTTGCAAGAGTATAAAGCCTCGCTGGTTTAGTGATTGATATTTACCTCAAAGGTATCAATAGCTACCTATAAGAAGCCTCTGTTTATTAATAAGTTTATAAACAGAGGCTTACTGGGTTACTCAATACCTACAGGCTTGCAGCTACTTTGCTTTTTGTAGCACCAAAAAATGCTATGTAGCAGTAGCACAACACTAAACATAAAAATGCAATACTCAAGCCGCTTCCAGTGGATAAACCATTGGCATCTGTACCGAAAGTATCAGCGATTGTGCCCGTAATCTTTGGTATGAAAGCACCACCTACTATCGCCATTACAAGAAGGCCTGAGGCTTGGGCTTTTAGGTTGTCTAAACCGTCTAAAGCTAAACTGAAGATGGTTGGAAACATTATTGAGTTGAATAGGCCTACGGCTAGAATCGCAAACATTGCTGTGATGCCGCTGCCGGAAACAGAAATGACAATCATAGTACTTGCTAGTAAACCGAATATCATCAGAAGCTTACCGCTGCTTATAAAGCGCATTAAGAAAGCACCAACAAACCTTCCTATCATAGCGCCGCCCCAATACAAGGTAACAAATGAGCCAAGCACTGCATTAGCATCAACGTCTGTGATGTCTTTACCAATTAATAATAGTGAAGATACATTACTTAAAAATGCACTGTTTTTAATGGTGTCAATCACCTGTAGCTCTTGAAAATAATTAACTAAAAAGCTGCCAATAGATACTTCTGCGCCCACATACATAAAGATAGCGAGTACACCTAAAAGGAATTTTTTGTGCTTAAGTAACTGCGCGTAACCATCTTTAGGCGCTTTTTGAATCAGTGATGGTAGGGTTTTAAACCCAAAAATAGCGGCTAATGCAAATAGAATAAGAGCGATAATAACAAAGGGTTGTTGTACTGATAACGCTTCGTTGGCGTAATACTCTACTTTAGCGGCGTCACTCAATTGTTCAATACTGCTAGCATCTAATACAGTGTCGCTAAGTAAAAATAATGCTCCAGCTATCGGCGCAAGTAAGGTACCAAAACTATTAAAAGCTTGAGATAAGTTTAACCTACTTGAGGCTGACTCTTCATCGCCCAATAAGGTGACATAAGGATTAGCTGCAACTTGGAGTAAAGTAATACCTGCAGCTAAGGTAAAGAAGGCTGTTATGAAAATCCAAAATTCTCTGATGCTTGCAGCAGGGTAAAAGAGTAAACAAGCTAACCCCATTACAGACAAACCAACGACTATGCCTTTTTGATATCCAATTTTTTCAAGTAAAAAGCTAGAAGGTATAGCAAAACAAAAGAAAGCGCCGAAGAAGGCAAATTGCACCATGATTGATTGACCATAGGTCAATTCAAATACATCTTTTAACCTAGGAACCAAGGCATCCACTAATACAGTGATAAAGCCCCACATAAAAAAGAGAATGGTTAAAAATGCAAAGGCAGATTTATAGTTATTTTTAGAACCCATTTAATCGTTTCCTGAATTTTGTTTGGTAATAAAGCCATTGCTTCAAAGTATGAATTGGCTTTGCGTTTTCATTAACATGGAAGATACGTTACTCCCATCGATTTACACAAGTAATTAATGCAGATTAACAAAATGCTAACATCTAGTGATAATGTGGCCAAGAAGAAGACGTTGAGCGGTACTTGAAACCACGATGAAAGGTAAAATTTGTGATGATTTTCATTGGTAAATGCTTAACGGTAGTTTAGTTTTTGTGACTAACTTTAGTTTTGAAGTAAGCTTAATCAGTATCTTTATAAGAATTGAGGCAATCATGTATTTAGATAAACCCTTCCTATTATTAGCAATATTACTGGTTTCATGTAGTAGCGACTTAACAAGTGAAGTTGGAGTCCAGCTTGTTTCTGTGTATATTGCCAGCGGTAAAACCCAATGTAATGATGATGGCCTAAGCCTTGAAGATACCAGCGCATTTTTAACAAGCGCAGATATCGATTTTACAGAGCCCCAATGTGGCTATATTACAGGTGTAAGTTATCCAACGGTTTGTGGTGCTGATACAAGTGATATTTACATTTATACAATTGAAGCTTCAAACTTAGTTGAGGCTGAAAACTTAGGTTTTAGTGATGTGTCAGGGTTAGATGAGAGGTTAAGTTATAAAACTGTAACTTGCCCATCATAATATGGAATAGAGCTAGTTTTTGAATATTGGTTATTGTTCAACTAGTTTTAGCCCTTTAAACTCAGGCTAGTAATTTTGATTACACTAAAGAATGTTTAAAAATAAAAATCAGTGACCCTTAATTTTTACTTGTAAACCAGATAATCATCCCCAGATAGATTTGAACTAAAGAAGTTAGAACGATAATTTATGTCGTTTTATAAAAAATAATTAGAGAATTTTCCAATGACAATGAGTTACATCCCCCTAGATAAAAACAAGCATAAAGATCTTCGCGTAAAATTAAGCAATGACTTTTCTCACGCCAAGGACTCACATTTAGCCGCGGCTTCAATTCGCGAGTATGCCCAGTTAGCTAGCTGCATGCCTATTATCTTTATTACAGATCCAAAAACCAGTACGACTCACAGTGTAGTCATGTTAGGTATTGAACAAGGTGTTAACTTGTTCGCTAAAGAAGGGAAGTGGGAAGGACACGTTGTACCTATGAATGTTCAACGGTATCCATTTGACGTTCGTCCTGATGGCGATAAGTTAGGTGTGTATATCGATGAAAACTCAGATTTAGTAGGTACAGAAGGTGAGCCATTGTTTGTTGATGAAGCAGCAAGCCCTTACCTTGAGAATAGACAGAAGTTGTTGTCTGAATTAACAAATAGCGAAATGAACACACGTAAATTCATCGAGAAATTAGAAGAGTTGAAGTTACTTGATTCGATTGTTGTTCGTGCTCAATACGTAAATGGTGAAAAGCGTAATATAAACGGTATGCAAACTATAAGCGAAAAGCGTTTGCAAGAGCTGGATTCTGAGCAAGTACTTGAGCTTCACAAAAGCGGTTTCTTAGGCGCTATTTATGCTGTATTGATGTCATTAGGGCAACTTAACCGTCTAGTTCAATTGACTGCTAGCACAGATAACCCAGTGCACTCTTTACAAGTAGGCCTTGAAAACCCTGAAGAAAAAGCTAAAGCGGAAGAAGCTGCTCCAGCAAGCTGATACTTAGCAATATAATGTATTTGAAACCCCGTTATAGGTAATGCCTTAACGGGTTTTTTAGTATTTAGACGAAGCCAAATTGAAATTGAGTTAACTTTTAAGTACCGACATTAAACTATTAAAATCATCAGTCCAACTGATAGCTTGCTGTTTAGAGTATTGCAGTTGCTTAGAGTGTATTAGCACCGCAGGCGCACTTCTAAAGGTTTTGTCACTAGTAACAACTACCCATTCCGATATGTATTTAGAGCCTTGATTATTGCTGTTGTTGAATACTAGTGAATGTTTATTTTGGTTATTTCCTAAGGCGTAAACAACAGGCTTTAAGTCTAGATGATTGTTTGATGTATGGATAACTAGTAAGCCGTTTGGTTTGAGGTGCTGCCAATAAAGTTCAAAGGCTTCTTTAGTCAATAGATGAGTTGGAATGGCGTCGCTACTAAAAGCGTCTATCACTAAAATATCAAGTGTATTCCTTTGATTGAGCTCTAGGCTTTCTTGCAGTGATATACGCCCATCCCCCATTACAACCTCTATAGTCGCTTGAGTGTTATCAAGGTAACTGAAGTAAGACTGTGCAAAATGTTTTACCGCAGGGTTAAGCTCATAAAAAGTAATGTGGTCATTTTTGCGTCCTTGCTGTGCTAAAACGCCAGCCCCTAAACCGATAACTGCCATATGCATTTGAGGGTTTAGTTTGGCATGGGCGATGGCTATGCTAACCCCTGTATTATTCGCATAATAATCTGTTGCTTGGCTTACATTAGAGTGAAGCATTTGGCGGCCATGAACCGTTGTCCCATCTACCATAGTGCGAGACATGCCTTGGTCCGTTTGTACGTCTTTTATACTTAGGTAGCCATAAAAGTTTCGAACCTGAGCAACATCGAAGCGACTATAGGCGGAATTAATAAGTAGGTAACTGATAGGTAATAAGCATAACCCTAGACAATAGAAAACCATGTAAGCCTTTCGTTTTTGCGTTATACATAAAGAGGTTAAAGCGAAAAGTAAAAACAAGGCTAGGAGGTATTCATCTAAACGCTTGAAAATTAATGGCGCTAATATAGATACAAAAACGCTACCCAATAGCCCTCCAGCCGCGGTACAGAGGTAAAATAGTGGCATCTTGTGTCCTTCAGGAGCCAATTTACGAAGTTCGCCATGGCACACTATACAAGTGACAAATTGAATTAGCAGATACATAACTATTTGCGCAAAGCTATTAAATTGATTACCTAAATAAAACATCAGCAAGGCTGCGAATAAACACACACCAAACAATGGAAACCAATAACTACGCTGATAATAATTTATATTTGAGAAGACCAAAATATAACTCAGTAAGTAGAAACCTAAAGGCAATATCCAAAGAAACGGCATAGGAGATATATTCAATGACAGCATTTGGGTCGTGCTTATCAATATCATAGAGCCTGTTGCCGCTAGGCTTATCCATAAACAGAGTAAGCGAGCTGGTATTGTTATTTTTAGAGTATTTAGATGGAGCTGTTTTTTTTGGCACTTTTGTTTTTTAGCTAAGAGAAAGAATAAGGTCATTTGACTGACCACCCCTAAACAGTACAAAGCTGACCAAAACAGGTTTTGAATACTAACTGCTAGATAGCTTTCGATAAAAAGTGGATAGGCTATTAATGCAGTTAATGAGCCTAAGTTAGACCAAGCATATAAAGAGTAGCTGGAGCTACTTGAGTGGTAGAATTTAAGGTACCAGTATTGCAATAAAATATTGGTTGAACAAAGTAAATAAAAAGGTAATCCAATTTGTTTTACCAAAACCCACAATATAGTTAGTTGTGGCCAAGGGCTATTTAAGTCTACCCCTTCGGTTGATATGGTCCAGTTTAATCCAAGTAAAGATAGAGTTAAAAGTAACCCTTGTAGCAGCCATTGCCACCTTAATTTGGGTATTAAAGTGACTAAATATCCATGTAAATAACCTAGTAACAGCATTCCTTGGAAAAACATCATACAGGCAGTCCAAATGGCAGCACCTCCCCCAAATAATGGTAGTAATACCTTGGCTAAAATGGGTTGGATTTGAAACAGTAAAAACGCACTAATACATAGGGGAATAATAAATAAATACTTCGGCACAAGTTAGTCTATTTGGTAAAGTGATAAGGTATTTTCAGCTTTATGCTATGAGTAAAGTAGTACAATGTAGTCAGGGTTAAGGATTCCTTAAGAAATTCTTAAGGGTTGATTTATAAGATGTTTTGGAGTGTTAGTGACTGAGTTTAAAATAGGATCTTGTACAGTTGATGTTAGCCGTTGCCAAATAAATGTATCGGGTAAACTCCATACAATCGAGCCTAAAGTCATGGATGTACTGGCATTTTTGTATTCATATAAAAACCAAGTGGTCAGTCAGCAAGATATCTTTAAGGCCATTTGGGGAAATGCTATTTTCAACCCTAGTTCTGTGCAGAGGAGTATCGCGATACTGCGTAAAATCATTGAGCTGGATACTAAATCTCCTGAGTTTATTCTTACTCACCCTAAGCGTGGGTATAGTTTGGCGATCGCTGACCTCGAGCCTGACACTAATCCACCTTCTGTAATGATTTTTGTATCATTGGTTGTTGCTTTAATATTCGCAATAGGTGCGCTTATTACTTGGGATGACTGGTTTGAGCCTGCAATCAAACTAGACTTTAGCTTACTCAAGCCTTTAACTTCTAGTGAGGCAAGTGAGTCTAATTTAGTGTTATCGCCTGGCATGGATGTAGTTGCGTTTGTCAGAATAGGTAAAAATAAGAAAAATCATATCTGGATTAAAAAGCTTTCAACGGGTGAAGAGCGTCAGATCACCAAAAACGCCACTAAGTACACTAAGCTAGGATGGTCTAAAGACGGAAGTTCATTGGCATTTCTAGAGTTGCAAAAAAGTGAAGAGTTGTTGCGGTACTTGACCATAGACCCCTATCAACTAAGTGCCACAAAACCTGTCACTTTGACCAGCTTCAAAGAGTGGCAAGTCAATAACCTCCAGTTGCAATGGTCAACAACAGGATATATCTATTTTTCTACTGATAATGGTGGGGCTGTTACGCAGCTAAAACGTATTTCTGTGAGAACTAAAGAAATACAAATCCTCAAGACCTTTAATGGTAATGAACAATTACAGTTGCTTGCATTATCACCGGATGATAGCCAGTTAGCTTTAGTTTTTGATGTGCATCAGAACAGATATCGCATTGATTTATTTACCATTGAAAACAGAGAAATGACTAGACTTCGAGTCATAGAGAATAATATCCACGGCATAAGCTGGCATCCAGGGGGCCAGGCTTTATTGGTAAGTAATAGAGATAAATTAAAGTTAATTGATAAGCAAGGTAGGCTTACCAATATTGATTTTGATAACTTTCACTATATCCGAAATGCACAATATACAACCGATGGTAATGAAATTATGATGGAGTTGGTTAGCATGGATATCGATATTATGTACTCTGAGCTAGCGTCACCAGAGGATTACCAAATGTTGGTGGATACTCAATCTTTAGATTTTTTGCCAATTTATGCTCCTGATGATTCTAGGTTTGTATTTGAGTCTCACCGTAATGGTTTAAAGCAACTTTTTATATACGAGAATGGTCAAGAGCGCTTGGTGTTTACTAACCCTAAAAACGAAGATTTATTCGGTGTTGTTTGGTCTTCTGATGGCAGTCAAATCATTACGGCCAGCAAAGATACTCTGTTTATTGTAGAAGTAGCGTTAGCTAAATATAAGGAGGTAAAACATGATTTCGGCCCATTTTATTTATGGGAGTCATACTTCCATGAAAATGCTGTATTAGTTTCCCGCAAAACTGATGAAGGCATAAAGCCTGTTAAGTTCAATATAGATACAAAAACGTTAACCCTGCTGTTTGATTCCCCAGAAAATTTTGAATGTGTGTATATGGGGTTAGATAACCAAGACACACTTTATGTATCTGACAATAGTAAAATTTATGCAACAAAAGACGGTCAAGAGCTGGAAGTATATTGGCAAAGCAACGGGGGAAATGTAGAAGGCTTTACCCTTGCTGAGGATTATTTTTCGGTGAAGGTAGCCAATACTTCAGGGTTTGAGCTCATTAAAGTTGACCCAATTAGCCTAAGTGAAACTCAACTTTTAACCCAAGAATACGGTAACAATATGTTTTTAACGAATGCTAATATAAACGCAGATAAGTTTTTGTTTAGCAGGGTTAAAGATATTAAACAGTTAGTACGTTTGAGATAATAGAACTTATCGTTAGTACGCAGTTTTTTACTGCGTACTAGGGTATTTACTTTTGGAAGTATCTAAAACAACACCTCGTATTCAGTAATTGAATAGAATTCTTCATCTGCTTCTAATTTAGTACTAGGAAAGTGAGGTTTGTTGGGGGAGTCGGCGTAAAATTGGGTTTCAAAGCACACCCCATGTCTAGCTTGATATAAGGCGTTATCTTTTCCTTTTTTGTCACGTAAATGGTTTGCTGTGAAAATTTGTATACCTGGCATATTGGTATACACCTTTAACGTAACTTTACCGTCTTGGGTTTGTGCTTGAGCAGCGTAAGTTGCAACCCTAGCCTTATTTGAGTAGTAATCTAAGCATAGGTTGTGATCTAAACCGTTACCAAATTGAATTTGTTCGTTGGGTGCTGATAACGGCTGATGAATGCTAGTTAATGGCCTAAAGTCAAATGGCGTCTCGTCTACTGTGACTATTTCGCCGGTTGGCACCCCTTGATTGTCAATGGGAGTATATTGACTCGCTAATACCTGTATTTGGTGATCTTCTACGGAGCCATGTTTATGGCCTTCTAAATTAAAATAACTATGGTTGGTTGGATTAAATACTGTGCTTTTTGAAGCATTAGCAAAGTATTCAATTTTTAACTTATTGTGCTCAGTTAAGGTATAAATGACTTTGACATGAATATCTCCCGGGAACCCCTGATCTCCGTCCCGGCTTTGAAGCTCTAATAATATGGAAGGGTTTTCTGAGTCAGACAAAATTGAACTATCCCAAATTTGTTTACTAAACCCTTGGCTGCCACCATGCAAACAGTGTTCTCCGAGGTTTATATCAGTTTGATAATCTGTGCCGTCTAAGGTGAACTGGCCTTTTGCTATACGGTTTGCGTAACGGCCAATTAATGCACCTAAGGAGCTATCGTCATGTATATACTCTTCAAGTGTGTCATACCCTAGCACTATGTCTGTTGCAGTATCTTCAGTCGTGGGAATCAACCAGCGCCTGATCACACCACCTAAGGTGAGGATTTCAATACTTACCCCTTGAGCATTTGTTAACGTAAATTGGGTGATTTTGTGTCCATTTGGCATGGTTCCGAAAGGTGTTTGTGTGATCATGCATTAAATCCTAAGGTACTTTGAATGGCGGCAGACCATCCTTTTAATCGTTGTTGTCTGATTTTGGGAGGCATTTGGGGTTTAAACTTGCTTTCAATTTGGTTCATTAGCGTCAGCTCTTGAGTTGATTGGTAAATACCTGCTTGCAGCCCTGCTAAATATGCTGCGCCTAATGCAGTGGTCTCCATAATTTTAGGGCGCTCTACTTCGATTTCTAATATTCCAGCTAAAAATTGACAAATCCAGTTATTAGCAACCATTCCTCCATCTACTCTAAGTTGTTGGGGGTTGACGCCATCTTCAGCCATGGCTTTAAGTAAATCGAATGTTTGTAAACATACAGATTCTAACGCAGCTCTTACTAAATGAGCGATTGTGGTACCGCGCGTTAGACCGTATATGGCACCTCTGGCGTCAGGCTCCCAGTAAGGTGCGCCTAATCCTGCAAATGCTGGCACAAAATACACGCCGTGATTGTCTTCAACACTTTGTGCTAAAGACTCAGTTTCAAAGGCATGTTCAATTAGGTTTAACTCGTCTCTTAACCACTGAATGGCTGCGCCTGCGACAAATATAGAGCCTTCTAGGGCGTAATGGGTTTTTCCTTTAATTGTATAAGCTACAGTAGTGAGTAAGTTATTTTTTGATTCCAGTATTTGCTCTGCAGTATTTAGCATTAAAAATCCCCCTGTTCCATAGGTACTTTTTATTGCCCCTTTTTGAAAACAGCATTGACCAATGCTTGCTGCATGTTGGTCTCCAGCGACACCTAATATGGGAAGTGTTGCGCCGAATGCGCTCGGGCAGGTTATGCCATAGTCATCAGTACACTCTTTTACATTAGGTAGTAGTGAAGCTGGTACATCAAACAGCTTTAGTAACTCTTGGTCCCAGTTGAGTGTATGGATATTGAATAGGTTGGTTCGACTGGCATTAGTGACGTCAGTAGCGTGTACTTTTCCGCCAGTTAAACGCCAAATTAGAAAGCTATCGATCGTACCAAAGGCAAGTTCACCAGCATTGGCTTTTTGTCTAGCGCCTTTTACATTGTCTAGTATCCAAGACACTTTAGTCGCAGAAAAATAAGGGTCGAGTAGTAACCCTGTGCGTGAACGAATGGTGTTAAGGTGACCCTGCTGTTTTAACTCTCGGCACTGGGGCGCTGTGCGCCTATCTTGCCAGACTATAGCCTTGTATATAGCTTTGCCTGTTTTTTTATCCCAGACCACAGTTGTTTCTCTTTGATTGGTAATACCAATCGCAACAATGTTAGCCCCTTTGTTTTTTGCCTCTTCTAATGCTTGTTTGCATACATTTTGGATGCTTGCCCATATATCTTCAGGATCATGTTCGACCCAGCCGTCGTTTGGGTAGTGCTGCTCAAACTCTTGTTGAGCAATTGCAATTATGGTGGAGTCTGGGCTGAACACTATGGCCCGAGAAGATGTTGTACCTTGGTCAATTGACAGAATGCAGTTTTCAATGGACATAAATAGCTGGCTTCCATTATAAATTTAAAGGGCTAGTGGTTTTCAATTATCTTAACTATTTGCCATTTCAGCTAAGAAGGTTATAGGGGAGAGACCCTAGGTTTCATATTAGCAGTAATAGCAGTGAGTTGGGTTTTTTACTTATTCCACTGTCGCAAATTCCTGTCACTAATTGTATTTCTTTCGTTATATCAAACACTTCGATAAGTCCAATAAACTCAAGGGCTGGCATCCATTCAAATTGATTGTTTTAGTCCTTGACATGATGGACAAGTGATACATAAACTGTGCAATGTGGGTAATAGTGGCACAAAGTGGATCAAAATGGTCTAAAACAACAAAATTCTTATGGAATTCGTTGGTTGTCACCTATAACGATTAATTTCCGCTAGATAAAAACAAAGGTTTGACAATGTTTCGCGGCTCCAATGCAATCAGTCTAGACATAAAAGGACGTGTAACGATACCCACAAGGTATCGGCAGTCTTTGCTGGATGATTGTCAGGGCCATTTGGTTTGCACCATAGATACTCAACAACCTTGTTTATTGCTTTACCCCCTTCCAGAGTGGGAAGAAATCGAGCTCAAATTAAGTCGTTTATCCAGTATGAATCCCCATGAACGCCGTATGCAACGTATGTTACTTGGTAACGCAAGTGAAGGCGACATGGATAAAAATGGTCGATTTTTGTTGAATGCGCCTTTAAGGCAGCATGCAAAATTAGACAAACAAATTATGTTAGTTGGGCAATTTAATAAATTCGAAATCTGGGACGCCGATGTTTGGCAGCAACAATTAAATTTAGATGTTGCCACAGAACAAGAAGGCAATTTTGAACTAACTGAGCGACTACAGGATTTTTCCCTTTAATGGATAACGACTTCTCCCACCTATCAGTATTACTGAACGAATCCATTGATGGTTTGGCTATCCAACCTGACGGCATCTACTTGGATGCTACATTTGGTCGCGGTGGACATTCACGACAAATTCTCGCGGCTTTATCTGATAAAGGTCGTTTGATCGCGATAGATCGTGATCTAACCGCAATTGAGGCTGCCAAGCAATTTGCAGACGACCCTAGGTTTTCTATTCACCACCGTGCTTTTTCTGAGCTTCAAGATGTTGCAGAAGAGTTAGGACTAGTGGGGAAAATTAACGGGATATTGATGGACTTAGGGGTTTCTTCGCCGCAACTAGATGATGCTGAGCGCGGCTTTAGCTTTATGCGTAAAGGCCCCCTTGATATGCGTATGGATACTAGCAAAGGCATGAGTGCTGCCGAGTGGTTAGCTGTGGCTGATGAACAAGATATTACCCAAGTTATCAAAGAGTTTGGTGAAGAAAAGTTTGGCAAGCGAATAGCACATGCCATTGTAAATACTCGTGCAATCACCCCTATAACCGACACTGCACAGCTGGCAGAAATCATTGATGAAGCTGTGCCTGTTAAAGACAAGTTTAAACATCCCGCTACCCGAGCGTTTCAAGGGATACGCATTTACGTTAACAGTGAGCTTGACGAGATCAAAACCGGTCTTAAGGCCGCGCTTACCACACTCGCTCCTAAAGGCAGATTAGCAGTTATTAGCTTCCACTCATTAGAAGATAGGCTGGTTAAGCGTTTTATGCGTGAACAAAGCAGAGGGGCAAATGTTCCCCATGGCTTGCCAATTATGCAGTCTGAAATTGATGCTACTAAGGCTATGAAAACAATTGGCAAAGCTACTAAGCCTTCACCCCAAGAGTTGGAGGTAAATGTGAGAGCGAGAAGCTCGGTGCTAAGGGTGGCTGAAAAACTATGACCAGTGCCAAAACAAACTTTAATCTCCTTAGTTTTGTTATTGCTGATTTAGCCCGCCATCCAGTGCGGGTTTTGTTGTTTCTAGCGGTGATGGTTAGTGCTGCCTTAGTTATCTTAAGCGCTCACCACAATAGGCAGATGTCTATTGCCATAGAGCGCTTGATGCAGGAGAAAGATCAGCTGGATGTAGAGTGGCGTCACTTGGTGTTAGAGCAAAGCGCATTGACCGAACATAATCGAATTGAAGCCTTAGTTAAAAAGCAATTGGACATGCATCGTCCTAAGCCCAATGAAGAAGTGGTGGTGAGGATCAAATGAGCCGAGCTAAAACCACTACACGCCCTAATAAAAAAGGTAACCAAGCCAAAATAAACGCTGTGCCAGCTTTACTGCATTGGCGCTTTGTTGTTGTGGTTGCGGCTATCTTATTGGTGTTTGTTGGTTTGAGTGCAAGAGCAGTATACATCCAAGTTGTATCTCCAGATTTATTAATAAAACGCGGCGACAATCGTACATTGCGAACACGAGATAACCCGCTACACAGAGGGCTAATTACAGACAGAAATGGTCAACAACTGGCTGTAAGTGTGCCGGTTAGAGCTATATGGGCTGATCCTAAAGCCATCCATGACGCTCAGTTAGAAGCGCAAAAAGAAGCTGAAGATGACCCTAAGTTTGATCTTGTAAGTTTTAACAAAAAACAAGCTAAGCGCTGGCAGGCGCTGGCAGATGTTTTAGGACAGGATGTTGACGCTTTAAAAAGTAAGATTTCAGACCCTAGCAAACGTTTTGTTTACATGCAGCGTCAAGTATCACCTGCTATGGCTGATTACGTAGAACAACTGGAGTTGGCTGGGGTGTATCTGCGTGATGAATCAAGACGTTATTACCCAAGTGGAGAAGTATCAGCACATGTGGTTGGGTTTACTAATGTGGATGACACGGGCATTGAAGGCGTAGAAAAACTATATGACAAATGGTTAGCAGGCTCTAGAGGAAGTCGTAAAATTCGCCGTGACGGTAAAGGCCGCATGGTTGAGTTAATTGAGTTTAAAGAAGGTGAAGCGGCGCAAGATATTCAATTAACCATAGACCAGCGTATTCAGGCGCTTACCTATAAAGAGCTTAAGCAAGCAGTACAATACTACAAGGCTACGTCTGGTTCTGCTGTAGTCATAGATGTCAATACTGGCGAAATTTTGGCTTTGGTTAATAGTCCATCTTTTAATCCTAATAATCGCTTTGGTGTTTCTGCTCACAGAATTCGTAACCGCGCAGTGACAGATGCATACGAACCGGGTTCTTCAATTAAGCCATTAGCTGTGCTTAGTGCGCTAGAGTTTGGTGCTGTAGAGGTGGATTCTGTGATTGATACTTCGCCAGGTTGGATGCACCTTGGCGGAAATATTGTTAGGGATGCTCGCAATTATGGTGAGATAAACCTAACCGACATTATTCGTAAGTCTAGCAATATGGGAACTTCAAAATTAGCCTTATCTGTCCCAAAAGATTTCTTGTTAGATACTTACTATAACGTTGGATTGATGAGCGATAGCGGAGCCAATTTGCTAGGTGAGAGTAACGGTATCTTTAATGAAAGAAACCGCTGGTCTGATTTTGAGTTATCAACCTTGTCGTTTGGTTACGGTATTTCGGTAACCGCATTACAGCTTGCCAGAATGTACAGTATTTTGGGTGATGGCGGCATAAAGCGCCCTCTAAGCATTGTAAAGTCAGATACACCGGTTGAGTCAGAGCGAGTCTTAAGTGAGCATGCAACTAAGCAAGTTTTGCACATGATGGAAAGCGTGGTGCAAAAAGGCGGCTCTGCTGAAAAAGCTAAGGTACCAGGCTACCGTGTTGCTGGAAAAACAGGTACTAGCCGTAAAGCTGTTAGAAATGGATACGGTGAAGAATACGTTAATATTTTTGCAGGTGTTGCTCCGGTATCAAACCCTCAGTTAGCCGTGGTGATTTTAATCAATGAGCCTAAAGGTGAATTGTATTATGCCGGCCATACAGCCGCCCCAGTTTTTTCTAAAGTGATGGCTGCCAGTTTACAAATGCTGAATGTGCCACCTGATGATAAAAGTGTGTCTTCTTTGACTGCTGCGTCTTATGAAGAAAATACCCCAGGGGCTGAAAATGAAGGCTGATATGGTAAGTATTAACACACAATTCCATAGTGCTTTTGATCAAAGCATTAAGCCTCTTTTGGCTCATTTTGGAATTGATGCCCCAGATTTATGGGTAGGTGAGCTGGTAATAGATAGTCGTCAAGTGTCGAGTCACAAAGCATTTGTTGCGGTGAAAGGATATGCTCAAGATGGCCGAGATTTTATTTCCCAGGCGATAAGCCTAGGCGCAAAAGTAATTGTGGCCCAGTGTGATGACCCAGCACTCCATGGACATATAGACACTCGTCAGCAATGTAAAATTGTATCTTTTTATCAGCTACCAGAAACTCTATCCGAGTTGGCTGCGCGTTTTTATCAGTATCCAGCTAACTCAATGTCAGTTATAGCTGTAACAGGTACCAATGGTAAAACGTCTACCGTGCAGCTAGTAAACCAGCTTGCTAGCCTAATGGGAGAGCGTAGTGCATCTATTGGGACGTTAGGGGCAGGTGTATACGAGCAAGCTGCTAAAAATGAATTAAAAACGACAATTAATACCACTCCAGACCCAATCAGTATGCAAGCTTTGTTAGCAGGGTTTGTTGGAGATGGGGTATCTCAGGTAGCGTTAGAAGCATCGTCCCATGCCCTTATACAACATCGAATCAGTGCAGTTAAAACTGATATCGCTATTTTCACTAATTTGACTCGAGATCACTTAGATTACCACGGCTCAATGGCAGAGTATGCTGCAGCAAAAAGAATGTTACTTGCGCAACCTGAGCTGCGTTATGCGGTCATCAACATAAATGACATTGAGCATAAAAATTGGCTCACTCAGATACCAAATGGCGTTTCCGTAGTCTTGTTTGGCCAGAATATCAATGTCTCCTCTATTGCTAAGGGCTACCAGTACTGTGTGGCTAATAATTTACGTTTTACTGCTGACGGTATTCGCATGTCAATTTGCTCCTCTTGGGGCGACTGTGAAATACGCCTGTCTCTGCTAGGGGAATTTAACGTGTCTAACGTACTGGCTGCTATTTGTAGTCAGTTATGTCTAGGCAAAAGTATGAAGCAAATTGCCTATTTGGCTCAAAAAATAAAACCTGTAGCTGGAAGAATGGAAGTTTTTAGCCGAGCTGGAAAGGCGAGTATTGTGGTGGATTATGCTCATACTCCTGACGCGCTCGAGAAAGCACTCACTGCCTCTAGGCAGCATTGTAAGGGAAAACTGTGGTGTGTGTTTGGAGCCGGTGGCGACAGAGACGCGGGTAAGCGCCCATTGATGGGTGAGATAGCTGAAAGGCTCGCTGACCACATTGTATTGACCGATGATAATGCGCGCAGTGAAAACCCTCAGGCAATTATCGATGAGATCCTAGCAGGCTGTATACATCCTGAAAATATCTTGGTTGAGCATGACCGTAAAACAGCCATTCAAACGGCCTATTCTATGACGTCAGACGAAGACATGGTGCTAGTGGCAGGTAAAGGGCATGAAAGTTATCAAATTATAGGTACTAATACGGTGGCGTACGATGAACGTCATTTCGTTTCACAATTTCAAAAAGGCAAAGCAATATGATCCCGGTTTCACTGTCATGGGTGGCAGATAAAGTTAATGGAAAACTTATTGATAACACAGAGCAACCTCTTGTTATCAAAGGCGTAAGCACTGATACCCGAAGTATTCAAAACGGTGATTTGTTTTTAGCTCTGCAAGGGCCAAATTTTGATGGTCATAAGTTTATTGAGCAAGCGCAACAAAAAGGCGCGATAGCACTAATAGTGTCAAAACATGTTGAGAGCGCTTTGCCTTACATTTTGGTTGAAGACACCCGTTTGGCACTTGGCCATTTAGGGGCGGCAGTAAAAGCCCAGGTTGCACCAAAAACTGTCGGTATTACAGGCAGCAGCGGTAAAACCACTGTGAAAGAAATGGTGTCTTCAATACTTGCTCGTAAAGGTAAAGTACTCGCTACAAAAGGTAATTTTAACAATGACTTAGGCGTGCCAATGACACTGCTTAGGTTAGAAGAAGATCATGAGTTTGCTGTTATTGAAATGGGAGCCAATCATCTAGGTGAGATTGCTTACACAACTAATTTGGTGAAACCAGATGTTGCCACCATAGTAAATGCAGCTGCTGCCCACTTAGAAGGGTTTGGTAGCCTTTTAGGGGTGGCCAGAGCAAAAAGTGAAATATTCAAAGGTCTATCGGAAAGTGGTTTAGCTGTGGTGAATGCAGACAGCCAATTTGCAGATTTTTGGTTAGGTAAACTTAAATACAACAAAGTAGAAACCTTTGGTGTGGAGAAAAAAGCCGATCTGTATGCTGAAGACATTATTTTGGACTTAGATGGTTGCGCACAGTTTGAGTTAGTAACACCCCAAGGTCGTAAAGATATTACCTTGTCTATACCTGGTACTCACAATGTAAGTAATGCGTTAGTAGCCGCCGCTCTTGCGTTAAATGTTGGCGCATCGTTAGAAGATATCCGTGAAGGTTTACGCAGTATGACCCACGTAGCAGGCCGCTTGCATGTTAAACAACTAACCAACCAGGTGAAAATTTTAGACGATACCTACAATGCAAATGTGGGCTCTGTTAATGCTGGTATAGATTTATTGTCGAGTTTTGCTGGAAGAAAAATACTGATTCTAGGCGATATGGGTGAACTAGGTGAAAAAGCCCGTTTTTATCATGAGCAAGTAGGTGAGTATGCCAAAGAAAAAGGCATTGATCAGCTGTTCAGTTTAGGGGTGTTAAGCCAGTCTGCCAGTGATGTTTTTGAGGATCAGGGCAAGCACTTCAGTGGTTTAGAGCAATTAGTCGAATACGTTAATCAAAATGTCACTACAGAAAAATGTGACATCAGTATTTTAGTTAAAGGATCTAGAAGCGCAAAAATGGAATTGGTTGTGGCTGCATTGGAGGTATCCCCCTTGGGAAAGCTTGAAAGAATTAGGGAGCGCATCGCATGTTGATGTGGTTAGCCGACTGGCTACAACAGTTTGACAATGGCTTTAGCGTATTTTCTTACGTTACCCTTAGAGCTATTTTAAGTACATTAACGGCTTTGTTGATTGCGGTTATTATCGGTCCAAAAATGATCAAATGGTTGCAGAATATGCAGATTGGTCAGACTGTTAGAGATGATGGACCTGAATCCCATTTAGCTAAATCCGGTACACCGACTATGGGAGGCTTGTTGATTCTAGCAGCTATAGTATCTAGCGTTTTGCTGTGGGCAGATCTTAGTAATAGATACGTGTGGGTGACCCTATTTGTAGTGGTGAGTTACGGCATTATCGGTTTTGTTGATGATTATCGTAAAGTAATACGTAAAGACTCTCGGGGGTTAATTGCTCGTTGGAAATATTTCTGGCAATCAGTTATCGCTATAGCCGTTGCCTTCTACCTATATTCAAGTCAACAAAATGCAGCTGAAACTGCTTTGCTGGTTCCATTTTTTAAAGAAGTTATGCCGCAAATGGGCATCTTTTTCTTAGTCTCTACTTACTTTGTGTTAGTAGGATTTAGTAATGCAGTTAATCTGACAGACGGCTTAGATGGGCTGGCTATTGTTCCTGTCATTTTAGTTGCTGGGGCCTTTGCTATTTTCGCCTATGCTACTGGCCATATTAATTTTTCTGCTTATTTAAATATCCCACACTTACCCTTAACAAGTGAGTTAGTCATAGTGTGTACTGCAATAGTGGGCGCTGGATTAGGCTTCTTGTGGTTTAACACTTATCCAGCTCAAGTTTTCATGGGAGATGTGGGCTCTTTATCTTTAGGGGCGACGCTTGGGATTTTGGCTGTTTTAGTTCGCCAAGAAATTGTTTTCATCATAATGGGCGGCATTTTTGTTATCGAAACCGTATCCGTTATTTTGCAAGTTGGCTCATTTAAGTTAAGAGGCAAGCGCATATTCAGAATGGCGCCAATTCATCACCATTTTGAGTTAATGGGCTGGCCAGAGCCAAGAGTGATAGTGCGTTTTTGGATTGTGTCTTTGATATTGGTCCTAATAGGACTAGCAACATTGAAGCTACGTTAAGAAGGATTACCTGAAAAGTGAAAGATTTGAGTTTAGCGGATAAAAAAATAGTAGTAGTAGGTATGGGCCTAACGGGTCTGTCTTGCGTGCGATTTTTAAAAGCTAGAGGTGCTCAGGTTATTGCAATGGATAGTCGTAGCGAGTTGGCGTTAAATATCGATGTTCCATTATTACTTGGTGATTTTGACGGTAACAGGTTAAATAAAGCAGATCTTATAGTATTAAGCCCAGGAATTGATGTTCACTTACCTGTGCTTCAAGCAGCAATCAAATCTGGTGTCCAAGTGATAGGGGATATCGAACTATTTGCTCAGTTTAATGATACCCCCGTTATCGCAATCACAGGTTCAAATGGGAAATCCACCGTCACTCATTTAGTGGTAAACATGTGTAAAGCTGCGGGCAAAAAAGTTTTGATGGGGGGCAATATTGGTATCCCTGTTTTAGATTTGATTGAGCAAGCCGCAGACGTGATTGTCTTAGAGTTGTCTAGTTTTCAATTGGAGACCACTTTTTCTTTAGCGCCTTTGGCTGCAACTGTATTAAATGTTACTGAAGACCACTTAGATAGACATGGCGACTTAGAAGCCTACCAACAAATTAAATTAAGTATTTATAAGAATGCGGAAAACGGAGTGTGTAATCGCGATGACATTCTGTCTTACCCGGTAAATTACAAGCCAGCAATGAGCTTTGGCTCGTCGTTTAGCTTAGAAGGATTTTCTTGGGATAAATCCAATAACTGTATTTTATTAGATCAACAAGCTTACTTGTACGCCGATAGTTGTTTATTAGTTGGTGAGCATAACATGGTGAATATTCAAGCTGCAGCAGCACTGGCTAAAGTCGCGGGTATAGATGATGAGAGCATAAAGCAAGGTGCAAGAGAATTTGGAGGCCTTCCTCATCGTTGTCAAACTGTGTCCATAGACAAGGGTATTCGATGGATCAATGATTCAAAGGCCACTAATGTCGGCGCGACCTTAGCGGCAATTAATGGCTTGATGTCTGATGTAAAAGGCAACCTCATTTTAATTGCTGGTGGTGAAGGTAAAGGCGCTGATTTCGCTTTATTAAATGAATGTATTAATGAATCGGTAGATGTATTAATTACCCTTGGAAAAGACGGTAATAAAATTAAAGGCGAAAATGTAAAAAGCTACTCTGTAGCAACCATTGAAGAGGCTGTTAAAAAAGCAGCACAACTTGCTGTTTCAGGAGATACAGTCTTACTTTCTCCAGCCTGTGCAAGCTTAGATATGTTTGTAAGTTATCAACAACGTGGTGACTGTTTTAGAGATGCAGTTAAGGAATTGTCACTATGAGTACTGTGATTGACAATAACCTTAGTTCACTCAGGCAACTGTTTACGCAGAAGCATGATAGTGCTGAGTTACAAGATAATTTCCGCCCCTATGACGTAACCTTATTGTTACTCGCTATTGCCTTAATGTCCATTGGCTTAGTGGTGGTTACCTCAGCATCTATGCCGGCTGCAGAGCGAATTTTTCATAACCCATTTCATATTGCTATTCGCCACTCTATTTATATTGTTTTGGCTGTAATTGCAGCCATGATCGTGATGCAAATTCCCATGCGTTGGTGGAGCATGAGTAACGTGTGGTTGTTGTTATTAGCGATTATCTTACTGATTGCTGTGTTAGCCATTGGTAGAACGGTGAACGGAAGTACGCGCTGGTTAGTATTAGGGCCAATTACCATTCAGGCAGCAGAACCTGCAAAATTGTTTTTCTTCTGCTATTTGGCAGGGTATTTAGTTCGTAGGCATGAACATGTAACAGAGAGCATTAAAGGTTTTATAAAGCCATTGGCGGTATTTTTTGTTTTAGCGGTTTTACTTTTGGTGCAACCGGACTTAGGAACTGTGGTTGTTATGCTATGTACCACAATCGGGTTATTGTTTTTGGCTGGGGCAAAGTTATGGCAGTTCTTTAGTTTGGCTATAGCTGGCAGTTTAGCGGTTGTACTACTCATAGTATTTGAAGAATACCGAGTAAAACGTATTACATCATTTCTTGACCCATGGGCAGATCCCTTTGGTAGTGGCTATCAATTAACACAATCCTTAATGGCCTATGGACGTGGTGATATCTTAGGACAAGGCTTGGGTAATAGCTTACAAAAGTTAGAGTACTTACCTGAAGCTTACAACGATTTTATTATGGCTATTTTAGCTGAGGAGCTAGGGTTTGCTGGCGTTCTTTCAGTGCTAGTTATTATGTTATGTATCGTTATGAAAGCCATGCGTATTGGGCATTTAGCTTTAGGCAGAGAAAGACCTTTTGAAGGGTACTTAGCGTATTCCATTGGTATTTGGTTTAGTTTACAGACGGCTGTAAATGTTGGTGCAAGCGCTGGAATTTTACCTACTAAAGGCCTGACCTTTCCATTATTTAGTTACGGTGGCTCCAGTATTATTGTGATGACAGTTGCTACGGCTATTTTGTTGCGTATCGATTTTGAAATGCGGGTCGATGGTATTCAAGCCTTAAATAAAGGTAGAAAAGCAAAATTACAAAAACGCACGCGCATCAAGCAGGCTAAACAAGAGGTTAATGACGTTATTGAAGATGTTGAAGTGTCGGCTCCATATTTTGATGAGGACGTGAAGCATGACTAAAAAATTGTTAGTCATGGCTGGTGGAACAGGGGGGCATGTATTCCCCGGTTTAGCCGTTGCTCAGGAGTTGTCCGCACAAGGCTGGGATATACATTGGTTAGGCACAAGTCAAAGAATGGAAGCTAGTTTAGTACCCAAATTTGGGTTTCCTATTAGTTTCATTGACGTAGTTGGCGTGCGTAACAATGGTTTGGCCAGATTGCTTATGGCGCCTTTTAAGATAGTGAAATCTATATGGCAAGCTCACAAAGTGATTAAAGCCTTTCAACCTAATGTGGTAATTGGGCTAGGTGGATTTGCTAGTGGGCCGGGAGGCGTTGCTGCTTGGTGTAATGGTTTACCCCTTGTTTTACATGAACAAAATGCCGCGCCTGGATTAACAAATAGGTTACTGGCAAAAATAGCCACTCGAGTACTGACTGGGTTTGCTAATACTTTTGCAGATCAAGAGCTAGCTAAGTCTAAATATACTTGGGTCGGTAATCCTGTAAGGGCTGAATTTTCTAACCTAGCAGAAAAAACAAAACTTGATATGCCTCTGAATCTACTAGTTGTAGGAGGTAGCTTAGGTGCAAAAGTGTTAAACGACACTGTACCCCTAGCGCTTCAAGGCTTAACAAATATTAAGGTTCGTCATCAGACTGGAAAAGGACATTTGGCAGCTGTGCAGCAAAGTTATAAAGCGAATGTGGAAGACCCAAGTTTGTATCAAATAAGTGAGTTTATCGACGATATGGCACAGGCATATGAATGGGCTGACTTAGTCGTTTGCCGCGCGGGTGCATTGACTGTAGCAGAGGTGGCAGCTGCTGGTGTTGCCGCGGTATTTGTACCTTTACCTCACGCTGTTGATGATCACCAAACAAAGAATGCCCAAGTACTCGCAGACAGCAATGCCGCATATTTGATGCCGCAAAAAGATCTCAGCCCAGACAGTTTACACCTATTACTTAAATCCTCATTGGATTTACCAAAGACACTATTAGATATGGGCAAAAATGCGAAAGCTTTGGCCCGCCTAGATGCTGCAAAGAAAGTTGCACATTTTTGTATTGAATTAAGTGAGCAAGCAGCATGATCAAAGACAACTCAATCCATTACCAAGTACCAGAAATGCGCAGAATAAAGAATATTCACTTCATCGGAATTGGTGGCGCAGGTATGGGCGGAATTGCTGAAGTGTTATTAAACGAAGGTTACGCTATTTCTGGTTCAGATAGACAAGCTAACAACATGACACAAAGGCTAGAGGGCTTAGGTGCAACTATTTATATTGGCCATGCACAAACCAATATTGAGCAAGCTAATGTTGTTGTGGTATCTAGCGCAATCGATCATAGCAATCCAGAAATTATAGGCGCTAAGGCTAAACGTATTCCTGTTATTCGCCGGGCTGAAATGTTGGCCGAACTAATGCGTTTTCGTTACGGCATTGCTGTTGCTGGAACCCATGGAAAAACAACGACTACCAGTCTAATTTCAACTATTTTTGCTGAAGCTCAATTGGATCCTACTTTTGTTATAGGTGGTCTGCTTAATAGTGCTGGCACTAACGCGAGACTTGGCGCTAGTAAATATCTCATTGCCGAGGCTGATGAAAGTGATGCTTCTTTTGTACATCTACAGCCCATGGTTTCTGTGGTGACTAACATAGAAGCTGACCACATGGAAACGTATCACGGCGACTTCCAAAAAATGCAAGACACCTACATAGACTTCTTACACAACCTACCTTTTTATGGGTTAGCCGTGTTATGTGGTGACGACCCAGTTATTCGGGATTTATTGCCTAAAGTCGGTAGAAAATATTTAACCTATGGTGTGACTGAGCAAGTAGACGTCCGTGCTATCAATATTGAGCTAGGGTTTAATCAAAGTAGTTTTGATGTGGTTCGCAAAGGTAAAGCTAACTTACATGTAACAGTGAATATTCCTGGTCATCATAATGTTCTCAACTCTTTGGCTGCAATAGCTGTGGCCAGTGACGAAAATATCGATGATGAATCTATTGTTACCGCATTAGGTAACTTCTCCGGGATTGGCCGCCGCTTTGAGTTACTAGGGGATTATCAGACAAGTAAAGGCCAAGCTATTTTAGTGGATGATTATGGTCATCATCCAACGGAAGTTGCTGCAACTATAGCCGTGGTTAGAAATAATTGGCCCGATAGACGTTTAGTTATGGCTTATCAACCCCATCGTTATACTCGTACTAGAGATTTATACGAAGATTTCGTGAAAATTTTATCTCAAGTTGATGTTCTGTTGCTCCTTGAAGTCTATCCAGCAGGAGAAGAGCCTATTGATGGCGCTGATAGCCGAGCCTTGTGCCGCTCGATTCGAAAACGAGGTGAAATTGAACCTGTTTATGTATCAGATATCCAAGAGCTACCTATCTTGCTAGCTGAAACCCTAGACGATAAAGATATTGTGTTAACACAAGGTGCTGGAAATATCGGGCAAATTGCCAAGTTTTTACAAAAAGTTGAGTTGCAACCTGAGCTACTAAGTAAGGGACTTAACAATGATTAATTTGAATCAAGATACCCCTGAATCTTTCGGAAAGGTTGCTGTCATGTATGGCGGCAGCTCTGCTGAAAGAGAAGTATCACTAAAATCTGGCGAAGCCGTTTTAAAGGGCTTACTTGATGCTGGAGTAGATGCCCATACTTTTGACCCAGCTGATAAGCCACTTACAGACTTATTAGTTGAAAAATATGACCGCGTAGTCATTATGCTTCATGGCCGTGGCGGCGAAGATGGCTCTTTGCAAGGAGCCTTGCAACAGCTACATATTCCTTACACAGGTACGCAAGTATTAGGCTCGGCTTTATGTATGGATAAAATCCGTAGTAAGCAGGTTTGGCAAAGCTTAGGTTTGCCTACAGCAAAATATAAAATTGCCGACAAAAGAAGCTATGATGGGAGATCATGCAAGGCTATAATGGATAGCTTGGGGAAAGAGGTAATGGTTAAACCGGCGCAGGAAGGTTCCAGCATAGGTATGGCCAAGGTTGATAGTGTACAACAATTAGAAATTGCGATTCAAAACGCATTCAAATACGACAATAAAGTTTTAATTGAGCAGTTTATCCATGGTTCTGAGTATACCGTTAGCATATTGAATGGTAAGGCGTTGCCGTCCATTAGTATGACTACCCCCCGAGTTTTTTACGATTATACGGCTAAATATCAAGCTGACAGTACAGTGTATTCTTGTCCAAGCGGCCTTACTCCTGAAATTGAGTCGGAATTAGCTGAGCTCGCATTAGAAGCATTTGATGCTGTTGCGGGTTCTGGTTGGGGGCGGGTTGATTTTATGCAAGATAAGTTGGGTAAATTCTATTTATTAGAGGCGAATACTGTACCTGGTATGACAAAGAAAAGTTTAGTGCCTATGGCAGCTAAGCAAGCGGGCTTAAGTTTTACTGAGTTATCTTTAGCTATTTTGTCTACCTCCGAGCCGGCACAGAGTGTACAAGCATAATGAGTGAAGTACCTTTACTTGATTCGCCCCGTAGAGGGTCGAAATTTTATCTAGGCTTGGCGTTTTTTATTACGTTAATAGCCTTATTAAGTATTGGTGCATTCAAAATTAATGCTTGGCTAGAAGATGAACAACAGGCTCCAGTACAAAATATTGTGGTGTCTGGGGACAGAAGATTTATAGATGATGCTGAGATTGAAGCCTTAGTTAAGCGTACTCAACCCGGAAGTTTTTTTGAGTTGAACGTTGATGAAACTCACAAGACTGTGCAAGGGCTACCTTGGGTGTATAGAGCTTCTGTTCGTAAACGTTGGCCAAGTGGTTTAGAAATTTTTGTGGTGGAGCAAACACCAGCCGCTATTTGGAATAGCGATATGTTGTTAAATAAAAATGGTGATGTTTTTAATGCTCAAATAAGTGACCCTGCAGTGGTAACGGAATTAAAGTTGCCGAGTTTGTATGGGCCTGGTGGAAGTGAACAAACAGCGCTGCAGGGCTACAAAAACATGCAGTCGCTTTTAGACTCTACCAATTTACATATTGTTGAAATGTTTCTAAGCGAACGTTTTGCCTGGAATGTACAGTTAAACAACGGTATTAGGCTTAACCTTGGTAGAATAGAATTTATTGATAGATTACAGAGGTTTGTGGATTTGTTTCCGCTAATTTCAGAACAAGATAAGCAAGTAGATTATGTGGACTTGCGTTACGACACAGGTTTAGCTGTTGGTTGGAAATCAGCTGAAAGCTAGGTTTGAATTAAATAATTGAGAATAAAACATCGTGAGCGTGAATATTGAGAGAGCTTGGCAAAATGTCTAAGGGTACCGAAAGAAAGTTAATTGTTGGCTTAGATATAGGCACCAGTAATGTTAAGGCTATCGTGGGCGAATTGCTCGACGATAACTCTATTAGTGTTGTTGGTGTAGGAAGTCATGCTTCAAAAGGTATGGATAAAGGCGGGGTGAATGATCTGAACTTAGTGGTTCAGTCTGTAAAGCGTGCGGTTCACGAAATGGAGTTGATGGCTGATTGCAGTGTGTCTTCGGTATTTATGTCCATTTCGGGTAGACATGTGAAGTGCCAGAATGAAAGTGGCATGGTACCAATTAATAATAAAGAAGTGACCCAAGAAGACGTAGACAATGTAGTGCATGCCGCCCGCTCCGTGCCTATTGCAGCTGAGCGTCGTTTATTACATGTATTACCACAAGAATTTACTATCGACGTGCAGGAAGGAATCAAAAACCCAATTGGCATGTCAGGTGTCCGAATGGAAGCCCAAGCACATATTATTACCTGTGCTGATGACATGGCTAAAAATTTAGTTAAGTGTGTAGAGCGTTGTGATTTAACTGCAGATCAGCTGATATTCTCAGCCTTAGCATCTAGTTACGCAGTGGTAACAGATGATGAAAAAGAGCTAGGTGTATGTGTTGTGGATATAGGCGGTGGCACCATTGATTTGGTTATTTATACCGATGGGGCTATTCGACATACAGCTGTCATACCTGCAGCGGGTAACCAAATTACTAGTGACATAGCGAAAATTTTCAGAACGCCCATAAGTCATGCTGAAGAAATTAAAATTAATTATGCCTGTGCTCTAAAAGATATGGTGAGCATGGAAGAAAGTATTGAAGTACATAGCGTTGGTGGGCGTCCGTCGAGAGCTATGTCTAGACATACTTTAGCCGAGGTAATTGAACCTCGTTATCAAGAATTATTTGAATTGGTTCATGATGAAATACGAGCCAGTGGTTTTGAAGAACAAATCGCAGCGGGCATAGTCTTGACTGGTGGGACCGCAAAAATGGAAGGGGCAGTAGAATTTGCCGAAGAAATTTTTCAAATGCCAGTGCGAGTAGGAGAGCCCCTTGCAATGAAAGGGTTATCTGAATATGTCGATGATGCAAAATTTGCCACTGCAGTAGGATTACTGCAATACGGTAAAGAGCATTTAGTTAGTCAGCTTGCTAGTAAGGCAAAAGCTAGTGATGGAGTCTGGCAAAGAATTCAAAGTTGGTTTAAAGGCGAGTTTTAGTCACTTTATTTTAAATCAAAATTATATGGCAACAGGCAAGGATGGGATCCTGATTGCTTTTATGTACAAACCGGAGAGTAAATATGTTTGAGTTAATGGATAGTCACAGCGAAGAAGCAATTATTAAAGTTATTGGTGTCGGCGGTGGCGGCGGCAATGCAGTTGAGCACATGGTGTCGCAAAATATTGAAGGCGTAGAATTTATTGCCATCAATACCGACGCACAGGTACTACGTAGCTCTGCTGCGAATGTTACCTTGCAGATTGGTTCGGGCGTGACCAAAGGCTTAGGTGCTGGAGCTAACCCCAATATTGGACGCCAAGCAGCAGAAGAAGACAGCGAAACTATTCGTCAAAGTCTAGAAGGTGCCGATATGGTATTTATCACTGCCGGTATGGGCGGTGGTACTGGAACGGGTGCTGCACCTGAAGTTGCTAAGGTAGCCAAAGAGCTAGGTATTTTAACTGTCGCGGTAGTGACTAAGCCGTTTCCTTTTGAAGGCAGAAAGCGTACAGATTACGCTGAGCAAGGTATTGAAGAGTTATCTAAATACGTGGATTCATTGATTACTATTCCCAATGAAAAACTGTTGAAAGTTATGGGTAAAGGTACGCCTTTATTACAAGCATTTAGTGCTGCAAATGATATTTTAAGTGGTGCGGTGCAAGGTATTGCTGAATTAATTACGCGTCCAGGTTTAATTAACGTGGATTTCGCCGATGTAAGAACAGTAATGTCTGAAATGGGTACAGCTATGATGGGAAGTGGAAGTGCATCTGGCGAGGATAGAGCAGAAGAAGCCTCTGAAAGTGCAATTGCATGCCCATTATTGGAAGATATCGATTTATCTGGTGCTAGAGGTATCTTAGTTAATATTACTGCTGGTCCAGATTTCTCTATTGATGAATTTGAAACTGTGGGTAATGCCGTTAAAGCCTTTGCTTCTGAAAATGCAACCGTAGTAGTCGGTACTGTTATTGATATGGCAATGAGCGATGAGCTTAGAGTGACTGTCGTTGCAACAGGAATTGGAGCTGAAAAGAAGCCTGATATTTCTCTTGTTTCTAACAGAGCAAGTAAAGTTGTTGCAGATGGCGGTGAATTTAAACTACAAGCTAATGGCTCAAATGCAATGCCAAGTGCTAGCGCTATGCCAGAGCAAGCAAAAGCGGTAAGTAGTGAAGAGAAAGTTGATCCAGGAAATGATTTGGAATATTTAGATATTCCAGCATTTTTACGTAAGCAAGCGGATTAAAAACATTTAAGTGAATTATTTTGGAATTATCCGGTCTTAGTTTAAGATAAATTTTGTTTTTGTCGAAATAGCTGGTTTAAATATTGCAGTATTTTGACAAAGTGATTTGTTTTTTATACTATACGCGCCGCTTTTTATTCCATTAGGTTATTGATCGAAAGGGTTATGATTAAACAACGTACTATCAAACAATCTGTAAAAGAGACAGGGATTGGTCTGCATAAAGGAGACAAGGTCACTATGACTCTCCGGCCAGCGCCTGCGAATACGGGGATCGTATTTCGCCGCGTGGACCTTGAACCTTATGCTGATATACCCGCTCGAGCTGATTCTGTGGGTGATACTATGCTGTGTACCTGTATCAGTAATTCTGATGGTGTAACTATTTCAACCGTTGAACATTTAGCGTCAGCATTAGCTGGTCTAGGTATTGATAATATTATTGTTGAAGTTGACAGCGATGAGTTGCCTATCATGGATGGTAGCGCAAGTCCGTTTATCTTTTTGCTACAGTCTGCTGGTATAGAAGAAATAAACACGGCTAAGCAATTTATTAAAATTACCAAAGCTATCAAAGTTGAAGAGGGCGATAAGTGGGCCGAGCTAAGACCTTACGATGGCTTTAGGGTTGATTTTCGAATTGACTTTGATCACCCTGTAATTAGTGAAACCCGTCAGCATATGGTACTGGATTTTGATTCATCTTCTTATGTAGATGAAGTTAGTCGAGCTCGTACTTTTGGGTTTATGAAAGACTTAGAGTATATGCATTCTCATAATCTTGCCTTAGGCGGAAGTATGGAAAATGCCGTAGCACTTGATGAATATCGTGTACTTAACCCAGAAGGGTTAAGGTATAGCGATGAGTTTCTTAAGCATAAAATACTTGATGCAATTGGTGATTTGTACTTAGGTGGCCACAGTATTGTGGGTGAGTTAGTGGCTTACAAAACTGGCCATGGCTTAAATAATAAATTACTAAATGCTTTGCTTAAGAATAAAGAGTGCTGGGAATTCGTAAGTTATGAAACCCCAGAAGAAATGCCTATTCGGTTTGCCTCTCCTATCTTAGTTACAGGCTAAGTCCAACGTTACTTTTTGCATTGCCCTATAAGGGTAATGCAAAACTTATTTTCACTATTCAAACTTATGACAGTTTTAGTAGACAATTGCTCTTTACCTTATGTGTATACAAAATATATATTAGGTCGCTGTAGTAATACCTTGAATGACTTTAACTTGTTGATATCGTGATATATGCTATCGTACCTAGCTTGATACACTTATGCATTTTGCATAGCAGGGAAGAAGTGTTCACTTCATTTAATAAAGGTAGCCATAAGTAATGAAATTAACGTTACTGTTTAGAAGTAAAGAAAAAAAACTAGTTCTAAATATTAGTAAACAAAAGCTTACGCTATTGTTTGTGGCTGTCTGTGGAATTTTCTTGGTGTCGAGCCGTTCTGTATCTTCGTTAGATGAAAATATCGCACGAATTCATTATGCTAAATCGGGACTAAATGAGCAGGTAAATGAACTTGATTCTTTAAAGGAGGCTACTGAGCAACGTATGTCCGGTATGATGTTAAAGTTAGCTGAAATTGAAAATCAAATGCAGAACTTAGACTTAATTGGCGAAAGGTTAGTTAAGCAAGCTAATCTGAATCCTGAAGAATTTAATTTTGGTGCTAAAGAGGAACTTGGCCAAGATATTGAGCTGGAAACCCATGCACCATTAGAAAAAGAAGACTTGTTAGTTCAAATGCAAAGTATGCTTGAACAGCTTCAAAATAAGTCTGTACAACTCAATGCACTTGAATCTTTGATGTTAAGTCGCCATATACAAGATGAAAGCCGGTTAGAAGGGAAACCTATTAAGTCTGGTTGGTTATCATCGTATTATGGCGTTCGTAAAGACCCATTTAGTGGTAAACCTACTTTACACAAAGGCTTAGACTTCGCAGGTAAAGAAGGTGAGCCTGTTGTTTCAACTGGTTCTGGGATCGTGACCTGGGCCGGGTCTCGATATGGATACGGAAATTTAGTTGAGATAGATCACGGTAATGGTTTGACTACACGCTATGGGCACAACAAATCAATTAACGTAAAGATTGGTGATGTTGTCACCAAAGGGCAAAGTATTGCGCTTATGGGTAATACAGGGCGTTCTACCGGTGCCCATGTTCACTATGAAGTGATCCGTAAAGGTAAGCAACTTGACCCCTTACCGTTTGTTTATCGTAAAAGAGGGTCTTAGGCCCGTTTTTTCGTTACAATAGTTTTATTTTATTTAAGCAATCGGCTCCTTATGAGCCGATTGTTTTATGTTAGATTCGTGCCATATTGGCTAAATGTTTTGTGCAAAAGCACAATAGAATTTGTAAATCACTTAGATTGGAACCTGTAAATCGATGTTTTCGAGTATTCTCACCAAAATTTTCGGCAGTCGTAACGACCGAACACTAAAAAAACTACGTAAATCTGTCGAGCAAATTAATCAGCTAGAAGCTGAGCTTGAAGCGTTAAGTGATGAACAGCTTAAAGCCAAGACTGACGAATTTAGACAACGTTTAGAAAAAGATGAAACAACAGATGATATTCTAATCGAAGCCTTTGCTGTTGTTCGTGAAGCCAGTAAGCGTGTGTTTGGTATGCGCCACTTCGATATGCAAATGATAGGCGGGCAAGTTTTACATCAAGGTAAAATTGCAGAAATGCGTACAGGTGAAGGTAAAACATTAACCTCAACTTTACCCACTTATTTGAATGCGATATCAGGTAAGGGTGTACACGTTATTACTGTGAACGATTACTTGGCCACCCGTGACGCCGATTGGAGTCGCCCATTATTTGAATTCTTGGGGTTAACTGTTGGTTGTAATATTCCTGGCATGAGCCACGAACAGAAAAAAGCAGCATATGCCTCTGATATTACATACGGAACTAACAACGAATTTGGTTTTGATTATCTTCGCGATAATATGGCATTTAGGCCTGAAGACAGAGTGCAAAAAGCGTTACATTTTGCAGTAATAGATGAAGTTGATTCAATCCTTATCGATGAAGCTAGGACACCACTGATTATTTCTGGTCAGGCTGAAGATAGTTCAGAGTTATATCGCAGTATTAACGTTATTATTCCTGAACTTGTCAAACAAGAAAAAGAAGATGAAGAAGGTGAAGCTGGTGAAGGCCACTTTACGATTGATGAGAAAGGTAAACAAATACATTTGACCGAGAATGGCCAAATATTTGTAGAAGAAATATTGCAACGTGAAGGTATATTAGCTGAAGACGAGTCGTTATTTGCAGCTGCAAATATTTCTTTATTACATCATGTTAATGCAGCCTTAAAAGCCCATAAGCTATTTACCAAAGATGTAGATTATATTGTAAAAGACAATGAAATCGTAATTGTAGATGAGCATACCGGCAGAACCATGGAAGGCCGACGTTGGTCTGAAGGTTTACACCAAGCTGTTGAAGCAAAAGAAGGGGTTAAAATCCAAAATGAGAATCAAACTCTAGCATCTATTACCTTCCAGAATTACTTCCGTCTTTATGACAAATTGTCAGGTATGACAGGTACAGCTGATACAGAGGCGTTCGAATTCCAAAGTATTTATGGTTTAGATACGGTAGTGATACCCACTAATAAACCTATGATACGTGATGATAAAGCTGATTTAATCTTTTTAACTGCGCAAGAGAAATACGAAGCCATAGTTGAAGATATTAAAGGCTGCGTGAAACGTGGTCAGCCTACCTTAGTAGGTACAGTATCAATTGAGAACTCTGAGTTGATTTCTCGAATTCTTAAAAAAGAGAAAATCCCCCATAAAGTACTTAATGCTAAATTCCATGAGCAAGAAGCTGACATTATTGCTCAAGCGGGTAAAACAGGAGCGGTAACCATAGCGACTAATATGGCTGGTCGTGGTACTGATATTGTTTTAGGTGGGAATTGGCAAGCTGAACTAGATAAAATTCATGATCCTAAACCTTCTAAGATAGAAAAAATCAAAGCAGACTGGAAAGCGGATCATGATGCTGTGTTAGCAGCTGGTGGTTTACATATTATCGGTACTGAGCGTCATGAATCTCGACGTATTGATAATCAGTTACGAGGCCGTGCAGGTCGTCAAGGTGATGCAGGTTCTTCTCGCTTCTATCTTTCACTAGATGATGCCCTAATGCGTATATTTGCTTCAGAGAAAATGGGCAATATGATGAAACGCTTAGGTATGGAGCATGGAGAAGCTATCGAGCACCCTTGGGTAACTCGAGCTATTGAAAATGCACAACGCAAAGTTGAAGGTCGTAACTTCGACATGCGTAAGCAATTACTTGAATACGATGATGTTGCTAATGATCAGCGTAAAGTTATTTACGAACAACGTAATGAATTGCTAGATGAAGGCGAAATCAGTGAAACTATTACTGCAATTCGTGAAGATGTTGTAGGAGGAATAATCGACCAATATATTCCACCACAATCGTTAGAAGAAATGTGGGATCTAGATGGTTTGGAAGAGCGCTTTAAAGCAGACTTCTTACTCGACTTACCAGTTAAAACTTGGTTAGAAGAAGACGACAAGTTGTATGAAGAAAAGCTTCGCGAACGAATTGTTGAAGAAGTAGCTGCAGCTTACAAGGCTAAAGAAGACGTAGTTGGTCCTGAGGTTCTTCGCGCATTTGAAAAGAACGTTATGTTGCAGAACTTAGATAGTAGCTGGAAAGAGCATTTAGCGGCTATGGATCATTTACGCCAAGGTATTCATTTGAGGGGGTATGCTCAAAAGAATCCTAAGCAAGAATATAAGAAAGAGTCCTTTGAGCTTTTCACTGAAATGCTAGAGAGCCTTAAAGTGGAAGTAGTGACAATTTTAAGTAGGGTGCAAGTAAAAGCACAAGAAGATGTTGAGGCGGTGGAAGAGCAAAGACGTCAAGCTGATAACACCCCTAAAAAGTTTGAACATGAAACCACAACTGCAGAAGAAGAGCCTAGGGCCGATGTAAGGCAAGGTCCTAAGGTTGGTCGTAATGATCAATGTCCATGTGGCTCTGGTAAAAAATATAAGCAATGCTGTGGTAAATTGAAGTAATTAATTTTGAGCAACAATCTTTAAAAGTCGGACTTATGTTCGACTTTTTTATTGGGGGATAAAAAGTTGAAAATCGTTGAAGTTGCAGTTGGTGTTATTAAGCAAGGTGATGATATTTACATAAGTAAACGGGCCGATGACTTACATCAAGGTGGAAAGTGGGAGTTTCCTGGGGGGAAGCGAGAGGCAGATGAAACAATCGAACAAGCCCTTAGCCGAGAGCTGTCTGAAGAAATAGGCATACAAGTGACTAAGCAAACTCCATTTATGATTATTGAACATGATTATGGAGATAAGAAAGTGCGCTTAGATGTTAGGTTAGTTGATGGTTTTGAAGGTACTGCAAGTCATCAAGAAGGGCAGGTTAGTCTATGGGCAAACATTAACGCTTTGTCTGATTTTACTTTTCCTGAAGCTAATAAGCAGATAATTACAAAATTAATGCAGACATACCTGTAGTTAGCAGGTATGCCCAAATTTAGTTTACAGTTTCACAATTAACTTACCTTTATTGGCACCTGTTAGTAACATATTTAAGCCTCCTATTGCAGACTCTAAGCCTTCTAATACATGGGCGCGGTACTTAACCTTACCTTGCATTACGTAGGGAGTTAACTTGCCTACAAGCTCTGCTAATTGGGGGAAGTGATCTGGCATTGCATAGCCTTGGATCGTAATTCGTTTTTTGATAATAGGGATCCAGTTAGGCCCTGCACTTGGTGTTTCTGCTGCATAATCTGAAATCATTCCACACACTACAACACGGCCATGGGCATTCATGTTTTCAATGGCATGATGTTGAATAGGGCCACCGGTATTTTCAAAGTATATATCCACACCTTTAGGCGCAAACCCTTTGATTTTAGCGTCTATATCATCACTTTTATAATTAATAGCACCATCAAAGCCTAGCTCTTTTACCAACCAGTTACACTTTTCGTCGCTGCCGGCAACACCTATCACATTTAATCCATCTGCTTTAGCAAGTTGCCCGACAATAGAGCCAACAGATCCTGCTGCGCCACTTATAAGAATCGTTTCTCCTGCTTTTGGCTTACCAAATCCAAATAAGCCTTGGGTAGCAGTTAAGCCCGGTAGGGCAAATACTGATAACACCATTTCTGCATCAAGACCTGGTTGTACTTTACGTAGTCCTTCTCCACTACTTAAAATATACTCACTCCAACCTGTCATACCCATCACGCGATCGCCCACAGCAAACTCTGGGTTTTGGCTTTCAACTACTTCACCTAAACCAGATGAGCGCATCACATCACCCAAAGCAACAGGAGGAATATAACTTTCGGGATCTGGGTTCATCCAACCTATCATTGCCGGATCTAAAGACATATGGGTTTGCTTAACTAATATCTGGCCAGGGCCTGCACTAGGTACTGCTTTTTTTACTATTTCAAACACCTTCTCTGGAATAGGACCAGGCTCTGGACGGGCTACTAGGTTGATTGCGGTGTAAGTACTCATAAATTGACTCTCTAATTAGCTGAACTGTTAGTGTCTGGACTTTATCTTTTTTTGTTAGTTCCGATTATTTTTTTAATCTATCGATAAATATACAAAGCACTAAGTTTGTTATTTTTTAAATAAAAAATAACGATAGGTAAAATAGTAATTATTATTTACATAGTGTTTATGTAAACCATTTTGACGAATGGAGTTAGGTGCATATTACCTTAGTAAAATAGGTTTGTTATTGTTGTTATTCACCTAAGGATGGCTGGTAATTTAATACTTGATTACGGCCATTTTCTTTCGCTTTATACAAGGCTATGTCAGCTTTTTGCATAATATCTTTAGCAGTATCATCTTGGTCCCATTGGTAAATACCAATAGATGCAGTGATTTTTAAGTTAGGAATATCTATTTGTTTGGTTAATGCTGGCATTTTGTGCCTTAATTTATTCATATAGATTAATGCATTTTGTGCATCCGTATTTGGAAAAAGCATTAAAAACTCCTCACCTCCTATTCGGCCTAAATGAGCATTTTTAGGCATAGTCTGTAGGCAAATTTGGGAGAATTTTTGTAGTACTAAATCACCGGTTGCATGTCCAAAATTGTCATTAATTTTTTTAAACCAGTCTAAATCAATCATAGCAACACTAGAGCACCCGTTTGTCTTAGCTGTTGCAGTTATAGTCTTGTTCAAATGTTCTAGAATATGTCTTCTATTACACAAACCTGTGAGTTCATCCGTTGTGGCCAAAACTTCTAATACTTTACGATGACTATGGGTTCTGTATACCAAAACAGCCATTAATATACTCGCGCCTATTGCTAAAAAAGTAACAATGAAGAAGTAAATATTTTTATTTTTTTGAAATTTTAATTCCTGTTGCTGTAAAGCATTTTTTTCTGACAGTATGTCGTTTTGTAATTCTTTGGATTGAAGATCGTATTCAACCCGGGTTTTATGCAGTTGGCTATTACTCTCCTGTTCGCGATAGTTGCGATAATTGTCATAAACCGAGCTTAATAATTCGTATGCAGCTTTGTAATCACTATTTTGAAATAGCAATTTTGACCTTATATAGTCAATTTCAATAGCATGACTGGGCATATTTTCTTTAACTAATAGGGCTCGTGCTTCATCAAGATATTGTTTGGCTGAGCTTGTATTTTGCTGATGCAAAGAAACTAAAGCTAGGCGCATAGAACTTTCTATATTAACAAGCGGGTTTCGTGCTTCAGAAAATATTTTTCGCGCTGCGAGTAAATGTTGCTTAGCGAGTGAGTAATTTCCTTGCTTTATGTTAATTAAAGCGAGTTCTGCAAGGGCATAGGCAACGCCTTGTGAGTCTCCAACGGTTTCAGCAATACTTAAAGACTCTTCAAGTTGTTCTACGCCAGAATCTGCCTTGTGTATAGCGTAATTCGCTCGGCCAAGGCCATAAAGCGCAATGCTTAATGATACTAATTGATTACGAGCTCTAAACTCTGCTACGGCTTCTTCGTATACAGGAATAGCTAATCTATATTCATCCAGTTCATCATAAATTTGCGCGATTAGCATAGTGAAGTCATGGCGCTTATAGCCATTTTGCGGATGGGCTTTTAAAGCATAGCCTGCTTTTGCTGACTCTAAGGCCACTGTATAGTGACCTAATTTTGTATTAATGAGAGATTTTGTATAAAGGGCCATAGCATAAATATCTAATGCCTTATTTTGATTGGACCAAGTTATAGCGTGCTTGAGTCCTTCAATTCCCTTTATTGGCTGCCCAATAAGTTCAAATGCCATTGCTTCGTAGACTTTTAATGTGTGATATAGCCATGGTTGCTCAGCCTCAGTGATATAGGTTAAAGATAGCTGAGCACTCTCTAAGGCTTTTTCAGGATAAATTAGGGTGTAATGTGCTTGGCTGAGTAGTCCGTAATACTGAGCTTTTAAAAGCTGTGAGTCGTTATCAGCTATAGGATTTGATTGAAGCTTCTCTAGAATTTTCGATGGCTGGGTAGTTAACAATTGTACATATTCAGCGTAAGGATTATCAAACTTGTTAATAGCTACAGGTTTGGCATAGGCTAGCGTACATAAAAGAACACCAATCAAAATGGTGCTTTTTATTTGTAACAACCATTTAAATTTTGAGTGGTGTTTTTTCATGTGTGGATCCCATTACATTTAGTAAAGTAATGCTGAGCTTTTCAATTTGATAGGTCGGAGAGTATCAGCTTCTTATAGGTACTGTAAGCAAGGTTAAGGTTTTAACATAAAACCTTTAAAGTGCTCTTCTTTTCTGTTTGTTTTACATGGTACATAGATTTGTCGCCTAAAATTAGCATATCTTTTGTAGAGTTCGGCGCTTTGCTAAATATTTTATAACCAACACTACAGGTTACATTCAATGTCATTTCTTCTTCTATTTTTAACTTGTATTGACGTAAATTGATTTGCATTTTTTCTACGAAGTTTTTAGCAGTGTGTACACTTTTAAAGTGCCCTATAATAACAAATTCATCGCCTCCAATACGCCCTAAGTATTCATCTAAACCCAATTGCTCTTCTATTTCTGCTGAGATCAATTGCAAAGCTTTGTCACCTATATCATGACCCATTTTATCGTTTATTTGTTTGAAGTCATTTAAATCAAGATAAAGGAGGCAGGTAACACCCCCGTTTAATCTTTGTTGGTTAAGTAGTTGGTTTGCTCTTAGCTCCCAGCCTCGGCGGTTTAAGACATTGCAAAGTTCATCAGTACTTGCTTGAGACTCAGCTCTAATTTTATCTTGTCTGATATTCTTAACTCTGGTGAGCACGACAACAGCTAGAATAAAAGCCTCAATAGAAAACGCAAAAATAAGAGCATAGCGGTGCAAAAATGGACTCAAGTCTTGCAGTATGGTTCTAAAGAACATTGCAATAACCATTAACCCTAAGCTAAATAATACCCAGCTTGCCATTCTTTTTTTAGCGGTTGTTTGTAGGGCAACTAGTGAAAAAATACAAAGCATTAACACAAGCGTAAGTTTTGACATAGCTTCGCCAATATATGCAGACAAGGCGTTGTGATCTAAAAGCAACATCACAATAGACATCAATAAAACGGCAATTCCCCCAGGCTCTAAGAAGTAACGAGTTAACCTAGGCCATTGTTGATTAATGTCGGTTAGCCTAACAATGAATAGTATTGCGGTTACAACCGTAAGTCCCGCAAATAGTAAATAGAATTGATGACTCAATAAAAAGCTATGTTTTGGCAATATAATGTTCAACTGGCCTTCTTGAAGTAAGAAAAATGTAGCAGCACAAAATATGTAAAGGCTATAAAACTGAAAGCGATTATCTCCTAATACTTTTCCCATAAAGAAAACATAGAAAATCAATGTTAGGGACAGTCCATAAAAAGCCCCCATTGTTATATTATTAATTAGGTTTTGATTAAAAAATGTCGCAGTTGAAAGCCAAGAAAATTGTTGAAGAAATTCATGATGGGTGAGAAAAACAAAGTCCATTTGGAATGTGCCTGCAGGCAATAAATAAGAGGGGCTATTAGACAATACTTGTTCGACTGTAGCATTTGTAGTTTCAATATTGACTTCTAGTATCTCATCTTTTCCAAAGGTGAATATAGCCTGTTCGTTTAAATGGCAGCTTAAGCGTAAACGGTTCTCACCTGTCAGAAGCTGAATAGCCACAGAGTCCCCCTTAGGTAGGGCTTGTACTAGATTGTCGTTTCCAATTAAAAGTACTTGGCAATACTCTTCTGATGGTATCTGTTGTGCTTGTAGCAATGAACTACAGCCTAGGGTAAGTATCAACACTGATAAGAGTTGCACTAGCCTTGCAATACATATCTGTGGCGCCCAATAAAAATATGACAAAAGTAACCTCGGCTCCAGTCGGATGAGTAAATCTACTTAATGACACATATCTATAACAAATAATGCTTATAAACAAAATATAAAATTGTCTTCATCTTCTGTAATTAAAATAACAATGTGGGGCAACATCAGGGGGCTTGTCGCTTTTTTATATCTAAAAGCTGTGTTTTAAATACTGGTAAGCTTTATGAAGTGTAATGGTTTTATTGTGATCCCCCCCTTTATCTGGGTGATATTTATGTAACATTTTTCGATACTGGGATTTGAGTTTTTCGGAGGAATATGGAGAAGTTAACTCCAATACACTTAATGCTTGTTGTGAAGACATATTAGTGAAGGTTAATGTCTCATTTTGTCGAGAATACCTTTTCCAAAAGCTGTCAATGAGGGCTTCTACTTGTGTTTGATCTGTTGAGTTGAAATTATCCCAATTTAAATAGTAGTCCCGCAGTTTATCTTCTTTACAAAGGGCAGACTTATTAGCAGACCAAGGCAGCTTGCGAATGCAGGTACAATGTACTTCTAACGAGCCAATTTCTGTTTCTAACCATGTATCGTTTAACTGATACAAAGCGTTAAATAGGATGAAGTGGTTTTGAAATAGTAAAAGGGGGTCCGATAAGGCGTCCGCTGAAAACATCTCATATGGTGGCGATTTTAATTTTTGAAATAGCTCAAATTCAGATAAACCGTCACTGTAAGTCAGTAAAATGTGCTGTAATATAGGTTGCAGTGACGCCCAGCCTTCTGATGAATCTTGCATCTTATCCTGCCATAGATTCTTGGGATAATAAGTTCATATGTTTGAGAATCTTGATAGTCATCTAAGGGTTATTACTATGGGTGTTGTGCCTGTAAGTATGTAGTAAAAAAGTCAGAAAAAGAATAGTAAGGGTGTAGCTAAATACTGACTTTCTAAACTTGGCATTATTGAAATGTAAGACTCTTTCAGTTGGCATCTAAAAGCATTAGTTTTTCTAATTCAAAATGTTTAAAAAATGTACGTTGAATAACTTTTCAAGTATCTCTAAACTCCGCGCCCTGTTTAGTACTCCTTCTAGATGCATTTACTGTATTCTAGCTCTTTAATACCACTAATTTTTTTAAGTAGCACTAGAAAATGGACACATTAGAGTTTATCCAAATTCGGCGTTTTATCCTCAAGCTAGGTAAAATGCTTCATAAATACGGTTCGCCTTCATTTCGTCTAGAAGCTTACTTAACCGAAATTGCCACACACTTAGGCGTACATGCGTCTTTTATCTCTACACCTACTTCTTTAACTATGGTGTTGTGGAGCGACGGTCACGAAGATGAATACAACCACTCTGCCAGGATGGAACCTGGAGAGTTGGATATGAATTCTTTATCTAGAACAGATGAACTAGCTAGCACTTTATTGTCTGGAGAGATTTCTTTAGCTGAAGCCGACAAACATTTAGATGAAATAGATGTGATGCCAAGCCCTTATGGTAAGACATTAACTGGTGGTGCTTTTAGTCTGTCTACTAGTGCCTTTGCTATGTTGATGGGAGCGGGTTGGTCAGAGATATTCTATTCAGGCTTACTTGGGTTTATGGTTTATTTTTGGACACTTTGGGCCTTAAACTCAAAAAGAGTGAAGCTGATGTTAGAGCCTGTTGCATCGTTTTGCGTGGGCTTTGGCGCCTGTGCGATTAACCACTATTCGTCATCAGGGTTTAATATTTGGTTAATCATTTTGTCTTCTTTAATTATCTTAGTGCCAGGTTTGTCACTAACAATGGGTTTGGCAGAAATTTCATCCCGTAACATGGTGTCTGGTACTGCGCGTGTGATGGATGCCACTATGCAGTTGTTTAAACTGTACTTTGGAGCTTTTTTAGGTGTGAGTTTAGGATACCAATTGTTTGGTCAACAAGAGTTGGCCTTGGCAGAAACCTTACCTTTTTGGGTTAACTGGTTAGGTGTGCTGTTACTTAGTATAGGATTGGTAGCAATATTTCGAACCCGCTTAAAGCATGTGCTTTGGGCTATCACTTCTACCTTTATTGCTTATGGTGTCTCTACTTGGAGTTCGGCTTATCTAGAAAATGGTTTAGGGGCATTTGTTGGGGCTTTTGCCTTAGGGGTATTCGCAAATGTTTTCTCACGAATATCTAATTCACCTTCTAGTATAGTTGCTATGCATGGACTGATAGTGTTGGTTCCAGGATCAAAAACCTATATTGGCTTGAATTCGTTTATATCAGGTCAGGACATTATAAAGACTGAACATATTGGGCAAGAGACTTTTTTAATCTTGATGTCACTAGTGGCAGGCTTGATTTTTGCCAATGTGGTTATGCCTACTAGGAAAAGTCTGTAATCTAGTGTTTTGCAGAGTTAACAGAAGGGATACTCGCTTTTTCACTCAGATCCTCAGCGCTTTACTTTATTGTTAATAAGTAAGTGCTGAGGATTGAATAAAACAAACTAAGCGTACAATCAAGTTGGATTAACGCGATGCAACAGTGGTAACTTCAACATTGTTGCTATATTTACCAGCAGTTAAGTAGTTATTAATATTGTCTACATTTGTACCGTGCTGCTCTACAAAGGTAATAATATCTTGATTATTACAAGTCACATTTTTTACAACGTATCGTTTACTTAATCCGGTTTTTTCAATCGCTTTTGCTAATTGTAGTTTGCTTCCTTCGGTTGCAGTTACACATAGTTTGCTTGTTACATAATCGTCTGCCGCTACGTATTCAGTTGCAGCGTTTGCCATACCAATTGAGCTAATAGTTAAAACAGAAGTAGCGATTATTTTAGTGAATGTGTTCATTGTATTTTCCTATTTAGTTAAGTTGTTAAGTCGTCGTTGTGACTTACCATACTTTTGCAACTGAGGTGCCAAAAATTTTATTTTAATAAAATCAATAACTTATGGTTTTCTATAAATTGTTTTAATTTTGAATTAATTAATTTAACCAAGAACTTGGTTTATTTTGCTAAAAGTTGGTGTTTTTTTAATTTGATTGTGAAGGTGGTTAATTGATACAAGAAATCATCCCCTAAATAAGAGGGGAAACTGGTAAGATACAAATATTGTACAAACATGTTGATTTGAAAAAATGAAGAATAAAGTGTCTCCAGAGGTATCAGCTCAAGCCATGAAAATTGCTAAAAGTAGGCAAAAGCAAGGGCAAACAAAAGAACAGACTAAATTGATAGCTCAAGGTATAGAAAAGGGCATAGCTGAATATAAAAAACAGCAAAACAAACGCTTACGAGAGTTAGATAAACAACGTAAACAGAACTCTAAACAAGTAAACCAAACCGCCAGCAATGTTATAGAAGAAGCGCTACCTGAGCCCAAATTCAATATGCTACCTTGGGTTTTACTCGGCGCAAGTTGGTTAGCGTTTATTAGTTTTATTGTGTTTATGTATAACTAACTTCGACAAATACTGGCTCAGAAATAATCTATAAACTTATCTTTTCCTTATTTACTTCATTATTTTCAAGCTGACCAATTTAATAGATATTGATATTTTTCCCCTTTCTAAATTGAATCCATCTATACATTTTTAGTTACCAATAGCGACAGATGTTAATGGCTACACCTGCCTGTATTTGTCTTATTGCAGCTTTAGCTACCAAATTTACTATGCGATCATTAACTGGTTTCGGCCGTTTTCTTTTGCTTGGTAAAGTAACTTATCAGCCTGAATGATGAGATCTTCAAGGTTATTACTGGTTTGAGTGCTGATAATTGCCCCCATACTAAATGTTATGTCCCAGTTTATAGCGGGGTTATTCGCTTTAATATCAACACAATAGTCTGCAAAGTTTGCACTCAAACCAGAGAAGATATCTTGCACATCAGATTTGTTATTAGTGCCTAATACAAACAACCATTCTTCACCGCCATAGCGCCCAAACTTGTCATTTTCTGACAATGTTTTTCTGGCTGCATTGGCAAATGCAACTAAGACTAAGTCACCAATATCGTGGCCAAACTGGTCGTTAATTTTTTTGAAATAATCTAAGTCTGCAATGGCTATTGTTATCTCTTGGTTTTGAATTTTATGGGTAGCTTCTTGCATTATGCCCCGTCTATTCGGGCAATTAGTTAAATAGTCTGTTAATGCGATTGCGTGATATTTTTGGCGCTGACGCACTTGTTTGTAAAATAGCAAACAGGATATGCCAATTAGAATAACTGCAATTGCTGTGCTTAAACGCCAAATTAGCTTTTGTTGATGCTGCTGCTTGGCTTCAAGCTCATTAATATCGTTTTGGTGGGAGAGCCTTAATATTTCATCTTCTTTTTCTTTGACTTCAAACTTCACTTGAAGCGTTTTTATATTGTTTTCGCTGGTGGCTTCTAGGTGCTTTTTGGTAAATACGAGCTCTTGCTCTATTGCTTCAAATGCTTCGTTAGTTCTGTTTAAGCTCCGCTTTAATTCATATCGTTTCTTTAGAAAATTTGCTTTGTAATAACTGCGACTAAACCTATCGAGTATAGAAAATACCTGATCGTTGACGCTGTTAGCCTTTTCAAGCAAGCCTTGCTTTATGTATATGTCACTTAATAAAATCATGGATGCTAACTGCATATCATAAACGCCAGCAGCCTTTGCAAGACTTATGTTTTCTTTAACTGTACCTAAAGCCTCTTGATACTTTTCCTGGGTGTATAAAACGTTTGCTAGGGAATATTGAGAAAATGCGAGGCCTTTCAACATATTGACTGACTTAAAATATGAAAGAGCTTTTCTCAAATATACAATGGCCTCTTCTTTTTGGTTGGCCTCTAACAGCACGTTGCTTAAGCTCCAAAAAGCTTTTGACATAAAAAGTTCTTCTTTGGTTTTCTCATAAGTTGCAGCTGCTTTTCGGGCATATTCTACTGCTTTATCTTTTTGCCCTAGATAATTGTAGGTATCTCCTATTTTTCTTAAAAAGAAACCTTGAGAAGGGACATCTTGCAAACTGGTTGCCAGATCAAGTCCTTCTAGGGACACATCCAAGGTGTTTTTTAATGCATCTGTGTCCGTGTAGTAGTAAGCAAGCGCCCGAAATATAGTCACTTTCTCCTTGGGCGAGGATTCAGGTAATGATAGTTTTAATTGCTTCATTAAAGCTTGGGCAGGCTCAGGGTCGTCTGCTCTGAGTAGTAGCTTCAATTTTGTTTCCAGCAGCATTAAATATAAATCTTTCTGGGTTTGTAGTCCCAGATCTTTATCATAGGCTTTAAGGTGGCGATCTAATTCAGAGTATTTCTCTTGTCTAAAAAGTAGCTCTGCATAAAGTACCGAAGTAGCAAAGTGGATATCTTTCCAGCCCTCTTTTTTACTGACATTAAAAGCACGCTCTAAGGCTTCAGCACTTTTTAAATAGTCCATTCGACTTGTTTTAATCGCTTGGACTAAATTCTCTACAGATTCATAGCTAAGGGAGTGTTCATGTGGCTCGGTAGTTGAGCTGAGTGCAAATGAAACATTACTCAAGCAAGTAAAGATGAAGAGAGTAAATAACGTAAACGCTATATTCCTCGTACCCCACCATGAGCTTTTATGGATCATTTAGGTATAGAGCCCAGGGTGGCAAAAAGACTGTCGTTTTTTGAAAACTTGCAAACCATTAGTTTGTTGAATCCCCTTTATAAAAAACTGGTAAAAATCAGATTAGCGATAATGTTCACTAAATAGCCTAGCAGTTTTGGGAATGTGAAAAATCACCTAGGAAGTTGCTTAAGTATTAAGTTTTATACACATACTTTAGTGTTTTTTATGAAAGTTAAAGTCTTGTAGCAGTGGGGCCTTGTGTATTGTTTAAAACACTTGACGTTATTTTAAGGTATCAATAGTACAGTTAAGGTAATGCCAGCCATTGGAGACCGGCATAAAGTAAGTTTTTTATAGTTTAGAACTGATAAGTGACGCCCATTCTAACCGTGCGTGGTTCAATAGGGTGGTAGTGGATATCTTCAACGCCTTCGTCAGCTTCACCTGGCAATCTGCTGGTGTATAAGTAGTCTATATCGTGGTCATCACTGTCGAGCACGTTCAGCACTGATAGGTCTAATCTCCAATCGTTTATTTGATATTGAGCGTTGGCATTCACAACGGTGAAACTATTTGATTGGGTTTCATTAAAGCTATCTAACGTCCGCTTTCCAAAGTGGCGAACTCGTAAGTTTGTGTTTAGTTGGTCGTTTACTTCCCAGTTGATCCCAAGACTGGCAACAAAAGGCAGCGAGCCGTCTATGTAATCACCTTCATCTTCTGCTGATTCACTAAAACGAGAATGTGTCCACGCTAGCTCCAGATCAGTGGTGAGATTAGGGGTTAACCAAAAGTTACTGGAAAATTCTACTCCTTTGCGTTCAGAAGCTCGGCTCGCCTCGGTATTACCTGCATCTCCTACAAATACTAATTCTGAGTCATTTTCTAGCCACCACAGTGATAAAGACATATTGTACCTACGGATAAGTGATACCCGTAAGCCAACTTCGGCACCTTGACCGCGCACTAAGAGGTCTACTGGGTCAGTGGGTTCTAATGTTGAAGGGTCAAGGCTAATGACTACACCTCTGGCATCATTAGAATGGAATGATTGCCCAGCGTTAGCATAGGCCTGCCATTGGTCATCAATCAAATAGCTAATGCCGGCTTTTACGTTTGTCATGTGATCGTTAGCTTTGCCGCTATTGGCATCTAAGTCACTTTCAACATCGACTGATAAGTAGTCATGCCTAATGGCTGCATTGGCAATCCAGTCTTCACCTATATAGGCGTCTACTGTATAAAATAAGCTAGCTGACCACTCGTCAACCGAGTCAGTGCGAACCGTAGATAGGCGTTCTCTGGCTGCAGTTTTGTATAGGCCCACTTCTGCAATATCATCATACTGTACATCTAGTCCTACTTTTTGATGGAGATGGTAGTTGTCCGTATCAACAGAAAATATATTAGTGATATTACCGCCATAGATATTTCTGTCATCGACCTGCTCAAATTGATCCCCATTAATAGGATCATCAAGAAAATAGGTAAAGTTTGAATATAAATCTAAGTCGCTGGTGATGGCATATCCAGATACAAACCAATCTTGGTTTTGCCAGTTTGCAGATAAGCTGTAGCGATTAGACTCACCACCAACTGTAGTATCTATGGAACCTAATGGGTCAATTAATCCAGACGTGATTGCCCGTTCTGGTATTTGGTCTGCCGAATTCCAACTATTGTCGTACCCTAAAAAGGTGATGTTAAGTATGCCGCCGGCGACTGCTTGTTGATATCTAGCAAACAAGTTGGTTTTGTTTACGTCTTCGTTGACGTCAGTCCATGGACCATCATACTGTTGCCACTCGGCTCCAAATGCAAAGTTACCATTTTCAGTGGCCACATTGTTACCTACAACACCTCTAAGATAACCATTTTCACCCAATTCAATTTTGGCTAAAGGGTTTTGGATGATCGACATTAACGAAAAGTTAGCGGCGCCTGCTGTAGAAAAGTCACCTTGCGTCCCTTGATATGGGCCTTTTTGATAATCGATTCGTTCGACAAACTCAGGGATGATGAAATTGAGGTCTGTATAACCTTGGCCATGGCCATGGGTTCTCATATTGACTGGCATACCATCTATAGTGGTACTGAAATCTGTGCCGTGATCTAGGTTAAACCCTCTTAAAAAATACTGGTTAGCTTTACCTGATCCGCTGTGTTGAGTCACTACCATGCCAGGAATAAACTCTAGAACCTCGCCAGCTCTTAATATAGGGCGCTGTTGAATGTCGCCATAACCTATGACGCCTTCAGAAGCCGATAATGAATCCCCAATTAAATGGGCCTGCTTACCATAAACAACAAAGTGTTCAAATCCTGCGCCATCAGCTAAAACTGTGGCACTCATTGCCATTATAGGTAAATAAAATAAAGATTTCATGGGGTCCTTTTACTCGATTAATTTAAAACAGCGGGGCGATTTATCACCCTAAATCAGGGGCCGAATTTTAAAGTAAATCTTAATGTTCTGAAATGCTTCTTATCTCAGATTGTTGATACATCACAGTTTTTCCTTATTTGTAAATTTATGCTTACTACATAAAAAAAGCCCCTAATACTGAGTATTAGGGGCTTTGTTTTTATCAAAACTAGTATTTTAAACGTAAGACTTGCTTACACAAGCCTAGTTGTATTTAACGATTAACCGTTGCTTACATCTTCAAAATCAGCATCGATTATATCGTCGTTAGCACTATTGCTGGCTGGCGCGTCTTGTTGCTGACTTGCTTGCCCTTGTTGTTGCGCCTGAGCCTGCTGAGCTTGCATTATGCTAGCGTAAGCGTCTTGCAATGCTTTTTGGCGCATTTCAATGGCTGACTTATTATCACCGTTAACTGCCATTTTAAGCTGCTCTATTAAGGTTTTAAGCTCAGTTTGCTGTGCTTCAGGCAAGCTAGTCATCGATGTTTGCACTGTGTGTATTAGTTGGTCTGCTTGATTGCGTTGCTCAACTAGCTCACGTTTTAGCTTATCTGCTCCAGCATGTTGTTCGGCATCTTTAACTAAGCGATTGATTTCATCTTCAGTTAAACCACCAGAAGCCGTGATCTCAATGCTTTGCTCTTTACCTGTAGCTTTGTCTTTGGCTGACACATTTAATATACCATTTGCGTCAATATCAAAGGTGACCTCAATTTGCACTGATCCTCTTGGCCCAGGGCTAATGTCACTTAAGTTAAATTGACCCAGTGACTTGTTATCTGCTGCCATTTCACGTTGGCCTTGTAACACATGTACGGTTACCGCAGCTTGGTTGTCTTCAGCTGTTGAGAACACTTCTGATGCCCGCGTGGGTATGGTAGCGTTTTTCTCAATCAGCTTAGTCATAACTCCGCCTAGGGTTTCGATACCAAGTGATAGAGGGGTCACATCTAACAACAGTACATCGTCAACTTCACCGGATAACACGCCTGATTGAATGGTTGCACCAAGCGCTACTGCTTCATCTGGATTCACATCTTTACGGGGCTCTTTGCCAAAGAAGTTTTTAACTGCTTCTTGTACTTTTGGCATGCGAGTTTGACCACCTACCAGAATCACTTCACTTACGTCGCTTATGCTAATGCCAGCGTCTCTCAAAGCTTGCTCACATGGGGCAATGGTGCTCTTAACTAAGTCATCTACCAGTGACTCTAGTTTGGCTCGCGTTACCTTCACATTTAAGTGTTTCGGGCCACTTGCATCAGCTGTAATGTAAGGTAAATTTACTTCGGTTTGTAACGCCGATGACAATTCGATTTTAGCTTTTTCCGCTCCTTCTTTAATGCGCTGCAGTGCTAAAGAGTCTTTCTGGACATCAATGCCGGTATCTTTTTTGAACTCTTCTACAAGGTAGTTAATTAAGCGTAAATCAAAGTCTTCACCACCTAAAAAGGTATCGCCGTTTGTGGCGAGCACTTCAAATTGTTTCTCGCCATCTAAGTTTGATATTTCGATAATCGACACATCAAAGGTACCACCACCTAGATCATATACTGCGACTTTTTGGTCGGCTTGAGCGTTTTTGTCTACACCGTATGCCAGTGCTGCAGCTGTAGGTTCGTTAATAATACGTTTCACGTTTAACCCTGCAATTTTACCTGCATCTTTAGTGGCTTGACGCTGTGAATCATTAAAGTAAGCCGGTACCGTAATCACTGCATCTGTAACAGCTTCACCTAGGTAAGCTTCTGCGTCTTGTTTTAGTTTACGTAAAATCTGAGCCGATACTTCTTGTGGTGATAAGGCTTTACCATTTATTTCAACCCAAGCGTCGCCATTCTCTGCCTTAATGATTTTGTAGGGAGCTAATTTAATGTCTTTTTGCACTTCTTTGTCGTCGAACTTACGACCAATTAAACGTTTTATAGCGAATAACGTATTTGTTGGGTTGGTTATAGCTTGTCTTTTTGCAGGCTGTCCCGTTAGTGTCTCGCTGTTTGCATAAGCAACAATGGAAGGGGTAGTACGGTTACCCTCGGAATTTTCAATAATTTTCGCTTTGCCAGCTTCCATAACAGCTACACATGAATTTGTTGTACCTAAATCAATACCTATAATCTTTGTCATAATAATCACCTAATGTTTAGTTGTTTTAATCTAATGCTTATGGTGTTGACCAAGTAAGCAGTTTGACCACATAAACACCTTGATATTGACTAGCTAACTTTGCCGCTAACACTCAAGATGTTTGGTTAGTGGGGCTATAATACGCAGGCTCAAAAAATGCCGATGTCACAATTGTGACAGTTAGCGAAAGATTGTTATTTAGCGGTGGCTTGGGTATGAACACACAACAGGGTAGAATGGCTTTACTCTTTTACATCACTGCTTAAATCTGTTTTCTTTATGGCCTCTGACGTTTCACATTTACCTCAAAAAGCTAGCCCAGTGTTGGTCAAGCAGGCCAACATGTTTGCAGGGCTGCCGGCCCGTTTAATTGAAGATTTTCAACAGGAGTTTCAATTAAATGAATGGCATAAGGGTGAATACTTTGATCCGAAATTATTGACGCAACGATTTTTTGTGGTGTTAGACGGTCAAGTAGAAATAAAACAATCTAACCCAGAGACTGGCCGCGAAACTACCTTAGATATGCTTTACGCTGGTGATTGTTTTGATTTGATTGTGCTTTTGGATGACCAGCCCCACGATGTAATTGTATCGCCACTAAGTACAGTAAAATTGCTATCGGTTAAACTCGATACCATGAGGAAGTGGCTGTGGACCTATCCGGAGTTTAATCAGCAATTTATGCCGTATCTAGCGCAAAAAATGCGCGAAAAAGAAGAGCAAGCTAGCAGTGTGATTTTGCACAATGTCACCACACGTTTAAGTCGTATCATTTTAAAGCATATTAAAAAAATTAAGTTCTATACAGGTCGTGAAGAAGAGGAGCATCAGCACCATTTAGTGAGTGGTTTGAACGATGATGCCCTAGCTAGAATGGCGGGTACTGTGCGCCAGATAGTGAATAAACAGCTACAGCTTTGGAAAAAAGACGGCACTATAGATAAAAAACGTAATCAGCTAATAGTAAAAGATTTAGAAGCCCTAGAGAAAGAAGCTAAGTATACACATAGCCTGCCTAATACGCGGATAATTGAAGCGCCCAAAAAAGAGCGTTAAGGGTTATTTTTTTAAATCTCAGCTCTAACATTGAGCTTACTGAATAGCTCCTTTGTGCACATTTATTGTACTATGACTCGACATCTGATACCGTCTTAACCTATGGGTCATATATGACTGTGACCTAATCAAAACAGACTTAGTGCTCCTCTTGGGTGTTGAGTTGCTGTTTTACAAGGAGGGCGTTATGAGTATTAAGGTTAATCATTATGCAGCAAAAACTATAGAGCCTAGTTATTATTTGAATTTCGAAGCCTTGGTCATTGAGTTATCTGTTGCTGTTATTTTGGGTGTTATGGCAGTTGGCGGTTATAATACGGGGCTTTGGGTGGTGTGGGTACCTTGTGGAATCATCTCGATTTGTTGTTTTGGCTTGGTTTTGTATTCACTTTATCAATATATTTCTGACAGGTTAGTCCGTAAAGCGGTTAAGCCTTCCAACAACAAGTAGCACCTCTAATCAAGTTTAATTACTAGCGGGGTTAACACTATATCTAGTATTTACTCCCGTTGTTTTAAATCACTCATGAGGTAAGCTAAAAACTGATGTATTGTTGCCAAGCTTAACTCGGCTCCCTTCATATGCTCTTCTAAGTTTTCAATGGCGTTTTCTTGTTGTAACAACTCTCTTCTTTCAAGCTCTATGGTCAGTTGCTTAAGGGTTTCTTCAGTATCTGCAATTAAAGCCTTAAGGCGTTCGGTACTCAGTACGTTAACATTTGCCATGGAATTAATTCCTTACTGAAATTGGTTTGAAATAAGAATACAAAGCGCTGGGACGATAAAGAACACGCTTAGAATATATATCAGTGCAACTACCTTATTTTCAGAGGCTCGACGTCCTAACCACTCTGCACATTGCACAGGTACATAGCGCAGAAAAGGCAGTCCATATATGAGTATCACGCCTAAAATATTGTAAGTGAGGTGTATGAATGCTATTTGCAAAGCAGCCTCGCTATTACCTGTTACTGCTGTTGCAGCAAGTACAGCGGTTATACAGGTGCCAATATTGGCTCCAAGAGTAAATGGGTAAATCTGTTTTAAGCTAAAAGAGCCTGAGCCCGCTAGAGGGACCATCAAAGATGTGGTGGTCGAGGAGGATTGAACTAACACTGTTACTAAGGTGCCAGAAAATATTCCAGAAATTGGGCTACGGCCAATAGCAGAGTGCATTATCTCTCGCGCTTTACCCACCATAAGCTTTTTGAGTAGCTTACCTACTAAGGTAATTGAGACAAAAATTAGTACCACACCAATAATTATGGAAATAATCCCGCCTGTTTGCTCCCCAAATGACTGCATTGCATATTTAACGTTACTTACAACTGGAGAAGTCGCAGCTTTAACAAAGTTAAAGCTGTGCATAGAAACCTCTGAGCCCCCGTAAAACACTTGAGCCAGCATTGAGCCGAGCTTTTCGAGTAATCCAAAAGCTATTTCTAAAGGTAAAAATATTAAAACGGATAGTAAATTAAAAAAATCGTGTACCGTTGCTGCAGAGAAAGCCCTAGAAAACTCCTGCTTAGCTTTCACATGACCTAAAGAAACTATGGTATTGGTGATAGAGGTGCCAATATTGGCTCCCATAACCATAGGAACCGCAACCGATACAGGTAACCCGCCAGCGACTAAGCCAACTATAATAGCCGTAACAGTTGATGATGATTGAATTAAAGCCGTTGCAACTGTACCAATAACAAGACCTGCAAATGGGTTACTGGCAAAAGCAAATAGTTCTTTGGCATGCCCTCCTGCCGCCATTTTAAAGCCGCCACCAATAATACTTACAGCACAAATAAGTAAATAAACCAATAGGGCCACAAAAAACCATTGAGATAGGTGGTTAGAAGTGCGGTCTGGGTTGTGTGTTGAGAGGGTACCTGTAAGTTCACTCATTATGACTTTCCAATATTATTATCATTGTGAGTGTACGAGTGAAATGCGTCAGTGTTATGACAACTGTCAACTTATTGCACCAATCAGTAAGCTATTGCTTTGATTTAGGTCTTACTCGCATGAAACTGGCAAAGCGAGGTACTCCTTTTGCAGTAAATCCATAATGTTTGAAGGTAATAATTGCGCCAATTTCTGGTGGGTTTTGTCTTTGTAAGTCTTTAAATCCAGTCCCAATTTTAAATTGTAAGCCGTTCTCAAGCTCCACCAATAATGCTCCTAGCATATTTTGATACTTACCTTTACCGGGGATATGCCCGATAACTTTGGCTTCAGCGTCTTGATGTTTTTTTAATTTGAGTAACTTTGTGCTTCTACCATTTTCATAAAGGGCATGCTGGTGGTGTAGCATCAAGCCTTCTGCACCCTGTGCTACTAAGGTATCAAGCTTAGTCATTAACTCGGACTTATTGGTTAGCTTAAAGTGAGGAATTAAAAATAAATAAGGGCTGTGTGATGCCTCTACCAGATTTTTCAAATGAGTTAGTCTCTGGGTGAAATCTCCTTTGTGTGCGGGCAAATCAAACAACATAAACTTGACTCTTTCCCAGTCTTGGGTGGGAGTATCTCGCAGCACAATAGAGGTTGTTTGTTCGAAGCCATTTCGCTTCAGCCATAGTTCACCATCCAGTATGTGTTCTCCAAAGTCTTTTGTGTACCAAGCTGGCGCATTAATTGTATTACCACTACGGGTGATAAGTTTAGAGCCTGTCCAGCGAGCACGAATACCGTCCAGTTTTTCACTGATCCAATAGTCACTTATGACAACATCTTCTGAATAAATATGGGCTAGCTGTTGCGGAGTAGGGGCGCTACTGATGGGCTGTAGCTGGCTTGAACAAAGGGCTACAGTTGTGGTGGTAAAGTATAATAAAACACTAATTAAACATACAAAGGGACTATAATTGAAATGCATAGTGCAAACCTTCCTTGTGGGTGTATGTAATTATCCTAGTGTAAAAATTACAATTTGTTAGCGAGCTTGTAAGAACTGGGTAAGCTTAGGCAATTTTAATAATCACCGGGTTTGTCGTACAATTCGCTATTACTGAATTATTTTTAATGCAGAATCAGATATTTATCTTTTCTTTTTCAGATGCATTTAGTTGGAGAACTATGAAAACAGCACACATTAAGAAAATGAAAATTTTCATCCTTGCTTTTTTGATTACGTCTGGATGCGCAACCATTGCCAGTTTTGATTTAGATAAGCTCTACGGTGATGAAAATACCGCTAATCGAGCTAAAGACAAGTTACCTGAAACTGCTGAAAACTCTGCCGCTAGCCTTTTTTTTGAAGAGGATGTGGCCCCTATAATTGAACAACGCTGCGTAGTGTGTCATGCCTGTTACGACGCGCCTTGTCAGTTGAAAATGAGCTCGGCTGAGGGGATAGAGCGCGGTGCAAATAAAGAAAAAGTTTATCATGGTGACCGCATCTTAGCCGCCACACCAAATCGCCTGTTTATGGATGCTTTAGAGCCTGAAGTATGGCGCGAGCGAGGCTTTTATCCAGTATTAAACGAGCGAGAGCAAACTCCCACTGCAAATACCCAAGCGTCTGTATTAGCAAAAATGTTGACGTTAAAGCAGCAAAACCCGTTACCAGACGATAAGCTGTTAGATAAAAGGTTTGATGTCAGTATTGATAGGGCGCAAGTGTGTCCTACTATCGAAGAATTTGCCCATTATGCCAAAGCGCAACCATTTGCAGGTATGCCCTATGCTTTGCCTGAACTAACCCCCGGTGAGCATAATACGCTTATGGAGTGGATAGAAAAGGGGGCCTTTATGCCTAGCCATGCACCTATTTCAAAAGAGCAGCAACAAGCAGTAAACCACTTAGAAGACTTTCTAAATGCAGACTCTTTAAAAATGCAATTAAGTGCTCGCTATATTTACGAACACCTCTTTAGCACCCATTTATATTTTAATGAGCTAAGTGAGCCAGATTCGCAACCTCAGTTTTACAATTTAGTGCGTTCAAGAACTGCCTCTGGTGAGCCTATTGATATTATTGCTACCCGTCGTCCTTTTGATAAACCCGATGTAGAACGGGTCTATTATCGTTTACAGCCAGTGGTGTCTACTATAGTGACGAAAACCCATCAACCCTATGGGATAGATCAGTCGTTAATTAAAAAATGGCAGGCTTGGTTTGTAGATGCCGATTATAAGGTTTCAAAATTACCTAGCTATCAACCAGAAATAGCCGCTAACCCCTTAACTGCATTTGCGCAATTGCCTGTAAATGCCCGCTATCGCTTTATGTTAGAAAGGGCGCAAAATACCATAATGGGCTACATCAAAGGTCCGGTATGTAGGGGGCAAGTGGCGCTTAATGTGATTAATGATCACTTTTGGGTTTATTTTGTAAAACCAGAAGTGGCCATTTCATCAGAAGTGAATGCTTTTTACGAATCTCAGCGAGATAATTTACGCCTGCCGGCTGAACAAGAAAGTACAGCGTTAGCGGTGACTTGGGTTGAGTATGCTAGTCGACAAGGTGATTATATTCGGGCTAGAAACAAGTTTATGAATTCATCTATTAAAGACGGTCAACAGTTTTCCATTGATGATATTTGGAATGGAGAGGGTAGTAATGACAATGCTAGCCTAACAGTGTTTAGGCATTTCGATAATGCCAGTGTCATTAAAGGGCTGGTGGGTGAACCTCCCAAAACAGCTTGGGTAATCGATTACCCTTTACTAGAACGGATACATTATTTACTAGTGGCAGGCTTTGATGTGTATGGTAACTATGGCCATCAATTGTTAACCCGCTTATATATGGATTTTTTAAGACTTGAAGGTGAGGCTAACTTTTTAGCATTTTTACCGCCGCAAACTCGCCGTGAAGAACATAAGTCTTGGTATCAAAAGGCTGGACCTGAATTAACCTCTTTTTTACAGGGAAAAGTGAATCAGTTTGACCAACCAAGTGGCATTGAGTTCGTAACTAAAAACCATAAAAAAGAGTTGTTTGGCATGCTTGCTGAACATTTAAAAAGTGTGCAGCCAAAGGGGTATCACATTGCAGATAGTCGATTAAGCAGCAATAACAAAGCCTTGTTAGCCGAGTTAAATAAGTTAAAAGGTCAAAGTGCAGCTATTTTGCCTGAGTTGAGTATGATCATGATAGAGCTTGAAAATAGTGATGAGCCAGAAATTTTCACTTTGGTCCGTAACAGTGCCCATTACAATGTTAATAGTCTGTTTTATGAAGAAACTAACCGAGACTATAAAAATGACAATGTAACTCTGGTTCATGGTTTATTAGGAAGTTATCCCGATGTTTTTTGGCATGTAAAGGAAACTGATATTGCTAAGTTAGTGGCTCAAGCACAGCAGATTAAATCAGAGCAAGATTATGAAACCTTCTTAGATGCATTTGCTGTACGTCGAACTTCACCAGAGTTTTGGCCTTTTAGCGATAAATTGCATCAAACATTTATGGCACATAAACCAATCGAAGGTGGTTTGCTAGATTACAACCGCTTAGAAAACCGTTAGGTATTTAACCTAAATTTAAAAAAGCGCCAATCTGGCGCTTTTTTATTGTGGGGTTTGTGTGCTTACTACTTATTACACTTCAGTAGAGTATTTACTCTGCATCTGCTTTCTCAGTTAAGTTGTCTATCACATCTTGAGCACTTAATGTTTTGTCATTTAGCTTAATGCCTGTGCCCATTCTAACTTCTATAATGGTATGTACTTCTTTGCGGTTATTGCCACTGTTGATTGATACGCCGGCGCCATAACTAGTGGCTGGGGTATGGCGAGTCTCACAGGTTAATAGGCCACAACGTTTTTGAATATAAGTATGTCTTGATAATTGCAGCTCCGATGATGGTACTTTTTCAGACTCCACAAAGGTCTCTTGGCTGTTAACCACAAACCAGTCGTAGCCTTGGTCAATGGTAAGCTCCGCAGCTCTTAACAATGCATAGTCATATGCATCTGCCACTGTATTGTTACGAGTTTTATACTGAACTCTAAACCTGTCATCGGTAATTTTTTGTTCGCTATAACCTACAGAACCATTTTTGGCTTCACGGTAGTCTGGCTTAGTTGCACAACCAGAAAACAAGATAACTGCTGATAAAAACATCATGATAAATTTCATATTTCACCTCTTACTTGATTGAATTACTTAGTTGCCATTGATTATTAATGGCTGCTTGTTCTTGTGAGCGGTCAAAGGCCGGCCCATCAATTAGGGTATCAATTAGCTTATCTAACGCATTGTTGTTAGAGGCTGCTTGATAAACTTGTTCAGGGTTTACGGGTGTTATCCCACTTTGTGCTTTTAACTCCCATGAGCTTCCATTTTTGCAGGCAATATTTCCTTGGGAGCCAGCACTTGTTAATACTTGGTATTGACGACAAAGTTGCCCATCAATACTTGCAAAACTTAACTGACTTTCTACAACACTGTTATCGCTCAATGTATGTTGAGTGCCACTTGGTGCGGTATCTAGTACCTTAGCTATATTGCTAGGTATCGCTAAATCATTAACACTGGTATTAAGAGTAGTGATTAAGCCAACACCTACTACTAAAGCGATACCTGCTGCTACTTGGTAATATTTTTGAGTGCCTTGTGTGGCCTTTTTCCAAGCTGATAATTGCACCACTTTATTAATGGCTTCTGGCTCATTGACCTGCAATTTTTGGTCAATCTGATTGGCAAGCTGAATCAGTTTTTCAGGAATGGGAGTGCTGTCAATTTGCTGTGCATACTCAGTTACCCATTGGTCTGCTTCTGCTAATTCGGCAAGCCTAACCACAAGATTGTCATCGGTTTCTAATGCGACTCTGACATGCTCCATTTCTGCTGCAGGTAATTCAGCGTCTAAAAAGGCACTTAACATTTCGTCAGTGATCTTCATGCTTGGCCTCCTAATTGTTGACTGTTTACTTTTTCTAGTAGGCTGCTTCTTGCCCGAGACAAGCGGCTCATTACTGTACCTACCGGCACACTCAATATGCTAGATACATCTTTATAAGATAGTCCCTGTAGAGCCACCATAGACAGAATTGAACGCTGGTCTGTAGGTAAGGTATTCATAGCATGATGAACTTGGGTAAGGTGGGCGTTAGACTCTATTGCTTGTTGGTCTTCTACTGTTGCCACTTCTTGAAGCTCAGGGCGCTCAGTTGCAGCGGTGCGAGTTTTCTTAGCTCTATATTCGTCTATCCATACATTGCGACACACTGTAAATGCCCACTTGTTGACTTCAATGTTTTCTGGGATGCCTTTATCTAAAATACGCTCCAATGTGGTTTGTACTAAATCGTCAGCATCAAAAGTGCTGCCTGTTAATGAATACGCAAAGCGGCGTAACATAGGTAGCAGTGATTTAAAGGATTCGGTCATGTTTGGTTCTCATTTTTGTTAAGCTCTTTGTATAGAAGACGAATGGGTTGCAGGTTTATTCCATAAAAAATGAAATATTTTTTAATGTCATACGTTATTTCAGTATCAGCCCCTTTGTGTAACAGGAAAACCCTATGTTTAAATCTAAAATTATCATATTAACCAGTGTTGTTTTTTGCCAATTTGCTCAGGCTCAATTGGTTAATCCTAGAGATTTAACAGGTAGCCTTGGTTCGGTAGTCGATAGAGTGACAAGAGTTGAAGATAAAGTTGTCAGTAAAATAGACCCTCCTTTTACATTAAGTGAATTACCGGCAATCGAGACATTAGTGACAACTCCTTTGGAAGCATTACCAGATATCTTGACCATAGCAGACAAGATCAACACTCCGCTATTTACTGAGGTATTGGTCGAAAATGATTGGCGGGCGGTAAAACAACAATGGATCTTGCTATCTGATATAAAAACCGAAACTCTGCTGTTGCAGCTAGGGGCTAAGGTTCAATTTCGAAAGCAGTACTCTGGTTTAGGATTAACCTTAATTCATTTTGAAATGCCACCTAGCCTAGACTCAAAAAAAGCTTTGGCCACACATTTACCAGAAGAGGCCATGGCATCTTTAGATAGAAATCATATTTATCAAACCCAGAGCCAAGATACTATGGTTGATGGTAGTCCTATAGCTGATAGTTTGGCTAGCTCCCAAAACCAGGCTTTTTGTGATGACCCAGTAAAAATAGGTATGGTAGATAGTGCTATAAATGTAAATCACCCTGCTTTTGCCGGTAAAGATATCAAGGCCAAGTCATTTTTGCCTGCCAGTTTAACATCGCCGTCGTTTCATGGTTCAGCGGTGGCGGGTATTATGGTTGGCAATATCGCTGAACAGCCCCCTTTGCTGGTTAAGGCTGAGCTTTTTTCCGCTGAGGTGTTTTACCGTCAATCTGATTACGCTCAAGGAGCCACTTTAGAAGCTATAGTGGCGGGAGTTGACTGGCTGATTAGGCAGGGTGTAAAAGTAGTGAACATGAGTTTAGCTGGCCCTGATAACCTTATTTTAGAACAGGTACTAAATGCTGTGGTTAAAAAGGGGGTAGTAGTTGTAGCGGCTGCAGGCAATAAAGGGCCGGCGGCTGCACCTTTGTTTCCTGCTGCTTATGAGTCGGTTATTGCTGTGAGTGCGATTGATAAAAAATCACAACCTTACCGCTGGTCAAATCGAGGGGCGTATATTGATTTTGCAGCTGATGGGGTCAATGTACTTACAGTTCGTGGTGCCCAAGAGTATGCAACTGAGTCTGGCACATCTATGGCCGCTCCTGTGGTTTCAGCAGCAATAAGCTGTGTTGTACTTAAAAGTACAGACGCTAAGTTGGTTACAAAAGAGTTGGTGTTTGAAAGAATGTCTAGGCTGATACAAGATATGGGCCCCGAAGGCCGAGACCCTATTTATGGTTTAGGAGCTGTGCTACGGCCTTATTCTAACTTCATTAATTAAATTCTGATTGGTTAATAAGTTATTGAATTGGCTATTAAAACCTAGCCGAAATAGATAAGTTAACTTTGGTTTGTTGATAATCAAGCTGCGCTAGGTTGGCATTATAATTACCATATTCAACCTCAGTCTTTATGCTGACATTGTTTGTAATATTTAGCTCCCAATCTGCGGTTGTTACACTGCGATATTGATCTCGCTCTATGATTTGAGCTGGACTTCCTGGCTCAAAAAATGATTGGTCTTGGGCTTCTGATATTTCAACTTTTGGATGGTTCTTTATTTGATACTTCCAGCTTAATCCTGCTTTATTATCTAACCCTAACCAAGTGAATTTGTGGCTAATACGGGTTTTTAATCCAAGGCCTGTAAAGTCAAATTGCTTATCTGTTGCTTGCTCTTTTTCAATATTAATATTGGCTGACAACATTGTTTTGGCATCATTTATAAAATGAAATAAGTCGCCAGATAATCCCAAACTGGTGGCATCTCTTGGGCTTAAATCGGGAAAGGTTTTATTCTTGTAATTAACACTCGTTCGTAAAAAAGTAGTGGCTGTTAAAAACTGCCCTGTGTAGGCGCTGACTTGTTGAAACGACAGAAATTTATTGCCCTGCAAATGAGCCTCAACATTATCTATTCTTATGCCTATATCTCTATTTTCTAAAGCGTAACTGCCATCAATATTAAAGCGGTAAAGGGTAAGGTCAAATTGCTCAAGCTCACTGTATTGACTATTTGAATATCCTAATCCTGTGGTTAATTTGAATGTGTCTGTAGGTGTCCAAGTTGCGGCTAACGAGCCATCAAATTGAATGCCATTATCGCCTTGGGTGTTTACTTGGTCTAATTCATCCACACTTAATGCAGAGTTATAAAGGTAGCTTGCCTTGGCTTCACCATTAAATACAAGCTCTTGATTAGCGAAAAGGTTTGGCGCAATACATACACCTAAGAATACACAAGATAAGCGTTTCATATCAGACTCCGATAATAGGATGAGTTTATACAAGAAGTGCCGGCGCAAGGCCGGCTTTAGTTTGAGGGCGGTACTTAGATAGAAAGATCTAAACTATTGCTAATATTGCTGACCACTTCTGCAGTGGTGGCAGTGGCGATTTCTGTAGATATATCATCAGACACCACACCGTTAATTTGACTAGTCAGTGACTCTGCCACTTGGGTGTTAGCTTCACTGTTAATCACATCGCTCACAGAAGTGCTGATAGTTTGACTTACCGTTTGGCTCATTTCTGTTACCACATCAGCTGTAGTTAATACTGCTGTGGCACTTTCTAAAGAGCCTGATACCTGAGAGGCTATTTGTGTAGTTGAGTCTGCAATTATGTCTGCTGCCATAGCTTGCTCTGCAGATATATCTGTCGCTGATGTAATTACAGAGTTCACTGCGCTTAAATCAGGTGCAGATACTGAGGTAATGGTGTCTACAGAGTTGGATACAGTAGAGTTTAGGGTATTTTCAAGGTTTAACTCTGCTGTTACCGCGCTAGTTGTCTCGGTCAAAGAAGCGGTGGCTAATGTTAAAGAGCCTGTTGCTTGTGTCAGAGACTTTTCTGCAGTAGCTAACGTCTCAGTTAGTTGGGTGGCTGACTCAGAACTATCAGCAAGAATTTCACTTTCTTCAGTTGTTTCTGAATCGTCAGCGGTTTCGTCTGTTGAGTTTTCTTCATCAACAACTGTGGCGTCTGCTGATTCGCCGTTTGCGTCTACATTTGCATCGGCTGCTGTGTCTGATTCAACACTATTGTTTACTTCAGCATTTTCACTATCCACTGATTGAGACATACTTGTTTGAGTCGTTACACTTGCATTCACAGATACATTAGACTCTAGGGCAAGCGCCGCTGTTGATGCACTTACCAAACCTGCCATTAATATAATATTTGTAATTTTGTTTAGCTTAGTCATTGTCGTTTCCTCGTGTTTAGTTAGATGACACTTAGGTAACGAACCAGCAAAAGATTTATTCCCAAAAAAGTTTAAAATTTAAATTTAACAACATATAAAGTGGCTTAGATAAGGGGGTGGTTTTGTAAGTGTAATAAACTAATTGGCGATTGTTTTAGCGTGCTTACCGAGTTTACGGGTGGCATACCAAGCTAACCAGATAACAATATTTACACTAATGGCACTGTATATTGCTGGATTGGGGTTATCTAACGAACTGATTGACCCTGCGTAGCTGCATACTAAAACATAGGGAATAATACTCAGTGACCAAGCGGCGATAAATTTGTAAAAGGGCATTTTTGTCATGCCAGCCATGCATGCTGATATTTCTGGCAGCATAGGAATAGCTCTAGAGAAAAGTATCATCACTATACCGTGCTGCGCGAAGTTTTGCCTTGCGTCTAACCGCTGCTCTCGGGTTTTTAGCACCCGCATTTCAATTTTATCGCCATGATAATAGCTCAATAGGTACCCCATTACTCCAACTAGCATTAAGCCTGCTAGGCTTGCAATAGCACCGTATAGGTGTCCTAAAAAATATCCACTTAGTGTTACGGTTGCCAAGGTAGGGATAGAAAGTAGTAAATCTGACATAAGTATCACTACCACTATAAACATGAGTGTCCACACACCAGTATCTTTAGCAATGAGTAACCAGTTTTCTACTTTTTCTATCGTGATCACCCCAGTGAATTTCATCAGCACAAATATGCTGATAAACACTAGAGTGAATGACAATATGAGTTTTAATAACGCTTTCACAGCTGCTCTTTGTAAACTAAAGCTTAATAGCCTTTAAATTCTATGCCCATTAGCTTATCAAATTTGCCCGAGTACTCTGCATAGTATTTTGTTTCTTGTATGGGGTATTTGCCCATTGTTTTTGAAATATACAATGCTTAATATTTTTATTAAGTTAGGGCGAGCCCTATCTGGAACGTTAGTTAAAATTTGGTTTGCTGGTTTTTTAAGAGTGAGCAGCCAATTAGCTTGTTGCTTTAAGCTAGCCTGTCGCCAATCCAAGCTTAGTTGTTGATTTAGTTATCACATTTATCGTTGCTATTAATCAGTAGAGGAGGGCGCCCATGTCCATACCCGTAATCCAATTTAATCAAGACCCAAACCCTGGCCAGACTATCCATGAGAGTTTGCGGGACTTTGGTTTTATGCAAATTAGTGATTTTGGTATTGATGCTGAGCTACTTCAAAAAGTTTATGATTTTAGCCGAGACTTTTTTACCGGAGACAAAGAAACAAAACTGCGCTGCCAATACCGCTCTGCAAGGGAGAACTTTGGATACCAAGGGCTCAAAGAAGAAAACTTAGATCCCAATGCCCCTGCTGATTTAAAAGAAACCTTCACTATGCGTAATATACTGTTAGGTGATATTGCTGAAGACCGCTGGCCATCTGCTGAGTTTAAAAAAGTCATGCAAGAGTTTTATGCAAACGCCTTAAATGCCGGCCACACCTTACAGAAAACAATGGCTAAACACTTGAACCTTGATGAGGACTTTTTTAGTTCGACTCACAATGGCGAGAGTATTTCTTTGCGACTACTGTATTACCCGGCGCAACCTGCAGATTCGGTCATAGAAAAGCAATTAGGGGCAGGAGCTCATACAGATTACGGCTTTTTAACCTTGCTGTTCCAAGACAGTGTAGGCGGCTTGCAGGTATTAAATCACAAGGATGAATGGCAAGGAGTTGAGCCCAGAGAAAATACAGTAGTGGTTAATAGCGGTGATTTATTAGAGCGCTGGAGTAACGGCCATTATCGCTCAACTTTACATAGGGTGGCGCCATGCACTAATGGTAAAGATAGATTATCTATTGCAATGTTTTTCGACCCAGATAGCCCCACTTGGGTTGAGCCATTAGAGCAGTTTATATCTGAAGAGCAACCTTGCAGGTATACGGCGACTACATCTGGCGAACATATCCAAGGAAAAATACAGGCCACCCATAAACAAAGGTTTGCAGAATAATGAGTCGTTTTGCTTTTTTACGTCTTCACCTTGGATTAATTATTGCGGCGAGTGCTGCGTTTTCTATGTCGACTCTTTTTAGCTCAGTCAAACCTGTATTGTTAACACAATTTATGAATGAGGTTGGCTTTAAAGCTGGCCTTGCAGGTTGGTTGGTGGCTGCACCTTTTATTGGCATTTCTCTGGCTACCTTTGTGGTAGCAAAATTATTAGAGCGGTATTCATATAGACGCATTATTAGCTATGCAGGTTTGCTGTTAGTAGTTTGCCAAATAGTAAACAGTATGTTCTTTAGTAATGCTGTTTCTACTTTGTTGCTACAACTGTTAAGCGGTATAAGTGTAGGGGTGTTGATGGGTGTAACATCAAGCTTTATAGCTCGTTCAAACTCGGCAGGTACCCTGTTTGGCTTGGTTGACATGATAGGCGTGTTGCTAATGTCTTTCATGGTTGCGGGCGCTAGCATGGCCACAGAAAAAAGCGGTTTGGCTGGTGGCTTCATATTTAGTGTTATCTTAAGCGTGGTATTTTGGTTAGCCATGTTTGTTTATAAACATAAAGCAGTCGATAGGGTTGAAAGTCAAAGTGCACCAGAACCTAATAATATAGCCTTTAACATCGGTTTGCGGCCTGTGCTTATCATAATTATGGGCGTGTTATTTGTAACCTTTAGCGGCCAGGGTTTTGCCTTTATGTTTACCATAGCGACTAACTTAGGAATGACCTTTGAAGAGTCAGGTAATCGTATTGGTATCATTTTATTTGTGTCAGCTTTTGCATGTTTAATTGGTGGCATGTGCAGCGCTAAGTTTGGCCCTGAAAAGCCTCTGTTTTTAGCATTTATTGTCTGCGGAGCAGGCTGGACACTTGCTGTGAACAGTACATCGCAAAGCCTGTTTTTGTTGGGCTTGTTCCCCGCTATATGTGCCTTGCAATTTTGCTTCCCTGTGTTGTTAGCATTGGCCGGTACCTTAGATAGCCAAGGGCGCTGGGCTGCAGTAGCAACACCATTATTAACCAGTGGTTTTGCTTGGGCGGCTGTATTGTCTGGGCAAGTGGTTGAAACTGCAGGGCTAAGTGCTCTAGCTACATCAACTCAAGTTGGCATGGCTATGTGTATTTTGTTGTTAGTGTTAAGTGTTTTGATGCCAAAACACAAAAGTAAAGTAGCTGCTTAGCTTAGGGCTAGCTTAGCTTAAAAACTTTGTTTAGGTTGGAGTTCGCCAATTGAGATACTCTTTCATCTAAATGTAAATTGATATCATTTGCGTTTGTGTTATTGTAAGTGTACTTATTAAAGTAATTACAAATTAATGGAAGCACATGCAATTAAATAGGATTTTTATCAGTGTCAGTCTTGGTCTATTGGCCGTATCTCATTCCGTTTTATCCCAAGAAATTAGCAGTGACGATAGCGTAGAAACTATCGAAGTTATGGGGACTTATTTCAATGACTACCAAGTTGAAAACGCCTCTGGTGCTATGCGCTCAAACGTTTCCTTATTAGAAACACCGCAAGCGGTCACTGTCATTCCAGAAACCATTATTGATGAACAACTAGCCACCACATTGGGTGAAGTTTTAAATAATGATGCGAGTTTATCTCCAGGCTCAAAGCAAAGAAACCGAGAAGTGTTTAGCTCAAGAGGATTTGAGCTGAGTTCATCCACAGGGTATTTAAGAGATGGTCATCAACATTGGTCTCATTATCAGCAACCCATCGAAACCTTGTCTCGGGTAGAGGTTATCAAAGGCCCATCAAGTATTTTGTATGGCCAATCAGCGCCGGGTGGACTGATTAATATGGTAACTAAACAGCCAACAGTAGCACCGCTATTAGAAATCAGTGCTGATACAGACCAAAATGGCTCTACTCGGTTTATGCTCGATGCTGGTGGTAAGCTTTTTGAAGCTACGGCTTATCGCGCAGTCTTGGTTAAGCAAGATGTGGATTTTCAACGTGAATACCAAAATGGTGGAACTCGTGAGCGAGATCGTTTTTTAGGCTCTTTGGTTATTGAGCATAATATTACCGACAATCTAGTGGCTAATGTTTATTACGATCGCACCAATGATAAGGCAGGGTTAGATACCGGAGCATGGTTAAACGAAGACGCCGATGTCATTAGTAACGAAAACGTGATTAATGATTTTTCTTGGTCATTTACTGACATAGCAGTAGAAAATATTGGTGCTAAATTAAGTTACTTTTTTAACCCTGACTGGGAAATGAAGCTTGGATATAACGAGCAGAGTTTTACTCGGCAACGATTTGAATCGTCACCTGGGTTACCTTCTGATTATCAATCCGGCGATAGCTATACTTCTAACCCTTATGACCGCTCAGATGACTGGCAGTTTAAAACCGTTTATTTTGATTTAAACGGTACTTTTACACTTGCAGGAGTTGAACATAACTTACTGATTGGTGCTAATGGCCTTGATTATTATTACGGGCAGTTAATTGAAAGAGGAGACTCAATCGTTTTCACTCCCGGTGAAATCGAACCCGCTAAACCCGATTTAGACTTTCATAGAGACACCAGCCTAAGCGTGACCGAATATGACTACTACGGCCTTTATTTTCAAGACTTGATAACCTTAGATGAACAATGGCAAGTTGCTGTCGGTGGTCGCTATGACAAGCAAAATAGAGAAGGGGCAGACAACGAATCCTTACTGCCAAAAGTCGGTGTGTTATATCACCCAGCTGAAAACAGTACGGTTTACTTGAATTATTCAGAAGGATTTGAGCCACAATCTAGCGAAACTATCGAAGACGAGTTAGATAGAAACTTTGGAATGGAGATTGATGCAACTACCTCTAAGCAAGTGGAGTTGGGTGCAAAGTGGCAGTTTTCAGAGCATTTATTAGTTAATGGGGCGATTTTTAATATTGAGAAAACTGGCACCTTGATTTCCGAACAGTTGCTTAACGATCCCGTTTTTGAAACCGTCACAACTCAATCAGGAAAACAAGTTCACAAGGGCGTAGAGTTCTCTGCTCAAGGTGCAGTTACCGATAAGTTATTTTTAATGGCGTCTTTTATGTACCTAAGCGCAGAGTTTGAAGAAGATGAAAACTATCAAGGTAATACCCCTGTTGATGCACCAAAATGGTCAGCATCAATATGGTCTCGATATGAGGTAACAGAAGCATTGGCACTAAATGCTGGCGTATTTTATCAGGGTGAACGTTATGCTGATAACAACAATACAGTGCTTAAAGATGCTTATACCAGGGTTGATGTTGGGGCCACGTACCGTACTCATATTTGGGATAAAACAGTTGATTTTCGCTTAAATGTAGAAAACGTTTTTGATGCAGATTATCTAGCTGGGGGTGGTATTAATAATGTGACAATTGGTAATGGAGCAACTGCTAGATTAGAAGCTAAAGTCTCATTTTAACCATGTAAAATGCACTTTTATTGGTTTACCATAAATCTATAATTTTTAAAGCCCCTGTAATGGGGCTTTTTTACGTAAGGTATACTAATGAGCATTAGAAAATTCTTTTTTTGGTTTCACTTAATTATTGGGTGTAGTGCGGCCTTGTTTATATTTTTGATGTCCTTCACAGGCGTAGCCTTAACCTATGAAAGGCAAGTTATTCAAAGTGCTCAAAAAGCCGATTTCCCTGAAATTCACACTGACAACGCTAATCGCTTATCTTTGGACAAGGTAGCCTTTATAGCTAAATCTTATCCTGCTGAAAAAGCTGTAACTATTAGCTTTTCGAATGAGCCGAATGCTCCATTTGTGATAAAAGAAGGTCGTAAAACCTTGGCTTATCTAAACCCTTTTAACGGTGCTGAATTAACTGAGCCCGGTCAAGGTACAAGAGAGTTTATGGGCAAGGTGCGAGCGTTTCACCGCTGGCTTACTCTAGATGGAAAGTTTAGCGAAACAGGTCGTTGGGTGAACGGGATTTCTAATATCATTTTTTTCTTACTGGCACTGACTGGACTGTATTTGTGGTTACCCGCTAAATTTAAACGAAGAGCATTTAAACAGAAGTTAATCCTCACAAAAAAACATCCAAATAAGCAGGCTAGAAATTACCAATGGCATAATACATTTGGTTTTTACATGGCGCCTGTTTTGATTGTGGTGATTTTTACGGCTTTCTTTTTCTCTTTTAAATGGCCTGGTAAGACGCTAGAAACCTTAGTATCAACTGACACTAAGAGCTTTCCAAAGGCTATTACATTGCCATCAAAGATTTCATTACAACCAATAAGTACACAAGAATTGTTCTTAGCGGCAAGCAAGGCTAACCCAAACTGGAATACCTTTAGCTTTTCAGTGGCAGCTAAGGCACAAAGCCTGCAAATATTTGATCTGGATATGGGCAACGGCGGCGAGCCTCAAAAGAAGAAAAGCGTGTATCTAGACACCCTAAGCGGTGAGTTGGTTGCAGAGAAAACCTTTGATGACTATTCAACCTATCGAAAAATTAGAAACTACATTCGTTTTTTACATACTGGTGAAGTGTACGGTTTAATCGGCCAAACCATAGCCGGTGTTGCTTCGCTGTTAGCTTGTTTGTTGGTGTATACGGGGATTATGATGTCCTTAAGGCGCTGGAAAAACAGTCGAGCTAAAGCCACGGTTTAGTGGCTTTGTATAATGCTTTTTTTAACTGTAGTACTGGGTATGTATGCGCTCACAAAATGCTACTAAGTTACTGTACTGATTAGTTAAATCAACTAAAGGCGATGGCATGTTGGGCAAGAGTATTTGCGCTAACATGCTGTAGCTACACACATCAAGTAAGCTAAGTTTGCCGTTAAAAAAGTAATCTTTATTGCCCAGTAGATTACTCATCGCTTGTAATTGAGATGCTGCAATTTGCAATATCTCGGCTTCGCTATGGCGACCTATGCCATGGCCTTTCATCGCTTTTATCATGCCCTTTCGGGCAAGTTTGGGAATTATCCTGTTAAGTGGAAAGGGCATATCGCCAAAAAATGTGGGTTTGATAACTGCCCAGTTGCTCTCAAATACCCATCTAAAGTGCACAATACACCAATATAAGCGCTCCTCTAGGCTGGCACAGGCTAACTCAGATATTGCTTTTTGTTCGGTACTTAAGTGGGAGTCTATGTCAAATCCATAGGTATCTTTTAGATGTTTTTCAATAAAAAAACTGTCCGTTATGATGTGCTTACCGTCTTCAATGTAAGGGAGCTTACCCTTGGGCGCCTTTTGTAAATATTGTGTACCACTTATTACCTCAAAGGGTTGATTAGAAACCTGTAGTAGTAAGTTTATTTTTAATACAAATGGACTCGGATCGGGGACGTTTAAATTGGCACCAAAACTATAGAGTTTTATCATTTTGTTTTCCTGTTCACTTTAATCTTTGAGAGTTGTTCTAACTATAAAAGGCTGCGGAATATGCCAAACATGGCCACTATGCTTAACAATACGATGGGTACCAGAGTCAGCATAAACCCTAAGGTTCTGGTTGCTGGCTCAGTGACGTAAGCCCGCCAATACACAAACCGGCCGAGCAGATAAACACTCCCAAGTAGTGATATGACTATGGGCTGTTGGTAACGACCAGCAATAAAGAGAAGGGGTAAAAATGCCGCTAACATTTCTAGGGTATTCATTTGTACCCTATACATGCGCTCAAATCTTATAGCGCCTTGTATGGCAGGGGCTTCTAAACCACTAACTCTTCTTGCTTTGCCTGTCATAGCGCCAAAAAACAGGTACTGGTTAACCGCTAATACGGCGATTAGTTCAAGGTGATTCATTTTTTATCCTAATTGCTAATGGAGTAAATTATTGTGCTAAAGGCTCGACTGGGACAGCGTAGTAAACGATAGAGTCGTCAGATTGGTAGTTAAACTCGGGGCCGTAGGTTTCAACATCGGGGCCGTAGGTATGCTTCATGTTTGATCGCAATAACCAGCTTGAGTAGATGTAGCTAATGGTGCGATTAAAATGATCGGTATTAACTTGCCCAGTGTGCTGAAATTCAGCGTATTGTTGTTCTGGTAATTGAGTCGTCACCATTCCCTTTGGAATATCTGAGGCTTTTGATACCTCCACACATGACATATAAAACAGCTTTTGCTCACCACTGGTATTTTCTTCAACAGTGATAATGCCGTAACAAGTACCTTCTATTGTATTGCTGATTTCAGCTAGCCTAGGCATAAAGCCTTCCCACAATGCTGGAAGTTTATCTGCTATGTTTGTTTTTTCTGACTCAATACCAATGACTTCGATTTTTATGCCCACCAGTATTTTGGCTGGCTTAGTATAAATACGGGGCTCCAAATTTAGGTGTTGATGCAGGTTCTCTAAATATCCTTGATCAAACCGCGCTTTTTTAATGATTAATGCTTGGCTGGCCCGTTGCCGATAGTCGCTTGGGGTATATCCAAATAGCTTTTGAAATGCGCGGGTGTAAGACTCATGGGACTCAAAGCCAGAAGCAATGGCAACGTCTAGTATTGAACGTTCTTTATCAAATAAGATATCCATAGAGTTGGCAATGCGTCTTGAGCGAACATAGGCCTTTAAAGTTTCGTTAGTTAGGGCTTTAAATATTCTCTGAAAATGCCAATGGCTCATGTTGGCATGGGCTGAAATAGAGGTAAGCGGAATGGGTTTGTCTAGGTTATCTTCAATGTAGTCAATGCCAAGTTGAATGCTGTTTAAGTATTTCATGTCTAATCCCTATTAGGTAGTGAAGCTATGTTAAACCCTAAATTTGTTGCTCATTTGACCTTTTGTGCTTTTTCTTTTTATAAATGTAAACTTCTATTTAGGTTGGCCACAAGCTTACCTGAGCTGAGTTACTTAAGAATGCTAATGGCTTTACCGATAAACTAAGTACTTTGTAAAATAATGACTATATTTATACTCTTTTACTCTTCTAATGGCTGACATGTTAACCATAAAACCGATTATTCAGGTATTACTCTTATTGAGTTGTTTAGGGGCGGCGTTAAACGTTTACGCTGTTGATGAAATAAAATTGCTCAAGCCGCTTTTGGGAATGGATAAAAGGGAAAGGCATAAAGATGAAGTTATATTTAGGGCCCTTGAGATGACTATTCCTGAGTTTGGGCCTTATTTATATAAAACTATAAATGTGGATATGACTCCCGGAAGAGCCCTTATTTCAATTCGTAGAGGCGAGTTAATCAATACTTACATTGCAGCTTCCAGTGATATTTGGGACAAAAGTGCAACAGCAATAAAAATTCCTATACGACGAGGGTTAATGAGTTACCGGTTATTGCTAATACATAAAGATAACCTAGATAAATTTGAAAACGTTCAGACATTAGAAGATTTAAATATGTTAACAGCAGGTTTTCAGAGAGACTGGGCCATTACTGACGTTTTTGAGAAAGCCAATATGAATATGGTGACGTCTCACACTTTCGAAGGGTTGTTCTCTATGTTGGAAAAACGACGTTTTGATTATACACCTAGAGCCATATATGAGGCGTATGATGAGTTAAACACCCGTAAAGATAAGCTTCCTAACTTAATGGTGGAGCCAAATTTAGCTTTATACATTCCGCTTGTGACTTATGTTTATGTTTCAAAGAGTGCGCCTCGTATCGCACAGAGAATCGAGGCTGGGTTGAAGAAAATGTCAGCTAATGGAGATCTCGATAAGCTGCTAGATAAATATTATGAAGAGGATATAAAAAAGGCTGATTTAGCAAATAGAAGAATCATAGAGTTTCAGCTACAAGATCAGTGAAAATACACATGCTTGTTACTCATTGAACAAAAAACAAGGGTAAACAGCGGGTGAAGTATTCGATATTTTCTATTACAATTCGCGGCCATATTTTTAAGCAGCATTTAGGTTTCGAGCGGTAGACATGGCAGCAATTGGTATAGATTACGGAACATCAAACTCTGAGGTAGTGTATTTTGATGGACAGAAACACCACTTTATCAAACTCGATCCTACTTTAGAGTCTGCAAATAAAATTCGTTCTTCTGTTTTTATTTATTACCAAGACGAGCTTCCTTTACCTCCTGCTCCTATCATTGAAGCAAAAGTTCAGCGCATCAAACAAGCCATAAGTGAACAGCTAGACAAAGCAAAAGATGGTTATTACGAAGCAAAAGATCCTAGAGAGCAAAAAGTATTCAGTGACAGAATTGATGATTTACGAGCTGAGCTACATAATCGCCCCGCACTGCAACGTCGAGCAATCCAGCTTTTACTAAAAGATATGACGGTACAAGACTTATCTTTACAGCAGTTGGTAGAAACAGGGCAGTTTGCATTTGGTGAAGAGGGCTTTAAACGTTACTTAAAAACGCCTGACAAAGGGCGCTTGATTTATTCGCCTAAAAACTTTTTAGGGGCCAGTTTAGTAGAAGGTCAGCAGCAAGCTTTTGTTGGCATGATAGCGAAACAATTGGAGTTTTTCCGTCTTAGTGCAGAGCAGCAATTAAAACTGCCCGTTGATACTGCTGTGATTGGCCGCCCAGTTAAGTTTCATGGCACTAGAGGTGACGCAGGAAATAGTCAGGCTATTAATATAATGACTCAAGCTGCTCATAAAGCAGGTTTCACTAAAGTTGACTTTTTAGAAGAGCCTATAGCTGCAGCTTATAAAATAGAAAGAACCTTAGATAAACACACCAATGTCTTGGTTGTTGATATAGGTGGTGGTACTACGGATATCTGTTGTATTCGTCTATCTCCCGAAAAGCTGGCGAATCTAGACCGTCAACAAGATGTGTTATCGGTAACCGGTACTCGCTTAGGGGGAATGGAATGTGATAAGAATCTTATTGTGAAGTCGATTTCACCTACAATGGGGCAGGGGTTGTTAATGACCAATGGTTTGCCTGTGCCTCCCACCTATTACTCTGATATGTGTGCTGTTGACGATATTCCAAAATTAAACCGCTTTTTCTCTGAAGAGTACGGTTTAGAAATAGCGCAAACTAAACATATGGTAAAAGAGCCAGAGTTATTAGAGCGCTTGCTAACAGTGCAAGAAGAAAAGCTTTCTGCCAGATTAGTCAACTCTGCACGTTTAGCTAAAGAGCTGCTATCGAGTAAACCCGCTATCACTTTGCCCTTGCATTATATTGAGGCTGATTTTGGGGTAGACATTAATGTCGAAGAGCTACAACGCTCCATGCAATCTTGGTTACGCAGGGTTAAAAAGTTAATTAAAGAATGCCTAGAAAATAGCGCCGAGCAGCCAGAAATGTTGTTTATAACGGGGGGCATGAGTTTGTCACCTATAGTCCGTAAAGAGTTGTTAGAGATGCTACCAGACTTACCAATTATGGAAGGTGATGCCTTTAATTCAGTTTGTGAAGGCTTGGCGATTCAAGCCGCCAAGTAGCGGTTAGCTCAAATCAGATAAAGGCTTAGCTCGTTAAGGTGTAAGTTTGCATCAGCCCAATTAGGTGACACATAAAAAGGAGAAGTAATGGCACTTCTCCTTTTTTGTTATTTGGGTAAATAATAATGGCACGTTTTGGTGACGAGTTGATTGGTAAATAAGGCTCGGTGTAACTTCACCTCTCACGCAGCGGTTAAGGCACACCTTTTTTAAGATATTGATTAGCTTAAATAACTGCTTAAGATTGAAACCAATTCAATTTGTGATAGAAAAGGGAATGAAGAAACTGAACATACCCAGCGGCTTCTATTAAATTGTTAGTTGGTCTAGTCACTGATAACGAAAAATATTCTCCAGAGCAAGTCCAACCTATCTATGTTTTACGTACTTAACAAACGTTTGGTGTTGGACTGGTTTTTCGATGCGTACTAAGCCAACCGAAAATGCTGGCATAATAATTACTTATAACACCTAAGAGGGTCCATATGGATTTAAGAAAGATCATGACAGTAACTTTTATAGTTATTGTACTAGCTGGATGCACTTTAGCAGCCACCCCTTTAAACAATGAGCAAATTACTAAGATCGAAAAAATCGGAATTGTGTCATTTGTGGGTAATGAATTTTCGTACGCAAATCTAGGGTTTACAGTGTTTGGCAATAGTGAAAATCTCGTGGAACAGGAATATATTGACTTTGATAAAGAGGTAACTAGGGTATTAAAAAACACTATAAATACTAAGTTAAATAACCCTAAGAAAATTGATGTAGTCGATGTTGAATTTGATAGAGCTGCACTCTTGGCGAGCTATAGACAAAAAGGTGAGTACAAGAAGTTTAAGGTAGATCTTGCAGCGAATGAGTTAGCTCAAATTGCAAAAGAAAACAATGTAAATTACTTATTAGTTGTCACAAGAGGATACAATGCAATCGATAATGGGGCTGGCTATATGGGCGGAATTGGAATTTCTCGAACGTCAGCAATGAAAGAAGGTCAATTGACCATTCATAACTATCTTGACTACAAATTATTTGATGCCTCTACCCTTTCTGCACCTAGTTTTTTCTCAACAGCAGCTATGAATTTTGGACAGAAAAGAGACGTACAATTCTTATGGAAGGAACCGTTAACTGATTACTCTGAAACCGAGAGAGCTGAATTATTATCTATGATACTGGAAGACATTGAGTATCGTGTTCCATGGGCCGTAACGTATATGCTTACCTATAGAAAAGATTGAATAACTCTAACAATCTAAGCAGGCTCGTTATATGTCTAAGGGGGGATTGAAGTGAGGGATTGTCTGTATTTTAAGTCAGCAATATTTAAGTCAAATCAGTCTCTCGCTGAATATGTGTTTGCTGAGCTTAAAAAGTCGAATTTGAATCCCAATTCTCCTGTGAACAATGATTATATGTTTAGTATTTCGATGTATATAGGCGACATTATGGTTGACTTGTACCTAGGTAAAAACGATGAAAAATCAGAAACTCCGTTGTGGCAAATTTGGCCGGAACAGCGTGTTCCTTTTATTAAAAAGTATTTTGGCAGAGTAGATAAATCTCCTGAATTGGAAGCAAGAAAAATCGTCGAGAATATAGTAAAAAATATTGAGGGCGTCACTGATGTTGAGTGGGAAATTTAACAACTGACTGTGGTGTTAATTACTAATTTATAGGCTTTCGCTTTCTTTGTACGTCGACTATCCATAAAGCTATAAAAACATCATTGCGGTTTTAGTGCAGTAAAGGTGGGTTAACAATTAAACCCACCTTTAAGTTTGTACTATTTTTAATGGAAGATTATTGAATAGGATTTGGGACTCTAATTGGTGTCTTAGGCTCTGTCATTATTGGTGATTGATAACCAGATAGTTCACTTAAGGCCTCTTTTATCCCAGCGTCTAATTGAGGATCGCTTCCTTTAACCGTATATTTTGTCCATTGTTCAACATTAATATCGGGTGCCACACCTTCATTTTCTACTTTCCATTGCCCTTGTAAGTCATAAAAGCCTGACCTTGGTGCGGTAATATAACCACCGTCAATAAGCGGAGGTACGCCCCATATGCCTACTAATCCACCCCAGGTGCGCTTACCAATTAACTTACCTAATTTATAGTGTCTGAACATATAAGGCAGCATATCGCCCCCAGATCCAGACACCTCATTAATTAGCATAACTTTAGGCCCCCAAATCCCCGAGCCAGGGCTTGTCATAGGGTTTGCCTTGGCGAAGGGATTGTTGAAAAAGCCGTTTGGTTCTCGCCTTAATACATCGATTATATAGTTTGCAATAAAACCTCCGTGATTAAAGCGTTCGTCGAGAATCACCCCTTGTTTATCCGATTGAGAATAAAAATAACGGTTAAAGCTATGGTAACCATCTTCTGCGGTGTTTGGGATCCACACGTACGCTAGTTTTCCATCAGATTGTTTATCTACATATTTACGGTTGTTTTCAACCCATTCATTTCTTCGAAGTGCAGTTTCATCGGCAATAGGAATGATGTTGAAAGTTTGCAAGTCTTTAGGTCGTTTAGAATTTCCAACAGTAATGTTAGTGACTTGGCCTAGTGTGCCTTGAAAGTATTGATAAATGTTTTGGTTTGGATCTATAGAGGTACCATTTACCTTAAGTAGATAGTCGTTATCTCTAATTTTATGGGCAACTTTAGCAAGCGGTGCCTGATTATTTTGTTTGGTGTAGTAGTTTTCACCAGTGTAGACTTTTACTATTTGGACGCCGTTATCATCAATCTTAAAATCAGCCCCTAACAGGCCCACATAATTTTTACCTAGGTAGGGCAATTCCCCTGTATATGTATATGAATGACCAATTGAAACTTCAGCGCCAATGTTGTCTAGTAAATAGGTAAGGTCAGCGGGATGTCTAACCGATGCAACCAGTGGGCTGTATAATTGGTAAACCTCATCCCAATCAGCCCCATGAAAATTATCAACATATAAATAATCCCTTTGATAACGCCATGCTTCTCTAAATATTTGTTGCCATTCTTGTGAATAATTAACACGTTTTGGTAGGGCTAATTTTAGTACTTTATCATCTTTTCCAGATCCTGTTGCGCTATTGAATACGCTCCAGCCAGCTTGATTTTTAGCTAACAGAGATTCGCCATTTGTGGATACTTTATAGGTGTTTATGTCGCTTGCGAGTGTGCTTGTTTTTTGCGTTTCTAATTCGTAGCGAATTAAATCTGTTTTAGTTTCACCTGAATTATTTTCATATTGAGACACATAAAATAGCTCTCCCGAGTTCCCCGTTTGTAGCTGGCTAAAGTGCCCTGACTCTTTAGATAGAGGCAGAATACGCTTGTGTAAATTTTCAAAGTCTACAGTGACAGACACTGCGGACTTCTCTGCATCCTCGCTGTTTGCTTCTGATTCTTCTGCGTTTGCCTGTTTTGTAGCTTCCTCTTCATCTGATTTCTCTAACAATGGAGAGTCATATTTATTAGTTAACAGTGCATAGTAAATTTGAAAGCTAGGGTTGAATGCGACCGTTGACATGTCTAGCCAAGCTGCTTTAGGGCCATAATCTGTGCTAGCTAGAAAATACAAGCGTTCGCCATTTTTATCCCAAACAGGGGAGCGTATTTCAGCTATGCCTTCGGTTACTGTATAACTTTTTCGCTCTGTCACTGAATAAACAAAGAGTTGGCGAAACATATTGTTGGTTTGTTGGGTGTATGCTACCCATTTACTGTCTGGTGACCACGACGCCATAGGTGATGGTTCAGGGTGAGTAATGGCGTTTTGGTCAATAATTTTTGTGCTGCCATTTTCTGCGTTTGCAATCCAAAGCTGCTGAAAATTATCACTAAAAATTAAACGTTTATTATCCGGTGACCATTGCAGCTCATTGTAAAAGCCTTTTTCTGCTAATTTAATTTCTTTGGCGATATTACCTTTTTGATCCGCAATATTTAGGCGGTATTCACCAGTGTCATCACTGAACCAAGCAATGGATTGACCTTCGTGAGACCATGCAGGTGAAACCTGACGACTAGCTGAGTTATCGGTTAAGTTACGTGGGCTGCCATGTTCAACAGGTACAGTGAAAATATCACCACGGGCTGCAAACACTGCCCGTTTTGCATTGGGAGAAACATCAAATTCAGTGATGTGATCTTCGGCTTTTACATATTTATCAGCGGCCCAATGAAAATCCCCTTTAATATCAATTGTTATCTTCTGGGGTTTGGCAGTTGCGGTTTGTAAATACAGATCGCCGTGATATTCATACACTAGATTATCGCCGTCAATGGCGTAGCCCATAACGTCAAATTTTGTAGAGTGGGTAATTTGTGAAACTTGCCTAGTGCTTGTGGAGTATTTGAATACGTTAGTGACTTTTGAATGATTAGATAGATAATAAATATCATCACCTTGCCAAATAGGATCGAAGTCTAAGTCATTATTGAACGGCAAGTCGTACTCTTCTAGGTCATCTAATTTTATTACTCGTAAGGCTTGGTTTTGACCACCTCGGTAATTACGCCAGCCTTTATCCCAAAATGCTGCACGGCGAAACACTAACTGTTTAGCGTCTGGCGAATAACTGCCACTAAAAGCCCTATTCATGGGGAGCAAACTTGGATTTCCGCCGTTAATATCTATTGTATAAAGGCGTTGCCAGCTTCGAGGTGCGTTATCTCTTCGAGAATTAAATAACACAGTTTTACCATCTGGTGACCAGCCTACTACCTGGTCGTTTGTAGGGTGATAAGTCAGCCGCTTAGGTTCACCCCCTAAACTACTCACTATGTAAACATCATTATTGCCGTTATATTCGCCGGTAAAAGCAATCCACTTGCCGTTAGGTGAAATTTTTGGAGACGACTCTTGCCCTTGAAAACTTGTTATTCGAGTGGCGGTCCCTCCTTTTATCGTAACTTTCCAAATATCGTTTGCATAAGCAAACACTAGCAGATCATTCTTTAAAGAAGGCTCACGTAATAGCTGGGTTGCAAAGCCATATTGAGAGATAAAAATTAGAACACTGAGTAGTAGATAGGTTAAAACTTTCATGAATATTCCTTGTTTTACTATTATTTTCTATTTGTAATATGCCCATTTTTTCTATGTAGGGCCACTCCATTGTCTATCTGCATTGTACAATACTCATCCAGCTATGAAATCACCCAACTCATGTTTGATGTGGATAATTGATGGGAGTGTAGCTTTATGCTTAGGTGGCTATCGATTTTTAGGTGATTTTAAGGCTTTGGGCTTCTTTTTAATTAGCCGTTTTTTCTCAGCTTTGGTGGCATGCTTAGCAATCCACTTTGTCATTTTTTTCATTAGTATTGGCGGAAAGTTATGTCCCATTCCATCGATAACTTTGAGCTTTGATTTGCGAATGCGTGCAGCAGTATCTTGACCGCCAGCTACTGAGATTATTGGATCATCCGAACCATGAATAACTAGGGTAGGCGCTTTTATTTTTTTTAATAATCTGCGCCTATCACCGCTACTGGTAATAGCGACAAGTTGTCTTTTTACGCCTGCTGGGTTGTGAGCTCTATCAATATTGAGGGCTGCATGGTTGCGTAATATGGACTCATCTATTGGGTAGTTTCTACCACTTATTAGGCGGTTCATTTTAATATTGTAGCGAATGGCGGCTTCTCTATTGGTTTTAAATGGCGGCCTTGCCAGTTTTAACAGTAAGCCAAGTCTAGGTGTAGATGTGGCAGCTGAAGGGGATGACATAATGGAAGTTAGGCTTATTACCTTTTTTTTATGTTTGGCGGCTAATATTTGCGCGATCATGCCTCCCATTGAGGCTCCCACTAAATGAGCCTTTTTAATCTTTAAAGCCGCCATTAGTTGTATCACGTCATTTGCCATATCCTCTAGCTTATAGGGAATATTCGCCTTTAATGGTAGCCGCTTGCTTAACCAGCTTCTTATTAGGCTTGGTTGCCCCAATTCATCCAATTGACTGGATAAACCTACGTCACGATTATCAAACCTAATTACTCTAAACCCTTTCTCTACTAATCCTAGATAGAGTTCCTCGGGCCAGACTGTCATTTGCGCGCCAAGTCCCATAATTAGAATAATGACAGGTGCTGATTTTTTACCTGTGTCTTGATAGTTAATTGAAATACCTGAAGAAAAGGAGACTGAATGCATAGGTAACGGTTTATGTAATAAAAATTATTAGACTCATTAGAGTTGCATAGCAATATGAAGAAAAAATGACTAAAGCTGCTTGTTTTTAATTGGTTTTACTCTGATTTATCTCTTATAAAAATTATAGCTTTAGACTGTTTTATCTGGAGGAACATAAAAGAATTTTTTGTCTGTTTTTTTTACACTATTAATGATTTTCTTTTGGTTTTTAGTATAAGTTATTGATTTTTATTTGGTTGTTATAGTGGCATGCTGCTTGCTATGTGGGTGTATGTTTTAGTGGAGAGCATCAACTTGATGTTATAGGAATAATTAATGACTCTTTGTAAATGTATAAAAGCCGTAACACTTAGCGCAATATTAATTTGTTCAGTAAGTGCCAATGCTTCTTTAGTATCTTTATCACCAGAAGCAATTATGAATGTTTCATTAGACGGTGATAGTAGTAATGCTGGTACCGTTAATGGTGGAACACTCACTGCGAGTGATGCATTTTTGCGTGAACGTGGGAATAATAGGGAAGAAAGCTTAAAGATCGTTTCTTTTATCTCTTTCGATTTAAGCTCTTTAAGTACCTCTATTGTTAACTCTTCTGCTTTTTCAGCTGTATTTGAAGCAACCTTTGATTCTCGTATTAATACCAGTAGAAACTTAAGCGTTTTACTAGGCCAAGTTGAAGATGGCAACACTTGGGATGATTCTTTAGATCCTGACACAGTGCCATTATTTGAGTGGGCAGCAACCTCACTAAATTCAAGCGTGCTTGTTAATAATGTAAGAACAGATAGTTTTGGTTTACAAACTATTGATGTAACAGAGATTGTGCGTAGTTGGGTGACTTCAGGTTCAGAAAACAATGGATTTGTACTTTACGGTGCAACAGCTGAATTCCAAGGAGCTGGTTTCAGTGATATAGGATTACAGGTTGAAGTACCAGCTCCAGCTGCCATAGGCATATTTTTAATAGCTTTAGGTTTTGTTGGGTTCAGAAAACTTAAATAATAATTCTAAAAATAGCGTTACCTCCCAACAAGTTAGGGCCAGTTAGTAGTATTGTCTGGCCTTTTTTATGCCTATTAGTTTGTTAGTTGACTCAATGTACAACTAAAGCTCCTTGCTTACACACAGTGTTACGTTTTAATTATCTAGCCTTTTAACTGTTAATCATAGATTATTACACCAGTTCAGTAATTACAGGATTTAGGTATTATTAACGTTAAAATTTTTAAAGCTTTGGCTGTCTTTTTATTCGTTTTGTGTTCCAGTGTTCAAGCAGAAACTATAACAGATAAATTGATAGTCGCTTTAATCGAGCAAAATACTCCAAAGGTTTTATACGAAGAAACTAAGCAAACTTGGGATTTTGGTACCTATGACTTTCTAGTTAACAAAGCTGGGGTAGTGAGCTTTTCGAACGCAGAAAACGGTATTAGATTAACCTTACCCATAGAAGTAATAATGCAAGGAGAAGTAAATAAAGATTTTTTAGGTCAAAAGGTCTTATTGAATTGCAAAAGTAATTTTAAAACAGACACCTTTCTAGACGTAACCTTGTTACTCAATCCTCCGAGCTCCACAGCGAATGTACAAATATCGGTTCCTATCCCAGAGGTATTTCTATTTTGCGATGGCTTAAAGTTACCTATTCAGCCTTTTTTACAGCAGTTAGTTGCTGAGAAAAAAGCAGAATGGGAGCAAAAAATCAGATCTGAAATTCAGGTTTTGTTAAAGCAAGGTGGCATTTGATTGCTTACTCTTATCCCATTGGGGCTGCTTAAAGCAAACACGTTTAAAAATTATTCGGGAGAAAATTCATGCCATCTTATATTTATCCAATTGGCAAGCCAGGACAAAAGTGGGGCGAGGAACATAAGCGTCTTTGGTTAGCGAGTCAAACTAAAAAGCGTTCCTATCAAGATGATGTGGTGAGTCAATTAAGTTCCTTGGCTACGCAGTTTGATATTGAGCAGCATGGCACTTTGCATTACGAAGCTGGGGAGTTCCCGCTTTATGCCTTAGGAAGTCTAAGTTGGGATAAGAATAAGCCTAACGTATTAATTACAGGTGGTGTCCATGGCTATGAAACAAGCGGTGTTTTAGGGGCCCTTAGATTTGCCGAGACTGAAGCTAAACATTATCAAGACAAATTCAATTTAATGATAGTGCCTTGTGTTAGCCCTTGGGGATATGAAACTATCAATCGATGGAACCCAGACGCTATTGATCCCAATCGCTCCTTTTACAGCAATAGTCCAGCACAAGAGTCGGCCGCGTTAATGAAGTTAGTGGCAGGTTTAGATTTTATTATGCATATAGACTTACATGAAACCACTGATACTGATAACTCAGAGTTTCGCCCAGCGCTTTCAGCAAGAGACGCAGTTGAGCACAAAGAGTGGGCAATACCAGATGGATTTTACACTGTGGGTGACAGCGCTAACCCTTGTGCTGATTTTCAAAGGGCGATTATTGAGGCGGTAGAAAAAGTCACACACATAGCGCCAGCGGATGAAACAGGGCGCATTATTGGGGAGAAGATCCAACAAAAAGGCGTGATTAATTATGATGTTAAGCCGCTGGGCTTATGTGCAAGCGTTAGTAACGCTAAGTTTGTGAGCACAACGGAAGTGTATCCTGATAGCCCTAAAGTGGATGGTGAAAATTGTATATTAGCGCAAGTAGCTGCTGTAAAAGGTGCCTTGGACTTTGTTTTGTCTCAGTTAGATTAAACTATTTCTAATGGTAGAGCGTATTTAAAGCATCCACAGATAAACGAGATACATAAAACATGAAGAGCAGAATGTTAGTGATATTGTGTTGCCTTACCGCTTTGGTTGGCTGCGCTAACTATGATTACCCTAGTAAGGTTAATATTGGAGATGCCTTTCCGTCAGCCTCTGGACAGTCTTTAGAAGGTGAAAGCGTCAACATACCGGATGATTTTAAAGGTGAGCCAACTTTGTTATTGCTAGGTTACAAACAAGACTCTCAGTTTGATATCGATCGCTGGTTGATTGGCCTTGATATGACGAACACGCAAGTGGCAGCCTATGAAATACCTTCCATCCAAGGGATGTTTCCTCGTATGTTTAGCACGGTAATCAATAATGGTATGCGCAAAGGTATTCCTAAAGACCTATGGAAAGGGGTCGTGACTGTTTACGAGGATGGTGATAAATTACAACGCTTTACTGGCAACCAAAATCCAAATAATGCTCGAGTTATTCTACTCGATCCTCAGGGGCGTATTGTTTATTTCTATGATGCAGGCTTTGCTGTTTCGGCTTTAAATGCTTTGAAAAGCAAACTAGAAAGGTGATTTTTAGCCGAGATGCTTGACTAAAATATTAAAGCAATCACACTGCTTTCACTTTAATTCAATACTTTAAAACTCATGCAAACTGAAATTTGTTACCGCTTTGACTCTGCAATATTGGCGAATCGTTTTTTAAACGAACTTAAACATTGGTCTGTGGCTGATGTAAAAGCAAAGTTGTTTAATAGCTCTGAGTCAGTAAAAGTGAGTTACGAGTTTGATGGCAAAGGATTTGATTACACTTGTTCTGAGCTTGACGACTTAGCCAGAAAATACGACGGTGAAGAGGTGTAGCAACTACCTTAAAGCCCATTATTTTATTGTTGTTCGCTATGCGCTGCTGCTTTTTGAAATATAGGTTTACATTTTAGTGGTGAACCTGATGCTTGATGTTATGGTCAAATCACGGCTAATACTATTTTGAAGGGACGTAAACTATGCAACTAAAATCTCAAATCCTAAACACCATCAAGCAAAACTCGGTTTTTATATTGGTGATGCTACTAATGTTTGCGTCTCGCAGTAGCTTAGCTGATTGGTATCATGTGCCTACAGGCTCAATGTTGCCAACCATAGTTGAAGGTGACCGAATTCTTGTTAATAAGATGGCTTATCGATTAGAAATTCCTTTTACCGATATTACTGTGATGGAGATTGCTAAACCAAAGCGAGGCGATATTGTAGTCTTTAATTCTGTAAAGGCTGATAACCGTTTAGTAAAGCGCTTGATTGCTGAGCCCGGTGATACTGTGGCCATGGAAAACAATAAGCTTATTATTAATGGTACACCAGTGCATTACGAACAAAGGGAACAAACTTTTTTACAAACTGAGTATCTAGACGATACTGCTCATTTTGTGCAATTTACCCCAGTTGCAAATCCTCGAGACAGTTTTGAGTCAGTAACAGTACCCGAAGGTCAATATTTGGTTTTGGGCGATAACCGTAATAATAGTGCAGATTCACGGTACTATGGTTTTGTACCTGCCATTGAGATTCAAGGTAAGGCTACAAAAGTGTTATTGTCTTTAAACCCAGATAACTACTATTTACCTCGCAAAGAACGCCTGCTGACTCCGTTAATTTAAGCAGCCAGCATTTGGCAAATATGTTGATTTAAACGACCGGTTGCCCCTTGGTTTTCAGAAATAACTAAGGTGGCATTTTTACACATGTTTTGCCTCATAAGCTTTTCAGCTAATAGCTGCAATACAGCATTAGTTAGCTGAACTGGGTTTTCAACCATTAATACTGCATTACTAGTCTGCAGTGATTGATATATCTGTTTAAAGTTGAATACATGCTTACCACTAATTACAGGCACATCTAGGGCACTAGGCTCTAAGGGGTTATGGCCGCCATGTTGTACAAGTGAGCCGCCCACAAACGCTATGTCTGCTAATGCCCAAAATAGTAAAAGCTCGCCCATGGTATCCCCTAAAATCACCTGTGTACTTGCATCTGGGAGGCTTTTATCACTGCGTTTGATGTAATTTAACCCTGATAAATGTACTAGCTCGGCCACCTGTTCAAAACGCTCTTGATGCCTTGGCACTAATACTAAAAGCAAGTGAGGCTGGGTTTGTAAAGCTTGTTTGTAACTACTGAGTATTAACTCTTCTTCACCTTCATGGGTACTGCCCGCTACCCAAATAGGTCGCTGATAGCTACTTGGTGCTAACCATTGTTGTTTTAGATGCTGGCTTTGCTGTTTGAGGTGTTTATCTATACTTATATCAAACTTGATACTTCCAGTAATGGCAAGCTTATTTGGCGTAAGACCTAACTTTAAAAAGCGGTTTGCATCTTGTTGAGCGTGGGCCGCGATTAAAGATATATCGGCCATCATCTTACGGCTAAGAGTAGGTGCTTTTTGATAGCCAAGTGCGGATTTTTCAGATAGTCGCGCATTAGCTAACAAGGTTTTTATTCTAAATTTTTGGGCAAAATGTAATAAGTTAGGCCAGAGTTCTGTTTCAAAAATTACCAACAATTTAGGTTGGGTTTGTTGATAAAAGCGTTTGATTGCTCCTGGAGTATCAAAGGGTAAATAAATATGAAATACAGATTCTCCAAACATTCTTCTTACTTGATCAGAGCCTGTTGGGGTAGTGGTGGTAATAGTGATTGGGAAGTAGGGGAATTGTTGTTGTAGCTGTTTAATTAGTGGTGCTGCGGCATTTGCCTCTCCCACTGAAACACAGTGGAAACATATGCCATGGCGATTAGCTTCTGATGTTTTAAAGTAGCCAAGGCGTTCACGCCAACGAAGCCGATAGTCGGGGGCTTGTTTACCTTTAATCCATAGCCGCAATAAAAGTAACGGTAACAATATGCGAATCAAGGAGTTATAAAGATATTTTCTCATTTTAGCTCACCACCTTTTAACGCCAGTGCTCTGCTACCCAAGGAGTGGGAAGCACTTTTCTATACCACTTACCGCTTTTCCCATATATAGCGTCTGGCGGGTTAGGGTTACCATGAAACACTACAATTTTGCAGTTTTTGGGCTTTTTGGGGACTTTGAACCAAGCTATTACCCCCTTATGAATGCAATTGTATTTGAAGCTTTTACACCAAGTGTTGGGCCAATAACTTAGCTCGCCCATTTGGGAAACATATTGAGATAAGTACTCTTGTTCGTTGCGGAATTTTTGGCGAATAGTGTTATGGTTTTTACGAAAATTTTCTAGAATTTTAGCGTGTTTACCCACAGTAAATCGATATACAGATGAATTTCCTGTCACATCAGTTTTTACCCAGTCCTTGATGATCGGAAATTCTGCTTCATGTTCAAAAAAGCAGTCAATTTCGTCGATAATCACCACATCTAAGTCTAAAAATAAAGCTTGGCCTTCTAAATCATACAAGGGACTACTAAAGGTCACTAATTTGTTCCACCCTCTCTCTGGGCCGTCTGGTATATCTAATTCAGGTATGGGGAAGGTTTCTATTTCAGGTAATAGATTTTTATTGTTGTCGGTTAGACAAATAAATCGAAAAGGCCGCGTTAAGTGACGATTCACCATACGGTATAGGGTGTTCACATAATTTGCTTGATACTTAGTTCCCCACTTCATGCATATAACATTTACGGTTTGCTCGGATCCCTTCACTGCTACTTTCCAAAAAAATTATCACTTTTTTAAAAGTAGAAGATAATAATGACAAATTTATTACCAATATCTGTGCCACAAACTTGTGTTTCAAACTCACTCTTTTTTAAGAAAAAGGAATTGCCGTAATTATCTCAATAAACCTAAAGAAATCAGATGCATGTGTACATTTTTACTCTTTGCAACTATCGGCTAACCGATTTCCTTTAACTTATATTTCATGAAAACTTCATATTTTACGTTAGCTTAGGTGAGCTAAAATCTTGGTGTCTTGCAATTACAATTGTCAAAAATATTTATGCCTTTTTTTAAAGTCCGAGGTGAAAGTCGTATAATTATTACTAATTTTAAAGTGATGTTTACCTCTTTTAAGGCCACTGGAAATTTACAAAAACTAAAGCGTTATCGAGCTTATTTCTATCTTAAGTTAACTAGTCCAGACATTTATTTTACAGTAAGAGATCCTTACGCTAAGGCTGTTTCATTTTACAAAGATAAGTTTCAAAAAATACCAAGCCAAGTTGATAGCTCTCAATACTTTAAATGGGAAAAGCCCCAAAGGGTGTTCTTTCCACTTTTAGGGCTAGATAGCCGCACTAGTAGTACAGCTGAAATCAAACAAGGTTTACTTGATACTTCGTTTGATGAATATGTTGATATGTTGGCTAAGGTATATCACTTGGATGAGCATATTAATCCGCAATCGTGGATTTTGAATCACCCAAATTATGGTGCATTTAAGTCCTTAGGTGTGTCTTTAGCAGAGGTTCAAATTTTACACATTGAAAACCTTGAGCACATGCAGCGCCTCTCTTCAGTTACAAATTTTGATGTTAATCAAAAAGCGAATAGCACCAGTACTGTTAAGCAGCAGTATCAAATAAATGCTAAACAACGGGTTATTCTGAATCAGATTTATGCTGAAGATTTTACTAATTTTGGCTACGAAACCATTAATTAGCATCGCTTGTGTTGTTTATTCTTTCCACAGGTTTTTTACCCAAGAAGTAGGTAAAATGTAATGCCTAAGATGGGCGGTTAGTGAACGGTTTCTAACACCTTTCAACCCTAATTTTATATGCTCTAAAGGAGTGTTGATGCTCTCTTTTGAATGGTAACGTCCTTCAATTGCATCGATTGGGTTTAAGTCTCCTGGAAATATAACGATTTTGCTATTGGAAGGAAGTTTAGCTTCTTTGAAGTAATTTATTGGGAAACTGCGCCGGCATTGTTGCCGAAAATGGAGTACCCAAGGTTTAGGCCAAAACTTGACTCCGCCAGGGGCATTTCGGGTTACGTACCTTTGTTCATATTTGTAGGTCTCAGCTATGTCTAGTGGATTTAATGCAAACTTTTGAAGTAAGGGTTTGAGTTTCCCAACGGGAAAACGATACACAGAGGTTTGTCCTAGTTTCTCCAATGGATTACTGGGGTTTCTGGCGAGGATTACATCTTCAGGTTCGCCATAGGTAAAAAAGTCATCTAGGTTTCCAGATATGACTACATCTAAATCTAGAAATAGAACAGGACCGCTTAACCCTCCAAGGTTTTCTGACCAGAGTCTGCATTTGGGCCAAATTCCTTTTTTAGTAACGGGTAACGCAAAGTTTAATGTTGGTAAATCAAGGGCATTTATCTCTGGATTTAAACCTTGGTTATTATCTGTAAAGCAAGTGAAGCTAAAGGGCGGGCTAGTATTACGGGCAACCATGGCATAAAGGCGATTAACATATTCAGCGCCGTATTTTGTTCCCCAGTTTATACAAATGAATTGTTTGTTTATCCTGTTCAAAGTAGTAAGCCATAGCCGTAAACCTAGGCTTTAGATTATCGAGTTATGGTTAATTATTTATGACAAAACCTAGGGAGTGGCAATCGACTAAGTTAAGGAAGAAGGCAAAACTGCCTTCTCTGATTACTTAAATTAATCGCTACACATCTATGGTCAATGCGTACCCCGAATACTTTCGCATGTTGATCACTCTATCGCCATCAAGTAGCAAATATTGGCCTTTAATGCCTAATAAGGTGCCTTCAAAGCTAAGTTCTTTATCTAAATTAATAGACTTTACCTTTTCTGGGTATTGTTGCACTGGATAATGGATATCTATGGCTGGCGCATCAACTATATCAATTGCTTGAAAGCCGTACTCTTCAATAATTTCGTCAAGCTCGCCTTCAACTTCTGTCAGCAATGATTCTTTAAGTGCTTCAAGGTCAACTTGTTCTGGTTGGCTTTTTAGCATAGTACGCCAATTGGTTTTATCGGCAATATGTTCTTTAAATGCCATTTCAACCAAACCACTGGTTAATCTGTTTTGTACTCGCATAATGGCAATGGCTTGAGTCGCCCCTTGGTCTATCCAGCGGCTAGACACGCCATCAGTAACGTGGCGTGTGATCCCCACTTTTACCGTACCTGTGTTGGCTAAATATACAAAATGATCAGATAAGCAGTTTGCTTCGCCCCATTTAGGATCGCGACAGGTCCCCGCTTCGTAATGACATAATTCTGGTTTAATGATGCAGGTATCACACTGTGCTAATGTCATTAAGCAGCGATAACAGTGGCCTTGGTTAAAGCTTTTTTTGGTTTTTGTTCCACAGTTTACGCAGTGAATTTCTCCTTCGTAGCTGACTTTTATGGAATGGCCAATAAGGGCATTCATGTTCAGGTTTTCGTCACCTATTGGCAAAGCGTATTGGGCTAAATGATCTGAGTTTGTGGATACTCGCATTTTGCGAATGTTACCCTGAAGTTGGGTCATGGGTTGTTCCAAAAGTAATGGGTCAAAATATCCGGTAAATTTAACATGTGACAGGTTACATGGCGAAAAAAATCAAACAGTATGATTATTTATATTGGTTATTCCTTGTTTTCTGTGCATGATGTCCCAAGCTATATATTGAAGACAAAAAAAATGTAATCAAAGCAAAGAGGAAAATCTATGAAAATAAATGTTTCAGGTCATCATTGCGATATAACAGAAGCGGTTAAAGAAAGTATTAATCAAAAGCTTTCAAAAGTAGCCAGTCATTTTCCCACCCTAATAGCATTAGATATCATTGTGACCAAAGAGCATGGTGAATACAGTGCTGAGATTTCCACCAAGTATGAGGGGTCAAGTATAGCAGTCAAAGGAAAAGGAGAGGTCATGTACCCTGCTATAACCCAGGCGAGTAAAAAACTAGATGCCGCCCTTAAGCACCGCAAAGGCCAACTGAAGAGTGACTTACACGCTAAACCTAGCTGTACCACACCAGAAATTGCCCACGAAATCATTCAAGAGATGGATTTAACCTAAAAGAATAATGAAGGTGCCAGACTTAGGTTTGGCACACTTACCTTCCCCAGCTTTATCTTACACATTCATTGCACAATTTTTACCAGTTTGTTGCACACAATCTTATTCTAAATACCGTAAGCTACACCTGAATTTTAATACAGACACAGGTGATATTATGTTTTCAGTCAAGTCTACTTTTTCTAAGTTATTTATTGCTTCTGTTGCACTGGCTTTAACCTTTAGTGCTACTGCCCAAGAACGTGGTAACAGAGATATGCAGCGCCCAGAGCGCCCGAGTTTTTCTTCCCTTGATCTAGATGGTGATGGCGTTGTTACATTTGCAGAGTTTGAACAAAGTGAAGTACCTAACGACGAGCACGCTACTATTTTTGGCCATATTGATGCAGATGGTGACGGTGAAATTACTGAAGAGGAATTCACTAGCCATAAGCCTCCTAGAAGAAACTAAAGTTTAGCTGAACCCTTCTCTCAGCTCTTTTTGGCCATCAATTTTTGATGGCTTTTTTACCTTTGCTTAGAATGGGATTAGGATAGGTCTATCTGACTTATTAAGCGTGAAAATTTAATGCTATCCAACTCCCCTCTTTTAGATAAGCTGCAACAGTACTTTGCAGACGATGGACTTGTAAAAACAGAAGTCGTGCAAACTTTGTGGAGCGGGTATGGTGAAATAACCCGTTTTTACAGTCCTAAAAAGCGTATTTCACTGATAGTAAAATGTATCTCTCCTCCAGCACAGTTGGAGCACCCCAGAGGCTGGAATACTCAAAGTAGCCATAATCGTAAGCTCCAGTCCTATCAAATAGAATCTCATTTTTATCGAGATTACCAATCCCAATGTGATGATTTATGCAGAGTGCCTCAGTTTTTAACGGGTTTTAATCTAGGGGCTGAGCACGTTATCGTGCTAGAAGATTTAGATGCGGCATACTTTTCAATTAGAAAGGCAAGTGTAACTCTCCAAGATGTGTACTTGGGGGTGAAATGGTTAGCCCATTTTCATGGGCGTTTCTTAGGAAATTCTGGTCATGGGTTGTGGCCTATCGGTTGCTATTGGCATTTAGGTACACGAAAAGATGAGTTCATTAAAATGGAGGAAGGTAAGTTAAAACAAAAGGCACAACAAATTGATAATTTATTGAATCAGGCTGAGTTTCAGACCTTAGTCCATGGCGATGCTAAAGTCGCTAATTTTTGTTTTCCCGATGATGGGCAATCTAATACCTTGGCTGCCGTGGATTTTCAATATGTTGGTCGTGGGATTGGGGTGAAAGACTTAGCATATTTCTTAGGTGGATGCTTGGATCAACAGGAGCTGCTGAAGTATGAAAATAAGCTACTGGCATTGTATTTTGAAGAACTGGGTAAGGCTTGTTTACATTATCAAGTAGCCGTTGATATAAGTGCAGTAGAAGCTCAGTGGCGTGAGCTTTACCCTTTGGCTTGGGCTGATTTTCACCGGTTTTTATTGGGATGGGCCCCTGAGCATTTTAAAATTAACACCTATATGCAACGCCAGACTGATTTAGCTCTTTCTAGGTTGGCCTAACTCAATTCTACTTTGGGGCAGTCGTTTTGGCGGCGAGTAATTTCGCTAATTTTTCTGGTGCTATGTTTTTACTTACAGCTAAATACCCTGTGGTACTTAATTCGGGCAACTCTTTAACTAAATAGGCAAAATCATAAGGTTTGTTAAAGCGCTCTAACATCACCTCGATGAATTGTTGGCTGTCTATAATTAAATCTACATTTTTATTGAGTAGTAAGTTCCACGAGCAATCAATATCCGCACAAACCATGAAGTTTTTTCCTTCCTCAAATCCTTGGCTTAACATCCAGTCATGGGCGTAGTCATGGCGTTGTAGGGCGATAACGTATTTAGATAATTGCTCTTTTGTTGAAAGGTCAATGGGCTTGTTGCTACTTAAGGCGACAAATCCGAACTTATACTCAACTACTGGTATTAGCCAGTGGAATAAGTTGGTTCTTTCAGCGGTTTTGGCTATGGAATAAATAAGGGTATCTGGGCCTTTAACTGCTTTGTTATAGGCTCTAGCCCATGGAAATATGTCATAGGTAGCTGTTAATCCAGCTTTTTGAATAAAGGCTTTAACCTTTTCAGTGGCAGCCCCTGCTACCTGATTGTTCTCCCATAACTGATGGGGCGGTGAAAGCTCAGTTACTATTTGTAAGTCTACCACTTCTGCTGCATTAGCTTTATACATAAAGCTTAAACAGAATAGGCATAAAATAACTTTGGCTTTCATGTTTTTATTTAATCCTCTGACCCAATATAATTTCAGTGTAATCTAGCCATTCTACTCATAAATACATCAAAATTGCATTTGAGTTTAGAAATAACAGTCAATATTTATTAATTAAGAGAATCAGATTTTGCAAAAGGTAAAAACCTCTACCCTAATGAGTTGGCTGTTTGGTCAGCTTAAGCCTTATGGCTCTATAGTCGCCATTGCGATTATTGCACTTGTCATCGCAGCTGCCTGTTGGTTATTGCTCGGCCAAGGAGTAAAAGCTGTGGTAGACGATGGCTTTATTGCCAATAGTGCAGATAACATCACGCGCTATATGTTGATGGTTTTAGGGATCGCATTAGTTGGCAGTGTGGCTGCGTACTTTCGGTTTTATTGGATGATATGGCTAGGAGAAAGAGTCAGTGCAGACATTAGGCAGCAGGTTTACAGCCATTTATTAACCTTGGCCCCAGACTTTTTTGCGACCACGCGTACCGGGGAGGTGATATCTCGTTTTACTGCAGACACAACATTATTGCAATCTGTAGTGGGTATGGGGTTGTCTATGGGGCTGCGTAGCGCGATCACCTTTATAGGTGCCTTGTTCTTGATGTTGTTTTCTAGCCCTATGTTAACTTTATACGTGCTGTTAGCCGTTCCTTTGGTTTTGTTACCTATCCGAGTGTTAGGCGCAAAAGTACGTTTGTACTCCAAAGCAAGTCAAGACAGAGTCGCTGACGTTGGGGCTTATGTTGATGAAACATTACATGAGATCCATACGGTTCAAGCCTACTCCCACGAAGCCATAGATACAGACTTGTTCCAAAATAGAATAGAAAGCGTGATGGAGGCGGCTCACTTTAGAATTAAATTCAGAGCCTTGCTGGTGGCATGTATTATGGCCATTAGTGTATCAGCTATTGTGGTTGTCGCTTGGATTGGGGCTCAAAGTGTTCTAGATGGTGATTTAACAGCCGGTGAGCTCACTGCCTTTATGTTTTATGCCGTGATGGCTGGCGGAGCAGTGGCCACTATCAGTGAAGTCATTGGGGAAATTCAAAAAGCAGCAGGCGCAAGTGAGCGCTTGATGGAGCTACTACATACTAAAACCTCTATTGCTTCACCCTCAAAGCCTGTTGCCTTACCTGTTAATGTTAGCGGTGAAATTCAATTGACTAATGTCGCCTTTGCTTATCCTCAAAGTATTGCCAATCAAGTGCTTACAGATATAAATTTACATATTAAAAGTGGTGAACGCATAGCGTTAGTAGGGCCAAGTGGAGCAGGGAAATCAACCATGTTTCAGTTATTACTGCGTTTTTACGACGTCACCGCAGGAAGAATAACTTTAGATGGTATCGATATTAGTGCGTTAGATGTGCCACACCTACGTCAACAGTATGCCCTTGTCCCCCAAGAATCAGTGATTTTTGCCACTAGTGTTGCAGATAACATTAGTTACGGTAGACCAGATGCGTCGCAAGCAGAGATACAAGAAGCAGCAAAAGCAGCACGAGCTCATAGCTTTATTGAAGCGTTACCAAACGGGTATCAAACTAATCTTGGGGAGCGGGGTGTTAGATTATCTGGTGGCCAAAAACAAAGAATCGCAATAGCCAGAGCTATTTTAGCTGACCGCCCAATATTGTTATTAGATGAGGCAACTAGTTCGTTAGATGCTGGTAACGAACAACAAGTAAAATTAGCCCTTGATGTACTTATGGAAAACCGAACATCTGTTGTTATTGCTCACAGATTAGCAACGGTTATTAATTCTGACCGCATTATTGTGATGGATAAAGGTCAAATAGTGGCTATCGGAACCCATGAAAACCTAATGGAAACTAATGACTTGTACCGTGAGTTCGCACAATTACAGTTAATGAATTGACGTTAATTTTGTATTATAACAACCAGACATTACACACCATGGGGCTAAAACCATGAAGATTGCTCAAGTAGGTGAAGCTATATTAAAAAGCCCAGCCCGCAGCGTGGCTATCGATGAATTTACCACGGATAACTTTAATCACTTTTGTGATGCTCTATTAACTACTATGTTAGATGCCGAAGGCATTGGTATAGCAGCCCCACAAGTGTTTGACCCAAGAGCCATTATGATTATTGCGTCTCGGGCTAATGCTAGATATCCAGATGCACCAGACATGCAGCCCATGTTTTTAATTAATCCGCAAATTATTGCTAATAGTGATAATCAGGTGTGGGAATGGGAAGGGTGTTTATCTGTACCTGGTTTACGAGGGCGTATTGAACGGCCCGATTGGGTAGAGGTGAAATATCAAGACAGGCAAGGTTTACAAAAGCAGGTTAAATTTGAAGGCTTTGTAGCCCGCATATTTTTGCACGAATTTGACCATTTGATTGGTAAAACATGGCTTGATCATATCAATAGCACAGACAATATTATGGCTAACGACCTGTGGATTGAAACATTCACTTAATAAATTTAGTTATCAAGATATCACTTGGTCAGTTAGCATTAGGTTTACTCAAATTTAGGAATTTTCAGATTGGTTTCTTTTTCATCATACAAAGTCATATTGTCAGCCGTTAGTTTGAGCCTTGTTAGCTTTTTAAGCACAGCTCAAGACGTCACCACAAACCAAGAAACGTTTCCACAGTGCATTAGTCGATTGCAGCAACAAGCTTTAGCAAGTGGTGTGTCAGAAGCTACCACCACTAATATACTCGGAAACATTGAGGCCATGCCTAAGTTATTGGATTATGACCGTAACCAGCCAGAATTTGTGCAAACTTTTACTGGGTATTTTTCGAAACGTGTGACTAACTGGCGAGTAGAAAAGGGGCGAGAGAAGCTAGCAGAGCACAGAGAGTTTTTGGCAAAGTTAACTCAGGAGTATGGGGTCCCTGCCCATTATTTATTGGCTTTTTGGGGATTAGAGACAAACTTTGGTAATTACAAAGGTAAAATACCTACCTTACGGGCATTGACTACTTTGGCTTGTGATCAAAGGCGTAGTCGCTATTTTTCAAGTGAATTAGTCCAAGCTCTAATCTTGCTGGAAAGAGAAAACCTTGCGCCAGAGCAGATGATCGGCTCTTGGGCTGGTGCCATGGGACATACTCAATTTATGCCAACCGCTTACCTTAAATATGCCAGAGATGGTGATGGCGACGGTAAAATTGATTTATGGAATAGTGAAAAAGATGCCTTAGCGTCAGCTGCTAACTTTTTAAAAAATTTAGGGTGGAAAGCTGGGTTTCGTTGGGGTAGGGAAGTACAGTTACCCGAGTCCTTTGATTATCAACTAGCGGGCAAATCACACCCGCAAACACTTTCGTTTTGGAATGAGCAACAGGTTACCCAAGTGTCAGGTAAAGGCCTTGGCGATAGTGATCTTAAATCTGCATTGCTGATCCCCGCAGGATACACAGGTTCAGCATTTTTAGTTTATGCTAATTTTGATGTGATTTTGCGTTGGAATAACTCTGAGTATTATGGGATAGCGGTGGGGCATCTAGCTGATCGCATTGCTGGCCAAGGGAACCTATCTAAACCGTTACCAGATTTACCAAAGTACACCATTTTAGAAATGCAGGCGTTTCAAGAAAAACTCAATGAACTTGGTTTTGAAGTTGGAGTGGCCGATGGCATTCTAGGCCCCGCTACGCGAAAAGGCATCCGTGACTTTCAAATTTCAGTAGGGCTAATAGCTGATGGGTATCCTTCAAAAAACACTGTTGATGCCGCTATGAGTAAGTCTCTCAAGGCTGATACAGTAGATGGGAACTCTTAACCTACTATAGAAACGATTAGATTATGGCGAGTGGCTTTAAGCTGTTTGCCATTTTCTGAGTCAGGTTCGCAACTATCCCATTTGAAGTTGATCTTAGTCATAAAATAACTGCCAAAATGTTGAATAAATAAGCAATAATAACCTTGTTAGTTTTTTTAATAAGGGAGTGATTATGTACAAAACTATTATTTGCGCTATTGAAGCAACATCCGAAGGTAAACTAGTGCTAGCTAAAGCAGTAGAGATGGCGAAACTCTACGAAAGCAAGCTGTATGTGATACATGTATTGCCCTATAAGGTGTTGCCAAAGGATTATCAAAAAGAGTTAAAAGACAAAGTCTATCCTAAAATCGAAGAGCTTTGCTCCAACTTTAATATCCCCAAAAAACAACGTTTGGTTAAAGTAGGTAAGCCTTATGAGCTTATTTGTAATGAAGCTATCAAAAGAAAAGCAGAGTTAATCATGTTAGGTACCCATTCGAAAAAGGGGATTCAAGCGTTAATTGGTTCAACTGCCAATGGCGTGGCAAATCATGCGCACTGTGATGTTACCTTAGTGAGAATAGTTAAAAAATAGCGTACAAAAAAAGTAGATATCACTGAGGTTTTTATAAACGGTTAGTCTTAGTGACTTTTTTTTCAATCAATTAGATTGACTTAAGTACACTATCTGGTCAATATCAGTATTCTGCTAGCTTGGAGAGTAATACTTCAACTAGCAGAAATATTATTAACTAAATGAGAACCTAAAATAACGTGTTTAGCTTATTCCCCAGTAAACGAATTAAACCTAGCTTTTGGCTATGGCACCGCCGCTGTGTCAAAGTCTGTCTAGTTGTTTTCTGTGGGCAATGTATTAACCGTAAAGTATTCTTTTTTCACTGTTAAAACCCAATCACCACAGAGTTTCAAACCTGTGGTGTCGATAAAATCTAATTTATTCAAAAGCATCCCCCAGTTTGACTCTCTGGCTTTAATCAGAAAGAAGCAAAGGAGTTTACAAACATGCAATTAATTGCAGTTTACATCACAGTATTATTGATTTGGTCAACCACGCCTTTAGGTATTGTTTGGAGTGCTGAGTCTGTTAGTCCAAGTTTAGCGTTATTGCTACGAATGAGCATAGCTTTGGTGCTAGGAGCTGTGATTATTAAGCTATTTAAAATTGAGTTCCCATGGCACAAAAGAGCAGTGTACTTTTATGGTGTTTCTACTGTGGGGGTAGCTGGAGGAATGTTTTTCACTTATTTAGCTGCACCCACTATGCCTTCTGGGATATTGTCACTTATTTTTGGGCTCGCTCCGTTATTATCAGGGGTGTTTGCTCAAAAGTTATTGGGCGAAAAACCTTTTAGCGTGTCCAAAAAATTGGCTCTGGTTCTAGCATTTAGTGGTTTAGTCATTGTTTGCTATGACAAGTTATTTGCAACCCAAGGCGAATTAAATATTAGGCTAATTGATTTTTTATATGTGTTGTGTGCTGTTAATTTGTTTTCATTAAGCGGTGTCTTGATCAAAAAAGTAGAGCTTAATATCAATCCAGTAGCCAGTACAGTAGGTACCTTGATTGTGAGTATGCCCATATTTTTACTGTCTTGGTTAATCTTTGATGGCTCTGGTATGCCAGTAGACTTTGAAGCTAGGTCAATGTGGAGCATTGTATATTTGGGAGTGTTTGGCTCTTTGCTAGGTTTTGTTGGTTACTTTTATATTTTAAAAAGGTTGTCTGCAAGTACTGTATCTTTGGTCACCTTAATCACACCTGTTATGGCTATTTTCTTAGGAAATCAGTTAAATAATGAAGCAGTAACAGATAGCTTAATGATCGGCGCATCCTTGATTATTTTAGGATTATTTTTGTACTTTTTTGGTAATAAGACAATATGGATGCTTGCCTTAAGCCCACGAAAATAATCAATTACCTAGCCATACTTAGATTATTAGTATTGGCTAGGTGAATAATACGAGAACTATTCGGCATTGTATTTTGTATTCTGATATAATCCCGCCGATTTTTTGACCAGCTATAATCGTAAGTTCTAGCATATTTTTTAGAGAGTACCATGCCAAGCATTCAACCCGCTTCACGCTCAAAACCCGTCGCTCGTATGAAAGCAGAGCGAGGTTTATTTTCGTTTCCCAAATATTGGGCTGAATGTTTTGATCCCGCTCCATTTTTACCTATGTCACGTAAGGAAATGGATCAATTAGGCTGGGATAGCTGTGACATTATTATTGTGACAGGGGATGCATACATTGATCACCCAAGCTTTGGTATGGCGGTAATTGGCCGAACTTTAGAGGCTCAAGGGTTTCGAGTTGGCATCATTTCACAGCCTAATTGGCATAGTAAAGATGACTTTATGCAATTAGGTGAGCCTAATTTATTCTTTGGCGTCACCGCGGGCAATATGGACTCCATGATTAACCGGTATACCGCTGACCGAAAATTACGCCACGATGATGCTTACACTCCAAATAACGAGGGGGGTAAGCGACCAGACCGAGCTGTCACCGTTTACACTCAACGTTGTAAAGAAGCTTATAAGAAACCTGTGATTATAGGAGGCATTGAAGCCAGTTTAAGGCGTATTGCCCATTATGATTATTGGTCAGACAAAGTGCGTCGCAGCGTATTGTTTGACTCTAAAGCCGATATGCTGATGTTTGGTAATGCTGAAAGACCTTTATTGGAGATGGCCCATCGTTTTGCCGCTGGTGAAACCATTGAGCAGATGCAGGATATCCGTGGTACTGCTGTGATACGTAAGGAGCCATTACCAGGATGGCAGGGTGTTGATTCTACTCACCTAGATACTATTGGTAAAATTGACCCAATTGTTAGCCCTTATGAAATCATAGAAGATAAATGTGCGGTTTCTTCTGATGCTGATAAACAAGCGGCCATAGCAGAACAAAAAGCGCAACCTATAGTGGTGCAGCCCTTTACCTCTAAAACTAAACGAGTAAAACCCTGGAATAAAACCTATGTTTTGCTGCCGCCCTATGATGTGGTGCGAGCCGAGAAAACCCATTACGCTCATACCTCGCGTATTCTTCATAAAGAAACAAATCCTGGCTGTGCCCGTGCCCTTGTACAGCGCCACGGTGACAGAATAGTGTGGATTAACCCGCCAGCTTACCCATTAGAAACTGAAGAAATGGATGCGGTGTTTGATTTACCTTATGCCCGTGTTCCCCATCCTAGTTATGGAAAAGCTAAGATACCAGCTTATGACATGATTAAGACATCTGTGAATATTATGCGAGGATGTTTTGGTGGATGTACATTCTGCTCGATTACAGAGCATGAAGGCAGGGTTATTCAAAGCCGTTCCGAAGAGTCTATTATTCGAGAAATCGAAGAGATCCGAGATAAAGTGCCAGGTTTTACCGGGGTTATTTCTGATCTTGGTGGACCAACCGCAAATATGTACAAGTTACGTTGTAAAAGTCCTAAGGCAGAGCAAGCTTGCAGGCGTTTGTCATGCGTTTGGCCTGAAATTTGTGGACATTTAGATACTGACCAATCACCTACAACAAACTTATATCGTAAAGCTCGGGATGTAGAGGGGGTTAAAAAAGTCTTGATAGCGTCGGGTGTGCGTTACGATCTAGCTATTGAAGATCCTGAGTATGTAAAAGAATTGGTGACCCATCATGTGGGTGGCTACTTAAAAATTGCCCCAGAGCACACTGAGAAAGCGCCACTAGATAAAATGATGAAACCAGGAATGGGGACATACGATAGATTTAAAGAATTGTTTGATAAATACACCAAAGAAGCAGGCAAAGACCAGTATCTAATTCCGTATTTTATCTCCGCCCATCCGGGCACTGAAGATGAAGATATGTTGAACTTGGCTTTATGGTTAAAAGAGCGAAACTTTAAGTTAGACCAAGTACAAAATTTTTATCCGTCTCCAATGGCAAATGCTACGACTATGTATCACACCAATAAAAACCCGATACATAAGGTTAGCCATAAAAGTGAAGTGGTTGAAGTGCCTAAAGGGGAAATTCATCGTAGATTACACCGGGCATTTTTGCGCTACCATGATCAAGCTAACTGGCCAATGTTAAGAAAAGCGTTAAAAGAGATGGGCAAAGCGAACCTAATAGGTAACGGTCCTAAATGTTTAGTTCCGGCTGAAAGTAGGCACGAGTTGCGTGGAAAAGAACAAAAACAACACGCTAAACGCTCTGTTAATAAAGCGTATGCTAAGGGCAAGTCGACTAATGCTGCCCGTGCGCAAAAAGGCTTAACACGATTTAGTGATAATCAGCCTCATAATGAAGCAGCAAAAGCTAGTCGCTCAAAAAGCTCTGGTAAAAAGCGCAAATAAGCCTGTTGGTTACAGAGAAAAGCGCTCTCTTAAAAAGTGCGCTATGCCATCTTCATGGTTGTGACCCACAACGCCATGAGCTGAGTTTTTGATTTCTGGTTTGGCGTTCTCTGGCGCATAGCATTCGTCAGCTAATGCAAACATACTCAGGTCATTGTCACCGTCTCCAAAACAAATAACCTTAGTCGCTCCTAATTTGCTTTTAAGGGCAGTCACCGCACTGCCTTTATTTGCTTGCCTGTGGTGAACATCCATCCACCAATAATTATTACCTTCTATTGCAGGCCCAGAATAGGCAATAAGATTGCTATGGGTATTAAAAAAGTGCCACATTTTCTTAATGTCGCCAGCTGCCCCAATCATACTAATGTTCGTGACTTGGCTGTCTTTGGATAATGTTTCTATGGGTAATAGGGTGGCTTTGCTGGCAGCAAAGTATGTTTCAATTAACTCTTTTTCGATTGCTTTGTGGGTTTTTGAGTGAAAAATAAAGTGATTGTGCTGTTGATCGATAACATTGACAAATGGCGTGATCCCATGTGCCAAGGCAATTTCAATGATTTCCGATACCTCGTCCCCTTTTAGTAAGTTTTCTAAGGTGACTTGTTGAGAGTTAGGGTCCCAAATAGTGACACCGTTATTGAATATATGAGGTAAGGTAAAATTGTGACCTTCGATTATTCGTTGTGCTGACAACATGGTACGGCCAGTTGCAACTGTATAAGCTATGTCTTTTTCACTTAGTAACATAAGTGTTTCTTTGGTAAAAGCTGATATCTCTGACGCATTATTTAATAAGGTGCCATCTAAGTCGAAAAAGATTAACTGCATATTTTATAAGTCACTTATTGTTGAGGTTAGTAAAGGTTAACTATCTTACGATAAGAAGTTGATCTAAGCGCTTACAATATCAGTATCAAAGAACATAGCAACAGTGTTGCTACAACCTAAAACTCGCCAATTTGGCGAGTTTTTGCGTTTTAAGGTGTAACTAAAAAAGAATCATTATTATTTTCGAAAACAAATCGGAGTCTTTTCAATGAACAAACTTAATCGTCGTGACTTTATGAAGCTATCTAGTTCATCTTTAATTGCTGTGACTTTTGGTGGGGTATCTATAAATGCCTTAGCTCGAGAGCGTATTAGCTTAGATGACCCGACAGCAAAAGCACTAAAGTATGTACATGAGTCAGAGTTAGAAGGAAAAAACTGTGCAAATTGTAAATATCTACAAGGAGAAGAAGGCGAGGAATGGCGGCCATGTGCGTTTTTCCCTGGAAAAGTTGTCAGTGCCAAAGGCTGGTGTGCCGGATGGGCTAACAGACTAGCTTGATAATTTAGTTCAAAAAAAGGGCATTACAAGTTTGGGTACTTTAGGATTTATCACGCTACCCTTTAACCTGTAGTGTCCTTACTATTTGACTTTAGGCCCTGAACCTAAACAGTATTAAGGCGTAATCAACTCGATTTGATATCAAGCTCCATAGTATTTTTATCCTTCCTATTAGTGATCACTGCTGTTGTGAACGCTTGCTAATTGAACAAATAAAATCTTCCTCAGCTCAAATGTGCAAACAATGTGTAACTAATGTGCAAGCAATGTGTAACAGCACCTCAGCTCAGAACTTTAGCTATTTTGCCCAGTCCCATCAGCATAAAATATCGCAATACGTAACATAATGTTTTGGAGAAATAATGAAGTGGATTAATACGAGTGTGGTCGATGCTCTACGTTTATTTGTAGGGATAGGCGTTGCTGTGTGTGTGCTGTCATCATGCTCAAGTGGTAGTGATAACAAGACTGGCTATATAAAGTTTTATAATGCCTCTCCTAATGCTCCTGGCATTTTTCTTACAGTTGATGAAAACCTTGACGACGACGATGATGATGAAGTTGAGGTGACGTACAGTTCAGTTGAATACACAGAAGTTAGCGGTAACAACTCATTAGACACTGGTAACTACTACATTGAACTTGCTTGGCAGGATGAGGAAAGTAGTGATCGTTCTGACTTAGAAATAATCTATGAAGATAGTGTTAAAATTACCAATGATGATATCAAGTTTATTACCTTAAGTGGCAATATCACAGACCCAGATGTGTTGATGTTTGATATAGAAGTGATTGATGACGACGATGACGATGATGATGATCTATTCAACATTCGTCTTCTAAATTTACATGATGAATATCAATCTGTTGATCTATATGCATCTCTTGATAATGAAACATTTAATGAAGCAGTATTTTTAGGGACTGTTAATTATCACGAGTTATCAGACAATATTAAATTAGACCAAGACCAGTACATTTTCTATATCACTAACCCTGGTGAAACTGAAATCCTGTATACCTCGGTAGATCAGTCTTACTCAGTTGTAAGCCAATATGTACTTGTTATCCGTGATAACACTGGTGTGGGCTCCTCCGATTTCACCATTGATAGCATAGGTACCAATGGCATCACAGAACTGAATGATGTGGACTCTGAAGCAGAGTTTGGTTTTTACAATGCAATATCAACAAATGATTACCTCCCTGAGTATCAAGGGCAAATAGATATAGCTGTAACCTTGGATGATGATAGCGAAGTGACTATTGATAACTTAGCAAAGGGTGAGTTTAGTGTTTCGACAATTACAGCCAATGGTGATTACTCTTTTGATGTGAGTAACTCGGCAGATGGCGAAGTTTACATCAGTGATGCCCTACTCAGCTTAGAAGAGAACGGTGATACCACAATATTCTTGTATGGCAGAAAAGACGCTATTGATGATGATGAAGATGGTGTTACTGATGAAAACGAAGATGGAATTGTTGATGATTATGAAATCGTCATCAAGGCATTAACTTTAGCTAAAAGTAGTAGCTCGAGTATTTATAGTCACGGTGTGCAGGTTGTTAACTTAGCGGATTCGGATGATTTTAGTAGAGTGACATTTTACTTTGTATTAAATGATGAAAATATTGATACCGCTGATAACTTGTTATCTGTGCTACAGGAAAACTCAGGCTCACTGACGTTATTAAATAACACTTACGATATTTTCGCAGTGGCTACTATAGATGGAACTGAGACTGTTCTGGATACTATGGAGCTGGTGTTAGATGAGTCTAGCCAAGAATCATATCTAATTTTTGAGCAGGATATTTACGCTTCGTCTGGTTACAAAATGTTGTTAGTTAATCAAGTTACCCCAGTAGAGTAAATCAATCCAAAAGGCTGGATAGGAGGTTGCAACACACCTATCCAGCCACCTTTTATTATTTGTAACTTTGTAGCGTGATTTTACGCAGATTGAATACCTTGGTTTGTCCCTTAGGTATTTTATGTTGTTGCACTTTAATGTCAGTTGTACAAAGCAAAATAGCAGTCAGCAGGATGTCTAATGAAAAAAGCAGTAATTGCCACCGTATTCCCTCTTTGTGGTTTGTATATGTCTGTAGCCTATGGAGCCCAGTATGAGGTGGTTGAATTGCCAGTAGCTGATCTGGGTGTTAATTCTTACCCTGCAGCCATAAATGATGTAGGGCAAGTAGCGGTTAACCTAGAAACCCAATATAACCCTGTTATTGATACTACGCTTATCGATTTTGAATCATCAGCCATCATACTTGGATTAGAAAATTTAGATGGTGTACGTGGCGGTGATTTTAGTGATGATGACTATACCTTCTTGTACAACTACATAATGACAAATGCCGAGAGTCAGACCTTTCAGCAAATAGCTAGTTTAAATAGTTATGTGGCAACAGAGAATGACAGCGAATTACTTCGAGTTTTCGATACTATCGATCCAAATACTGACGACTATAGAAATAGTGTCAGAACCCAAATTCGCTCTATCAATGATTTTGGTTATTCGGTAGGCACTAGTCATGATGGCTTTTACACAGAAGACTATGTGACCGAGGATGTTGAAGATATCACCTATGTGGTTAATGACTTTTATCAAAGAGGTTTTGCAATAGTTGACGATCATACCACGGAATTACCGCCGCCAGATGTAACAGCGGGCGGACTCAGTGAAGCTTACGATATTAACAACAGTAATCAGGTAGTTGGTATCGGTACCATTGAATTCGTAGATGATACCTATGAAACTGCCGTTGAAAACTGTGCCGACTCTACTGCTAGAGGGGATATTCCAGAATCGTCCTGTTTAAGAGCATTAAGCATAAGTCTGAGTTCAGGCGTTACCACAGCCGCTCAGCAAAGGGGTGTTATTTGGCAGCTTGATGAAGATGGTGACTTAATAGATACCTACAGTTTAGGTATGTTGATAGATGAGCCTGATGATTCAAGTTCAGTTTATGCTAGTTCGGCTGTAGCCATTAATGATTATGGGATAGCTGTGGGTGAGTCGCCTAGTTATTATCAAGATACCAGCTCTCTAACAACAGCAGCAGCGATTTATATAGGCGATGAAGTTACCACCATTAATTACGATGAAGATGTCTACAGCAGTATTGCCTACGATATTAACAATGACAATCTGGTTGTAGGGAATATCACTAAAGACGTTAACGGTAATACCCGTACAAAATTCTTTTTGCATGATATTGATAACGACTTAACTATTTATCCTGATGACTTTTTTGAAGGCTCTTCAAGCATTGCGACCTCCATTAATAACGAAGGGTATGCAGTAGGATATGGTGAATCAGAAGCAACCCTCACAACTCGTAGGACCGAAGGTTTCTTATACGATTACAAAAATGATATTTTTCAAGGGCTTAACTCGCTTATCGAATGTAATTCTGAGTACGATATAGTACAAGCCAATGGAATTAACGATGACAATGAAATTGCTGCGACTGCCTTAGTACTAAAGCCTGAAACAAACATTAGAGGTGAGATTATCCTTGATGAATACGGCGCTCAAACCTTAGTTGACACTGTTGTAGCGGTTAAGCTTACACCAATTTCAGGTGGGTCGATTGATAATTGTGATGCCTATGAAGATGAGCCCGTACGCCAAGGAGCTAGTTTTCCTGTTGTTTTTTCGGGGATGTTATTTGGTTTAGTCTTGTTAAGACGAAGAGTTTTTACTTGCATAGCTTGAGATGATAGAAGAGTATTATTTGTAGTTCTTGTTTTAACTTAATGGTCGGTTTTTAAGTAGGCCTACAAATAATGCACCCACTTATCACGCAAGCTCACATCAATACCTTTCAACAAGATGGTGTGGTTTTAATCAAGGGCCTGTTTGAAGGCCAAATTGATATTATTCGTTCTGGTATTGATACCAATATGCAATCCCCAGGGCCCTATGCCGCAGAAAACCTTAACCCTGGTGACTCGGGGCGGTTTTTTGATGATTACTGCAATTGGACCCGCATTCCCGAATTTGAAGAGGTGATCCGTCATTCAGCTGCCGCAGAAGTAGCAGCGGACCTGATGAAGTCAAACCAAGTTCAGGTTTTTCACGATCACGTATTAGTCAAAGAAGCTGGAACATCTAAAGCCACGCCTTGGCATCAAGATGGCCCTTATTATTTTGTGAATGGTATTCAAAATGTAAGCTTTTGGTCTCCTATGGATCCCGTTACAACCAATGGCCTTAGATGTGTAGCTGGTAGTCATCTTTGGGAAAAACAAGTTTTGCCGACTCGATGGCTCACTGAATCGAATTTTTATCCCAATACTAATGATTATATGGCGGTTCCCGATCCTGATGCTCAAGGAATGGATATTAAAGAGTGGAAAATGGCAGCTGGTGATGCCATAGCTTTTAACTTTGGAATACTCCATGGAGCAAGAGGTAACACCACAGGTATTCGCCGTAGAGCTTTTTCAATTCGATTTGTAGGTGATGACGCTAGATATATTGAACGCCCTGGACCTACTTCTCCGCCATTTCCCAATCATAATATGAGCTCAGGACAGAGGCTTAGAGAAGATTGGTTTCCTGTAGTATTTGCCCGCTGAGTGAGGTGTATGGGGTGTTTTTGTGTAAAAATCACCCTATTATAACGATGGGGAAATTATATGGCATAGATTATAATTTATATAAATAATACCTATATGACCAAATTATGAAAAATAATTAAAAAATCAGGTAAACTACATCAAATTTTGTCCCTGCTAATTATGATGTTATTAGCATTTTGTAGCTAGAGAGAAGGAAGAGAGTAAGTCGTATGAGCCTATATTTAAAATACGTTGAAGAAATTGAAAGCCGTAAAAAAGACCTAGGGCTAGCGCCTAAACCCATTGATAGTGCTGATTTATTAGCCGAAATTATCGAGCAAATCAAAGATACTTCACATGCATACAGAGAAGATTCTCTTAACTTTTTCATTTACAACACTTTACCAGGCACAACCAGTGCAGCTGGTGAAAAAGCTAAATTCTTAAAAGAGATTATCTTAGGTGAAGAAACGGTAGCAGAGATTTCTGCAGAGTTTGCCTTTGAATTGTTGTCTCATATGAAAGGTGGCCCATCTGTTGAGGTGCTTCTTGATTTAGCCCTTAGTGATGATGCCGCAGTTGCGGTTCCTGCAGCTGAAGTCTTAAAAACACAAGTATTCTTATATGAAGCTGATACAGACCGCTTAGAAGCTGCCTTTAAAGACGGCAACGCAATAGCTAAAGAAATTTTAGAAAGCTACGCAAATGCAGAGTTCTTTACCAAGCTGCCTGATATTGAAGAGAAAATCGAAGTTGTCACCTATATTGCAGGTGAAGGCGATATCTCAACTGACTTACTTTCTCCAGGTCATCAAGCCCACTCTCGTGCAGACCGTGAGTTACACGGCCAATGTATGATCACGCCTGAAGCACAACAAGAAATCGTTGAGCTTCAAAAGAAACATCCAACTGCCAAAGTTATGCTTATCGCTGAAAAAGGTACTATGGGGGTGGGTTCTTCTCGTATGTCCGGTGTAAATAACGTAGCACTTTGGGCAGGTAAACAAGCAAGCCCTTATGTTCCATTTATTAACATTGCGCCAGTTGTTGCTGGTACTAATGGTATTGCACCTATCTTCCTAACTACAGTAGATGTAACGGGTGGTATTGGTCTTGACCTTAAAAACTGGGTTAAGAAATTAGATGCAGATGGTAATGTTGTCACCGATGAAAACGGCGACCCTGTATTAGAAGAAGCTTACTCAGTAGCAACTGGTACGGTATTAACTATCGATACTAAAGCTAAGAAGTTATGTAACGGCGACAAAGAGTTAGTTGACGTATCATCGGCCTTTACTGCTCAAAAAGTTGAGTTTATGAAAGCTGGTGGTTCATATGCTGTGACCTTCGGTAAAAAGCTACAAACTTTTGCTGCAGAAACCTTAGGTGTAAAACCAGCAAGCGTTTATGCTGCGTCTAAAGAAATCTCACATGAAGGACAAGGCTTAACTGCAGTTGAAAAAATCTTTAATCGTAATGCTGTAGGTGTTGCTTCAGAAACACCTCTTCATGCAGGTTCTAACGTTCGCGTTAAGGTAAACATTGTTGGTTCACAAGATACAACTGGACCTATGACTTGCCAAGAATTAGAAGCTATGGCTGCTTCTGTTATTTCTCCAAGTGTTGATGGTGCCTATCAATCAGGTTGTCACACAGCATCAGTTTGGGACAGTAAAGCGCAAGCGAACATTCCTAAGCTTATGGCTTTCATGAATAAGTTTGGTCTAATCACAGCTCGTGATCCTAAAGGCGTTTATCACGCTATGACTGACGTTATTCACAAAGTATTGAATGACATTACTGTTGATGACCGCGCAATTATCATTGGTGGTGACTCACATACTCGTATGTCTAAAGGTGTAGCGTTTGGTGCAGACTCAGGAACGGTAGCCATTGCATTAGCTACTGGGGAGTCGGCAATGCCAATTCCAGAATCAGTTAAGGTAACCTTTAAAGGTAATATGCAAGGCCACATGGATTTCCGTGACGTAGTTCACGCCACTCAAGCACAAATGCTTAAGCAGTTTGGCGGTGAGAACGTGTTCCAAGGCCGCATTATTGAAGTACATATCGGTACTTTAATGGCTGACCAAGCCTTTACATTTACAGATTGGTCTGCAGAAATGAAAGCAAAAGCGTCTATCTGTATTTCTAATAACGAGACGTTAATTAAGTCAATCGAACTTGCTAAGAGTCGCATCCAAATTATGATTAACAAGGGGATGGACAACGAAGCAGGTATGTTGGCCGGACTTATCGAGTTAGCTGATGCACGTATCGCAGGTATCCAGTCTGGTGAACAACCGGCTCTTGCACCAGATGATAACGCTAAGTACTACGCTGAAGTATTGATTGATCTTGATTCAATCTCAGAGCCTATGATTGCTGATCCAGATGTAAACAACGAAGATGTATCTAAGCGTTATACCCATGACGTTATTCGCCCAGTATCATATTATGGTGATAAAGCAGTTGATTTAGGCTTTGTTGGATCTTGTATGGTTCACAAAGGTGACATGCAAATCATCGCTCAAATGTTACGTAACATTGAAAAGCAAAACGGTAAGGTAGAGTTTAAAGCGCCATTAGTTGTTGCGCCACCTACTTATAACATTGTTGATGAGCTTAAAGCTGAAGGGGATTGGGAAGTACTAGAGAAGTACTCTGGTTTCGTATTTGACGATGCTAATCCAAAAGCTGCTGCGCGAACTAAGTACGACAATATTTTGTATCTAGAACGTCCTGGATGTAACTTATGTATGGGTAACCAAGAAAAAGCAGAACCTGGTGATACAGTTATTGCGACTTCAACCCGTTTATTCCAAGGCCGTGTTGTAGCAGATACTGCTGAGAAGAAAGGTGAGTCTTTGTTAGGTTCGACGCCACTAGTTGTTCTTTCAACTGTATTGGGTCGCTTCCCAACTATGGATGAATACAAAGCAGCAGTTGAAGGCATCGACCTTACTCGTTTCGCACCACCTACAGAGTCGATGACGACTAAGTATGATTCAGAACAAGCTGTTCCAGTAAAAGTGGTTGGCTAATGTAGCAATAACGCTATTAAGCTTTTTTAAAAGGGCTAGTTGTGCAAACAACTAGCCCTTTTTCGTTACTTGTGTTTGAACTTTTTTAGGGCTGCTGCCTCTGACACTTGGTACTCTCTTTTGTGGAATAGTGATGGATACTAAGATAAACAAGATTATTGTGATTATAAGTGTGTTGACCTTTCAAGCTTGTACTACTAAACAAGCTCAGCATTTAGTAGGTCATGCTTTAGCTAATTCTGCTGATACAGAAGTTCGGTATGGGCAGTATCAATGTCGGACTTTGCTTGCCCAATGTACCCAGGGAGATTTTCAAGAATGGGAAACCAGTGATAAAGAGATGGGCTGTTCTTGTAAAAAGTTGTAGGCTACACTGTCATTTTATTATTGGTGTGATTAGTTATGCGTGTTGTGTTTAATGTGTTTGTTCTGCTTTCCTGTTTTGTTCTTTTTAGTTCTTTTAATCTGCACGCACAAACCATTAGTTTTGGAGAAATCCAAGTAAAAGTTAATGGGAAAGCATATAAGTTAGAATATGCTGATACCTTTGAAAAGCGAGCTCAAGGTTTGATGAATAGAGATTCTTTATGTGAAACTTGTGGCATGTTGTTTAAGTTTGAGCAACCTAAAGTCGCAGGATTTTGGATGAAAGATACCTTAATTCCTTTGGATATCGCATTTGTTAAAGCTGATGGGACTATTACTGATGTTAAGAGTATGAAAGCCCTTGACCTAAACTCTACAAACTCCTCTGATACAGTACTGTACGCGTGGGAAATGAATAAAGGTTGGTTTGCAAAAAACAACATTAAAGTGGGAGACACTGTTGTTATTTGTGCTTTCAATTAATTTGTAAGTTTTCCAATACTCGTCTAATCATTATCAGTAAGTTTCAGTTGTAGTTGTAAAGCAAGGTTCACATGTCCTATTTTCAGTTAAATGCCAACAACTTAGTGAGCTTTTTGAGTTCACTACCAGAAATGCAAAATCGCTTTTCCGGTTTTGAGTATTTGAAGGTGGAGGAGATCACAAACGGTAATATGAACTTTGCGTTTGTGGTGACTAACCAACAAAACCCCACAGAGTCTATATTCTGCAAGCAATCGCCCCCATTTATCAAAGTAATGGGTGAAGATTGGCCCTTAACCCGCAACCGCATGTCGGCAGAAATTCATGCTTTAGCTTATCAGGCAAAGGTCTCACCTAGCACAGCACCAAAGATGTATTATCAGTCTGAAGATTTATCTGTTGTGATAATGGAAAATTTACAATGCCATAGCATTTTGCGTGACGGCCTAATCAGAGGGGAATACTTTCCAAAGCTTGCCGAAGACATAGCAAATTATCTTGGGGCGACTTTATTTTTTTCGAGTGACTTTGGTCTAGATAGTCAGGCAAAAAAGGCTTTGGTATCTAAAGCAGATAACCCTGACATGTGTATGATCTCAGAGGATTTTATCTTTACCTATCCCTTTGAACATCATGATATGAATGATTACAATCCTGTATTACCTCAGAAATACATAGATGAGATCCAGAAAGACCCTCTTGTGCGAGCCCATGTTGCCCAAATGAAATACCTTTTTTCTACTAGTAAACAAGCTTTACTTCATGGGGACTTACACACCGGCTCTATCATGCTCAATCAACAACAAACCTATGTGATTGATGCAGAGTTTGCCTTTGTTGGGCCAATGGGATTTGATATTGGTGCGCTGATAGCAAACTTGTATTTAAGCTATTTCTCCCATGTTCATCGAGAAAGTGTAGAGGCCCAAAAGTATAGTAAGTGGTTACTACAGCAAATAGAGTTAATATGGAAAGGATTCGAAGCTAAGTTTAGTGAATATTGGTACGACTCAGATAAGGCCTCTGATAATGTATTTATGGGGAAAGACCTTACTGGTGAGTGTCATAACCGCTACAGGCAGATGTTTTTGCAGCAGATATTTCAAGATACCTTGGGCTTTGCGGCGTGTAAAATTATTCGTAGAATTTTAGGGATTGCTAAAGTGGCGGATTTTATGCAATTTGATGACTTAGCTTTTAGGGCTAAGTTGGAAGCTCATGGACTTCTTTTTGCCAAAAAAATGTTATTAAAACGCAATGAGTTTGCTAGCTTTAACGAGTTAAATAAAGTCGTAAGTCAGATGACAAACGACCATATCTAAATATCAAACTTACAAGATAACAATTTCATCGTCTTTAAGGTGGCCAACGATAGGGCTGTTTTCGGCATCTGCAAATGCTTTATCAAGTAGGTGAGAACGGTAACCCACACCTTGTCTATAGTTGGGGTGAGTAAAAATATAAGCTTGCTTTGAGTCAAGTGCTTCTACAACTCGTTTAGCTAACATATTAGCAGGAATTCCTGATTCCACTAATGCAGCAGCTTGACCCATCCCCCCTTTAGATTGCGCTTTAGTGGCCCCTTGTTGTTTAACGCTTTGGTACTCAGGTTGCAGATTTCTAAGTGACTCATGGATACGGGTTTTAACAAATGCAGGGCAAAGGACAGACACCATAATCTTGTCTTTTTTAAGTTCAGCGGCCCAACTTTCTGACATAGAAACCACTGCCGCTTTAGATGCAGCGTAGGCACCAGAGTAGGCGACACCATTCATACCAGCCATAGAAGCAACATTGATTATCCAACCACCTTGACCATGAGCTTTAATTTTAGAGCCGACAGTTTGGGTGCCATTAACAACACCCATCACGTTTACGTCTAATACCCATTTCCAAGTGTCGATTTTGGTATCATCTATAGAGCCTGGTAGGCCACCAACTCCCGCATTGTTAATTAGCATATGAATATCACCAAACTCAGCTTCTGCAGAGTCAAGCAATTGTAACCATTGCTGGTATTGAGTCACATCTAATGGGCAGGTCAGTGTATTGATACCTAGAGTTTTTAATTGCTGCTCAGCTTCTGCTAGCTGCTTAGTGTCTATATCACCAATAACAATATTCATACCTAGCTGACCAAATTCTAAGGCTAGAGCTAACCCAATACCGCCAGCTCCGCCAGAAATCACAGCTGTTTTACCTGTAAATTGATTCGACATTTATTTGTTCCTGTACCTTTAACGGCTGATAATTTGTTAGCAACAACTGTATGTTGATAGCTTTGCCTAGCAAACTTTATTTGGCTAATTGATATGGCTTCATGGTATGAATAAATAGATTAATATTGGGGATAGAAGGCCTTAAATTATAGGTGAGTAACTATTATTTAATGATGGCCTTCGAATTTAAATGTTGTGATGCAGTGGCATTAATTGATGGTATGAACGCCGTTTTCTGTGCCTACTATTACAGTGTCTGCGCCGCGTTTGGCAAACAACCCATTTGTTACCACTCCTACTATGGCGTTGAGTTTTTCTTCAAGCTCTACTGGGTTTAGTATGGTTAAATTAAAGACATCTATAATGACATTGCCGTTATCTGTGATAACACCTTCCCTGTACTGTGGATCTCCCCCTAACTTTACTATTTCACGGGCAACGTACGAGCGAGCCATAGGTATGACTTCTATTGGCAGTGGAAATTTTCCTAAAATAGGCACCTTCTTTGAATCATCTATGATGCAAATAAATTGCTTTGCAACTGCCGCTACGACCTTTTCTTGGGTGAGTGCTGCTCCACCGCCTTTAATCATATGTTTATGCTCAGTGATTTCATCAGCACCGTCTACGTAAACATCAAGCTTATCAACTGAGTTAAGTTCAAATATTTCAATTCCTAGAGCTTTGAGACGCTTTGTTGAGGCCTCTGAACTAGAAACTGCACCTATGATGTCGTGTTTAATCTCGGCTAGCCCATCAATAAAATAATTTACAGTGGATCCGGTACCAACACCTACTATGGATTCGGGTTGAACATATTTAATAGCAGCTTGAGCCGCCGCTTGTTTCTTTTGATCTTGTGTCATGACTTGTTTAGCTTAAAAGCGAATATTAACAATATTCTAACCTAGCAGAGTGACGAATCCCTAACGCAATTTGGGGTCTTGAAGAATTGTTTTGGTGTTGCGATACCATGCAATGGAATATCCCAGTAGTTTGCATCTAAAGTATCAACTTGTTGGCAGCTATGTGCTAAGCCAATAAGTTGTGTGTTTAAGTTGTATCGCTTTATCGGGGCTAGGGTGCGATCATAGTAGCCTCCGCCCATACCTAGCCTGTTTCCTTTCGCATCAAATGCAACTAATGGGGTCATAATTAGCTCTATTTCTGCAAGGGGGATAATATTGTTAGTTGTGACGATTGGTTCTTTAATACCATATTGATTAGTTTTCATTGGGCTGTTGGCAAGGTACTCAACAAAAACTAAATGACCTTTTGAAAAAGGATGCATAGCTGGCAGTAAAACACGTTTGTTACTTTGCCAACAATATTTAATTATTTCACTGGGGTTAATTTCGCCATCGTTCGCTAGGTAAACAGCGATAGTATTCACTTTCTCTAGGTGCAGTTGTTTTTGACATATATCAAGCACTTGAATAGCTGCGTGCTGTTGCTGCTGGAGGGAAAGGTTTTGTCGTTCTTGGCGTATTTGTGACCGTAATGCTTGGTGAGACATATCGACAATATCCAACATGGCATGGCTGCGTTTAACTTATTAAACGCAGCCATTTAGTATGGTTATAGTTTGTAAGTATCTAAATATAACTTGGTTAAACGCTCGTTATCCACTTTAGTTGCAACATTGACTAATTCTGCATTTAGCCAATCTGGGCTAGCAGTAGTATTAGGTAGTGCAATAGAGGTTTGGCCTCTATTGAGAGGGTCTGTAGAGACTCTGCCGTGGCCAGTTTGCAATTCAAATAAACTAGGATCTATTAGGTGCGCAATGGGCATAGCATCATGGAAGAAGCACACATCTTCATCACGGTTTTGTGAATAAAACTTAACGTAGAACTGTGCTGCATCATGGACAAAGCCACCTAGTTTTTGGTTGTTTTCTTTTAGTTGTGTCAAAAATTCAGGACTAAATGGACAGGCATTCGTTACATCTAAGCCAAACATGTTTAATTCCCAAGATGCCCCAAATACAATTTCAGCAGCGTGGGCATCATTCCAAATATTGGCTTCAGCGACAGGGGTAACATTACCTCTTACAAAGGCTGCACCGCCCATTATGGAGACGGCTTTAACTAGTTTTGGTAACTCAGGCTCTAAGCGCAAGGCTAGGGCTAAGTTGCCTAAAGGGCCGATGGCAACAATGGTTATTTCGCCCGGATACTTACGTGCCATATCTACGATAAATTGCGCTGAGCTACGAGGATCGAGCTCGCCTTTTGCAGCTGGAAAATTAATGTTTCCAAAGCCATCATCACCATGTACAAAATGTGCATAGCTGGATTCTGGCCCAACCCAAGGCATACCAACACCTTTACAAACGGGGATGTTTTTACCTGCTAGGTCACATAAGGTAATTGCATTTTTAGCTGCCATTTCAACTGGAACATTTCCATAAACAGTGGTTAACCCCAAAACATCAATGTCAGGATGTTGAAAGGCAAAAAAGATTGCCATGGCATCATCAATACCAGGATCGGTATCAAGAATAATTTTGTGACTCATAAGAACAATTCTCCGTTGAAAATCTTTGGGGTAATAGTTTGGTATTATTGTTTAGCAAGAAAGCGGTCAACGTCTTTCTCGGTAGGAATAGATTGGGCTGCACCTGCTTTCATTACTGCTAAGGCTGAAGCGGCACAAGCTCTTAACAAAGCAGCCTTGGTTTCTGCATGCTCACTGTATGCAGATAAAAAGTAACCAATAAATGTGTCACCAGCGGCTGTGGTATCTATTGCGTCCACTAAAAATGCGGGCACATCAATGCTTTTATCTTTTTTAAGCATTCTTACCCCCGCTTTACCTAAGGTGATGAGTATCTCAGCATGTGACCAGTTCTCGCGAAAATACGCTTCGATTTCATCTAAGTTGTTTTTTCCGGAAATCTCTTCTGCTTCTACTTCATTGACTATTAACAAGTCGATACATTCATGGGGTAAATGTTTCACTGACTCAGTCATCGGAGCTGGGTTAAAGGCAACTTTTAGACCTTTGTCTTTAGCTTGTCGTAATACTTCATCAATACAGCTGGTTTCATTTTGAGTTAATACCCAATCACTTGATTTTACTTCATCGAGTGCGTGCATTACGTCTTTCGGTGTTAGTTCTTGGTTTGCACCACCAAACAATACAATGGCATTCTCGGCAGATGGTGTGACTTGAATTATTGCGTGGCCTGATGGGGTGTCAGTGCAAGAGATGTGTTTGCAGTTAATGCCATCACGGATCATGCTTTGCTTGAAAGCGGCATCTGTTTCGTTAATTTTACCAACGTGGCGAACATCTGCTCCAGCTCTGGCTAATGCAATGGATTGGTTTGCTCCTTTACCACCCAATAAACATTGGTATCCGTTTGATGCAAGAGTTTCACCGGGTTGTACGAAATGCTCCACTTGATAAACGTGATCAATATTGATGGAACCAAAGTTAATTATGGCCATAAAGCTGCCTTAGTTGTTATTTAATATTATTGAGCAATGGCCTTATTCTAACTGAATCTTTTTAGACTAGAAATAAACGCAACTCTTATAAAGCTAAAATCTTAGTTTATACTTGACCATCTGGTCAAGCTTTGCCTTGTGTTTATTTTAGGCAAAGAGGTTACGTAATTTACTAAATAAACTTGTTTCTTCGACGTAGGGTTCTGTATTCGTTAAAAATAACCGGACAGAAACCGTTGCTCCATGTCCCCAAGGCCACCAAGCCGCCATAACTCGGGGATGGTTATCTGGATTGGCACTTAGTAATTTCTGTTTCTTCACTAATTTTGCAAAAGGTCCCGCATAGTGTTTGACCTTAGGGGGGGCTTTTTTAATACTTTTTGCATCCCAAGAATCTGGAAATATTTGCTGAAGCGTAATTAAAACTTGCTCTTCTTTGTCTACCGAAAACTCTGCAAGCATCACTTTGTGAAAATTATCGTATTTCCACTTTACGATAGGAGTTAGGGCGTCTAACGCACTTTTTCCATGTAGTTTCAATTGCTCTTCTTGGTTCATTTGACCACCGTATAATCCATTGTGTTGTCGAAATGGGTGCCTCCCAAAATGCCGCTGTCTAGTGTTCGCCCGTGAACCGAAAGTTCAGGGCGGAAGTATCATCATTACCTCAGGCTTCTCGGTACGAGCCAAGCTTGCACAATAGTAGTGGAATCAACTTCCTAGGTAAAAAGCATCGGCCAGGGACATTACTAAACTGGCTAACATTCCAGGAGGCTTAGAAAAATGATTGATATGCTGTTCAGGCGATGCGACAGCATTAACACCGATATTATAATCGGTAACTATCCGAATATACTAGGGCTAGATGAGCTTTCTTATACTTTTTAGGCCCTAGAGTTTTAGTTGAGTTGCTTGATTAAATATGATTTACACCCCTGACTGTCTGGGTTTAATTTATTGACAGTGATAGCATAGAGACTTGTTAATGGAGTGTGTTAAAAACACTGTTCCCCCAGAGAAATACTGAGAAATTATCTTGAATACGTCAACTAACCTTTTTGATACGCTCTGTGCACTTTTAGAGCGAAACGATATTTTAACCAGCGCTGCAGAAGTACAAGGAATGATATGTGGCATGTTAGGCGGTGGTATGCCTTTAGAGTGTTTAGATTGGATGGAGCCTTTGGCTGATTTTATCAATCAGGGCGAGTCTTTTTCTCCAGAGGTGCAAAATGCGTTTAAAAAACTCTATGACGATACCTGTCAGCAATTAATTGAAAGTGATTTTGCATTAAGTTTATGTTTGCCCGAAGACTCAGCACCAATAAATGAAAGAGGCCAAGCACTGCTCACTTGGGTGCAAGGGTTTATGTTAGGTTTTGGATTGCATCAAGCCGATTTAACCGGTTGTTCTGACGATGTTAAAGAAGGATTAGAAGACTTTGCAGAAATAGCCCGCATGGATGAAGAAATGAGTGAAGACGAAGAGTCGGAACAAGCTTTGTTTGAAGTGATGGAATATATTCGCGTTACCGCTATGTTATGTTTCAACGAATTGGGTAAGTCACCGGAACAACAACAAGGTGAGCCTAAAACGGTACACTAAGCTGCTGTAGCTCCCGCTGTTTAAGAAAGAGTGATTTTATCCATATATGAACACCGCTGATTTTAGTCAAGCTCGACAGGGCTTGTTACAAGCCATGTTGCCAAACAGCATTGCTATTGTCCCTGCTGCTAGCTTAGTTACTCGAAGTAGAGATACCCACTTCCCCTTTAGGCAAGATAGTTACTTTCAATATCTTACGGGATTTCCAGAGCCTGATGCTTACTTAGTTCTATCTAATCACACTGAGTATGCTAATGGCCTGTCTGTTTTATTTTGTTTAGATAAAGACCCAGAGCAAGAGATTTGGCATGGCAGACGCTATGGTCCCAAGCAAGCTAAAAAACATTTTAAGCTTGATATGGCGTTTCCATTGGAAGAGTTGGACGGACTGTTATTCGATTTAATTGATTGTCATCAACACTTATATTTTGCCCAAGGGCATAATCCTAGTACCGATGAGCTAGTATTTGAGATTTTAGAAGGGTTACGCTGTGCTCATAAACAGGGCAGACGAGCTCCGAGTTGTATTATTGATATCCGTGTTATTTTAGATGAAATGCGTTTGATAAAATCTGACGCTGAAATCCAAATCATACGTAAAGCTGCTGACATTGCATGTAAAGCACACATTCGCGCCATGACGTTTTCTCAAGCTGGGAAAAACGAATATCATTTAGAGGCAGAAATTCATCATGAGTTCGCTATGCATGGTGCTAAACACCCTGCTTATGGGACCATAGTGGGAAGTGGTGGCAATGCCTGCATTTTACACTACACCGAAAATAATCAAGCGTTGCGCCAAGGTGATCTAGTGCTGATTGATGCAGGTTGTGAACTACAAGGTTATGCTGCGGATATCACCCGGACATTTCCAGTTTCGGGAACTTTTTCAAAAGAACAGCGCCAATTGTATGAGATAGTACTAGAGGCCCAGTTACAAGCGTTTACCCTGATTAAGCCGAATAATACGATTCAACAGGCCAATGATTTAGTGAAAGAAGTCATTACTCAAGGTCTAATAGATTTAGGCATTTTAAAAGGTGAGTTAGCTGAAAATATTGAACAGCAGACTTATCGTGAGTATTACATGCATGGATTAAGTCATTGGTTAGGGCTAGATGTGCATGATGTTGGTCATCATAAAGTTGATGGCCAAGACAGGGCCCTTAAACCTGGGATGGTTTTAACCGTTGAGCCAGGTATTTACATTGCCCCTGATGCAAAGGTTGATCGAAAATGGCAAGGCATAGGTATTCGTATTGAAGACAATTTACTTATTACCGAAAATGGTTATGAAAACTTAACTCAAGCTGCTCCTAAAACCATTGCAGAAATAGAAGATATCATGGCTAATGGTAAATAATATACGTAAGGCTAAGTGAACAAATGTTACATTTTGATATTGCCATAATAGGGGCAGGTGTTGTGGGGTTAACCCAAGCACTAGCCTTACAAAAGTCTGGGTTATCTATCGCTGTGATTGATGCAAGTTCAAGTGAAGGCGCACCAAGTGGTGAGCCAGAACTCAGGGTTAGTGCATTAACCTTGGCATCCCAAAATGTCCTAGCGTCACTTGGAGCCTGGCAACATATTAGCCGTGACAGATTAACATCTTATAAAGAAATGGCGGTGTGGGATAAGGATAGTTTTGGAAAAATACACTTTGATGCCAAGCAGGTTCAACAACCTCAATTAGGTTACATAGTTGAAAATCAAGGGGTAAAACATAGCTTGTGGCAGCAAGCTTCCCAAAGCCAGAATATTGAAATATTCGCTCCAAACAAAATCAGTCAACTTGTATTTGGTAAGCAGGAGAGCTTTATTAGCCTTGATGATAATTCCCAGTTAAGTGCGAGCTTAGTTATTGGTGCTGATGGGGCTAATTCACTCGTTAAAAAGTTGGCTGGCTTTCCACAAACTTTTTGGGATTATGATCAGCATGCAATTGTGGCAACAGTAAAAACAGCCTTGCCTCACAATAATGTTGCCAGGCAAGTTTTTACACCCTCCGGGCCTTTAGCTTTTTTACCTCTATGGGATGAGCATCTTTGTTCTATTGTTTGGTCTCAGGATGACGCTCGTGCTAAGGAGCTTTTGTCTATGGATTATTCTGAGTTCAACCAAGCCTTGAGTGTAAACTTTGATATGACATTAGGTTTATGCGAGCTTGTAAGTAACAGGCAGTCTTACCCACTTAAAATGCGCTATACAAGGCAATGGGTAAAAGATAGAGTGGTCATCATTGGTGATGCGGCCCACACTATTCATCCTTTAGCTGGGCAAGGCGCCAATCTTGGTATCTTAGATGCTGCTGCGCTAGCTGAGCATATTTTAAAATTAGTCGCAGATGATAAAGATTTTTCATTAGCAAAAAATTTGCGACCTTTTGAGCGTTGGCGTAAAACAGAAGCCGCTAAGATGGTCGCCTCAATGGAAGGTTTTAAACGTTTGTTTGCTAAAGAGCAGCCCGTCAAAAAAATACTTCGAGGTATGGGCTTAAGTTTGGCGGAGCATACACCATTTGCAAAAGATAAAATTATTCGACATGCAATGGGCTTAAGTGGAGAGTTGCCAATAATAGCGCAACATAAAGTACAAAAATCTTAAAAATTAAGATTTTAATATTAGAGCCATACGAAGGAATTACTATGTATATAAAAACGACTATTCTAGCTTTTGTTATTCTATTTGCTGGATGTGCCGCACACCATGAGCCATCTCATGGTAAAAAGGCCGAAAAAGGTAGTGAAGATTATTTAGGTGAGAACGGTATTAAAGAGTATGAAACAGACCCTGCTGTTGTGCTCCGTCGAACTAATAAGGTTAAGTGTCAAGAAGCTAGAATGGATATGGTGGATGCCGAATCTAAGCGTGATGAAGGTGAAATTCGCTTAGTTAAAGCTCGACTACAGAAATACTGCATTGCTGACGAATAATGTTTTATGACACCTGGAATTAATCAAGCCAAAAAAGCCAAGGTAGCTTATACCATTCACGAATATGAACATGATGCTAGTAGTCAATCTTATGGTTTAGAAGCAGCTGAAAAGCTTAACTTACCTACCAAGCAAGTATTCAAAACTCTAGTAGCTAAACTTGATGGCGCGAACTTAGTGGTGGCTATTTTACCTGTAGACTCAATGTTAAGTATGAAAAGCCTTGCTAAAGCCTGTGGCGGAAAGAAAGCTGAAATGGCAGACAAACAAGAAGTACAACGGTCAACGGGTTATGTATTAGGTGGTGTAAGTCCTTTAGGTCAAAAGAAAGCGTTAAAAACTGTTATTGATGAGTCCGCTAAACACTTTACGACTATTTTTGTCAGTGCAGGGCGCAGAGGTTTAGAAATTGAACTTAGTGCTGCTGATTTACAGTCTTTAACTAGGGCAACATTTTCTGCCATTAGCCAATAACTGTATTTAGATTATTTGACATGGGAAACCTGAATATGACAGTTGATGTTCAAATTATTGACTATCTTGAACCAAAACAAGCGCAAGATATGATTTACCTGCTTAATCAATACGCCCTTGATCCAATGGGCGGTAATGCTCCTTTGGGTGAAAATGTGAAAGATAGCCTTACCGATGCTTTATCAAAAGTACCTAACGCATTTAGCATTATTTGTTATTTAGGTGGTAAGCCCGCTGGATTAGCTAATTGCTTTATTGGGTTTTCGACGTTTAAGTGTAAACCGCTAATTAATATTCATGATCTAGTTGTAAGTAGCGAGTTTCGCGGACGCGGTGTCAGTCAGTACTTGTTGCAAAAAATAGAGTCTATTGCGATGAAAAAAGGATGCTGTAAAGTTACTCTTGAGGTACTTGAAGGTAATGTTATTGCTCAAAAAGCGTATCAAAAATTTGGATTTTCAGGATATGAACTAGACCCTAAAATGGGTAAGGCTATGTTTTGGGAAAAGGCATTGTAAGTGTTAAATCAAGGTGATTACAGCTAATCAATGATTGAACTATTTGGTTATACATTAAGCTTTCAAGATGCGGCATTGCTATGTTTAGTCGCGTTTTTTGTAGGTATGGCTAAAGTAGGTGTTCATGGAATTGTGATGCTAGCTGTACCTTTACTGGCACTGATTTTTGGTGGTAAAGGATCCACGGGTTTAATGTTACCTATGATGATAATGGCGGATGTTTTTGCGGTATTTTATTACCACAGGCATGCTAACTGGGGTTACCTTGGTAAATTGTTTCCGTCGGCAGCCATAGGCGTAATAATTGGCACCTGGTTGGGACAAGTGATTGATGATCAAGCTTTTAGAGCCATAATGAGTGTGATCATCTTTGTAAGTTTGGCCATGATGGTATGGATGGAAAAAGCCAATAAAGAGCGTATTCCAGACTACTTATGGTTTGCGCTGTTAATGGGGTTATTAGGTGGGATAACCACTATGATTGGTAACCTAGCTGGCTCAATTATGGCGTTGTATCTTCTTAGTATGCGTTTACCTAAGAATGAGTTTATAGGTACCGCTGCTTGGTTCTTTTTAGGTATAAACTTGTTTAAGGTGCCGTTTCATATATTTAGCTGGCATAGCATCACGGTTAACTCCTTCTTGTTAAACCTTAGTTGCCTACCCTTTATTGCACTAGGAGCTTGGTGTGGAGTCTGGGTAGTGAAACGAATTGCAGAGCAAAGCTATCGATGGTTAGTGATAGGCATGACTGCTTGTGCTGCTGTCTTGATGTTAGTGTGATTGTTTAGGCAATCAATCTATCGTCGTTCATAGCTTAAAATAGCTTTCTTTCTACCCATAAAACACTTAAAGATAAAAGCAATATTACCCAAAGCCAAAGCTTATTAATATCTTGGTAATAGTGATTACTAGTTGTTCTTGGGTGCTTTGATAATACTTGCTTTGTGGCTTCTGTGTTTTGCGATAGCCTGTGGGCTACCCACTGGTTTTGTCCGTATACGTAGCCAAAAGATACTGCTAAATTTTTTGAAAGGTCTTTGTCGGTGAGGGCAGTACTTAGTTGATACCAAGCTTGATATTCAGGCCATAGTTGCACGCAGTTTTTATCCTCTTGTAGAGGATCACGATTCAGGTATACCGAGTGGTTTAAGTCTGACTTTGGTGCAGATAACGCCAGATAGGATGCTGTAGTGTTATTTCCTATGAAGCATCTACTAGTAGGTGTCCCTACGAATGTAATGTTTTTGTCGTCCTCTGGTAGCCAATAATTACCTTGGTTGGGCCTACTTATTTTGTGAATAAGAGTTTGCCAATAATGGCTATAATCTGCTGTTTTTCCAGACGTTTGCCACATATGGCTATTATTTATTAAAGATAGTGCGATATTCCCAAATCCATATTTTTCCATGGCAACTAAGGTTGAAAGCTGATTACCTGAAACTAATACTTCACCACTAATTGCTTGTAAATCTGCTCTGATAACGTCTATGGCCTCTTCAATTTTACTGTTTTCCCAAACTGGAATACGAGAATATGATGCGACATCTAAAGCTTGAATGGAGAAGTTACGCAGCCAATCTACCTTGATACTAGCCCATGCTGCTAGCAACTCATTATCTACTAAAACTAATACCCCTAATCCTTGTTTGCTCGCTTTTGAAGTGGCTGCAATTTGTTCCGGTGTTAGCTCTAGTAGGGTTCGCCCATCAAGTATTAAGGTATCAAAAGTATGTAAGGCTTCTAGGTTTAGTGGGGAGCTTAGTTGAGAGAGCTCTTCATCGGAAAAATTAATGACTTGGGTAATATCTTTGCTTTTACTTATTTTAGTGCTGATAAACAACTTAGTGCCAAACTGGCTTGCCCAATTTGAAAAATGCCGAGTTTCAAAAGAGGGAGCTGATTGTTTTATTTGTATTCTCAAAGGAGGGTTATTACGTACAGACACTGCAAGAGTTTCATCAATAATTGGTTTTAAAGAGTTTGATATACTTAATTGCAAACTATAAAGCCATTGTCCTGGTGCCTTAGTTGCCGCCGTAAATTTAAAGGATTCGCCTGATTTTATTCGCTGAGTTTCAATCACTTCATCGATGGGGTTTAGTAAAGACAACTCATATATAGTGTCTTTATCTTGGCCGTTAAAACGCCCCTGTAAACGCCCAGTAATTTCTAGATACTGCCCAACCACTACACTTTTTGAAAAGGTGATATCTACCAAACCTAAAGACGGAGGGCTTGGGGTAAATGAAATATCTAGCTTTGATATTTCATCTGGAGATAAAATTGCGTGTAAGTTTTGCCATTGCTGCTTTGATACACCCGCCCCAACTATTTGTAATGCTTGCAAGTCTATACCTGAGGTAAATATTTGTGCTGAGTCTTGAATTACTGCGGCGTTTTTAAATATTTTATGGCTGCGAAGTGTGTTATCAATTGGCTCTAACGCTAGGATTTGATTAGATGAGTAAAGTTGCTCTAATTGAGAACTCGTGGCACCTTGCGTTATAAGCACTGTGGGATGGGGGGACTCAGTACTAAGTTTTATATCTATGGCCAGCCCTACAAGGGATAGACCAGCCATAACCGAGCTAAGTACAACTAAGGTTAATCGGGCTTTATGTGCGCTAAGTCGCTTCGCCGCTAAATAACTACTGATAGCAAACGTAAGTAATACTAAGGTTAGTAATATCACAGCCATAATCGGGTGTGCTGATAACTCCCCTAAAGAAAAAATCATGGTGTCATCCCTTGCTGATTCAGTTGTAGAAACTCAGCATATTTTTTAAGGCTTGGGTTAGCGATTGAGTAATGAGTTAATTGATTGGCTGGTTCTGCCGTGGCCTGAGGTAATGCTTGCCATAACTTAGCAGCCAAAGTTTTTAAGCATTGTTCACAGTTTGATAGAGGTAAGGCTTTGGCTAGGTTCATTTTTTCTAAGGTGGCTATAAATGCAATATCCGTGGGGGATGTGTCAAGTTGCTCGCTAAAATGCCCTTTGATTAATGCAATATCTTCAAGTTGTTTGGCATTTATTGGTGTGACGCTTGTTGTTGATGTGTGGTTTAGTAAAACAAGTAGCCTTTTCATGGCATCTACCTTAGGCTTGCTGATTTCTATTTGTTCGTTGCGTTGATAGCTTAGTATCTTGGAAAGTTTACCTTCGTACCTTCTTTTTTCAGAAACCGGCGGAGGCTCAAAACCGAGTCGTTTTACATAAATACGTTCTGCTTTTTTAGCGCGGTTTAAAAATTCCAAAGCTAGGTTTTCATAGGGTAGGGCTTTTTCAGGCTCTGCTAATTGTAAATGTAATTCTGCTTGCCACATATTAGCGATAGAATTTTTCATCAAGGTAATTGGACTAGGTATCCCTTTTTTTACAAAGTTTCCATCGTCACTGGCCCCATGTGCGTGCCCAAATTGCGCTATGACTTGGCTATATCCTGATTTGTCATCCTCAGTGGCATCAAGCTCGCTGTTATCGTGTTCATGGGATGCAGACTCTGTGCGTAGTGCTTCTTCATGCTCATCTTGTTTGGCATGAGCTTCAAGTAGAGGGTGGGCTAAAGCCTTGCTTTTTTCATTTTCTTCGTGATGATGACTAGGCCATGACTCCATTGTGTGTAGGGTGCCACTTTCAAACTCATCTCCTAAAAATTGGCCGTACTTCTTTTTAAGTGCACTTTGAGCAACGCCAAGATCCCGAGAGGTTTCAATGAAGTCTGTATTTTCCATGTTTGCTTTGTTAGCAATCAACTCTTGGGTTTCAATGATGATTTGTCGTTGGCTTTTGAAATACTCAGGAACGAAATCAAGCAAAATACCGTCGCTTTGTATGCCTTCTTCCTCATCTTCCAGCCATCTTACAATTTTGTTGGCGGAGCGACTCAGTTGTGGTGCTGGCAAACTGTTTTTCTGCCTATTATCAAAAGCCCGCACACTAAAGTAGAGTTCATCTCCTGGTTGCATCTTCAGTGCTGATAAATCCCACTCTTTTAGAAACTCTGATTTACCCTGGTTATCTCGTTGCGAATCAAATGCAAACGTCTGGTCTCTGAACTTAACTGATTCTCCAGAGCCACTGGCAATAGAGGCTAAAATTTCTACTTTTTCTAAACCAAAGTCATCATAGATTTCGACTTTAGTGACAAATTTAGGTGTCGCATTGTTAGGAATTTCGGTGATGGTTTGTGTTGGCTCGATAAAACGGATTTGCGGAGCACTGTCAGGGGTGACTGCAATTGTGTAAATATCGGAAATAGCAGTGTGATTGTCCGAAACAAAGTAAACAGAAGTGGTATCTATCAAAGCGCTAGCTAGGTAATTGCCTTGTTCATCTTCAATCAAAGGGATAACTTGCTCGCCAAGCATAATAGCTAGTGGGGAGTCTTTGGGCGGGTTAGATAGTATTAATTGCCAACTAACTTTGGAGCCTGTGACTATCTCTAAGTTGAAATCCGAAACGTCGCGCTTGGCTAGCCGAGTGTACCTGGGAGGCTCTATTGATATTAGAACTTGCTCGATTGTCACGGCTTTTGGGGTTTTATGTATGTTATCTACTTGCTTTTGTCTCTGCGGGGTGTTTTGAGAGCTCTCTATATCTACTAGTTTGAGGGTCAGTGTCAGCAATAAAGTTATAATTATGACTGCAATGGCTAAGGTTGCAGGGTACTGGGGGAGGTGAGCTGATAGATCCTTAGCCAGTATGCTTTGTACTTTGGGGGTTATCCGTTTACTTTGTAACCTTTGAAGTAAGGTTAAAGCCGCTTGTGGTGCAATAACAAGGTGCGCACTTTCTTCACATTCGGGAAACTCTCTATTAAGGTGCTGTAATAGGGAGTCAGCAGACACTGCTTTGTATTTAGCTGTTTTTGTTACTTGCCAGCAAAGCAAAATAAAGCTGCAAGTTAACGCTATATAGACAAGATAGTTTGCGCCAATTGATAAGTAAAAGCATGCCCAAATAAGAAGAATGACTGCCAAGGATTGTAAGGCGCGCTGAATGACTAAGCGTTTTTGTATGCGTTTAACTAGCCCCTTAATAGTATCTGAGGTATCCATTTCATTGCGTGATGAGTGTGTCATATTAGTTACCCTCACCTGCATTTTCCTTGATTGCAGGCCACTCACTTATCAGGCGCTCTGCCATAAGCAGTAGTACCAATAATAAAAGTAAATAAATATGTAGGTTAGTACCAGTAGTGACGGCTGTTTGTGAATCTTGCTGGCCTACTTTAGGTAGTTGGGATATTTGCGTGTCAGATAGCCTGGCATTGTCTGCAAACCAAGCCTGTGTTTGATTTTCAAATATTAAAGACGCTAGCGTTAAAGGAAAGGCTAGGGTCTTATAGTCTTCAAGCTGTTGGCTGTTTATTATTGTTAGGTTGCTAGTTGTCCAGCTATCAGGTACAGCAGAATCAGCAAGATAAATGATGTATGGATGCCCACTATCACTTTTTAAATTAGTAATAAAATTTTCAGGAATTTGCTGGCTGTTAAAGTAATCTACCGATAAATCAACAGGCAAGGTATCTGTTAAGGCGTTTACAGCGCCCTTGAGATATGTCACTTGTTCTTGATGGTTATTATCACTTACCACCGTGACATTAGCCCTAAGAGTTGCAGCAATATTTGATACTGGCAAAGGTTTTATTTTCCAGTTTATCGGGTTTTGTATTAGGGGTTTAGCACCGCTAAATTGATTCAATCTATTGGTGGTGAATACAGTGAAGTTTTGTTTATTAGAAAGTGTATGGGAGATAGCAGCAACGCTTGCCCACAAATTTAAAGGTTTTATGTGTGCGCTTTGTTGCTGATTATATTCCTCAGAAAGTCGTTTTAGTTCAACAAAATTAAATGGTTCTAGTGGGGTAACTTGTTTTGCTGAGTCTACCACTAGCCAAGTATTACCAGATACGTTAGCAGCATAACTGTCCACTAGCTGCTGCTTTTCGGAGTCATCGCTTTGACTGATCCAGTCTGCTGTAATTAATATCGCTTGGTTATCTGATGGGGTTGAATGCTTCCAAAATGCTTGCGTGAGTAATCCACATAGCATCAGTAAAATGAGTAGGCGCAATATGAGTAATAACCACTGTGTTAAGCGGGCCTGATTGAGTTGTGCAGTATTTTTTACCGTAATTAAAGCAATATGGGCGAAGGGGACAAGCTTACCTTTGTGTTTACTTAAAAAATGAATGGCAATAGGGATGAGTAAACTTAAAAGCCCCCATAAATAAATAGGTGACTGAAAAGTAAGGGCTAACTTATCCATGGCGTAAATCCAAAGTATGCAGACTCAGGCTCATAACAATTTGCCTCTAGCCAGTAGAAATTGATGCAGGGTTTCATCTAAAGCTTTATCTATGTTGCCTTTTATATGTTGAATATTGTTAGCGGTGAGTCGCTGCTGAATTTTTTGATTTAAACTGGCTCTATTGGCAAGGTAATCCGCTCTTACATCTTTAGCTGACACTAAAACTTGCTGCTTGGTTTCTCTGTCCTCAAAGTGAATATGCCCCTTGTATGGAAATGTGATTTCTTCATCAGTTTCAAGTTGCAGCGCTACAACTTCTGTTTTATGGCTAGATAAATTTGCCATAAAATCGAAGATTTCATTGTTATGCTCGTAGAAGTCGCTAACAACAAATACCAGGGCATTTTGTTGCATTTTAGCTAGATAGTTTTGAATAAGCCCACTGCTTGGAAAGGTTTCGCCTGCTTCCATATTGCTGAGTTGCAACAAGCACTTTTGCCACTGCTGTTTACCGGGTAAGGCAGGTAAAAAGTGTAAATTTTGGCTAGATAATCCCAGTAAACCTAATCCGTCGCCTTGCTGGTGGGCTATATAACCAATAGTGGCTAAAAGATGGCGTGCATAGTCAAACTTATTCCAGCCTTCTTTAGAGTCTGCCCCCTGTTGTAACATAGAGGCACTGGCATCTAGTACTAGCCAAATATTGATATTACTTTCTCTTTCTGACTCACGAACAAAATATTTGTCCGAGCGCGCATATAACTTCCAATCAATGTTAGACAGTGCATCTCCAGGCTCGTAGGCACGATACTGACTAAACTCGATGCCTGTCCCTCGTTTTACACTATTGTGTAAGCCGTGCAAAAAGCCCTGAGCGACAGTTTTGGCAACTAAGGGCATGTTTTTTATGCGGGCGAGTACCAAAGGGTCGAGAAACTGGTCCATATGTTATTTGGCTGACTTAGTAAAAGGGCCTTTAGGTAAAGGCAGCTCTTTGATTAACGCGTTTATAACCTGTTCTGTAGTGACGTTTTGAGCTTCAGCTTGAAAATTCAATAGTAAGCGATGCCTTAGTATCCCATGGGTAACCCCATGAATATCATCTAAGGTAACTGCAAAGCGTCTATTCATTAGGGCATTCGCTTTGGCGCACAAGACTAAAGCTTGTCCAGCTCGAGGGCCTGCTCCCCAGCGCACATATTTTTTGACCGATTCAGATACACTGTTATTAGGGCGGGTATTACGGGTCAGTTGATTGACATAAGCGAGCAAAGTGTCGGAAATGTCTATGTCTCTTACTAGCTGTTGCAATTGCACTATATCTTGAGCATTTAGCATGGCGTTGGGCTGCTCTGAACTTGTGCCTGTGGTACGACGGAGCACTTCCATTTCTTCTTGTTCGCTAGGGTAGTCCACACTGATAAACATCAGAAACCTGTCTAATTGGGCTTCAGGTAAAGGGTAAGTCCCTGCTTGTTCTACAGGGTTTTGTGTTGCTAAAACAAAAAACGGTTTAGGTAGCGGGTAACTTGTGCCGCCATAACTGACTATTTTCTCTTGCATGGCTTCAAGCAGGGCTGCCTGAGTTTTTGGAGGCGTACGGTTTATTTCGTCTGCTAATAAAATATTGGTGAATACTGGTCCCTTTTGAAATTTGAAAAAACGGTCTCCACTTTCATGGTCAGTCTCAAGTATTTCAGTACCCACTATATCACTTGGCATTAAATCTGGCGTAAATTGTACCCGCTTGAATTCTAGCTCTAAGGTTTGCGCTAAGGTGTGCACCATTAAGGTTTTAGCCAGCCCTGGTACACCTTCAAGTAGGCAGTGCCCACCAGCTAGAATACTCACCAGTAATTGTTGAATAACTTGCTGCTGACCAACTATCACTTTACCTATTTCAGCACCAACATTGTTAAGTTTGCTGAGTAATAGCTCAATGTCTTCTTGGGTTAAAGCTTCTTTGTTCATCATTAGTTTATTCTTATATTTGATTTGAAAAATTGGTTTAACGCCACATCTAGGCCCATTAAGCTGTCATTGCGTATACGACAATATTGACAGCAAATTTGGTGTTATCTTCTCTTAGCCAGCGTTTGTTTCTAAAGTCATAGTCCCATTCACAACCTAAGTCTTTGTTACTATACAAAACGGCTATCCGTCCGTTTATCTCAATGGCTTTTAAGTAATCATGAACTAAATCATCACCCCAGCCATTTAGCTCTATGGACGTTTTAGGTGGTCCATCAAACTCAAAAAATGACGAATAAATAGCATGATCATTGGGGATTTTATTTAAGGCGTCTGGGCCAAAAATATCCAGCATTTCAGCTTCAAACGACCTAGCAAACATACCGTCAATATCATGATTACAGTCGTCTACAAAAACAAACCCACCATTTTCTACGTACTGCTTAAAGTTCTTTTTTTCTTGCTGGTTAAACTGCACTAACCTGTGTCCAGCCATATAGCAAAAAGGTGCACTTAGCATGCTTGGATCTGATAGAGGAATGATTCTTTCTTGAATATCAACCCTGATACTCGTGTATTCAATTAGTGAGTTGAGCACATTTGCTGGCATTCGTTCATCTACCTCCCAATCGCCAGATTCGTAGCTCAAGCGTGTGAAGTAAAAGTCGTATTCACTATTTTGACTATATGAAATCTTCGGTAACACCAAGGTTACTGCCAAGGCACAAGCAGAAGATACAAATTGCCGACGGTCTTTTTGCATAAGGACTAACAATCATCAATGAAAGGACATTAAAATACCCAAGGCAGCACAAAGCGCCTTGGGTAACGTTTTCTATACCGCGTCAGATAAGCTACTAAAGGTAAAGTCTCTTATTTTCATGGGAGGGATCATATTCCCATTGATCCTTTCTGGCTTACCTAAAGCTTCAATATTATTCAACATAACAATTGGGCTTTCATTGAAACGGAAGTTCTTGATTGGATATTTAATCTTTCCGTTTTCAATATAAAAGGTGCCATCACGGGTTAATCCAGTGTATAGCAAGGTTTGTGGGTCTAGCGCTCGGATATACCAAAGGCGCGTTACTAAAACGCCTCTGCGGGTGCTTTTAATCATATCTTGCAATGACTGGTCACCACCCATCATTATGATGTTTTCACCTCTTGGAATATAAGGCACTCCGGTTTTCTTTGCCCAATAGGGGGTATTTGGCATATTGGCAATCGTACCGTCTTTAATCCAGTCAGTTTTAGTTAATGGATAACCGTTACCGCTAAAAGGCGCTGTTGGCGCAATTGGATGCTGAGGGTCAGAATAGATATTAACTTGGCCATCAAACATTTTTTGACCTAGTTTATTTTTAGGAGCAGTTGCTTGGTCTTCATCTTCATCCGGCTTGTAGCTTAAGAAGCTACGTCCCTCATCAGCACTACGTTGGTCAAAGCTTCGCATCATGTTGCGTATTAAACCAACACTTGCAGCGGGCTCTAAGATAACTGTGTATTTTCCAGGCTCCATAGCTTTAGCATCAACCGAGCCTTTAGATTTTTGAATGGCTATGTTGGACGCTTTTGCAGTATCAAGTAAAGAGTAGTCACTATAGTTTTGACTAGCCCAGCCTGAGCCTTTGCCATCTTCAGTACGTATTGTAACTGAGAAGTCCACGTCGGTAGCTTTGTTATAAGCAAACAAGCCCTTGTTGTTCATAATAGCGGTAAAGGTTACTGCTTCTTCTAAAAAGCCTGCTGCCACTAATTTATTCTTTTTAGATGGCATGATACTGCTCGCGGCATCTTCGGCTCTGTCGCTAGGTGTTACTTTAGCAGTAGATTCAAAGAAGGTTTTTGAGTCAGTGTATTTTTGCTTGCCAAAAACTGGCATTTGTTCTTTGTTTTCAGGAGCAAGTTTGGCGAGTTCTTCAGAGCGGCGAACGACTTTTTCTAATGAAGCATCATCAAATTCATTGATAGTGGCAACGCCCATTCGTTTTCCAAATGTGGATTGCACGATTAGCTCTAGATCACTTTCTTCGCCGGCTGTTGAAACCGTATTACGAGCATAGCGAATGTTACCGCCTACCTTTCCTTCTAGATTGCATTCGATTTCATCTGCTTTAGAGTATTTAAGTACTTTTGCCAGCAAGGTTTTTGATTGTTGTTCGGATAATATAGTCATAGTGGTTTTCCTCTAATTAGTTGCTGACTTAAACATTACGTGCAGTGTTAATGACGTTTATGTTGTTGAATCTGGTTGTTGGACAACCATGAGACACAGCACTAACCTGTGAGGGTTGGCCTTTTCCATCGAAGAATGAACCACCTACTCTGTAGTCTGATTTACCTGCTAATTGGGTGCAGCTATTCCAAAACTCTTGGGTATTCGATTGGTACGCCACATCTTCAATTTGGTCAACAATCTTTCCATCCTTTATTTCGTAGAAAAGTTGCCCACCGAACTGGAAGTTATAACGTTGCTGGTCGATAGAGAATGAACCACGGCCCGCAATATAAATACCCTTTTCTACATCCTTGATCACATCTTCTGCTGAAATATCTTTTTCGTTTGGTTTCAAAGACACATTAGACATTCGTTGGAATTGCACGTCACGCCAGCTTTGAGAATAACTACAACCATGGGATTCGTTTTGGTCAATCATATGGACTTGGTCACGGGTAGCTTGATAGTTAACAAGGATACCGTCTTTTACTAAATCCCATTGTTTGGTTTTTACACCTTCATCATCGTAAGCAACATTACCTAATGAGTAAGGCTGGGTTTTATCTGCGAATAGATTAACGATATCTGAGCCATATTGAAATTTACCGCTTTTCCACTTATCTAGAGTAGCAAAGCTGGTACCTGCATAGTTGGCTTCGTAGCCTAATACTCGGTCTAATTCTAATGGATGGCCAACAGACTCATGGATAGTTAACATTAGGTGAGCAGGGTCGAGCACTAAGTCATATTTACCTGGCTCAACGGTTTTAGCTTTCAGCTTGTTTTTAAGTTGTTTACCTGCGGCGGCAGCATCTTCAACCATATCGTAAGAATTGTTATAACCTACGTTAGCGCCGGTTATTCTTACTTTGTCTTTCTCAAGGCCGTCTAAATACTCAAAGCCCATTCCTACTGGATTACCCAAGGCTCTTCGCTGTTTAAATCCGTTTTTACCAATAGCGGTTGCGGAGAAAGGGGCCCATAAACGGTGTACGTCTTGGTCGATATAAGAGCCATCTGTAGAAGCGAAATATTTTTGTTCATTAACTAAAAATAAAGTAGAAGTAATGTAGTTAGCACCGTTAGACATAGCTGCATCATTAACAGAAAGTAAAAGATCTACTTTGTCTTTAATGGGGACTTCCATAGCATTTTTTTTGATTGGCGTTTGCCAGCTAACTTCACCTACACCTTTTACAGGTGCTAATTTAACAGGTGATGTTTGAAATTTTGAGTTGGCCATTGCCACCGCGACTGCTCGTTCAGCTGTCTTAGCTACGCTATCTGGTGTCATATTAGAAGTAGACGCAAAGCCCCAGGTCCCGTTTGCGATAACTCGCACGCCAATACCTGCTGACTCTGTATTGACTATATTGTCTACCCGAGTTTCTCGTGTAGTCACAAATTGGTTTAAATAGCGTCCGATGCGGGCATCTGCGTAGGTGGCACCTTTTGCTTTAGCTGCATTTAGCGCGATATCTGCTAATTTTTTCTTGTAAGCCACATCCATTGGTTTGTCTAACAATTGCTCTGCGGATATTGCAATACCTGATACTGGTAGCATTAGTGCACCCATACCCGCGCCGCCGATTTTAATAAAATCGCGTCTTTCCATTATTTGTTCCTCTGCCGTTAATTATAATTATTACATCCATAATCTTTTATTTTTATTGGGGATGCTTTCTTGGACAGTGTATTGTAAAGCTTGAATTACACTCAAGACATGATTTGACATTATTGCTCCCAAATACGTAACAAAGCGTTACATTTTCCTATGTAAGTGAGTAAGAATTCACCATAAAGGAATATTTAAAATTAATTGGCACCAGTATAATGGATATTTTTTATTGTAAGTTAGGTGAATTAATTTGCTTTTTCCTGAACGTGACTTTTTCAAGATATATTTAAGGAAAATAAACTATGAAGCTATTATCTTTTATTAAAGATAAACTACTGATAAACAAAAAATTAACTGGTAATATAAATCTAAAATAAGTCAAGGAAGCCAGCAGAAGGTTATTTTTAATGGAATTAGCGTATCTAATATTATGCCATACGGACCCGATTCATATAGCGAGGTTGGTTAAAAAGTTAGCGAGTGACGAGCACAATAAAGTTTATATTCATGTAGACATCAAATCAGATATTAATCTTTTCAGAAATGCGATAGGTGATTTGGATAATGTTCATTTTTGTAAAAATAGATACGATGCGAAATGGGGAAGTTTTACTGCCATTCAAGCTACTATGGAATTAATTAAAGAAAGTTTATCTGCTAACAGTGATAGATTTATACTGTTACAAGGGCTTGATTACCCCCTTTATTCAAACTCCACATTATCAAAATTTTTCGAATCACACTCAGACGTTGAGTTTATTCGGGCTTGCAATGTATCGAAATCCAAGGATTACTATTTCTGGTGCCGTATAAAGCAAGCTTGGTTTTTCTCGAGAGTTTCTAAAGTATTTAAACTATGGCATAAATTTAACAAGCTATTTAAGTTACCCACTCGTTCTGGGCGAATCATAAGCAGTGATGATAGAGATTTAGATGTATATTTTGGTCACGCAACTTGGGCTTTAACACAAGCGTGTGTTCAGTACATATATGATTTTTATTTAAGGGAACTAGAAATAAATAACTTTTTTACCTCAACTATGTCTAGTGATGAGCTTTATATACATACAGTTGTTTTTAATTCTACTTTTAAAGAAAAAACAACAAAAAAGGGGCCTGAACCTGAACAAAGAAACCTTGTTAATTGGATGAACCTTGAATACTTTGAATATAACGATAGTGTGAAGGTATTTGAATCTACTGATTTTTCGAGAATTTATGAAACAGGTTATGTATTCATTAGAAAAGTTACTTCGGATAAATCCAACGAATTACTAAACTTAATTGATGACTTTGAAAGTGCTTCACCAAATGAATATCAAGAGTATGTCCAGAAATTAGGTAGTTTGATTTGAATATTTGCAAAAAGTGAGAAGGTGTACAGCAAACTTTAGATTGTCATTTGTTTTAACACTTAGTTAAGCGCCTTACATATAGTAGTGGTATGATACCGTTCTAGTTTGTTTGCAGCGTCAGAGTCTCTTTTGATTAAAGCTTTTTCTAAAATAACGAAAGCTACCAAGTCTACTTCTAGAAGTGCTCGGTATACCACTAAAAATTCTCGTCGTAAAAAAAACTCTCAGCCCATTGGTCCTGTGAATTCCTTTTATATAGATGGGCTAACTCATGATGGTAAAGGTGTGGCAAGGGCTTCAGGTAAAGTGACTTTTATCGCCGGGGCTTTACCTAAAGAAACGGTTCAAGCGCAGGTGTTTAAGTCAAATCGTAGGTTTGATGAAGCCAAATTAGTCGCAGTAGTTGAAGCGAGTGAATACAGGGTAAACCCACCCTGTGCTCATTATGAAACCTGTGGGGGCTGCAGTTTTCAACATTTAGAAATAAAGCAGCAAAGAGTGTCTAAAAAGCTTTGGTTACAAGGCCAGTTGCGAAAAGTATGTGAACCCGACGATATTTCCTTACTAGCCGATGCAGCATTAGGATATAGGCGTAGGGCTAGATTGTCGGTTCGAGTGAACCAAGGCCAGTTAGCGCTGGGGTTTCGTGCCCTAGGCTCAAATAAAATCGTTTCAATTGATAATTGCATAGTATTAACACCGAGATTGCAGCAGCTATTGGGCGCTTTAAAAACTGCATTAGTTCATGATGATAGTTTGGCTGGCCTTGCTGACAAGATAGGTCATATAGAATTGCTGGAAGATGATAAAGGTGCCTCTATCTTGTTTCGACTAACTGCTAATTTATCATCTGATTATCAAGAACGTTGGGCGCAATGGGCCCAGCCTCAAAACATTGACTTGTATTGGCAATTTGCGGAACAAGACAGTGCACTAGTCGCGCCTGAAGCAAAGAGATATTTTAATGTAGAGGGCTTAAAGCTTAACTACCACCCCCAAGATTTTATCCAGGTTAATGGGGATATGAATCAAAAAATGATTGCTCAAGCTATGGATTGGCTGGCTCCAAATAAAGATGACACCATAGTTGATTTATTCTGTGGAGTAGGAAATTTTTCTTTGCCGTTGGCAAGTCGAGCTAAAAAGGTGGTGGGGGTAGAAGTTCAAGAGAGTATGGTTGCAGCCGGCATTGCTAACGCTAAGACCAATAATTTGGATAACTTATCCTTTATTGCTGCAGATTTAACTAAAGCTGCAAACAAGGAGATTAGTTCGCTAGGGGTAACAAAGGTCTTGCTAGACCCTCCTCGGGCTGGCGCTTTCGAGTTTTTACCAACTATTGTAAAACTCAAACCAAAGAGCATCTTGTATGTATCTTGTGATGCAGCCACGTTAGCTAGAGATGCTGAATACTTAGTTAGTAAAGGTTACAAAGTCATGCGTGGGGCTATGATGGATATGTTCCCGCAAACTGCCCATGTTGAAACTATGCTGTTGTTTTCAAAGTAGCTTTTATGCATCTAAAGGTTTTCTTTTGATTACTGCGCTCTAATTCTGAGGTCAAGCACGCAGACACTAATCGACTCTGTAAATGATTGTAAGGCCTTGAGGGATCTCCATATGTGCCGGAACATAGGTGACTGTATTCTTGTTGTTCTTTACATACTCAAGCATTGAATCTGGGGACTCAAACTCAATAGGTGGTTTCTTTCGTCCACCAAATTGCATTTGTGCCCAATAAGATTGGATCCTCGACTCGGTTAGCCCCACAACTTTAGTGTTAAAAATCAATCTAGCCTCGGTGTTGGGAGGCAAAATCACTGGTTTAAGGTGGTACTGAGAACTACTTCCCATAAAAATATCTCTGACATGACGTTTTTGTACGGACAAGTCAACTTGGTCGGTATTTGCTACTATCACTATGCTATTTGAGGATGCATAAAAACTTATAAAAGATAGTGCTAGCAATAGTTGAGTCGTTATTTTTTTCATCAGAATACCCACTCTAAACCAATTTGGTAAAGGGTCGCTTTACGGTCAAAGTTAGGATTGGTTATATCTTCAAAAAATGAATTCTCGTTTGATTTACCTTTTAAAAATGTGATTTCAGCTTTGGCAGACAAATTAAATCTAATATCCCAGCGCAACCCAGCAGTTAGTGAGTCTAGGGAATACAAAGGTAGATTATTAGTTATCCCATCATAGATAAAAGACAGCTCTGTTAATTGGTCATCAATGAATTTGGGAATTAAATTCTCGGGAATATTGTATGAACTATCAGAAGTGGCAAAAGTTAGGTGTAGTTGAAATTGGTCGAAATTATATCCTAGAGTTAGATACATTGATTCTAATTGGGGGACCACCAGAAGGTCTGATTCAATCTTTACCCATTCAGATGCAATAAAGTAATCCAAAGTATCATAGTTAATATTCGCTTGGTAACCGGTTGCTTTACCATTAAACCTTAAGGACTCAGCGTTTTCTGGATAGCCAGCCGCTTCTAGAATATCGGCAAAATCATTAAAACCAGGAAAGTCGGCGTAAAAATCTGAAGACTGGGTCACCGATGCTCTAGCCGTTAGGTTGCCTCTATTGAGTGTAAATATAAGGCCCTTAATTTCATCCACATCAATCGCAATTTCTTCTCCCGCTCTAGAAAAGTCTCCGCTGTATGTGCCGTAATAGGCTTCTACATCAAAATTAAGCTCTGCAATATTAAATTTATAGGTACCGCTGGCGCCTTCATAGTTTGAAAATAAAAAGCCACTGTAAACTTGCTGCGGGGGAGATATCCAAGGGTAAGAAAACCCAACATCTATGACATCGGTATAACGAAAAAAGGGCGTTCTTAACTTTCCAAGTTTAAATTGCCAATTGTAGTTGGGTTCGTAGGTAAGATATAACCATTCTACACCTGAATCCCGCTCTTCACTGGAATGAGCTAACAATTGACCTGATGCGCTAAGCGTATCAGTGATGATTACGTCACCTTGGATAGCAAACAAAGATTGCTCAGAAATACTTAAGCTATTTGAGTAATTACCATAGGTAGCATCTGACTCATCAAGGTAGCCAGCTACAATACGTGTAAAACCACTGATACTGACACGTTCACTAAGCTCTGTAGTGGCGTGGGAATGTACAGACATGAAGTAGATTAATAACCCTAATGCACTAAAACTACTAATTCTTGAGATGATGTTAAGCTCCTATAAGCTTGAAATGCCAAAGGTTACAGACTCCGTGAATATGGCTCATAACCCTAGGTTTTGCAAAATTCTTTGCTGATTTATTGATATGGGTCAGTCTTTAGTAATGTATACTTTAAGGGCTGACTGCTTTTAAAATAACGGGGGTGAGCTCATTTGGTAAAGTAATTTTACCTGCAAGAACAAAAGCATGGGCTTGTTCAGACATTTTTCGCCACGTTTTTTGAATAATGCTTATCCATTTTTCTTCGCTATATTCTGGGTGTTTTTCTGCAAAACCTAACATGTAGTGTTCTATAAACACTAAGCTGGCTACATCTTCAAGTAACTGTGCATCTGGATTGGATTTTATCGCTACTTTTGCCACGGCATTTTTAGCCCTTTGTATGGCCTCTTCAGCAAAGCCTACTTGAGTCATGATGGCAGCTACTTTATTTCCATGAAAAATATAAAGGTCGCTGCGCCATTTATGATATCCCTGACGGTTCATAGGGTAATCACTACGGGGTGATTGCCAGCGTTGGATATGCTGGCCGCGCACAGCTAGTTGCATTACATGGTCGGCGTCACCTTTGTAGCGGTTTAGCATGTCAGACATACGCTGGCCGTATAATAACTCCTTTGGCAGTGCTTTACCGTTAGCAATTTCAACATTAGGATCTTCACTGTTAGCCTTATCAATAAGCATAACGGCTTGTTCATAAGCTGTTTGAGTCATAATGTTTCTCCGTAACTAAGGGCTGTATGATTTTGGTTAGGCACTAGTTTAACTTGAAGCAAAATCCTAGGCTAAATAATTTGGATTGTAATCATTAGCGATAAATTAATTTGCTTAGTATTAAATACAATCCGGCTGCTAAGAACAATCCCACAAACCAAGCATAACCATATATAGTGTCAAATACCGTTGGCACTGAGCTTAGTATACCTGCGGCATGTAAAAAACCTGGTAGGTTAGGTAATATACCCAGAACTAAAGCGCTCAGTCCCGCCCAGTTCCAGCCGTTAGATGCGCCATATTCACCATTGTGGCGGAACAAATCTGCAACATTTAATTGGCACTTTCTCAGTAAAAAATAGTCTGCTAGCAGAATACCTGCAATTGGGCCAAGTAATGCTGAATAGCCCACTAGCCAAACAAATAAGTAACCTCCAGCAGTTTCGAGTAGTTTCCAAGGAAAAATAGCGAGTCCAATCCCTGCTGCTATGTAGCCGCCTAATTTGAAGTTGATGGTTTTAGGACTAAGATTCGAAAATCCATAAGCGGGTGCGACTAAGTTTGCTGCTAGGTTAGTAGTAAGTGTTGCTAAAACTAGCACAGCCATAGCAAACACTACGCCCATTCCCCCCATTTTACCGGCTAGAGCTATTGGATCCCAAATAGGCTCGCCGTAAATCACCACAGAGGCAGAGGTAACCGCTACGCCGATAAAAGCAAATAATGCCATTGGAATAGGTAAGCCGACGGCTTGGCCAAGTATTTGGTCTTTTTGAGATTTAGCAAAACGGGTGAAATCAGGGATGTTTAAGGCCATGGTTGCCCAAAAGCTCACCATGGCAGTTACGCCAGCGATAAATACAGGAATAAACTGACCTTCTTTTTCGGCACCAGGGCCAAACTTAGAAGGTACAGAAAGCATTTGGCCAAACCCGCCTGCTTTAGAATAAGCCCAGTACAGCAATGCTAATCCCATAGCGATGAGAAATGGGGCGGCAAAACTTTCGAGCCAACGAATTGATTCTGTGCCACGACTGATAAAATAAAGGTGCATGGCCCAAAATGTTATGAAACATCCTAGCTGCAACAGGTTTATTCCGAAAAAGGGTAAGGCCTCGCCTATTAGAGCGTCGGCGGTCAGGCTATTTACAATCACATAAATGGCGGAGCCTCCCATCCAACTCTGAATGCCAAACCAACCACAGGCAACTAACCCTCTGGCTATAGCCGGAATTCGCGCTCCTTTAGTGCCAAATGCACTACGTAATAGCACTGGAAAAGGCACGCCATATTTTGCTCCTGCATGGCCTACTAAGACCATAGGTACCAAAACAATGACATTACCTAACATCACAGTAATGACAGCTTGCCACCAATTCATCCCTTCAGATACCAAACCAGAGGCCAACATATAAGCGGGGACACATATCACCATAGCTACCCATAATGAAGCGAAGTGAAGCCAGTTCCAGGTGCGGCTAGCGTGGGTTGTTGGCGCTAAATCAGGATTCCATAGGTCTATATCATGGCTTGTGTTGAAAATGGTTTTATCTTGTTGCTGCATTATTTAACCTTTGTATAAACGTTTTCTTTTATATTGGAACTGTTAAAAACAGCACCTTAACTATAGAAGCCGATTAGGTTATCTAATCGGCTTGCAGTTTGTGTTAGGGCTAAAATTTACGCTCAACCGTTAAGCCAAAAGTACGAGGTTTGGCATAGGATATTTGGCTTGTGCCATAGAAGCCTGTCACGTCAAACCCGATAATTTCATGGTCAGAATCAAACAGGTTATCGACGTAGGCCACTAAGCTCCATAGATCCTTGGTCCAAGTCACACGGGAGTCTGCTTTAACATGGGATTCAATTTCGTGGGCTGTGAAATTACGAGCATTGTGGAAGGTCTCTGATTGATATGAGGCGCTAATTTGAGCGGCTATATTTCCAGTGTCTAAATCCCAGTTATATCTGAGTATGACAGCTGCTTGGTATTCTGGGGTAAAGGCGGGTTTAGTATCCTTAAATACGCCATCGGCTACCTCTAAATTCTCAACAGTTGCGTCTGTATAGGATGCACTTAGGACCACATCTAGGCTCTTACTTGGGGTCAAGAAAAGTTCGGCTTCCAGTCCTTTGAAGCTAGCTTCTTCATTTGATACAACCCCAGAGTTGTTGACCCAAGAAAATGATTGGTAATCAGTATAATCATAGTTATATATACTGGCGTTAAACACACCTAAGCCATCCCATAACTCAAGTTTCATGCCTGCTTCTATTGATATTAAAACTTCCGGATCATAGCTACTAAAACCACCAAACAAAGGCGCATTGAAGCTACCGGCTTTAACACCACGGTTTATGCCCACATAATAGAGGTTGTTTGCTACTGAGTATTCAAGTTGTAATTTTGCTGACCATAAATCTTGGTCGTTATCTTCATCGTACACTTCAAGAGAACTGCTACTTGTATCTATTTCAATAACGCGATCATCTGTATTGGTATTTTGATAGACATCCCCATGCATATTTTTGTTTTCTTGCATCAGACGTAAGCCGCCCACAAGTACATAGTTATCGTTAATGGCGTAATCAAATTGACCAAATATTGAATAAGAGTCGGTGCTGAGGTCTACTAAGGTATTGTTTTCCTCGCCCCCTAAGAAATAAGCAGTCGGTGATGCGGCTAAGCCCTGACTGTAGTCAGTGTCTATACCTAAATAATAAAGTCCAGCCACCCATTGAATATCGTCAGTCTCTCCTGAGAAACGCAGCTCTTGGCTAAATTGAGAAATTTCACTATAAGATTGAAAAATAAGTTCAGGGGAGGCTGTTTGATCAGAATCTAGTCCAATTTTTCGTTCAAAATATTTGTAGTCACTCATGGAAAAGAAATCAAAACTGTCGAAAGTGTAATCTATAGTTGCCGCTAATCCTTGAGAGGTAATTTTATTTTGATCATCAAAAGCAAAGTCTTTATTTACTTTTTCTCCTGAGCCGTCTGGATCAAAGTTTCCGTTAAAGTCACCTCCCTGGACAGGTCTGAAAGGGTCGCCATTAAAGTTTCCATCAATACACTCTCCTAATTGAATAGTGTCACAACCTAGCGGATCATCAGCTGCATAAATAACATCAATTACGTTGCCGTTAGCGTCTTTAATTTCTGTGGTATTGATAACTTGGTAGGGGCCTTCACTTTTAACTGTATCGGCAAAATTAGCACTTAGAAGTAAGCTACCGTTTTCCCCTAATGTAAAGTCTAATTGGCCACGAATGGCTTGGGTATCGTCGTTGTAACCATCTTGACCTCCACCTACTGAGCCTGCTCGAGTGTCGGGCTCTGCGGTATCTTCATAAATGTTCTCAAGAATTTCTCCTTGAACATTGCTATATACAGAAAGGCGTCCAGCTATGCCGTCGGTTAAGGTACCAGATACAGCTGCTTCTAAGCGAAACTGTTCAAAACTAGCCGCAGTAAAATTTGCGTAACCCTCAAAGTCATCGGTGGGCTTAGCTGTAATAGTATTGACTAAACCGCCGGTAGCGTTACGACCAAATAGGGTACCTTGAGGGCCTTTTAAAACTTCTATACGAGCCACATCAAATAAACCAAAGGTTTGTGCTTGGGTACTGGCTAAATAACCGCCGTCTACATAAACTGCCACTGGCGCTTCGGCCATATCTGCGTAATCGTTTTGCACTACGCCGCGAATATTAAAAATGGCCCTTTGACCACCTATGTCACCGGCTAACGAGACCCCTGGGGTATAGGCAATAATTTCAGTGCTTTCATCTAATCCTAAGGCTTTTAACTGTTCACCACTAAAAGCGGTAACGGCAATACCTACATCACTTATATTTTGTGAGCGCTTTTGTGCTGTGATTTCGATTTTTTCTATAACATTCTCAGCACTATGAGCCAAAGTGGTACTCAATAATCCAGTTACTGCTATCGCAATTGCACTTTTACTAAATCGCCAATATTCCATCTGTTCCTCTCATTTATAGTTTTTAGAAAAACCCCAACGGGCATTTAGTTGTACATAGTTTTTTATGTGTTCGTCATTTGAACAAAACGTACTGCTATAAACCGATTCATCAACGCGAAGTCTAGCTACAGCATCAACTAGGCCAAGGCGTAAAAGTTAATTAAAAACAAACAGTTAGATTAATTCCGTTAGTTTAAATCGGACCTTTTGGTCCAATTTAGTTCATTGCAATAATGATAATGAACGGTACTGGTGCATTTTTCGGCGATTACAGAGAGTATATTTAGTGATTAGCAAAGGAGTGGGAAATAAATACCGCAACAAAGGTTCTATTAATTATTTAGACTGGCGATTGTGAAATGTGTATGGGAGTTTTGAATTGACTAACATTTAGGCTTTAGTCAGTAGCTCTAATACCTACTTTGTGGATACATCTTTTTGATCTCCTGCGATTCTAATTTCAAAGCCAAACAATTGGCTTGTTGAGTGTTCGAGCAAGAATGCTCTAACAAGGTAATCTTCTATGGTTCGGTGAAAGCTGTGTCTTTAGGAGCGAAGTTTCGCCAGCTGGGCCAGCACGTAAATAGAGCTAATATTTCTAAAAAACAAACCTATTTAAACGTTTTCCAGTTTATTGATAAAGACAACAACAACTCTCTTAGGGATAGTGCTCTTTGCTGAGAACGGCCTTTGTGATTCCAGTGGTGGCCACAGCAGGCCGCAGTTAGGATGGCTTTGTTAGGCTTGAGTAACTTGGCATCTAGCACTTCGATTTGACGGGGGCTGTCTTCAAGAAAAGTCCCGTTAAAAGCGAACCAACCAAATTTATTGGCGTGTAATTTGGCATTCTCTAAATCAATTCTGTCTACTGAATCTAGCTCAATATGTTCGGCACCCAATGTATCCACATGGATTGGAATGCAACGGCCTATTTGAACATTGTCAAAATACCACTGTTCTGTTTTATCTGCGTCTGCTTTACCTGCCATACACTTTGCGGCTTGCTTGGCTTGCCAACTCGCATTGTGTAAATCCACTTCTAAAGGAGAGTCATGCTGTAACAAGCTATAGGCTGCTCGCTTAATGTGATGTCTAAGGCCTGCTATTTTACGTTGTAATAGACTGATGTTATTGAATTTTTGCTGGGACAGGCTAGCTAATTCACGTTCGTAAAGGGCATTACACAACTCGGCAAAATGCTGCTGACGCTTGTCGTCAGAAAATATATCTACCTGTTTTGATGAGGGGGTAAGCATGTTTTAAAGGTGTAAATAAAAAAATGGCCAGCAATAGCCGGCCATTTTATACTCTTACGAGCTTTAAATGCAGTTTTTTTGCAGTAAAAAGCAAATCTAAGATTTACTGACCTTTGATTTCAGTACGGCCATTGTATTTTACTGCGTCACCAAGCTCTTGCTCAATACGTAGTAATTGGTTGTACTTAGCAACACGATCTGAACGACATAGAGAACCAGTTTTGATTTGACCGGCTGCTGTACCTACTGCTAAATCAGCAATAGTAGCGTCTTCAGTTTCACCACTACGGTGAGAGATAACGACTGTGAAACCAGCTGCTTGAGCCATACGGATAGCTTCTAAAGTCTCAGTCAAAGAACCGATTTGGTTAAATTTGATTAAGATAGAGTTACCAATGCCATTATCGATACCACGTTTAAGGATCTTGGTGTTGGTTACGAACAAGTCATCACCAACTAATTGCACGCTGTCACCAATCTTCTTAGTTAAGCTTGCCCAGCCATCCCAGTCACTTTCGTCAAGACCGTCTTCGATAGAAACGATTGGGTATTTTTTACTTAAATCAGCTAGGAAGTCACCGAATCCTTCAGAATCGAATACTTTTCCTTCACCTTTAAGATCATACTTTCCATCAACATAGAATTCTGATGCAGCACAGTCCATTGCAAGTGTAACGTCTTTGTCCATCACATAGCCTGCTTTTTCAACTGCTTCAACGATTACAGAAAGAGCTTCTTCGTTAGATCCTAAATCTGGAGCAAAACCACCTTCATCACCAACAGCTGTATTTAAGCCCTTAGCATTTAATACTTTTTTCAATGAGTGGAAGATTTCTGCACCCATACGTAGTGCTTCTGTAAAGCTAGGCGCGCCAACTGGCTGAACCATAAACTCTTGAATATCAACGTTGTTGTCTGCGTGCTCACCACCATTGATGATGTTCATCATAGGTACTGGCATGCTGTAAACGCCTGGTGTGCCGTTTAAGTCAGCAATGTGTTGATACAAAGGAATTCCTTTGAATATAGCGGCCGCTTTAGCAGCAGCTAGAGAAACAGCTAATATTGCGTTTGCACCATATTTTTCTTTGTTTTCTGTACCGTCTAGGTCGATCATGATTTTATCAAGGCCAGCTTGATCTAAAGCATCGACACCGATAAGAGCTGATTGAATATCATTATTAATGGCGGCAACCGCTTTAAGTACACCTTTACCTAAATAACGGCCTTTATCGCCATCTCTTAATTCTAATGCTTCACGTGAGCCAGTTGATGCACCTGATGGTGCACAAGCGCGTCCCATTGCGCCAGATTCTAAATATACATCTGCTTCTACGGTTGGGTTACCACGTGAGTCCATTACTTCACGGCCAATAATTTTGCTTATCTTTGACATGGTTGTTGCCTTACATTATTAAAAAATGAAAAGGTCGATTAAATCGACCCAACTAATTGTGACTCTTAAAATATTCCCCTGCGGCTTTTACAAAGCCTTCAAACAGTGGGTGACCATCTCTTGGGGTTGAGTTGAACTCAGGGTGAAATTGCCCTGCAACAAACCAAGGGTGATCGGGTACTTCTATTACTTCTACTAAACGTTTATCTGTAGACAAGCCTGTAACTTTCAAGCCCGCAGCTTCGATTTCTTTTCGTAGATTGTTGTTAACTTCATATCTGTGTCTGTGACGTTCATAGATTTCAGTTGAACCGTACATTTCATGTACTTTACTGCCTGGAATTAGGTGACATAGTTGACTCCCTAAACGCATGGTGCCACCAAGATCTGAAGACTCGCTTCTTGACTCTGTGGTGCCATCTGCATCTAGCCATTCAGTAATCAAACCCACAACAGGGTAGGGAGACTCAGGATCAAACTCGGTACTGTTGGCGTTTTCCATGCCTGCAACATTTCTTGCGTATTCAATAAGGGCGACTTGCATACCTAAACAAATACCTAAATAAGGTATTTTATTTTCTCGGGCATACTTCGCGGCTGCAATTTTACCTTCAACACCTCGCTCACCAAAGCCGCCAGGAACAAGTATGGCATCTAGGCCCTCAAGAATGTGCTCACCTTTACTTTCAATATCTTGTGAGTCTACATACTTGATGTTCACTGCTAAGCGATTTTTTAAGCCCGCATGTTTTAAAGCTTCATTTACAGATTTATAGGCATCGGGAAGCTCTACATATTTACCCACCATACCTACGGTTATTTCGTTAGTTGGGTTGGACTCTGCGTAAAGTACTTGTTCCCACTCAGATAGGTCAGCTTCAGGGCACTCTAAACCGAAGCGCTCAGTGACTAGCTCATCCATACCTTGCGCTTTTAGCATGGCTGGTATTTTGTAAATACTGTCTGCATCACGTAACGAAATAACAGCTTTGTCGATAACGTTAGTAAACAGCGCTATCTTAGAACGTTCGTTTGAAGGTAAAGGGACTTCTGAGCGACAAACTAGAATGTCAGGTTGAACCCCAACTGAACGTAACTCTTTAACAGAGTGCTGAGTCGGCTTAGTCTTTACTTCACCAGATGCGGCTAGGTAAGGAACTAAAGTAAGATGCATAAACATGGCACGGTTTCGGCCAACTTCAACTCCTAGTTGACGCACAGCTTCAATGAAAGGTTGTGATTCTATATCACCGACCGTACCGCCGATTTCAACAATAGCTACATCGACTCCTTCAGCACCGGCTATAACACGGCGTTTAATTTCGTTTGTAATGTGGGGAATAACCTGAATGGTTGCCCCTAAATAATCACCACGTCGTTCGCGTTTTAATACTTCTTCGTATACACGGCCAGTGGTGAAGTTATTGCCCTTAGTCATACGGGTTCGTATGAAGCGTTCGTAGTGACCTAAGTCTAGGTCTGTTTCAGCGCCATCGTCAGTTACAAATACTTCACCATGTTGAATTGGGCTCATTGTCCCGGGATCAACATTAATATAGGGGTCAAGCTTTAGCATGGTAACCTTGAGGCCCCTCGCTTCTAGAATTGCAGCAAGAGAGGCTGCTGCAATACCTTTTCCAAGTGATGAAACCACACCACCTGTGACGAAAATATAATTTGTCATAAGAACCCTAATATAGGCGTTTTGAATTGAATAGATTTCTGTAAAGTTGGTTTGAGTTTTATGCTTTAAGCATAGAATAAACCATTACCGGACGGGGGCGTAGTATAAACAAAACTCCATTCACAGACAAAGATTAATCTGAAATAAAAGACATATGGTATGTCAAATTTTACGATTACTTAGTTGTATAATAAAATTTAACCGATTAATGAATATATGGCTCTACCTAACCCACCTATCAGTAGTATAACGTTTGCGAAAAAACCTAAGAGAAAGCCCCAAGTACGTGTATTGGGATTCTTCACATAACTATAGTAATAAATTGGCCTTCCTATAATGAAGAGCGTACCAATTACAGAGCCAATTAACGGGCTAGCAAAGTAAGAAAATATCCATAAAGCTGGAATAAAGACAATTAGCTGCTCTAAGGTATTTTGTTGTACTCGGTACATGCGCTCCCAAATAGGGTTGCCAGTGATTGCTGGCGCTTCTACCTTGTATTCTTCTCGGCCCATACCTACTTTAAAGGTGAAAAATAAATACTCTAATAGTGCTAATAAGGTGACAATTGCTGGTAATTCCAAGGTTCATTCCCCATTAATTTAAGTTTAAATGTCTTCGCTTGCTAATTGTTTCAGTTGATAAAGGTATTCTAAAGCCTGCTTAGGGCTTAAATCATCTGGATTAATTTGTTTTAAATTTAATCGTAGCTCGTCTACTGAATTCAATAGATCAAGTTGTCGCTCTGTTTTTTGCGGCACAACAGGGTGATCTTGAGTATGTTCTTCTAATTCTAGTAATTTATGTTTTGCATGCTGAATAACGCTTTTGGGTACGCCAGCGAGCTGTGCGACTTGAAGACCATAGCTTTTGTTTGCTGCCCCTTCTTGCACTGCGTGCATAAAGCGAATGGTTTCGTCATGTTCAACGGCGTCTAAGTGGACATTAGCAAGCTCTGGTAGTGTATCGGCAAGTTGAGTCAATTCAAAATAATGGGTCGCAAATAGGGTGTACGCTTGTATTTTACTCGCTAAATACTCTGCACATGCCCAAGCTAATGACAATCCGTCGTAAGTACTCGTACCTCGTCCAATTTCATCCATTAAAACTAAACTATTGCATGTGGCATTGTTGAGTATATTGGCGGTTTCTGTCATTTCTACCATAAAGGTTGAGCGACCAGAAGCTAAGTCGTCTGATGCGCCTATTCTTGTGAAAATACGATCAATGGGGCCTATTTGAGCATTTTCGGCCGGTATGAAACTACCAATGTATGCCATTAGCACGATTAAAGCAGTTTGCCGCATATAAGTTGATTTCCCCCCCATATTAGGCCCGGTTATCACTAACATTCTCCGTTGAGGGTTAATGGCTATAGGATTGGCTATAAATGGCGTACTCATGACATTTTCTACAACAGGGTGACGACCTTGACCAAAATGAATACCGTGTTGATTTGTTAACTCTGGACAGTGATAGTTTAGCGTTTCTGCTCGCTCTGCCAGGTTAGTCAATACATCTAACTCTGAGAGTGCATCGGCACTTAGCATGAGTTGTGACAACTCCGGTAATAATAGGTCGAATAGTTCTTCATATAAGCGTTTTTCTAATGCTAAGGATTTACTCTGGCTGGTTAGCACCTTGTCTTCGTGTTCTTTTAACTCTTGTATTATGTATCTTTCATTGTTTTTGAGGGTTTGACGTCTTACATATTCTGCAGGAACTTGGTCTGCGTAGTTACGTCCTACTTCAATAAAATAGCCATGAACTCGGTTGTAACCTACCTTTAAGGTAGCAATACCAGTACGTTCTTTTTCTCTTTGTTCTAGCTCTTCTAGGTAATCAGTCGCACCTTTGGATAGTGCTCTTAGTTCATCTAACTCAGCGTTATAGCCTGCTTTGATTACACCGCCATCACGTATTAATACTGGTGGTGTTTCTTCGATTGCTTGAGTTAACAAGTCTGCAAAAGCTGGAAATTGACTTATATCGTTGGCTAGCTGCATTAAACCTGTATTGGCAGAATCTGCAGATTGCTCTGTTACAAAATCTTGAATATCTGGAAGTAAGATAAAGGCTTGGCGTAGTCTAACGAAATCTCGCGGACGGGCAGAGCGCAGTGCTAAGCGTGCGATAACTCTTTGCATATCGCCCACTTGTTTTAAATAGCTTTGTAATTGCGGATAATCGCTATTGAGTATAGATTTAATATTTGCTTGGCGCTGTTTTAGAACCTTACTATCTGTTAATGGGCGATGTAACCATCTTTGTAATAGTCTGCTCCCCATAGGTGTAGAGGTTCTATCTAAAACGCTGGCAAGGGTGTGCTCTTTGCCTCCGCTTAAATTTTGGGTGAGCTCTAGATTACGTCTAGTGGCTGCATCCATGAGAACTGTGTCTGATTCAGTCTCTAATAATATACTGCGTATATGGGGCAGGGCGCTTCTTTGTGTATCTTTTACGTATTGCATTACGCAACCTGCAGCGCAAAGTCCCATTTTACTATTGGCCACCCCAAAACCATCTAGTTCTTTGGTGCCAAATTGTTGGTTTAATTGTTTACATGCGGTATCAAAGTCAAACTCCCATTGTGGCCGGCGTCTTAACCCTTTACGTTGCTCAATTAAATGAAAAAATTCAAAATCTTCTGGATATAATAGTTCTGCAGGCTCGGTGCGTTGAATCTCTGCCACTAAGGCGTCCACATCAACAGGCTCGCTTAAAGCGAATCGGCCAGTGGAAACGTCTAAAGTGGCGTAGCCAAAATGTAGTTGATTTTGCTTTTTTACGCAGCTAACGGCAGCAAGGATATTGTCTTGTTTATCTTCTAGTAAGGCCTCGTCCGATACTGTTCCTGGGGTTACTATTCTTTGTACTTTTCGCTCAACAGGGCCCTTGCTAGTGGCGGGATCGCCCACCTGTTCAACAATTGCTACAGATTGCCCCATTTTAACTAAGCGAGCTAAGTAGTTTTCTACTGCATGATAAGGCACACCTGCCATTGGAATGGCATTACCACCGGACTTGCCACGGGCCGTTAAAGAAATATCTAAGAGCTCTGCTGCTTTTTTCGCGTCATCAAAAAACAACTCATAAAAATCCCCCATGCGATAAAACAATAATATATCTGGATGTTCAGCTTTAATTTTTAAATATTGCTGCATCATGGGAGTGTGTGTGGTGGATTTTGTCATGTCTTTAATATGGATTCTTTGAGAGTTGAGTTTTCATTTATGGTGTTGTAGCCAGAGAATGTTCGGTTGTTTTCGTAATTGAATATTGAATGATGTTAGAGACTTTGTCTCATAAATACATACATGAGTTTTATCTAGCTGCGATATTTTGCCTTTAATAATACTTTGCTTAAAGAATTAGAGCTAGCCTAGTAGCAATCTTTAATATTAACAATTTGCCTATCCATTAACGACTATTTGAAGTTTGGGATTGTGTAAAGGTCCTGAAATTTGCATGTAAACTAACATTTACTTCCTGATGTGGTTCTTTCGATAGAATTGCCTTATTATCTCCCATAATATTTATAATAACATGGGCATTAAGCTTGGACACCCGTCAAGAAATAATCGCTAGAAATAACGTAAATATATACGGAAACGGGAAAACAACCTTGTTTTTGGCACATGGTTTTGGCTGCGATCAAAATATGTGGCGTTTTATTCTTCCAGCGTTAAAAAATGATTACACTGTGATCCTCTTTGATTATGTAGGCTCTGGCAATTCGCAGTTATCCTACTACAACCAAGGGCGTTACAAGTCATTGGAAGGTTATGCGCAAGATGTGTTAGACATATGTGAAGCTCTGAACCTAACTGATGTTGTGTTTGTTGGTCACTCTGTAAGTAGTATCATAGGTTTAATTGCCTCTGTAACACAACCTGAGTATTTTAAGCAGCTCGTCATGGTTTGTCCGTCTCCATGCTTTTTAAATATCAAGCCTGATTATTTTGGTGGTTTTGAAAAAGTAGACTTAGAAGAATTATTAAGTTTAATGGATAAAAACTATTTAGGTTGGGCAAATTATTTGGCTCCACTTGTTATGGGAGCAAGCCATTCAGAAGAGCTTATAGGCGAATTATCTGGGAGCTTTTGTTCAACGGATCCCATCATTGCAAAATCATTTGCTGAGGCCACTTTCTTTTCTGATTATCGTCATTTATTAAAGGAAGCTAAGCATCCTGTGCTTATTTTTCAAAGTACTCGCGACGCCTTGGCTTCAGTGGAGATTGGTCACTATATGCAGAAGGAACTGCCGGAAGCTAAATTATGTATAGTTGATGCTGAAGGGCATTGTCTACATATGACTCAGCCGGAAGTTATCAATCAGCATATAAGAGACTATATTGGTGATTAAAGATAAAGTTTTTGAAAACGTTTCTCCCGATATGTTTCAAGCTGGGTTTTTAATTACCGATGAAAATCGTCAAATCCTTTACGCTAATCGTTATTTTTTTGATGAATTTCAACTCTCAACCGACAAAATTGTTGGGACATGTTCGGACAATATATTTACACATTCATCGAGAATTTTTTGTGAAAGCTATTTAATGCCATTGTTAATTCATGAGGGAAGGTGTGAAGAAATGCAGTTGGCTTTGTTAGATGGAAATAACAAGCGTATCTCTATTATTGTTAGCGCCAGAATGGATAAGGAAAAGCGTATTTATTGGAGCTTTTTTAATGCTAGTAAGCGAGACCAACTTTATGATGAATTAATAGAAACTCGTAAGGAATTAGAGGCACAGACCAAAATATTACAGTCCCTTTCGTCAACGGATGAGCTAACAGGACTTACCAATAGACGGGAATTTAATTTACGCGCCCCAGAATTGATAAATCAAGCAAAGCGAAACGGTCATTCTTACGTGCTGTTCATTGTAGATATAGATTTTTTTAAGAAAATAAATGATTCATTTGGACATTTAGAAGGAGACCGTGTGCTAAAAGAGTTCGGCGCCCAGCTGCAGTCTTTTGGTCGTGAGACAGATTTAGTTGCCCGCTTTGGAGGAGAAGAGTTTATTGTATTGTTGCCTAATATCAATATTGAAGATGCAAAAGTCCTAGCTTCACGATTACATAGCTTGATAAGTAAAATACAGGTTAATCACACTCCTATCACTGTTAGTATAGGCGCCGTGTTGAGTGATGCTAGTCAGAGTTTACATGAAGTCACGCAACTAGCAGATGATGCTTTATACCAAGCAAAAAACTCTGGACGAAACAAAACTGTCTTTAGTTAGCCTCGATATTCAAGCAATAAAAGTGCAGACCTATTTATAAAAACACCTTGAGAAACCTCTCATCTAAGCGTCAAATTTAAACCTTGGTATAAGGTTGTCTGGTGATCTGAATATACTATTCCAAAATAGCTGAACTTTTAGACTATTTTTACTTTGTAATTATAAGTAAAACTGCTATTTTCTGCGCCATGTAACATTGTTAGATAGTATAAGCCGATTGTGAGTAATCTAGACCTGAAAAATATCAACGTCGCTAAGTTTGGCGGCACTAGTGTGGCAAATTTTGGTGCGATGGAAAATTGCGCCCATATTATTAAAAATAATCCCGAAACTCGTGTGGTAGTAGTAAGTGCGTCCGCGGGTGTCACCAATTTGTTAGTTGATATTGCTAATACAGCAATGTCAAAAGATCAAATTAAGCAAAAGTTAGCTGAAATCGAAACCATTCAATATGCGATAGTGTCGGACTTGGATGATAAAGATGGTGTGACTGAAAAGCTTGAGCAGTTGTTAACGTCTTTAACCGATTTGGCTTTGCATGAAGAGATTATTCATCGAGCAGATTTAAAAGATGCGCTTTTGTCTCATGGTGAGAGAATGTCATCTTTGTTATTTACTCAAGTGCTGAAACAAATTGGTGTGGTAGCTGAGAACTTTGATGTGCGTAACGTGCTTAAAACCGACAGCCAATTTGGAAAAGCAACACCAGACTTAGAGCAAATAAAAGCTGCTACTCAAAATATCATGCAAGCTTCTTTAGCTAGCACAGTGTTTGTTACCCAAGGCTTTATTGGCTCAGATAGTGAGGGTAATACTACTACCCTTGGTCGTGGTGGCTCAGATTTTACAGCTGCATTATTGGCAGAAGCCTTAGATGCGGCCACCTGTGAAATATGGACTGATGTAATAGGTGTGTACACCACTGATCCTCGAATTACTGACGCTGCAAGGCCTTTGCCAGAGCTTAGTTTTGAAGAAGCGGCAGAAATGGCTACCTTTGGCGCAAAAGTACTTCACCCGGCGACTATGGAGCCCGCGTTACGTCAAAATATTAAAGTGTTTGTTGGTTCCAGCAGAGAGCCAGAAAAAGGCGGTACTTGGATAGTTAAGGATTGTGAAACTGAACCCGCATATCGCGCAATAACCCGTCGTAAAGAGCAGGTTATGGTGACAGTGAAAACACCTAAAATGATGTATGCACAAGGCTTTTTACAAAAAGTGTTTACTATTATTGCAAAGCATAAATTGAGTGTTGATTTAATAACAACATCAGAAATTTGTGTATCCTTTACTTTAGATAACCCAGCTAATTCAGTGCTAAAGCGTCTTAATCAGGCGACTATTGAAGAGTTAGGGCAATTTTGTGAAGTACAAGTGGAAGAAAACTACGACTTAGTAACAGTTGTTGGTAACAATATGCATAGTGAAGCCGGAGTATCTAGCAAAATATTTGCAGCGGTTTCTGACTATAACTTACGTATGATTTGTTATGGTGCTAATCCACATAACCTATCCGTATTGGTAAGTGACGCTGACAGTAGCGATGTGGTGTGTGCGCTTCACGACGCATTGTTTGACTAATATCAATCAATCTTAAAAATTAGCGAAACAAAAGCCGACTCTTGTCGGCTTTTTTATATGGCTAACTCACATGGCAATAACCTTTATCAATCGATAAGGTGTACTTCATTAATCTTACGAAAAGCACCATATAAAGAAATGGTTCCCCAACATATCTCTAATGCAAATACTGGCCAGTTTTGGTCTATCCATACTTGTGGCAAGATCACAAATGCAGCATAAGCATTAAATATTAGATAGTTAATTATAGGCATTTTACCTATTGTGAATAATAGGTAGCTTGCAGAAAATACAAAAGCTGATGACCACCCTAAAAGTTGCGTATCTAACTTATTCAGCATTATCCCTTGATAGGCTACCCCGATAGCAAAGATACCTAAAATAATATTAAAAAACATGACATTAATAGGCAGGCGTTTTAAGTTGATATTGGCCAACACTAAAATGCTTATTATTGCCCAAAAACCATTAATGACTACCGCTTGATAGGACTGGCTAACGATAGAGCTTATCACTAAAGATAGGGCGGCTAAGAAGTTGCCGCCGTAGTAAATTAGGTTACTTTTATCCTTAGAAAATGAAATGTATCCATGGTTGACTAAATAGGTGATGGTTCCAAACCATCCTAAAATTATAAAAATCATTGTAACTCGATATACATATTTCTAACGTACAACTCTTTGCCTACATGTGGGCCATTTAAAACAACCACCTTGCTCAGATCCATCATGTTTTTATACAATCTATCGGATTTAGACGCTGCCAAAATTTTGCTACTCCATTGAATAACTAAAACGTGCGTACCTTGCGGTAAGGTGTAATACTCTGGAGACGCCTCTTTTTCACTTTGTCCTAAAATCACCGGGTAACCTTCAGCTGCTATTAGTCTTGCGATATCTGGTTTGTTTGGTAATTGTAATGGTGTGGCTTGTAAGCTTTGTATTCCCTTGGCTTGTTCTATAAGTTGATTTAATTTCTCTATCAAAACTTTTCCTGAGTCAGTTTTAGAGGCAATTAAATGTAAGCTTGCAGTACCTGTTACGTTTTCTAGTGGCTTTAGAAGTAACATTCGCTCTGGAAAGGTGTTGATTAACATAAAGTTCATGACACTTTCTGTCATGGGAAGATAATCAATATCGTTATTTAAGAGAGCTATTAAAGCTTGTTTTTCAGTAGCAAAAGGCTTGCCTTCACTTACAAGTTTATCTATTTCTGTACCGTAACTATATCCAGCTACCTTTCCGACTCTGTAGTTATTTAAATTTTGTATATCAATATCTTGATTGTATTGACGGTTGTAATAAATATGGCTAGTAACAGTAAAAATTGGATTTGAAAACAAAACCTCTTTACTACGAGTCGAGGTGTAAAAATAGGGATAAGCGGCTAACTTTTGTTTGTCTTGGACTTGTTTATAAGCCAAATCAAAGTTTTGATACTGCCATTGTACATTAGTGTCATCCTGGCTGAATAATTGACGTAGCAGTTCTGCTGCGCTTCCTAACTCTTGGTCTTGTGCATTGATATAAGGTTGCCAATCTTTAGTACTAATTGACACTGAAGTCATATCACTTGCTAGACTGGCAGTGGAACAACTAATAGTGAGCATCAGTACTGCTATTATAGTTTTTAGTTGCATATCACTTGGCCTTTATAAACTTGTATAAAACTATCAGTAGGAAGGTCAATAAAAAACCAAATCCGAACATAAAATCCGCATCTACTTCTGCTATGAACTTTAGAAAAAACGAAGGTGTTTCATCGTTGTAATCTAAAGCAGGCCTAGACATCATTTCTCTACTAAATTCAGTTAGGTAAAGTGATAATTCAAAGACTGTGAAGAAACTCAGGGTGACTAGCAGAAGGTCTGTCATCACTGTACTGCGCTCTCGTCTTTTATTATCTTCCTCTTGGAGTCTACTGGAACATATTTCTATCATCCTCTGACCATTTTCAATTAAGTTCTCAAAGTCCCAGCCAGAAAGAATTTTTGCTAAAAGTTTGCGTTTAAAACGCTTTAGATATTTTAAATGTTCGTTGTAGTCGACCTGGTGCAGGCGCGCTAGCACTCGGCTTTTGGCAAGGTTTTTACTGACTTCATTAAGCTTCTTACTGTTATAAGCGCCATCAATCGCCTGCTTTAGAATGGTGTTACAGTTTTCTTGAGCAGTATAAAAATACTGGGCCAATATCATAGTCTCTAAATAGGGGGCGTAACCTGTAGGTTGGTGTTCGTCATCTGGCGCTAGTGGTTCATCAATTACGACATAGTTAAGCCAAGTTAAGGAATAACTCTGAGTACCACTAATTATTTTATCTGCATCGTCTGGGCAGTCCGTATACTTTAACCAATTTTTAATGAGTGCTTGGTGCGCCTTGTGCTGCACTTCATGCCTAGCAAATAATAATGTTTGAGTGGTCCAGTATATTTTAGGCTTATCCACATGCTGTTTGGTCAGTGTTACCCGGTTAGAGTTTAGTTTGGCCACTGACTCGGTAAATGAAGCGATAAAACTAGGGTAGATGTCTGCAATAGCTTGGGTTGTTTTTACTTGGCATTCATTTGCTAACTGCAGTGCACTTAGGTTTTGATCTAACTTTAATTCATATTCAACAACGGCAATATTGTTTGCAAATACATGAATTTTCAATTCTGGCTTAGTTGGATCTTGCCAAAGCATGAGCCTGTTATCTCGGGCATCTGCAGTTATATTATTATAATCTTGCTGCTGATGTGCTTTGTGTATGCCACTACTGAAGTCGTTGTGATCTGCTAGTTTATTGAGTAGCTCATAATATTCTGGTGAGGATTGGTTAACGCCTAATGCTATTCCTAGGGGAGAATAAATAGGGGATATTGTACAGGCTTTTAGAGATGGTGATTCCATATGGGGTACTTATGTTGCTTATTTTAAAAAGTGGTTCAAAGTAATGTGAACAAGTGGTCGCGCGGTCATAACTGTCAGTATTTTTAAGCAGATATGGATAGAGAAAAACACTAACTTTCCTCAATGATCTGCTTTTACAGCTAGACCTTTGAGGAAAGTGTTATGGCAATATTAAACTTTAAAGGCCTGTACCGAGTTTTGTAATTCTTCTGCTAATTTTGCGACTTCATGGCTAGACTCAGCAGTTTGATGTGCACCCGTAGTGGTTTCTTCTGCAATTGTAACTATGTTTTCGAGCTTTTCACTTATTTCTTGTGACACAATATTTTGCTCACGGGCAGATTGCTCAATTTGACTACTGACATCATAAGCTTTGTGTACAGCACTAGTAATAGATTCTAGGGCCACAGTTGCGTTCTCTGCTTGTTGCACACATAAAGTTGTTTGGTCTTTTCCTTGGTTCATTACAGATACGGCCTTTTCAGCCCCCGCCTGTAAAACCTCAATCATAGAGTTAATTTCTTGGGTTGATTGTTGGGTACGGCTAGCCAATGTTCTAACTTCATCGGCAACAACTGCGAACCCGCGTCCATGTTCACCAGCGCGGGCTGCTTCTATAGCTGCATTTAGTGCCAGTAAATTTGTTTGGTCGGCGACCCCTCTAATAACCTCTAAAATCCCACCAATACTGGCGCTATCTTGATTTAATTTATTGATAACTTGAGCTGCTTCTTCAACATCTTTTGCAAGAACCAAAATAGTGTTTTTATTTTCTTCAGATATTGCTTTTACTTTTTCTGCTTCGTTGTCGGCATTTTTGATTTGGTTAAGGGTATCTTCTGCGTTTTGTGTAACTAATTGCGATGTGCTGTGCATTTCTGCTGTTGCAGTAGCAACTTGAGATACTTGTGATTTTTGATCTTGAATCGAGTGTGTTGTTTGGCTAGTGACTGCTGATGTTTCTTCTGCTGCGGCTGCCAATTGCGTTGCTCTAGAGCTAATACTTGAAATTAGAGACTTTAAGTTGTCGATTAGATTGTTGCAATTTGTGGCTAATTCACCAAATTCATCATTTGAAGAGTCATCAAGCTTGCGAGTTAAATCGCCCGTAGAAACCACATTTAATATTTCGTTCACTTTGTGAAGTGGCTTGATAATAGCCTGGATAGTTCTGTAGGCTATAGCTGTTGCAATTGCTAAGGATAACAATCCAATTACAATAGTAATCATTTTTCCCTGGGATACAGATGCATTCACTTCACCTTTTGCACTTTTAGCCTCAGCGTCAGCCAATGTTTTCAATCCGTCAAGTTGCTGTGAGGCTTGAATGATATTTTGCTCTGATGCTGCGTATGCAACACTCGCCTGCTTTTTACTTTCTAAGAGTTTAACTTGCGATTGTAAAAGGCCTTGAGAAGAGCTGATAGAGTCTATAACGTCATCAACGAGTGAATATATTTCACTTAAGGTTCCAGAGTCATCTAAGTTGCCCGCTTGATTTTGCATTTCTGTGACTTTACTTTGAATTTGTTCTACAGCAAATTTAACTTCGCTACCATTGATGTCGGCTCGGAGTAAAGTTTCAGTTTTAATATACTCAGCACTTGCTGTAAGTAAGGTCATTAGGTTTGATTCTAGGCCATTAGCTAAGTCTGACGTGCGCTGTAAACGCTGGTTATCAGACACTTCATCTAAATCAGCAAAATCTACGATTAAGGTTGAGGTATCATCAGCGTTGTCTTCTACATCGCCAATTATATCAATCAGAGTATCGGCATACTTTAATTGGCTCTTTTTGTTGGTAAAAATTGTATTTACGTTTTCAATATATTCACGAAAGATTGTTTCAGTTGCTACTAGCGATTTGCGAAGAGCTGGTTCTTTATTGACTACGCCTGTTAGTGTGCGTATTTCATCTTCAAATTTTTTCTGACTGGCTTCAAATGCAGTTTGTTTGTCTTGTAAAATATTTGATTCTGTTTCGTAAAGGGCTTCAGTGGTGAGCTTACTCATGTTTAAAAATGAGATTTTCAGGAGGTTGCTGCCGTTTACCGTAGGTAATGCAAGGGTGTTTACTTTTTCTGTAGCGCTATCAATTTTACTTAAACTTGTATAAGCAACTACTCCTAATAAAAACATAAGAATGGTGATGACTGCGAAACCACCAATTACTCGAGTTGCAACTTTAATTTTCATGTAATGACCTTAAGCTTTGTTAGAAGTACCCAATATTTTTATTGTCAGCTTTAATCCATTAGTCTAATTGACAACATTCTTAAAACTATAACCGACTGAGCGTAAATTTACAGTTATAAAGGGTATAATTATTATTAGGTATCGGTCGATTCTGGGATATCTTTATACTTAACTGAGTGTTTTATACTCTTTGATAAATCCAGTAGGGTCATATTGTTACCCCAAATGTACCCGGTATCTAGGCCAATTATTTGAGAATTTTCCGTGACTCCATTTAGTGCGGCCCAATGGCCAAAGATAATTTGTTGTGTACTTTTGAGTTGATGGTTTTCACAAGCAAACCAAGGGGTCAAATCTGAGTCTGTATGCTCTGGTGCAGACTTACAATCAAAGTCCAATGTGTGAGAGTGTTTAATGAAGCGCATTCTTGTTAAAGCATTGACAATAAATCGCAGTCGTTCAAATCCAGATAAGCTTTCATGCCATACATTTGGTTGATTGCCATACATGTTAGCTAAAAATAACTGCCACTGGTCTCCAGCCAAATACTCACTCACCTCATTGCTATAAGCTAAGGCTTGTTTTATTGACCAGTCTGGGTAGAGACCTGCATGGGTAATCAATGAACCTTCATTAGGCTTGAGTGCTAAGGGTTTACGTCGCAGCCAATCAATATAAATGCCAATATTTTTATCAGCAAGTAAGGTGTCTAGTTTATCATTGGGCTTGGCTTTCCTTATACCTGCATGTATAGCTAACAAGTGTAGGTCATGGTTTCCAAGAACCGTGTCAAAGCTACTTCCCAATGAGTATAAGTATTCTATTGTTTCAAGGGCTTGTGGGCCTCGTCCAATTAGATCCCCTACAGCGATTAACTTATCTTGCTCGGCTTTAAAACCCACTGCAGATAAGAGTCTTAGCAACCCACTTAAACACCCTTGAATATCACCTACAATGTAAGTCGCCATGGTTTAATTCAAAATGTTAGGAACGGCAAGTCTGAATACATCAATGGGTGCTTTGAATACATGACCCTCAGAGGTTATCATTTCGTAAAAGCCTTGCATGGTGCCAATGGGTGTATCTAATATAGCACCGCTACTGTATTGGAATGATTCCCCTTGTTTTATATGAGGTTGCTCTCCTATTACTCCAGGGCCTTTTACTTCAGTATTTTTACCATTACCATCAGTAATTAACCAATATCTGCTCATTAATTGAACGCTTACATCGCTTTGGTTGGTAATGGTAATGGTATAGCTAAAAGGAAACTTGTCTTTCTCTGGAAGTCTATCTGGCAGATATTGTGTCTGCACATCAATAACAATAGGCGTTTCTTGATTCATCACAGGACTCAGTGTTTAAAATTGTAGTAATTCGTTAGGATTTAGATTCTAGCGTAAAGCTTGCAACGGCATTGGCTATTTTTGCAAAATCTTGTAGTGATAAGTTCTCAGCCCTTAGCTCTGGATTGATATCTAAGTCTACGATTTGTTGTTCCGTTAAGCTATTTTTAAGACTGTTACGTATTGTTTTTCGCCTTTGATTAAATGCCTGTGCGCATACTGTGTGTAGAGTATCTTCATCTATGAGTGAAACAGGCTTTTGTTGATGTGGAATTAGTCTAACCACTGCTGAGTCAACTTTAGGTGGTGGATTGAAGGCTCCCGGGGGCACCTGAATAACAGGTATTACTTGGCAGTGGTATTGTGCCATTACCGATAACCTACCATAGTTTTTATTACCGGGTGAGGCCGCTAATCGGTTAACTACTTCTTTCTGAAGCATAAAGTGCATGTCTTGCACTTTATTGGCAAAAGAAAATAGATGGAACATTAAAGGGGTCGAAATATTGTAAGGAAGATTTCCAAATATTCTTAGTGGCGTGTCTTCGGATATTAATTCACTGAAGTCATACTTTAAGGCGTCGGTTTCGACAATATTTAGTTTACTGGCGATAAACGGATGGGTTCGTAATCGCGCAGCTAAGTCTCTATCTAGCTCCACTACAGTTAATTGGTCTAGTAATTCGCAAACAGGCTCGGTGAGGGCCCCAAGGCCAGGGCCTATCTCTACCATATGCTGCCCTTTTTGAGGGTTAATGGCAGATACAATTTGGTCAATTACGTAATTATCATGCAAGAAATTTTGACCAAAACGTTTTCTAGCTGTGTGTCCTAAATGCTGTTTACTCATTGTTTTTTCGCTGCTATTTCAATGGCTTTCTCGATAGCTAACTCAAAGCTACCTGAGTCTGCTTGTCCTGTGCCTGCTAAATCTAACGCAGTACCATGGTCTACCGATGTTCGAATAAAAGGTAAGCCTAAAGTAATGTTAATAGAAGCGCCAAAACCTTTATATTTTAAAACCGGTAAGCCTTGGTCATGGTACATGGCTAGTACCGCATCGGCTTGCTCAAGATATTTAGGGTTAAAAATAGTATCAGCAGGTAAGGGACCTGTAATTTTAAGCCCTTCCTCTCTTAAAGCATCTAAAGCTGGGTTGATAACCAATATTTCTTCTTTGCCTATATGCCCATCTTCTCCCGCATGTGGGTTCAGACCACATACGAAAATATGGGGCTGCTTAATTCCAAATTTAAGCATTAAATCGGTATTAACAATGTGCAGTACTTTATGTAAGCGTTCAAAGGTGATGGCTTTTGACACATAAGCTAATGGAATATGTGTCGTCGCTAATACGACTCTTAACCCTTCTGTGGCCAGCATCATGACAACATCATTAGTATTAGACTCATGGGCAAAAAATTCAGTATGGCCACTGAATGAAATCCCGCCTTCATTAATAATACCTTTGTGAACAGGACCGGTTACCACTGCGTCAAATTCACCGTCTAGATTTTTCTTACAGGCTTGACGAAGTGTTTCAACAACGTAAGGACCATTATCACTATTTAAAACACCACTTTGGGTTGGTGTCTTACTGGCTATATCGACCAAATATACTTGGCCTGCAGGAAGAAGGCTGGTGCAGCTTTCGTCATACTCTACAAAAGTGATGGATAGGCCTAACTGCTTAGCTCTTTGGGTTAGCATATCGCCATCAGCAAAGACTACTAGTTGCGCTTGCCACGTTTTTTGAGCAATTTGAATCAGTAAGTCGGGGCCTATTCCGGCTGGCTCTCCCGGGGTAATTGCAAGCTTTAATGGTTTCATATTAACTCGCAGAATCACTTATAAGTTCAACGTAGGCGCCTGCGCGTATTTCTCTTAACCAAGTATCAGATTCTTCAGCAAACTTACGCTGAAATAACAATTGATACGCTTTTTCTTCTTTACGTTGTTCTGTTATGTCGCCTACTCGTTTACCAAGTAATTGCATGAGGTGCCAACCAAATTGAGAGCGCACAGGTTGGCTGATTTCATCTACTTCTAGCTTGCCTAACGTTGCTTGGAACTCAGGTACATAAACGCTTGGATCTGACCAACCTAATTCACCACCTTTTAAAGCAGAGCCTGGGTCAGCTGAATGCTCTTTGGCTAACTCGCCAAAATCGGCTTCGCCAGCCAAAATCTGAGCACGAAAATCTTGTAACATTTTTTCGGCTTTATCATCACTTAAAATAACCGAAGGGGTAATGAGTATGTGCCTAGCGTTTACTTCCGATATCTCTACTTTTTCAATGCCTCGGAGATCTTTTACCTTCAAAATATGAAAACCAGCACCACTACGAATAGGGCCTACTAAAGTGTTTTTGCTTTTATTTTGAACGGCTTCGGCAAAAAGTGTCGGCATTGAGTTGATATTCATCCAGCCTAGGTCTCCACCTTCTAGAGCTCGAGCGCCACCTGATGAAGCCGTTGCAATTTTTGCAAAGTCAGAGCCATTGTTGAGTAACTCTAATACTTTAGAGGCACGGTTTTTCGCAGCTTCTATATCCGCATCTGTTGGCTCTGGTGGAAATTCAATTAAGATATGACCAAGTTGGTATTCTGCTTGTTGATTGCCTTGCTCATCTATGAGTTTAACAAGGTTCTCAACTTCTTGGTCTGTAATATAAACACGGCGTCTGACGTTTGCTCTGCGGACTTCACCTAAAATAATTTCTTTACGAACTTCTTCTCTGTATGTGTCGTAGGCTATTCCCTCTTGGGCTATTTTATTACGAAACTGCTGTAAGCTAAGGTTTTCACCTTGGGCGATATTCGCAATGGTTTGTTCTAACTGCGGATCACTAATTTGAATTCCCATACGCTCTGCTAGTTGCATTTGCAGGTTATCAACAATTAATTTTTCAATGGCTTGGGTGCGTAATGCTCTGTCTGAAGGTAATGTTTGGTTGTTCAGGGCAGCATTGCGTTTAACTACGGTTACAAGCTCTTGCACTTCGCTTTCTAATACTACGCTTTGATCTACAATGACTGCGACTTTATCAAGGGATTCTGGGGCCCCGTATGACTTTAGGGTTAAAAAGGAACTGAATAAAAGAGCAACTACTAATACTTTCATGATTTTTTTACTTTTAAGTTTAATGACGTTTTTCAATAAACATCAAATAGAAATTGGGTTGTTTGAAAAGGTTAGTTATTTCAAACGTTAATTAGTTCAACAGATAAGGGCGTCTATATCCAAATAGCCCTTCACGTAATAAATTCCGATTGGTGAAGTATACATGAAATCCGGATTCGAAATCATTGGTACTTTGCACTCCTGTTGTTTCAAAATTGTTGCTTAAATACCTTTCAGCCACAAAGCTTACACTCCAACAACATGAGCTATACTGCACACCGTTGTACGTTTCTACTGTTCTGCTTAATGAGCGGTCATAATACCACCGACCAATCCATTGCCAATTTTTAGAAATAGGCCATGTGGCTGTAATACCTACTTGATCAATTTTCTCTGATGACAGGTCTCTAACAAATCTATGGTTAATCTGGACTAATTTATTGTCCGATAATTGGTACTCAAGGGAAACACTACTGCGTTCAACTTTGTCTGTGATACTAGAAACTTGAGCTAAAGTATGAGCATACCATTTACTACCTATTTGCCAATCTAGTTCAGCTGCTAAAGCTGATTTACTATCTTCTTTTGTTGCGTCTAGAACCTGGTTGTCTTTAAGGTAGAATATTTGCCCTACACTGAGCTTGAATTTTTCTTGGTTATTGCTATCAATAATACGAGTAGTGGCACCCAAGGTAATTTGATTGTTATCACTAATTCTATCTAGGCCAGTAAATTCCTGGCCTCTAAATAACCCAGCAAAATCATTGTATAGTCTAGTGGTATCATATAACCCAATGTTGGTTTGGTCTTCATAACTGGTGTACAAGTATTGGGCTTTGGGCTCTAACGTTTGTGTTAAATTCTTTCCAAACCATGTGATGTTTCTTTCAAAGGCTAGACTACCGTATAACTTAGCTTGCCCTAATGTTCTGGTAACCTCTTCGTCTAGGCTAGAGTCTGCAATATTCTCTTGAACATAGTGAGTGTGAAGCACAGAGACTTCAGCTAAAAGCTCACTCCATTGGTTTTGAAATGGGTAGCTAATGGTTGGGGCTATGTGAAAACGGGTAGCCGTTGGAGTATCTTCATCACCACTTTCAAAGTAGGCAAGCTCCGAATTTAACTTAAATTCGAGTCCAGCCCCTAAGTTACTTAAGTAATTCAGCCTGATTTCTGGTAGGGCTCGATAGCTATCCGGGTGATCTCCAAGGACTTCAAAATCCCTGAATTGTGCACTTATGTCTAAATTTTCTGAGAAGTAATTCACTCCGAGCGTTTTATATAAGTGAGTATCTGATTGGCTATAATAATCAGACCCTAATTCGTTTATATAATTGTCGTCACTTAAACCATTGATTTCAGCGTTAATACGCCAGTTTTCATTGATTGAGCCGTTGTGAATATATCGGTAAAAATAACGCTCTGCATTATCATCTTCTGCCAAATCATTAGGAAGATATTCAAAGTTAAGTTGGCCTTTATGTTGTTCTGTAAGGTAGCGAAATTCAGTTTTGAGTTGCACACCTCTGTCTGTCATCAATCTTGGACTAAATGTTAGGTCGTAGTTTGGTGCTATGTTCCAATAAATTGGTTGCTCAACACTAATGCCAGCTGTACTACTGTTTGTGATACTTGGATACAAGACACCTGATTGACGTTCATCATTTACTGGAAATGAAAAGTACGGTAAATACATAACAGGGATGTCTTTGATATAGAAACGAGCGTTTCGTACAACCCCCCTAGCTTGGTTGGGAGTGATTTCAATTTGGCTGGCTTGAATTCTCCATACTTCATCGTCTACAGGGCAACTACTGTAACTGGCTTCAATTAAATTAATACCCGTTACTTCGTTAATTGCTATTTCTTCTGCTTGTCCGTGACCTGGCACTCGATTAAGTTGATATGTGGATTCTTCTATTAATAATTCGTTTGAAACTCTATTTAAAGATACTTTATCGCTAGAAACTGTGATGTTTTTGTCTTGAAAATTTACATCACCATTTGCAACTAAAGTCTCGCTAACCCTGTCAAGCTTAGCTGTTTCTGCTTTTATCTTGACCTCAGAACTATTGATTTCAACATTTCCATTAAATTCTGCATAGGTGTTTTGTTTGATTTCACTTTGCAATGACGACACTTGAATTTGTCCATCAATCAAAGAGTTATTCAAGTTTGGGCCTGCTAAAGGGACAAAACAAACTTCTTGAGCATTTGCAAAGCAGGTGCACATTGTTATCAGACAAAGAAGTTTACGGGGCATGTGAAGAGAAGTTAGCAAGTAAAAAATAGCCTAAATTGAAAAGTGCATAATGAAATAGAGTGTTAATTTTAAGGGTTTCGAACGGATTTACCAGTAGACTTGCAAAAAAAGAGATATTTCGCCATTCTCTCATAAAAATACTTAAATATCATTCTCAACCAGAGACATTCTTTGAATACACAGAGCACACGTGAACAACAACTGTTAAGTTGGATTAACCTTAATACTGAATTTAGCTGCCAATCCCTTGTTATGGTGTCGGCAGATGCTAGCTTTCGTCGATATTTCCGTTTTTTATCGGGTGACAAGTGGATTATTGCAGTAGATGCGCCTCCACAATACGAGAATATAGCTGCGTTTTTGAATGTAGCTTCTAGCTACAGCGCAGCAGGCATTAATGTCCCCAAGGTGTATGCCTATGATCTTGACTTAGGATTTTACTGTCAGCAAGATTTTGGAAATACATTGTTTTCAGGGCAGTTGAATCAGCAAAACTGCCAACAACTGTACAAGCAAGCCTTAGGGGTTATCCCTTTGTTACAAAAATGTACCTCCACAGAAAATGGTCCTCTTCCTGAATACGACAGAGCCCTGGTGGATAGGGAGTTAGCCATGATGAAGGATTGGTTAGTCGAACAATATTTAGAGCTAGACTTGTCTAATACAGAGTTAGGGGTCTTAGATAATGCCCTTAAGAGTATTTCTGAAAAGTTTCTAGCTCAACCTAAGGTTGGTGTACATAGAGATTACCATTCTAGAAACCTTATGATATTAGATGACGAAATTGGCGTAATAGACTTTCAAGATGCTGTGGTAGGCCCAGTGACCTATGATGCTGTATCCCTATTGAGAGACTGCTATCAAAGGTGGCCTAGTCAATGGGTTGAAGCTTGGTTAAAAGATTTGCATCAAGAATATTACGCTAAATATGCGTGGGCTGATTTTAAATATTGGTTTGATGTAACGGGGATGCAACGTCATATTAAAGTCGCGGGTATTTTTGCAAGGTTATATATTCGCGACGGTAAATCAGGGTATCTAGCTGATATCCCCCGAACCTTAGAATACTTAATTGAAGCGGCTAACGATTACCCAGAATACAAAAAGTTTGCCACTGTTATTTGTGATAATATTTTGCCTGCTGTCTTGGCGAAGCAACAAGGTTGTATCGATGCATAAGACAGCGATGATTTTAGCTGCGGGTAGGGGGGAAAGAATGCGGCCACTAACCGACACCTTACCTAAACCTCTATTATCTATTCATCAAAAAGCCCTTATTGAATATCACCTAGAAGCCTTGAAGTTAGCAGGTTATGAAAGGGTAGTTATTAATCATGCATGGTTAGGGCAATTAATTGAAGCGAAAATTGGTAATGGCAGCAGGTATGGCCTAGAGGTTATCTATTCTCCAGAAGCTAAAGCACTGGAAACAGCCGGCGGTATAGTGAAAGCGCTTCCACTTTTGTGCCAAACAGCTCAAGACTGTTATTTTACTGTGGTAAATGGCGATGTGTTCACTGATTTTGATTTTGCCAATTTGCAAGAGCCCCCATTAAACGCTACCGCGCATTTGGTGATGGTAGATAACCCAGGCCATAATCCTGATGGGGATTTTTACTTAGATAAAAATAGGCTTAATGTCAGCCAAGGTAAAAAACTGACATTTAGTGGCATTGCCATTTATCACAAATCTTTTTTTGATACGCTTAGACCTGAAATTCAGCCTTTAGCCCCCATGTTAAAAGATGGAATTAAAAATAATCAAGTTAGTGCTCAATACTTTTTGGGCAATTGGACTGACGTTGGGACGCCAGAGCGTTTGGCTCAGTTAAACACATAGGTATAGCGAATAAATGATTGGTAAATTTTTAGGAACCATATTTGGTTCTATGTTTGGTGGTATTCCTGGTGCCATATTAGGTTTTATGGTCGGTCACCTTTTTGATAAAGGCTATAGCCAAGATTTTAATCAAAATGGCGGTTTCAGCCGCTTTTTTAGTAGTGAAGAAGCATTAAAGTCTCAAGCGATATTTTTTCATTGCCTTTTCTCTGTCATGGGACACATAGCAAAAGCTGATGGCAAGGTTAGCGATTCAGAAATTCGCATGGCAAGCACCTTGATGGATCAAATGAAATTAGAAGGAGAAATGCGCAGTGAGGCGCAACAAGCTTTCAGAGATGGAAAGGCCGCTAATTTCCCATTAAAGCAAACAGTAAAAGAGTTTAAAGAGTCTTGCCATGGTCGTAGAGACATTATGCAAGTCTATTTAGAAATTTTAATTCAGTCTGCTTATGTTGATGGAAAACTTGATAAAGCAGAACAGGTTATTTTAGAGACTGTTGCTGAGTACCTTGGCTTCCCTAAACGTGATTTATTATATTTGCTTTCTGCATTCGAAGCTGAAATTCGGTTTAGACAAGGGGGAGGGCAGCAACGTTCTGGAGGTCATTCAGCATCATATTCCTCGCAACAATCCTTAGCTGATGCCTATAAAATCTTAGGTGTGACTAGCTCAGACGACGATAAGAGTATTAAAAAGGCTTATCGTAAATTAATGAGTGAACACCACCCGGATAAGCTAGTTTCAAAAGGCTTGCCTAAACAAGCTTTGGAAATGGCAAAAAATAAAGCTCAAGACATTCAAGCTGCATATGAGCTAATTAAGGAAAAGCGCGGGTTTAGGTAAGGCGTGTTGTATTTTACTGAAATTCAAATAATTGATTTATTCTTTAGGTTTGCATCAGTAGGAATCTTACTTTTTATTAGTATAGTTTGGCTAGAAAAGCGTGCTCCATTGCAATTATGGATTATACGTTCATTATTGCTTTGTTTGTCTGGCTACTTACTGCTAACCGCTCCTATTGATAATTCAGCTTATGGAATTACCAGAGGAATATTTTTATTACTCACTGAACTCCTGCCCTATTTTTTATGGGCGTATGTGTTTGTTTTATTTAAACCTGACATAAGTAGTAAAAATATTTCCTGGTTGATGAAATTAGCCGCCTTAGCTGGCTTTATTTGGTTCATATATTTTTTCACTGTTTTGCAAGGCCGAGGTTCATTTCATCGAGTAAATCATATTTTGGGCATATTGATATTTGCTCATATTGCCTTTATGGCGATTTATGATTTCAATGATGATCTAATACTCAATCGCCGTAAGATCAGGGTGGCTATAGCTGTATTTCTGGGGGCTTATAGCTCCTTTTTAGCAACATTAGAGATTTTTGATATTACATTCCGTGGTAGTACTTTGTTTGGCGTTATTAATTCTGGAACCATTTTTCTATTGATTTTGTTGTTTATCTATTTTTTAGAAAAGACCAAAAATAATCATTTACTACAAGCTGATCCACTTAAAGAAACTGCTCTCTATGAGTCTGAAAACACGCTCGTCCCGATAATTTTTCGAAGTGATATTAAAAATTTGAAATTATTGATGGAGCAAGAGTTTTATACTCAGTCAAATTTAACTATTGGCGTATTAGCAAAAGAACTTAATATGCCAGAGCATAGACTAAGGTTAATGATTAATAAGTATATGGGGTTTCAAAATTTTTCTGGCTTTTTGAATAGTTACAGACTCTTAGCTGCAAAAAATAAATTACAAGACCAAGCTTTAACAAGGGTCCCTATTTTAACTATTGCCTTAGAGTTGGGATATGGTTCTATTGGTCCATTTAATCGGGTTTTCAAACAAGAAACAGGGCTCACACCTAGCGAATATCGTAAACAATTTCAAAATCGAACATAGTTTTTCAAAATCGGTGAGTACTTAAGTTATGTATTTCATAGGCTTAGCACCTATATAAATTAAGGATGCTTACTATGTTAAAGAAACGCTTTGGTATTACGTTTGGGGTTATTTTACTTATTACTTGGCTGACTTGGCCTGTGTATCAGTTTTATGCACACAAGGGGGATGTACCCTTCACTCCTTGGGGATGGACTGAGATCCCCAACCAAGCTCCTAAAAGTCAAATTGTCAATTCGCCTATATACGATGGCGTAGCAAAATCATCGTTAGACTTACTTGATAAGCATCGAGAAAAAATAAATGCACCAGGTATCTCTGCAGCCGTTAGTATTGGCGGCAAGATAGTTTGGGTGGGTACTGCTGGTTGGGCAGACCTTAGCAAAGATGAACCCGTTACCTCAAAAACGCTATTCAGAGTTGGAAGCACCTCAAAAGCCATCACTGCTACTGGCTTGGCAAGGTTAATCGATACTAAAAAAATTGATTTAGAAAAACCAATATCTCAGTACCATAGAAGTTTGCCTAATGCTTCATGGCGTAATATCAAAGTTAAGCATTTAGCTTCACATTCATCGGGCTTAACACATTACAAGCAATTCGAAGATAAACGAGGACTGTATAAAAGCATAACCTTGAACACCTATTATAATGATGTAAACGATGCGCTCGGGTTGTTCGATGGCACAAAGTTAATGTTTGACCCAGGTAGCCAATTTAGTTATTCGAGCTATGGTACCGTCTTATTGAGTGCGGTTATGCAGGAAGCGGCTCAATTACCTTTTTTAGAGTTGATGCAGCAACAGGTATTTACCCCTTTAAATTTGCTTGATATTGGTGCTGAGGGGCAGTTTTTAGATAATGGGACCTTAGCTAAATTTTACTGGAATGATGGTGGTAAAAGTCCAAGAGTTAGAGAGTGGAGAGATGTTGATCTCAGTCACAGGCTAGCGGGAGGAGGGTTTGTTGCTACCTCAACCGCTCTTGTTAAGTTAGGGAATAGTTATTTTGATGACCAGTTTATTAGCCGGCCAACAAAGCGACTACTCTGGACGCCCCAATTACTTTCTAATGGTGAAGTTAATCCACAAAATTACGCTATTGGATGGAGAGTTAGTGAATTAAACCGAAAGGGGAGGTCTATAAAATTCATGCATCATGGAGGCGTTTCAAGAGGGGCGCAAAGTCTTTTGATTGTAATACCTGAATATAAATTTTCCATAGCCATAAATATAAATGCTAAAACTCAGGAGTTTCATACTTTTTCTACGATATGGAAGGCGCTTGCTTTAACGTTTATTGATACCTATGAGCAAGCTAATGCTGATTTAGGCTCTTGATCGTAATGCTTTAGTTAAGGCTCGCTTCAGTTTTTGTTCATGTGGTTTTCTGCAAACTAAGCCTAGGTTTGAAAGGAGCACCACATGAAACGTTTATTATTAATTGTATTCGCAAGTTTATCGTTCAGTTCATTTACATTTGCCAGTGAAAATTGGAGCGCTGCTTCATCAGAGGTGCAGTTTAACAATACCAGTGGTGTGATCTATAAGGGGACTGATGTAAATACTGACAGTATCACCCCTTCTAAAGGTTCATTATCTATTTCCGCTCAAGCAAGACAAATAGCAGCAGCTAAAACCCTAGAAACCCGTCCTGTCCCTAAAAGTACCCAAGCTGTTTTTTGGATTTATGATGCATGGGTTGAATTTTATGGAGATGAAGACAGGGATGGATATTTTAATCATTTTTCAGTTGGCTTAGATGCTGATACTGAGTTTAATGAAGCGCAAGTTTATGCCAGATTATATTTAGGCAAAGACGAAATATTTAGGGAGTATCACGTCACTAATACTTTCACTATATATGGAGACAGCAGTAATGACAGCTTTGTCGTGGAAAGCGAGCTACTAACGGGCTTTACCCCAGACGACTATGAGGTTTTAATCGAGTTATACGATGAATACACCGATGAGTTAGTGGCGGTTATTGATGGTTACAATGATGCAGACTTGTATTTGCTTCCTCTAGAAAGCCAAGATTATGAATATCTGTATGAGGAGCCAAATGTCATTATTGTGACTGAACATGGAGGGAGTTTGGGGTGGTGGACTTTAAGTTTATTTCTACTCGTTTTATTAAGAAAAATTAGGGTAAGCCGCTAATCGGCTTACCGTTTCTAATCCTTGTTTGAGTTTCCTTTATTCGTTGGTTCGACGACTTCAGTGACAACTTTTTGAATGAGTTTTACTCTACCTTGTTTAACCAATGACTCTCTTAGTACATATTCAATTTGCGCATTAACACTGCGCAATTCGTCATCTGCCCAGCGCTGCATAGCTGCTAGAACATCTGGGTTTATTCGTAATGGAAAGGCTTTTTTAGACAATTTTACTACCTTGGCCTTTTTAAGACCGCTTGAGAATGACTACTAGCCATACTAGTGGCTGAGCCCAAATTGCAACTGACTAACTCCCAGTTTTGCCTGCCTAGATCATTTAGTACTACCTCTAGCTCATGTGTATCGGGCACTTGGGTAATAAAACCTTTAGCTTTTGCTTTTATGTTCACTACTTTGTATTCCCATTGCATAGTTATTCTCCTTAATACAAGCTGCCGCTGTTGACTATAGGTTGAGCGTTTTTATCACCGCATAAAACCACTAAAAGATTACTCACCATCATAGCTTTCCGCTCTTCATCTAGCTCTACTACACCTTTAGCTTGTAGCCTATCGAGTGCCATTTCTACCATTCCGACAGCGCCTTCAACTATTTTACTGCGAGCTGCAATAATTGCTGTGGCTTGTTGACGTTGTAACATGGCGCTGGCGATTTCCTGGGCATAGGCAAGGTGACTTATTTTTGACTCATGTACTGTTAAGCCAGCTTTACCTAAACGTTCTTGAATTTCTTCTTTTAGCTTTTCAGATATTTGCTTAGGGTGGCTTCGTAGTGCTATGTCAGAACTGTCCTCATTTTGAGGATCATAAGAGTAACTACTAGCCAAGTTACGTAATGCGGATTCACTTTGAATAGTGACATAGCTTTCGTAATCATCTACTTCAAACATAGCCTCTGCTGAATCGGTGACCGACCACACTACTATGGTGGCAATTTCGATAGGGTTGCCTAGGTTATCGTTTACTTTAATTTTTGCTGATTCAAAATTTCGAATACGTAGCGAAACAGTCTTGCGCATAAAAAAGGGTATGGTCCAGCGTAAGCCATTGCGTTTTTCTGTGCCTACATAACTGCCAAACAAGGTCATAACCTTAGCTTGATTAGGTTGCACCATAAAAAAGCCCATCCAACAAATTAGCACAAGCACTGTGCAAATTAGACTAAAGGGAAGCAATATTTGATGGAAAGCCATATAGCCAAAGGTAAGTTGTAATAAAGGTAAAATAGCAAAGAATGCTAAATAACCATTAATAGAAAACCCTTTTTTTTCTACAATCATAAACACTCCTAAATGATATCACATTGATATCTAATTGAGTTTATTTAATCTTGTTTGTAAATGCAAGTTGTTCACTAGTCCTTGATAACTAGAGATTTTATGAATAGTCGATAATTGAGCCCGAGAAGATCTAACCTATGCCTATTTTATGGGTGTCTGTTTTTTTTACACCTATAAAAATATGATTCGGTAAATTTTTTTAAGTTGCTGTTTTTATTAATTAAATATTTAGGTGCGATTATTGCTTTGCATGCTGACCAAAAAGTCAGGAATGATTTTGGGTGTACTAGCAAAAAATACTATCAATCTGTCATAAGGATGTCACAGAAGTATCAGAACATCGCCTTCAATTTAATAAATGATAATAAGCCGACTAATCGGTAGTAAATTTTCTGGGAGAAAATATGAAATTGAAATATCCTGCGCTGTTGGCCGCTTTATGTGCCTCAACAGTACAAGCAAACGATTTGGTTATAACAGGGGTGATAGATGGCCCCTTATCCGGTGGAACACCAAAAGCTGTAGAAATTTTTGTTCTTAATGATATTGCCGACCTTTCGGTGTGTGGTTTAGGTTCTGCAAATAACGGTGGCGGTAGTGACGGCCAAGAGTATACATTTAATAGTGGCCCAGCTACTGCCGGCAGTTATATTTATATTGCGTCTGAAAGTGCAGGTTTTGAAAGTTATCTAGGGTTTGCTCCTACCGATACCGCTGGTGCAATGGGTATAAACGGTGATGACGCAGTTGAGTTATTCTGTAATGGTGCTGTTGTTGATACCTTTGGTGATATAAACGTTGATGGTACTGGTGAGGCCTGGGATCATTTAGACGGTTGGGCTTATCGTACCGCTGGTACTGGCCCTGATGGTGCTAACTTTTCATTAGCTAGTTGGTCATTTAGTGGCACTAATGCTTTAGATGGTGAAACATCTAATGATACAGCAGCTTCTGTTTTTCCTCTAAAGTCTTATGCTGAAGAAACCAGTGTTGGCGGTGGTGGCGATGACGGTACTGGTGAAGATGATACAGCTGGTGCATGTGTTAATTGTGAAGCTGCAGATAAAGTTGCGGATGCTGCAACCTTTGATGCCTCAAGTTACTATGCCACTGTACAAGAAGAAGTTGATGCCGGTTCACCTACCGATATTATTAAGCAACTACTTTCTGAAACTATCAGTGCAAACACAACTGTTCTTACCTATTCACAAGTATGGACGGCTTTAACGGCGACTGACGAAGATCCAGCTGATTCAGATAATATTATTTTGTGGTATACGGGAACACCAAGAGCGAAAAACCTAAATGGTGGTGATATTGGTGATTGGAACCGTGAGCATAGCTGGCCAAGTAGCCATGGCTTCGGTGACCAAGGCTTTGAAGCTTATACAGATATTCATCACTTAAGACCTGCTGATGTATCAGTCAATTCAATTCGTGGCAACCTAGATTTCGATGACAGTGACTCTGAAGTGTCAGCTGCGCCAGGTAATTACGTTGATGGCGACTCATTTGAGCCTAGAGACGAGATTAAAGGTGATGTAGCACGAATGATGTTCTACATGGACACTCGTTATGAAGGTGCTGATATTACCCCTGATTTACAAGTTGTTGATGACTTTACTGATACTAGTTCTGAACAAATAGGTCGTTTATGTCGCCTTTGGGAGTGGCATTTAGAAGATCCAGTTGATGCGTCTGAAATGGCACGTAATGATGCTATTTATGAGTATCAAGGTAACCGAAACCCTTATATCGATCATTCTGAGTGGGCGGCGCTGTTTTACACCACAGATGCTTGTTCATCTAGTGAAGATGATTCAGATGACAGCAGTGAAGATGATAGTGACTCTAGCTCATCTTTAGATAGTGTATTTATTTCAGAATACATAGAAGGAAGCAGTAATAATAAAGCCATTGAGCTTTATAACTCAACTGGTGCTGATATTGATTTGAGCGCAAGTAACTATCAGTTAGGGCGCTTTTCAAATGGTGGCACTAGCGCAACCTTAATTAGTTTGGAAGGTACACTAGAAGCTGGCGGTGTATTTGTTATTGCCAATACATCTTCAGCTCAAGATATCCTAGATGTAGCTGACCAAACAAGCGGAAGCCTTAACCACAATGGTGACGATGCTTATGAGTTGTATGCAGATGGGATCGTAATTGATTCATTTGGACAAGTAGGTACAGATCCTGGATCAGAATGGGGTACAGCACCAACTGATACTCAAAATAACACCCTAATCAGAAATGCCAATGTATATGGCGGTGATACTGATAGCTCTGATGAGTTTGACCCAGCTGTTGAGTGGACTGGTTTAGGTCAAGATGTATTTACTGATCTTGGTAGTCACACAATAGAAGCGAGAGAAATCTTTATTTCTGAATACATTGAAGGAAGCAGTAATAATAAAGCTATTGAGCTTTATAACCCTTCAAGCAGTGATATTGATTTGAGTGCTGGCAACTATCAATTAGGTCGTTTCTCGAATGGTGGCACTAGCGCTACGTTAATCGACTTAACGGGAACTATTCCTGCAAAAGGTGTTTATGTTGTTGCGCATACCTCATCTACTCAAGAAATATTGGATGTTGCAAACCAAACAAGCGGTAGTCTAAGCCATAACGGTGATGATGCTTATGAATTATATTCTGATGGTGTTGTTATCGACTCATTTGGACAAGTAGGATTTGATCCAGGTTCACAGTGGGGTACCGGTGACCAAAGCACACAAAATAATACCTTAGTTCGCAAAAGTACTATTTCTAGTGGAGATACAATCAGCTCAGATGAGTTTGATCCTGCTGTTGAATGGGATGGATATGCATCTGATACTTTTACTTTCTTAGGAAGTCATGGCGTTACTGATGGTGGCGATGATGATGACGATACTGTTGTTGATCCTGCTTTAGGACTTTGCTTTGAAGATGCTACATTAATAAGTGCTGTTCAAGGTAGCGGGGATGTTTCTCCGTTGGTTGGTGAAACAGTTGTTATTGAAGGTATAGTCACTGCGTCTGTTCCAGGGCAAAACGCTTTCTTTGTGCAAGAAGAAAATGCAGATATGGATGCAGATAGCTCAACTTCAGAAGGAATTTTTGTTTCTTATGCAGCTGAATTGCCAAGTGTCGGTGATGTAGTACGTGTGTTAGGTGTTGTTGCTGAAAACTTCGCTCGTACCCAGTTAGCAGCTACTGAAGCTCCATTAATTTGTGGTACTGATACAGCACAGGTATTTTCTCTAAGCTTACCGTTTACTGATTTTTCAGAAGCTGAAGCATTAGAGGGTATGTTAGTTACAACTGCACAAGAGTTAATTGTTACTGACAACTATACTCTTGGTCAATTTGGACAAGCTACTTTATCTACAGAGCGTTTATTCACGCCTACTAATGTGTTTGCTCCGGGTTCTGAGGAAGCAATAGCTCTTGAAGCATCTAACGCTTTAAATCGTTTATTGTTAGATGATGGTAATGATTTAAGCAATCCCGAAGTAGTAATTTTCCCAACTGGCGGATTGTCTGCTTCAAATACTTTACGTGGTGGTGATACTGTATCTTCACTTACTGGTGTGCTTGATTATGCCTTTAGTGACTACAGAGTTATTCCTACAATAGATCCAACCTTCGTTGCAACAAATGCCCGAACTGCAGAGCCTGAACTTAATCTAGGTAACTTGAAAGTAGCGAGCTTAAATGTACTTAACTACTTTAACAACATAGACAGTGGCCCGGATATCTGTGGACCAGATGGCAATGCTGATTGCCGTGGTGCTGATAGTGAGGTTGAGTTTGAGCGTCAGAAAGCTAAAACAGTGGCAGCTATTGTTGCTATGGATGCTGATATCGTTGGCTTGATGGAAATCGAAAATAATGGTTTCTCTGAAGGCTCAGCAATTGATGATTTAGTGTCTGCAATCAATGCCATTATGGGTGAAGATACATACTCAATCGTTGACCCAGGTACAACTGTGGGTACTGATGCGATTACAGTTGCACTTATTTACAAATCTAGCGTTGTATCTTTAAACGGTGCTACTCAGATTTTAAATAGTGATAACTCAATCTCTGATGATGATGGTGTATTGTTTGTTGATACTAGGAACCGTCCAGCTATTGTTCAGGAGTTTGCTTTACTTGAAAATAATGAGTCGATTGTAGTAAGTGTTAACCACTTAAAATCTAAAGGCTCTAGCTGTGGTACAGGTGATGACGACGCTACCACAGGCCAAGGTAATTGTAATCTTACAAGAACACGTGCAGCGCAAGCTTTAAGTGCTTTCTTAGAAGAGCAGTACCCAGAGAAAGCTACGCTAATCATAGGTGACTTAAACTCTTATGCTAAAGAAGATCCAATCGTTGCATTAGAAGATGCGGGTTACACTAACCTAATTAACTATTTCAATGGTGATGAAGCTTATTCTTATAGCTTTGATGGCTTTGTTGGTTACTTAGACCATGCTCTAGGTAATGAGGTTGCACTGGAGAAAGTAGTTGATGTAACTGAGTGGCATATCAATGCTGATGAGCCAATCGCTCTTGATTACAACGTCGACTTTAAGTCAGATACGCAAATCATTAACTACTATGCTGATGATGCATACCGAATGTCAGATCACGACCCAGTAATTATCGCGCTGCAATTAGAAGGTGCTGCTGCGGTAACTGGTGATTGGGATAATGATGGAGATGTTGATATGGACGATATTAGTGGGTTGTTCAGAGCTATATTATCAAGACAGTCAATAGATCTTGCTTTTGATTTAAATAATGACGGTGTCGTTAATTCAAGTGATATCCGAGTACAAAACACTTTATGCACGCGCACTCGTTGCGCAACTAATTAATTTTTAAACTGGAGTAATAAATATGAAAATTAACAAACTAATAGCCGTTTTTACCTTATTAATAGGCTTTCAAGCTAATGCGAATATGATTGAAATTCAAGTGGACAAAAATGCAGTTAATGTTGGTGAGGTTGTGAATGTAACTTTGCTGGCAAATATTGAGGATGCCATTGATGAGTTTGATTTTGATTTTACTTTTGATAATAGTGTTTTTGGTTTTGTATCTGACTCTGAGCAAACAGATTTGACAGAGGGTTACTTGTCAGTATTCGCTGCCAGCGAAAATCTTGTGGGCTTAGGTCTTGGTTACATTAATTTTGAAACTGCTGTTCAAGGTACATATTCAATTACATTTCAATTAGTTGGTTTACTGACTGGCTCAAGTGAGTTCGGCTTAGACGTGAATACGTTTCAAGACTTTTTCGGTGGTGCTTCATATACGGTAGACCCAGTTACTTCAACGACAGTAAATGTTTCTGCTCCGGCAACATTAAGTTTGTTTGGTGTAGTTGCATTAGCTTTATTCGGTTTTCGCCGTAAAGCGTAAATCTGAATAAGCAACATTCATTAAAAAAGGCAGTTGATTGTAAAATCAACTGCCTTTTTGTTTACTGACTATCAGTGAGTGTATGAGCGCTTATAAATAATCGAACTCGTTATCTGCTAATGCCATTAAATCGGCTGCGCTGTCTAGTAAATTGGTTTTATATAAGTCTCTTCTTGGTAATATTCGTTTTATAAAAAATGCACAGGTATTTGTTTTGCCTAACTTAATTTTACTATTAGCTGATTGTGTCGCGGCATCTGCCATGCTTAACCAGATGACCCCTAATAAACTATAGGCGCTATAATTCATAAAGTCGTAGGCACTGGCTGCTAAATCAACAACATTTAACTGTTTAGTTTGAACAGCGGTTTGTTGCCATTCATTCAAAATTTCTAAGGCTTGTGTTTTGTTCGGTGAGTCTGACATTTCTGCTATTTTATTGCTAAATAAGTCATAGGTATCTTGCAACATATTGTTTTTGTCGCGGGCGAGCTTTCTGGATATAAGGTCTAAAGCTTGAATGCCGTTAGTGCCTTCATATAGCTGAGTTATTCTGGCGTCTCTGACTAATTGCTCCATGCCCCATTCACGTATGTATCCATGGCCGCCGTATACTTGTATACCTAAGTTACTCATTTCAGTAGCCATATCTGTCATAAAGCCTTTGACTATAGGAGTTAAGAAAGAAATAACATTTTTAGCTTTGCTCTTATCCGAGTCAGTTCCGAATCTCTCAATATCCATTTGTTGTGCATAAAGTAATGCTAATGCGCGACAGCCTTCTGAAATTGACTTCTGAGTAAGTAACATTTTGCGTACATCTGGTTGATGTAAGATAGGATCGGCTTTTTTACTTTGCTCTTGTATTCCTTGTGGAGCTCGAGATTGAAGGCGCTCTCTAGCATAGGTTAATGCCCCTTGATATGAGGCTTCTATAATGCCTAATCCTTGTAGGCCAACTTGAAATCTAGCGTCATTCATCATAGTAAACATACAAGCTAAGCCGTTGTTGGCTTCACCCACTAGAAACCCAGTTGCATTGTCAAAGTTCATGACACAAGTTGGGCTTCCTTTTAATCCCATTTTTTTCTCTATACTGCCAACTGTGACCGTATTTCTGGCTCCTAAAGTACCGTCATTTTGAGGCATAAATTTAGGTACCAAAAACAAACTAATGCCTTTTACTCCTTCTGGAGCCTCTGGCAGGCGTGCTAATACCAGATGGACTATATTGTCGGTCCAATCTTGATCACCAGATGATATAAAAATCTTACTACCTGTTAAGCGATAATTACCTTCATCCGAAGGTACAGCTTTAGTACTAAGCAAACTCAGATCTGTGCCAGCCTGTGGCTCGGTTAAGCACATAGTGCCTGCCCACTCGCCTGATATCATTTTGGTTAAATAGGTTTGTTTAAGTGCGTCACTAGCATGCTTAGTAACAGCGAGTATGGCACTTTCGTTAAGCATACCCGTTAAACGCCAACTCACATTTGCAGAGTCGAGCATTTCATGAACAGGTACGGCCATAGTGTTTGGTAAATCTTGTCCGTCGTAATTGACGTCGCCTAACATGGCGTTCCAACCGTTGGCTATATATTCTTTATAGGCTGAAGCAAAGCCGTCAGGAGTAATGACACTTCCATTGATAAGCTTGGCACCTTGTTCATCTCCTTCACGATTAAGTGGAGCAATGACATCTTCTGCAAACTTAGCTCCTTGATTTAATATTTCATTTACCAATTCGGTATCAAAGTCTTGAAGACCTAGAGTTTGATAATGAGCTGAAAGCTTTAACCATTCATGAAGTACAAACTGCATATCATTTAGTGGGGCGTTATATTGAGGCATAATAATTCTCTACAAATGAAGTCATCGGACCATTATAAATAGAAAGAAATAGTTTGGGTGAATAAAAGTGTGGGGTAAATATTGATTTTATTTATAGTTCTGCAGAATGTTTATGAATGATTGGCAATTGTTCTAATTCTCAGGTTTGCTAGTTTCAGTCTTTTCCATTTCTATAAAGGCTTCTCTTATCTTCGGAAGTTCTATGGCTGCGGTAAAATTGTTTTTCGTGAGTTCAAAAGGATCAACATATTCTATATTTTTTACTTTTATATTGGCCCATTCAGGAACACTAAGCCTTTCAATTTGTTGAGAAAGTTCATCGGTTAGATGGCAAGTAAAATAATGAGTATTGTCAGAGGCAATTACTAAAAGCTCAGCAACTTCTACGTTTAATCCGGTGTTTTTCCATACTGCTTGGTGAGCCGTGCACTGAGCGCTTTGAGATTTCTGCGCTTTGCCTTGTGGGATATACCAGTCATCGCTATCTTCGTACTGTAAAACTAATAATTTGTTATCTTTCGAAACTAGGCACACTGCCGGAGCTGGGGCTAATTCGTTTAGAGAAGGTTTAATTCTGCATGCAGGGTTCGCTGGGATTTCTTTGCTACATCCAGTGATGACTATTAAATTAAACAGTAAAGTTATGAGTGATCTATTTTGCAACATGTTAACTATAATGACGTAACTCGTTTAGGTCATTATCACACTAAACTATCCTTCCCCATAATTATTTGTTTGTGCCATTTACGGTACGTTTTTCGGGTTGTTAACTTACTCGATACTTTTAAAGGTAATATCAATGTCTAAAGGACTTAAATTTTCTCCATTATTAATTGGCCTAGTGGTATGTGTAGCTTTGGTTGTGTATTTATATTTACCAAAGGAAACAGAAGAAAAATCACAAACTGAGTTTGCAGCTAGCGTGGTTACTCATGTTGTTAAAAAAGAAGAGTTTGAAATTTTAGTTGAGGCTTTAGGTACAGCTACAGCGAATGAGTCTGTAATGATCACCGCGCAAACCTCAGACGTTATCCAAAAACTTCATTTTGAAGACAGTGATTTTGTTAAAAAAGGGCAGTTATTAGTTGAGTTAAATAACAAGGTAGAAAAAGCTCGCATTGCCGAACTTGATGTCAGTTTAAAAGAAGCAGAGCGTCAGCTTAAGCGTATTAGTGATTTGGCGAAGAACAATGTTGCATCCGAGCAACTACTTGATGAACAAGAGGCAAAGGTTAAAACGCTTACTGCCCAGTATGTTGTATCAGAGACTCAACTTAAAGAGTTACAGATTAGAGCCCCCTTTGATGGATTACTGGGAGTTAGGGAAGTTAGTATCGGTGCATATGTTGAACCCGGTGACACCATTACAACATTAGATGATTTAAGTACCATAAAAGTTGACTTTGATGTGGCTGAGGTCCACTTATCAAGTATTGCAATCGGTCAAAATATTCGTTCTACCTCTATTGCTTATGCCGATGAAACTTTTGAAGGGAAAATTGCAAGCATTGGCTCTCGAATCGATTCTTCAACCCGTTCAGTAAAAGTGCGCGCAGTTATTGATAACAAAGACCTTAAGTTACGCCCAGGGATGTTGTTGCAAATTCTATTGCAAAAGCAGGTGCTCAACACCTTAGTGTTGCCAGAATCGGCTCTAGTACCAGTTGAAGATAAGCAATTTGTATTTAAAGTAGAAGATAACAAAGTGTCTAAGGTAGAAGTTGAAGTAGGTAGTAGGAAGCCCGGAATAGTTGAAATCACCAAAGGCCTTAAAGCAGGTGATGTTGTTGTGACTGAAGGTACATTAAAGCTTCGAGATGGTTCGAGCATCAAAGCCGTTAACAGTAGTGAGGCTTAAACATGTTTTTATCTGATGTATCTGTTAAGCGTCCAGTTTTTGCTTCTGTAATTAATTTAGTTTTGGTGGTTTTTGGGATTGTTTCTATCACCTTTTTAAGTTTAAGGGAGTATCCGGATGTTGATCCTCCTATAGTCTCCATAAATACCAACTATCCTGGTGCTTCATCATCCATAGTTGAAACTCGAATTACGCAATTATTAGAAGATAGAATAAGCGGTATTGAGGGTATAAAAAGTATTACCTCGACTAGTAGTAATGGTCGTTCGCAAATTAGTATTGAGTTTAACCTATCAAGAGACATAGATGCGGCTTCTAATGACGTTAGAGAGCGAGTTAGTCGAGCATTGAATAACTTACCAGACCAAGCTGAGCCTCCAGAGGTTTCTAAGTCAACATCAGATGATGACGTAATAGTTTGGTATAACTTACGTAGCGATAACTTGTCTGTGATGGAACTGACTGATTATGCTGATCGCTTTATTGTTGATCGTTTGTCGGTAGCAGAAGGAGTCGCACGAATTCGTATTGGTGGTGGCCGAAGTTATGCTATGAAAGTGTGGCTTGATCGTAACGCTATGGCTGCTAGGCAGATAACTGTTACAGATGTTGAGAACGTGATTCGTTCAGAAAATGTTGAGTTGCCAGCGGGTGAAATTGAGTCTGTTAATCGTGATTTTGAAGTTCGTGTAGCGAGAAGTTTTTTAACTCCAGAAGACTTTGCAAATTTGACTGTAAAAGCCAGCGCAGATGGTTATTTAGTTAAACTGGGTGAAATAGCAAGAGTTGAATTAGGTGCCGAAGATGACGAAACAGAGTTTCGTGGTGGCGGCGTAAATATGATTGGTCTTGGGATTATAAAGCAATCTAAAGCCAACACACTTGAAGTCGCCAGAGCTGCGAAAAAAGCCATACAAGAAATTGAAGAAACTCTCCCAGATAATATTTTTATTGTGCCAAGTTATGATTCTTCTGTTTTCATTGAAGCATCAATAAACGAAGTATACGAAACCCTAGCCATAGCTATGTTAATGGTTATTTTGGTTATCTACATTTTCTTGGGGAACATCCGAGCGACCTTGATTCCAGCTGTTACCGTTCCGGTTTCATTGGTGGCAGCATTCATTGTGATGTATGCATTAGGCTTTTCTATAAACTTGCTAACCTTACTTGCCTTAGTATTAGGCATAGGTTTGGTGGTAGATGACGCCATAGTTGTACTAGAAAATATCTCAAGAAGAATTGAGCTGGGCGAGCCACCAATTTTAGCGTCTTACAGAGGGGCTAGAGAAGTAGGATTTGCCGTAGTCGCTACCACATTAGTACTCATTGCTGTATTTGTTCCCTTAGTGTTCTTACAAGGGAATATAGGGCGGCTGTTTACAGAGTTTGCATTAGCAATTGCTGCAGCTGTAGCTTTCTCAAGTGTTACAGCATTAACCCTTTCACCTATGATGTGTTCTTTGTTGCTTAAAAAACGTCAAAAGAAAAGTGGTTTTTCATACTGGGTTGATCGTAAATTTACTCGAATAGAAAAAGGGTATTACAACGGGTTAGGAGTAACAATTCATCAACCATGGCTAATGGTATTGCTGGTGGTTGTTAGCATGATTGCTTTGGTCAAATTGAGCCAAGTACTACCCGCTGAATTTGTTCCTAAGGAAGACAGAGGAAACTTCTTCATTCGTGTACAAACGGCAGAAGGCTCAAGCTTTGAAAGCAACTCAGCCAACATGAAGAAAATTGAAAAGATAATGTTGGAGTACTCAGCAAGTGGAGAAGTGGATCGTGTTTTAGTACGTGCTCCTGGGTTTGGGGGCTCTGCCGGGGTCGGCATAGTAGGTATGCCTTTTGACAGAGAGCGGAAACGATCTACGTTTGAGCTAATGGAAGAGATGAGTAAAAGGTTGGCTGAGATCCCTGATGTACGCGCTTTCGCCATTATGCGTAGTGGTATTGGTGGCGGCGGACTAACCAGGCCAGTACAGTTTGTGCTTCAAGGTAATACCTATGAAGACCTAGTGCGTTGGCGCGACATAGTTTTAGAAAAAGCCAGAAGTAATCCAAACTTAGTTCGTGTGGATTCTGATTACAAAGAAACTTGGCCACAATTATTAGTTAATATTGATAAAAATAGGGCTGCGGACTTAGGTGTATCTATTAGCGATATTGGTCGTACATTAGAAACAATGTTAGGACAAAGGGTCGTTTCTACCTACCTGGATAAAGGCCAAGAGTACGATGTTATAATGGAAGGTGAGAAGCTAGACTATAGAAGTCCGCAGAGTATAGAAAATATCTATGTGCGCTCTTCTCAAAGTAATCAGCTTATTCCTTTAGATAACTTGCTTACAATAGAAGAAAGAGCTACATCGTCTCGTTTGAATCGTTATAACCGCATGCGCAGTATTACTATTAGCGCAAATTTAGCTGAAGGCTATACAGTAGGTGAAGCCCTTGATTATCTAAATGATATAGTGAAAACAGAAATATCTGATCCTGTGTCAATTGATTACAAAGGTGAGTCTCAGTTATACAAAGAGTCGGGCAACTCAATTCTATTTATATTTGCTTTGGCACTTATCGTGACTTATTTAATTCTGGCGGCTCAGTTTGAAAGCTGGATCCATCCATTAGTGATAATGTTAACTGTGCCCTTGGCCTTAGTTGGAGCCTTTGTTGGCCTGTACTTCTCCAATATGACTTTGAATATTTATAGTCAGATTGGATTAGTCATGTTGATAGGTTTAGCCGCTAAAAATGGTATTTTAATAGTAGAGTTTGCCAATCAGTTACGGGATGCTGGTATGGAGTTTGAAAAAGCACTGAGAACCGCTGCATCGCAAAGGTTAAGACCAATTGTGATGACAGGCTTTACGACTGTTTTTAGCTCCTTACCTTTGGTTTTAGCGACAGGCGCGGGGGCAGAAAGCCGCACTGTTATAGGTGTTGTGATATGTGCTGGTGTATTGATTTCAGCGTTCTTAACACTGTATATCGTGCCGACAGCTTATTATTTGTTCGCAAGACATACTGGCTCTCCTAACGAGCGGGCTAACACCATTGCGCAGTTAGAAAAGGACATACCTTATCGCAAGGGCGAATTAGAATAAGTTAAAAGCCTGCTTTTGTAGGGTTACAAAAGCAGGCTTTCAAATATCAAACATCCCCCTAACAAAATACCAAACCAAACAACTAGTGCTGTAGTGTTAAAAGCAGACATAATTTTTACTGGACGGGTAAAAAATGCAGTGTTTGAAGTCTTCGGAGATAGAGCATTAAGCATACAAGCCAGCCCTAAGGTACAAAGGAAGCCGCTGAGGTTCCACCAAAACCAAAAAATATGAGGCTGATAAAGCCACAAATAAATGTTAGATAAAACACCTAAAATTAGTCCTGTGTTCACCTGCTGAGCATTAATTCTTGAAGTACAGATCCCCAATATAAAAGTCGCTAAGATTGGACCGAAACATACAGAACCAATTTTATTGATAGCTTCAATTATGGTAGGCGCTATATCGCCAGCATAAAATGATAAGGTTAAGGTTACTCCGCCCCAAAAAATGCCGGCATATCTAGCCACTTTTAATGAGTTCTTACTAGATAGAACTTTCCCTGTGATACGACTGAAATCTTCAACACTGACAGCAGATAAACTATTAATAGCTGAACTTAAAGAAGACATGGCTGCAGCCAATACGGCCACTAGCAGCAGCCCTAACACTCCATTAGGAAGGTAGTTAATCATGAATATTGGCATCATCCAGTCAGGATGTTCTGCTGGGATCTGCGATATGAAATCAGGTGTGGTTAATGCCAAGGTTCCTATTATTAACCCTGCGGTACAATATATTAGTGTAATAGGGAAACGTAAAAAGCTAGCAGTTATGATTATTTTTTTTAAGTCGGTAAGGCTTCTAGCTGCTAAGGAGCGTTGCGCCTCTGATTGATCACATCCGTAATATGAAGCGTACAGAACGATACCACCGAAAATCATGGGCAATAATCCAAAGCCTTGGCCGTCAAAACCATAAGATGAAAGGTTAACCGTATTGAGCCTTTGTGTGTCTACCAGTGCTGAGAAGTTTGACCATCCTCCTATGTGATAAAGGCCGAATGCTAAACATGTTAAGGCACCTGCAATGATAAGTATCATCTGTATGGCATCACCATAGACCACAGCTTTCATGCCACCCTGGAGAGAATAAATAATAGTAATCACACCAATTATGAGCACGCTTTGCCAAAACGCGAGTCCCAATGTGCTTTGGAGAATGATAGAAATGGCGTAGATCATAATAGCGGTAGCGAAAGAGCGGCTAATTTGAAATACCATACTTATTAGTAGTCGTGATGAGCGTCCAAAACGTTTTTCTAAATAGTCATAGACAGTAATGACGCCAGCGCGATACAGGGTAGGGAGTACAAAATACAGTAGTGCCAACATAGCCAAAGGCAGTGCTAGTTCGTAAGATAACCAAATTAAGCCTCCGCCTTCTCGAAGGCCCACAAATGCGGGCGCTGAAATAAAGCTTACTGCTGACAACTGGGTCGCCATAATAGACAAGGATAGTGGTTTCCAGCCCAGCTGGCGATTAGCCAAAAAGTAGTCTTGTGAACTCACTTGTTTTCTAAACACAAACCCCATGATTAAAAGGCCTGCTAGATAAGTGGCAATGATTAAATAATCTAAAATGTTCATCAAACCGTACTTTATTTGCTAATTTATTGATTTACCTTACAAAAAATAACGCATAAAAAAAAGCCCCAGTATCAACTGGGGCTTTCTATTAACTTAGTAACACTTACTCGTCTAAGAAACTTTTTAGTTGCTCTGAGCGACTAGGGTGACGTAATTTACGTAACGCTTTCGCTTCAATTTGACGAATACGCTCCCTGGTTACATCAAACTGCTTACCTACTTCTTCTAAGGTATGGTCAGTGTTCATATCAATACCAAAACGCATTCTCAATACTTTAGCTTCTCTCGCAGTTAAGCCAGCTAACACTTCTTGAGTAGCATCTTTTAAGCTACCGCCGGTGGCAGAGTCTAAAGGCTGAATAATAGTACTGTCTTCGATAAAATCACCTAAGTGCGAATCTTCATCATCGCCTATTGGCGTTTCCATTGAGATTGGCTCTTTGGCTATTTTTAATACCTTACGTACTTTATCTTCCGGCATTAACATACGTTCTGATAACTCTTCAGGAGAAGGCTCTCTTCCCATTTCTTGTAGCATTTGACGTGAGATACGATTCAATTTATTGATCGTTTCTATCATATGTACAGGGATACGGATAGTTCTGGCTTGATCCGCAATTGAACGGGTAATAGCTTGACGTATCCACCATGTTGCATAGGTTGAGAACTTATAACCACGGCGATATTCAAACTTATCTACAGCTTTCATTAGTCCGATGTTACCTTCTTGAATAAGATCCAAGAATTGTAAGCCTCGGTTAGTGTATTTTTTGGCGATTGATATTACCAAACGTAAGTTTGCTTCAACCATTTCCTTTTTAGCGCGACGAGCTTTTGCTTCGCCGATTGACATACGACGATTGATATCTTTAATGTCAGCGATAATGAGGCCGGTTTCTTCTTCTACCGAATTCATTTTGCTAATAGCTCTTTCAAGCTCTTCTTGATGAGCGCGCATTTCTTCTGCATAAGGTAGCGCAGAGTCAAGTATCTCGAATAACCAGTCAGTTGACGTTTCGTTGCCAGAGAAAGCTTTTATAAAGTCTTTCTTAGGCATTTTTGCCGTCATAACACAGTGTTTCATTACTATGCGCTCTTGAACACGGATTCGGTTCATCATGCCGCGCATATTTTTAACCATGCGATCAAACTGCTTAGGTGTGAGCCTAAACTCTTTAAATACTTCGCTTAACTCATTTATTTGAATACGTGATTCTTTGTGAGAACGACCTTTAGTCGCAATGATATCTCGTACTTTTTCATATTGAATACGAAGGGCTGTGAATTTTTCACGGGCTAGCTCAGGATCTGGTCCTGTATCTTCCTCTTCCTCTTCTTCGTCGTCAGGATCGCCATCTTCGTCATCTAGCTCTTCTTCTGATAACTCAGAACCAATATGGGTTGCCGTTGGAGCAACGTCTTGTTCGTTTGGATCAACAAAGCCAATGATTATGTCACTTAGACGTATTTCTTCAGCTTCAAATAAATCCCATTGGTCTAGCAAATGAGTAATCGCTTCAGGATACTCAGCTACTGAGCATTGAACTTGATTAATCCCTTCTTCTATACGCTTGGCGATTACAATTTCGCCTTCACGGGTTAGTAGCTCTACTGTACCCATTTCACGCATATACATACGGACTGGATCGGTAGTTCGACCAATTTCACTTTCAACTGTTGCTAATGCAGCTGCTGCCGCTTCTGCCGCTTCTTCATCAGTATCACTTTCTTGCATTAAAAGTTCATCTGAATCAGGGGCTGTTTCGAAGACCTTGATCCCCATATCGTTGATCATACGAATAATGTCTTCAATTTGGTCTGAATCAACAATGTCTTGTGGTAGGTGGTCGTTAACTTCCGCGAAAGTCAAATAGCCCTGTTCTTTACCTTTAGCAATGAGGAGTTTAATCTGCGACTGCTTGCTTTGCACCATATAACTTACACTTCTCGAATTTGGTTTAACATTTATAAAAATCTCTTTGATGGGAGATTTTTACAGTATCTTGTTGCATTTACCCAGTAATAATAACTTCAGTTACTTCGGCCTTAGCGAATTGGCCAGTATAGCAGACTCACTATGCATTGGGCTATATGTTGGGTCATTTTTGTTCTTTTACAAGTAGGTTTAGCTCTTGTTTTTCATCTTCGCTTAATTTGCTTACCCTAGACTTGGTAAATAACTCATCCATTCTACTTTGAAGATGCCAATCTAGTAGTTTAGAAAAGCTATCTTCAAATACTTTTTGCTGGTTTTGATCTGCATATTCCCATGCCAATAATTTAGATAAATGGGGGCCATGTGGATGCTCTCTAAAATACTCTAATACATTTGCTGTTTTTGCAGTGGGATGTTCCAAGCAATATCGATAAAGCTCGTTGAGTAAGCTAAGGCCTGGAATATTAACCGCTGATAACACACTTGGGTCTGCAGCTGGACATACTGAGGCGAGACTAGGTTCATCTAGCAGTAATCGCAACATCATACGTACTGGGGAAATGGTACTTTTATTTAACTTGTTAAAGTCTAGTTTCTTTGGACCTTGATGCTGATTGGCTTTTGCAATATCTCGCTCTAACCTGTGCTTATTTTGATCCCCCATATAGTTACTGAGGTCAGACATAAGAATATCTCGAATATTGTCACCAGCAATTTGCTCTATAAGCGGTGTTGCTTCAGTTTTGAGAGCTGCTTTTCCTTCTAGGCTTCCAATATGGTGCCTTTTTAATAGGTTATCGAAGAAAAACTTAGACAAGGGAACGGCGTCAGTATTTAGCTTACTTTCAAATGCTTCTTTACCTATTTGGCGAACTAAGGTGTCTGGGTCTTCGCCATCTGGTAAGAATAAAAACTTCATTTCAACGCCGTCTTTTAAATAGGGGAGAGCGCTTTCTAGTGCTCGCCAAGCGGCTTCTCGACCAGCTCGGTCTCCATCGTAACAACAAATTACTTCGCTCGTTGCCCTAAATAACATTTGAATGTGTTCAGCTGTTGTAGCTGTTCCTAACGATGCCACAGCATAGTTAATACCAAATTGACCTAGTGCTACAACATCCATGTAGCCTTCAACTATGATGACTTTGTCTAAGTTACGGTGAGCTTGTTTAGCTTGATAAAACCCATATAACTCATGGCCTTTATGAAATATACGAGTTTCAGGAGAGTTAAGGTATTTAGGCCCTCCATCTTCCAGTACTCTTCCTCCAAAACCAATTACACGGCCGCGTTTATCCCGTATCGGAAACATAATACGGTCGCGGAAAAAATCAAACCGGCGTCTATTATCGTTCTCAGTAATGAGTTTTAAGTCGAGTAACTGTTGCTGTGATTCTGGGGTGGCTCCAAATGTTCTGAGTACGGAGTCCCATTCTGAAGGGGCATATCCCATGTCGAATGCTTTAACAATCTCACCGCTTAAGCCTCGATTTTTTAGGTAACTGACAGCTTTCGTTTTCTCTGGGTGGACTCTAAGTTGTTGAGAAAAGTATTTTGCCACTTTCTCCATTAGCTCATAGTCGTTCTCTTTTTGCTGCTTTTGAGCGGCGCTAGGTGCAGGAGAGCTACCTTTTTCTCTTGGAACTTCAATACTGTGGTATTGAGCTAACTCTTCTATGGCCTCGGGAAACTCTAAGCGGTCAAATTCCATTAAAAATGTAATGACATTACCGTGAGCTCCGCACCCAAAACAGTGATAAAACTGTTTATCCTGACTAACCGTAAATGAAGGGCTTTTCTCGTTATGAAATGGGCAACAGGCTTGATGGTTTCGCCCTGCTTTTTTTAACGAAACTCGGCTATCTACAATCTCAACTATGTCTGTGCGAGCAATAATATCATCTATAAACTCACGGGGAATACGACCAGACATGGGACCTTCTTAATAGAAAAAATGGTTTATTATAATGCCATAGACCTTAGTAAACTGAGACATAATTTCTTGGCAAAATAAAAAAACCGCAATTAATGCGGCTTCTTGGAACTTCATTTTAGATTGCTAGATACTAGGCTGTAAGCTTTGCTTTAATTTTACCGCTTAGCTTGCCCATGTCGGCTCTACCTTGAACTTTTGGTTTGAGCCATGCCATAACTTTACCCATATCCTTCATGCCAGAAGCGCCAGACTCTGCCATTGCCTCAACAATTAGCGTGTCTAGTTCTTCGTCGCTAAGGGCTTTAGGTAAAAACTCTTGCAATATAGCAATCTCTGCCAGTTCAACATCAAGTAAATCTTGACGACCAGCAGTCTCATATTGACTTGCTGCATCTTTTCGTTGTTTTACCATCTTAATTAAGATGGCTAAGACACCTTCATCATCTAAGGCAACATAATTTGGATCGGTACGACCATCAATCTCATGTTGTTTTATGCCTGCTAGAGCCATACGAACCGTACCAAGACGAACTTTGTCTTTGGCGCGCATTGCTTCTTTTTGGGCAAGTTTTAAATCATCTAGTAAAGACATGTAATGACTCAATGAAAAAAGGTATGTGACAAAACAACTAGATGCGCGCTAGATAAATACAGCGCGCATTAGAAGAGATCTAGTACAATCTGATACGACGAGCGTTTTCGCGAGATAACTTCTTCAAAAGACGTTTCTTAGCGGCAGCTTTCTTACGCTTACGTTCCCAAGTAGGTTTTTCAAAAAATTCGCGACGACGAACTTCAGAAAGTACACCTGCTTTTTCACATGAACGTTTAAAACGACGCAATGCAACATCAAAAGGTTCGTTCTCTCTAACTTTAACGATTGGCATTAAAATCTCACCTCAAAAAATAATATAAACTTTATCGGACCGGCACAAATATTAGCCAGCTCGGTTAAAAATGGTGCGGAATTCTAATCATATCCACAGCTTTTGTAAAGCCTTAGCTTTGTTAAAGTGCGAATTTATTCAAACAAACCCACATTAAATTGGCGCTTTTGGCTGCAATCAGTAAAATGCCAGCAAATTATATGTTACCGACTCAGAGAATATGCGCGTTTTAGGAATTGAAACTTCATGTGATGAAACTGGTGTGGCTATTTATGATGAGCACCAAGGGTTATTGTCCCATCAATTATATAGTCAAGTAAAGCTGCACGCTGATTATGGCGGTGTTGTGCCTGAGTTGGCCTCAAGAGATCATGTGCGTAAGTTAATACCTTTGATTAAAGAGGCTTTAAAAGAAGCTAATTGTTCAGCACAAGAGCTTGATGGTATCGCTTTTACAAAGGGGCCAGGCTTAGTAGGTGCTTTATTAGTAGGTTCATCAGTCGCTCGAAGTTTAGCTTATGCTTGGGGTTTACCGGCTGTAGGTGTACATCATATGGAAGGCCACTTACTCGCTCCTATGTTAGATGAACCAATTCCAGAGTTCCCATTTATTGCCTTACTGGTTTCAGGCGGGCACTCAATGATGGTGAAAGTAGAAGGAATTGGCGATTATGAAGTGCTAGGGGAGTCAGTTGATGACGCAGCTGGTGAAGCCTTTGATAAGACAGCAAAGTTATTAGGCCTAGATTATCCAGGGGGCCCGCTATTGGCAAAATTAGCTGAAAAAGGTGAAGCTGGGCATTATGCCTTTCCTCGGCCAATGACCACAAAACCTGGGTTAGATTTTAGTTTCAGTGGCTTAAAAACATTTACAGCCAATACTATTCGAGATTCCGATGGTTCAGAGCAATCCAAAGCAAATATTGCCTATGCTTTTCAAGAGGCTGTTGTTGATACCTTAGCCATTAAGTGCAAACGAGCTCTAAAACAAACAGGAATTAAACGTTTGGTCATTGCTGGTGGAGTGAGTGCAAATACTCAATTACGTCAACAGCTTGCCATTATGATGAAGAATATTAAAGGGGAGGTCTTTTATCCCAGATTAGAGTTTTGTACGGATAATGGTGCCATGATTGCTTATGCTGGGTTACAAAGATTAAAGGCTGGCGAAACTGAAAATTTGGCTACTAAAGCTAGACCTAGATGGTCTTTAGAAGAGCTTTCAAAGATCTGAAGTTTTTCATTTATAAGCAGCGGAGTGACGCTTTTGGTGGCTTTTCTCTACTAAAGTATGTATAAAAAATTACCTCATTAACTTTGGTTCTATTATACAATATATTGATTTTACTAGTAATTTAAAGGGAAGCTTGTGCCAAGTAGACTAAGCCGTATTAGCTATACTGAATCAGTGGTTGAGTTGAATAGACAAATACACTCGGTCAGCAAACAAGCCACCTCTTTATATCAACAAGCGGCTAGTTATTTTGCAGGAGTTGATAAATATAAAACCTTAGTATCAGAGCTAGAAACACGCTTGGAGCAAAAGCAGCGGCAATTGTTAACCGTTTCAGCTATAGACAAAGCTAGGTTGATTGAGAGTATTAGCGTTATTCAGCAGCGATTAGATAACATCAAATCAGAATTTGAAAGTAAGCGTTTACTACGACTTGATAGTGCTATTTCAGTGTGTAGCAAAATACTTGAGATGACAGAGAGTCACAATTTCGAAGGTACGCAGCTAAAAAGTGCTAAATTTCTAGGCACGATTTTATTGCTCTCCCCAGGTAGAGGTAAAAAGTTATCCGAATTACACCAGCGATTTAAGCCTGCCTATAAAGCTGTTTTAAGCATACGTTTGCTTGATAAGTTGATAAAAGACGGAAACCTAAGACATAGTTATACCCTTAAACATTACGATGTAAATACTCGATACGAAAAACAATCTAGTTTCAGCAGCCCTTATTCTCAAAGTGTGGTTTTACCCATAATGCTTACTGCTTTGTTTCAAGATATAGGGTTTCAGCATCCTGATGTCATTGCCATAATGAAGGGAGATGGCAGTCTCGACGAATTTAGGCCTCTACAGCCAGAAGAGCGTAATCTAATGTTAAAATTGGGCTACAAATACGCAATTGATTACCTACAAAATGGTTTAGGTTTGCAGGAATACACGGGGAATTCAAAGCTTGAAAAAGAACGTTTTACTGTTTTAGAAAAGTCACGAGTTAAATTTCAATTGGAGCTGTTAAAAGATGCGCTTAGCTCAAAAATTGGTATCGGCGATATTATAAAAATACCTCAAGTTTACACATCAGTAGTATTATCCACTAAGCGCAATTTTATAAAAAAAGACCTGCCAAAGGCAGCTAAAATTATTTCACAATTAGCACTAAATTCGTCGGTTAACCTGAAGGCTGCTGAGGCATTTATTAGCATTGTAGGGCACTTTCCTCAGGGGTATGGTGTAACCTTAATTCCTAAGAACTTGCAGGGTGTTGAATTAAATAATTATGAGTACGGTATTGTAACTCGGTTAAATCCTTCGAACCCAGACGAACCTATCTGCAAAATAGTCACACGAAATTTAACTTACATTACATCCGGCGCCACCACCAGTATCAAAAAAGATTGTAATTTACATTTTAATGTTGCCCGTAATAAATTATCAAAAGTTGACGCCGCACGGCTTAGGAATATTATGCAGACTTTGTCTTATTCATTTAAAGCAGACGATGTAGACAACCTAATTCCCTCTCTTTGGGAACCATATGAGTATTTTTCAGATGTGAAAAATCAGAGTTTATGGAAAAAATAAGGTGTATTTTATGAAGCACTTTAGCTGTGTGGGGGCTTTTTATCGGTAACTTTACTTTCTTGCCCTTCGATTAACCTGACGATATTGTCTTTATGACGAAATATTATTAGCGCACTTAAGATCCCAACAGGTAAGGCAAATTCAGGTTTAAACAACATAGTAAAAAATGGCGCAAGACTAACGGACAGTATTGCTGCTAACGATGAATATTTAGTTAAATATAATATCCCACACCAAGTAATAATTACTAACGCTGCTAAGTCTAACCCCAAAGGTAATATGGCACCAAAAGCTGTTGCAACGGCTTTCCCCCCAGAGAAATTAAAAAACAGTGGGAACATATGCCCTAAACATGCAAATACCGCAATAAAAGCTAGGTATATTGGTTCTATGGACAGGTGATAACTCGCATAAACGGGGACAGTACCTTTTAAAATATCGAAAACTAATACTAAGCTCGCTGGAAATTTTCCCCCAATCCTAAGGATATTCGTTGCTCCTGGGTTTCTAGAGCCACTAGTTCTGGGATCTGGTAGTCCGAACAATCGGCTCACCAAAATAGCACTGGATACTGAACCCAATAAATATGCTGAAGCAAACATTAATATAGTTAACGCTGTCATGTACTTGTATTAAATAAATAAGTTACAATCATTGAAGAATATAACAATCTCCCAAAAAATACAGCGCGGATCATTGATGGATAAAATTTATATCGAAGGGCTTGAGGTCTTCTCGCTTATAGGTGTGTACGATTGGGAAAGGCAAAATAAGCAAAGACTGCTTATTGATGTGATACTAGATGTTGACTTAGCAAAAGCTGCAGAAACCGATGATGTTAATTTTACACTTAACTATGCTGTAATTGCACAAGGGCTAATTGATGTCGCACTAAAAAGTGAGTTTAAACTAATTGAAGCCTTGGCTAGCCATATGCTCGATTGGTTATTAAGTTCATTTCCAACCTTGCAAAAAGCACAACTGAAATTAAGTAAGCCTGATATTTTAGCTAACGCAAAAAACGTTGCCGTAGAGTTTTCAAGAGAGCAATCACATTGATCCCCAAGATTAAGCCTTCCCATACTATTTTTATTAGTATTGGGAGTAACGTTGATAAAGAGATAAACACCAAAGCAGGACTGAACAGCCTTTCTTTGACTTTCGATGACCTTGTTTTGTCTGCTGTTTATGAAAGTGAAGCGGTTGGCTTTGAAGGGAGTAATTTTTATAACCTAGTTGTAAAAGCTAAAACTTCATTAGCTGTTGAAGAAGTATGCAGAACCTTAAAAAGTATTGAGAAACAACATGGACGAAAACGAAGTGAACAAAAGTTCTCACCAAGAACCCTAGATCTAGATTTATTGTTATACGACCAAGTTATTTTAGAAGAGCCGGTAGAGTTGCCTCGTCCAGAGGTATTATATAATGCCTTTGTTTTAAAGCCACTGGCAGAAATTGCGCCAGAAGTTAAGCACCCAATTGTAAACAAAACCTATGCTGAATTATGGCATGATTATGATAAAAGCTTGCAACGTTTGTGGGCGATAAACTTTGAATGGAGTCCAACTAGTATATGACTATTTTTGAAATTATTATCTTGGCAATTATTCAAGGATTGACCGAGTTTCTACCTATATCCAGCTCTGCACACTTAATTTTGCCTTCAGAGGTTTTGGGGTGGAGTGATCAGGGTTTAGCCTATGATGTTGCGGTACATGTTGGTAGCTTGTTAGCCGTTATGATTTACTTTCGTAAAGACATTTGGCGTTTAATATGCGCATGGTTAAGTCATGGTCTTACTAAAGAACAAACTAATGACAGTCGCTTAGCATGGTGGGTGATTATAGGGACTGTGCCAGCGGTATTGTTTGGTGTGGCTTTCAAAGATTTTATAGAAGTATATGGTCGCTCTGCTTTAGTCATTGCATGTACCACAATTGGTTTTGGACTATTGCTTTGGTATGCAGATAGCAAGGCTAAACAAGTTAAAACTATTGATGGTATTACTTGGAAAAATGCAATTTTTATAGGCCTTGCACAAGCTGTCGCAATTATCCCAGGGACTTCTCGCTCGGGGATCACCATGACTGCAGGGTTACTTATTGGCCTCAATAGAGAAAGTGCGGCACGTTTTTCATTCCTGTTGTCTATCCCTGTAATACTGGGAGCAGGACTATTAGCCACCTTGGATCTTTTAGAGGCCTCTGATGCAGTAGATTGGAACGCATTACTATTTGGTGCCCTGTTCTCGTTTATTAGTGCCTATGCTTGTATTTATTTATTCTTAGCTTGGATTTCTAAATTAGGTATGTTGCCCTTCGTTATTTATCGTTTGATATTAGGTGCATTGTTACTGTTGTTCGTTTTTTCATAGAGGTTAGGTATGAGTGAAACTATTTTTACAAAAATCATTAATAAGGAAATACCAGCAGAGGTATTGTACGAAGATGAGCTAGCCCTTGCCTTTAACGACATTAGTCCTCAAGCCCCAATTCATTTTCTGGTGATCCCTAAAAAGCCGATAGCAACTGTTAACGATTTAGAGCCAGACGATAAGGCTTTACTCGGTCATTTATATTGGGTAGCGGCTCATATTGCGAAAGAAAAAGGATTTGCAGAGCAGGGATATCGTGCTGTCATGAATTGTAATGAGGACGGAGGCCAAACTGTTTATCATATTCATTTACACGTATTAGCCGGTAAACCTTTAGGCTGGCCGCCCTATCAAGAAAAGCTTAAAAGTATCTAAAATAAAAATAGCAGCGCTTAGCTGCTATTTTTATTTTAGATGTGGGCTTATAGCCCTAAAACACTTGTTCCTTGTTCAAAGTGGATATCAACAGGAATATCAGCCTTAGTTAGCCTATCAAGATCTTGTTGTAGTTGCGGTTTAATAGTGCCCATTTCAGTAACTAACTTGGCGACACCTGTATAGTTTCCATCGCCTTGCAACGTTAAGATTTTATTAGATAAAGAGTTTACCGCCTTGGACATCTTCTCCATATCTATTTTGTAAAACCCATTTTCATCTCTACTGAATGCTTGATGTTCCTTAAAATAGTTAAAACGGATCATATTTGCTTTCCCGTGAGCACTAGATGCGCCAAAACGTACCGAGCGAAAGATACTTGCCATAAAGGTGACATAATAATCTTTGAGAACACCTTCTGTGATTGCGCCTTTCGTTAGTAACTGCTCTACCATGTATAAACCTAAGATATCGGCTTTGCCCTCTTCTAAAGCTGAGGCATGTTCTTTAAGAGCTTGCCTAACCGTTTGTTGCGTACCTAAAACAGATTTTACTCCTAAGCCATGAGCAACCTCATGAAACATAGTATTTGCAAAGAAAGCATTGAAGGTTATATTTTTACGTTGTTCTGGGGCAATTAGCTGTTCAGATATCGGCACCAGTATATTATCGAACTTAGCTTGCATGGCATTTTTGAGTTGTAATCTGCGGGTCCCTTTTTGTAATTGTACCTCTTCATCATTTGGTAAATTTATAGCAATAGTTTTGCTGCCTGCGTTTGAGTGCCCGGCATAATAAATTACATCATAGGCATTCAGATCTGCATTTGCTCCGGGCATTTGGGCCTTGTATTTTGGAGGTACTGGAAGCCCTTGTTGTAACTCAGGTAAAAACGCAGCGTATTTACTTAATTTTTCACTCCAAGATAGGTCTTTCAATAGTACATAGGCTTCAAAAGCAGCGCGGTAGCCAAATAATTGGTCTTCATAGGTTTCTATAGGCCCGTAAACTAGCTCAATAGGATTGGATTTCATATCCATCCACGCAAAGTCAGAAGTTTGGTAGTCATCATTTAATAGGGCTTTTGCTCTAAGTTTTAGATAGTTAGCGAAGCTTGTGTCATCCGCTAATGTTGCTGCTTTTTCTAATAAGCTTGCCGCTTCTGACAACTCAGTGGCAAAGTACTCTGAATAAGGAATACTAATTAATTTCCCCTTTTTATCCCGGCGAACCATGGAGTAAAGGCCTTTTTTGTCAGCAAAGTTAGTTGCTTCAAACTCGGCTTTGGTCATATCTTCTGGGTAAAATTGCGCTCCTAATGCTTTAGGGGAGGTGTTGCTTAAAAAAGGTGTATCGCCATTTAGGCGATCCCAAGGGCCGTAATTAATTCTGCTAAAATCTTTAACACTAGGGTCTTTAATACTATTTAAAAAGATATCTTTATTACCCGAGTATGCTTGTTGCCAAAATAAATCATCCATGATTTTAGCGGCTTCAATTAGTACTCCTAACATTTCTTTTTGGTTTGCGCTTAGGTGGCTCGTATCTGCTGTTAAAGAAACTGGATAATATATATTCAATCGAGACTTTTGTTCTGCAATTAAGGTTTGTTCTGTGGTTTGACTAGGGGCACTTGTGCTCTCATTTGAAGATGGACCACAGCCACTTAATATAGTTGAAAAAACACCCAGGATTGCAATAGAAATATATGATTTTGATAGTTTTTTCACTTATTTACCTTTTTTAGTATTGTTTTTATTGATTTAGATTGTTTTAACTAAAATATAACAAAAATTTTAGCTTCTAAAGTGCTTGTCATCGCTAGATAGCCCTTAAAAATATGCTAGCATTTGCTTAACCTAAATATTTTATTGTTTAACTCGAATTTAACGCTAGTTAAGCTGTTTAATTGTAGTAACAGGCTGCTGGTTACAAGGCTACTTAATTTTTCCAAGTAGTTGCGTATTTTAAATACCATAATGTGTAAGAAAGGAAAATATATGGCTACAGAAAATGCTTTATTGACAATATTGGCTGACAAAATCAATAACGACACTTTAGTTCTTCCCACCTTGCCTGCAATCGCCTTAAAAGTAAGACGTGCTGCAGATGATCCTGATATCAACCTCAATGCAATGTCTGATGTTATTGCCCAAGACCCATCATTGAGTGCTCGTATGATTAAAATCTCCAATAGTGCTTATTTGGGACGAGCGGTGAAAGTTACTTCAACGCAGCAAGCGGTCACTCGTATCGGGTTACGCCAAATAAAGAATATTTCAACTGCATTAGCAATGGAGCAACTTTTTGTATCTAAAAATCCAGTTGTAAAAGAGCATATGGAAGCAGCTTGGTCTAATACTGTTGACGTTGTTGCCAATTCTTTAGCCGTGTTACAAGTTCATATTAAAAAAACTAAGAATAGAAGCCTAAATATCGATTCTGTTATGTTAGCCGCATTAGTGCATAACATAGGGATATTGCCGATTTTGACTGAAGCGGAGCGTCATACAGAGGTGTTTGCTAACGCTTCATTTTTAGACGTCGCTATCAATAAGCTATCTGGTCGCATTGGCGCAAGCATAATGAAAGAATGGGGGTTTGAGCCAGAGTTTGTTGAGGTAGCCGAATATTGGGCAAACATGTCTGTACAGTCAGAAGGTATTTCCTATTTGGACATTGTTCGTTTAGGGGCGGCATTTTGCGGTAAGTTAGAAGAAAACAAAGAAGATGTGTTTAAAGCAGCTATTGAGAAAGGTGTAATAGATGACCTGTCCGAGTTATTAACGGATGACTTCGAAGAGTTTAAAGCGAGTGCCAAGTTAATTTTCGAATAAATTAGGCTACTCAGGGGAAGGTGCAGTCGTGATTAATAACATTTATAACGACTGCACTAACTTATCCTTATTCCTCTTCACTCAAAGGAAATATTTCTTTTAATCTCTTTGTAAATCGTACTATTTCACCAGACATTAATGCGAAGTTTGCATCCATTCTTGCAAGCATTTCATCTTTAGGAATATCATCATTTTGCTCCCTTATTAGGTCGCTAAATTTAAGGCGTTTAATACTCAAGTCTTCTTGGATAATTGCACTAAAGGTTTCATCCCATTCGATAGCAATTTTTTGTACCGACTTGCCAGCTTCTAAGTGTTGGGCAATTTCATCACTGTACAAATCTTGATTTTTGCATCGAACAATAGCGCCATCCTCTTCTAGGGCTTTAAACTCGGCTTCTTCTAAAACACTGATATCATTTGGTGCTTTGTCTTCACTTAACCAAGAAGTGAGTTCTGCCTGAACCGATTGTCTAGCTAAAGGCATAACTGGCAATGAACCTAAGGCTTTGCGTAACATAGCTAAAAATGCCTCTGCCTTACCATCTGAAGACGCATCAACCACGACTAATTTATCAGCCATTGATATAAAACCATGGGTGAAACTGTTTTTAGTAAAAGCCTGAGGAAGAAGGCGGTGGATGATTTCTTGCTTCATATCTTGCTGGGCTTTTTTGCCAACAGGGGAGCCAGTTTCAGCTTCAACTAATGCCACTTTATCTGCTAACTCTGCATTGACAACAGCTGCGGGTAAAATTCGTTCTTGTTTTTTCAAGGTTAACCATACTCGGCCTGATGCAGCATGTAGTAAGCTGTCTCCTTGATTAAATGGTGAGGCCCAACCCATGGTAGCTAACTCTTGGCTGCCACAAGGTCGAAATATAAACTCTCCTAGCTTGTCTTCAATGTCTTGCTCTTGAAAGTCTATTTCTTGTGTAATTGCATAAAGTTTTAGGTTTTTAAACCACATAAAGTAACCACTAATAAAGTTAACATCTAAGAAAAAGATGTAAGTAAAAAAGGTCGTAGAGACTAACAGGAATTTGGCATATTCGCTATTGGGATTAAGGTATTACTCTTAGGCTAAAGCAATTACTTAAACTACATTGGAATAGATATTTTGTAATGTAACCCTTCTCCTACTTTGCTAGAAGCTTGGATATCGCCTTTTAGCGTTTGAGTGACAAGATTAAACATAATATTTGTGCCTAAACCGCTTCCACCTTGCCCACGCTTAGTTGTAAAAAATGCATCGAAGTGTTGCTTAAGGTTAATTTCGTCTAAGCCTTTGCCATCATCTGAGTAATTTATCAGTAGGTTATTATTTTCTTGGCTGATATTGATTTCGATGGAACCTTTGGGTTTATTTTCAAAGCCATGGATTAAGGAGTTCATTATCATATTAGTGAGTATTTGTGCTAATACTCCGGGGGCACACTTAATAGTTAAGTTATCAGGGCAGTGTACGTCAATTGTATGCTGCGTTTTTTTAATGCTAGGTGCTAAGGATTGGATAACTTCAATTAGGTATTCACTAACATTAATTTCTCTTTCTGCCTCACTGGTTTGGTCAACAGCTACTTGCTTAAAGCTTGAAATTAAATCCGATGCTCTATTAAGGTTATTGGTTAGCAGTGTAATTGTTTGTTGTGCTTCAGATATAAAATTAGACATAGTGCTGCCTGTTAACTTTTTATCTTCATAGGCTAATTTCAATTTGTCTAATCTGTCTTGTAAGAAACTAGTAGCGGTTACACCGACACCTAAAGGTGTGTTCACATCGTGGGCTATCCCAGCTACTAGCCCCCCTAATGAAGCCATTTTAGCTGACTCAACTAGTTGGTCTTTGGCAAGTTGAATGGTTTCCATTGATGCAGCAAGTTCTGAGTTACGTTTACGAAGTTCGTCTTCTATAAATTGTCTATTCTCGTTTTCTTGACGCAGCTCTCTTTGGTTTATTAGCAGTTCATCTTTTTGTTGTTCAAGGTCGAGCATGATCCTACTCAAGGTCGCTGTTTTTTTAGCTACGTCTTCTTCGAGTGATATATTTTGGTCATCTAGTCTCCGATTAGCTTGGCGCAACTCATTTTGCGTGCCTGCTAATTTGGATTGATATTCGATAATTTCATCAATGAGCTGGTTATATGAGGTTTCTAATACTTTTAACTCGTTGTCTTCATTAATACTCAAATCTAATTTAGATGAATTAGGATCATTTAAGTTAAAGTCTGTAATTTGTTGGGTAAGTTCATTTAAAGGATTTGTGAGCATAGTGCGAAAGGCACTCATAAATAGAAATACTAGAAAAGCAGTCTTAACAATAGCGTTTCCTAGGAGAAAAAATATGCCTACTTCTATACGGCCAAATATTATGTCTGAACTTGAATACAAAGTAACATCGCCAACCAATGAGGTTCTTCCTGAAAACTCAAATATTAATGGAAAACTATAACCGAATGTGCCACCTGAATGGTCCCTTACTACCCCTTTGGTTATAGATTCGTTACTTAATTCAGAGGTACGTCCTAGGTTAGAAATATAGTTGCCGTTTTCATCTCTGATTTGAACCCCTTCAACTATTGGGAGCTCCATTAAACCCACTGCGATGGATTTTGCCTGTGGGGTGTTAAGCTCCCATATTGCTCGGGTAAGACTAGTACTAAATGTGTTTTTAAGAGTTTGCAGTTCACTTTCAATATGACTTTTAGCGTTTAGGTATTCGGTAAAAACTTGACCGGCGGTTACAATCAAAGTTAGTACAAAATATACAGATAATACTCTTGCTAATAGCTTTTTTGATAACCCCTGTTTGGCACTAGTCATTTTGAATTTTTATTCCCTAAAATCAATTGGCAAATGAAGAATATGCGGAATTATAAAAATACACAAGCGGTCCTGTAGTCCGACTTAAGAGTATAATCATACCAATCTTTTCTATATTTATTATGTAGTTTATATAAACTTAAATACAAACCTTAATAAAAGTGTCATAAATAGTATGAATAATCGTCCGCGTTGTTGATGTGCTAAGGAACTCCAGAATGGCAAAGCGAATATTATTAGTAGAGGATGAAGCGCCTATCCGAGATATGTTGAAGTTTGTACTTGAACAGTCGGGTTATGAAGCAATTGAAGCCGAAGATTATGACGTGGCTTTAGATAAGATTGTTGAGCCGTACCCAGATTTAATTCTTTTGGATTGGATGCTGCCAGGAGGCACAGGTGTACAATTAGCTAAAAAGCTTAAGCAGCATGAGTATGCTCGAGACATACCCATCATTATGTTAACCGCTAGAGGCGAAGAAGAAGATAAAATTAGAGGGTTAGAAGCAGGTGCCGATGACTATGTTACTAAGCCTTTCTCTCCTAAAGAGTTAGTCGCAAGGGTAAAAGCCGTAATTAGAAGGGTTACCCCAACCTCTAGTGAAGATGCTATCGAATTTCAAGGTTTGAAACTTGACCCAGTGTCACATAGGGTTACGTCTAATGATACCCCAATAGATATGGGGCCTACCGAATTTAAGTTATTACACTTTTTTATGACCCATGTAGAGAGAGTTTATAGTAGAGAGCAATTACTCGATAATGTTTGGGGCACAAATGTGTATGTGGAAGACAGAACTGTAGATGTGCATATAAGAAGGTTACGTAAAGCTTTATCTGTTTTTGAACATGACAATATGATCCAAACAGTTCGTGGTGCTGGTTATCGTTTTTCAAGCAAAATTTAATATTGCACTACCTTAATTATTAAAGCTTATTTTGAATTCAGATCCCTAAAGGAATGAGACAATTATGTTTAAGCCACATCCCTGGCTAAGAAGTATTTTAAAATTTCTTATATATATAATAATGATTGTCTCTATTGGGGTTTACTTTGGGCAAGTTTTGCTCATATCTTTAATTGGTACTCTAGTTTTGCTTGGCTGGAGCTATTTTCGTTTATATAGGCTGGATTACTGGTTATGGCATAGTAAAAAAATGTCGCCCCCAACAAGCAGAGGGGTATGGGCACATATTTATGAAGGCATATATAATTCCAACGTAAAAAATAGAAAAAAGCGAAAAACGTTAGGGGAAATAGTACGAAGGTTTCGTCAAGGTTCAGAGGCCTTGCCAGATGCTGCAGTAGTGATAGATAAAAGCGGTAAAATTACCTGGTGTAACAGATTGGCAAGAATAGAGTTAGGCTTAAGATATCCCGATGATATGGGGAAGCAGTTAAACAGCATACTAACTGATCCTAAATTAGAAGCATTCTATGACGCCAAGCGATTTGAATACCCAATTGAAATAACCTCACCTATTAATTCTAATAAAGTTCTTGAATTTAGAGGTGTTCCTTACGAAGAAGAGCATCTGATGCTGCTAGTACGTGATGTGACCCGTCTTACTCAAATTGAGAACATGCGAAAAGATTTTGTGGCGAATGTTTCCCATGAGTTAAAAACACCTCTTACAGTTATAAATGGCTATTTAGAAATGCTTCCTGAAGAAGGGGAAGTGCCCCCTCCTATGATGAAAAAAGCTATTTCTGAAATGCGCTCCCAATCACTTAGAATGCAAAGCTTAATTGAAGAGCTGTTAGTTTTGTCGAGGATTGAAGCCAGTACAGAAAGGGCGTTTGACAAGCTCGTTAATGTGCCCCAAATGTTATGGCAAATTCAGGTAGAAGCAGACGCCCTAAACAGAGAACGTGGGCATAAAATATTTTTTGATATATCACCCATATTATATGTTTATGGTATAGAAACAGAGCTGCGCAGTGCCTTCTCGAACTTGCTTTTCAATGCAATTAATTACACCCCTAATGGTGGAGTAATTGAATTAAAATGGCGGTTAGAGGGCGCTAGAGCCACCTTTAGTGTTAAGGATAATGGAGATGGGATTTCTGCAGAGCATATTGATAGATTAACAGAGCGATTCTATAGAGTAGATAAAGCCAGATCACGTAAAACAGGTGGCTCAGGATTAGGATTATCAATAGTTAAACATGTGCTATCTCACCATAATTCAAAATTGAATATAAGTAGCTCTGTAGGGACAGGCGCGCTGTTTTCATGTCATTTTTCAGAAGAGCTTACCTATCTGTCGGATGAATTAAATGCTCGCAATTGAACCGAATAATCGATTTAATGTAATTTTTAGCTTGAGAGCTTTGTTTTACAAGGGCGACAGTATTGTTCCTGTATAATTAACATTAGCTACTTATGTTATACGGTGTTTATATTATCAGTTTAGGTCTAGCCAATAATTTATACTTCAACAAGTGATAAGTTTAATATTGTGTATAGTTTGGTGCTCAAATTAAGCCATAAAATACTAATTTTATTTTTCTTACTAGTGGTTAAAGTAACTTTAAAATATTGCATTATATTTGGTAAAAGATAATATTTAAATATGTAAACTAAGCTTAGATATCATGGTAAAGTGGACACTTAGAGCGTGAAAATAGTCTGTTTTTGAAAAAGTATTTAAATTTAAGTATTTGTTTATTAAATAATTCACTAAAAAATACATGTGATTTACAAAGTTTTAGGTTTATTAACAAAAAATAAAGTTCTTATTTTTATATACAAGTCTACGGAAATGGTAAAGGGGAAAGGAGTGAGTAAAAAATTTGTTCATCTGTTCGTGTTTTTTATCATATTCGGAAACGAAGTGAATTCGCAAGAGCTTGGGTTTCGACCTGAAGTCTGGGTGAACCTAGTTAGTGATAGCAACGTTTTTCGAACTACCTCGAAAGTTGACGACAATATCTTATTAGTAAATCCTACGTTTAGCTACGCAATCCAGAATGGTAAAAATGTCTTTGAAGGTAGTTATGTAGGAAACTATGCAACTTTCTTCTCTAATAAAGATTTAAATTACGATGAACATAACTTGAGCCTGAGTAGTTTGTTTGATTTTAGCGCTAGGTTTAAAACTGAACTGGATTTAACTTATTTGAATGAAATTGAAGCCCCAGGAACAAATAATGCGCTAGCAACGCAGTTCACTGAATTTAATCAAAGAGAAGATTCAAATTTTGTGGCTAGATTCCTTTATGGTAGTCAACAAAGTTCGGGTCAGTTCGTTTTACAATATACATACAGGGATCTTAACTATAGTAACAATGGTCAAGAGTTCAGAGATTACATTAGTAATATGTTTAAGGGGACTTTTTTTTATCGAGTAGCTCCAAGAACAAGGTTGTTGTTAGAAGGGAGTCTATCTAATTTAAGTTACCAAAATACTCAGGTTATTGACTTATCTAGTATTCAAAGTGTTTATTCATTAGGCGTACAATGGAATAATACAGATTTGATCACGAGCGTGTTTAAAATTGGATATCAAGATGTTGATTTCGATGACAATAATAGAAGCGACCTTTCTGGTCTATCTTATTTTGTAAACCTAACTTGGCAGGCTACACCTAACTCAATAGTTAGGGTTGACGCTCGTCGAGCTGCTCAAGAAAGTGCTGAACAATTTCTTGGAGGATATATTAGTAGTATTTTCACCTTCAATCTAACACATGATATTACTGATAACACGACCATGTCCTTTAGGTATAGTTATACTGATAATGATTTTAAGGATAGTCTATTTCGTAAGGATGAGACTCAAGGGTTAACTACCAGATTGGCTTATAATTCAAAAGATTGGTTGTTGATTTATGCTGAGTATACCGTCAATAAACGGGATTCTAGTATTCAACAATTTAATTTCGATGCAAACATTATAAGTGTTGGCGTTAAGTTGTCGTTTAACTAATTAATTACTGCATTTAGAGGAGAAATTTTATGAAGTTGATCATAAAGTGTTTGTTGGGGGCTATGTGTTGCATTTCGTTTTTAGTGATTTCGCAAGATGCACAAAATTATAGGTTGTCTACTGATGATCAAATTTCCATTAGAGTTTTTAATGAACCAGAACTTACAATTCAAAATGTAAAAATTAGTACGAATGGCACTATAGCCATGCCCCTTTTAGGACAGGTAGATATTCATAATCTGACAGTAAGTCAGGCAGAACTAAAGTTATCAAAATTGCTACTCGATGGTTATTTAAAAAAACCTAATGTAACAATTACTATAACTGAGTACCGTCCATTTTACATAGGTGGTGAAGTCAATAGGCCTGGAAGCTATCCCTATAGAAAGGATTTAACCATTCAAAAGGCAATTACTATTGCAGGTGGGTTTACTAGTAGGGCTTCAGAATCATCTATTTCGATAGTAAATGAAGAAGAAAGCCGAGAGCTTTTACAAGTTCCCTTTACCACTAAAATCATGCCTGGTGATGTGATTACAGTGAATGAAAGTTTTTTTTAGGGATATTCATACATGAAAGAAGTATTGGTTGAGAATGGACAAGAGAAATTAGAAATGTCGGGAAGTGTAAATAGAGTTGATGAAGATGTAATTGATTTGGGAGAATATTGGCGAACCATAATGAGAGCTAAATGGTTGATAGTTATTATCGCCTTATCTTGTGTGTTGGCCGGTGTTCTAAGTATTAAGAAAATGACTCCAATGTACAAGGCGTCAGTGAGAATCTTGGCCGACCCTCAAAAACCTACAACAAATTTAGAGCCGGCAAATTTAACTCCAAACTTAGTGTCACTTTTTTATCAAACTCAGTATGAACTAATTACTTCCCGTAAGATTGCTGAATCTGTGGTAGAAAAATTGGATATGGTAGAACTGTACAGAAATCAACAAAGGTCTACTGATCAAAAAGAAGAAGATAAAACGATTTTTGATTTTTTATTCTCATCTAATAGTGACTCTTCAAAAGATTATTCAGATGAAGACTTAGTTATTTATTTGGCTAAGAGAATACAGCAAAGCCTAGAGGTTAGTGGTGGTAGACAAAGTCAGATTATAAATTTGACTTATCAATCTAAAGATCCTGAAGAAGCAGCGCTAATTGCAAATGCGATATCAGAATCCTATATACAATATGGATTGAGTTCAAGGCAGGGGGAAGTGCAAGACACTGAAAATTGGTTGGTCGAACAATCTAGGGTGTTAAAATCGGCTCTTCAAGAGTCTGAGCAAAAGCTTAGTCAATATCGTATACAAGAAGGACTTGTTGATACAACCCAACAGCAGAATTTGGTAAACAGTCAATTGCAATCACTCAACTCTGAGTTAATCAATGCTCAGACAAGACTAAGTGAAATTGAGGAACAGTATTTTGCGCTTGAAAAAGCTAAGAGTAATCCTGAAGAACTATACTCTTCTGGACCTGTTTTACAAAACGGCTCTGCTAACTCTTTGGTTATTGAGCAAGGTCGTTTATTACAAAGGGTTAACGAACTATTTGAACGCTATGGTGAAAAACACCCTAATATGATTGCTGCGAGATCAGAGTTAAAAAGTGTTACTGAAAATTTAGCGATTGAAGTCAACAAAGTCGTTGAAAATATACAAAAAGAGTATCGCCTCGCGCAGGTACAAGTATCAAATATTCAGAAGCTAATTAAAGGAACGAAAGATGATGTTCAATCAGCTCAAGAAAAGAACTATTCTTTAATTAGTTTAGAGAGAGAGGTTGAGAACAACCGCAGGATTTATGATAACTTCCAAGTCAGCTTATTGGAGTCTAATGTTATTCGAAATTATAGTGCGTCTAATATCCATATTATTGATAAGGCATCAATCCCGAAGTTACCTTTTCAACCTAACCCAAAGCTAATTTTAATGATTTCGCTATCCTTTGGGTTACTGTTAGGTATCGCGTTAGCCTTTTTAAGGGAGGCAATGGATAATACGTTTAAAACTCCTGACGACGTAGAGCAAAAGTTACCATTAACCGTACTCGGTATTACCCCATCTCTTATTAAGAAGGTAGGGGCGCCAGAATTGCAATATATTACTGATTCATTGACTCCTTTTGCTGAGAACATTAACACGATTAGAACTGGTTTAGTGTTCTCAAACACTGATAATCCACCAAAAACTATTCTAGTAACCTCAGCAAATAGTAATGAAGGTAAGTCAACGTTAGCTATTAATTTAGCTACAGCATTTAGTCATTTAGGAAGAACATTACTTCTAGAGGTGGACTTACGGAAACCGAGCATAGCTAAGTCATTTTCTAGCAATAAGAAGTTAGGGCTTACCGATGTATTGTCTGGCTCAAGTATATTTGATGAAGCTAACCATTTAATAAAGAATGAAGGTAATCTAAGTGTGTTAGCAAGTGGTGGAATGGTTCGTAACCCAATTGATTTATTGTCTTCTAACAAGTTTGAAGAAGTCTTACAAGACTTTAAGTTACATTATGACTATATCATTTTAGATGGGCCTCCAACTCTACCTGTCAGTGACTCATGTATTTTGGCCAATAAAGTAGATGGAGTGATTTTTGCTGTTAAATCGCAATACACAAAAGTTAAGGTAGCAAAAGAGGCTGTTTCAAGGCTTAGTAATTTGAATGCGAATTTAATTGGTGCAGTGCTGACAGTAGCTGATTCTAAGAAAATGCGAAATTATGGAGAGCATTTTTATTCTGATGAATATTATGGTGAAAGACCAACTAGAGTATAGAAATTTTAAAAATTAGTTGAAATAGAAGTACTCTTAAATACATATTCAATTGTTTTAAATAGTCTACAGGTAAACTCTATTCTTAATGCCATTGTAAAGACATGGAATGTTCTTTGTCTCTCGTACGTGGAGCTGTGGCTATAAGTTAGGTAATTTAAGAAGTTAATTTAACCCATAATTGAAGTATCTGTAATTAATCCAAGTTGCCTAACTGTCAATGCTTAAAATGATTTGGCTTGGTGCTTAAGACTTCTAATATAAGGGCGCGTTCAGAGTCTGAATATATATTTAAAACTAATTCCATTAATAACTTTTCTTAGTTCATTGATGAAAATATCTTATTGGGATAGCTACTTTCTACATGATGATATGGTTGAAAGTAGATTGTGATAATTGTTGAATGTTAATTTTTTTTGATTAACTAAAAGTGCAAGAAGTGTTCAAGGAATTAAGAGGATAAAAAAGTTGAAAATTAGAGCTGCAGTCATAACTTACCATGATATAAATAATTACGGAGCGCAACTCCAAGCTGCTTCGCTCCAAAGGTTTATTGAAGCACAAGGTATCAATGTTCATTTGCTAGATTATAGACCATTAAGAAGTAGAATAAGAATCGCGATGGTCTATATACGTCTGTTAGCTAGGCTAGATTTTAAATCTTTTAAAAGAGAATTAACAAAACGGCAGATGTTTACTTCATCCATTAGCAGATTAGCAAATGTTGACAATTTCAAAGTGTACACACAACAGGCAGTGTCAAAAATATGTGCTTCCAAATATGATTATTTGGTCTGTGGTAGTGATGAATTATGGAATTTTGATAATTACTTAGGGTATCAAACACCATATATTTTGGATTTCCCTGTAACCGAGTCAACAAAAAAAATTAGCTATGCTGCCTCAATGGGGTACTGTAAACCAGATGGTTTATTGAAAAAAAGTATGGTGGATGCCATCTCTAAATTTAGTACTGTAATGGTGCGAGACCCATACACGAAGCAATTTGTTGATAGTCAGAGTAATAAAACGGCAGAGCGTGTAGTTGACCCTACTTTTTTATGGGATTTTAAAGATATTAAACCCCAAATTAGTAAAAAATATATTTTATTGACTGGAGGTGCTGCACTACAAGCTAATGTAATTAGTCATGCAAAGAAATTAGCTGAGCTGGAAAATTTAGATATTGTTACGATTGGAGCTACACCACAAGGTTTAGAGCATACTGTTGTTGTCCCAACCCCTGAGGAGTGGATCGGGTACATAAAATATGCAAATTATCATATTACTTCATTATTTCACGGTTCAATTTTTTCTATGAAACATAGGACTCAATTTGCCGTAGTTGTTCCGAGTGATAAGACTCAAAAAATAACTTCTTTATTATCATTGTTTAAACAAACTAATAGAGCTCTAGACGTTGAGTTTAGTGAGGATGAGTTAATTCGTGCTTTAAATGTTAGTTTCGATGAAGATTTTGAAAAAGCGGCCGTTGACGCTATAACAAAATCTAAGACTGCTTTGAAAATGGCTTTAGGCAAGTAAAATGCTAGACGCCAACTTTAAGAAGAAGACCGCCATTGGTTTGGCTCTAGCAGCATTTGTTGTGGTTTTTTCTAAAATGATGTCTTTATCTAGTCAATGGATTTTAGGCTTTCTTCTTGAACCAAATGATTTTGGAGTATATGGATTGATTTTAGGCGGTATGGCTTTTGCTGGAGCTTTTCAGTCTCCAGGTTTAGGTCGATTACATACACAATTTCAATCAACTAAAGGTAAATATTGGAATATATCCATTAAATTGAGTTTAATTTTTAGTTTAATTGGTGCATTTGTTTTAGTATTTATTTCCAACACTATGTATAAGTCAACACAAGACTTGATAATAATGTCATTTATTATTGCATGTAGTTTTCCTCTTGTTGGTTTTTACTCCTTATATAGTGCACGCTTAGAAGTAGCTAAAAATTATAAAGCGATTGCAACTTATCAACTTATTTCTTCGTTGGTTTTTAATTGTTCTGTAGTTCTGACGGCTTTCTTAGGGTTTGGTGCGTTTAGTTTTGCGTTGGCTACTTTGGGGGCTGCTATTGCAACCGCTTCTTATGTTTTAGTAAAAAGAAATAAGCAGTATGTAAACATTGAAACTACTGAACTCAATGTTGATAAGCCTAGCTATTATAGTAAAGTAAAGTGGTCGTTGATTGGTGCTTTTTTATTAGGGTTTTCCCTTAGGAGTGATTACTTTGTAGTTGGTTTGACTTTAGACGCTTATTCTCTTGGTATTTATTATTTTGGTTTTATGCTAGCAGCAAATATTGGGGTTGTCTTATCTCAAGCTATGACGTCAGTCTTAATGCCTGCATTTTCATCTTTAACAAAGAAAGGCGGAAGTGAAACATATTACGTTAATGGTTGTCGGAAGATTCTACTACTAGCAATTATTATATGCTTTGTTGCTATGCTGTGTATATCTCCTTTTGTATCTTGGGTTTGGGAGGGAAAGTGGGACGAAGCTATACCAATTTGTCAATTATTTTTAATCACTCTACCGTTAAAGTTATTAGTACCAGTTTCTCTTTCTTATCTTGAGAGTCTTGGAAAATGGAAACTCAAAGCTTACACTCTCGCGTTTGATGGAATAACAGTGTGTATAGCTTGTTATTTGGGGGCTTTTTGGGGTTTACAGGGGGCTGCTATTGCTGTCGCAATACAACGCGGAACTGCTGGTTTGGCGTCTTTGGTTTTAGCGCATTTCCTAGCTATCAAAAAAGTTGGTAATAGTGCTTCTTTAAGTTTATTGAAAGATATTTTGATTTTTTGTGTGGTAGTGATAATCGGGTGCTGGTTGGTTAACTCAAAAGTAAGCTTTTTGGTTCAATATTCATTTACAAGTAAACTTATTATTTTATTTGTATCGTATTTAACTTTTAGTTTTGTTGTAAATAGACATATATATAAGTCACTTTACAGAACAGCTTTAAGTTTGTTATTTAAAAGGTAAAGTAAATGGAAAAGGAATTACATGTTTGTGCATGTGCTGACCAGATGTTTATTAAGTTTGTGCCAGCTCTTTTTGAGTCCGCGGCCAGGTTTCATAAGTCTGGGGTAGTATTTCATTTAATAACCGACGAGTTACTTGATAAAAAAGTTAAAAAACATATAGAAAGTTTAATATATGAAAACAATTTTGAAATTCACGTTATTGATAGCTCGGAGTTTTCTAAGTATAAAGAGTGTGCTCATTTTTCAAAGGCAATGTATTATAGATATAAAATTCCAGACCTTTTGCAGGGTATAGACTGGGCTCTTTACTTGGATTGCGACATGCTAGTTAGAAAGGAAATTACACATATTTTTGACTATGCTAACGATGAATTTGCATTAGCAGCATGTTTAAATCCATTTTTCACTAGAAAAAATTCATTAGAGCTAACTGGTTCGGAATATTTTAATTCGGGACTAATGCTGATTAATTGTAATTATTGGCGGTCCAATAATATTCTATCTAAATTGGTCTTAATTCTTAGTGAAAAGACAGATGTTTTAGAGATGCCAGATCAAGATGCCTTAAATATTCTATTTGATGATAAGTGGCTAAAAATACCTGCTAAGTTTAATGCTCAAACATCAATGTTTCTTCAGCCTAGTAAGGCTATTCGAGAGAATGTGGAATATAAAATCGCTTTAGAGGATCCAGTGATCGTCCATTTCTCATCACCAAATAAGTCTTGGCATTTAAGTTGCTCAAGTCGCTATAGAAAAGAATATCTTAAACTTGAATCATCTATCACAATAAGTAGGAGGAATTTGTTTTTGGATTTACTTTCGAGGTTTTCATCGGAAATACGTTTTTTTTTAAGTAGGCTTCGATAGGGCTAAAAGTAAAAGCGTAATTGGTTTATCTGATACTTATGTTTGACACTATCAGCTTTAAAATAACACGCTAACATTAATTATATAATTCGAGTGAAGTAAGATGGTTAAGGAAGTTTTAATAGTTCAAAGGATACTTCCATCATACAGGGTGCCTGTGTTCGGTGGAATATCAAACTTAACAGATAGTAATGTCACGATTTTTGCTGAAGGAGCAAGTGCGGATTATGGTGACAATGAATATCAAGGTGTTAAGTTTAATTTTGTTAAAGCTAAGTGGAAAACGTACTTATCAACGTTCGTTTTTGATAAAAATATTCTCAAGTATTTCAAGAGTAATGACATTGTTTTTCATGTGGCAGATTTCAAATTTTTGTCTTTATGGCTAATATTGTTTCTTAATATATTTTCAAATAAAGAAATCTTTCTTCATGGTCAAGGTGGCTATAAGAGAAGTGGGGTTTTAGTTAGATTAATATATAGTTTGGGTGTTTACCTGTCTGATGGGTATATCTGCTATACGAACTACTCAAAAATTGAGTTATTAAAAAAAATACCACGCTCACAACACTATAAAGTTAGTGTTTGTGAAAACACTCTTGTAATTGACCCTGTTAGTGAAGTGCTAGCAAATGCTACTGAACCGTCGATTTTCTATATCGGTAGATTGAGACAAGGTTGCGATATTGGTATCTTATTAGATGCAGCTATATCTGCAGGGGTGCACGTAAAAGTTATCGGTCTTGGTGACGTGGATTATATGGAAGAGCTTAAGCGTAAGTATTCAGATGTAGCAACGTTCTACGGGCCTGTGTTTGATGAAATGAAGCAGAGAGATATTGCTAAAAGTTGTATTGCTGGTGCTTATGGAGGTGACGCAGGCCTAAGTGTAGTCCATTATATGGCTCTAGGGTTACCTGTAATTGTTCATAGTGATATCGGTCATCATATGGGGCCAGAGCCAAGCTATGTGCAGGATGGTATAAATGGATTGCTATTTGAACGTAAGAGTGTTGAATCGCTGACTAGAAAAATATTGTTACTTGTGAATGATGATAAGTATCGATATAAGCTAGCCCTTGAGGCATTGGCTACTTTTAATAACTTATCTAGGCCATCAATGTCTGAAAAATTTTGCAAAATCATGAGGTTGACTTAATGATTTTTTTGATGGATTTGCCTTCACCTGTTCATGGAATGTCAAATGTAAATAAGGCAATTAATGACTTTTCTAGTGACAATGGCCTGAAACATACAACAATTAATACTGTGCCTTCGTATGCTGTTAAATATTACCCAGGTAGTTTCTGGACGATAGTTAAATTGATTCACACGATTTACTGCCTAATAAAATTAGTTGTTAGTTTTTTGAGTGATGAATCAAAATCTCTCTACCGTCCAATTAATGGGGGAAGTGGACAGGTATTTGATTTGATCTATTTTTGCATTGCTCGGATTTTTACCAAGAAGATATACATACATCACCACTCATTTGCCTATCTTAATAAATATAGCCGTTTATTTAATGCTTTAAATAAATTGTCTGGCAAACACTCTATTCATATAGTGCTAGGTGAAAAGATGAAAGAGTTGCTTGTAGATTTGTACAATATCGATGCAAAGCGAATTGTTGTATTGTCAAACTTGGCATTTTTTGAAACCCATGATATTGATATTAATAAGCCGAAGTCAAACCTAACCTTAGGGCATCTAGCTAATTTGTGTAAGGAAAAAGGTGTTGATGTTTTTATCGGCGTTTGCCAAAAATTACACGATTTAAACGTCCCCTTTAATGCTAAAATTGCAGGTCCTTTCGTAGATGAGGAAACTCAAAAATTCGTGTCTGAGGCATTAAAGTTGATACCAGAACTAGAGTACTTAGGGCCTCTATATGGTGATGATAAAGAAAGCTTTTATAGGGAGCTGGATTGTTTTATTTTTCCTTCAAAATATGTAAATGAAGCCGAGCCGCTAGTTCTTTATGAAGCGGCAGTTTATGGTACTTACCTAATTGGCTCGCGGAGAGGCTGTATGGAGAGTGTTATAAAAAATTTATACGGTTTTTCTGTGCCTGAAAGTGAGCAGATGGAGGTTAGAATAGCCGATAAAATTTGTGAGGAAATCAATTTAGGTGGTTTTGATATTAAAAGTAGTGAAATGAGAAAAACCGCATTGCATCAAGAATCTCAAAGATTTAAAGCCCGTTTAACGACTTTAATAGATGATATGAAAAGACATGAAAAATTACCAGAATCTTAAACAGTTTTCACTTCCAACTGGTTTTCGGGGGAGAGGGGCGTTTGTTGTGCAATTATGGTGGATTGTTCAAGGAACATTATTTGCCTGTTCACCGCAGTTTGCCTACGGATGGCGGCGCTTTTTATTGAGATGTTTTGGCGCAAAAATTGGGTGTAATGTAATCATTCGTCCTTCAGTTAAAGTGACTTATCCTTGGAAATTAGTTATTGAAGATAACTCTTGGATTGGTGATTATGTTGAGCTCTACACTTTAGGAGAGATTACTATAGGGGAGAATGCTGTAGTATCACAAAAATCATATTTGTGTACTGGCAGCCATGATTACAAATCAGAGCTTTTTGATATATTCGCGCTACCAATTGTTGTGGAGGCACAGGCTTGGGTAGCAAGTGATGTGTTTATTGGGCCAGGGGTAACTATTGGTAAGGGGGCAGTTATAGCAGCCAGAAGTTCGGTATATAAAGATATGCAAGCGGGAATGATTTGCAAAGGAAATCCAGCTAAGCCAATAAAACAGCGAATTTAAAAAATGAAATTAATGTTAGTGAGCTTAAATTACTCCCCAGAATTAACCGGGATCGGTAAGTATAATGGTGAAATGTGTCCCGAGTTGGTGTCAAAGAACATAGAGGTGTCAGCAATTGTCGCTCCTCCTTATTATCCTGAGTGGAAAGTACATAGTGGTCATTCAGCTTGGAGTTATAAAACTGAATGTATTGACGGAGTGTTGGTTACGCGTTGCCCAATATACATCCCTAGTAACCTTTCGACGATTAAACGTATTTTCCATTTAGCTTCCTTTGCCCTAACTTCAACGCTGGCATTATTGAGTAAGGTATTTACTAGACCTGATGTAATAGTGCTTGTACAACCAACGTTATTTTGTGCACCTTTTGTTTTGCTGTTTTCAAAGTTAGTTGGTGCAAAGACAGTCATGCATGTTCAAGATTATGAGATAGATGCAATGTTTGGTTTAGGGATGGTTGGAGAAGGAAGGGTTACAACTTTAGTAAAAAAATTAGAATGTTGGTTGACTAAAAGATTTGATGCAATTTCAACTATTTCCTACAGTATGATTGATAAAGCTAAGGCAAAAGGCGGAAATCAAGACAGTATAATTTATTTTCCTAACTGGTCTGATGTTAATTTTGTTACACCAGAAACGGACGGTAGAACTTTAAAGAGTGAGTGGGGATTCAAAGAGTCAGATAAAATTATTTTATACGCTGGTAATATAGGTAAAAAGCAAGGCTTAGAAATTGTTTTAGAGGCTGCCGCTCAATTTACAACTAAATCAGGCATCTATTTTGTGATCGTTGGTTCTGGAGGGCATGTTGATGTTTTAAAAGAATTGGCTACTCAAATGAAATTGTCTAACTTATATTTTAAACCTTTATTGCCTTGGGTGAGAGTTCCAGAAATGCTCGCTATGGCAGATATCCACTTGGTTATCCAGAAAAAAGGTGTTGCTGATGCTGTTTTGCCTTCTAAATTGACTAATATTTTGTCAGCTGGTGGGCATGCGATTGTAACTGCTGAATCGGAAACTGAACTTGGCTGCTTACCTAAGCGTTTTCCTGGTATATTTAATTGTATCGAACCGGAGTCAGTAAATTTACTCATAAAAACCTTAGAGCAACTATTAACTAACAACGGCGGGGAGCATAATAAGGTCGCTAGACAATTTGCAGAAGAATATTTAGATAAAAATAAGATCATAGATAACTTTATCGCAGACCTTGGAAAGGTACTTGCATAAATTTGTAGGCTTTCAAATTAAATCGTTTATTAGGAAAAACAAATGAAAAAAGCGTTAATCACTGGAGTGACAGGACAAGATGGCTCGTATTTAGCTGAATTTTTACTTGAGAAAGGCTATGAAGTACACGGAATTAAACGTAGAGCTTCTTTGTTTAACACTGATCGGGTAGACCATATATATGAAGATCCCCACATTGAAAACGCAAGTTTTAAGTTACATTATGGAGATCTGACTGATTCATCTAACTTAATCAGAATTATGAAAGAAGTTGAGCCAGATGAAGTTTATAATTTAGGTGCACAGTCTCACGTTGCTGTCTCTTTTGAAGCTCCAGAATATACGGCTGATGTTGATGCTATCGGAACGTTAAGAATCTTAGAGGCGATTCGCTTTTTAGGGCTCGAAAAGAAAACAAAATTTTATCAAGCATCTACTTCAGAATTATATGGTGAAGTTCAAGAGATTCCTCAGTCTGAAACTACTCCATTTCACCCTCGCTCACCGTATGCAGTTGCTAAAATGTATGCTTATTGGATTGCAGTCAATTATCGTGAGTCTTATGGCATATATGCTTGTAATGGGATTTTATTTAATCATGAGTCTCCGCGTCGAGGTGAAACTTTTGTTACTCGAAAGATTACTAGGGCAATTGCAAATATCGCCCAAGGTCTTGAGAGCTGCTTGTATTTAGGCAATATGGATGCGCTTCGTGATTGGGGACATGCGAAAGATTATGTTCGAATGCAATGGATGATGCTACAGCAAGATAGTCCTGAAGATTTTGTTATTGCGACAGGAAAACAGATATCTGTAAGAGAATTTGTAAAAATGTCTGCAGAAAATGTTGGCATAACACTTGAGTTTTCTGGTGAAGGTGTAGATGAAATTGCGAAGGTTGTTTCTATTTCGGGGGATAATGCACCAGGAGTTACCGTTGGTGATGTTATCGTTAAGGTTGATCCTAGATACTTCCGTCCAGCAGAAGTGGAGACTTTATTAGGCGACCCTTCTAAAGCAAAAGCTAAATTAGGTTGGATTCCAGAAATTTCAGTTGAAGAGATGTGTGAAGAAATGGTTCTAAATGACTTAGATAAAGCCAAGCAAACTGCGTTGCTTAAATCTCATGGACATAAAGTTTCTGTAGCTAAGGAATAGAATTATATGAAGCAGGTTTTTGTAGCGGGCCATAATGGCATGGTAGGCACAGCTATCGTTCGACAATTGCAAAAGCAAGGTGGTTGCAAAGTTGTCACACGTAGCCGGAGAGAGCTTGATTTATTAAATCAACAGGCTGTACTAGAGTTTTTTAAAGATAATAAGATCGAGCAAGTATATTTGGCGGCGGCAAAGGTAGGAGGTATTGTAGCTAACAATACCTACCCTGCTGATTTCATTTATGAAAATTTAATGATTCAATGTAATGTTATTCATGCTGCCTTTAAGGCAGGTGTTAAAGAGTTGCTTTTTCTTGGCTCAAGTTGCATTTATCCAAAACTTGCTGAACAGCCAATGAAAGAGACTGCACTTTTAACGGGTACACTTGAGCCCACTAATGAACCTTATGCTATTGCCAAAATTGCTGGTATAAAACTTTGCGAGTCATATAATCGACAATTTGGTGTAGATTATAGGAGCGTCATGCCAACTAATCTATATGGTCCTCATGATAATTTTCATCCCGAAAATTCTCATGTAATACCAGCGTTATTGAGAAGATTCCATGAAGCTAAGCTAAAAAATGATTCTAAAGTTGTTGCTTGGGGAAGCGGCAAACCAATGCGAGAGTTCCTGTATGTAGATGACATGGCTGCTGCTTCTATCCATGTTATGAATTTAGATAGGGAAACCTATGGTGCCAACACGGAACCTATGCTTAGTCATATTAATGTTGGTACTGGACTTGATTGCACAATTAGAAACTTAGTAGAAACTATTGCTAAAGTCACAGGTTATAGAGGAGATATTGAGTTTGATGATACTAAACCAGATGGCGCTCCAAGGAAGCTCATGAATGTTGATCGTTTAACTTCATTGGGGTGGACCTATACTTATACTTTAGAAGACGGTTTAAAAGAAGCTTATAAGTGGTTTCTCGAAAACCAAGACACCTTTAGAAAATAGTATTTTTATTGAAAGGGGAGTTTTAATGTTTTTGAGTCAGAAAACCTTTTCAACTGTAATTGAAAATGCCCCTTTGGTATCATTGGATTTAGTCGTTGAGAATGAGGCAGAGCAAGTTTTATTGGGGCAAAGGTTAAATAAACCAGCCAAAGGTAGTTGGTTTGTGCCAGGAGGTAGGGTACTCAAGAATGAAAGCTTAAGTTCAGCATTTAAGAGACTTACCTTTGTTGAGCTTGGTGAAGCGTTTGATATCCAGAATGCGGATTTACTTGGCGCTTATGACCACTTCTATAGTGATAATGTTTTTGGAAGCAACTTTTCCACTCATTATGTAGCTATTGGTTACAAATTTCGTGTAAATAAAATACTGACTAAGTTACCTCAAGGAGTTCAACATGGAGGTTATCGGTGGTGTGATATAGATTCACTTTTACAAGATGAGAGTGTCCATAGTTATACTAAAAACTATGTATCTAATTTAAACGGATGATCATGTTTGAAACTTATTTTTTATGTTCGTCAAAATGGAATAGAAATTGAAAATTCAAGTTACAATAGAAAAGTTCAATATTTTGTATTTGATATCTTTTTTAATAGTTGTGCTAATACCATTAAATATTTTAGTTAAGTTAGAAGATTTCATTTTACCTGCTTGGTTATCCCTTTTTTTATTTACATACTTATTAGGTTTATTGTTTTGGCTTAGAGCAAAGGACTTCTTATATGCTTCCTTACTTGTTTTCTTTTACGTTTTTTTACTCCTCGCGCCTTTAATACAAATCAGTAATGGTTCATTTCCTTGGGGGACTCCCTGGGCAGGCCCTTACAGTACCATTTACATAGTTGAAGCATGGTGGATGACGTTTTTATCATTGTTGTTTTTTGAAGTAGGATACGTGCTTTTTCGAAAATTTCAGAATAAAGAGAGTGGAAACGTTATTGAGCCATTGTTATCAAATAGAGGAAAAATCATTCTAGTTGGGGTGGCAGTGGTATGTACAATTGTAGGCCTTGCTGTTTTTGGGGGGGCACAATTATTCCTACCTAGAAATGCCGTGGTGGAAGGTGCTACATTTACAAATACTAGTATAGGGCCAATCATAAGTGCTATTTTTAGAGTTCCTGCTGTTATTATATTTTTACTATTTCTTTATGATCTTATTTCTCAAATAAAGTACAAGGACCATCCCAAAAATATTAAGTTCAGTTTATGGTTGTTGGTATTTATATTTTTAATTATAGCTATTATAAATAACCCTATATCAACACCTAGGTTTTGGGTGGGAGCTATTTTTCTTAGTTCCGTGCTTCTTTATTTATTAGCTTGTAACAAATTAAAAGCAGCCTCTTGGTTTATGTTGAACGTTGCTATTTTAGTTGCGGTATTTCCAATTATGGATGTGTATAGAAAAAGCTTAGACAGTAGCTTTATTGAAGCTGTTAGCAATATAAATCCTGAGGGAGAATTGGCAGACAGTCCTGATTTTGATGCGTTTCAGCAACAGGTTAATTCAATTGTTGTTAGAGATATCAGTGATTTTTCTATGGGTAATCAAACATTATCGTCATTATTTTTTTTCGTACCTAGAGCTGTCTGGAGTAACAAATCTCTAGCTTCAGGTGTTGTAATCGCTGAATTAATGGAATACGACTTTAAAAATCTATCAGCTCCGCTATTTACTGAATTTTATTTGGATGGTTGGTTTTTTGGAGTGTGTATGGGAATGTTTCTTTTAGGTGCACTCTACAGGAAGGTGCAGACTATGCATATTTACCGAAAAACTCCATTACCTGCTATTTTTTATTGTTTCTTTTGTGCTTATCAAGTCTATTTTTTAAGAGGCAGTTTGATGGCTGTTGTGGGCTTTCTGTTTGTAGCTATTTTGCTTTTTAGTGCAATTAATATATTTAAAAGGCTGTTTTATAAACCTATATAATTTGGTTAATGTAAACATCGCTTAATCAATGTGAACTGAATAGTTTTGCCAGGTAGGATATTTTCACTAAAACCTATCTAAATTAGTAAAGAGAAAGGCATGAATTGACCAGACTTTACTAGACAGAATTTCGTTTAAATTCCTCTAGCTTTTCGTAAGCCAATGGAGGTATGTTATTCGCTCTTGTTTCAGTAACTGGAAGAAGCGCTCTGCTACAGCATTATCGTGGCCGTTTCTTTGGTGGCCCATACTGGCCTTAAGATTATGTTAATTTAAAAAGTCACTCCATTCATAAATTGTGAATTGACCTACCTGATCTTGTAATCCCCCCATTTTAAGTAGCAGCCTCTCAATGACACTTGCCGCTGCATAGCCGTGCTCGGTAACTTGTCTTACGGCTTACATTTTAAACTCTTCTGTAAATCGCTGAGACCTCTTTTCTACTTAGTACACATAATTATATAAAGTAAATAAGTGTCTAGAAATGTCTGGCCGATTCATGAAAAGACAGTAAGAAAGTATGTGCAGAACCAACTAGTGGAGCTTGATCGCAAAGAACAACATGCCAAACAGTTGGGGTTGTTTTAAGCTTGCTCGCTTGCGACCGATTCTTTTATCTTTACTAGTAACAGTAATTGTCTATACACAGCTTCAACATACTAGGGTATTTACTTATATATTTAACCAGCTCGTATTCCCGTATTTAATGACCTTAATTAAGTTTCTCACTTCGAAGGACTTTCGAAGATAAAAGGTTGACGGCAATGAAATTATTAGATTTTTATCAGGTACACAATACGAAACTCTGTAAGCCTTTAGTTAAGCTTGTGAGTCTTATTTTAACAACAATTGTGTTTAGTGCTTGTGGTGGGGGGGCAGACTCTTTAGCCGAAGACAGTGGGGTTGCTGAGCCAGTAGTTATTGTTGAATCAGAATCAAAAATCGAAGAGGTTGAAAATATACAATCAGAAGAGCTTACTGTCAGCGATGATACTTTAAGCCAAGAGTTAGAATCACCGACAACTCAGGTCCCAGTTATAGTTGCAACACCTGAAGTGCCAAAAACAGAAGCAACGATTGAAGAACGTGATTCTACTGATGTAATTGGTTCTGTTAATAATAGCACAGAAGGTTCTTCTGACAATGATGTGGTCGAAGACGCTGAGAATGCTGTAGTCGAAGACGCTGAGAATGCTGTAGTCGAAGACGCTGAGAATGCTGTAGTCGAAGACGCTGAGAGTGGTGTAGTTGAAGACGCTGAGAGTGATGTAGTTGAAGACGCTGAGAATGCTGTAGTTGAAGACGCTGAGAATGCTGAAGTTGAAGACGCTGAGAGTGATGTAGTTGAAGATGCTGAGAGTGGTGTAGTTGAAGATGCTGAGAATGCTGAAGTTGAAGACGCTGACAGTGATGTAGTTGAAGATGCTGAGAGTGGTGTAGTTGAAGATGCTGAGAGTGATGTAGTTGAAGACGCTGAGAGTGATGTAGTTGAAGACGCTGAGAGTGATGTAGTTGAAGACGCTGAGAATGATGTAGTTGAAGACGCTGAGAATGATGTAGTTGAAGACGCTGAGAATGATGTAGTTGAAGACGCTGAGAGTGGTGTAGTTGAAGACGCTGAGAATGATGTAGTTGAAGACGCTGAGAGTGGTGTAGTTGAAAACGCTGAGAATGATGTAGTTGAAGACGCTGAGAATGATGTAGTTGAAGACGCTGAGAATGATGTAGTTGAAGACGCTGAGAATGATGTAGTTGAAGACGCTGAGAGTGATGTAGTTGAAGACGCTGAGAATGATGTAGTTGAAGACGCTGAGAATGATGTAGTTGAAGACGCTGAGCAGACAGAAGGCTTTCCGTTAATAATATCTTCTACTCCTCAACATGATAGTTTAGACAACAGCAATGGGCGGGAGTTAATGTTTACCTTTGATAGAGATGTATCAAGCTATACATTTACAGTGAAAATTGAAAGTAACTTAGGAGAAGTGATTTCTAACAAGGTTTCTACTTCAGGTACAAGTCTATTCGTTAATACTGATACTTTTTTACAATTTGATACAACTTATAATGTGACTTTTATTGTTGATTCTATTGCCACTACTCAAGAGATAACTTTTACAACAAAAAGTGCCGATTTTAAAGGTTTTACTCCTATACAAAGCACTACAAATGCAGGTAATGAAAAGTTAGTATTTGCACATTACTTCACGCCATATGTACCAATGATAAATAACCGCCTTCCAGGCGAAGATTACTATGATCTTCATTACTTAAACCCATATGGTGAGAGTAGTAAGTTTTTAGAAAAAGGTGGGTTATTAAGAGAAAGACCTATTGCTCGGGCTCCGTTTACAGACGACCTAGATTGGAAAGTAGCAGACGCCACTCATGAAGTAAGACAAGCAGCGGCGATAGGTATTGATGGGTTTTCAATGAATATTCTTGCTACATCGGGTTTTCATTGGGATCGAATTGAGAGAATTTATAATGCTGCTGAGGAGTTAGGTGACTTTAAGCTGCTAATTATGCCAGATATGAGCGCAAGGTTTTCAAATTACCCTGAAGAATTTGTTCCAATGATACAGCTACTTGCAGAAAGAAGCGCTTCATATAGGTTGGATGACGGACGTTTAGTTATATCACCATATTTAGCGGAGAAGCAATCACCAACGTGGTGGAAAGAGGTCTTGGATGAATTGAAAGGTCTAGGTATTCAAGTTGCTCTTGTTCCCTTATACCAAGGCTGGTCTAGTGATCTGGCTACTTTTAAAGAAGAAGAACCAGAAGCATATGAAGAGTATGTATACGGCGTGTCTGACTGGGGAAGTAGGTCGCCAACGTCAGCTTATGGCCTAGAAGCAGTTGCAGACAAAGCTCACGAAGAGAGTAAAATTTGGATGGCTCCTGTTTCCCCACAAGATCACCGCCCAAAATCATTAATTTATACAGAAGCAGGTAATAGTGAAACATATAGGACCATGTGGGAAAGTGCTATAAATGGAAACTCAGATTGGGTACAGATAATTACTTGGAATGACTATTCAGAAACTACCGAAATAAAACCTTCAACACAATCAGGGTATGCATTCTATGATTTAACTGCATTCTATATCGAATGGTTTAAAACAGAAGAAATACCAGATGTAAATCAAGATGCCATGTATGCTTTTTATAGAGAGCATAGTACCGAAGCTCTTTTATCAGGTGAGGTTCAAACCAGAACACTTACATCTGTCAATGGTGAAACCCCAAGAAATGAAATTGAGTTATTAGCATTTTTAAAGGAACAAGCCACATTAGAAATAACAATAGCTGGTGAGGTTTATCAACAATCATTTAATGCTGGCATGGCCAGCTACAAAGTTCCACTTAGTGAAGGAACTCCAGAGTTTAAAATTATCCGTAATGACATTGTTGTCAAGCATATGTTCGGAGAATTTGAAATCAATAACAATATTGACATTCAGGACTTATCCTATAGAGGTAGTAGTAGTTTGCGACCGGCACTGGAGTCAAACAGTCTACATTTAAGCTGGCCAACTAAAATTATTCCAGAGAGTAGTAGTCAAATAAAGAATGCTGAGTCTACATCACCATATGTTCGCAATGGGAATGCTGCAGCATCGATGTTTACATTTGACAATCAATATACTGATGATGGCTTTACCTATGAGTTTATCGAGATTAACGATGGCTCTCAAACTACAATTAGTTTTGATATAAACCTAGAGGATACTTGCATAAAAACATCCAACTTGACTATGAATCTGACAGATAGTGAAAATATACCAGGTATTGTATTGCAACTATGCAACGGTACTTACGATACATCCGAACTTGTGAACATCGGAAATAATGAAGAAGTACTATTTGGCACTCAGTTACTAGCAAATACCTGGTATAAAATAGATATAACGACTAATTATATTGGAAATAATTACAGTTCATATAATTTAGTTCTAACAATGCCTGATGGTTCAACTAGTACTCATTATGATCTGCCACTCCAAAATAGCTTAGAGACATTACGAGCAATTGAGTTCAAGTTAGAAAATGTAGTAACCCCTACTTTTAATATATTAGTTGACAATGTTAGCGTGAGTAAACTCTGATAAAGTTTCTGTTAGAGTTTAGCCTTTTAAGTTAACAGCTAAGAAAAATTTAGCTCAAATCTAAACTGACAGTTACCGATTGAAAAACGGGTAACTGTCAGATCAAGCCAAAATTAGTAAATCTAAGCTTGTTACCATTAAGCGACTTTGTCGTATCTTAACCAAGCGTTACAGTTATCTAACTGTAATACCTAAAGACTCCGCTGCCTTATGCAATAAGTAGCCATGCTCGGTTACTAAAGTAATAGTTTCTTGTTTCAATTTATAAGAATATTTTTTAACTCAAAACATCTTTTATCTTACTTTGATTACTAACTAATAAATGTCGACGTATATAGGAGGAGAGCAGTGTTACTGTTTCTAATAAGTAACAAAAATACATTTGCTTTTGCAATCTTTATTCTAACCTTTTGATATATATGGTTAAATGTTTGTGGCACAGTACGTGCTTAAGGTGGTCGTTGCTGTGGTTTTTAATAAAATAGCTTGTTTATTTTAAAACAAACGCCCTAGTCAACATACAGTTCAAATGGATTAAAGTTTGATTAACCGGTCAAACATATAAGCAGGATTGCAATTAGCCTAGCGACATCAATTTATTAGAAAGATTTCTTTCGAAACTTGTTGTCTCAAAAAAACACTCAACACAGAGAGAAAAAATGAAACGCCTGCTTTTAATGTGCTTAATATGTACTACACAATTTTTATTTTTAACAAAAGTTAGTATTGGAAATGAACTAATTGGAAGTTCGAAAAAAGTGTTCGCCCATTACTTACCGTCTTTTCCTCAAAAAATAAATAATAAATTACCGGGAGAGGACTATTATACTACTAGCTATCTAAACCCTTATGGTGAAAGTGGCAAATACTTTAAAGTCGGGGGGTTGTTAAGAGAACGACCAATTGCAAGAACTACTTTGGATGTTGATAACAGCTCTGACTGGTTAATGGCAGATGCCAAATTTCAAGTTAGACAAGCCGCTGCCATCGGTTTAGACGGATTTGCTATAAACTTGTTTGGAAATACAGGTGATACCTGGATTAGAGCATTAAACATTTTTGAAGCCGCAAAGACGGTAAGAGATTTTAACATTCTCATTGTGACAGATATGTCTTCATCATTCCGGTCTGACGACCCTTACGATACTTTTGTCCCCACAATTTTAGCATTATCAAAGCAATCAGCCTCACTAAGATTAGACGATGGTCGTTTAGTTATATCCCCGTATTTATTTGATAGACAGTCTCCTAGTTGGTGGAAAAAAGCACTTGATGCATTAAAAAAAGAAGGAGTTACTGTAGCTGTTATCCCTCTTTATCAAGGCTGGTACTCAAATTTAACTGAATTTAGAGAGCAAGAACCTGAAACATACTCCGAATACATTGTTGGGGTTTCTGAGTGGGGCCCGAGGTCTCCAAGTGGTGGTTATAATATGCTTAGTGTCGCTGAATCAGTTCACAAAGAAGGTTTGTTGTGGATGGCCCCTGTCGCTCCACAAGATAGCAGGCCTAGATCTTATATATATACAGAGTCAGGGAACAGTGAAGCATATAGGGCGTTATGGGAAAGTGCTATTAATGGTAATGCTGATTGGGTCAAAATAATCACTTGGAATGATTATTCCGAATCTAGTCAAATAGCGCCATCTACACAGGTTGGTTATTCTTTTTATGATTTAACTGCGTACTATGTAGATTGGTTTAAAAGTGGTAAACAACCAGTTATAGATGATGATGTTATGTATGCGTTTTATAGGGAACAAAATACTGAGGTTTCAATTTCAGGAGATGTACAAAGTAAAGGGATGTCATCAGTTAATGGTGAAGTTCCCAGAAATGAAATTGAACTTTTAGCTTTTTTAAAAGAGTCTGCCAATTTAGAAATTGAAATCAATAACTCAATACACAGATTAAGTGCAGAACAAGGGGTTGTTAGCTTTAAAGTTCCACTAGAAAACGGTACACCAGTATTTAGAATTATCAGAGATGACCAGATATTGCAAGAAATGACAGGGCCAACTTCTATACAAAATGACGGTATAGTTGATGTGCAAGATATGACATATTGGGGTAAGAGTAGTGCTAGGAGTTCACTGTTTCAAAATAAACAATATCTGTCATGGCCGCGTAAAACAAATAGTCAAAGTGGTAGTTACGCTGTAAACGCTGATATAAAATCTCCATTTAGCAGAAATAGTGATATGTTTGCTGAACAGTTAAATTTTGTAAACGGATATGCTCATAATGGTTTTACCTATGAATTTTTGCCTGTCTCTAGTGATTCCCCAACAATAATTAGTTTTGATGTTAATTTAAAAAGCTATTGTGTAGGGCAGTCTACATTAGTGTTGAAGCTTGGGGATGGTGATGTCAGCGGGGTTGAAATAGAGTTATGTAATCATGATAAAAATAGTACAGAGCTGCAAAATCGAGAGATAAATAAAGATTTCCAAATACCAAATACTTCGATGAGTTCAAATGCATGGCGACAAATTAGAATAATTTTAAGTCCTATGGGCCAATATAAAAATGAATATGAAGTTTTAGTTTTAAATGAAGAAGGAACATCGGTCGGCTATAAGGGATTAATTACTAAAGCTAAAATAGAAGAATTCAATACAATCAAATTTGACTTGGCTTACGCCCAACGGGCATCTGTTTCTATAGTAATAGATAATATTACTGTATCTGCATCGTCTCACACGTTTTAGTTAACGTGTATAATAGTTATTGTCTTTATCGCGAAGTTAACAATTAATATTACATTAGTTGCTTTTATTTATAGCGTACTTTGTCATTTGTTAAGAATGTCGAGTACGTTTAAATAAACAGCAACAAATTTTTACGATAGTATTAAAACTTAGAGTTTCATGAAGAATTGCGGGCTTGGATGTGAAAAAACAAACTTTATTAATGTTAGTTTATTGTGCAGTGTTAACAGGCTGCTTGGAAGTAGCTATAGCTCACAGTACAGAAAATAACACCTTAACCAGCGAAAGGGATATGAATCGCACAGAACTACCTATGCAGATCCCCAAATTGGTTTTTGCTCACTATTTTACTCCATATCCAAGATCCATAAATAATAAGGTAAAAAAGCAAAGCTATTACGATGCTAATTATCTTAACCCTTTAGGTGAGAAAAAAAAATTTCTTAGTAAAGGTGGATTGTTACGTTCTCGTCCACTTTATCGCCCACCAATTGATAGAGATGTAGATTGGAAATTAGAAGATGCTAGAAGTGAGGTTTTACAGGCGTTAGCAATTGGCCTTGATGGCTTTTCAATGAATTTATTAAGCACAACTGGTTATAATTGGAACCGTGTGTTGCGAATGTATGATGCGGCTGAAGACCAAGGCGGTTTTAAAATCTTGGTTATGCCTGACATGAATGCTGTTTTTAAAAATTACCCAGAGAGGTTTGTTCCTGTGATTCAGGAGCTTGCTAAAAGAAAAGCTTCATATAGGTTACCGGATGGGCGTTTAGTTATTTCTCCTTACCTTGCCGAAAACCAATCTCCAAAGTGGTGGAGGGAAACATTAGATGAATTAAGTAGCTTAGGGATAGAAGTAGCTTTACTACCTTTGTATCATCGCTGGGCTCTAAATATTGAGAAATTTAAGAGCCAAGAACCCGAAGCTTTTAAAAAATACGTAATCGGTACTTCTGAGTGGGGAAATAGAACCCCTCAATATGGTTTTAGTCAGAAGTTTGAGCCAAATAAAGCTCACGGGGAGAACTTGATTTGGATGGCTCCAGTTGCCCCTCAAGATAGTAGGCCTAAATCTGCGATCTATACTGAGGCTGGTAATAGTGATGCATACAGGTCAATGTGGGAAAGTGCAATTCAAGGAAAGGCTGATTGGGTACAAATTATTACTTGGAATGATTATTCTGAATCTAGCCAAGTAGCTCCGGCTACACAAACTGGTTATTCTTTTTATGATTTAACATCATATTATATCAATTGGTTTAAATCAGGGAGCCCTCCCAAAATTGAGAAAGATATCGTATTTGGTTTTTATCGAGAACACCATACAGAGGCTGTTTTATCTGGCAAGGTGCAAACTAAAGAATTCAAAGTTGTTGGCGGAAACAGCCCCAAAAACGAGATTGAGTTATTGGCATTCCTAACATCCCCCGGAATTTTAGAAATAGAAATTAACGGCAAACAATATCGTCAAGAAGCAACTTATGGTGTAACAAGTTTTAAAATTCCTTTGCAAGAAGGAATTCCAATATTTAAAATTATAAGGAACAAAGAGTTAGTAGCAGTTGCTAATGGCCAACAAAAAATAGATAACTCAATCGACATTCAAGACTTCACATATCATGGAGTAAGTAGTTTAAGGCAGCCTAAACCTTTGAATTAGACAAGCTACAGTTTTTGCAAGCATATATGCTCAATTTAACAAAGCAAAATATAGTATTAATCGCCAGTCCAATAAATTCATACTTTAGTCTTAATTTTAATTTAGTATCAATTTAGGTACACATGTATTATTGCCCCCACTATTTTTAACATTAAATACAAGATAGCATTTCAATTAGTTTGAAATCTTTTACTCTTAACTCCTATTAAAGAGCGTGCAATGTTAAAAAATACTTTACCTAACCTCCCTCTAAATTTAGATATTTTCTTGCCAAACTCCTTTAGTTTAGGGTATTGTCACCTAACTGTTCTATTTTTTTTAATTCATAATTTCTTGATGTGTTTTTGTAAAATGGAGCAAGCACATGAGTAGCAATACCTCTGTATCTAAATTAATACAAGCTGAGATTGATCGTGATTCAATTCGTATAATGTCACGATTAAAAAAAGAAAAAGTCAGCAGTTGGAATTCTCATAAGATGAAGGAAAGGGATAAAATTCTTAAAAAAATTGAAATTATTGCAAAGGAATATGCGGAAAAAATTGCAATTCAATTCGAAGGGAGAACTATATCCTACAGAGGGTATTTTGACTATGCATCTAATTTATCTCAGGCTTTAAGTTTATATAATGTATTGCCCGAAGATAAGGTTTTAGTTTTCTTAGACCAATCTGAGAATATCCCAATAGCACTTTTATCAATATTAATGAGTAGTGCAGTATATGTACCTGTCGATACCTCATGGCCGCAACAACGAATAGAGTCAATTATAAATGATATAACACCTAAGGTTATACTTACACAGCTTGAATACACTGGTAATTTTTTACATTTGCAAGATGTTTTGGTCATAGATATTGAAGAGCACAAGAAAAATAACAGTAAAGCTGGACTCTCCCAATTAACTCCCACTAGTCTGTCTGATACTGCTATTATCTTTTATACTTCAGGTTCTACTGGTGAGCCTAAAGGGGTAAAGTTGACGTATGGAAATATTCTAAGTTACCTAGAGAGTGCATCCGAAACTTATAAGTTCACGCCCTCAGACATTCATTTGTCAATTGCTAAATACTCTTTTAGTATTAGTTTGTTTGATCTCCTACTTCCTTTCTACTGTGGTGGAACCCTTAAAATAGAACCGCGTCAACACCTTTTAAATAGTGAGACACTTGTTCAATTTATTAATACCTCAACATGTTTCCATATGGGGCCGGCTTTACTTGAGTCGTTAGTGAAATATGCTGAAGACCATAATTTAGTATTTCCTAATATCTCCCATGTTTCTAGTGGTGGAGATATGATTCCTGCGACGTTATTGGAGCGTGCTAAAAAACTATTTCCAAAGGCAGAACTTTGGGTAATTTACGGTTGTACAGAAGTGGCATGTATGGGTACAACTTGGCAAGTGGATCGAAATGAAGTAACGACAAAAACTTTAGTTGGGGAGACATTTAAGCACTCCTCTTTATTATTATTAGATGATGGTTATACTCCCGTTAAGCAAGGTGAGCTGGGTGAGGTTTTCTTTAGTGGGGATGGGGTTAGCTCTGGGTACTTGAATAGGCCAGACTTAAATAAAGAAAAGTTTATTTTAATTGGTCAAGAGCGTTATTATGCTACTGGTGATTTCGGTGTTTTGAATGAGAGAGGGGAATTACAACTAAAGGGGCGCAAGGATTTTCAAATAAAGATTAATGGTATACGTATAGAAACAGAAGAGATCGAGTATTGGCTAAATAAACTAGAGGGTATAGATAAAGGAAGTGTCATTGGGGCTCGAGATTTAAAAGAGGACCTTAAAATTGTAGCTTTTGTAACGACTACGATAAATGCAGTGCGTCAAGATGAAAATATAGTAAAGAGCCTATTAAATAAAACGTTACCAGATTATATGGTACCTAGTAAAATCTACTTTATTGAAGAGCTACCATTGAATACAAATGGAAAACTTGACAGAAATAGATTAATTCAGCTTGCAGAAGCTAAACTTAAAGAAAATCATTCGGCTATTTCTGTCAATGATGAGACCTCTAAAGAACTAATGGAAATTTGGTTCAATAGTGGTGCATCTGGAACTATTTATGACAATAGTAACTTTTTTGATTTAGGTGGAGATAGTCTAGGTGCAGTACAACTTGTGTATGCAATAAATAATACGTTTAACTTAAATTGTGATTTTGAGTTTATTTATGCAAATCCAGGCTTTTCGACACAAGTTGAAGCGATTAAAACAGGTAAAGTTAATAATACAATATTACCAGAAACATTAATTGTCCCTTTAAATGAAACTAGGCCAAATGCGTCAGAATCAATTTACGTGACACCAGGTATGGATGGGCACATAGTATCTTTTCATAATTTTGGTGAGTTGTTCTCAGATAAGTGGCAAGTATTCGGTCTCCTTTATCCTAATTTTGAAGGTGAAGTATATGAAACAATTGAGGATATCGCTAAAAGATTGCTAAATGAAATATTAAAAGTGCAAAAACAAGGTACCTATTACTTGTGTGGTCACTCTTCTGGTGGAATTGTTAGCCTTGAAATTGCTAGGCTGTTGGTTCAAATGGGCAAAAAGGCTGTATTAGTGTTTGTTGAAGCGAGGCTTTATGAGAAAGCTCCTCGCAAGCCTTTGAAAGACATTTTAATGGTATACCTAAAGCATAAGCCTAAAATTATTCTAAATAATATTTTAAATCGAAAAACCAAACGGTACCTTGCAAACTCCTTACACCAAGATACAAGAGCTAAACACAAAGAGTCCTTAACGTTAGAAAAACTGAAAGGTGCATTTACCCTCAATAAAAAACAACTACAAAAGTATCGAACTACTCACTGTAATGTTCAAGCTATGTTAATTAAAAGTAAGGATAGTATTTGGTGGGATGCGCTACGCCAATGGCCGCATGATTATGGGCTTGGTGAGTATGTAAATTTAGTTACTATTCTGGAGTCTACAGGTGATCATGTAAGTATCGTTATGAATAAGCATAATCATCGAGAATTAGTAAATGTAATTGAAAGTGGTTTATCAAAAGTTGAGTAGACTCTTAGTTAGTATTGCTAGTTAAACTAGTATGCAACGAGGGAGTTCTCTTTTTTATTTAAAAATTTGGCCTCTATATCAAATCAGGTTGCTCGTAGTGTTAGGGGCGAGGGAACTAATACTATTCTCAATTAAATCAGGACACTTTTCTTAAGGAGTATGCTCATACTCTACTGGTAACAGTTCATGATTAGCTGTATGAATTCGCTCTAAGTTGTAATAACCATGTATGCAGTTACATTAGCTCTAATGTGTTTGCACGTTGGTTGTGGTACTTGAAACAAATAATCATGCTTTAACCTGCCAAATAATTGTTTTACAACAGCGTTATCCCCACATGCACCTACATTGCCTATACTAGCCAAAATGCCATAGTTGGCTAACGTTACTTGGTTTTCTTTAGTTGGAGGGTAGCGGCCTTTCTAATATTTCTTTTGCCATCCTTAGCTCTTTATTATCCTTAATTAATGTTAACAGCTCACTCATTAGCTTTTGAAGGTAGGTCGCCATTTTTTATCTTGATGCCTAGATAATTTAGCTACGGTCCATTTGTAAATTAATGATAGTGTTAGTAAATACTTTTTTTTCCAGCTATAAATTGATGGTGATGTTAGCCATTGTTTTTTTGCTAAGTCTCTTGAGCCAGGTCCTACAACTCTGAATTGACAAGGCCAAACATGATGAAACCAATAAACATGAAAAGCTTTGGGAGAGAGAAATAAGCTCGGCATTGGAAGTCTACAACCTATAAGGTCTGCTATTTTTTCATTGAATCTTTGCCCATTTACAAGTCCAAATACGTGGGGCGTTTCATAAAACTCTTCTTGCCACATTTTCTTATCCTTTTGAGCAAGCTCAGATAAGTTGTGTGGTAACTCTATTTTTTCTGAGGCTAATTGTGCAAAATACCTCGACTGCAGTTCTGCTATCAGGGGAACTCCACCTTGTTGGGGGCGAGCAAATCCGATGAATCCAACTCTTTCTCTGTAATTTTCATGAAAGATTTGTAAATAACAATCTCTTATATCGGAAAATTGATTTATTTCTTCCATGAATGGTAGTGAAAATTTGAATCCTGTACAAAAGACGATAGCATCAAATTTTTCAATCCTTCCTGATTCGAATTCTACTTCATTGCCAATTATCTGCTTAATCCCACCAATATCAATTTCCATTCCATTGGCAGCTGCTTCGAAGATTCTTTCAGTTTTGGTTGCCACTGATCCTGGCTCATCGGGGGCATTAATAACATGGTCAGCTAGTAGAGCCATAGCTTTGCTTTTTGTTGACTTACTAACCCCTTGCCATATTTTTCTTACTGCTTTTGCTTTATTGCTTGAAGGAATACTGTGCCAAAACCTTGTTTGAACCATATCTATAGTAATGTTATCTCCCACATATTTTTGGCTAAATAAGTGATTTCTTCGTAAAGATAGTAGTGTTTTTCCTGCTACTTCACTAATCTCAGTTACTACGTCAGCAGCAGATTCTCCTGCACCTAAACATAAAACTTTTTTCCCATGTAGATGTTTACAACTTTCAGCATTCTTATAAGCAGAGGAGTGCATTATTTGGCCAGCAAAAGATTCAAGTCCTTTTATGACTGGAATATTAGGAGCCTGAAATTGACCTGAGCAAATAGCAAGTTTTTCTACTGTTTCTGAAAAAGAAGTATTGCTTTCATCGATGCCCGTAACTACAAACGTATCTTTAGTGTCCTCAATATGATTTACTTTGCAATTGAATTTAATATGTTTATGTAAATTAAAATGTTTAGCATAGTCGTCTAGATATTTTTTGTATTCTTGTCTTGTCCAAAATTTCACAGGCTCGTTGTGCGGCATAAAATCAGAGTATGCCATAAAATAATTTGAAACAGTCAACTCTACGGAGTCATAAGAACCTAGCTCTGAAAATACACCACCTATATCGTTGTTTTTCTCAAAACATATAACGTCATGTCCTTCTTCAAGTAACTCCTTAATAGCAACTAATCCGGATAACCCAGCTCCTATTACACCGATTTTTCTAGTCATTTGTTCTATAGCTCCTAATGAACTTGTGTATCTTAATTCAGACAAAAATCATACAAGGCTAAATGGTAATTTAAAATACTTGTAATTATAAACTTCAAGGAATTTAGCGTGTCCTAACATTTTCTGCAATAGCTATCGCTTATCGACTTCAGTCTAGATTAATGTTAGTAAAAAAAGCTATACGTAGTTGGGGTTGATATTAACCAGGCTCACTAAATTAGATAAATAGAAGTTACCTAGTAGAACCAACTAATAGCGGATTTATTTCATTTTATAGTTAAATAGTTGTACTTTGATAGGGGGGTGTTTATAGCAGCACTTCTATAATGGATAACCTGACATTAGGTTAGGCTAAGGTCGCCATGCCTCAAATGTTCGATATAACTTTATTAAGTTGATTGTTTATCGTTTCAATTATCTACCGCTTTAAAAGCAAGGCTATGAGTCTTAATTATGCCATTATTACAGTAGTAACCACTTTCTATACGATTATCGTCTAAAAAATTTGAAACCACACTAATATGGGACTTTCTTTTGACAAATATCACAATTTTACAGATTATTTTATGTTCTTCCCTATGACATCTATTAGAAATGCTACTCAACCAGAGGCGTCTGATGAATCAATATCTTGCGAAAACTAGTTATATACAATAGTAAACTGTTTTTTATGTTGAAAGAAATGGAGCTAAATGAGATTTTTAGTTCCATTTCTTACTTGGGATTCAGCACTGAAATTAAGATGTCATTTCTATAATTGAATTAGATATGTTATTCCATAAGGGAGTATGCCATAAAAGTTTTGTTCTTAAATATACAGCAACAAATAAAACAGCCCCTATAATATATACTGGATGAATTACTTTTTTTGTATAGTAGTCATAAATAATAGCGATCATTATTGGTGATATCCAAGTTAATAAATTTAGCCCAGGAATTCCAAAATCTAACCGAACTACAGCGGCTATTGAAATGAATAATGTAGCCAGAAGCATTAAACGTTTATGAATTTCTCTTTTCTTTCTATACAAAAGAGCTGTAAATACAATCATCGGAAATATGATCATATCGGTGAGAGGCTGTAGCAAAAAGAGTCTAGCACCTTCAATATTGCCGTTTTCTACACGTATATTTAATCGCTCAAAAGTTACATACAGTCCATCAATTACAATCAGTAACGTAATTGGAATACTAAACTTCCCAAGCTTCTTATGAAGGTCCACTCGCCCAAAAGCGGGGAGTAAAGCTTGGGTGGTATAAAAAAACACCCAGAAAAAGAAAAGTAAAACATGCATGTGTATAAATAACGGACTTTTAAGATCATGACGAAATAAACTAGAAAAGTATTGTGAAAAACCTAAGACAATAATAATTGAAATTAAGGTAGATATAAAAACGTAAAATTTTACTTTGTGTTGGTTTCTAATTTTTTTCATTTGCTAGCCCTAAGTGACATCTTGACTTGGTTTAAATTACGCTATAGATACCTTTGCGCGTATAGATAGGTAGGTGTTAAATAACACCTCGTTGTTCTTGATCAAGTTCAATCGACTCAAATAGTGCTTGAAAGTTTCCTTCTCCAAATCCTTTGTTACCTTTACGTTGAATATATTCAAAGAAAATTGGGCCAATACTATTTTTAGTAAAGATTTGTAGTAGATATCCACCACCTTGTTTTTCGCCGCCATCTACAAGTATTCGGCGTTCTTTTAATTTTTCAACTGATTCACCATGGCCAGGAAGCCTATCATTCAATAAGTCGTAGTAAGTGTCGGGAGTATCTTGAAACTCTATGCCAGCTGAATGTAAGTTATCTACAGTGTTGAACAGGTTGGTTGAGCGCAGTGCAATATGCTGAATGCCTTCACCGTTATATTCTTGTAAATACTCAGCAATTTGAGATTTGTCGTCTTTAGTTTCGTTAAGTGGAATAATAACTTTGCCGTTAGGGCTGGCGATGACTTCACTTAGAAGACCTGTTTTTTTACCTTCTATATCAAAGGTTCTGAGGCTGGCAAAACCAAATATCTTGCCATAAAAGGCTTTTTGTTTTTCTATACCACCAGAATAAAGGTTGTGAGTTAAGTGGTCTACTTCACAAAGACAGTTATCAAATAAAGGTTCAACTGTACTTTTTTCAAATTGTCCTAAAAGTTGTGCTTCAGAGTCTTTGTCTACTAGGTAAACAATTGATGTTCCGATCCCTTTGATAGCTGGAATATCATAATTTGCAAGCTCTGCCGCTTCAGCTCCTAATTCGATGGCTTGTTTGAAAGCGACTTCGCTGTTTTCAACTTTAAAGCCTAGGGCTGATGCGCCTCTATTGTGCACAGCTCTAAATTTTTTAACATTACCACTATCAGATGGATTGGAGATAAAATTAATGTTTCCATGTTGGTGCAGGGTTATTTTACTATCTTCTTTATGATGAGATAGTTTTAATCCCATACTCTCAAACAGTTCAATTAATAAATTTGGTTTGCTGCCAGTAAACTCAATAAAGCTAATGCCTTCAACATTTATAAAACTATTTTCCACACTTATTTTCCCTATAATAAATATTGACTCGCCTAATTAGGTTGCTATTTTTCTATAAATTATATGGTAATTTACGATTAAGAGCCTTGACCTAAATCAATAAGCATTTTTGTCGTTAAAGCTTCTTAAAAAAGTAAAGATTATAATTTTAAAGTCTAACCAAAGAGACCAAGTTCTAATGTACTCTAAATCTAATTCAATACGCTTTTGCATTTTCTCTAAGGTATCTGTTTCACCCCGTGCACCGTTAACTTGCGCCCACCCTGTTATACCAGGTTTGACCTTGTGCCTTAACATATAAAAGTCAACAAGCTTACGGTATTCCTCATTGTGGGCAACAGCATGAGGCCTAGGACCAATAACAGACATGTCACCTTTCAAAACATTGATGAACTGAGGTAGTTCATCTAATGAAGTGCGTCTTAAAAAACCACCTACCTTAGTAATACGTGAATCGCCTTTAGTTGCTTGTGTTACAACGTCAGCGTTTTCAGTTACCGTCATGGATCTAAATTTCCACATCTTTATTTTGCGACCATTGAGTCCATATCTATCTTGTTTAAATATTACTGGGCCCTTCGAAGTTAACTTTATTGCAATAGCGATAAACAACATAGGTAGTGCAATTATGCTCATAATTATCGAGGCTAAAAACATATCTTCGAGGCGCTTCAATGCACCTAAGCTTCCTTGCATGGGGTTATCGTACACGCTAATGGTTTGTATGTTACCCACATGTGCCATTTCGCCATGCATTAAGGTGTATATGAATAGGTCTGGCACAACGTGTACATTGGCCGTTGAGTCACCTAATTCATGTAGAATATCTTGGATTCTAGCTTTGGCAATCATGGGAAGAGAGATATAAACCACGTCGTATTTGCCATTTTTTGCATTTTCAATTCCTTCAGAAATGCTACCTCTAAGGTAATAATGGTAATTTTTATCTAGTCTTTCTTTGCTTCTATCGTCGTAAAAAGCACTTAACCTGTAGCCTGTTTCTGGGTTGTTAATAACTTCATTTGCAAGACGCCCACCTTTTTCTGATAAGCCAAAGATTGCAATGTTTCGAGTGTTGTATCCTTTACGGCGCATGCTTCTGAGGAAAAGCTGAAAGCCGTAACGCCAAGCGATAAGTGTCATTAATGTGAGTATCATCCATACACTTAGGGATACTCTTGATATATCTGCCCCACTTTTAGAGAAGAAAACGTAGGCTAGCGCTAATGTTCCAGAGCATAACCAACAACAAACAGTATAGAATATAATTTGTTTAAAAAAGCCTGCTCTCCATGAACGATATAGAGCAAAAGATTCAGCAGCTAATGCATACCCAACCGAACTAATAAGCGATACGGTGAAATAATGCTCGTCATAGTCTTGTTGGAATGCTATCACAACTAAATACAACAAAGCTTGAATGACAATAACATCAACTAACCTATACGCTGCTGCCAATCTGTTTATATTATTTTTTACCATGCCATGTTGAGTAGCCATACTTCTATTCCTTACCAACTCTAATTTAAACTAGCGAAACAAATACTATTTCAACTATCTAAATATTGTCCCTAATAAACTCAATTACAAGTCTTTAGGTTTATATAACTATTACATTTATTTACAATGCTTCCTAAAACTGATCTAGGTATTTAGTAAAGTAAAATTTTATCCGATTTGCTCAAGCATATACTACGCCATGCTGAATTTATAGTAAGTACTTTGATGTTTTATTTTAAATGAATTTTCTATTACTACGCCTCTTTAAAATCTTAAAACTAATGTAATATATCTATCCGAGAGTTGTTTAGTCCACAACCAAATCGGCCCCTGTCAGTTACTGTCAATTGTATTTTATTTTCAATATTATTTTAAACTATTGTTTTAATTTAGGGCATGCTCTAAATTGATGCACCAAGATGGCGACTTTGTTTTTTTACTTGCCTTTATCAAAATTAATAATTCGTGCTTTTTAAAGTATTGTACTTTAAAAATATGTAACCATTTTGCGACACTTATAGGATGGTTAGGAGGCATTAGCAAAACGAAACTGTTTGAGTGGTTTATGTTAAGGCCTGAGTAAATAAATTGTGTTGTATTAGAGCTGATTACTCTAAGGGGGAATCGTATATTATAACCTGTCTACTATCATGATTGACCCCCTTAATCTAATGGAGTACAGAGTATATGTACCACTGTAGGGAGTAGGTAATTGGTCAAGAACAACGAGAGATTTATAAAAGACAGTTATGTTAAAAGAGCATTTTAGAAGTCGAGGATTTATTGAAGGCGGCATAGTTCGTAATATTAATGAAGATGCTATGGATATGGAGGCACTCCCACCTTTTTTAAGAACATTGCTAGTTACTGATGGTACGGTAACTAAAAGCTTAGAAGCATTTTTTTGGGAAAATATTAAAGTTGAAAAACGTTGGCAAGAAGAGGTTGTTCTTACAACAAATTTACCTTTTATTCAGGCGAAGAAGGAAGATTTAGCCCTAAAAAGAGAAGTAATACTAAGAGGTATTTCAACTAATGATATATACGCCTATGCAACCTCATATTTACGCACAGAGTTGTTAGATGAAAATATCAAGACCCAGATGCTAGAGGGGAAAATTGGTATAGGAGAGTTATTGCGAGAAATTGGCCTTGAAACCTACCGCGAGATTGTCGATTTTGGGAAGGAAGCGTTCCAAGCATACAATAGATTAAATGGCGAACCAGAGTATGTGGAAACCATCTATCGTACTTATATCATTCATATTGGCGGTAAGCCCGCGATGCAAATTACCGAACGTTTCCCCATTCATTTATTTCAAAGTAAAGCTAAATAGTTTATTGAAGTTTATAAAGAGAGGGGTAAGATTGAGCAATAATACACAGCTAATGGGTTTTATTGCTAATTTAGCCTAGAGGTTCAGTTAGCCGTTAGTAATTTAAGAATAAGCATTCATTTTGTAAATTCATATTATAGAATGATGGTTTATTGTCTTTGATGTTCAAACATTTACAGCATCAACAAAGGTGTTATAACTCACGGCGTTTAATTTAAAGCTGTCGCCAGTTAGTAACAGGTGTTCATTAACTTTTGAGATGTAAAAATGCGTATTTTAGTTGTTAGTTTATTTTTTATTTCGCTGGCTTTTCCTTCATTTGCTGATGATGGTTTTGATGAAATCAGTGACTTCACCGAAAACATGAAGCACCAAGCTGGATTTTTTGATTTCTATTATGATGCTAAAGCCGATAAGGTTTATTTAGAAGTAGATAAACTCGACAAGGAGTTTCTGTTTCAAAGTAGCCTTCCTCAAGGAATAGGTTCAAATGATATAGGTTTAGACCGGGGCCAACTCGGTGATACTCGATTAGTTAAATTTGAACGCTTTGGCAATAAAGTTTTGTTAAAGCAGTTGAATACTGAATACCGTGCAAGTTCAACTAACGCTGCAGAAAATGCCAGTATAGATGAGGCATTTGCTGATTCAGTGATAGCTGGATTTAAAATAGCAGCGGCTTCAAATAAGTCTGTATTAGTCGATTATACAGCATTTTTGTTATCTGATATTCATCAAATATCGCAGCGTTTATCTGCCAGAAAACAGGGTAACTACAAGGCTGATGCTAGCCGCAGTGGTGTCTATCTTAAAAAGAGTAAAGCTTTTCCTAAAAACACTGAGCTAGAAGCCCTTGTAACCTTTGGTGGCACTAATCCTGGTCAGTACGTTAAGCAGGTTACCCCAGACCCTATAAGTATTTCTGTTCATCTTCATCACTCACTAATTGAGCTTCCGGATAATCAATATCAAGCTCGCAGGTTTGTACCTTTTTCGGGATTTTGGTCAATGGAGTATCAGGATTACTCTGTGCCTATTGAAAAGAGTATGTCCCAGAAATTTATACCCAGACATAGGTTATTTAAGAAGTATCCAGAGGCTCCAGTGAGTGAGGCGGTTGAGCCTATTATTTATTATCTAGACCCAGGTATTCCGGAGCCGGTGATGAGCGCCCTTAAAGATGGCGCTCTGTGGTGGGATCAGGCTTTTTCTGCTATCGGATATAAAAATGCATTTCAAGTTAAGGTATTACCTGAAGGGGCTGATTCAATGGATGTGCGTTATAACGTGATCCAATGGGTACATAGGGCAACAAGAGGCTGGTCATATGGCTCTTCAGTGATTGACCCTCGTAGCGGAGAAATTATCAAAGGCCACGTGACTCTAGGTTCTTTGAGAGTCAGGCAAGATTTTCTAATTGCTATAGGGTTAACTAGCCCATTTAGTGAAGACCCTTCATCCGATGCTAGCGCTGATATCAGTAAACAAAAGGAAATGGCATTAGCCCGTATCCGTCAGTTATCTGCCCACGAGGTTGGTCATACCCTAGGAATATCCCATAACTTTGCTGCCAGTGAATATGGCCGTGCTTCTGTCATGGATTATCCCCATCCTTTTGTGACTATCAAAAACGGCAAGATAGATTTATCTGATGCCTATGATGTAGACATAGGGGAGTGGGACAAATATGTTGTGGCCTATGGTTATCAGCAATACCTTTCTAAAGATGCAGAGCAAGAGGGACTTAAATCCTTAGTTGCAGAGGCTCGTAGTAAAGGGTTTAAATATCAATCTGATCCCGATGCTCGACCTTCACATGCAGCTAATGCACAAGGTCATCTTTGGGATAGTGGTAGTTCATCTATCAAAGAACTTGCAAGACTCAGTGAGGTTAGAAAGCTTGCTCTTAATAATTTTGGCCTCAAAAGTATTGAGGCTGGTAGTACATTATCTTCTTTAGAAGAAACCTTAGCTCCTATCTATTTACTACATCGTTACCAGCTAGACGCCGTGGCTAAGCTAATTGGTGGCATTAATTACGAATATGAAACTAAGGGCGATTACAACAAAGCTAAGGGAGTCGAGATTGTCATGCCTAGTATCCAAGAGGATGCTATTGAAGCAATGCTCACCACCCTAAGTAGTGATTTTCTCAGTATACCTGAGCATATTACCCAGTTAATTACCCCTAAGGCCTATGGCGATAGGCGCAACAGAGAGAGTTTTAAAGGTCGTACTGGCATTACATTCGATCCTATTTCAGCAGCGGAGTCGGCGGCTGGATATAGTCTAGGCCTAATGCTAAAAGCAGAGCGTTTGAATCGAGTGTCAGTTCAAAGTGAAGTCGCTAAAGGTGCACCAGATATAAAAGGTTTATTTACCACCATTTTTAAACACACTATTAAGAATGGAGTGAATAAAAAACATGTACAGCTTAGTAAGCGTATAAATTACTTAGTGCTTGATCAAACGGTTAACGCGCTTTCTCAGGAAAGTTTAGCCCCAGAGGTAAGAGGTGCTATAGAAGCTGAGTTGGTGATACTTCACAAGTGGCTAAAAAATAATACCCGCAATCCAGACAATGCTGTAATGGCTAGGCAGCTAGATCAGTATTGGCATTTAGGAGAGTGGAAATCGCAATTTAGTGTGAAACCTTTGCCTCCTGGCTCACCGATTTAGCACTTATGAGTAATTCTACTGAAACTTTATATTGTGTTAAGTGTGGCAAAGCCAGCTTAACTAAAAATGACGAAAAGTCTTACCGCTGTAATCATTGTGAGTTCACTTATTTTCATAATGTTGCGGCGGCGTCTGGGGCTTTTATTAAGTTTAATAATAAAATACTTTTGTTAGAGCGAGCATTAGATCCCGCCAAAGGCAAGCTAGATATTCCCGGTGGGTTTGTGGATTATGGAGAGTCTAATGAGCAAGCCCTCAGCCGAGAACTGTATGAAGAGCTTCAGATAGTTGTTAAAGAGTCACAGATGTCTTATCTATACTCTTTTCCTAATCAATATTTGTATAAGGATGTAGTCTATAACACCTTAGATTGCTTCTTTGAAGTCTGCTTAGATACGGCTCCTAAACTGATCTTGCAGCAAAGTGAAGTTAGTAATTATTGTTGGGTTGATCCTAAAACCCTCAATTTAGAGGATTTAGCCTTCAACTCATGTAAGCAGGCACTTACAAACTATAATAAGCGATGATTACCGAGCCAACAAAAAAGGAGCCTAAGCTCCTTTTTTATTAACTAACTGATTTGGTAATGACTGTTAACCCCTATAACCAAAAAGCTTATTTTCCATAATCTCTTCTGCTATGCCGTCAGGCAAGCTCTGTTGCCAACCGTCTTTGCCGCTAGATATTTGTTTTAATATTTCTCTTGAGTAAATGCTGAAGAGTTCTGAGTCACTGCATTCAATACCATGTAAAAAGCCATTTTCTAGCAAATGGCGATACAAAAAGCGTAAATGCTCCGCTACTTTTACGTCGGTAAACTCACTCAGTTCCCCATTTTCATCTAGTTCTGGGTAGACAAATAAGCGAGTGTTATCTGGAAATAACTTTCCGAAACCTTCTAATATTCCACCTTCAACCCCACGGTAAAAATCTTCATTAAAAATTTGTTTAAGGTTTACCATTCCTACCACAATACCTATTTGTAATTTGGTAAATTGTCTAAAGTAGGCTCTTAGTGAGAAATAACGGGTGTAATCGGAGATCATCACGTTATAGCCCAAAGAGTTAAGCAGCTGAACTCTTTCAACTATGTCTTTTTCGGGAACTTTAGCATCATGGCCATGGGCATCATTTAGAGATATTTCTGCAATAGCTATGGTGTTTTCTGGGTTGACTCCAGGTAGGTTTGCGAATGATCGCTGCCCCTGCTCAATCATATCAACATTGAGTTTAGTTACTGGCCTAAATGAGCCCCTAATGGTCATAACATTCTTTTTGTAGAGCATTTCTGCAGGTACAGTAACGCTACCGTCAGGCCTAAACATAACCGCACGGGTTTTCCAGCTTCGAATCAAATGTATATTTTGGGCGCGGTTATCAGAGTCTTCAAAATAAGGGCCTTCAAAATCGATGGCATCGATTTCAACTCTACCTGCCTTCATACCGTCCGTTAACGAATCGATAATTTTTTTCGGCTCTTCAAAGTAGTGATAGGCTGCGTATATCAAGTTAACACCAATTACTCCTAAAGCTTGTTGTTGTGCCTCTGCGTTATCATCTAGCATTCTTACGTGAACGATAATGTTAGATGGCTTAGCACCAGGATACATTTGCACTCTCACACCACACCAAGCATGGCATTCATTATTTCTGTTAAAACTTTTTGCTGCCACTGTTGCCGCGTAAGCAAAGAATCTAGATGATCTAGAACGGATATTCGCAACACGATCTATGACTAGATCAAACTCTTGTTCCATCATGGCTTGTACACGAGCTTTACTTACGTACCTTCTATTTTCTTGTACGCCGTAAATGGCATCAGAAAATTTCATATCGTAAGCTGACATGGTTTTCGCTATGGTACCTGCTGCTGCACCTGCTAAGAAAAACTGTCTGGCAACTTCTTGTCCTGCACCAATTTCAACTATGGTACCGTACTTTTTTTCATCTAAATTTAAGCGTAAAGCTTTTTGGCTAGTGGTGCGACTGCTCACACCTGTCTTCGTTGCTATATTTTTTTCCATGAGATCTCCAGTACAGGGCGTAGATGAAATATTCTAGGTTATTGTAGCCTTTTTTATCCTTTCCGATAAATCAAAATTTGACTTCAAAGGTGCTTAATTCATTGAATCCTATCAATAATTAATATTTTTGAGAAACAATAGCCAAGATGGGAGAGAGTTCATGTTGGGGTAAGGGGCATTAGTCTACAAGAGCTTATTTAGATAGTAATTTTTACGGGCCTCAAACTGCGCCCAATCATAAGCATAATTAGGAACGGGCTAAACGTTTACTGGGCCCGAGATAGTAAAGTGGTCGTCAGCTTTAACCCTTTGCCACTAGCTTGTTCAAAGCTAGCAAGTTAGCGGCACACTTGTGCTTTGTATCCCTAAAATTATACCGTTTTGGTCGAAGGCGATTTCTACTATGTCACCTGAGTTTACTTGGCTACCAATTTGGTGAATCTCTGTTAAAGCAGTGATGAGCTCTTCAGATACTTGCATGACTTGATTATCACAGGTTGTTAATTCCCAAGTATTTCCGGCCACTGTCAATTTTGCATGTTTTTGATGGTGCTGTGCATAGGTTTTCTGCTGCATTAAGTAGTCTTCATAATGCTGTGCATAGCGATTTTTTATACTCTCAGAAGACAATGGGTTAGAGGCTTCTGTTTCTAATGAGTGAATTTCTATGGTTTGGTAAGCCACTGCTGGTGTGTTGAATTGTTGATTGCGAAGCAACATAACACCTATTAACAATAAGGTACTTGCTGCCACTGCCACATAGCTAATTCGATTAAAAATGGCCGTATTACTTTTATCAGCCGCTTGTGCGTTTAATAGCTTGTGTTTAATTGAAGCAGGCGCAGGGTGTTGGGACTTACGCTTACTATACAGTTTTGATAGGGTGTCTTCTGTTGGTTCTTTATGGTCAGTCATGGGGTATCTCTAGGCATGTTTCTAGTTGTTTACTAAGACTCTGCTTGGCGTATCTGAGTCTACTTTTGACAGTTTCAGTGCCACAGTGAGTAATTCTAGCTATATCCGTTAAGCTAAAGCCCTCTTGCTGTAAACAAAATGCTTCTCTTTGTTCAAAGGGCAAGGAGAGTAAGGCGTTATTAAACAGGGTATCCATATCTGCTCGTTCATGCTTGTTATCAAGTGTTGGTTTGTTATCAATTAAAGACTCAATATCCCCCGAACTTGATTTACCTTGTCGTAACTCGTCTATTAATTGGTTTCGAGCTAAGGTAAATAGCCAAGCTTTAAATTGCCCAGAGTCCTTAAAAAGGTGTTTTTTCTCAATAACCTTTAACCATGTTTTTTGGCTGATATCTTGGGCTGTAATTGGGTCGGATAAGGTTAAGATAAAATGATACAGATCATTACCACAGGCAGTGTACAGCTTAGTTAACAGCGCCTTATTACCAGACTCTGCATAGCGTAACATTACTTGCTCATTGCTGTGCCGGCTTGATATATAAGATTTTAAGGTTAACGCAATACTCATAGACGTTCCTCAATGAATAAAATAGCTGCTACCTGAAATGTAACAGCCATACACAGAAAAGTAATGATTTAACTATCTAATTTAAAGTCTAACATTACTTCCATGCCATCTTGCGCTTGTGGCTTGCCTTGCACCATGTTTGGCTTATATTTCCATTTTGCTAATGCGCGTCTTGCGGCTTGGTCAAATACTCTTCTTGGCTCTGAATCTAACACACTTATGTTGTCCACTGTGCCTTGGCTTGTTATCGAAAAGCTAAGTCTTACCCAGCCTTCTTTGCCGTCTCTAGCAGCGGCTGCAGGGTATTTAGGCTCAACCCTAACAATAGGTCTGGCGGCGCCATTGTCCATACCTAAGTTGGGAGTTATAGCCGTGTTAATTGTTGGCCCTTTAAAGGTATTTACATACAGCCCAGGGTTGAGGTTTTGCTGCGTTATTGTTTCTACTACCTTAGGGATAGGTTCGGGTTTTGGTTTGACTTTGGGTTTAGGTAGCTCTCTTGGTTTAGTGGTTATAGGCTCATCATCAAAGTTGTGGTTTAAATTTACTATGGTTGTTTTGGTCTCTGGTGGCCGGGTGATCTCGTCATTGGAAATAAGTAGGTGCATGACTGCAAATGTTCCAAAGGTAAGGCCCGCAGCAAGGGCTATGGCAGCGGTTAATTTAGGAAGTTCAACTTTAGATTGACTAGGATGAAATGAAGCGATTGTTTGCATAGTGTTTCTCCGTTGGTTTCATTGGAGTAACGAAGCAGCAACAGAAAAGGGGTTAAAGTATTTTAAAAAAATTTATCACAGCTTACAGAAACTCCATTTTCTATAAGCTGTGATGTATTTTACTTAAAACTGATATTGAACGCCTACACTCAAGGCTTGGCCTTTGGTGTAGTAGGTCGCTAAGTCTTGATAGTCTTCGTCAAGCAAGTTTTCAACACGTGCAAACACAGTAAGATCTGAGTTAATTCCGTAACGAGCACTTAAATCGACAACTTGGTAATCATCCATAGGTACGCGTACCGATTGAAATATCGTACTGTCATATACAGAGTCTGTGAAATCTTTCACAAAGCGTACATTGGCAGAGACAATCAATTTTTCGATTTGGTAATTAAGTCCAATGTTAGCTAAGTGCTTGGGACGCCTGATACGTTGCTCGCCAGTCGTGTCCTCAGTATCGTTATAGGTATAGTTACTGGTAAGGCGCAAAGATTCTGTTAAAGGAAGATCTGCAATGATTTCTACACCTTTAGAAAACACTTTTCCTGTTTCTTGTATGTAACCAGAAAAACCAGCTAAATCAAACTCTAAGCTGTCGGTAATAGTTTGGTCGAAATACACCACTTCATAGTGAGAGCCATTTTGTAGATTGTACTCAAGTGCGACTTCATAACCCTTAGTTGTCTCTTCTTTTAGCGGGCTATCAGTAGCCGGCGAGAAGGCAAAGGGGCCATTATTGTAGTCAATTTCCGATAAACTTGGTGCCCGGAAACCTGTTCCATAGGCAGTTCGTAGTTTTAGCTCATCTTCACCAAACTCCCAGATATAAGCACCACTTAACCTAACACTGGTATGTTCACCAAAATCTTCATTGTCATCATGACGCACGCCTGCTGTGACATATAAGTTATTAATCCATTGGCCTTGATACTCTAAATAGTAGCCTTTGCTTATACGGCTAAGATCAGATGAGCTAATGACCTCTTTTTCCCAATCTAGACCATAAACAAGTCCATTGTCATCGTTAAAGTCGGTATTTCCAATATACTCCAAACGTTCTACGTTACCTTTTGTAAAGAAGCTTGAAAGGCCATCAGTGAAGTTTTCTCGCTCTACTATGGTTTTAGCATATGCAAATTCATGGGAGCTAAGGTTTGTAGTGTAATTAGCTGTCAGTCTTAAATTACTTTGAGTGAACTCGGTTTCACAATCGTTTGTCCCAATGGCTGAAAAACAATTATCAAACTCTCCGTCGCCTGTGGTGTTACGCAGTACCACTCCTAGTTTTAGATTGTCTTTGACTTGCCAACCTAAACGAGAATGTATACTGGTATTGTCGTAGCCGTCTTCATCAAGAGTGGCATCATCGGTACGAGAGTTAAAACCATCGGTTTGATAGTTAGAAGCTGACAGGTAATAATCAACAGTGTCGGTACTACCACCTACATCAGCAGCTAGGTTGCTAGTGCCGTAACGGCCAAACTCAGCATTAATATTGCCAGACAAATCTTCGCTTCCTGCGCCACTTAAGATATTGATTACGCCACCTGCGTCAGCGCCATAGGCTAGCCCTTGTGAGCCTCGTAAAATTTCTACTCGCTCGATATTACTACTTTGTAAATGGGTAAGCTTAGGGCCAACTTGAGTACCGGTAGGATCGGAAATATCCACCCCATCAATACGTACTAATGTACGATAACCTTCTTCACCACGAATACGTAACGAGGTGGTAGAACCAGCCCCACCTGTGTCAGTAACGCCAATTGCTGGTTGGACTTTTAATACATCGGCAAGGTTGTTGTAACCTCTAAGTTCAATGTCTTCTTTGGTGACGACAGATACAGACGTGGCAATTTCTCTAAGTGGCATAGCAATACGACTAGACACCACAACCATTTTTTCTATGTCTTGTTCTTCGTTATTCTGCTGTATATTTTCTTGTGCAAATAATGGGCTGGCAATTAGGGCTGCGCTGACCGATAACGCGAGTGATGTAAGTTTCATAAAATCCTCAATCTTATCTTTAAAAAACGATTGAGAGGGGTGGGTAAAGAATTGCGTGGTTTGTGATGTATAACAAACGCCATGTTTAGGTAATCAAACAAGGTCACCTAAGAATATGTGCATTCTAATGAAGCCCGCCGCTCCATACGTAAAAATAGCTATTTACTTAGGCCGGTGTCGGGCTTTAATGCGAATTTGCATATTACCGTTGCGGGGGCAGCAGTGGAATTTCACCACACTTCCCGTTTACCCTATCCAGTTTATTTGTCAATAAGTAAATAAGCGATAGGCACCTAGAATAGTGGCGTGCAAGATACGTTTAGTTAAGGATATTGTCAACGGGGTTTACACCATTGATATATAAAAAAACACCTGTCGAATGACAGGTGTTTAATAAGCTTTTTTAAACTAGCCAAGCCAAGCCAAGCCAAGCCAATGAGATGACTAAACTGGTTCTTATTTTTTAAGTCTACGCAATGCTAGGCCCATCAAAGCTAAGCCTAAAATAGCGGGGGTAGAAGGTGCGGGTACTTCCTCTGCTCCAACTACTGCCCAAGTACCAATCAATCCAGCACCTCCTATATCGTCAATGCTGTCTGCTGGGGCGTAAACGTTTCCGCTTTGTGCACCGTTAAGGGCACTAACATACATAGCTGACGTAACAGCCCAGTTTCCTTGCCCACTAAAGGCGAGTTCTCCTGCGGTAAATGTCATTGAAGGGTCATCAGTAAATGTCCAAATATTTAAGCCGGTATCAGCAAGGTGGCTATAAATCAAGGGGATGCCATTACTTGTATTGTTTGCACTGCTAAGATTGCCGGATGTTAAATATGTACCACCTAATACTTCAAACGACGAGTCAAAAAAATCAGTTAGTAAAAATCCTGTAAAGTCACTGCCACTGACAGTTGCAAGTGAGGTACCTGATGTAGCACTAATGGTAATAGAGTTTTCAACACTAAGGTCAACTTGTAAAACGAGTACTGCATTGGCAAAACTACTAATTGATAACGCTATACCTGCAACTGCCATTTTTAACATTCTTACGTTCATATTGAATTCCTATGTTTAAATTAGTTGGTACTAAATTATTATTACACTCCATATAAAGCAATTTTATAAAGCGATTTTCGAGCCAAGATTTTTTATTTGTTTTCTTTCAATTGGTTATGGATTTTTTGGGTTTTTATTCTAAGGGCTTGTAAAATAAATTGACATAAAGGCGTTAGCATTTAGTTCAAATCTAATTGTTTCTTTGCAGTCAGTTCATTCGTCAATAACGCTTTTCTATTTTCTTAGTCTTGGTAAAACTGACGGGCTGAGTCTATTTGTTCACACAAAATTTTAACTTCATCCAGCATTCGGGTGGTAAGTCTGTGAGTTTTGTCAGGATCAGGATGTAAAATAAAGTTGTTTTTGGCCGCCGGAATATGTTGCCACTGCTGCCAATCCAAGCCGTCTGGACTATCACTGCTGTGTGGATTGGGTTGTATTACCACTTCAGGGAGTGTGGTGAGCACTTGTTCTAACCCAACAATGGGGTAGTCGTCTAATGCGTCAGCAAATGGGTTGAAGCCCCCACATAATTCTACTTGCTGTTGTAACAAGGCGTTATTTGCCACTGTACGAAGTGGTCGCGACCACATTTCGTAAAATATTTTGACGGGAGTCAGTTGGCTATAGGTTTTTTTGAGGGACGTTAATCTTGTTAAATATTTGGCTGCTAGTGCTTTTGCGGCCTCATTACGTCCGGTTAATTCACCTAGCATGAGAATTTCAGCTGCCACATCTTCAAGTTGAGTGGGGGCAGTGTACACGACCTTGAGATTATATTTTTCTAAACGGGCCAAGTCATCTGAGGGGTTACCGGTTTTCCAAGCAATAATAACATCGGGATTAAGCTGTAGTATTTTCTCTATTTGCAAACGAGCGTAATTTCCTACCCGCAGAATATTGTTAGCATCCTCTGGGTAATCTGCATGGGCAGTGGTACCTATAATTTGCTCTGCTGCACCAATGGCATACAGAGATTCAACCAAATGTGGGGCCAGTGCAATGATCCGTCTTTGCTGTTTTTGCTCATCAGTTAAAGGGGAATTTGTTTCAGCTAAGCTAGGTAAGCTGATAATGACAAATAAAACCACTAATAAAGCTTGGGGTAACTTCACCAGTCGATCCCCTTTTGGGCTTTTATACCCTTGTCGAAGGCATGTTTAACTGGGCGTACTTCGCTTACTGTATCGGCTATTTCGATAATCGCCCTATGACAAGCTCGACCAGTGATTACCACATGCTGGTCTTTTGGCCTTGCAGTTAATGCCGCTATTACCTCATCTAAGTCTATGTATTTGTAGGTGATCATATAGGTGATTTCATCTAATAAAATCACATCTACACTTGGGTCTTGAAGTAGAGTTTTACTATAGCTCCAAGCTGCTTGCGCGGCTTTAATGTCAGTTTCTTTGTCTTGGGTTTCCCAGGTGAAGCCTGTGCCCATTACATGAAATTCTACGCCATTTTTTTCTAGTAGATCGCGCTCTCCGCACTCCCAGCCACCTTTTACGTACTGCACTACTTTAGCATGTAAACCATGTCCTACTGCCCGGGTAATAGTGCCAAATCCAGAGGTTGACTTACCTTTACCATTACCGGTTAAAACCAGTAGTAACCCTTTATCTTGCTGTGCAGCGGCAATACGTTCATCGACTTTGGCTTTTTGCTGTTGCATACGTTTTTTGTGGCGAGATTTATCTTCTTCTTGACTCATGTTAGTGATTCTTCTTCATTTGTGATGTGATAATAGTTGTGATTTTAGACCAATCTAAATGGGCTTCACAGGCGTCTGCTAAGCGATCTAATTCATTGTCTTGTTGAATGTCATAACTTTCTAATTTATCTGTTGTCGCACCAGCCCATGCCAGTATTTGCTGGAGAACTTCAGGGCTATCGAACATGCCATGTAAATAGCTTCCTGCCACTTGATTGTCGTCGCTAACACAACCTTCAAGTTGGCCGTTATCTAAGCGACAAAATCCTGCAGCATCGGCTGCTCTGGTACTTTCGCCCACATGGATTTGGTAACCTCTAATGGTCAGCCTTTTCTCTGCTTGGGCATTTAGTAACAACTCCCCGGTACTCTGAACGAGTTGTTTTTCTGGTTGTAGTTTGGTGTTTATAGGTAAATACCCTAAAGCCTGTGATGCGCCTTTTTTACCTTCGATACCATTTGGATCGTCAATGGTCTCGCCCAGCATTTGGTAGCCGCCGCATATCCCCAGTAGTTTGCCTGAGTACCGCAGGTGTTTTGCTATGTCGCAGTCCCACTTTTGCTGTTTGAGTAAAGCTAAGTCACCTCTGACATTTTTACTGCCAGGTAAAATAATTAGATCACAGCTAGGGATGGCTTGTCCCTGTGGGACGAATAGTAATTCTACCTGTGGATGGAGCCTTAGCATATCAAAGTCAGTGTGATTACTAATTCGTGCAAATACAGGCACAGCTATACGTAGGCGAATATCATGGTTGTGGACATTTTGATTTGCTTGAATGGCATCTTCTTCAGCTAGTTGTAAGTCCATCAAATAGGGTAAAACACCTAACACTGGTTTATTGGTGTATTTTTCTAGCCAGTCTAAGCCTGTTTGTAATAAGGCTATGTCCCCTCTGAATTTATTGATAACAAAACCTACAACACGGTTTTGTTCACTTTTTGATAATAATTCTAATGTACCGACTAGGTGAGCAAATACCCCGCCTTTGTCAATATCAGCCACAATTATCACAGGGCAGTCTACCGCTTCTGCGAAGCCCATGTTGGCTATGTCACCTTCACGTAGATTTATTTCTGCTGGGCTGCCAGCCCCCTCAACCATGATAACTTGGTAATCATTTGACAAGCGTTCATGAGATTCTAAAACGGCTTGCATCGCCACTTTTTTGTAATCGTGATATGCCTTGGCTTGCATATTACTAATGGCTTTACCGTGAATGATTACCTGTGCGCCTGTATCACTACTGGGTTTGAGTAAAACTGGATTCATATCAACATTGGGCAGAACTCCTGCAGCCTGAGCTTGCAGGGCTTGAGCTCGTCCTATCTCGCCGCCATCAGCTGTAACTGCACTATTGAGTGCCATATTCTGAGGTTTAAAAGGTGCCACTTTATAACCTAAGCGTTTTAAACAACGACAAAATCCCGCTACGAGTAGGCTTTTACCTGCATCTGTTGTGGTGCCTTGGATCATTAAGGTGGCAGCTGCGCCTTTGCTATTTTGCTTTAGATTAGAACTAGGCAAAGTTTTCATGTCCTACGTCTGCGGGTAAGCCTATAAAGTCTACTCTTGGTAGGGCTCCTTCATAAGCGGGTATGGTGATTCTTGTTAAACTGCCATAACCTATTTGCAATTGGCTGTACCAAGCACCATCTTGCCAATCAGCGGGTAATACATGACCTAAAATTTGCCGTATCACTCCGCCATGGCACACCACTAAGTTACATTGATTTTGGCCGCTCTGTAGCAGTGATGACCAAGCCTTGATTACTCGAGAATGGAAGCCTTCTAATGATTCTCCTTTAGGAGGTGGGTGTTGTTCAGGGCTTTGCCAGAACGATGTCATCAAGGGCCAGTGCTGCGATTGATCATCAAATTGAATACCATCCCATTCACCAAAATCACATTCCTGAAAGTCTGGTTCAATTTTTACATCCAATTCATGGATACGAGCTATTTCTGTGGCAAAGTCACTGCAACGTCTCAGTGGTGAGCTAATTATGTTGTCTAGGTACAGCAGTTTTCTTGTTTGTTGTCGCATTTGCCTTTGGCCATTTTCACTCAATAACACATCAGTACGGCCGTATAAGGCGGCTGGTCCGTCAATTTCACCATGGCGTAAAAGGTTGATTTGGGTTGGCTGTTCAGACTTAGCCTGTTCTGTCATTGTGCTGCTCCTTTAAGTACCATGGGTAGTCCTGCTGCGACAAAGGTCACCTTGTCGGCTTTCTTTGCTAATTCTTGGTTTAACCAGCCTGCTTGATCAACAAACTGACGGCTAACTTCTCCCATAGGAATAACCCCTAAGCCAACTTCATTTGCTACTAAAAATATGTCACTTGGGTTGGCTTTTAGAGCAATGATTAGGTTGCTAAATAAGGCGTTAAAGTCCTGCTCTGGGTTAGAAAATAGTTGATTGTTTAGCCATAATGTTAAGCAATCTATAAGTAATACTTGTGGTGGAGCTTCAGTGGTTTTTGCAAGAAACCCCTCTAAATCTAAAGGTACTTCGGCTAAGCCCCATTTTTTTGGGCGTTCTGCTTTGTGGTGTGCTATTCGTGTTTGCATTTCAGTATCAAATGCTGTGGCTGTGGCCACATAGGTCACGGCTAAGTTAGACGCATTACTCAGCTTGAGTGCTTCATTTAAAGCAAATCGAGACTTTCCACTACGAGCTCCCCCCAGTATTAAATGGATCAATGTTTATCCTTGTTTGCTAGATTTATGAATAGGTATTTGCATCAGTGGGCGTTTGCCAAAATGATGGTGTAAATTAGAAGCTCTTGTAATTGTTGAGCCGTTCCCAGGCTGTCGCCTGTATACCCTTGAATGTGTTTGTTCAGCCAGTACTTGAGCCAATACCGTAAAACTAGGCAGCCACACATTATGTAAAAGCTAGTGGTTAATGGTAAAAATAAGCAGGCTAATGCCCCTGACGCTAAGACAAAACATAAGGTTTTAAAGGAAAAAGGTTTAGCTAGAGGTTCACTTTTACTGCCCGTTGTGGGTATTTGGTTAGATACATATTGCATATCTTGGACAAGGGTAATGGCCATCGCGCGTGATAACGGATAGGCAATGAGTAAACCTATTTCCAGTATATTGTGCCCTGCAAGTGAACTGAGTAAGGTGAATTTACTCAGTAAAGCCATAATCAGGCCGCAGCTGCCATAGGTTCCTATGCGGCTATCTTTCATGATGGCAAGTTTTCGTTCAGTTGTGTGTCCTCCCCATATGCCATCGCAGGTATCGGCTAGACCATCTTCATGGAGAGCTCCGGTGCTCAATAGGCTCAGTACCATAATGAAGCATAAACTTGGTGCTGAACCTAAATAGGGAACCAGTAGCCAATAAGTGATACTTAACATTAAGGCCAAGAGCCAACCTACCATAGGAAAATAGCGGCTAGAGCGGCGCATTTTACTCGGACTGTATTGAATGCTTTTAGCCATAGGCAAGCGGCTAAAAAAGCTTAGTGCTAATAAGAATAAATTAAGTTGATACTGTAACCATTTAATCATTATGAGCGAATTAAACCTTTATTTGGGCACTGTCGAAGGTAGCCATATCGTTGTAAAAACTGGCTGCTGCTTGTAACAGTGGTATGGCGAGTGCGGCCCCTGTGCCTTCTCCGAGTCGTAGCCCCAGATTTATCAGCGGCTGGGCTGCTAGTTCATTCAATGCTAGCTGGTGGCCTTTTTCTGCTGAACAATGGGCAAAAATCATAAACTGTCTTGATTTAGGGGAAATTTTTACTGCCACTAGTGCAGCAACAGAAATAATGAAGCCGTCTACCAGTATCACTTTACCCGCGGCGGCCGTTGCCAACATAGCGCCGACAATTTGAACAATTTCAAACCCACCAACTTCTGCTAGTGCATCATGGGGCGTGATTTTATGGCTTGGGATACGTAATAGGGCTTTTTCAATTAAATTGACTTTAGTTTTCAGTTGCTCAGGATTTATTCCTGTACCCATTCCTACTGTTTCTGTGGCGGGCTTTACTGCTAATAAGCAGAGAAGGGCAGCGGCTGCGCTACTATTACCTATACCCATCTCACCAAAGCCAATGATATTCGTGCCAGTTGCAAGCTGTTTTTTTGCAGCTGTTTCTCCGAAAAGTAGACCTTGTTCTACTTGAGTAAGAGACATGGCTGGGTGTTCGGATAAATCTGCAGTTGTATCACCAAGTCGCTGTTCAATAAAATTAGGGTGACTAGTTTGTACCGGTAATAACACTCCCGCATCAATAATCTTTAACTGGATATTAAAGCTATTACATAGGCAGTTTATAGCCGCGCCACCTGCTAAAAAATTACTTACCATTTGGCTGGTGACTTCGCTAGGGGCAATGCTGACACCATGTTTGGCTATGCCGTGATCCCCCGCAAAGACCATAATACTTGGTGATGTGACCGATATTTTTTGGTAGTCGTTATGCTCTTGGCTTTGAATTAGAGCCAGTTGCGCGGCCAAAGACTCAAGTTGCCCTAAGGCTCCTACAGGTTTGGTTTTATTGTCTATATTTTGTTGTATTTTTACCATGTTCGAATTATCCACTATGGGGATATTCCAGTATTGGTCAGTAAAAACAGCAGCTGTGGTTTGTGTCATATACAATAGGCTTATGGTTAATGAGTCATGGAATAATAGGTAATACTTAAGGGGTTCTTTGGCGCATTGCTATCAGGAAAAAAACACTGCCGATAGCCGATGTAATAATACCAATTGGAATTTCTTGATTGGCAAGGGTTACACGGGCCATGACATCTACCCATACTAGAAATGAACCTCCTAATAGTATGCAACCAGTTATTAATATACGGCTTGTAACCCCAAGCCAGTTTCGAATGATATGGGGTATCATCAGGCCAACAAAGCCAATACCTCCGCAATAGGCCACGATACATGCGGTAAGTGCTGCGCATATAGCCAGTGATAAAATGCGTAATTGCGGTACGTGTACACCTAAGGTTTTAGCATTGTCATCGCCTATTAATAAAGCATCTAAATGACGACCATACAGATATAACAAAGCGACACTTACTAGGAGTACGGGTAATATTACCCATGCATACCAAATTTCGATTCTGGCAAGGCTACCCATAAGCCAAAAAATAACTTTATTGGCAGCAAATGGCTCGGCCATGAATAAGATAAAGTGACTTAGGGCACTTAACATAAATGACACGGCTATACCCGCCAGCAACATATGTTCGGTTTTACTGCCAAAAGTACGAGCAACCAGTATTTGCACTAAGATGACAGAAAACAGTGCGCCTAAAAAAGCGGCAAATGGTAAAGCTAAAGAAAAGCTGATCTCAGGCAATACTTGTTGCAACCCTAGGTTTTCAGCTAAGTTACTGTCAAACAATAGGGTGGCTACACTTGCACCTAAGCCAGCTCCTGACACCACCCCGAATAAGTATGGGTCTGCTAACCCGTTGCGTGTTACGTTTTGTAAAGTGGCACCTGCCACTGCTAATCCAGACCCTACTAAAAAGCCTACAAAGACTCTAGGGGCTCTAATTTCCCAAAATATCATTTGGTTTACATCTGAACTGCAGCCTACTGTTAAACAGGACATTAGCTCTATTGCACTTAAATTGGCAGCTCCAAAGAATAAGGCTGCAAAGGGGGAGATAAGGGCAAATAAGCCTAGGAGCCAAAGTTTTTTGTTCATCAAAAATCACCACTTTGAGCATTAGCTGTTTGTGCTGGTGGATAAAAATTAATATGGAAGTTTTCTGCTCCTAATCCTTTAGAAATCTCACAGGGTAATTGAAATACTTGGGTCAGCAATTTGGGAGTCAGTACGGTTTCTGGCGTACCTTTGGCAATTAACTTACCTTGTTCTAATAAGGCAATTTTGTCACAGTAATGAGCTGCTAGATTGACATCATGTAAGCTCATTATCACGGTCACGTTGAGATCTTTTGCTAAAGAGGTTAGTAGCTGTAGCACTTGATGTTGATAGAAAACATCAAGGTGGTTAACTGGCTCATCCAGTACTATCAATTTTGCTTTTTGGACTAAAGCTCTGGCAATCAGGCCACGTTGTTGTTCCCCCCCTGATAGCGAACTAAAGGTTTGTTTGGCCTTATCTGCTAGGCCTACTTTTTTCATTGCTTGAATTATATTCTGAGCGTCTTCGGGACCTTCCTTACTAAGTAACGAAGAGTGGGGGAGTAAGCCCATACGCACGATTTGTTGTAAGTCTAGTGAAAATACATATTCATTGATTTGATTAACAACAGCAATTTGCCGTGCTCGCTCCATAGCGCCATATTCTTTTAGCGTTTTTTGCTGCCAATGTACGTCACCTTGACACGCCACCTGACCGGATACTATTTTTAGCAAGCTTGTTTTACCGGCGCCATTTGGTCCTAGTACTCCGAGAACTTCACCTTGATAAACAGTTAGGTCTATATTAGATAAAATCGGCTTGGTGCCAACCTTATAGCTAACTTGTTTTGCGATGAGTGACGCTTGCTGAGACATAAGGTTTTTAGCCCGTGAAATATATGATTAATCTAAATGAATAATGTTAAAAATAGCGAGCAGGAGAGCATATCGAAAAATAGCAAAAGCTATTAAAAGGTATGTTATCCGTGTATTCCCGCACGAAAATCAAATAGGCATTGAAATAAAAAGCCATAAAAAGTAGTTATGCATAAGGCTGGTATCTGACTTACGTGGTTAACCCCTTTGTAGGATTAAGTACGCTTACAGTTGCGGGTACAGTGTTGGACTCTCACCAACTTCCCATTTAGTTATGTACTTACGATAATAAATACATGTAAAACAAAACCTTATAATGAAGTCGCGAAATATAGCAAGTAAGTGATGGATATTCGAGGGTTAATTAGCAAGATGATGTAACATTTATTTTGTTTATGCCAAGGTACTTTTTGTATTTTTTAAGTTGCTCCTACTGAACAATATGATATGTATTTACCCACACTCTTGTATTTAACGTTGAGCTTAAACCTATGCACCTTCTTAATTTCGAAGCTTTTTTAATCGCTATTACCTTGTTAACTATTACACCTGGCATAGATACAGTATTGGTGATTAAAAACGCTAGTCGTTCTGGGGTTGCAGATGGAGTGGTGACAAGTTTTGGAATATGCATGGGGCTTTTTGTACATGCTACTCTTTCGGCGATTGGTATATCAGCAATATTATTACAGTCTGCAGCGCTTTTTAGCTTTATTAAGTACTTAGGGGCCGCGTATCTTATTTGGTTGGGCTTTACAGGAATTAAGGCTGCCTACAAAGGGCACATAGGCATCACAGTTAATACTAGTAAAAGTAGCACTATGAATATTAAACGCTCTTTGACAGAAGGTTTTTTATCTAATGTCTTGAACCCTAAAACAGTTGTGTTTTATTTGGCATTTCTACCCCAGTTTATTAACCCTGATTACTCTCCCTTTTTACAAGCTATGGCAATGGCGGCAATACACTTTATCATCGCCATGATATGGCAGTCTGGTATAGCTGGGGCGGTGGGCTCGGCCAAACGCTTTTTTAGTCAAGGTACAACCTTAAGGTACATGGAAGGTATCACTGGGAGTGTTTTGATTTTACTAGGCTTAAAACTGTTACTTGATGAGCAGCGTAATTAACCTTTAAGTTAATATCTAATTACGCTCTGTAAACCAAAGCATAAATAGTATTAAACAGTTAAATATCAACCTATAAAGGGATAACACCGCCAATATCAGTGCCAAGTGCTAATGTAACTACAGCATTAATTGGGCACTTTTGATGAAACGCTAACCCCAGAAAAGGAAAACGGGAAAGCGCCTATTCACTTCCCCGTTCGAGATAGAGTTAAGTAAAGACCAATAAACTTAACTCGAGAGCAACTACACATTAATCTAAATGATAATTATTATCAATAGTATTTTGTAAGTTTTATTCATTTTTTATTTCTCCATTGACAAAGTCTGTTTTTAAGTCATTATTAAAAATAAGAATAATTACTATTTGCATTAAAGTGTTGGTTACTGATTACTTTGAAGTGGAAAAATGTATTAGAAATGGCATTCAGCCAGATAATCCACCCTTACTTAAAACTTATATTGAAATGACTCAAGGGCTTGTCGAGCAACAGCCTAATAATATGGCGAAGCGTCAAGTACTTGAAAATGCGATGTATCTGTTACTAGAAACCATTTGTGATACATACATAGCCCAGCATTGGCGTAGAGGATGCGTTGATAATATGAGTAAGTTACAGCTCTGTTTAGAGCGCCATTGTCAAAGTGAGCATGACAAGATTGAAAATTTACGTTTTCGTAATCAGTTTGTCGCTCTAGCCCAATATTTTTTATAGGTTTTTGTTCAGAAGGTATAGATGTAGAAAGTTAGGTTTGAACTTGAGCAGGGGAGGGATAATGCAATCGAATAAAATGTCTAACTGGAAAATGCAAATTTGTGCAGGTAATGAATGCTTTAACAAGTGTCAAATATTATCAGCATTAGCCCATTACAATAATGCAGTTACACAAGCCGAAATCTTGTTACAGGATTGGTTTGATCCTAAAGCTGCTGTTGCTTCAGTGGTTATTAGTTATCACAACCTAGCGGATCTTTATTTAAAAGAAAACAAACCTTTATTAGCTGAACAAATGTTAACTAAAGTGCATCAAAAAATAGCTATGTGCTTGAGTGATGCTAGGCCAAACTCCTATAGAGCTAGTGCTTTAATATGGGGAGTAAGTCAAACTTACATTGCCTTGATTCATCATCATAAAAATCATCCAAGCCAAGTGATTACTACACCGCCAGACATGCCCAGTATGTTTGCAACAAAATTTAAAAACACCCTCAATTAATAGGAAAATCAATGCGTACAATTAAATCTATTATTACAGCCGTAGCATTATCTAGTATCAGTGCCACAGTCTTAGCCCATGAAGGGCACGATCACTCTCACTGGAGCAGTGATGCGCTACACATTTTGTTTTATAGCTCACTTGCTGCGGTTGCCGCTGCGATAAGTTTTTTAGTTGTAAAGCAATTAAAAAGTACAAAAGCTAACAGCAAGAATAAGGAGCTATAATGATTCACTCTCTTACCGCCAAATTAGATGATATTTTTGGATTTGAACAAGCTTCTGCCCACTGTGATATTCCTTGTAAAATCTATGATCCATGCACCGCACAAGTTGCTGCTTTAAGTGTGATTCGTTTTATAGACTTAATTAATGAGTTAGGTGAAAAAGACAGCTTGAGCTTAGCAGAGAAAGCTCAGTTATCTCGTTTAGTACGAGAGAAAGAGATACATGCTAAAAAAGTAAAAGACGAGATAGTAGTGATTTGGGGAGATTACTTTAAGCAACCACAGTTTGAAGCCTTTCCAGATATTAGTCAGTTAGTTCACAACATCATGTTAACAGGATCGGCATGTAAGCAGCATATTAGTCGTGACAAGGCTATTTTGTTATTAAGCTTAGTGAATGAGTTTGCTGAAGCATTTTGGTCTACTAAAGGTGTGGCTGTATATACTGCTACTTGTCCTTATCCACCAAGTGAAACGGTTGTTTATCCAAAACTAGCTTAGTGTTTTATTTAAAAATCCATAGAGTGGTAGGGCAGAGTATGAGCCCTACTTTGGAAAATAATGACTATGTTATTTGTGGTCGATGGCCTGGCTACCGGCCAGTTGAAGGCTGTTTAGTGGTAGTGGCACACCCTTATTACCAAGTGATAGTGAAGCGTGTTCAAGCTATTGATGAGCTAGGGCGGTTAAAGTTGTCTGGTGATAATCTTTTAAGTGTTGATTCACAGAGTATGGGCTGGATTGACAAGGAGTGTTTAGTGGGCAGAGTCGTATTTAGAATTTCTGCTTAAGCCTGGCTCTATTGGCATAAAATGAAAAATGGGACCTAGGTCCCATTTTTATTATGTGTTTACGTTAAAGCTTACTTAGCTTTTTTAAGCTGCTTTTTAAGTTTTACAAGTTTGCTTTTTTGTTTTGCGATTTTAGCTTTGCTAACTTTAATTTGTTTTTTAAGTTTTTTTGCTTTAGCCATGGGCCATCTCCAAAATTAGTAATATTCAATATCGTCAGCAGAGTGAACAAGTTAGATTTGTTTTTTGTTCTCTGCAATAAAACAGCGAATAAAGCGTCGTACTTCTCTAGCTGCGCTAGTGTCTAACTCTTCACAGAGCTCTACAAATTCAGTACGTTCCATATCGTTTATACGAACGATAAGCTGGCTGTTTTTTTTCTTCGATTTTGTATTTTCCAATTCAGCATCCAAAAAATAACGAAAGACCAGACTAATATTCACGGTTGGCACTAATATAGCAGATATCAATTAGATAGCAAATGTATATGCATTGACTATCTAATTGATATCTTTCTGTTTTAAATGAAAATAATATATAAGACCTTTATTCAGTAAGAGTGCTAGTGATTGCTGTAATACAAAAGATTTGGTCTTTGTAGATGTCTTTAATGTATGGCATTTACCCATTTTTCGATACCTAAGGCTTCCATAATAAACTCTACAGATAAGGCTGCTAGTATCATTCCCATCAAGCGTGTTAAGAGTGACGCTCCACCTATGCCTATTACTCTGATAATCCCGCCAGAAAACAGAAGTAGAATTAATGTAATACATAAAACAGCGAGCATATTTAGCGTGGTTATCAGTTGCTCTTCGATGGAGTAAACATGATTGTCGGTTATCAAGATCACCGCTAAAATCGCGCCGGGAGAAGCTGTAGCTGGGATCGCAAGGGGGAACACTGAAATATCATGGCGTGGCTCTGCTGTTCCTTCTGGAGAGTCTTTTGAAAAAATCATCATTAAACCAAATAAGAAAAGAATCACGCCTCCTGAGACTTGAAAAGAAAGCAAACTAATCCCCATTGCACCAAGTAATAGCTGCCCGACTAGAATAGAACCTACTAAAATTAATGCTGCATAAGCAATTGTTTTAAATGCTGTTTTACGACGATCTTTAGGGCTTAGGCTAGCCGTTAAAGCTGTAAAAAGTGCCATAGTTCCGATTGGATCAATCGTGGCCCAAATAATTAAAAAATCATGCAATATTTTATCTGTCATTAGTCATCAAGTTAGTCATATAAAATGGTTTTGTATGATAAGAGTATCAAGAAAACTTGGGTTAAGTAACTTCTCATTTTAACTTGGGACTTTACAAATATTGCAAAAATCAATTGGCGGTCGGGCTATCTCTAGTGATTTATATTTAGCCGAGAGTGGAATACTGAGCATGTAAAGGGGCTCAATAAAAAACCGGCTTTCGCCGGTTTTTTAAGTACTGCTGAGTTAGCCGCTAGCTTAGCTAGCAAGTCACCTTATGATTTAGGCGCACGGCCAGCTTGTTTACGTAAGTTTTCAGTAAGTAACTTCTTACGTATACGGATGTTTTCAGGCGTTACTTCTACTAATTCATCGTTATCAATAAATTCTAAAGCTTGTTCCAAAGACATTTTTACAGGTGGTACTAGCGTTTGTGCTTCGTCTGTTCCTGATGCACGAACGTTAGTTAACTGCTTACCTTTAAGGGCATTAACTGTTAAGTCGTTTTCACGGCTATGAATACCGATAACCATACCTTCGTAAACTTCTACACCGTGACCAATAAATAAACGTCCACGTTCTTGTAGGTTAAATAAGGCGTTAGTTAGCGCTTTACCAGTTGCGTTTGCAATCAAAACACCATTTTTACGTTGACCAATTTCGCCACCTTTATGAGGGCCATAATGATCGAATGTGTGGTACATCAAACCAGAACCTGAGGTCATGGTCATAAAGTCTGTTTGGAAACCAATCAAGCCACGGCTTGGAATGATAAAGTCCATACGAATACGGCCTTTTCCATCTGGAGACATATCTGTTAGTTCACCTTTACGTGTACCAAGTTGCTCCATGATTGAACCTTGATGAGCTTCTTCAACATCAATCGTCACTGTTTCGAAAGGTTCATGGGTTACGCCGTCAACGTCACGAAGAATTACTTCTGGACGAGATACTGCAAGTTCGTAACCTTCACGACGCATGTTTTCAATCAATATACCTAAGTGAAGCTCACCACGACCAGATACACGGAACTTATCTGGATCAGGCATTTCTTCAACTTTAAGGGCAACGTTGTGCACTAGTTCGTTTTCAAGACGTTCAAGAATGTTACGTGAAGTAACGTATTTACCTTCTTTACCTGCAAACGGTGAGTTGTTTACTTGGAAGGTCATAGTTACTGTTGGTTCGTCAACAGAAAGTGGAGGAAGTGCTTCAACCGCATTTGGATCACATATAGTGTCAGAGATTTTAAGTTCACCTAAACCTGTGATAGCAATAATGTCACCAGCGTTAGCTGCAGGAACTTCGTGACGCTCTAGACCTAAGTAACCTTGTACTTGACCTACTTTACCGTTACGAGTTTTACCATCAGCACCAACAACTGTTACTTGTTGGTTAGGTTTAACAGAACCACGTGTGATTCGGCCTATGCCGATAACACCTACATAAGAGTTGTAATCAAGTTGAGATATTTGCATTTGGAATGTGCCATCTGCATCAGCGTCTGGCGCACTTACGTGCTTAACAATTGTCTCAAACAAAGGAGTCATATCTTCACTTGGCGTGTCAACGTCTGTTGTTGCCCAACCATTTAATGCAGAGGCATAAACAACTTCAAAATCTAGCTGGTCGTCTGTAGCACCTAAGTTGTCAAACAAATCAAATACTTGATCCATTACCCAATCAGGGCGCGCGCCAGGCTTGTCTATTTTGTTAATAACAACAATTGGTTTTAAACCTTGAGCAAATGCCTTTTGTGTCACAAAACGTGTTTGTGGCATAGGGCCTTCTTGTGCATCAACTAATAATAGAACTGAATCAGCCATAGACATTACACGTTCTACTTCACCACCGAAGTCGGCGTGTCCAGGAGTATCTACGATGTTGATACGGTAGTCGTTCCATTTAATTGCTGTGTTTTTAGCAAGAATGGTAATACCACGTTCTTTTTCAATATCGTTCGAATCCATTACTCGCTCTTCAGCTTCACCACGATTCTCTAGGGTTCCTGATTGTTGTAACAACTTATCAACTAGTGTGGTTTTGCCGTGGTCGACGTGGGCAATAATGGCTATGTTCCTCAAGTTTTGTATAGAGGTATCTGATGCGCTCATTGTCTTTTCTCTGTTGGGGCCAAGTATGCGTCGTATGACTAAACATTAAAGTGCAATACACGGCTAAAATTAACTGAAATTTAATGGGCGCGGATTGTACAGTTTTATCCGACATTAAGCGAACATCAAATGCATATTGGGATAAATAAAAATAGATTGTGCATTTAAGTAACTTAGCATTAACAAATTTAGCTGATTTTGATGTCGTAAAATACCCAATGCTTTGTTTTGGTGCGTCTTGGCACTTAGTTGGGGCGCTAGTTATAACTTACTAAGCATTAAATTTAACAATAAAACCTAAATATTAGGCATTCCAAAATGTCCAGTATATGGCATGATGATGGTTTTAGAGAGCAACACAATTGTTTGTTTGGATTTTAGTCTTAATAAGCAAATATTGTATTTTTAATCTGGAGGACATTCATGTCAGCACAAAAGGTTTTTGACCTAATAAAAGAAAGCGAAGCTAAATTTATTGATTTACGTTTCACAGATACCAAAGGTAAAGAGCAACATGTTGCTATCCCTACCCACCAAGTGAACGATGAGTTCTTTGAAGAAGGTAAAATGTTTGATGGCTCGTCAATTGCGGGTTGGAAAGGCATAAATGAGTCTGACATGGTATTGATGCCTGATGCAGAAACAGCTGTTCTTGACCCTTTTGCTGAAGAGACGCAAATTAACATTCGTTGCGATATTTTAGAGCCAAGCACAATGCTAGGTTACGACCGTGACCCTCGTTCAGTTGCTCATCGCGCTGAAGCTTACATGCAATCAACGGGTATTGGTGATACAGCTTACTTTGGTCCTGAGCCAGAGTTTTTCTTGTTTGACGATGTACGTTTCCACACTGACATGGCTGGCTCTTTCTACAAGATAGATGCTGCTGAAGCTAAGTGGAATTCAGGCGCTGAGTTTGAAGAAGGCAACATGGGTCATCGTCCAGGTGTTAAAGGCGGATACTTCCCAGTTCCTCCAGTCGATTCTTCAAATGATACACGTGCAGCTATGTGTATGGTTATGGAAGAAATGGGCTTAACAGTAGAAGCACATCACCATGAAGTTGCTACTGCTGGACAAAATGAAATCGCTTGCCTTTTCAATACTTTAGTTAAAAAAGCTGATGAAGTTCAAATCTATAAGTATGTAGTTCATAACGTTGCTCACGCTTATGGTCAAACTGCTACCTTTATGCCTAAGCCTCTAGTTGGCGACAATGGTTCTGGTATGCATGTTCACCAATCTATTGCCAAAGATGGTAAAAATATCTTTGCTGGTGATAAGTACGCAGGTATGTCTGAAGAAGCTTTATTCTACATTGGCGGTATCATTAAGCATGCTAAAGCAATCAATGCTTTCACTAACGCTTCTACTAACTCTTACAAGCGTTTAGTACCTGGCTTCGAAGCGCCTGTTATGCTGGCTTACTCAGCTCGTAACCGTTCTGCTTCTATCCGTATTCCGTTTGTAACAAGCGATAGAGCTCGTCGTATTGAAGTTCGTTTCCCTGACCCGACTTGTAACCCTTACCTAGCGTTCTCAGCTATGTTAATGGCTGGCCTTGACGGTATCAAAAACAAAATTCACCCTGGCGATTCTATGGATAAGGATTTATACGACTTACCAGCTGAAGAAGCAGCTGCAATTCCTCAAGTTGCAAGTTCATTCGAACAAGCTTTGGATGCTTTGGATAATGACCGTGAATTCTTAACGGCTGGCGGCGTAATGTCAGACGATATGATTGATGCATATATCGAATTAAAACGTGAAGAAGTTCAAACACTTAACATGACAACTCACCCAGTTGAGTTTGATATGTATTACAGTGTTTAATGCTAAGAATATTTGATAGTTATATCATTTGATAACAAAGCCCGTATTTACGGGCTTTTTTTTGTTCTCGATAAAGCTACACTAGTAAAGGCTATTAAACAGATGCAGTAATTGATAGAGGTGGGTTGTGAAATTATTATTTGTTTTAGGGATATTGCTCTTGTGTATCACAGCGTCAGCTAATGTGATCTACAAAACGGTAAAAGAAGATGGAACAGTGGTTTATACGGATGTACCCACAAACGGTGCAACGTCAGTCAACCTATCTGCCGTTAATAGTGCAGTGATCCCAACATTAGGCAACTCGAACCAAAGTGCACAAACAGTTCAGCCAATCAACAAGCCAGAAAAAAAAATCAAGTACCTAGTTAATATACTCAAGCCTTCAGCAGAACAAACCATTCGCAACAATGCCGGTGAAGTTTCTGTTAAAGCTCAAGTCACACCTAAAATCACAGGCATGTTTAAATTATTTCTTAATAATCAATTTGTTAGCTCAAATAGTAATGGTGCATTTACATTAGAAAACCTTAACCGAGGAGCTCATAATATTGAAGTTAAGTTTTTCAACAAGTCAGGCAAGATCCTTGCATCGTCAGAAGTACAAACATTTTATTTGCACAAAACATCTGTACTTATCACTCCTAACTAATGCCAATTAGGTATATTTTATATAAGTTAGTAGTAATTGCAGACTAGCGAATAATTACCTTGCACTATATTTGTGCGTGAATATACTGAGCTTATGTCTGAACTTACCACTCCTGAAATTTTGTTAGACAATTTGTCTACCGCAGTCATTTTACTTGATGATAAGTTGCGCATTCAATATGCCAACCATAATGCACAAACCTTATTTGAACGTAGTTTAAATTTGTTAGTAAATTGTCCAATTCATCAAGTTGTTGCCACCTCAAGTTTGGATTTTGGTCGTTTTAAAAACTCCAGTCACTATGGAGAGGTCTATTCTGACAGCGAAGTTACCTTTAAGTTTACCGACGGCAGGTACACTCAGGCTGATGTGTCAGTGACTAACATGGCAGATGAAAACAAAAGTCAACTTTTGGTAGAGATACGCTCTGTTGAGCAACAGAAAAAAATAAGTCAAGAAAACCAGCAACGAGCACAGCAAAGAGCAGCGCGAGAGTTGGTGCGAGGTTTAGCTCATGAAATTAAAAATCCTCTAGGGGGCATTAGAGGAGCCGCTCAATTGTTGTCTAAACAGTTAGTGTCGGCGGAGTTAATAGAATTTACCTCTATTATTGTTGAGCAATCTGATCGCTTAACTAATTTAGTGGATAGGTTACTTGGTCCAAATTTAAGGCCTACCTTTAGTTCTCATAATATTCATAAAATTTTAGAAAAAGTATGTGCTTTGGTGGATTTAGATTTAAGTCATAATGTGGCTATAACCCGTGATTATGACCCGAGTATCCCTGACGTATACATAGACCAAGATATGATACAGCAGGCGACCCTCAATATCGTCCGCAATAGCTTGCAGGCTTTATCTGAATTCCCAGAAATACCTGGTAAAATTAGGATTGTTACACGCATTGAACGACAAGTGATCGTACATGGGGCTTGCTTCCCATTATGCGCCAAAATACAGATAATCGATAATGGTCCTGGTATTCCTGCCGAACTTCAGAACACCTTGTTCTACCCTATGGTAACTAGTAAGAAAGATGGGAGTGGTTTAGGACTTTCGATATCACAAACCCTTATTGGTCATCACAGAGGTAAAATTGAAGTAGAGAGTTGGCACGGAAGAACCGCATTCACCATATATTTACCCATTGATAAAAAGGAAACCCAGAAATGAGTGCAGAACCAGTTTGGATAGTCGATGACGATAGCTCGATTCGCTGGGTATTACAAAAGGCGTTACAAACCGCCAATATTCCTTGTTTCAGTTTTGAAAATCCTGAAGATTTATTATTACAACTTGAAACAGGTCAGCCACCAGAAGTGATCGTTTCTGATATACGTATGCCGCAAATGGATGGCATGAAATTACTCGAGGAAGTCCATAAACGCTTTGCGAATATTCCTGTCATTATTATGACTGCCCATTCAGACTTAGACAGTGCAGTAAATGCCTATCAAAGTGGGGCCTTTGAGTATCTGCCTAAGCCTTTTGACATTGATGAGGCCGTGGGGCTGGTACAAAGGGCTTTAGTTCATGCACGTGAACAACTTAAGCAAAGTCAGGTGCCTGAAGTGGCAAAAGCTACAGAAATAATAGGTGAAGCGCCTGCTATGCAGGAGGTTTTCAGAGCCGTAGGTCGATTATCTCGCTCCAGTATAAGTGTCTTGATAAATGGCCAATCAGGTACAGGTAAAGAATTAGTTGCCCATGCTTTACATAGACACAGCCCTCGAGCCGACAAAACCTTTATTGCCTTAAATATGGCAGCCATACCAGCTGATTTGATTGAGTCAGAATTGTTTGGTCACGAAAAAGGAGCCTTTACCGGTGCTCAGGCAGCTAGGCAAGGTCGCTTTGAGCAGGCTAATGGTGGAACCTTATTTTTAGATGAAATAGGTGATATGCCTCTTGATGTGCAAACTCGTTTGCTGAGGGTATTAGCAGATGGGCAGTTTTATCGAGTAGGCGGACATAACCCTGTTAGTGTGGATGTACGTATTATTGCTGCAACCCACCAAAATTTAGAAGAGCGTGTTTCACAAGGGAAGTTTCGAGAAGACTTATATCACCGCTTGAATGTTATTCGGATTCATATTCCTAAGTTAAGTGAAAGGCGAGAGGACATTCCTTTATTAGCTGCCCATTTTCTGCAAACAGCAGGAAACGAGTTAGATGTTGAAGTAAAGGTGTTATCTAAAGAAACTAAAAAAATCCTCTCTAACTTACCTTGGCCTGGTAATGTTCGACAGTTGGAGAATATGTGTCGTTGGTTAACTGTTATGGCGAGTGGACAAGAAGTGCTACCCCATGATTTACCACCAGAAATCCATCAACAGCCGGTTTCTATTGAGAAAAGTTCACAGTCTGGTGATTGGCAAACGCTTTTAGCAAGCTGGGCTGATGCCCAATTACAAGCAGGACAAAATAATATTCTAGATGAGGCTATTATTAGTTTCGAAAAAATATTACTCGAGCGGGCACTACACTATACCCATGGGCACAAACAAGATGCTGCTAAACGTTTAGGGTGGGGGAGAAATACGCTAACCCGTAAGTTAAAAGAATTAAATATGTAACACTTAAACTAAATACTAAATAAAAACGCCAGGGTAAAACCTAGCGTTTTTTTGTATTGCCTAACATAATTACTTAGTTAGTAACGCCGCCATACCTGAATTAAAGGCTTGCATCCATTTGGTAGAAAATTGCCCTTTAGCTATGCGGTTGATTTCTATCACTGCCTTTTTCTTAGGACGTTGTAAATGAGACTCATGGGCTCTGGCGTGAGTTATAGCATCAAAGGTGTCGAGTATACCGAGCAACTTTGCACCATCACAAATGTCGTCTTCTTTTATTCCTAGCGGATAGCCACTGCCATCAATTCGTTCGTGATGTTGCATAACTATTTTACGAGCTTCGTTCCATTGATTTAGATTTTCTAACAGGCGAGCACTTTTATATACGTGAGAACGCATCAGATTGAACTCTACTTCTTCTAACTTTTCTTGTTTATGCAGTACCTCAACTGGCATAAATGCCATGCCAAAATCATGCATATAACAGGCTACTGCTAGTTGTACTTCATCTATAGGTGAGCCTGCTATTTTGTTTATATAGCCAGCCAACTTGGCTATTCTATCGCCTCTTCCTTCCCAATATTTAGAACGTTTTTCGATTGGCTTCATTACCTCCCTAAAAAATAGTAAGTCCTCTCGCTCGCTTTCTGTAGCTGACTTTGGGATACCTGTTGTGGCAATACTAGCGGGTGTAGCTGAGGCGGCTGTGGTAGTTTTAGTGTCATTGGCTATGTCGACCCCAAGATCTAAACTTGGATCCAATATTTGAACTGCTTTCGCCAGCAGTTGTTCGTGGTCGGCACTATTTTCTGGTTTTATACAAATGATTGCAGTAACAAGCTTATCAAACATGGTTTTATTGTATTCTGCTTGTCCTGTTTGAATACAACTTTGCACAAACATTTTTACTCTATCCATGATTAGTAAAACTAAATCACTCATGTTACTGGTGTAGTGTATTTGGCCTTTTCTTAGATAGTCTAAAAGATCTTCACCATGCTGTAGTAACGGGATCAGAGGTGTGAAGTTAACGAGTCCTAAGTCTCCTTTAATAGTATGGATTGAGCGAAATAAAGATCGTTGTAATTCATTATCGGTTGGCTTTAGCTCTAGCTCGATGAGAGTTTGTTCACTCGCTTCATAGAGCTCATTTATCTCTTCTAATAGGTCTGTCAAAATATCTTCGTCTAGATCTTCATGTTTGAATATTTGCATGTAAGCAGTAACCTTCCAGTAAAATTTTGCCGTTAATTTTAGTATCGGCTGAATAGTGAATTATTTCATTCTTTTACAGTAAATAGTGTCATTAAACTAATTCTGAATATTATTAAAAACCTCTGTTTAGAGGTTTGGGTATAAGTAAAAAATGCGTATACTCGGCAGCCATTTTTGTTTCTGGATATGCGAATGTTAGCTCTGCTTAGAATAGTCCTGTTACTTTGTTATTTTGTTTTGCTAAATATTGTGCTGTTACTTGTTTGTCTCGTGAGACCTTTTCATCGGGATAACGTTTACATTGCAGGTAAGCTGTATAGCTCCATTTCTGTTATTTTAGGGGTGAAGCTAGAAGTTAGAGTGCCAGATACACTTAAGCAAGGCGGTGCTTTTGTGTATATAGCTAATCATCAAAATAGCTATGACTTGGTGACTATTTGCAAAGCAGCGCAGAAAGGCACTGTGACAGTTGGTAAAAAAAGTCTTAAATGGATCCCCATTTTTGGGCAGGTTTATTGGTTAACTGGCAATATTATGATTGACCGGAAAGACTCTGGAAAGGCTAGAGGGACTTTACAAAGTACTGTGGAAAAAATTAAAGATAAAGGTCTGTCTGTTTGGTTTTTTCCTGAAGGTACAAGAAGTTACGGTCGAGGCTTGTTACCTTTTAAATCAGGAGCGTTTCGTATTGCTGATGAAACCAAGGAGCCCATAGTAGTTGTCGCCGCCAGTAATTTACATCAGAAAATTCGATTAAACCGTTGGAACAATGGAACCGTTTTAATGTCTTTATCAGAACCCGAGTTTATGGATGAGCAGAAATCTTTAAAAGAAAATATGACATACTTTCATAATAAAATGGCTGATATGATACAAGCCTTAGATACAGAAATTGAAAATCAAAACCTTTAGTACATCACTCCATATATAAGGCATTAGTATGAATTTAGAAGAAGAATTAACTGAATGGTATGAGTTTAACCAAGAAACTGTTGCTGCTTTAGTAGAAGATGGCAGTGATGATAGTCAGGCTCATACTATTGAGTATCATTTTGCCAGTGCAGATTTTGAAGCCCTTGAAAAAGCAGCAGTTGATGCTTTCAAAGCCGGTTTTGAAGTCGGCGATGCTGAAGAATTAGAGCTTGATGACGGTGAAGAAGTTTTTTGTTTTGATGCTGTAGTAGAGCGTATGTTAGACCTAGATCTAATAAACCAAGATACCGAAAAGCTATTTGCAATAGCACAAAAGCATCATGTGGACTTTGATGGCTGGGGTACATACTTCATTGAAAAATAGGTCATTTGCCCTTTTCATACTTACATCTGCAGTCTTAGTGAAATAAATGAGTCACTAAGATTGCAAATATCTAGTTAAAACGTCATCCAAGTGTCATCAGATATACATCTTAACTTCACGTAACCCCTTCAAATTATCGCCCACTATAAAAAACATATTGGGAGATACCATGAAAACTACTAGCCCCACGAAATTAGCTTTATCTATTGCATTAGCATTAAGTTCATACGCTCTGTCACAAAGCGTTTTTGCTCAAGATAACGAAGCACAAGAAGTTGAAGCCATTACCGTGATTGGTAAAAGCGTGTCTTACGCAAACAACCAAACATCTGAAGAGATGATAAAGCAGCAAACAGCAATGACTAGTGTGCTAGCTACTATTGATAACTTGCCCGGTGTTCTAATAAATGAAGGCGACACTTTTGGTGCCGATGATTGGTCTACGAGTATTTCGATACGTGGTTTTCAAGTGGATTTATCGCAGCAACAAATAGGGATGACAGTGGATGGCATCGCAAACGGTAATTCAAATTATGGTGGTGGCGCAAAAGCTAATCGTTATATCGACACTGAAAACTTAGCCAGAGTAGATGTGTCACAAGGTACTGCTGACATAGCTTCTCGCTCCCATGAAGCCTTAGGCGGAACACTCAATTTTGTCACTATTGATCCTGGGCTAGAAGAGCGCTTAGTTGTAAGTACCACTTTTGCTGAATTCGATGGTAGAAAATTCTTTGCTCGTTACGAAACAGGTGAAATTGCTAAAGACACCTTTGCTTGGTTTAGCATGTCTAACCAAGAAAGCAGTGATTGGATGGATCAAGCTGCTGAGAATGTACGTGACCATTTTGCAGCTAAAGTAATAAGTACTGTTGGAAGTGTTGATTTAACCGCATATGCCTCATACGACGACACCCATGAAGATAATTACCAACGTATTTATGGCATAGCGCAATTTGAACAAAACTCAGAGTGGGATCAACTAACCAGTGAGTGGACTGGTATTCCATATCAAGATCAAGCCTATCGCCGCGGTTGGTCTACCTTAAGAGAAAACTTTTTCACTTACTTAAAAGCAGATTTTGATATAGGGGATGTCGCCTTTAGTACTAATGTTTATTACCACAACAATGAAGGCCGTGGTGATTGGGTACCACCGTATTTGGTGGATGTAACTGCTGATGGTGAAGGTGTTGGTCATTCAGAAGTGGTGTCAGGAACTACAGTTTATGGTGGTGATATTCTGGGACAGATTTACTTTGTTAATAGTGCAGGTGTGCAATTGAGCCCAATTGATGGATGTGAAAGCTCTATCAGCTTCCCATACGGTGGTGCCGGTGCAGAATATGACCCGGGTTGTTATGAACAAGGTGCAATACCTGTAGGCTCTTATCGTCACACTCACTATGAAAAAACACGTGTAGGTATTAATGGTGATTTTATTTGGGATGCCCGTATAGCAGATATGGACAATACCTTGCGAGGTGGTTTCTGGTATGAAGATTACACCCGCGACGAAAGCCGTGATTGGCACAAAATAATTGATTCAGCGACTAGTTTTTATTTTGATGAAACCCCTTACTGGGTGCAATATGACCGTGAATTCCCAGTAGAGACCACTATGTTCTACCTTGAAGATGAGTTGGACTTAGGTTTTGCCAAAGCTCATCTGGGTGTCAAACAATTCTTGGTTGATGTATCTAAAAATGACAGGTTTAACTCAGCCAATGACCAAGGGGTATCTTCTGACTCTGATCTGCTGTTATCAGCGGGCTTTGTTGCCCCCTTGCCAGTTGATGGTTTAGAGGTGTTTGCTGGTTTTGCACAAAACTACGCTGCCATTAAAGATGCTGTATTGGAGCGAGACGATGCAGATTTAACGCTAGTCGAGCCAGAAACCGCTGATAACTTTGATATGGGGTTACGTTACTCCTCAGAAAACTTGAGTGCTAACCTGACTTACTATGCCACTAAGTTCGATAATCGTATTACTTTTGTTAGTGTTGAAGATGGCGAAGACGGTATTGATTTCTTGGAGTCGACCGCCGGTGGCTACATTAATGACGGTGGTATCGAATCTACTGGTATTGAAGCCTCTTTAACCTATCAAGTATCTGATAACTTTAGTGTGTTTGTGTCTTACACCAATAATAACTCTGAATATACAGATGAGGCTGCTGAAGGTGAAACATCAATACTAGGCAATGGTGTGATTGGTGCTGCTGAACAAATGGGAGTGTTAAGCCTTGATTGGGTACGTGGTAATCACTCTGCAGGTTTAAGCACTAAATATGTTGGGGAGCGCTGGTTGAATCAAGAGAACACCTCAGCAGTAGATGCTTACACAGTCAGCGATTTGTATTTTAGTACTCAAATTGATGATTTAGGTAAGTCTGTAGAGTCCATAGAAATAAACTTTACGGTAAATAACTTATTTGATGAAAGCTACCTAGGAACGGTAGCGACAAACGCAGCATGGTTGGGAGCACCACGAACAGCTGCGATTAATATAAAAGCGGCTTTCTAAATAGTAAAAGTTCCCCTGTGTGTCACTTTAGGACGAGCTTAGGCTCGTCTTTTTTATTATTTCGTGACTATCTGAGTTATGGATATTGGCTGGGTTAGCATTTGATCTTTTACATATTCATCTTCAACAGCCAAGGTATCTGTAATATTTAATATCGCTTTTACTATATCCATTCCTAGTGTTACTCGCCCAAAAGCTGCAAACCCCAAACCATCAGGATTACGCGAACCTCCAAAATCTAATGAGGGCTGTGCTCCTACACAAATGAAAAACTCTGAAGTGGCAGAGTTTGGTGTGCCTCTTGCCATTGATAATACCCCGTCTAGATGTCTAACTTTTGTGGCTTCAGTGTTCTCTAGGGGAATAGGCTCAAAGTCAGTAAAATTCGTGGCCGCCCCACCTTGTATGACTTGAATCTTTGGCGAGCCGTTATCATTGTCAAAGCGCACAACTCTATAGAACCTCCCTTTGTTATAGGCACCAGCTTTTATATAGCGACTAAAATTAGCCACAGTGATGGGAGCTTGTTCTGGGTATAATTCAATCTCAATGTTTCCTAGGGTAGTCATGATAGTTGCACTTTTTATTGGAGAGGTATCTAAAGTGGCGTCTTGAGCTATTGCTGTTGGTAATAAGAACAGTAGATACGCACGTAACAGCCAGGGTTGTAGTTGTAAGTATTGTCTTATTGCTTCCATGTTCTTCTCGGTAAGTTGTTAGCTAGTATTTGAGTTTGCCAGATAATAATTTCCCGTTAAAGGGAATTGAAATTTGAGGTTTGCTAAGCGTTTTGATGCTACTTATTTGAATGATAAAAAATGGCGTATTTAGCTATTGTTTAACTGTGTAATGCCCATATAAATATCTGTTATTCTTTGCGCAATATCTTCATTGTATTTTTACCCTTAAAAAGGAAGTCTATGCCTGGGTTACATCGCATTATTCTTATAAATTGTCACCTTCCTGGTTTTGTTGAACTTGATGTGTCTGGACACAGCAATATTTGTGGTACTAACGCGTCTGGGAAAACCACCTTACAGCGTTTGATCCCTGTTTTTTACGGTGAACTACCTAGTAAAGTCGTACCTAAAACCCGTAAAAAGTTTGACGATTTTTACTTACCTCATGCTAACAGTTATCTAATTTATGAATATCAAAGAGAAGATGGACAAGACTGCCAAGTTGTTTTGACTCGTAAAGGCTCTGACGGTGTCCAATATCGTTTAGTGGCGGCTCCTTATCATCAAGAGCAGCTGTTAGTCGATACAGAAGAAGGTAATGTACAAGCTATGTTACCTGAGCAGTGGATCAAGCAGCTGCGTCAATTGGGGATCGATTTTTCTCATAAAATTCAATCTACTAGCGAGTTTCGTAGCATCATTCAAAATGATGCTAGTGTGGGCAGGGCGGTTGGGCGTGAAAACACTAAGCTTAGACAGTTGGCCAGCCGTTATAGTTTGGTATCTAGCCAGCATCGTATTCGGCATATGGAAAAGCTAGTCAGTGCGGTTCATGCTAAAGAAGGCAAGATGGATACCTTACGTACTATGCTTGCTGCTATTTTTGAAGAAGATGGTTTAGTACAACCTACTACTACAGTTAAAAATACCAAAGCCCGGGAATGGATCACCCAAATGCGCCAAACCATGCGCTTACAGGCTATGCAGAGTGAATATCAAAACATTCAGGCTCAAACCGATAAATTGAATGCAATTGAAACTCAGTTGTTGCAGCTTAAGCCTGTTTTAGAGAAAGACTTACAAGCTCTAATTACTCAAAAAGCGGATAGCCAAGAACAGCGTAACAAAATCAAAAGTCAGCAAAGTAGTGAAAAAAGTGCTTTTGAGCTTGCTGAAGGTGCGCTAAATAGTCGCGTGAGCGAAACCGTTGAAAACCTTAAAGCAAAATCTTCTAGGCTTGATCATATTCAGCAACAATATGAAAAATATCAAGATTCAGATATTGAGCAGCTTCAAAAAGATACTGATGCCTTACCTCTGAAGCGAGAGGAGTACGAGCAAAAGTTAGAGCAATATAACTTACTTATTGAACAGCATAAGGATTTACAGAGTCAGCTTGAACAGCAAAAGCTTAAGCTATCTGAATCATTAGAGCGTTTGTCTCGTAAAAACCAAGCGCAAGTTAAAGTCATTGGCCAACAAAAAGAAGCGAAACGGCAAAGCCATAACGAAAAAGAGCTGGAATTAAGAGGCCAGTTTGAACAACGTAAAGAGCTACAATCTGCTGAGTTTGATTCAGAATTATTAGAGCTAGAACGCAGTATTGTCCGTCAAGAACACCAAGCGAAACTGGCTACTCCAACTGAACTAGAAGTTGAAAACGGCTCGTTGGCGGATAAACGTTTAGAGCTAGCGCAGCGAGTTTGGCAGCAAACATCTAGCGCCAAACAGCAAGCCGAGAGTGTATACCAACAGCAGCGCAGCATACGTGATAAGGCTGATAAAGCCCTGCAGCAAGCCAGACAAACTACTAGGCAAGCTAAAGAGCGCTTAGGTCAAATAAATAAACAAGTTTCACCCGAACAAGACAGCTTAAGGCAATATCTGCGAGATAATAAGCCTGGCTGGGAACAAGATATTGGTCGCTTGATCAATGAGCCTTTACTTGATCGTAAAGACTTGTCACCTCAGCTTCTAGCGTCAAGCAAGAGTAATGAAGCTGAACTAAATAGTTTATTAGGTGTGCAGTTAAATCTTAGTGTAATTGACGCACCTGATTATGCCCAAGACGAAGCTGCGTTAAGTTTGGCGTTAGAGCAGGCTCAAAAGCATTTATTGGCTGCCGAAAAACAGCAAAAACAACATGAGACTGAATTAGACCAAGCCCACCAAGAAGCAGAGCTGAAGCGAGAAGCTGTAGCTGAGCAGAATCGTTTATTTGAACAAGCTGAGCAAGAAGTGGCCTACGCTCAAAGCGCTAAGCAACGTTTTGCAGATGAATTAAAAGCCGCCTTGGCGAAACGTAAACAACAGGCGCAGCAAGCCCTTCAAAAACTTTTAGATGATAAGACTCAGATACTTGAGCAAAAGCAAGCAGCTATTGATTTGTTAAAGTCTGATTATGAAGAGCAGTTACTGGAGTTTAAAAGTGGTTGGCAAGATGAGCTAGCTATTTTAGATGAACAAATTGAAGAGTTGGAAAGTCAGGTTGAAGCTAAAAGGCAGCAAAACCGTGAGCAAATCAAACAGCTAGAACACGCATTTAACCAAGAGCTAGCTGATCAAGATATTGATCCCAATACATTGCGAGAACTAAAACAACAAATTGAGGGGCTAAAAAGTCATATTCAAAGTGTTGTGGTAAGGCGTGATGAGCTAAATGAATACAAAACTTTTGTGCAAACTGATTGGTTAAAGCAGCGCCCTGAGCTTCTAGAGCAAGAAGCCGAATTAAAGTCTTTGAGTCAGCAGTTGCAACAGCAACAGTCTAGTTTGGTAAGCCAGTATCAAAGTAAACGTGCTGAATTATCGGCGGCCTTATCTACGACAGAAAAAACACTCTCTAGTTGTGGCTCTTTGATTACTGAAATTGAACCTATGGTGCGTCAATTAAACCATATTGTGTTTTCATTTGAGCCAACAGAACAAGCAAACATTAACTTCGGTGATCAGGCTGAGCGAATAAGCCGAGCTAATGAAGCGTTGGAAAGTCGTAGTCGCGGTGAGAAAAAGTTAAAGGAATCACTCACTGAATTTGAGGGAGTACTTGGGAAAGATGCAGGTAAAGACTTCCTTGATACTATGCATCAAGCTTTTTCTGTTCTAGACGAAGACGCTAATATTCGTGAACGTTTGCCGATTTTACAGCGTTTATTGAGTATTTTAGAGTCTCGCCAGCGTCAAATTGTGGAGCAGGGTGAAACCATAGGTGGCGACTTAAATCGCTTCTTTACTGTGTTTAGTGATATTAACCGAAAAATTGCGCAACAAAGTAAACGCCTTACTGAAGAAGTGTCTGATGATTTAAGTTTGGACGGTATTGCTCGCTCTGAAGTGAAAATTATTTCTACAGTGGATGAACTGAATTTCTGGACTCCATTAAAACGCTTTGCACAGCAATACGATAATTGGAATAAATCTGATGATTACCTTCCAAGTGAAGCTTACTTAGATAACTTGGCTGATGTGGTTGAAGTATTACCCAATGATGCTAATTACAGTATCGAGTCCTTACTACGTTTAGAGTTACATCTAAATGAAGGTGGTTCTGACTTAGTTATTAAAAATGACAGGCAATTACTTGAGTCTTCAAGTCATGGGATGGCCTACTTAATATTATGTAAGTTCTTACTAGCTTTTACTCGGTTATTACGAAATCACGCTGATATTCATATCCACTGGCCCATAGATGAAATTGGTACCTTGGCTTATCACAATGTTGAAAAACTATTTAAAGCTTGTGATACCAATAATATTCATATTTTAGGGGCATTTCCGAATCCAGAGTCTGAAGTCTTAATGTTGTTTAAACATAGATATTTGATTGATAAGCAAAAGCAGCAATTAGAAAAAATTGAACCTAAATTGAGTCGAATCGCTGAGCGTTTACAGCAAAACAAAGCCGCAACCACAGAGGTGAAAGCATGATCGAACACGGCCCACTATTAGAACGCCTACTTGAAGGTGAGTTTATATGTACTGTGACAGACGAACACAGTTTTCATAAGTTACAAAATGAAGCGCTGGTGGAAGAGTTTAATCATTTTTTACGGCCCTTAAATAGGCGCGTGGCAAAAAGTGAAGATGGCTCGGTTTATTTTCTGGCTTACTGTGATTTAAATCAAAATGCGCGGCATCACCTCAGCGGGCAGTTTGCGAGTACGGTACAGTCCTTGTTGCCAATGCTTGAATGGATGCAACTAGTGCAAGAGGCCCTTGGTCGTGATGGGGCTTTAAGTGCAGGTGATACTATTAAACTACAAGACTTTGAGTCTAAAGTGGTAGACAACCAATCTTTAATGCAGCGCTTAGCCCATCTTGCTGCAGACAAGGTATTTAAATCCAGCAGTGATAAAGCTGATATGCAAATTAAACAAGTGTTTAAACGTATTAAAGAATTGGGCTACTTGCATCAACCCCATAAAGATAGGCTGTTTTATATTGTGACTGGGAAAATAGAGCATCTTATAGAGCTAGTGCGTTTTATCAAAGATGAAGAAAACCTGCCCATTGATGATGTACCTGAGCAAGAGGCGATGTTTTGAATCAAGCTTCAAAATTAAACAATACCTTACAAAGTAACCCGCTTTTTGAATTAGGAAAAGAGCGGTTAGAGCTTATTGGTAAACATGCTGATGCTTTAATGCAGGGCTATTTACAAGGTCATGTAGACGAAGCTGCATTTACTGCGCAGGCATTAGATAGATTAATTAATGGGCGCATTTTATGGCGCCCAGACGAGCAGCAGCCTTTAGCTTTAAGGCCTAATGTAAATGATTTAATAGCTAGCTTGACCCAAGATGAGCGTAAGCGCCAAATTAACTCTGACGTGGGTGAGCATCTAGATCAAATTCACACTCGGGTGCAGTCATTACAAGCGGCCCGGCAAAAAGGGGATTACGCTGCCACCGAGCATCATATGCAACTGTTAACTGAACGTGTATACGACATGACAGGGCAATTTGGTGATGCCATTGAAAGCTTGTGGCATAGGTTAAATACTGAGTTTGGCTTTGTAAGCAGTTTAGATGACAAAATTCTAGAAATTGAACTCGCCCAGCGTCAGTTAAGGCGCATACTTGATGGGTTTAGCATCATTAATTTTGATGACTTAATTCAGTTAGCAGGCAGTGACGGTGCCTTGCGAAAGTTACTGGTGAGTCAGTTACAAGCCCGTATTTCGGAACACTCTGGCTCCTTGCTAGAGGTTCAAAAGCGTTTAGTACTTTTAATGGCGCGTTTTCGCCATCAACAAGACAGAGCCTTGTTAATTAATCGCATGAGTGCCTTTTTACGGCAACGTCCGAATTTTCAAGTGGGAGATTATCCAAACCGCAGTCAGGTGCCCGCAGTAGTTAATCAAGCCCATAGTATCAAAGCCCAAGCCTTTGTTGCTTTAGACAGAGCTCAAGATGGCTATGCTTTAGCTGAGCTCGCCAGAGCGGTACCCAGAGAGCCAGAGCAAGGCTCACAATCAGAAACCCAAACCGAAGGGTTTGCTGTGGCAGTACAAAGCTTAGTGGCAACAGAGCAAAAGCAACTTGCTAAAGATGTTGAAGATTTCTTTATTAGGGTAATAGAAAGCCCAGAGCCATTAAGCGGTGTTGATTATCTTGCTGAGCAGGGGCTAACTTGGGATGCTGAAATTTGGTTATTCCAAGTGGTAGCCGAATATGAAGGCTTACCGCAGCAAAGTAAACAAAGTTTTATGCTTGAAAAAGAGCGAACTCCTAAAAGCCGGTTTAATCAGTTGTATATTATTAAAGACGTAAGGGTAGGGATGCGCTTTTTTGGTGACTTTCAGGCGGTCGGATAACCTCTATGGTAGCCTCGCTCACGCCAAAAGCTAAGGTCTTGTTGTTAGAGCAAAGTACTAAGCTTATGTTTGATGATAGGGCGGCCACTACTGCTGTTGCAGCGGTTAAAGAGATACTTAAATGGTGTGAAAATGAAGATATTGTTCCTGGTAAGTGGGTGGTAAAGGGCAAAAAATACCGTTTCAATCGACAAGGCATAGATAAAATACAACAGGCCTATTTACAAATCATGGGTGAGGATATCTTCGAAGATTTTAGTTCAGATACTCATCAAACCGCGGCTTTTAAAAGTGCCGACGAAAAACAAGGGAAAATCAAGCCTACAGAGCATCTGGTTTTGGCAGCATTAACTAATAATAGAGTATTAGAAGGGTTTCAAGAGCAACTTTATTCTTGCGAACAGGTGAATGTAGAGCTTGATATTAAAAGGATAAATTACTCTAGTTACGATACTTTGATACTTATTGAAAACAGAGATAGTTTTAACGACTGGCATAAGTTTCAAGGAATGGTTGAAAACCATTTAGGCAATGTTCTAGCTATTTATCGAGGTGATTCTCACTACTCAAAAGCGGCTAACTTGCTCATTAAAAACTGGGGAACAAGTTGTCATGATAAAGCACTTGTGTATTTTGGAGATTTTGACTTATCAGGCTTAATGCTTGCCCTAGCAGGAAACTGTACCCATCTTCTATTGCCAAAGAATACCTGGTTGCAACAGCAGTTAGTCACTCAGCACTATCCTGATGAGCAATTAAAGTACTTCTATGGGGTAGAACAAAAGTGCCCCAGTGGGTGGTTAAGTTTATTCAATTTGATGTCATCAACTACAGCCGGGCTGCGGCAGCAGAGAATGTATGATACGCCACTTAAACTGCATTCTAGATAGCGTTACTAAAAAGCTTCAGTTTAGAGCAGGAAGGAGGAGGAGCACACTTGCTGTTATTAATCAAAAAATATAAGTCAAACCAAGAGTGATACGTTTATCATTAACATCATTGTTAGCTGAGCTAGAGTTTCTATCTAACAAGCGCATACCAAAGTTAGACTCTAAGTGTTGAGAAACTTTTCGAGTAATATCTATACTCGAAGTTACAGTTGTATTCGTATTATCTGATGATCTTAAATCACTAATCGAATAGAGGGTATTTAAGGTTACATCAGTCTTTTGGCTAAGTTCGTAAGCAATAATAAGTCGTGCCCTACGTGTTGTTTGAAACTGTCCAGATTCAAGGTACTCTGTCTCTCCAAAGGAAAGGGTTAGTGCAGTTTTTAATCTACGCTTGTCATAGCCTATTTTAAAACTTCCGGCCTTGCGTAATATAATTTCCTCACTAATGTCCGTTTCTATATCTGTTGAAGAAATAAACTCTTCTCCTGCCTGAAGTTCGTAATTGAGGGAGTCTGGCTGAAAGCACTCACTTAAGTCGACACTTCCAAATGGGCATACAAATAGTGCAGTAGTTCCTTCATCAGTAGATAGGAGTGAAAATGAGGTAACTTGTTCTGAGTATGCTAATGAACTTCTAAAAAATTTTAAGTTATGGCTAAAATCTATAGAGTATGCGTCACCATAGAATTTTTTATCGTAATTAAAGTTAAGAGCAGTTCTAGATGAAAATGCCCAGTCCAGCCCTAACCCTAAATAGCTTATATTATTGTCACCTTCTTTTAGTTGATTGTAGGTTATAGAAACACTGCGATCTTCCATAGGTTGCCATTCAAGGCCTGCACCGTAACTAGTTGTATCTAAATTTGTTCTCGCGACTAAACTATCAGTATCAACATCATATGTAGATGAGCTTCCTTGAAAGATGACGCTCATGTTTTGACTAACTGGAATTCCTATGAATCCGTTCATTAAAGTGGAAGAGTAGTCTTGAAAGCTAGATCTGGAGATATCATTGTAAATTGTGGATAAATTCCAGTTGATATTCTCAACTTTTGTACCCTGAAATATGGTAGCTGTGACTGATCTGTTTGAGCTGTCTAAGCCGAGCTCACTTTCTAGTGATTGTTCGGATGTTGTTTCTGAGTACCTAGTTTGTGTTGATAGGCCTATATATTCAGGGTTTGGAGTGATAAAATTTAGAGTGGCCACAGTATTGTTAAACTTAGTTAAATCACCAGATGCTAAAACTTTATCACTTACATAGTCTTGTTCTTGATTAATTACTCGGTAGCTTTCTTGACCACGAATAGAAAGCGTTAAAGCATTGTCTATAAAAGCGGAAGAGCCGTTATATGAAAACTCAGTATAGCTTTCGTTTACACCTACATCACCGCTAAATCTTTCAACTTTTACATGCTCAGCAGTAGCTGACATATTTATATGTTTACTAGAATAAATTGCTGTGGCAGATGGAGTGATAGCAGCAACTTGGTTAACTTCTGATTTTTGAGTATCTGTTTCAGTTTGATAAACATATCCTGTAGTCGTTAATTCACCTTTAATTTCCAATTCTTTGGATTCTAATTGGATAGAGGTGAAAATTAACGTAAAAAAGTATACTTTGAATATGTTATCAAGTTTAGGCAAATATCGAATTAACACTAATTAGCGCCCGCATAATAGTAACCATAACCAGCACCATCAGAGTTGGCTTTTTCTGATTTGTTCACAACAAAACCTATGGCCATTTCAGGGTTGAGTTGCTCTACAGCTTTAGATACATCCGCTAACTTGGTTTTTGATTCTTCAACCACCACTAATGCTTGACCTGCAAGGTTTGCTAATATTGCGGTTTCGTTAATGCCCAAAAGAGGGGGGGTATCAACAATAACAACACGATCTGGATATCTGGTCGCAAATTCTTGCATAGCCTCTTGCATTTTCTCACTAGCTAGCAACTCAGTTGATAAGTGGTGTGATTTACCCGCTGGTATAATTCGAAGGTTGTCTAAGTTTGTGGTACACATAACGTCAGAAATATTGTCTTTTTCGCCTAACAAATATTCCATTAAACCAACTGTGTTTTTTTGCTCTAAAGTTCTCATTACATTTGGCTTGAGTACATCAGCGTCGACAAGTAATACAGTTTTGTCCTGCTCTAAGGCAATGCTTAAGGCTAGGTTTATTGCCGTGAAAGTCTTACCCTCTCCAGGCCTAGAGCTACTAACCATGATAATATTTCCATTCTTCAATGATTTTGATAGCGGCCCAAAAGCGTTATCTAAAAGTTTACGTTTTATTGCTCTATATTCTTCATTAATGAGTTGTCGTTGAGAGTTGGTAGAAACAAATCCTTTGGCTTCTAGAGATTGAAAATCAATCTCTATGTTTACCTTATTCCCACTAGGTGGGGGGGGAACGACAACAGATGGTGATTCGACTGAGCTTTCCTTTAGATCGTTAGCATTGTTTGCTGTAACTGAACTTTCTTTTTGTGGTTGCTCTGATACTTGTTGGTTTTTCTTTTGTAACGCTTTTTCAATAGAGTTCAAGAGAAAACCCTCCCGTATAAATCAAGTTGCATTATATCAGCCATAACTAATGAGCCATATAAGCCAACAATTAATAAAGATGAGACTAAAAACACCAATAAACGCGAGCGATTAACTTTCTTTATATGGCTCTTATTTAAATGGCTCACTGTTCCAAGTACAGGATAGTTTGTTAAAGCAGTTAATTGACTAGCTCTAATAACCACTGGGGTTATTTGACTTACTAGGAATGCCACGCCGAGCCCTGAGGCAAACCCCAAAACTAGTACAAACGTGTAATATAGTGCTCTATTTGGACCAGCAGCATTTTTAGGCGCTATGGGGGGATCTATTACCCTAAATTGCACATTTTCATTAGAAACATCTGCTTTTTGGGATAGCTCAGCTGATTCTTTCCTACTTAGTAATTCTTCATACTTTTTCTTAGTGATTTGGTAATCTCTATTTAGAGCTGTTCTTTCTGCTTCAACTTGGGGTACCAAATCAATTTTTTGCTTGAGAGCTTCTATCTTACTCGAATAATCCGATTCTCGGACTTTCATTGATGCAATTTGGCTTTCAAGTCGGGTCATTTCTAATTTTAATTCGCTGGCAATTGAGCCTATTTGATCAGAGCCTTCACCGTCATTTCCTGAAAGATACTCAGATATTTCTTTTTCTCTAAGCTCTTGTAATGACTTCAACAAGCTGTTTGCTTCAATGACATCAGGGTGCAGCTTAGTATACTTAAGCGATAGTTGATCAAGTTTTTCTTCGAGACTTTTAATTCTTTCGTCATATCTTGTAGTTAGTTGTGTTTCTCTATCTGAAGGCCTTACTGAAAATTCATCTAGTGTGTTATTAGATACATTAATTTGTGTCGATAACGACGCTATCTGTTGTTCAGTTTCTTTTATTTTTAACTTAATCTCTTCCAATTCAGATTCTAACTGTGAATAATTTTGGTAGAAGCTTCCTTGGTTAGGTAATAGAGTTGAATACTTTCTTTTAAAATTTGCTAGTCTCTGTTCGGCTGACGCTAGTCGACTTTCATATTCGTCGATTTGCTCATCGATAAATTGGCTGGCTGAGTCTGAATCTTTTCGACTATTGCCCTTTGTTCCTTCTACAAATAAGTCCAATGTCTCTTGAACAACTGTTTTCGCCATCTCAGGGCTTCTATGACTGAATGCAATAGTATATAAATTATCTCTTCCTGCAGCTCTTAACTTGATGTTATTTGATAGAGACTTAATCAGATTTTCATATTGAGTTGGGGTGGAAGTAGTAATATCTAAATCTGACTCTCTAGCAATGATTTCTAAGTTAGGTCTACTTAATAGAGTCTTCACCATCATAGCAATTTCTTGTTGAGGATTAGTTTGAATAGCTAATCCTCGCAGTAAAGGCTGTAAAACCGAACGTGTATCAACATAAACACGAGCTTGAGATTCATATACATCTGGCATTGAGGCTACGTAAAAAAAGCCTACAGGGCATATTAACCAACTAAAAATTATGATGTACCGTTTTTTTACCCAAACCCCTTTTATATAACCTAATAAAAGCTCGAGTGTTTTTTGAAGATCTTGCATTTAATTAAAAGTCCAAATGTAATTAAGGTTTAAAACCAAGCTTCAGGAATGATGATGATATCGCCTGGCAGCATATCAATATTTTCTTCTATATCTCCGTTTTTAATAAGGTCTCCAATTCGCAAACTAAAACTTTTCTGTTCGCCTGCAATTATCCTTACTAATTTAGCATTATTTCCATCCGCAAATTCGGTTAATCCTCCAACTGCAATCATTAAATCTAACAGGGTCATTCTTTCGGTATAATTTATAGCGCTGGGATTGGTGGCTTCACCAATTACTCTAACTTGCTCACTTAATGGACCTTTAAAGTTTGTAACGCTAACAGTCACCCTTGGGTTGTTAATATATTTTCCAAGTTGTTCTTCTATTTCTCTGGCTAACATAGTGGCTGTTTTTCCAGATACTTCTATATCTTCAACTAAAGACGTGGTGACTTTGCCGTCAGGGCGAACAATAAAAGAACCAGATATGTCAGGATTTCGCCAAACAAAAATAGATAAATTATCGCCTGGGCCAATCAAGTATTGGTAGTCATCTACAGAGGTGGTAACCGAAGAATACTGGGTAGCACTGGGTAATTTGCTTAAGTTATTAGCACAACCCAGCATAAATATTATTACTAAAAATATTAATTTTGAGAATGCTATTTGGCAAGTCTTCATGTAAATTACTGTCCCGTTAGTTTAGAATCAAAGTGAGCAATGTAACAAGTTTATCTCTTGCTAGACAACTTTAATATGACATTATATGCCAAAAAAAAGTTGAATATTAATGTCTTGGTTATCCCCCAATATACAAATGTGCGAATCTTAATACAAAGTTGGAAATGATAAATGAGTTTTGGAAGTAAAAAAGAAATAAGACGTTCAAATGTATTGATGGCGTTAGAAGTTCTAATGATTGGCTACATAGGCTATTTGTCTTCTTTATTCATAAAATATTTTTTAGAAGATTCTTATAACATCATTCCTACAGCTGACTTTTTTATACAAATAGGCTTCTTTTCTATCTTAGTTATTGTTGCTGCACTTTCGGTCGGTTTATACGAATCAAAGCTTAGAGAAACCTTTAGAGGGATAATTAGACGTATATTTGTAAGTGTAGCAATTGGATATTTTGTTACCGCAGTAGTTAGTAGCAGTGTTTTTAAAAGTGCTGAGTTGAGCCAGTATTATTTACCCATATACGCAGGCTTTACCATAGTCGCTATGGTATTACTCCGGTATTTTATAAATAGGTTAGGCGTACTCGGTCTTGGTCAGTCAAAAATTATTATTATTGGTGCCGGTGAACGAGCGTCAATTATAGAAAAGCGAATGAGGCGAGAAGTTGATAGGTTTGGCTTTGAACTGGTTGGATTTATACCTATTCCCGGTGATAACAGGGAAGAAGGAATACAGAATGAAAAACTCATACATGTGAGAATTGATGAAAATTTCAGAAACTTTATTACTGATAACGATATAGATGAAGTCATAATTGCCTGTGACCAAAGGCGGGGAACATTACCCGTTGAGATTTTGTTTGATTGCCGATTAAGAGGCGTTGAAGTTACAGACCTCTTAGATTTTATGGAACGAGAAACGGGACAAATAGTAGTCAATTTAATGTATCCGAGCTGGGTTATCTATTCAAATGGCTTTAACTCTCAAAATTACTTAAGAGATGCTTTGGACTACACGGTTAATTGTATATTAGCTACCATAATTTTAGCTATGACTTGGCCTTTTATGTTGATAACTGCACTTATCATTTACTTTGAAGATATAAAAGTAAAGGGTGCTTCAGTATTTTATAAGCAAGAGAGAGTCGGGCTTAATGGCAAATTATTTAAAATCATTAAGTTTAGAAGTATGCGACCAGATGCTGAAAAAGATGGCGCCAAGTGGGCATCTACTAATGACTCACGAGTAACAAAAACCGGTGCTTTCATCCGTAAATATCGAATCGATGAGCTGCCCCAGTTATTAAATGTTTATCGCGGAGAAATGTCATTTATTGGACCTCGCCCTGAACGACCTCACTTTGTTGAGCAGCTAATCAGAGAGATCCCTTATTATAATCAAAGACACAATGTTAAGCCGGGACTTGCCGGGTGGGCACAACTTAATTATCCATATGGAGCTAGCGTTGAAGACTCTATGGAGAAACTTAAATTTGACCTTTACTATGTTAAACATCAAAGTGTGATGTTAGATATTCTGATTTTAATAAGAACTGTTGAAGTAGTTCTGTTCGGCAAAGGAAGATAATAGTGTCTATACCTATTCTTAACGCTATGACTGTTGATGTTGAAGACTTTTTTCATGTGTCTGCATTTGAGTCAGTTGTAGACCCATCTCAGTGGAAAGACTATCAACCGAGAGTTGATGTAAGTACGCGCAGGTTATTAGATTTATTCGCCAAGCATGATGTTAAGTCGACATTTTTTGTGCTTGGTTGGGTTGCTGAGCGTTTTCCTGAGTTAATCAAAGAGATCCATGCCCAAGGTCATGAAATAGCCAGTCATGGGTATGCTCATAGAAGAGCTACCTCTCAAACTCTTGAGGAGTTTAAGCAAGATGTGGTTCGTTCAAAGGAACATTTGGAAGACCTTCTTGGTGAAAAAGTCACTGGCTATAGAGCGCCAAGCTTTTCTATTGGGTATGATAATGAATGGGCGTTTGAAGTGTTATCTGAGCTAGATTTTGGCTACAGTTCAAGTACTTACCCTGTTAAACATGATTTATACGGTACCCCTGATTGGCCAAGGTTCACATACAAACGTAAAGAAGGAATTATCGAAATCCCCATCCCCACTTTAAAATTGATGGGTAAGCAAACTCCTATCGGCGGCGGTGGATATTTTCGACTTTACCCCTATGCGTTGTCTAAATATCTTATATCTAGCTACCTTAAAAAAGAAAGGCAGCCGTACTCATTTTATTTCCACCCTTGGGAAATTGACAGTGAGCAACCTAGGTTCGAAAATGCGCCTCTTAAGTCTAGATTCAGACACTATGTTAACTTGGATAAGACCTATGGAAAGTTAGATAGGTTATTACAAGATTTTTCATGGGGAACTATGAAAGATGTTTATAACATACCTTCAAAATAAGGATATTTATTTTGAATGGTAGCGTAGCAAGTAATATTGAAGCTTCCCAAGTTAAGAGTATGTTTTTTGGGTTAGCCTTAATTATTGGTTGCTGGGTTTTTGTTTATTGGGAAGGCATTAAAACTGCGGTTGATATATGGTTAGTCTCTGAGATTTTTAATCATTGCTTATTTGTTTTACCTGGCACCGTTTTCCTTATTTATCTGAAAAGAGACAAGCTGAGTTTACACCAAGTAAAACCAAACTATCTGGTTTTGCTATTGTGCTTTGGTAGTTTGTTTTTATATGCCATTGGCCTAGCGGGTGATGTGCAACTGTTCATGCATGTAGCAACCTTTACATTTTTACCCTTTGCCTTGTGGGCATATCTAGGTAATAAAATAGCTTTACAGTTATTGTTCCCGCTATTCTTCATTTTGTTTTGTATTCCCGTCGGGGAAGAATTAATTCCTACCTTACAAGAAGTTACAGCTGATTACTCAATGGTAATGTTAAACTGGACTAATATTCCAGTTTATAGAAGCGGCCTATATATCGAAATCCCCCAAGGTCGATTTTTAGTTGCAGAGGCATGTTCAGGAATTAGTTTCTTTATTGCTTCTATCGTAATTGGCTCTCTGTATTCTTATCTGAATATTCGCGGTACGAAAAGACGTATTGTGTTTATGTGTATCTCTATTGTATTTCCAATCATTGCCAACGCTATTCGGGTGTTTGGAATTATTTTAACTGGCTATCTAACCGATATGGAACATGCTGTAGGAGCGGATCATTTGGTTTATGGTTGGGTATTCTTTTCTTTGGTTATTGTTTGTTTGCTGTCGATAGGTGAGCTAATAAGAGAGAAGCAAAAAGATGACAAAGAAACTCATTTAGATGCAGGTGAAGTGAAAAGCACTCCTGTATTTAAAAGTAAAAGTGTTTACACTTCAGCTCTCGCTATAGTTCTGGTTATGTTTCTATTTTGGTTCTGGTACAAAGGCATTACATCTCAACTTGAAGGTGAGTCTGCACCGACTAAGTTAAACTTTACACAAGAAAATGTCGGTGTAAAACGGATAGGCGGGGCTGATTGGCAGCCTGAATTTATAGAGCCGTTTCAAGAAACTCAATTTATATCCGTTATTGACGAACGGCATTATGAAATCTACTTAGTTTGGTACCCCAAGGGGCACGGTGAGCTGATTAGTTCTTTAAATCGGTTGTATTCAGAAAAGTCGTGGTCATTAGAGAATGCTCAATACTTTAATTCTGGAGCTGTTCAAAACCTCGCCCTCGATACTATAGTTAACCCAGACTCGAAACGCTTGTTAGTGCATTGGTATCTTATCGATGGCAAGATATTCACAAATAAGCGCAACGCAAAGTTATATGAAATTTATCGTATCTTAATGGGAAGCTATGTGGGGAGTGGGTTAGTAGCTGTATCCCTAAAAACAGACAATGTCTCTATTTTAGAAGATAAGGTAAATATGAAAATAGTGGTTCAAGAAAACATGCAACCACTAAGTCAATATTTTGATTTTAGTGATGATTAGTAAGTGACATCTAATATAAAGTTTCCACGCGTAATTAACAAAATATTGGTCTTTCTTCAGAAGCATGATTGGCGGGGCAAACACAAATTTTATTTATGGTTATCTAATAAATACCCCCATAAAGTTATAGAACATAAGATTAGCAGTCGGTATTTTGTTGTTCCCGTGGGCGAATGGTGTTTCTGGTTAGAAAAAGGACCTGAAAATTACTATTTGAATGAATTTTTACCTTTTTGTGAAGTGCTTAATCAATTAAACCGCTCTTTTACTTTTTTTGATTTAGGGGCTGATATAGGAGTCGTGTCTTCATTAATAGCTTCTCACTGTCCTAAAGTTCATAACTTTATAGCGTTCGAACCTAACCCGCATTCATTTGAAACTTTAAGAGCAAATTTAGAACAAATAAATAAGTCTGTTGTATGTATAAACGCTGCGGTTTCTAATTTTGACGGTTCTGCTAAGTTTCACTTTAATCATAAACGCGCAAATGACCACGAAGGCTACATTGATGAAAAAGCGAAAGGTTCAACAGAGGTACTTACATTAGACACATGGCACTCAAAACAAACTAACTGTTGTTTAGAAGGCACCCTTGTTTTTAAGATTGATGTGGAGGGGCAAGAGTTGGCTGCATTCGAAGGTGCTTCAAGTTTAATTTTAAATGCAGAGTCTTGCATAGTGCTATTAGAAATTCATCCCGAAGTACTCGATAGAGTCGGCCAAACACCTGAAGATTTGTTTACTTCAGCAGAGAAATTAGCATCTTTCAAATGGTATGTACCCGAATTAGGAAACTTGCCAGTAATACGAAGTATTCCTTTCTACACTCAATTTGAGTTAAAACAGTATGATGTGATTGGTATTTCTCAAAGTGGTGATGTTTGAAACGCAAATTGATTACTAGTGCTGCCTTTTCTAGCGGTGCTAAGTTTACAAGCCGTATAATTGGTTTAGCCAGTACACTTATACTAGCTAGAGTTCTTACTCCTTCAGACTTCGCTATGATTGCCATTATTGCAATTGTAATACACTTATTCGATATTTTGTCTCATACAGGAGCTGAGCAATACATAGTTCAGAAGTCTCACTTAGTTAAAGACGACTTAAATACCGCCTGGTCTCTGGATCTTTTGTTAAAGAGCTTGGTGTGTTTATTCTTAATCTTTCTAGCTCCGCTCATAGCTAACTTTTTTGACAAAAACAATCTCATTAGTGCTATGCAAGTAGCTTCTATTACTTTAGTTATCAATGCATTGAGAAATCCAGGTTTATTAGTGCTAAAGAGGGATTTAGATTACAAGAAAATATTTTACTTATCATTAATTCAGCGAATAGTTAGCTTTTTTGTAGTGATTGTAGTGGCTGTCAATTTTCGCAGTTATTGGGCATTTGTTATTGCTGATATAGTTGGGGCAATTGTTTTTACGATTGCTAGTTATAAAGTACAGGTATTTCGCCCTTCTTTTAGTTTACTAAAAGTAAGTGAGCAATGGCTATTTTCTAAATGGCTTTTGGGTAAGAGTATTATTGGTTACTTACGTGCCCAAGTTGACACTATCCTTGTTGCTAAGTTCTTCGGAAATATTCAACTAGGTAATTACCATATGGCAAGAGATGTGGCTATGTTGCCTGGACATAATATCCTTGGGCCAGCGATAGAGCCTCTCTTGGCCGATTTAAAGGATTATAAAAACGATCCGGTTAAATTAGGTCACAGAGTAAGCAAGGTATTAAGCGTTGTTGCATTTATTGTTGTTCCACTTACTGCCTACTTAGCTTTTTATCCAAAATTGATTATTAACGTATTGTTAGGTGATCAATGGTTAATAGCTGGCGATCTTCTTGGTGTTATGTCCCTGTTATTTTTTTACTATTGCTTTTTGTTGGTGATTGAAAGTGCCTTGACGGCTATAGGTAAGGTAAAAACTATATTTTGGTTTGATATTTTCAGCTTGATTGTGGTGGTGGTTACATTGTTGAGCTATTTACAAATATATAATGTTTTAAGTCTTGCTGTTTGGTTAAGGGTATCGATTGGAATCATTTCTACGTTGTTAATCACTATAACTTTACATAATTTGGTGCCACTAAAACTTATGCAAGTGGGTGGTGCTCTGCTATTGTCGGCTAGTCTGTCTGCTACCTCTTTGTTTTTAAGTGATTGGCTAACTATGAAACTTGAGTTGGGTCATATTATGATGTTCCTAGTTTCTGGAGGAGTGTTTTGCACTCTATACGCAGTCATTATGGTTGCTTTATTGCCAAAACTAATGGGCACCACTGCAAAGAGCATATTAGCAGAGTTTCGCTAAGTGGTGCTTTCTGCATAGAATTATCTGCCTTTTATCACTTTAGCGGGATTACCTGCAACTATCGCATAATCTGGTATATCGTTAATTACTACTGAACCAGCGCCAATAACACATCCTTTGCCAATGTTGGCCATTATCATAGCTCCGTTACCTAGCCAACAATTTTCACCAATTGATACTTTTTCAAATACTCCACCTTGGTCTTTTATGGGAGTATCAAGGTCGCTAAAGTTATGTTGGCCTTTACCACTCATAATATTTACAGCACTACCGATCAGGGTATTTTTACCAATACTGCAACGCCCTATATTACATTGCGGCCCGAGGTAAACCCCCTCAGCTATTTCAGTATCAGCCTGTGAAAACAAAACCATAAAAGAAATAACAGCATTAGGATGACAATGAGTAAAAGTGAAGCGATAAAATCCTGCTCTTAAATACACTCCTAGTTTACCCGGTATTAAACTTAATAGCTGGCTAAAGCTGGTTAATACTGAATCTTTGTTTAAAACCAAAGTAAGCACAAAGTAAACTAATGTTATAGGGCTAATTAGTAGTGCTGATAAAGAAAATAGTATTGTTTTTAGCATTTTTTTCAATGTGATGTCTCTCTACTAAGTAAACTAACTAATGGTTTTAATTGGCTTTGCCATGAATAATTTTGTTTAATAATTTCTTCACTATTTTGGGCAATAGACTCAGCAAGCTTTGTGTTTGAAATTAACTTTTTAGCTTGTTGAATAAACTCAGCTGGCGTAGATGCAATGAGTATATCTTTACCTGGAGTACATAATATGCCTTCAGCTCCCATAGGCGTAGATATAACAGGTAAGGCACATGAAAAGGCTTGTAGTACTTTATTTTGAACTCCTCGAGCTAAACGAAATGGCGCTACAAAAATATCTGCTTGATGGTAATAGGGTAAAATATCATCGACAAAACCTGTAACTTCTATACTTTCTTCATTTTTGAGTTGCAGAATATCTGAGCTAGGGCTCATTCCCGCAATGATAAACCTACTTTCTGGGTGTGTCTTCAGTATTGAGGGCCAGCATTCTTTTACAAACCATAAAACAGCATCTTCATTTGGTTTGTAGTTCATAACCCCAGTAAACAAAAAGGTTGAACCGCCACTTTGCTTTTTTAATGGGTTAGGGTAGTAAGCTGATGTGTCTAAGCCATTTCCCATAACCTGAACTTTGTCACTTTTAATAACCTTTTCATTAAATAAGTTTACTTCTGCTTCTGCAATCAAATAGCAGGTATCAAACTGCTCTACTATTTGCTTTTCGTAAGCCTTTAAAAGACGTTGCTCTCTCGAGTAGATTAAACTCATAGGAAATGAACTGCTTTCTTTGTACTGCCCCCACTTATCTGAATCAACATCCATAAAATCCATAATGAGTAGAGGGGCACGTTTCATGGCCTCAAGTGCTTCACTCTTAAAAACATATTCAGCCACAGAGGATGCACTGCAAATAATTGCATCTATATTATTTTTCGTAACAAAGTCATCAAATTGTTTTTGTAATTTAAGGTTATAAAAATTGGCCACACTTAACGCTTTGCCTTTAATTAAGCCTTTTAGAAGGCGTACTAGTTTTTTTGATAATAATGATGTGGTGACGGTACTGCATAATGAGTCTTCTAGTGCCTTAAAGTATACTAATTCTGTTTCGTCTTCATATGGTGCAATAAGGTGTACTTGGTGACCAAGTTCATTTAGATGTTGCACTTGGTGAAATGTTCTTATTTTTTCACCTTTATTAGGGGGGAAAGGAACGCGATGAGAAAGTAGTAAAATGTTCACAGAAGTAGCCACAGAGTTTAATGTCTTTATTAATAATCAGTATGTTAACATATCGATTATTAATAAAACGATCTGCTGAATACAATCCTTAAATAAGGCGTTATTTATGAAAAAAGTTATTAGGAAGCTAAGTTGGTTTTCGTTAACGCTTATTATTTTGACGTTTTTTATTTTTCAGCTCAGTCCTTTAGTAATAAGTGATAGTCAAGTTGATGCTAAAAAGGTCGCAGTGGCTAGAGATAACGCGAAACATATATGGAAGCAGTTTTCCTCTTCACAAACTCTTGTGTCAATTAAGCTAGGGACAGATGATGTTGATTCGATAGCTCAAGTAGCATCATTCATATTTGACAATACTGAAGTCTCGATTGGGTTTAATCAGTACGGTGTCACACTTGCATCTACTTCTAAGTTTAAAACAGTATATTTGAATGTGCATTGTACCCTTAGCCTAGATAATACCTTCTATAAGCTTGATGGGTGTCATATCGGTGATTTATATGTACCAGGTATAATTGTTAATTCTTCAATAAACCTATTAACTTGGCTTATATTTGATAGTGAGATAAGTGAGACTGTACAGGAGTTATTGACTCATATTGAAGTCACAGATCAAGAAATAATATTAACAGCGACAAAAAATACTGATTTTAAAAGTCGAGTTAATAGTCATATTGCGGATATTGCTGATATTGCAATTTCAGTAAGTCAAAATCAAAATGTTGATTCTGATAAAGTTCAGTTTTATCTTTCAAAACTCGAAGAGTACGAGCCTCCTAGTAGCTCCTTGGCAAATTATGTAAATTTTTTAATGAAATTCGCAATCAATAATTCTATTGAAGGTAATGCGGTAGAAGAAAATACGGCGATAATATGGGCACTTGCTATTAAATTTGGAAGTCTACGCTTTGCTCGTTTAGCTGGTTTTCGAACGGATACTAAGCGTATTGCTACTACATTAAGAGGGAGACAAGATTTAGCCTTGCATTTCTTGTATTCAACCATGCTTCAGCAATTAGGTAGAGAGCACATCGGATTTAAAATTGGTGAGGTTAAAGAGATTTTAGATAGTGGAAAAGGAGGAAGTGGTTTTAGTTTTGCAGATTTAGCTGCGGATAAAGCTGGAATTATGTTTGCTGATTATCTTACACGAGGAAATAATAGTGCCTTGAGAGCGCAAGAAGTCTTGTATGGTAAGAGTACTGAGTTAACATTTTTTCCTTTTACTCATGATCTTCCCGAAGGCTTTAGTGAACGTAATTTTATAAATGTTATTGGAGGTGTAGGTTCAAAAGAGTATTTAAATTTAGAGGCTAAGATTAGCCGAAGAATTGCTTTACTTGAGCTTTACAATGAAAGCTATAATAACTTTGATGTAACTTATCAGTCGGAGCAGAGTCGACTTCAGCCAAAAGTTACAAACGGAGAGTGGCTTAAAATTGATACCCACATACATTCTAAGTACTCTGACGGTCAAAAAACGGTTCATGAAATCGCTAACAAAGCAGCGGAGTTTGGTTGTGACTTTATAGCTATAACAGATCATGGTGATAAAGATTTTAAGAAAGTATTATCGGACAGTTATTTTACAGATATAGAAAACGTTAATTCTTTTCATAAGCATATGACAGTTATCCCTGGTTTTGAATGGAATATCCCCCCATTTGGTGGGAGGGAGCATGTAACTGTCCTTTTTCCTAAAACTGTTTCTATGCAACATGATTTGCGTGCTTTCAAGGAAAAATTTGATCACTTTAGAGAATACAAAAAGCAATTCCTGTCTGCTATACCTGCTTTTGAGTGGCTCAACAATTTGAGTGAAAGCGCTGATGTGAAGCCGATACTAATTTATAATCACCCAAGCCGAAAAAACTTTCAAATGCAGGAAAATCAATATGACTTTGAGAGCTGGTCACAAAAAACTGATCTTGTTATAGGGTTTTCTGGAGCTCCCGGTCATCAACGTAAAAGGAAAAAGAATAATGGCTCGTACGAGTCGAAACTTTATACCATTAACGGTTGGGATCCGTCAGTAGCAACTATTGGTGGTGAATGGGATCGACTATTGCAAAAAGGATATAGAGTCACTGCTGCTAGAGCTGCGTCAGATTTTCATAATCTAAAAATGGATTATTGGCCCTGTGAGTTTTCGTCAACACATCTATTTAGCAAAAGTAACTATCAAAACGACGTCTTAACGGCCCTCAAAGCCGGAAAAATGTGGGCTCAGCATGGAAATTTTATTGAATCACTATCATTTTCAATCATCCATAATGGAAAAGAATATGAAATTGGCGATACGTTACGCGATAGCTTTGCAAATACTCCTAGTAAGATTAACTTATCTGTAAATTTACGTGATAGTGACTGGAGAGGAGGCTCAACTAGCCTAGACAAGTTGGAGGTCATTTTAATTGCGCAAAATTTGATTACAATTGTGCCTGTTGATGTATCATCAAATATGCATGATAAAACTTTGAAAGTTGAAATTCCTAAAATACTAAGAGCAAATTTGACAGCTATTAGGGTTAGAGGAGAGAGTATTCAACCAGAACTTCATCATTATATGTTCTATACAAATCCTATATATCTTAATTTAAAAGGAAGTTCTTGATGAGTAACAGCAGCAGTGTTTCTTTGGGATATTCTACCTTTTTATGCACTATATTAAGCCTGATGTTGGGTTGTACACCAGAGCAAAGTGTTGTTGTAAAAAGTCAGGCTGAGGTTTCTCCCGCTCAGAAGTTTGGTACTCGATATTCGGATGTGACACGTAAGCACTTTAAAGCACCAGAGTTTAAGCCTTTAGCCCTTGAAAAAACGCTTAAAGGAGCATCAGTCTGGGGGGCAACAGGTCGAGATGATCTAGGAAATATATATTTTGGTGTGTCTACTACCGGTCAACAGGCTAATAGTACAGCCTACTTGTACCAGTACAATCCTAATACCGATAAATTTATGCTGCAGGGCGATGTATTGTCACAACTTAAAAGGTTAAATTTATTTCAACAAGGAATGGGGCAAAACAAATTACATAGTAAATTTTACCAAGCTGCCGATGGCTACGTGTATTTCAGTAGTTTTGATGAAGCAGGAGAAACTAGTGAAACCAACCCAGAGTGGGGAGGACATCTATGGCGTAAATTGCCTAGTGGCGATGAATGGGAGCATCTTTTATCGAGTGAAGAAGCTTTAATTGCAGTAAATACAACTGGGCGGTATGTGTATACATTAGGCTATTGGGAGCATGTTTTATACCAGTATGATACGGTGTCAGGTAATTTTGATAAAATAACAGTAGGGTCTGTGAAGGGGCATGTATCAAGAAATTTTTTAGTTGATTTAAATGAACATGTTTACATTCCTAAGGTTAGTTTCGATGAGTCGGGGGGAGTTGAAACCTTCTTAGTAGAATACGACACTCGCCTTACTGAAGTGAATCGCTATAGTTTGCCTACATATAGTGACCATGAAATGTGGCGCCATCATGGAATAGTTAGTTATACAGGCATGGGCAATGGTGATATTTTTTTTATTACAAGTGAAGGGGCTCTTTACCAGCTTGTTAACAATGTGATAGGTCCAGAGAAACTTAAGTCCCATGGGTTATTATATCCAGAAGGCAATGCTTATATCCCTAGCCTTTTTTCGGTTGACGGAAAGGAGTTTTTAATGGGGCTATCAAAGCGAAATACAAATGATACTTATGAGTGGTTTGTTAGAGAAAATATATCGGGTGTAACGGCAACTTATTCTTTACCTCAATTGAAAGCAAATGGTTACTTGTTGTACGGCAGTGTTACTCGAGATAATAATGGTGATTTATATGTGGTGGGCACTGATGTTAGTAATAGAAACGAATATTATCCAACAGTATATAGAGTACAGTATTAAGTGTGGTTCTTTCTTTAACGTAAATAAAGATGATTACTAAATGATTAGTGTTTTAATGTTTTATGGGACTTTTGTTGCTTGCAGCATTTTAGCAGTAAGAAAGTCTGCAATATTATTATTTGTACTTTATCAAGGTGTATACTTTTTCAACCCCGCCACTAAGTGGTGGCGATACAGTATTGTTGACTTAAGTTACTCTTTTTACATCGTATTAACCTTGATTATAGTCGTAGTGCTTAAACTTGATAAGGTTAAGACTAATAACCCACTAAAGGTGCCTCAAATAAGGTGGTTATACATTGTTGTAGCCTTATACTCTATCGCTTCATTTTACGCTGTATTACCTTTACCACATCAAGTTGCTTTGGATGCTTTCTTGACTGTAGCAGTAGTTGTATCACTTGGGTATATTCTTTGTGAAACTGAAGAAGATATTGATTATTTAGTTTACGGATATCTTTATGGTGCATTCTATTTGTCCTTTTATATTTTTCAATTTGGCCGTAATCAAGGGAATCGGGTTGAAGGAGTTGGTATGGTTGATGCCCCTGATTCTAACGGTGTTGCAGCCGCTTTAGCCCCTTCTTTGGTACTATGCCTTTATTATTTTTGGTCGAAAATTAAAATCACTCATAAGTTTATATTTGCTGTTGCAGGAGTGTTTGTCGCAAATGCTTTGGTTTTAATTAATAGTCGAGGGGCTTTTCTAGGGGCTGCAGTAGGTGTGGCAATCTTCATCTGGAATTTGTATTTTTCTTCATTTCAAAAGAAGAACCAAAAACTAACGGTTATAGTCATAATAATCTGTGGGTTATCCGGGGCGCTAGTTTTAGTTGATAAGAGTTTTCTAGAGCGGATGGAAACGTTGAAAACTGAAACCCAGGTTAATGAAGAAAGTGAGTCAGGCGCTACCCGTATGGCTTATTGGGCTGCCGCTTATGAAATGTCTAAAGATTATCCTTTTGGAGCAGGCGCTGCAGGCTTTAATTACTACTCTCCTGTCTATATCCCTTCATATATTAACACTGGTGGTAGCCGAAATCGCTCTGTTCACTCCACTTGGTTTGAGACCTTAAGTGAAATAGGGTATCCAGGAATTTTTGCTTTTATAATGATGTTGTGGGCAGCGTTTAGAACTACTAACCTAGCGAAAAAGAAAGTCAAAGAAGCTAAAAATGTTGAAGTATATTTTAAAATTATTGCAATTCAATGTGCTTTGGTCTCTTTTTTAGTGGCGATGACTTTTCTGAACAGGTTGCGTGGTGAAGTGCTCTATTGGCTCTTATTGTATACGGCGTGTATATACAATGTTTATGTAATGAAACCCATAAATGAAAAACAGGAAGAATTAAATAGTTAAAAGTACAATAAATAAGTGTAGTAATTAATAGCAAGTTATTAGGAACATTGAGTGTTATTAGATTAGATAAACCTAAAAATTAACAGCAAGGTGAGCGCAGTGACTGCGTTTTAAAACTAAAAATGTCAAAGTCTAGATTACTTGAATTAGATGGAATTCGTGGGATAGCAGCTCTTGTTGTTGTCTTTTTTCACTTTTTATTTCAGTACAACCGAATTTATGAGCATGAGTTTTTAATTCCCGATTTTTTTAAATATGGCTATTACGGTGTCCATTTGTTTTTCATGGTGAGTGGCTTTGTCATTTTTTGGTCATTGAGTAACTGTGGGCGACCTTTTGATTTTATATGGTCTAGATTTAGCCGTCTTTACCCTGTCTATTGGTCCGCTGTTTTGTTTACATTCTTTTTTGTAAGTGCTTTTGGGTTAGAAGGTAGAGAAAGTTATTGGAGTGATGTAATAATTAATTTCACAATGCTTCAAGGTTTCTTTGGAGTCCCCCATGTTGATGGCGTTTATTGGACTCTTACTCTAGAACTGGCATTTTATTTTTGGATGTTTATTTTTTTAATAACAGGTCAACTCAAGAGAGTCGAGTACTGGTTAGTGTTGTGGGTCGGAACAGCTACGGTATTGACTTATTATAAATTAGGTTTGACTATCCCTAGCTTTGTATCGAATTTCTTTTTATTGAAATATATAGAGATGTTCGTTGCCGGTATTTGTTTTTATAAAATTTGGAATAAAGAAGCTAAATTTATTACCTATATTTTGATTAGTTTAACTATAATTGCTGTGTTTGCTGAGTATCCAAGTGATATCGCTACAGGGTTGTTGGTTTTATATTGCTTGTTTTATTTTTCTGTAACTTCTCGCTTAACGATTTTATCTTCTAAGCTATTTACCTATTTAGGTGCCATTTCATATTCTTTGTATCTTATCCATCAAAATGTTGGTTATATTTTATTGAATTATGCATATTCGATGAATATTCCTATGATAATAGCCATTCCTTTTATTCTGTTATTTTGTATTACTGTTGCAAGTTTGCTGAACAAATTTATTGAGGTTCCTGGTTCTAGATATTGTCGTAATATTTATAAAAATAGTTTTCGTCTACAACATTTTGCTGACCGATTTCAATTGAAGGCATTGAGAGCATCAACCCGTTCAAAATAAGGATTAATATATTATGCAATATAGACCAGAAATTGATGGATTGAGAGCGTTGGCGATATTACCAGTTTTGTTTTTCCATGCTGGTGTACCAGGGGTAAGTGGGGGGTATATTGGTGTTGACGTATTCTTTGTTATTAGCGGTTATTTGATTACAACACTTTTAATTGAGGATGTTAACCAGCAAAAATTTTCAATTATTAATTTTTATGAAAGACGAGCTAGAAGAATTTTACCCGCATTATTTGTTGTTATTGGTGTTACATCAGCGGTTATTCCTTTAATTACATCGCATCCTGATATCTTAAGCCGTTATGGCAACAGCCTGCTTTCTGTGTCTGTCTTTATGTCAAATTTTTGGTTTTGGAGTCAATCAGGTTATTTTGGAAGTGTTTCTGAAACTACCCCAATGCTACATACTTGGAGTTTATCTTTAGAAGAGCAGTTTTATATTGTATTTCCACTTTGTGTTGCTATGTTTTTTCGGTATGGCCGAAAAACATTCATTGTTCTCATTGTTATAAGTATATTAATTAGTTTAGCTATTGCAGAGTGGGGGTGGCGTAATTCAAGTATTGCAAATTTCTATTTAATATTTACTAGGGCGTGGGAGTTACTTTTCGGAGCTTTGTCAGCTTTGATTTTTCAGCGTGGTAGGCTTGCTTCTTTTAGAAGGGAAAGCAAAAGTATATTGTCCATAGCTGGCCTGCTTCTTGTGCTTATTAGTAATGTTGTTTTTGATAGCAATACTCCTCACCCTAGTTTGTTAACAGTTGTACCTGTGATAGGAGTTGTTTTCATTATCTTATTTGCAGATCAGAACAACATAACTGGACGTATTCTATCTAATAAGGCTTTTGTAGGTGTTGGGTTAATTAGTTACAGTCTGTATTTATGGCATCAACCTGTTTTGGCTTTGTCGAGGATACTGCTCGGTGAAGACCTTTCATTATTATATGTAGCTTTTGTTTTACCTATAATTGGAACTTTAAGTTATTTGAGTTGGAGATTTATTGAGAACCCACTCAGAGATAAAACTGCATTTTCACGAGCGAAAATATTTAAATTGAGCATAATTGGTACCATATCTACTGTGATAATTGGTGCATGTTTTAGTGCTAATATAATATTTCAAAGTATCGTTTCTCCCGAAAATATGACGAGATATATGCATCTAAAAAAATTGAATGATGATTCTCCTAAAAATATGATAAATAGTGAATGTCATATTTGGGATGAAACATTTAGCCCTTCATTCATTCAGCGTTTTGAGGATTGTGCTCAGGTTTATGGTAAAGCTTCTATTGTACTTGGTGGTAGTCATGGGATGGATTTATATAATTCAATAGTTAAAAATACAGAGAAGGATTTTGTAGTCAGTGTTTCACGGGGCTTTTGTCGTGCTCACAATATGATAAACGGTAGCCAGCCACCTCATCGTTGTCAATATGAAGATTTTTTAACTTTTTTGGATACACATTCAGATTCAATAGAGAGTGTAGTGTATACACAAACACCAGATCGCTTGTTTACTAGAGCTATTTATGTTGCGACAGAGGCTGATTTACATGAGCCTGCAATTGATCAGATAGTACTTTATTTTGCTAATGTACAGAGTAAGTTTAATTTGCCTGTTTACATTATTGGGATGTTCCCTCCTTTAACGGCAGACCCAGAGTTTTTTGATTACTCCATTGGATTAGAAGAACAGGTAGAGAGTTTTGTATCAATAAACGCAATCAAAATGTCTGAGTTACTTGAGGATAGATTCAAGTCTAAAATAGAGCATACAGATATTAGTTTTGTATCAAAAATGGAAGCTTTTGATATACGTTATCCTCATGGTGTTATGGTCGATGGACAACTTATTTATTCTGATAAACGGCACTTAAATCAATTTGGGGAAAGGGTTATGGGTAAACGTTTGTTAGATTATTTAAAAAAACATCAATTGGATTTATTTGAAAAGCTAAAATGATGAACTACCTAATTTTAGAAAGTTAATTGTAAAAAAATCACATTTAGTGCCAACTTCTATAACATAGGGTAAATCAAATGAGTCAATTGTGTTTTAACTAGACCGTGCTTATCTTGATTGTGTATATTTTAATTAATCTACATAGGTAATCACATAAATATGAAAGCTTGTGGCACCGTACTATGGTAATTTTAAGCTAACTTTCCATATCGTATTGCTATGGTTCGATATTTCTTAATTTTCATAAAGCATTTTCCTCTAAGTCACTACATACATAGCCCAATCAATATCGTCATTTTCTATTTTACAGCTTCCGTTTCTTGGTAATACTTGCTTAGCATTGCGAGATAATTAATACCTTATTTCCCGACAATTGAAAAACGACTAGTAAACGTCAAGTGGACTGGGAATTGGATTTGAACACTGTTTCATCGAAGTGTCCCCTGATGATCGTTCAATTATGTTCATTTAAACATATTTAAGAACAAGCGTGTAAATGTGGAAAGACCTTCTGTAAGTAAAGCATTTTAAACAGGTGATAATATTACAAAAGCTTTTTTATAGTTTGTGCTGCTAGTTTTTCATATATTCGTTTATGGTATCGATGAGATCCGATAAAGTGAAAAACCGACACAATTCCTTTAACGGGTCCTGTATATGAGGGTTGCATAAAGTTTTGGTATTTAGGCCAAGGCAAAGCAAATGAGTTACTGAGCTTAGATATCATAACATTAGAAGAAAACTGCTCTGATCCCCACTCATTCCATTTTTCGTTACCTAGCTTTTCTATCATTTCGGTTGAAAAACTCACCAAGTCTTGCATTGAAAACATCCCCCTAGGAAAACCGGTAAAAGCTGAACAGACTCTTAAGTATTCTGGTAAATCAAAACAATTTAACGAATGCAAATGTTGCTCACCTAAAAACTGGACGTGATCATTACCAAACTTTTTTGCATAAGCAGACGTGTATTCGGTAGGGACTCGATTAATCCACCTAGGATTACCAATAGAGAACCCTTGATTATGTTTCACGGCGTTAAACACATCATCTATTGGTCCGCATGTAATGGTGTCGGTATCCACTTGAATAACATACTTATCTTGAGTTCGATTCATAATATACGTTAGTCTTTCCCAGGTGCCACCACTTGGGAGCTGACCTAGTTCAATACTATTAATATGAACAATAATTACCCCAGGTAAATGTTCTTTAAGTAAGTCATAATCTTCTTTAGTTAAGCTGCCGTCGTCTATAAGTTCGACCGTTGCCTCACTAAAATATTTTACAAATGACTTTAGGGCTAACAAAGTCATGTCTAAAGCACGGTGATACACCTGTGATACTACTACCACTGCTGCATCACTTGGTAGTTCAATTGGAGCGGTATTACGTATTTTTTGAGCAGCAATAGAAAACCGCTTCTTGTTTAATTTACCTTGCAATTGTTCAATTATCTTCATGTTCACAGCCTTTTGTCTCATCCATAATTTACAACCTGTATATGTAATTGATTATTTACAAATAACTATTTTTTAAGTTTTACGTTTTATTATTAACAACCCTATAAATATAAACACTATCGGCAGGGGCCACTTTAGTGCATAGGACACCCTTTCAAAATAGTACTTTTTAGTCATGAAGTGCTGTGGGCCATCCCATTCTTTTGAAGGGGAATCATAGAGTTGTTGTAATAATGCAGCGTCTTCTATTCTATGACCTGCTTTCAAGTATAAGTCTTTGATTATTTCTGGTTGTGCGCGTATTTCACTTAGTGAGCGCTGTAATACGACGCCGTAATCAGGGTCGTATATCAAGGCTTCTTGAGATGATATTTGTGCTGCAACGACCACATGCTCTGGAAAAGATATTATCTTGTTCTCTATATTATTATCACTAAGAATTTGTGACATTACTATGGAAGCATCACCGCAAATTCCTATTCCTCGCTTAATACTTCGACGATAGTCTGTATAGTGGTATTTTTCAAACTCAGGAATACCTGAAAAGCGCCCCATAAAGTAAAGAAAGTAATTCTCCCAGATAGGCACCAGTTGATTAAAGCGACTATTGTCTGGTTCTCTATACCAATGAATATGAACTAAGCTGTCAGATACTACGTGGGTGAGTCTTTTAGTGAACTCTTCATTTGACTCTTTGGGGGCTTTTTGTATTTGTTCTAATGCATCTTCAAAGGTTATTTTTTTTTCGTTTTTAAAACGTGTCTGTAAATCAACTAACTCTTCGCTTCTTATAGTTTGAAACTGCCCCCAAATATTAATTGATAGTAATATAAGGCCTGTTGTCATAAAAATTGATGCAAGAATAGAAAGTGGTTTCAAAATAATATCAATGTGATTAAGGAGGTGTTCTTTTAATCATAATAATAAACCATCGAAGGCTTAGATTGAATACAGATCGTTAAGTTTATTGCTGCAACTCTTCATGTGAAGTAGCCGAATTTTTAAGCTGTTCGATATCTATTGCCCATATGAAGCAAAACTTTATCTAAAATGTTAATTGACGACTTTTGATCGCCAGAGCCCACTTTATTATTTAACACGCCGTTACTTATCGTTAAGTCACAATAGTTTTCTATAGAAGAAACAACACTTTGATTTGATATGAGTTCTTCGTATTTTATGTGTATCCCTCCAACTATCTTTTGGGCTTCTTTCATTTCTGTGATCATCTTTCTTCTGTGGGATGCAAACTTATAAGGAGTAAATACATGCTTTGTTGGATATTCAGCGAACCATGGCATTTCTGAATTGAATGATTTGTAAGAAGAAAACGCAGTATGTAGCTCTCTTTCTAAATATAAAAACTTAGCATTTGGAAACAACAACTTTAAAAAAAGGGCTTCTGATAAACCGAATCTTACTTCTTTTATTCCCCAATTTTTAGCACCCATCCTTTGGGCTGGAATAGAAAACATTTCTAACAGTACAGAGGTTTGAGCTGACAGATATTTATCGAGAGATGGGTATAAATTAGCGATCCATTGATTTGCCAAATCGTTTGTTTCATTTTTTATATAATAGCCTTCAGGGGGCCAAGAGTTATCAAAAGCGTTCATACTTTTGGCCATATTTTGAATTAAATTACATCTATCATATGGTTCGCCCCAAATAAGCAGCTTGTTTTCTGAGGTTATTAACCTCTGCAGAAGTGTTGAGCCAGAGCGCCATCCAGCCGAAAATATAAAAATTGGTGCCTCTGTACTCTGGGTGTAACCTTTTTCTTTAATTTTTGAAACTAGGGTTTGGTAACTCAAAACAGGATTGTAAAATTTAGCTTTGGCCTCATTTTTTAGTACTTTACTATTGTGACTACCAAATAGACTTTTTCGAATTGAATATAAAAATGACACTGCATATTCCTTTTACTAAGCCCCGATGACTCTATAGGGAACGCCCAAATGAGGCTATTAAAATTTTAATACTTATACGGTAACAATTACCATATGCCGATTCTAAATAAACCCTATTAGATTTATTTAAAGAGCCTCTTTAATTGAGTTGCTATATAAGTTTTATAAAACCTAAGTTTATAGGGAGAAAGCTGCATAGCTTTATGAAAGCACGATATCGCTGACTCAAATTCATTTCTGCGACAGTAAACACTGTATCCGAGTTGCCAAAAGATGAAATTAGCAATTCTATCTTTCGCTTCTTGGTTGTGTTTAATTTCAGCTGAAAATTTTTCTAATACAGTAAAGTAGAATTTACTCATACCAATAGTGGCTTCATCTATATAGTCTTGATCTTTTTGGCCAATGTTATTGGTGATATTGTCTTCGTGGGCCCAATATTTTACATGGTAATCTTGCAGATGCAGCACATTGGGTTTTAACGCAGCAAGGTCCAAAATGTACATGTTATCTTCTCCCCAAATAATGTCGGTATTAAATGAAGTTTGTTGGAGCAATTGACGCTTTGCTACTATTGTTTGAGTTGTCATTATGCGGCGAGATAACGCTGTATTAAGTAGTGTTTCTCGCTTAAAAAGGTAGCCTTTTTCTAATATTGAATAATCATACAGACCTAGTTCGATTTCATCATACCTATAAACCTCATTGGTTAACTGATTTACACGGAGAGGATTTGCGGTGACTAAGTCTACTTGTTCTGGGTAGGTTTCAAGGTAGTGTAGGGATGTCTTAAGGTGATGAGCCATCCATTCATCGTCACTATCTAAAAAGGCGATGTATTTCCCTTGAGCTTTAGAAATACCATAATTTCTTGCGGATGATGCACCACGCTCATTCGGGTTTATGTAAGACGTTATAAATGGGTACTTAGTGGTAAAATCAATCAATAATGTTTGGGTTTCGTCTGTACTATTATCATCGATAACAATTACTTCAATATTATCTATGGTTTGAGCAACTACAGATTCTAAAGCTCTTGCAAGTAATGAAACGCGATTATAAGTTGGGATAATGACTGATACTAAAGTTGCCATGTTAGCCTCGAGCTTTTTTTGTTTTTAAATAATATTCAAGAGCCCAGTATATTCTACTTGGAAATTTTTGGGTTCTTCCATATTTCACGGTCTTAATCATTACTTGCCAAGCTAAAGAGAACTTTTTTTTAGTCAGTAACATTAGAATAATCCTCGGCCCGTCATTTTCTGAACGTCGCTGAACATGATGTTTAAATTCTTCAGGTGAGCTTAATAGAGCAAAATTATCCCACATTGAGATTAATGAAAAAGCCTCTTGAACATATTGTCCAAAGTTAGAACTAATACCCTCTCCAACATGATATTCATGAGTTACTACTGGAACACATACAAACTTTCCTTTAGTTGCTGCTTTAAACTGGAGTTGGTAGTCATTTGCAGCTTTAAAATGTTCCATCTCTGCCCCAGAGAATAGTGCCACATCGCGTCTGATGGCAATATTCATTGCATTTGCTAATGGGTAGTAGTTGCCAAAAAAGTGTTCTAATGGATTGTCAAATACAACATCACTAGAGTCCCCTTTTTTAGCCCAATAAGGAAGTTTCCAGTTTTTTTTGTCAGGGTTTTTGGAAATTGATACCGCTGCAACGCAGTCAGGGTGTCGATTTAAGGCTTCACTCATTACCTTTAATTTGTTTGGTAAAGCGAGGTCATCTGAATCGTGGTATATAATAATCTCCCCTCTAGCATTTAATCCACCGCAATGCCGTGCCGCCGCGGCGCCTCTATTTACTTGGCGTATTACTCTGATTTTATTATCTATGTTTTCAATAGCTTCAGTACTGCCGTCGGAAGAACCATCATCAACAACTAATATTTCGTATAAAACGGTAATATCTTGATTTAATAAGCTATTAAGCACCACCAGTAGCCGCTCCTTACGATTATAAACAGGAACAACAACTGATATCACAGGCTTTTCTATTTTAAACGAACTCAATTATCTCTACTCTCGTAACAATTTTTGTGGAGTGTCTAGCATTTTACAAGAGTATTGTAGTCTGCCGGTTAAATTCATAGTTTTATATTTTTCTTGGTACTTGGTAAAAATTGCTTCTTCAATAGTTGCCCTTGTTCAGAATAAAACACCATGAATAGCCAAATTATGCCCATGGCGATAATTGTTACTAGAGCACTGAGCATATTTGACGTTGACGCGAATGGAAGCATTGAGAATACCAAATATGGAGTCAAGGTGAAGATTGAGATTATAAAAGGTGACTTAAGCCAACTAATATAATTCTTCGATGTAATGTGTATCTTTGTTTTTATTAAGTAAAAATATATTGCAAGCCGAATTAAAGAAGGAATAGTTACTAAAGCTGTTACTAAAGTAGTTAAACCATATGGTGCAAAAATTAAGGCTATAATTACTCGTAATGAATTGAGCAATAATCCAGCTTTCATAATTGATTTAGCTTCCCCTAATCCCATCAGAATCGATTCGGCTAACTGAGTAACAAAGTAAATACTTCTACTTATACAGTATAGAGATAGTAAAGGTGCAGCGGCTAACCATTGTTCCCCGAATAAAATACGGATAATAAGTTCAGAAAACAGGCCCAAGACTATATAAAAAGGCCAAGCAATACTAAGTTGGATCTGTAAAATTGTTTTGAAAGAACGTGTTATATCACCTTTCTCTGCTTTTAGTTTTGCAAAAAATGGTGTTACTACAGGCCCTAGTGCTTGAGTAAAAAGGTTGTTAAATAAACCCGCGGTATTTGAAGCCCGATTAAGTATGCCCACATCTGTTATTGATAAAAACTTACCAGTAATTAGTTCTGCTGAGTTATGGCCGATATGGCCGGCTACTGCATTTAGACTAACAAAGCTGGAGTAGCCGGTGATCTCTTTCCATAATTTAAGGTTAGGGAGTGCAGGCATGCTCTTTGGACGATAAAATTGGATTAAAAGGGCTTGGGTGGCAGTTTGAATAATTGCCCCCCAAACTAAGGTGTATACACCAAAATCGTTTATCGCTAGACCAATCATCATAATAACGCTGATTAGTTGACTTAATAACCCAGTGACGAAAGATGGTTGAAAATTAAGCTCTTTTCTTTGCAATGTTTGAATAATACTGCCGTATGGGGCAATTAAGATATTAAAGGCTAGCAGTTTTAAAATAGGTGACAGGGTTTGTTCTGTGTAAAAGTCGGCGATAAATGAGGAGGATAAAAATAAAATCAATGCAGTAAACGTTGCGACGATTATTAGCACACCATAAGCACTGCGGATTTTATCCGTCGTTAAGTCTTGTTCTTTGATTAGATAGTTATTAACACCAAGCTCTTTGATAATGGATGCAATACCAACAAAGACTACTGCAATGGTATAAATGCCATATTCTTCAGGTGTAATTAACCGCGCAAGTATAGTGACTGAAACTAACTGCAGTATGATTCGTAAATACTTTTCTGCAAACGAAAAAATTAAAGCTTTTTTAAAAGTTGCCACTAATATCCTTACGTATTGTACAGAGCATTGGTTAGGTTTGCTGCTTCACTCCAAGTCATAGAGTTGGCTTTATTCTTATTTATTAGCCCCATTTTGATAACGTCCAATTTATCAATGTTAATTAAAATTTCGGTTAATTCTGAAGAAGTGTTGAAGTATACAACACCTTCGTTTGGCACACAGCCAAACACTCTGGCTGTTTCAGGTAATATAAGGGCTTTACCCATTGTCATTGCTAAAATGACAGAGCCTGAAGTGAGAGTATCACTGAAAGGTAAGCAGATTACGTCAGTCACTTTTAGGTAGTCAATTAGGCTTTGATCCTCAAGAAACTGCAAATCAAATGTAATATTGGGGTTATTGGCTGCCTTAGATACCAGTTTGTTACCGTATTCTTTGTCTAATGGTGCACCTGCAATAAGTAGGCTGGCTTTGTCGATTGAAGCGGACATAAACGCACTGATTAGCTTATCGACTCCTTTGTAAGGTCTTATCATACCTATGTAAGCTATGATTTTATTTTCAGCGTTTAAGTTACTGTGCTTTAGCAGTTGATCACGAGTAGCGCTAGGGGCAGGGTATACCCCATTATAGTTTCCATGAAACACTACAGTAGATTTATACCTAAAATCATATTGGTAGTGTTCGCATAATGTATCTAAGGCATTTTCACTGTGTACAATTATTTGATTTACACCTTTGACTAAGGCTCTTCTGACTTGAGTTTCTTTGGTACGCTCTAATTGTTGGTGGGCAAATTTATTATGAATTGTCCATAGTAACTTCACCCCAAGAGCCCTCACTAATAGACAGTCTAATCGCAATAGGAAACACTTTATCTTAAATATTAGTGGGTTTTTAGACCAAGCAATAATAGAGATTAAATCAACCACCCAATGTAAATGTATTACATCTATATTTTTGTGTTTTTTCCAAATTGTAAACAATGGAAATATAGAAGGATAAAACTTGTCATATTTTACTTCAGCATGATGTTCTAGTAGTTCATCAGCTAACATCTTTTGGTAAGGGTTAGCCTCACTGTAATCTGGAACAAAAAGTACATTTTTATGATTGTTTTTTATCACTTACTATCCAACTATACTTCGTGTAAGTGCTGCTAAAGCTGTTTTCCAATAAAGTGGCTCACTAGGAAACAATTTTATTGCATTACACATCGCCTTAAATTCAGCTTTATGTTGTTTTTTATCACGCAAGGCAGTACTCAATGACCAAGCCCACTCTTGCGCTAGTCGTTTGTTAACTTTGTCTGCTTCTTGTTTGGTATGAGTACAAGGTAAAAGGCTAGAGTACCCTCGTATATGGGTTCTAGCGCTTTTTTCCATTTTATCAGCGTTACCGCCAGCTACAGTTGATACATGGGCGTCGTGAATATGATAAATTTGGTGTACGTCTTCAACGAAACCAAATGTGAACCCAGCGAGTACGACTTTAACTGCAAAAAACTGATCATAGGCAGTGCGGTACGAAGGGTCAAAGCGTAAACTGCTGTAGATTTTTTTACGCATAATAGCACTTTGAGTACTACCAGGAACCCTACTTAAAATAGCGACTTCGCCAATTCTTTTATCAGTAATAACTGCTAAACCATCTTCACGTGTGTCTGTATCTAAAAGAAGAAATGGGTGGCGGTTACCACCTTTAGTTACAAAATTTGACTCTTCAACGGTTTCTCGAGTGTCATGATTAATACGACGTAGTGAACCAAATATCCAATCTACATCAGGGTTTTTTTCGAACAGTTTTGCAAATTGTGACAAGTGATAGGACGGCCATTCATCATCGCTATCTTGAAAAGCAATTAACTCGCCTTTTGCGTGATCTAATCCATTGTTTCTGGCTGCGTAATGACCAGCATTCGGCTGATATATCATGGTAATTTCTTTGCGAAAACTATGTTTGTTATCATTTATCCATTTAGCCGAGTCATCTGTACTACCATCGTCTACTATAATAACTTCAAAATTTTCATAGTCTTGCGCAAAAATGGTATTAAATAGTTGCGGTAAAAAATGCAATCTATTGTAAATCGGAACAATAACGCTAATAAGTGGTGAGTTGTTAGACATCTTGAGTATTACCTTTAAATACGGCTTCTAGTTTTTGAGAAAGTATATCCCAGTCATAATGCAAAGCGTGACTGCGAGCATTAGAGCCCATTTTTTCTATAGTATTTGGATCGCTGAGCATTGATTGAATTTTGGGGCTAAGGGCATCTGGTGTTGTGCAGTCTACTATATACCCTGTTTCCCCCTCTATCAGGGTTTCTGGTGTTCCTCCGGAGTTTCCGCCTATAACAGGAATTCCGCATGCTTGAGCTTCTAGCATTACGATTCCAAAGCCTTCAATATTTCGACCAATATCTCGATTGGGTAGAATAAAAATATCACTTTGTTGGTAGCATTCTATCATTTGCTGATCTGATAACTCAGACATGAACATAACGTGGTCTTTAAGCTTTAGTTCTGCAACTAACTTTTCGATGGCTTCTTTTTGTGGGCCACCACCTATGATGGCGTAGAGAATATCTGGTACTTCTTGTTTTAGAGCAACTAATGATTTTACAAGGGTTTCATGGCCTTTTCTGGGTTCTAATCTAGAAACTGTAAGTAACACTGGCCGGTCATTCCAGCCAAACTTTGTGCGTAGCTCTGGGTTTCTTGAGGCAGGTTTAAATAGATTTGTATCTACACCGGGTGTAATTACCTTTATGTTATCGGAGTTGACGTCCCAATGGGCACGCAATACGCGTTTAGAGTTCTCACTGTTACAAATTAGCAGATCTGAATTTTTAAGGACTCGGCGAACAATCCAGCTAAACGATCTACTTGTAGCTGCATTTTCAACATCTTCACCATGGATGTAGCAATAATAGGGAGTTTTTAAAATCAGTTTAATGAGATAGGCGACAAAGCCCTCAGGAATACACCTTCCACAATGAATTACTTCAATATCGTGCTTTTTGATGATTTTCCACGTGTCCATAAACAGGTTTATATAAAAAATTATACCGGATAGTGATAATAGCCCCCAGTCAGACCATTTTGTATATTTAAACTTGATCCGCTCAATTGTTATTTTTGCATTGGCATCAAATTCCCGTTGGCCCGGCGTTACACCTGCTAATACCACGTAGTTTACTGGGTTGAGTCTACTGTAAACTTCCCAAAACCAACGGCCACTGCCGCCGTGCATAGGTGGAAAAATTTCACTGAACATTAACGCTTTTTTTATTATTTTCATTTTATTCATTCTTCTTAATAAAAGGCTGAATCATCGCTTCTACTTTTTGTTCGTGAGTAGTGAACCATTCATCATCAGCGTATTGCTTCCAACGATCTACTGCAGGTGCTTGTATTACCTGACTTAGTCGTTCGATAGAGGAAGAAGAGGTTTTTAAATTTAATACATTAAATATAGTGTTAAGTTCTTCTTGTGGTTGGCTAGTTAAGTCTTCAAAACTTAAACTGTGATCTCCAAATTGTAATCCGTATAAAAACGATATTTTCCATAACGCATAAAATCTCTGGTAAGGATGGGGCGTGTGTCGTTTATCTAAGAATGGGTAGTGTTTCGCTAAGTCATTACACCAAGTATCTAGATAAAATGCGTCTTGATAGGTGTCTATAACGTGATCTTTATTCATTATTTGGTGATTAGTCAGAAATGAACACCATTGCTCCCTTGGGTGACGGTACAAATGTATAATTTTTGCATTTGGAAAATGCTGTCGTATCCAGGGGAGGCGTAAATCGATTCTGTTAAATTGTAAAACTGGTCGTTTAGGAGATAGTTCTACTAATCTTTCAATAAATTTTTGCATTGCAGGGGCATGGCTTTCTTCTGTCATCATTAATTCGTGACGTATCCAATTTTCATCATAAATTTCTGATAGTGATTCCATTCCTACATATTCAGCCCAGTAGTCATCTACCCCTCTGTGTGTTTGGTCTACATTTTCTCCTCTGGTTTCAGGGTTGAACCACTGTCTTTCATTGAAAGGTTCATATAGTGAGGTGCATTCGCCAGACTGTCTAAATAAATTCCAAAGTAAAGTCGAGCCACTTCTAAAACGACTACTAATAAATACTATATCGTCTCGCGTATTTGTTTTAACAGACTCTACCCGAGGGTTAAGATATGGGGTAGCTAGGTTGTTTAGCTCTGGTAACCTTTGCTGACCAATTCGCACTCTGTCATCTAAAAAATGTTGAATATCTGTTTGCTTTAAAAACTTTAGAAGAATGGCTGTTGATATTTTTTTTATGCGTGTAATCAAGCTTATTTCTCGCATAAATTTAGATAAATGGTTTCGTAATGTTTTGCCATCGTATTTACATGGAATAATGATTTAAAGCGTGACAAAGCTTCTTTCTCCATACGCTGCCGAGTTTCAAAGCTATTCATGATGTTAAGTACTCCATTAGCAAACGCTTGCGCATCATCATTTAAAGTCACATGGCCATTAATGCCATTTTCAATAATTTCTCGGTTTCCACCTGCATCAGTCACTACACAGGATTTTTTAAGTGACATAGCTTCTAATAACGTCATAGAAGTTCCTTCACTCAAGGATGATAACAAGAAAATGTCTATCAAGGCTAAATAATGCTGAGGCTCGGAATCATAACCGGGCATAATGACCTTGTTCTCTATGCCAAATTTTTGTATTTGCTCTTTAATATTTTCCCGTTCATCGCCATCACCAACAATAATTAGTTTCGAGTTTGAGTGAGTTTTTAATATGCTCGAAAAGGCATCAAGCATCATTTTATGATTTTTGATGGGATCAAGTCTTGCTATTGTCCCGAGCAATATAGTGTCGGCTGTAATGCCTAATTTTTTTCTAAGAGCTTCTGTTTTGTCTGCAATTACTTCTGGCGTTTTTATCCCATTATATATGACTTCTATTTTTTTCGCGGGAATATACTCAAAGTCTACTAATGCTTGTTTTGTTGCTTTGGATATAGCTACGATACGATCAGTAATTCTGCATAACCAAGGGTTAACAAGCTTACGTTTCCAACTACTTGAGTCGGGATAGAAACGGCCATGTTCGGTAAATAACACTTTGGTTTTAGTACCGAATGCTGCGAGAACTCCATAAACCCAAGGGGTGTATTGGTGGCAATGGATAACATCGATGTTATTTTGTTTTATATGAGTGCGAATGGATGATATTAGTTTTTTATCAAAACCGTGATTACGGTCTTTAGATGTCACGCTAATACCACTATTTTGTAATTCTCTACCCCAAGGCCCAATTGGTGTTTCTATACAATAAATCGACATATTAAATAGGTTATTGTCAGAGCTCTCTATCAGGTTTCTAATTACCATTTCTGTACCACCAATGCGCATGTCATAGGTTAGATGCATAATAGAGTAAGTAGTGGGTTTAATCATGACGTTCCTGATTTTATTCGTTTACGTAGCTTGTTAATTTTATTATTAACCATGTTTTCACTTAATTGGCTGACGCCAAGTGTGATAGCTAATGCCACCAAAAATACTGGTAAGGTGTGTTCAGGCCCACTTACGAGCCCTATTTTGAAATACAGCCAAGATGCAAGGCAAGCAGCCCCAGTGTGAAAGATGTACAGTGGGTAAGAGTAGTCACCTAATCGAATATCTATTAGCTTTAATGTTTTATTTTGGGAACGAATATTGAATAACAAAATAGTCATTAGTGCACTTAATGGTAAATTTAGCCAAGTAGATACAACTTCTATTTTCCAGCCGTGTGATTGATAAAGTTCTGGTACAAATGCTTTAGTGATTGGCGCAAGTAACACATTCAATATAAAAACAAGAATTGCTAAGTTACGCCCATGTGGAATTTTGTAAGCCAAAGAGAAGAGTGTTTGGTGATAGAAAAAAAGCAGTGCACCTATGGAAAACGGTAGTGATGCATCTAAAATGTTGCCGTAGCCTGTGCCAAGTTTTCCTGAGAATATATTATTTGTTAAAACATACAGAGCGCTAGCGATAAACCAGAACCACGTCATTCCTTTATTTTTGCTAACTCCTAATCCAATAAGTATATAGAAAAATAGCTCTATGGTAAGTGCCCATGTTGGCGGGGAGAGTCGAGGTGAATATTCAACTGGATTAAATTGAATAAACATCATACCTATATTTGCTAACCATTCAGATAAATTTGTGGGAAGTTGCATTTTTGAATGGGATTCAGAAGCAAAGTCAACTCCAACTAAATAGATAATTAAAACAATAATTATTAACAAAAACCAATATGTTGGGTAAAGCCTCAAAAACCGATTGATAACATAAGCTTTAAACCCGTTAATTGAGTAGCCATAGTTCTCGTGCAGAATAATGGTCATTAGAAAACCACTTAGTATGAAAAATGAATAAACTGCTAATGGACCTATTGTAGGGACTTGTAAAATGTGAAATATCATCACATTTAAGGCTAATACAAATCGATAAATACCAAACATTTACTTAGCTTCACCTTGCGAATATTTAACCCACCACATTTCATACATCAACATGCTCCATAGTAAGTTACTATGATCAGCTGTGTTATTTTGATGTTCATTCCACAGTGTTTTGACATAATTGTGATTGAAAATAGCTTTTAACCCTTGAGCTTGGTTTATCAAATGTCTTTCTGCTATTTCTTTAATTTCACTTCTGAACCAAGTGGCTAATGGAACAGAGAATCCCATTTTTTTACGGTACAAAATACCATCAGGTAACATGGGCTTAAAAGCTTCTTTGAGAATGTGCTTTTTTTCGCCATTTTTGTATTTCATTGCTGAGGGCAGCGTGGCAGAAAACTCTATGACATCTTTGTCCAGAAGAGGAGCTCTAACTTCTAATGAGTTTGCCATACTCATGCGGTCAACCTTAACTAAAATACCACCCGGTAAATAGGTTTTCATGTCTGTGTATAGTATTTTTGAAAGATGGTCTGGGCCATCAGAGTTTCTGTATGCATCTATGGTAATTTGGGACGGATGATAATCGCCTAACTTCATTTTTACATCACTTTTAACTAGCCTATTCCACTGCTTGTCACTAATTTGTGAGTTGGTAGTGTAAAAGCCCATTTCAGGTTCTTGACTGAGGCTAGTGAGTAATGAGTTCCCTTTACGACAAAGTTTGGAATTACTCTTAGAAAGCATATTAGCTAATTTAGGAAATAGGTGTTTACGTATTGTTATAGGGAATTTACTGCGCAACATATTTTCAGTGGCGTCGGTAGTGTATTTTTCGTACCCTGCGAAGACTTCATCGCCGCCATCTCCTGCTATTGCAACTGTTACTTCTTGACGGGCTAACTCAGACACGAAGTAAGTTGGCACTAATGAAGGATCTGCAAATGGTTCATCAAAATACTCTGCAATTTTCTCTAAATTGTCTGCAACATTTTGATGTACGGTAAATTCGTGATGTTCAGTGTGATACTTGTCTGCAACTTCTTTGGCAAACTCTGTTTCATTGAATTTTTCTTCATCAAAGCCAATTGTGCAAGTCTTTATAGGTAAGTCACTGTTAGCTGACATCATTGCAACTACGCCACTTGAGTCTACGCCCCCGCTTAAAAATGCGCCGAGGGGCACGTCACTCACCATACGCTGGTTAGTGCATTGGGTCGCGATTTCTTGCAACTTCTTAGTTAACAAAGCTTCACTGTCGTGGCTAGTATGGCCAAAGGATATATCCCAATACTGAGTCGTCTTCATACCTGTAGCGTCTACAGTCATGTAATGCCCTGGCGGTAACTTGTGGATATGGGTAAAAATACTTTTGGGGTCTGGTACGTATTGATATGCAAAAAAGTCGTAAACGGCATCAAGGCGAATGTCTCGAGGAACATTTGGTAAGGTTAAGATTGCTTTTATTTCTGAAGCAAAAGCAAAGCGATCATTATCTTGTAAGTAATAAAGTGGCTTTTTACCTATTCTATCTCGCGCTATAAATAGTTTTTCTTTTTCGATATCCCATAAGGCAAATGCAAACATACCATTTAGTTTTTGTAGGCATGCTTCTCCTTCTAGCTCATAAAGAGCGAGAATCACTTCCGTATCACCGGGAGTCTTAAGAGGATAGCCTTTTGCCAATAACTCCTCTCTTAATTCTGAAAAGTTATAAATTTCACCGTTAAACGCTATGACTAGTTTACGGTCATGGGAGAACATAGGTTGATTGCCTAATTCAGATAAATCTATAATGCTCAAACGTCTATGGGCTAATCCAACAAGATCGTCAATATACTCTCCACCAGCGTCTGGCCCTCTGTGTATCAAAGCGTTCCCCATTTGTTCTAATGTCTTTTTGTTGCCTACTGGGGCACTAAACTGGGTGAATCCTGCGATCCCACACATAAATTAGTCCTTATTTGCCTGAGATAGCTGTTGCATCTTCTCTAGGGTAGATTTGGTGTAGTTAGTTATAAACTCTACATCTTCTGGTGTTATTACATCATGCCAATCATTTTTCTTGAAAGTTGTATCTCTATAAACACTATAAAATTTATCGTTTGAATCAAACTTTTTGAATCGATTTAGAGACTTGCCTTCGCCTGAGCTTTCAGCAATAAATTGACCTACTTGCTTTTCCCATTTTAACCCAACATCTTCTAATATTTGATTGACTTTGGGAGGTGTATCTGACACCAATTCGTCATAAAAATAGATTTTATAATCATTATATTTATTACAATACTCAGCTACTTTTTCGTGGTAGTTGCGCCATTGTAAACCAAAAAATATAGCGTCTGACATATTATCAGGGTTTAGTTTTTTTAGTTCACTTGCTTGCTCTGGATTATTTTGTATTCGTTCATTTAGCCAGTCTCGTTTTTCAGCGGTTGTTTTTGCGGGCATTGAGCCTTTATTAATCCCTTTAATATGTGAGCTAATTGAACCTAGAGGGTTTCTAACTAAAAATAATGTGACATAGGAACGCAGGCTATTGCGAAATGACTCGATGAATTTTGCTTCCCCTGTCTCTTTCATTAATATTTTGTAGTCATCTTTATCTGAAACCCTGTATAGGGAGTTGTATGACGGAGCTAGTATCTTAGGGGCGCTTTTAGTGCAAAGCCAAGAGAGTTGATGAAAAAATGGAAACTTTAAAAAGCCTTTAGACTTAACAAAAAAAGGTGGTTTATCTGTCTCTACTTCTGCTCTTTGTATTAAAGACATAATGGTTGAGTGCTGATCGTCAGTCACACCATTATTAAACTTCATACTTTTGTAAAGCGATTGGCCAAAAATTTGTTTATTTCTGCCAATTAGTTCATGACGATAAATTGTTTGTGAGTGTGAGTTTAATAAATTCGCAAACCAAGTCGTTCCTGATCTTGGAAATCCAGCTATATATATAATTTTATTATTTGATTTGTTTTTCATAAACTATTCTCAAGTTTACAGACTGATATGTCTGCGTATCATAGGTCCAATTACTGTGGTTACTTTTAAGGGTAATTTTGACCAAACATTTTCTACTAACTCTCTTACTTTACTGACCTTTATGTTTGACTCACTTTTTTCTTGGTTATCAGCAATAAGGTTTGACCATTTTAACGGCTGTGGTTTGGCACCCCATTGGCGTTTAAACTTATAAGTACCTTCATTAAATGTAGAGCGCCCAAAGTCGAACTCTTCTACATTTGTATTAGATACATGTTGTAGCAAAGACCAGTACAACATCATATTTGGCGCTAACCTATTGTATTCAGAAACAGTTGATGCCCAGGGTATACATGCTTTTTTGCCATTTACTAATACTATGCCCGCACCGACGGGTATGTTCTCACTGTACACTACAGATAAGATAATATTGTCACCGTAGTTATCAAATAGTGTTTTAAACCACTCTTTACTATGAACGGGTGAACCTAACTTCCGCATGTTTATCGAAAATATTTGATAAAAATCGTCAATGCTTTTTGAGTTGCTCGCTATATTGAAGGTCAATCCATTTTTTTCAGACTTACGAATTTGGCTGCGTAGTTTAGATTTGAAGCTAGACATTAACTCATCTGAACTCTCTGGCAATGGCAGTAACATACGTACCTTTTCGCCCTCAAATGATAGTTCGTCTGTAGCAGTTAAATTACTGTCTCTGTATTCAAAAGCACTACCCTTAACTGACTTTAAATGCTCTGTAGCTTTGGTGATTATAGCTTTTTGGATTGTTTCATTATCTGCTAAACAAAACCCTAAGTCGCAGTAGGGGAGTGAGCAAAATACACTACTAGAAAATGGTTTTTTCATATTAATGCAAGGTAAAACGCCCACAACAGAACCGCCTTCTAGCGCAATAAAACTTACATTTTTATGGTGGTAAGCTTGCTCAATACTTTGAACCCATGCAAAACGGTGGTAAGGCGTTGCATCTGGGTGAGCATTTACATACTGCTCCCAGGCTTGTTTGTCACTTGTAACACTTAACCTGATATTCATTCAGTGGAGTTACCTTTAATTGGAGCACGAGCCTGCATTTTTTGGGCAGCTTCAGATATAGTGCAAAACTCAATATTGTATTGGGTTGATAATTTACCAACAACCTTCTTTATAGCGTTAGTAATAAAACTGAATGCGTCTTTATTGCCGTGTAGGCTATTATTGTTGTCCACTAGGCTGGAGCTATGCATATACATATGTAAGATGGGGTAGCCTTTATCAATGACAGATTTACATAACGAAATCATATCATTAGGTGTAGATAATTCTGGACACAAATAATTCTTTCTTAGGATATTGGTATGCCATGCTATACCATTAAACCTAGTCCAACTGAGTAGTGGCTTTGTAAAGGCTGTATGAATTTTGTTCGCCAATTCAAAATTGCTTCTATTAAATCCTACGGTTACGGGAAGTTCATAAATCTTATTTTGTGAAGATTCTTGAAGTGGGTTATTTAAATCAGGCCAGTAGGGCAATGAGGGGGCGCCATTACAATGAAAGTATTCATTTTCATAGAATGGATAGACACTAGAGTCCACATTAAAGCCTTGCTCCACAAGTAAACTCATTACCTTTTTGTCAATGCCCCAACGCCCCGTTCGGAATGATTTAGGTTGAATATCAAAGCTTTGTTTTAGTTTTTGCACTAAATTTTCAAGCTTTTGAGATACTTGCTCTTTAGGTAAATTGACGACATGTGACTCAAATTCTCCAACAGGATCAAAGTATGGAGGATTACACCATGGGTGCAAGTGGCCGCCAATCTCGCAGTTTCCTTTTGGTATTAAAGGTAGAATTTTTTCTACCGCTTGTTTGTTGTCAGCAACTGCGTAGTCAATAAAATAAGTAGGCCGTATCCCCAAGTTTTCACAGATTCTTTGGAATGAAGGGATTTTGTCTATATTTGACACATTGGCATCTTTTTGTGGAAAATCCTCGTTCCAATCCCACTCTTCTTCCGTGTCTATGGATAGTACAAATAGGATAGGTTTTTGCATTTCCCTATGAGAGCTCATCAGTCTTCCTTTAATAACTCAACAAATAACTCGGTATATTCTCGAGCCATACGATTTGCGGAATAGTGTTCGTATACGAAGCTTTTGGCATTATCTGCTAATTCACTGGCATAGTCTTGATTAAATAGTAATTGTTCCCAGTAACCTAGTAGCTTTTGTTTCTCTCCTAGGGGGGCCAGTAATCCTGTCTTTTGGTGTTCAATTAGCTGGTCAATACCTGCTATGTTGTAAGCGGCAACTGGAATACCGGCAGCGGTTGCTTCCATTAGGCATCTTGGAATGCCTTCTAAGGTAGAGGTCATCACAAACAAATCAAAAGATTTTAACAAAGATAACCTGTCGTCTCTAAACCCTAAAAACTCAACATAGTCGTAGCTTGAAAGTTTTTGGCTGTAAGCTTCTAATTCTGCTCTGGCGTCACCATCGCCTAAAAGTACCAACCTAGTATCTGGGTGTTTGCTATGTAACTGTTCAAAAATATCTAAGATATCAAATATATTTTTACGACTAATCATTTGGCCGACAAAACCAATGCGCTTTTCTTTTGAGTTATCTCTAGGGGGAGTTGGGGTGGCTTCGACCTCAGATAAATCTACACCATTTTGAATATATAGTGTCTTAGCCTCTTTAACACCCATTCTCTTACAGTCTTGTTTTAGCTGCTGTGATAGGGGCACTACTTTGGTAGCGTATTTCATGGCTTGGCAACCAAGCCAAATAAAAGTACGTAACTTGATGTCTTTAGCATTTTCAAATCCATGGGGGGTTACTACACAAGGTACCCCTGCCTTTTTGGCTGCTAAAACACCAATTATATCTGACTTATAACCATGGGTATGGACTATATGGATATTCTTACTTTTGATGAGCTCTACCATTTTATTGACTGCAGAAAAATCAAACTTATTTTTCATGCTAACAATATGACAAGGTAGGTTTAACTTTTGATATTCCTTTACCAGCTCTAGTGGTTTTTGATCTGGCTCCATGGTGACTGCTAAATCGCAGCGTATATATGCTGGGTCTAGGTGTTTAGCTAATGCTAAAACCCAGCGCTCTGCACCGTAAAATCCAGTTGGGCATATAAACTGTAATACATTTATTGTGTGTTTGCGTGTTTGCTCAATTACTTCAGTCACAGGCATAGGTCCTTAATATGTTTTGATGCCAATGGATTTAAACAAACCTAACACCGTACCAATTGCTCTTGCGGGAAAATAACAAAAATAAAACTTTAGGATGTGAATTAAACTCAGTTTTTTGTCCGCAATTAAAAATAATCGCAAACTGTATATAAAAATAGGGAGTACTGCCACTAAAAAGCTCAATAAAGCGAATGAGAAAAAACCCAAAAGCAATAAAATTAATGACGCTGTGAACACTAAAAGCACTGCTGGTGGAGCGATAAAGCTAGGCCATTCTCTTAAAGGGATACTCCTTCCTGCAATAGACTGCAAATTAGACTGCCCCCGCCATATTTCTTTGTGAAACATATCTTTATATACTTTATCTTCACCGAGGTGAATGTAGGTTGCCTTCGATGTATAAAATAATTTACCCAGTTTAGCCGCTTGATCTGTGAAGTAATAATCCTCACAGGTAACTAAGTGCTCTGGAAATCCACCTATTTTATTAAAGTCTGCCTTTGTTAAAAATAGATTTCTGCCAGGCAAAAAGGCTACCTCACAATTCACATCTGCATTGCTTAAATTTGTACGTATTTTTTCTAGAGCTGGCGCATCATCATTACATATCTGCATAGCACTACTGATAATTCTATTTGGATTTAGTGCCAGCTCATTAATCATTTGCTCTATCCAGTTTTCTGATAACCAAATATCGGCATCAAGAAATGCCACATACTTCCCGGTAGCTTCAGAAACCCCATAATTACGCAGGGCAGAAATAGTTTCATTAACTGGCCTAGTGTATATGCTTAGTTGAAATAGTGGATTTTTGACAAGTTCCTGTTGTGTGAGCTCAGGTGTTTGGCTAACGACTATTACTTCAACGTTTTGCAAATTAAAGTTTTGACGGTTAATTGACTCTAATGTTTGGGATAACATTTCAAATCGTCCCTTATGAGGGATAATAAAAGATATTTGCATTTGTTATTATTTATCCTTATGTGCCTACGCCAAGCGTTTTTTTAGCCAGTTGATTTCTGCTGAGAGAGATAAATTGATTACTCGTTTGAGCATTACTTTGCATAGCCCACTTACAACAGATGTTTGTTGGTAGCTAGCCAAAGGCCAAGTTTTCATTGCATTAAAGCTTATGCCAGATGTGGAATTAAGAAACGACTCAACCATTCCTTGGTTTTGCATCAGCAAAACTAAAATGCGAGTGTAGCTTTTTGTGTCAGATTTACTTAGCTCTTCTGCTACATACTGTTGAAAGTAACGAGCTTTCACTGCGTATTTTTCTTGTTTATCTGGGGAGTAATAATATGCTCCAGCTAGTACATGGGCTTTTCGTAAATCTTGAGCTGTCCAAGTGTCATTTGGATACTCTAGAATGTTTGGTTTTTCTAAATAAGGGTATTCATGTTGAACCATCCATTCGGCATAGTTTAATAAACAATCTCGGCAATAATAAAAGTTCTCATCGAACTCTTTTCTACTTTCTTTTACCTGTAAATAACGACACAAGGATTGCAGTAATACAGTATAAAACCAAGTGTTTTCTACATCTTGTAAATTTCTATCGGCAACATCCTCATCGGGATGCATAGTATTAGCAAAAATATCTTCTATTCTATCCAAATAGTTTTGTTGTTGTGTTAATTCAAAGCTATCAAGAAGGGCATTAATGTAATTTGCGGTACCTCTGTCTAGCGGATATTGACCAGTAAAGTGATTTTTTGCACCTGGAATATGACGGTTTTTAAACGCTAAAAGTAGTTCAATACAAGTACCTGAGCCCTCATATACATGGGAAATCCAATTGCTTAAGGTTAGCACCGCATCTTTAGACTCTTGATTTCCTGTTAAGCAGTGATGTAAGTACAAACCAGTGGTGTAGCAATGCTGCCCGCCTGGGCCTCCTCCTCCAGCGTGATCTTGATAAGCATCACTGGACTGATATTTTGAATATGATCTATGGCTTGACGTAAAAGCTTTTAAATAATGGTCTGTATGCCAAAATAAACCACCGTTATATTCATCTTTATCAAGTTTTGTATGGTAAATATCAATGTCTCTTACATGCTTTGCTAAATCATCAGCTAATTCAAACCATTTGGTATTACCCGAGATTAGGTATTGCCTTAAAAAGCCATAAATAGGGTCGTATTGATTATTATAATGAGACACAAACAGATCGTCGCCCACATATCCTGATGTTTCGTGGTCTGCATATAAATCTCCAAAGTTGCGCCAACCATATTCATCTAGTGTTTCTCGTTTAGAAATAAAGCCAACGGAAGGAGCGAGTCCTAAATCAATTATAGGTTGGAGGGGAGTTAAATCTGAATTCTCTTGGTCTAAATACGGGTACAAATTTACGTCAGAGATCCACTGCCAGTTGATTGAACTTCTGTGAATAGGGCTGTTCGCTTTTAAGTCGTTAATTTCACTGTCTAAGGATATAAATAGGGTATACGACTTTTTCTCACCACCTTGTAGCTCGTGTGAGTAATAGGTTTCAGGGAATAAACCCAAAAATACGGTGTTTTCTTTTAATTTTAAGGATGCTGGAAAGTTTTGCCAAAACTTATCTAACCTTAGCGCTAAATTGTTTTTCAATTGAAGAACTGGTTGGCATCGTGTTCCTGATTGCTTTGTCCCGTCAACAGAAAGTTCATAACCATTCTTCAGCATGACTACTTTATTATCTTTATTTACATGAACTGGGCTTTGCCAATTAACACCACCACTTGAAAATTGTTCGCAGAATAAACTATCCCCTATGTAACTAAGATTATCTTCAATGTTAGTTAAGCTATGGCTGGGGTGACTTACCGTGGGGTTGGTATGTACATCTAAAATTAGGCTCTTGAAGTTAAAAGACCCTGGGTCTCCTAAATCCCATTTTCCATCTGTGTGTATAGCCCTGTTAGTGTTGTGGATTTGAACCGAACAGGTAAGTAAATTTAGTGGTATTAACCAATCTATATTAAGTTTGAAACTCACTAACGTATCTATAAACACTCCTTCAATCATCAGATATACAGACGAATCACTATCAGGTTTTAAGTTGCTGCGCTCAATTAATTTGGCGTGGCGAAACTTAGCCTGTATTGGCACTCCGTTGAGATCTGTTAATTTTAAATCTTTAGCGGTAAAAGATAAGATTGATTCTTCGTTGTGATTCAATAAATCAATGTGGTTCTCAATTAGATTAATTGATAGGGTTTTCGCATCTGCTTTGTATTGATAATCGTCAGTAATAACGATACAGGCTTCGGGTTCATTATTAGACGTGTAGTTGTTATCTGATTGCTCCTTAGATATACCTAAATAAATATTGGCTTTATAGTGTGCCAGGTAAGTTATTTTAAGCCATTTAATACTGCCATCAGGCCAGTAGGAGATAATTTGGCAAATGCCATCGATGGTATCTACTTCACTGTCATTATCATTTTGTGAGTTTAGGTTTAGCGATAATTGTTCAATATTAAAGACTAAAGACTCAGGTAAGGGAATTGAAACCTCACAATAACGCTCCTTTTCACTATGTGTGTCTTCGTTATGAGTAATTGGCAGTTGGATTTGATGTATATTAGCCATTTAATTTTGTCCGCAAGCTTGTATATATTCCCCCAAAGATCATATGTTTCCATTTTCTTAGTTGCTCTCTAATTAACAACAAAGGCTTTTGACGATAAAAACAATAGATATGCTGCTCGTAAGGTGGGGAGTTAGATAGTGAGCTTTTGTATTGGGCTTCTCCTGCTAAAAAGTCATAGGTTGTAACGTCAAGTTTTATTGCTTGTTCAATGATAAGGGTGTGGATCACTAATCCTACTTTAATTCTATTATCTTTATCGAAATTTATAGCTGAGAGGTAAAATGTCCAGGTTTTTCCATTAGTTAACAAATACACATGCCCAAGAGCCTCTGAATTATGAAACAAAGTATATAACCTACACTGCGTGCCACTTGTGTCTTGCTTAATTAAATTTCGATGAAATTTATAGAATACTGGATTATCAAAACCGCTACCGTAGATGGTAGAGCGCCATCTTTTCCGGTGTAATTCAGCGATATCACCAAGTGTTTTTTCTTTCTCTGTGGTATCGGAAGCTAATACTAACTTCAATGAATTACCTTCGTCTAACAATTTCAAAGAGCGCTTAATATGAGAGCGGGTATTTCTAGATAAGGACGCTAAATAATCTTCGAGTGTTTGTAATCCGGATAAGTTGACCATATAGCCAGTGGAAGATAACTCTTTTCTTTGCTTAAACCCTGAAATCTCTAGTTCATTAATAAAGCTAGGTGAGCTCATACCTATCTTTATGTCATCTATCGTGGGTATATTCTCAAGAGCAAGACATATCTGTTTAGTGGATTGTTGCGCATATTCTTTATGTACTAAAAATGTGTTTTGCTCAATCCAAGTTTGGTCTTCTTTTATATTGCCGCTCTTGTGTAAAAAGTATTGGTTGAAATTGAGTCCCCAAAATACACGTTTACGTTTGATCCCAAATAATGCCAAACCAACAATATTCTCACCAGCTGTTACTTCGATACAAATGCAGTTGTTGTTAGAAAGGTCTTTATTAGCTAACCACTGCTTAATCCAAAACCATGTGACAAATATAGAGGAGTTGCTTTGTGCTTCTAGTGCTAGCCATTTATGCGACAATTGTTCTAATTGATTTTCTTTCAGAAAATAACAGTTAGTCGTAAATGGTAATTGAGACATAAGTTCCTTTTCTATTTCTGACAAGGCTTGGTTCCAATAACGTGAAGTTGGTTAATGATATTAAGGCTAACCGAAACTAGACAGAAATCACATAGAAAAGAAAAACTACATGGAACATAAAAATACAAACTAATTAGATGTATATACTTTATTTTGAATAGACTCCATCCTTTTAAAAATTTAGATAAAGTCAGCTTCTAAGAACTCTAGCCTACTGTAGAGTTAGTGTTTCGCAACCTTTTACAGGGATAGTTTTATATAGCTGAGTATTGATTTAAATAAGCTGATATCTCTGATACTGATAACCGTTAGTAACAAAGCATTAGTATTATTTACACAGCTGGCGTTAGTATATAAATAGTTTGGAATAGGAAATAGGAAAAGTGATGTTGAAATTTCGTGTGGCATTTTTATGGTTTTTTATGATAGTTGCTTCAGGGTGTACTGAAAAAACTTCAGAAGAATATATCGAGCTCGCAAAAGAAAATATAGCGAAAGAAAATATATCTGCTGCCATAGTTGAGTTGAAAAATGCTATTCGAGTTAATCCTAACATAGCAGAATCAAGGTTTATGTTAGGGGAAATTTATGCTTCGCAAGGAAGCAGCCTAAGCGCAGAGAAAGAACTGAAATTAGCACTGGATCTAGGGTACGAAGCTAATGAAGTATTGCCGTTACTGGTCAAGGTGTATAGTTTACAGTTTAGGCAAAAAGAAATAATTGATTTAGTAGAAAGGGCTAGAGGTCTTTCTGCAGAGGTCATGACTTCATTATTAGTATACAAAGCTCTTGCACACTTTCAGTTAGGCGAAGAGTATAAAGCTAAAGAAGCCATTAGAGGTGCTAATGAAATATCCAGTGATTCTATTTATAGTCAATTGGGTAACGCTTATGTTGACCTTAGTAATAAACAGGTGGAAGCTTCATTACAGAAAATTGATCAAGTAATCGCAATTGAGCCCACCTTGTCTGATGCTTATTTGTTGAAAGGTCAGCTATCCACTTTACTAAATAATAGTAAAGCAGCAGTGGCAAGTTATGAAAAATACAAAGAGCTTTTACCGCAAAATATTCAATCTAGAATGTTTTTAGCGAATGCTTATATAAAAAATAATCAATTTGATATTGCGGAAAAAGAAGTGGACCAATTACTCAAGTCGAATCCAGACCAACCGTTTGTTAACCAGTTAAAAGGGATTATTCGTTATCAAGCTGATGATTTTGAAAATGCTAAATTGTTTATCGAAAAAGCGATTCAAAATAATTTGTCTTCTGTACCAAACAGAGTTATTGCTGGGCTTAGTGCTTTCAGGCTAAAAAATTACGAGCAAGCCTATGACCATATCTCTGCGATAAAAGGCCAATTGTCAGACGATAGCCCTATTCGAAAGTTACTGATTATTATCCAATTAAAATTAGGTCTTAACGAACAAGCAGGCGATGCCTTATCTGACTTTGATGGTTTAACTGAGGATGATGTATTACTGTTATCTTCCGCATCGTCTCAACTTTTAAGGCAAGGTAAAAATGAAGCGGCTAAAAAATTGGCTGTTGTAGCTAATAGACTGGATTATACCAATCCACTAAATTTGATTCAAAAAGGAATACTGGAGCTCACGTTAGATAACTTAGAAGGGATAGATAGTTTAGAAAGCGCATTAGAGTTAGACTCAAGCAGTGAGGCTGGTAAGAATGCTCTAGCCAAAGCTTATCTTGATGCAGGAATGTTTACTAAGGCTCTGGAGTTAGCAAACGTCTGGATTAGTAAAGAGCCTAATGATATCAAGGGCTATACCTTAGCCGCTAAAGCAGAGCTTGGTTTAAGTAATATAGCTAATGTTGAATTGCTTTATAACAAAGTATTGAATATTGCTCCAGCTAATCCAGAAGCAAACTTCTATTTTGCAGATATGAATGTCAATAAAGGTCGTTTTAAGAATGCTGAGAGTTATTTATTAAATGTTTTAGAAGTTCATACAGAAAATGTAATAGCTTTAAAAAAATATTTTCTTATCAACAAAAGATTAGGTGATTCCAGCAAAGGTTTAGCACGTATTGAAGAGGCATTTTCAAGAGCTTCAACTAACATTGGGATTAAATTACTTTATGCCTCTGCCTTGTATACGGATAGTCAATTTGACAAATTTATTAGTGTGTTTACTTTGGATGACACTGACGAAAATACCTCAAGCTTGTTATGGAATTTATTAGCAAACGTTTATTACAAACTAGAAGAACTAGAAAATCTGAATAAAATTTTAGGTAAATGGCATGCAGCCCAGCCTGATGATAAAAATGTATATCTGAAGATGATTACGTTAAATGATATGTTAGGAAATAACACAGAGGCGTTAACTGTCATAAGTGAAGCCAAACAGAAATTTCCAGATGATAAGCGCTTTAGCATACTTGCAGTTTATTTTTATATAAAGCTAGGAGAAGTAGTTCAAGGTAATAAAGCGTTTGCTAATTTACCTCTGGATACTCAAAACAGTGCAACAGGTCATGGGTTTAAAGGTCAGCTAATGGCTTTAGAGGGAGATTATGCAGGGGCCATCCCTAAGTTGAAAGAGTACTATGATGCGTATCCAAGTGATTATAATGCAAGTTTGTATGCTAAAGCTCTAAGGGATGATAAAAGATATACTGATGCATTAAAGTTTTTATTAAACCATGGAAATCAGACAGGTAGAGCTCTTGTCACTGAGTTGCAAATTGCGGAGTTGGCAATTTTAAGTGAGAATTTAGATTTAGCTAAATCATCGTATTTACATGTTATAGAAGTTGAGTCTGAGAATATTAACGCTCTTAACAACTTAGCATATTTATTATTTTTAGAGTCTGATTATCAAGGGGCTTTGTCATATGCTGAGAAGGCTGTAGTTCTAGCTCCTGATTCTCCTAGTGTGTTGGAAACATATTCACAGGTGTTATTTAAATTGGGGTATGAGGTAAAAGCAGAGGAGTACTCACTAAAATCTAAAGAGTTACGTAAGTCACTTCATTAGGTTTGGGACAGAAGAAACACCAACTATTATTACTTTTTTGTGTCAGTAATATTTACATTCTTGTTTGGTGTTGAGTTTGAGGTTGTAACTAGTTGTTGATTTGTAAGGTTTTTTGTTTGTTGGCATGTCCTGTGCATATTATTTTTTGAGGCAACTAAGATGTGTTATAAAATTTAATTGAAGGATTAAAACTATGTTGAAATTTAAAAAAGCTATTATGGCTTCTGCTTTAACGCTTGCTGCTGTAATGCCGGCTCAAGCTAATTTTGTATTGGATTCATTTAATTATCCGGCTCCAGGCGTAGAGCTAGAAGTAACCAATGTAACGCAAACTGACAGTGATCAAGAAGTTTCGGATGCAGGTGCGGATGTATTTTATACTTTAACCTGGCAAAGTGGACCTCCTTCAGATAGCGTCAATACTACTTCTAGTAGTTTGTTGTTTAACGACGGGTATCTTAATTATAGTGAAGACTCTGGTGTTAATTCTGTTTTATCCATTGACTACTTTGTAGATGTAAACGGAGACACTACATATGACGCTGGCGATAATACTGGAATTTTAGACCTTGCTACTGCTGGTAGTGACTTCTATTTCGATATTGTTAGTGCAGATGCTGGTTTTACTGTAGATATTTCTTTAACTGATATAAATGATGTAACATCAACTGCATCGGTAACTATTCCTGAAGTGGTTAATACGGATTTTGTTACTTTCCCAGTAAACTATACAGAATTGGTATCGTTGTCATTGTTCGGTGGTGTTGATCTAAGCCAAATATCTAGAGTTACTGCCGTTGTTGATTCATTAAATGGTAGTACTGATTTTATTTTGTCTGAAGTTGGTGTTGTTCCAGAGCCTTCTGCCTTAGCTATTTTAGGTTTGGGTCTTGTTGGTCTTGGGTTACGCCGTAGAAAATTAGTTTAATTATTAATTTAATTAAATGATCAAAAATCGCAAATAGCGTAATGCCAGTCAGTCAACAACTGACTGGCATTTTTTTTGTATAGATACTTCTTAGATTTTCTTCTTACCGCTCTTGGGTACTGCCTTGTCGGGTAAAATAAATAGTTTTAACGTGCCAAGTAGTTCTTGATTGTGCAACGGTAATTTGTTTGCGCTTCGTATGGGAATAGTGGTTAAGAATGCCATGAAATGTCGGGCGCAGTGAGAGAAACTCAGTCGTATTGGTGTGATGTCCAGCTCTTTAGTCGCATCAAGAATGGCTATACGAACAAGATTATAAGCAAGCAGCAGCCCCCATAATTCTTGACCAACCATGTCAGGTTTCTTACTTCTTAATGTATAATTTGCGTGCAGTAAGCTTTGTTTCATCTCTCTGAAGCCCAGTTCAATTTCCCAGCGCTCTGCATAGACTTCGGTTAATGAACTCAGTACTCGATAGGTAGTATGTCGTTAACCGCGCTTCTATCGTATCGGGGAGCATCCAATGCGTACTCTCACCAGCTTGCTGCCACTGATGAAGTAATCCAACAGAGTAATAACCTCTATTAAACAGTGTTAATGAATGACTGGATACCTCCACCAGACAGCATATTCGTACCTACGGGTAAGGACTCAGGCTGTGATTATTTCTATCACAACCAAATGCAGTGAAGTTTTCAGGGGTATCCTCAGTTCGATATACCACGCCATCTGCAGCGAGAAGATTTAGCCCATTCCATTGTTCGATTGCATAGGAGCCAAATGCTCTAGATGCTTGTAATTCAAATGTTTTTTAAACCGCTCCAAACCCAAGTCGCTGATGCGCTTGTACCAAGGCTCTGGGTGCGATTAACTTATGTTTACCGGGCAATGAAATGTCCAGTTTGCTAGCAATATCCCACACTGACGCGTGACGGAATAGGCTCATGCCGATGACAGACCATATCACTGCATCCAGCGGTCAACGACGTCTGCGTACAGTGATCACTCCTGCATGTTCGAAGGCTTGCTCTAGCAGCTCTGGGTGGAGTAACCCTTGAAGCTTATCGAGTGAGGTAAGTTCAGATAATTCGGATAATGTTGATTCTAAAACTGAGACGAGAGACATAAAAAAAATCCTGTGACCATGATCACAAGATTTTGATCTCATTACGCTGAGCGTCAAGTTATTTTGCTTAACTGATCGGCATTACGCAAATAGCGTTTTTTTTATATCTGTATTATAAGTTGTTATTCTCAATTCACTAATCTAGGATCCAAATAAATATCAAAGCTTTTTGCCCCCACCAGCCACTGATGGAGTACAGATGTTTGAAACTTATTTACCTGATTTAAAAAGTTGGTCCCATAATGCTCATTATGTAATGATGTAAGCTTAAATTATTTTTAGATCGTGACACCTATGTAACTAGTTCAATATTAGGTGTTATGGAATACTGAACTACTACCTTTAGAAACATTGTATATTGAGGTTTTAAAGTATTCGTTGTTGATTTGAAAGTCACGGATTGTTAAATGTGAAGAAACTTAAAAAGTACACTGAAAAACCAGTCATTGGTCCAATTATTAAGAGGGTAATAGATTTTGGAATTAATCGAGAAGTTAAAACAGTAGCACGTCATTTTTCTAAATATCTGCACCCGTTAGTAGCCGAGACTCCCGAGTTATCAAAAGAGTCATTTAAAATAAGACACGATGTTTATTGTGAAGAGTTGGGTTTTTTAAATACGTCAGACAATGGTTTTGAACGTGATGAATTTGATAATTACTCTACCCATTGCCTTATACAGCATATTCCATCATTACAGTTTGCTGGTACTGTAAGAGTTGTTAGGCCGGAAACAGCAAAACATAGCCTTCCATTGCAGACATATTGTGCTGATTCAATTGCAAAAGATAAAATTAATCCAGCTGATTTCGCTCCCTATGAGATTTGTGAAATTTCTAGGCTAGCAGTACCAAAAGGCTTTCGAAAAAGACACACGGATAAATTCGAAGGTGCTGCAACTGCCGTTATTAATAAAGAGATTTACTCGGAGAATGAGTTACGTTGTTTCCCATTTATCGCGGTTGGTCTATATTTATCAGCGGCTTCTATTGTGTTAGAAAATAACATTAAGCATACCTTTGTCATGATGGAACCTCGCCTTGCTAGAAGTATGGGGTTTATTGGAATTAAGTTTGAAAAAATAGGCCCGACTGTCGATTATCATGGTAAAAGAGCGCCATATTATATCAACCCTTCCTTGCTAATGGAGAGCTTAACTCCTGGCTTTCAAGTAATGCTTAAAGAGATCCGAAAGTCTCTTAAGCATAAAGAATAATTCATTGTTGAACATAATTTTTTTATGAAAAAAGTGTTTTAAAGAGGTACTGATGTCGGACTTTAATTATGAAAAAGCATTCTCTAGAAATATTGGGTGGGTCACAGAAGCTGAACAACAAATATTGAGAAGCAAAAAAGTCGCAATCGCAGGGTGTGGCGGTGTAGGTGGCGTACATCTATTGACACTGTCTAGATTAGGGATTGCTAATTTCAATATTTCAGATTTTGATGAGTTTGAGGTTCATAATTTTAACCGTCAGGCAGGGGCATTTATGTCTACCCTTGACCAACCAAAGTGTTTGGTTATGGAGCGAATGGCTTTAGATATAAACCCAGAGAGTCAAATAAAAACGTTTCTTAAAGGTGTCAATGAAGAAAATGTAGATGAGTTTTTAGAAGGTGTTGATGTCTATGTGGATAGTCTGGACTTCTTCGCACTTGAAGCTAGAAAATTGGTTTATTCCAAATGCCAACAAAAAAACATTCCCATTTTAACTGCTGCTCCATTAGGTATGGGGGTGGCATTTTTATACTTTGAGCCAGGAAAAATGACCTATGAGGAATATTTTAGATTTAACGATGCAAAAACTGAAAATGAGCAGTTCATACAGTTTTTAATTGGTTTATCTCCAAGTATGTTGCAGCGCTCATATTTAGTAGACGAAAGTCGAGCTGATTTTAACGCTCGAAAAGGGCCATCTACACCCATGTCAGTAGACTTTTGTGCTGGTGTAGCGGGAACATATGTTCTAAAGATATTATTGAATCGAGGAGACTTAATCTCTGCTCCTCATGGTTTTCACTTTGATGCATATAAGAATAAGCTAGTAAAAACTTGGTGCCCTTTTGGTAATAGAGGTTTAATTCAAAAGATAAAATTTAATATTGCTAAAAGAATCGTGTTGAGTAAGTAGTATGATGGATAAAGAGTTAGCCGTAAAAATAATTGACACTGCAAAGTATTATATGAGTGGGGATAACTGCCAGCCTTTTAGATTTAGATTTAATCTTTCTACACAAACATTTCATGTTGATTATTTAGCTGATAAAGCGAAGCATGCACTTGTATATGACGATTATACTATTGCCATAACTTTGGGGAGTCTACTTACCTATATACTTGTTTCTTTAGAGGAGCATAGTTTTAGTTCGGATGTAGAATTTAACCTTGCAAATTTTTCGCCTTTCACAAGCCAAGAATCTGTCATAGCGCTTAAGGTTATTAAAAGTGGTAATCAAAGCAAGCTAGCGACAAAGAGTTTATATCAGGCCTTAACTAAACGGGCTGTAGATAGACGGCCATACTTACCCGCAAGCTTTATTAGTGCGGATGAAACTTTGTTAAATAACAATTTGCAGTTGAGTCAATGTAAACTTATTAAAAATATTCCCCAGGACCTACTTAATTTTTTATCTAATTGTGATTGTACAGTTTGGCAGTCTAAGGGGTTAGGACTTGATATCATGAATAGTGTTGCCTTTGATACGAAGTCAGAAACTGGTTTGCCATGGAGGAATTTAGGCTTAAGCAAAGCAGAAGTATTTCCCATAAAATTAATACAATTTCATCATGTGTTTTTTGATTTATTGAAGTTTATCGGCGCTAGATTGATGATGAAGTTTGCTCAGAAAAAACTGTGGGTTTCTAGTCAAAGTGCACTTGTATTTTCTGTACAAGCTGGAATGAGTTTGGAAGAGAAAGTTAATGCTTCTAGTGAAATGTTTAATGTTTTACTTAACCTAACCAATTTAGGTTATGCTTTTCAGCCTTCTACCTTAAGTACAGAGATCCTTAACTCTGATATTAAACCAAAGCTTAATATATTCAGCGCCACAGGGATAAAAGCACCTTATCTTCAATCTGATGTGGCTAAATATCGTAAACTTTTAAGTGTAGAAACGAGAGAAATACAGTGGATTTTAAGAATAGGCAAGCCTAGTGGAGACTTGCCAAATAATTCAAAAACAAATAGGTTGGATACATCTAAAATTCTTTCTTTTGAAGAGGAATAGAGTTGTTTTTTTATTTGACTTATCATTCTAAATAACAATGATAGAATGTCTAAAAGATGGTTAAGTTAGAATAATACCTGTAATTTGGTACTCACTTATTTAGCATGTTTTTAATGTGTTTAACGCAGGTGGTTTTGGTAAATTAACCCTAAGTATTCATGTAGGGCTCTTTCACTCCTATATAAACTAAACGCATTGGGTAAGCCTAGTACTGGCTCGACTTTTTTACGACTCAAGTGTTCAACTGGTATAGGAAGCACCTTAATATTGTAGTCTTCGAAGTATGTGAGTGCGCGGGTTAAGTGGCTTGCAGAAGTAACTAAAGAGATATATTTTCCATCGAGCATTTCGGCTAGTGCAGCGACTTCGGTTTCAGTATTCCTCCCTTTGGCATTGATAAATATGTCATGGGAGTTTACCCCCATATTCGTTAAGAATTCCCGATTATGTACTGCTTGTGAGTTGACATCTTTTTTACCTAAAATGTCGCCGGCTAGGTAGATAGGTTTGTTTACTAAGTGATACATTCGTGCGGCATGGTGGTTTCTTTGCATAGAGCAATTTGGCCATCTTGAGACAAAAGGTAACTCATTATCTTCAAAGTAGTTACAGGCTAAGATAACGATTGCATCTGTTTGTTGCCAAGCTTTAGATTCAATTTTGACTGTGGGGTATGGATCTTCTAAATGCTTGATTAATAAAACACTTGGATAAGTCATCGAGCAAAGTAAAAGCCAACTTATAGGTAAGAATGAAAAGAATGATAACAATTTACTTTTAGAGCTTAAATAAGCAAGCCTTAGCAATATAAATAGTAGCGCTGAATGAACTAAAGGGGAGCTGAGAGATCTTGCTATATCTTCTAACATAGGAAGTGTTGCGATTCCTTAACTTTACAGTATTTCATAAAAGACTTTATACCATTTCACAAACTCTCCAATTCCTGTTGTTAGGTCTGTTTTAGGTTGATACCCAACGTCTTCAGCCAGAGCATTTACATCAGCATAGGTATCTGGTACGTCTCCAGCTTGTAACGGCAGCATCTCTTTGTGTGCTTCTTTATTCAGTGCATTTTCTAGTGTTTCAATGAAAGCTAATAGGTTCACCGGTTTGTGGGCGCCAATATTATATATTTTCCAAGGTGCTTTACTAGAACTAGGATCCGGCTTGGCGCCCGTCCATTGGGTGTTGGCTTGGGCTATATTATCTAGGCTTAGTATTATTCCGGTAACTATGTCGTCAATATAAGTAAAATCTCGGCGATGGTTACCATAGTTGAAGACCTTTATCGTTTCTTCTTTTAAAATCGCTTTAGTAAACTTAAATAAAGCCATATCAGGTCTGCCCCATGGACCGTATACAGTAAAAAATCGTAAGCCTGTTGTGGGTAAGTTATATAGATGACTATAGGAGTGAGCGATGGCTTCATTTGCTTTTTTAGTGGCAGCGTACAGGGAAACAGGGTGATCTACATTATCTGATTCTTTGAATGGGATAGTTTCATTCGCACCATAAACTGAGCTTGATGATGCGTAAACTAGGTGCTTGATATTAAAGTGCCGACACCCTTCTAAGATATTCATAAACCCAATTAAGTTACTATCAACATAGGCATGGGGGTTTTCTATTGAATATCTAACACCAGCCTGTGCTGCTAAATGTACTACCTTTTCGAAGTGACTAGTTTTGAACAAGTTTTCTATATTTTCTCTATCTGCTAAGTCCATTTTTATAAATGTAAAATTTTCAGATGCATTATGATTACTTAGCTCTTTTAATCGCCCTTCTTTGAGAGCAACATCATAGTAGTCATTCAAGTTATCAATACCGACAACTAGATCACCACGGCTTAGTAAGTATTTTGTAACATGATACCCAATAAACCCAGCAACGCCGGTGACCAGAATTTTCATATTTATTACCTTATATTTTAGTTAATATCTTTAAAACCTTTAAACTTAACAATTTAAATGGATTGGAATAGAGTAATTTGTGATTATACTCAGATACTTGCAGATAGCAGCATGGAAAATTATGAAAAATCAAAAATATTTATTGAATTTTATTGTCACATTAATTGCGGTTGTTTTTTCATGTAAAGTTGTTAGTGGTGAAATCAGCGAACTGGTAACTAAAGTTAAACCATCAATTGTTGGGGTTGGTTTATATGACCCATTGGGAGTGCAGCCCCATAAATTGATGGGGAGTGGTTTTGTTTTTGGTGACGGTTCTCTTGTTGCTACTAATTATCATGTTGTTTCGATTGAGTTAGATCCCACAAAAGTCCAGCATCTTATTGTGTTTTCAGGGATAGGAAGAAAACCCAATATTTATAAAGTTGAGGTAGTCGCCACTGATCCGGCACATGATTTAGCAATTCTAAAGTTACCTAAACCTCTAACACCTATAGCCTTAGCTGATGAAAAATATGCTCCCGATGGTACAGAGATTTTGCTTACTGGGTTCCCAATTGGGGCAGTGTTAGGTTTATATCCCGCAACTCATAAAGGAATGATTGCCGCAACAACACCCGATGTAATTCCTAGTGTAAATTCTCAAGTGTTATCTACAAGAATTCTCAAAAGATTGGATGAGCAGTTTTTAATTTATCAACTTGATATAACTGCTTATCCCGGAAACAGTGGTAGTCCAATATATGATGTGGATTCAGGGGAAGTATTGGGGATACTTAACAAAGTCTTTATAAAAGAGTCAAAAGAAGCTGTGCTTGAAAAGCCGTCAGGTATTAGTTACGCCATACCCATAAAATACCTATTGGAACTTGCGGTAAGTAAAGGTCTAGATGTAAACTAGATCTCCTATGTAGTCGTGTGTCATTATTCTTTACATGTATTAGAGTTGATTTTTAATTTATTTATAAAAATCAATTACTTGCAAATTGGCCTAGTAATTGCTTTTTTATGCTCAGTAAAGAATTTAAATTAAGGAATTGTTGTGAGTCTAGATAATCCAAATGGAATAGTTTCTTCGGTTTCTAAAGATAGTAAGCAGCGTCGCGTATTTTTGAAAAGAGCCACTGCAGGGGCTGTGATAGCCTCAATACCAGCCCGCTCTGCTTGGGCCGGGATTGCTGGTTCTATTGTAGCTTCTGGGCATGGTTCAGATGCGCAAGCAGGTGTTTGTACTGTACTTTCTAGTAAATTCAATGCTAGTGATTACAAAAAGGTTTCTTTTGAAAGTGTTTTTGGTGGTATCCCGTGGAATGACAATGGAGCTCTTCGCACCAACGGAGATTTAACTTTTAAAGAAATATTAACTACAACCAATAGGCACAAGAAGGGCGTTAATAGTGTCAATATTGGGCTTGTATTAATGTATTTGAATGCTGTAAACCATGGATATAATGGCATTTTTTATCCTGCAATTGAACAACATGGGAGTGAAGCAGCATTTGCAAATTACTTATATACATCAGCCTCAGAAGATCCAGCAGGTGTTGGTAAGTTGCTAAATGATACAATTATTATGTACAGCTCAGGAGGAGCTTGTTAAAGTCAACTAAAGTAACTTTAATCTGGATAAAGTTTGATTGATTTTTTAGAAAAAGGAGTGTTTTTACACTCCTTTATTGATTCTTCTGGATGTGTATTTTTTAATAGCGATTCAGGCGAGACTTTAAGTGTTAAATTAACCGAAGCAAATCTCATTGAGTTTATTTGTTCAGAACAGCGCAGTGACATTGAAAATCTAGCTGCCTTATCAACCTTAGTCCAAAAAGGTTTCTTAAAGCCAAGTACAATCAAAGAATCCTATGTTGAATAACTACTTTTTAGATTTATTCCCGTTTTCTTTTTCCATAAAAACTAACTTGTCGGGAGTGGTTGCAAACTTAACGACCATCTATGGAAATCGATTTAAGCATTTCGAGCCTCACTTTATTCCTGACTATGAACTTTCTATTGATAAATCTGGTGGCTTTCGTTCTTTTATTCGTCCTCAAGCACGATTTTTTTGTGACCAGCATGAGCCATTTAAACCCTTAGACTTTAAAAAGGCTTATGCTTTTTTAGAGTGGGGCATGAATTGGACAATAGCCGGCAATGAAGTCCAACATGTTATAATCCATTCTGCCGTTTTAGCGAAAGGTAATAAGGCTATTTTATTTCCAGCGCCACCAGGGTCTGGCAAGAGTACGTTAACTGCGTATTTGAGTCACAATGGCTGGAGGCTGTTATCTGATGAAATGGCCTTAATTATTCCAAACTCTAAAACTGTTGTCCCTTTTGTTCGTCCAATTTGCTTGAAAAATCAATCAATTGATTTAGCTAAAAGCCTATTTCCAGATGGTAAGTTTTCAAATATTGCTAAAGATACCCACAAAGGCGATGTAATACATCTTTCTCCTCCTGAACTTAGCTGGGAGAGTCATACTACTAACGCTGAGTTGGTAGCTGTTGTGTTTCCAAACTTTCGAGCTGAACAAGATTTACAGATATATCAGTTAGATAAAACACAGGCCTTTATGCAGCTGGTTGAAAACGCTTTTAATTACAGTATTTTACGGGAAACCGCATTTAGTACGTTAACTAATTTAATTGATAATGTTCAAACGTTTGAAATTTTTCATAGTGATTTATCTCAAGTAGCAGAATTTTTAGATGAGGAAGTTATCGCTCGTGTCTAATTTAACTTCTGATGAAGTTTGTGATGTATTCATTACCCCCGAGGCAGCTTTAAGTCTTAATGCTAATCAGTGGCAGAGCTTAGTATTAGTATTGCGCCATCAGCAGTTGCTTGCTTGCTATTATTATATTTTCAAGCGGGCAGGTATTTTTGAAAAAATACCAAGTCAAACCCAAAGACATTTTTTGAATGCAAAACTGCTGGCGGAAAATCACAAAAAGCAAGTGCTCTTCGAAGCGTACGAGTTACAAAAATATTTGCAAGGTAAACAAGAGTATCTAATTTTCCTCAAGGGTGCAGGTTATAGTTTATCTGGGGCTCCTGTAGGAGAAAGTCGTATTTATAATGATATAGATATTTTGGCTGACAAAGCTTCAATAGATAGGATTGAGAAAAGGCTTTGTTTGGCTGGTTGGTTGCCAGAGGAATTAACGGAACACGATGAAAAATACTACAGGAAGTGGGCTCATGAAATTCCCCCTCTGAGGCATGGGAAGCGGGGTTCAATTGTAGACATTCACCATAATATAGTACCAATTATTTCTGGTAGGCAGGTTGATGCTGCTAAGTTTGCCAAAAATAGCAAGGTGCTAGAGAACGGTCTGCAGATATTGTCTTTTGAGGCAATGACCTTGCATAGCATTATTCACCTGTTTTTTAATGAAGAGGTTAAGAAAGGCTACCGAGATATCATCGACATACATACATTAGTCACGACCAACAACAATAATAAATTTTGGGAAACGCTCATCAGTTTAGCCGAAGAAACCGGGTTTTGTTTAGAGCTTTACTTAGCTTGTCGGTATACTCAAAAAATAGTAAATACTCCCATACCTAATCACGTAACCGATAGCCTTGCTCGTTTTTGTCCGTGGAATATTAGGATTTTAGATTTCATGTATATGAGAGCTCTCAAGCCAAGTCATCCAAGTTGCAGACAAGCTTATTTTTCAACTGCAGAATTTATGGTTTTAATTAGAGGCCATTTTCAAAAAATGCCATTGCACATACTGACTTATCATCTGGTTAGCAAAGGGTGTATATCTTTGACAAAGCTTCTGTTCGGGAAACATATCTTCACTAAAGAAATTGATCAGCCTTAACATTTTTAAAATGTAGTGCTAAGTGCAGATATGAACGCAGTCTAGCGAAGAGCTAAATTAGTTAAGGAGGACAAAGTTCAGAACCTACTTCTATTATTAAGCGTCTTAGCCAGATATGACCCGCATCGTGCTGTAGTAAAGGGCTCCAAGCCATCTTTAACGTGATAGGTGGGATTTTAAAAGGCGGCTCTAGCATAACCACTTCGGGGTCATGAATATAGAGTTTGGCTGCCTCACTGGGTAAGGTTGCAATTAAGTTCTGTGCTTTCGCTAATTGCAAAGCTACGTGATAGTGCCTAGTAAACACCCGAATATTACGCTGCTTATTTATTTTAGTTAATTCAGCATCTACCCAACCTAGCTTTTGTACTTCAGTAGGATCTATCCCTACACCAATTCCAAACCCTGTTTTACTTACCCAGATGTGTTTGCTGGACAAGTAACTATCTAAGGTAAAATTATCCACTATTGGATTATGACTGTTTAACACGCAGCAGAATGAGTCGGACCAGATGACTTTTTGGTGAAAAGATAAAGGAAGTTCATCAAAGCGATTAATTGCCATGTCTACTTTGCCATGCTCCACATCATGGAAGGTAACATCACTTGGTGTTATTAGATCTAAGGTTACGTTAGGTGCTTCTTCCGTTAGCCTTCTAATAACTTCCATTAATAATGTTGACTCCGCGTAATCACTTGCCATGATCCTAAAGGTTCTACTGCTTTGAAGCGGGTCAAAGTCAACCTCTGGCTTAATGGTTGTTTCTAGTTTTGATAGTACATCTCGAATGATAGGTTGTAGGTCAATCGCCCGTTTTGTGGGGGTCATCCCTCCACTGGTTCGAATTAATAGGGGGTCTTTGAATAGCTCTCTTAATCTTCGTAAACCATTGCTCATGGCAGGTTGACTGATACTTAATTGGTTAGCTGCTTTAGTAACACTTCCTTCTCGCAGTAAAACGTCCAGATAAACAAGTAAGTTTAAGTCTACCTTTGAAATATTCATGCTGGCCTCGAGCCTAAATTCTTTAATCTTGGAATTGTACTGACTTTGACATTTATATAAATGATTCTAGTTCATTCTTTTCAGGTTGAAGAATATCAACATGGGGTAGGGGCAGTAGGATATTTAAGCAATAAGATTTTGTTTTCGTTAGATTTGTAGTTATAGTTATATGAGTTTAGACAGTTTAATTAAAGAATATCTATGTCAGAGTTAATGTCATCAATTGACCAAAGAACCCAGCTTGTAGGTGAAAACAGGTTGGAGCTATTGCTGTTCAAATTGGGGACTAGGCATACTTTTGCTTTGAATGTGTTCAAAGTAAGGGAAGTGATTACTGTCCCTTTTATGAATCAAATACCAGGTGCCCATAAAAACTTAAAAGGGGTGACAAACTATAGAGGGGCCTCGATTCCTATTATCGATTTGCGTGCTGCTATTGGTATTAAATTAACCTCTGATAATTATGAACCCGAGAATGTAATCATTACTGAATACAATAGAAGCGTTCAAGGCTTTTTAATCGGTAAAGTAATGCATATTATTAATACTTCATGGAGTGATATTCAGCCTCCACCTACTGTGGCTGGTAAAAATAACTACCTTACTGCAATTACTGATATTCAAATAAATGATAGCAGTGAGCTTGTGGAGATAATTGATGTGGAGAAGGTACTTGCTGAAATAGTAGAATATGACACATCAATTTCTGATGACGTTCTGGATACTGAAATATCTGCTCACTTAAATGGAAAGAAAATTTTAGTGGTTGATGATTCTGCCACCGCCCATTGGCAAATAAGAGAAACCCTTAGTCAACTTGGTTTAGAGATAATTGCAGTAAATGACGGTTTAAAAGCTTTAAATTTACTTCGAAAGTGGGCAGATGAGGGTAAAACTGTCACTGATGAAATAGTCATGATGTTTACAGATGCTGAAATGCCAGAAATGGATGGATATAGATTGACCGCTGAAGTTCGAAATGATCCTAGGATGAGCGATCTATTTATTGCTCTTAACACCTCTTTGAGTGGGAGTTTCAATGAAGCTATGGTTAAAAAAGTAGGATGTAATCGTTTTATTTCAAAGTTTCAACCAGACTTGTTAGTAGAGGTTGTACAGCAAAGAATGAGAGAAATTCTGAATACCTAAACCTAAGCATCAAGCCCGTCTTTTGTCATCATAGTTTCATCTAATTTTACATTACTAATCTACACGTCTGTCGTATAATTCCATCCTTTAAATTCATCATTGGAGAGAAGATGAAGCGAGTATTTACGTTATTAATGGCGGGCTTGTGTAGCTCAGCTTTGGCCTCAGAAGCCCCAAAAAATATTATTATGGTAGTGGGAGATGGCATGGGACCAGCCTTTACATCCGCTTATAGAATGTATGCTGACGACCCTTCAACTCCAGAGGTAGAGCAAACAGTATTTGATCGCTTACTAGTAGGAATGGCAAGTACTCACCCAGATATAACTACTGGGTATGTAACAGATTCGGCGGCAGGTGCTACAGCCCTATCAACAGGTGTAAAAACCTACAATGGAGCAATCGGTGTTGATGTAGATAAACAGTCAGTACAGACTGTATTAGAACTGGCTAAACAACAAGGGCGTAAAACAGGTGTTGCTGTCACATCACAAATTAACCACGCAACCCCCGCAGGTTTTAGTGCTCACAATGAAAGTCGCCAAAATTATAATGAAATTGCTGATAGTTACTTTGATGATAAAATAAACAATCAATTTGTATTGGATGTTATGTTAGGCGGTGGTTGGAAGTATTTTATTCGTGAAGACCGAAACTTAGTGCAGCAGTTTGAACAATCCGGTTACCAATATATAGATAAATACGAACAACTTGATACTGTTAAGGCAGGAGTACCTCTACTTGGTCTTTTTGCTGATGTGGGTTTGCCTTGGGCGTTGGACAGTGAAGGCAAGCAACGTTTAAGAGCATTAGCGAAAACAGCAGTTAAGCAGTTAGAAAACGACAAAGGTTTCTTTTTGTTAGTAGAAGGGAGTCAGGTTGACTGGGCAGGTCATGCTAATGATGTGGCAGCAGCTATGGCTGAAATGCATGACCTAGCTTTAACACTAGAATGGCTAGAAGCGTACGTAAAAAGTCGCGATGATACACTCATGGTAATAACGGCAGATCATAGCACTGGTGGGCTCACAATTGGCGCTAATCGTATTTATAATTGGGATCCTGCGCCACTTAAAAACTTAAAATCTTCACCAGAGGAAATTTCAAAGCTGTTAGTTACGGCTAAGGATAGAGCGCAAGTGGCGGCTAATCATTTAGGTTTAGAGTTAACTGATGAAGAAAGAAAGCAGTTGGTGGATATAGAGTCTGATAATGCCCGAGTATTTCATAAAGCAATCACAAAAATATTAGATAACCGTTCAATAACAGGTTGGACAACAGGTGGGCATACGGGAGTAGATGTACCTGTTATGGCTATCGGTCCAGGGAGTAATCACTTTAAAGGTCACTTGGATAACACTCAAATAGCTGAGAATATTTTTGAGTTGCTTAAGGCGAATTAATCATCTTGTTTAACTAGTTATTATTTAGTAACTACAAAAGATCACGCCCCAAAGCCAGCACTAATGCTGGCTTTTCTATTCTCAGAAGGGCTATTGCTCAACTAAAAAATGTTCTAGGTCTTCGCCTGTTAGTTTCTTAATCTGTGCAAATATATACCAAAGGGCCCCAATTAACATAATCATACTAGGGATCACTATTACCGGATAGCTTAAAGCAGTCATTCTGCCGAGCTCTTCCGTATAGGCTGTTGTACCAGGAGGGCTGACTAAGATTACCTTTGCTAAAATATAATTTAAAGCTGATGAAAGGAAAAACGAGCCCGCGACTATAAATGAGCTGGTGGCGAGCTTTTTCTCAAAAGCTTCTGTTTTTCCTGATTTTTCTAATGAGGTAGTAAGGTTTTCCCAATTCACAATTTGTTCATTAAGTACAAATACTTTTAGTAATGGTTTGCTGGTTTTTTGAGTAATTAAAACAGCAAGTCCAATAAGTGCAGGGATAGTGGCTTCTTTGATGGCTATGTACTCTGCTGGTAATTCTAATAGACTAATACCGCCGGTTAGAAATACACTTACAATTCCTAAAATTGAGAAAGGATTAACTTTTCCTGATTGCTTGAGATCCCATAATCCAAAACCAATAGGAAATATAAGCGCAGCGACAATACTCCAAGCTGGACCTAAATAGTCGTCGCCACTGAGCTTAGTTAATATTAGTACTGGAATAACAATATTGAACGCTAAGTTACCTAGCATTCCTGGTTGTTTTTTGGGTTTAGACTGGGTCATATTTTACCTAAAATTGTGCAATAAATTGCTTTTGTGGAGTATATAAAAGTTAACAAAATCGGGCTAGGCATTTTGAAATGCTAATTTATTCATTTATGCTGCCATAGCTTAGCGGCGGCGAGCCCAGATAGAAAACCAAACAAATGTGACTCCCATGAAACATATGGTGTCGTGGGCAGTATTCCCCATATTAACCCCCCATAGAAAAACGCCACTACGATTGAGATCAAGATAAGTTTAATTTTACCACTTAGAAGTCCAGCTAACACTAGGTAGCCAAAATAGCCATAAATGACGCCACTTGCACCTATATGGCTTGACGAGCGGCCGAATAACCATACTAATGCCCCAGTAATCAATATTATCCATAAACTGACTAGTGCGTACTTTTTTAAACCATATTGCAAAAGTAAATAACTAAAAATACACAGTGGAATAATATTAGAAAAGTAATGTTGTAAGCTACCGTGAATAAATGGCCCCAGTAATATTCCTTTTAACCCAGGTATGTATCGGGGGAAGTTTCCCAGTTGATTTAACATACGGCCTGTAAAAAGGTTGATAACCTCAACAATTGTTATGATTGCGAAAAGCCAAAAAATTACTTTAACTTGTTGTGAAGTGGTAATTTGTCCAGAAGTAAGTTTCATATGCTAATCAAATCCAAGAAGAAGTACCGCTATTGTCGCTGAAAATGAAAGTCGAAATCATGTCTAATTGTCACAAAATAATATGGGGAAGGTAGCGAGACATATCTTGAGTTATGGCCGATTTGTCTTCTCTCACTGAAATACCAGCTGCTTCATCGTCTACCAACCAAGAGCCAATGAGAGTGTGATTATCAGAAAATTGCGGTAAACCTGCATATGCTTGATAAATAAAGCCTTCATCTCCATAAGGTCCAAGAGCTTGTAAGATTGTTTTTCCATTTTCTATTACACTTACATTTGCCCCTTCTCGTGAGTATATGGGTTTTTTAACTAGTTTCGACTCTGTAGCCAGATGTAATTCATTTTCAAAGTAGGATGGCAGTAAGTTAGGATGATCAGGAAACAACTTCCATAACATAGGCATTAGTGCTTTATTGGATAGTACTGTTTTCCAAATTGGTTCTAGCCAGTTTACATTTGCCCCTTGAACCACTGCTCCAAACTCTTCTCTTTGGATAAACTCCCAAGGATAAAGTTTAAATAGAGTTTGGATCTTAGTATCTTCGAGGTCACTAAAACTGCCGCAATCACCCAGGCCAATATCTTCAATGAAAACAAAATCACTTAACAGGCCAGACTCTTTTGCGCAATCTTGTAAATATTGAACCGTTCCTCTGTCTTCTTCAGTGTCTTGGCAACAGGCAAAGTGCATATGTTCTATTTTGTAATGGGAAGCAATAGCAGCTAATCTGTTGACTAGTTTTTCTTGAAGGGAGTTAAACTGATCGGCTTGCTTAGCTATATTTCCAGCGTCAACTTGCTCTTGCAACCACAGCCATTGCCAAAAGCCTGATTCATACAATGATGTAGGTGTATCTGCATTGTTTTCATATAGCTTTGCTGGGCCACAACCTTGATATGCAAAGTCTAATCGTGAATATAAAGATGGATCTTTTTGCTGCCATGAGTCATGTATTTGGTCCCAAAATAACTCAGGTATCTGGAATTTTTCTAGTAGGGCCTGATCTTTAACGACTTTATCAACCACATGTAAACACATCTGGTGTATTTCTTCTGTGGGGGCTTCTAGGTCCTGCTCTATTTGCTTTAGGGTAAATTGGTAGTAGGCAGATTCATCCCAGTAGGGCTCACCATGCATAGTATGGAACTTAAACCCAAACTCCTCTGCTTTTCGGCGCCAATTTAGCCTCTCTTTAATGTCGATACGTAACATTTCAAAGCTACTTAAAATTTAAATTAACTAAGTGCTGCGTATTGAGGTTATCCACCCCAACCACCTTTTTTAGAACTACTGCCCCAACTTGATTTTGCTCGTACACTGCTACCAAAGCCGCCACGCTTGATGGTTTTATTAACCGTTGGTTTAGGTTTAAATACGCTTTCATTTACGTTCATTGTGCGGCGGCGGTAATCACCAAAATCACGGCCATCTGCTCCCATCCATCGATTTCTATAAGGTGAATATCGAGAATAGGAGGTAAACATGGGTTGAGAATAGTAACCTCTTGGAGACAAAAGGTTGCTAAGCATATAGCCGGCCATGAATGGCATAAAGAAGGAGCCTGAACTGTTTTGCACGTAATTGCATTGGTTGTAACCAAACTCGGCCTCACAATCACTTTGAGTGTTGTATTTTGGGCCGGTACGCTCAGCTTCTTGCATAGCTTGCTGATATGCAGCTTCACATTGCTCAGCAGCTTCTGGGTTGGCATTAGTACAGTCATCTACGTCAGTATAAACAGTGGCTTTTTGCTGCTCACCGCAAGAAGATAGGAATATTGCGGCTATACCTAAAGCTAAAGGTTTGACACAAAACCCTTTACGCATGCTCTGTAAGTTTATATTACTTGAACGTTTACTTTTATTAGGTTCCATCTAGTTCTCCTAATAGCTCATGCAGGCGGCGTTCAATAGCCCAACAGAAATAGATACCGCCGCTAAAATTGTTCCAGCAGACACTTCATTTTTATCAATTCTGTCTGCGATTTTAGGCATAAATGTAAAACGTAACAGGGCAAATGCTAAAGACTGGGCAATGATGGCGACAACTCCCCAGATTACAAAGTCTATTAAAAACTCTGAGTTAGCTACGGCCCCAGCTAGGGCGATACTAAAACCAATCATTGCACCACCAAAGCCTATAGCTGCGGCTTCATTTTTATGAACTTTTACTAATGCCCATTCATCGTGGGGTGTTACAAATGCATAAATAATTTTAAATACAAACAACAACAAAATTGAAACAGCAAAATACAATGCAAAGTTACTTAATCCTGCTAGTGAGTTTAAAACTGCGTCCATTTTTTATCCTTTTTATTAAAGTAAATCCCAACTGTATTGGGAGTGTTTAATTTTTATTGGTTAGCCATTGATAGTAATGTCTGCTTGCCCAATGTTAAAGCCTGTGCTGATAACTAAACAGCGATCTAAATTGTTGTTTACTACTTTCTCTTCTGCGCAAATTAGTAGTGTTTCGACTTCATCGTTTGTGGCTGCTCTTTCATACAACATAACAAACTGGTCGGTTTCACTGGTATCTCCGTCTTCTTCGTAGGTTTTCTCTGTCATGGCCACTGGGGGGGATTCTGTTCCTACCGCATCCCAGACTCTTTCAAAGGTTTGCCCAGCCAAGGTGAATGAAGGCATAGATATGCCTGATGCAATCGTTTCTTTCCATTGCTTATCGGAACCAATTGTTTTTGTGTCGTAGAAATACCATAGTTTCACATCTGTTATGTGATTTTCGGTATCACCTCCATCTAAAACAACCTGTAAGAAGGCATCGTCATCAGTGTAAAAACGTAAAATTTTACCACCAGTGTCTAGATTAACTTCTCCTACAGCTTGAATAAAGTGATGAGTAGCAGCTTTTTCAATCATCAGGTTAGGCTCAAGTAGCCTTAGCTTTAGTGGGTCTATTTCGAAGGAGCCACCTAGGTACAACCCCATTACCTCGGGTGCTTGGGTGGTTTTTACTATGCTTTTTTTTCGGAATAATTTACTAAACATTATCTGCCTCTAGAAATTTTTCCCATTGAATTTTGTTAATTCGCTGATGTGCAATGTAATAAATTTTATCGCCGGGATAAAGGGTGTTATCTAGGTCTGGATTAACTTGAATATTTAACTTTTCATTCTTTCTAGCCATGCCAATTAGGGTCGCTTGATAATTTATCTTTAGCGCTTGAAATATGTTTTTGACTTGAAGCGGACGAATGTCTTCAGGAATGCTAACAGAGTATTGAGCTTGCCCCATGTTCACGTCTAACAAGTCATGGTGCAGTACACTTGAGCCGGGGTCAAATGCTGACTTTGCTAACATTTCTACTGCAACACTTGGTGTACATTCTACGTTAGGGCAGTGTTTTTGTAGCAGGTTAACTAAACTTTCGTCATTAAAGTACGCAATCATTTGTGCATTAGGGTTACGTTGGCTGCAATATAGCGCTGTCGTCATGGTTAGGTCATCCTCAGGATTGTCCATTAGCACCACACTAGCATTTGCTATGCATGCCTTGTCCATATCGGCATCGTTACTAAAAGTGGTTACCTTAACAAACTCGATTTGGTCGGGCAGGGGATTTACTATATCTGCTCGAACGCATAGCACTATAGCAGGGTCATCTTCTATAGAGTCACGCTCTCGTATAAGTAACTCAAGTAACCGAATAGTTCTTGGGCCATTCCAGCCAAGCACCAATATATGATTATCTACATGAAGGCTTTTCAACCCTTTCGCTCCTTTTTGCCATTGTTCTGAGACCCATGCGGCGATACGTCCCAATACCAAACCAAATATACTTAATCCTAGGGGGATAATGTAAAATGAAACAATATATTTACCTGACACAGTAGAAGGGGAAAAATCTCCGTATCCCACAGTGGAACCTGTGACCATCAACCAATAAATAAAATCGACAGGTTTCGTTAGTGCTTGCTCATCTGCTAGGAACAGTAAAACCCAACTGCTTACACCATAAAAAAGAAGCGCTAGCACAATGCTGTACCAGCGCATCTCAGAAAAAGCTTTAACTAATAATCTACGTAGCTTTGGAAACATATTTATACATCAACAAGTGTTCTAAATAGTTATAAATTACTTACCCAAAATACGGTTAAGCTCATCATCTGCTGAGGTTGTTCCACCTGATATTCCAGCTTCTGCTAAACGTTTAGAAAGGTCATCACTTGATTCTTCGTTAGCTAATTCTTCTGCAGCTTGCAGTTCTGCGTTTCTTAAATTTTGCTTTTCTTGAATTCTAGATAATGACTCTGTAGCTGTTTTCATTTTACTGTTTGCACCTAAATGCCTAGATGAAACCGCTACTTGCGCTTTTTGAACAGATTCAGTTGCCTTTACCATATCAACCTGTTGCTCTAGTCTTTTCAGGTTGGATTTAGCCTGATTTATATTAGATGCTAGTTGCTTTTCAGACAGCTTGAATTGATCAAGGTATTTTTGTTCTGCTTCTTGCTCGGCACGTAAATCACTTACTTTTTGAGCGCAATCTAATGCTAACTGACGATCGCTATCAATAGCTTTACGTGCGTGGGCTTCATATTGCTCAATTGAGCCTTGTAAGTTATCAACTTTCTGTTGCGCTAGTTTACATTTTGCAAGTATCTGTGTTCTTGCGTGATCTGACTTACGTAACTCATCTTTAGCTTCACGAATTTCTTGCTCTAGAATGCGGATAGCTTGGCTATCAACAACAGTTTGTGCGGCTTCAGTTGCCCCACCTTTAACGGCTGTAACTAATTTTCTCCAAACTGACATATTCTTTCTCCTAATTTTACAAATTTATTTACTGTAAATGTTCTTGATAGGCATCAATAAATGCTTCAACATTTTGGAACAAAGTCGCTAATTCAATGATGATGCTCTCAGCCTTAGATTGGGAACTCAGTGAACCAAAGGCTGTGTAGTATTCATCACCTGCCACTTGTGATATTCCTACTGTGGTCAATGGAAATATCATATGTGTCTTCAATATCTCTTCATTTAGCCTTGCAGTATCTTTCACTTCAGCTTTAGCAAATAGCAGTGACTCCACTAAAATTTGCTCTCCACTAATGGCAAGCCACGCATCAATGCCATCACTGTTGGCAATTAAAAGACAATTTTCTTCTTTAGTAACAACCAAGTCTTGGTTGCTAGCTAAAAGGGTCTCAAGTTGGTTAAGATCCCAAGTCATGGATATTCTCCTTTAGGCTTATGACTACTGTGTGTTGAACTTAATATTTGTAGCATTACTTTAGAGATGCAACGAACTTCAAACACAGGCATAGTGTAGCCATTAAAAAGTTTAATAGTCAAATTGTTTTTATCAACATTTGATATTTATATGTTTTAAATGTAAATTATAATTCACGTTTGTTTCAATTGGTGCTCAATATGTCTAGTCAGAATGACGCAGAAAATTTAATCGCTGCCAGGTCACATACAGGTGACTGGCGTCAACTAGTACAACGCATTCTTAAAGCTGAAATGTCAAAGAGAGGTACCAAGTACCAAGACCTCAGCGATAGATTGCTTACTATAGGGGTACATCAAAGCGCAGACAACCTAAGAAATAAAGTAAATAAAGGGATAATGGGAGCAGATTTGTTGTTACAAATCATGTACGTATTAAATATGCGCCGAATTGAGCGTGATGATATTTTGGATATTTTTACAGATTTAGGAAATCCTCTTGAGTAATGCCTCTATCTGCGCAAAATGACTTTTACTACCCTTTAATGGATTGTTGTAGCGAGTAATTTTTTAACGAGTAAAAAAAAGTCCGAGCAAAGCTCGGACAAGAACAGTTCTGGGAGAAACGTCAATAAAAACTGTGTCTACATCTTAGGTTAGCTGGGTAGAATCACAATCAGATTAGGGTATATAGGAAGCTGCGTAGGTATGATAAAAAATACGATAATAAAAAGTAAAAAATAAATTTTATGCATTAATTGCTTTGTTTGTATTTTTGAGCATGTTTTAGTTTCAATTAATTTCATACAATTTACTCAAAAAAAAGCCCGAGCTGATAGTAATATCATTCGGGCAAAGAGCAGTTTTGGGAGAAACGTCAATAAAAACTGTAGGTAAATAGTAATTTAGTGAAAAATTACTGCAATCACTTAAGAGTATGCTTTTTAATCAATAGGTATGTTGTTTTAGTGAAAACTATTGAGGGTAAATCTGATAATTAGGAGCTAGCTGCAAAGTGTTAAATAGGTATCACACAGCAAAATTATCGATAGATTTCAAAGAATATATATTTAAGACAATAAAAAGCGCCTAAATGATAAAACTACCAAATAGACGCCATAGTATCGCTTGTAAACTTAGTGGTATTAACTTTAAAAGGCGTACTTAGCTGTTAGTTGAATACGCCCCAAAGTGCCATCACTCCCTGATTCTAATTCTTTCTTGGCGTAAGCGTATTCTCCACCAAAAGTCAGTTCTTTGGTGGGTGAATACATAAGATTAACGCGAGCACTAGATGTTGATTTAATAGGGTCTATTGAACCATTTAAACTCATATCGTTATCCGCGCTAAATGATGAGTACATAAAGTTACTCCGTAATGTTTCGCTCCAAATATGTCTATAGGCAACGGTAAAACCCGAAGAGTCTATTGTTTCAAGTTCGTTGTTTTCATTTAAAATGGCACCATTGGCGGCATTTAACCCTAAATACCTTCCCAAGCCTTTACCTGTGTTGGCCATTATTCTTATGTCGTCGGCACCTAATTTAAATTTAGCCGTTAGACTGAGCCCCACTGAAGTTTCTGATGTGTCTATGTCAGCCCCTCCTTGCTTGTTAATATATGTCAACTGCCGAGCTAAGCCTGCTACTGCAAAGTGGCCCCAATCTCCTTGGAAAGTATACCTAGCGGTAATATCCGGAAATGAACTGTCATCAGAGACGATCCTGCCGCCAGCTTGATAATTTGAGATGGTGCTCTCAGGGTTTTCTGCCGCAATCTCAAAGTTACCAGATGTATATCTAACCATCATTTGGCGAGCGAATATGGTACCGTCGGTTACGCCAATGAAATCTACACTTTCTGGTAGTGCTCTCACATCTTGAAAGGTTGACCAAGTTTGCCCGATGAGCCAATTGTCATATTTAATGAATGCATGTCGGATTCGTGGAATATAAGAGCTACTGATTCGCTCATCACCGCCATCGGTAACGTGAAAGTCAAATTCTAATACCCCAGTTATTTTTTCCCCATTAGCGAGTGCAGTATCAGACGTAAAGCGAAACCGGCTTTGTTTTATGTGTGCATCAAACTGTGTTGATTCTTCAGCGCCACCTGTAGGAGTAAGGCTAGGTATATAGAAATCTCTACCTATGCTTCCGGCAGCTAAAGTGCCATCACTGTAGCTACTAAACATGGCATCGGCTTTAATGTAGCCACTAAATTTTACGTTTGTTGTTTCTAATAGATTCGCTTGTGCTGAGCAAGCGAAACTTGTTATAACCATAGCTGCTGGTAACGCTGTTTTTAGTCTCATGGGTTTTTCCTTGTGATAACTATTTAACATTATTTTGATGTTTTGTTAACGTTGAACGATTTATTTGAGTTTGCATATAGGCTGATGGTCTATAAGACCAAAGTCTCATGTTGAATTTGAGCAGTGCGTTTACAGTATTAGCCATCCAATTTTAGTACGGAATAAAAATTATGACTGAATCACGTTTCCCAGTGCCAACACAGGCAAAAATAGGCTCCCATCTTACTCCAGAGAAGTATTTAAAAATGTATCAAGAGTCTGTGGATACCCCAGATGTATTCTGGGGAAAACAAGCGGAAACACTTGATTGGTTCAAAGAGCCTACCATCATTAAGAATACTTCTTTTGATAAAAATAACCTAAGTATTAAATGGTTTGAAGATGGCGAATTAAACCTTAGTTACAACTGTATTGACAGGCACTTACCTACCAAAGCAAATCAAACTGCCATTATTTGGGAAGGTGATACACCAGACCAAGATAAGCATATCAGCTATCAGACATTACATAATGAGGTATGTAAATTAGCCAATGGTCTTAAAAAGTTAGGGGTAGCTAAAGGAGATAGGGTCGCCATTTATATGCCAATGATCCCTGAGGCCAGTTATGCAATGTTAGCTTGCGCCCGTATCGGTGCTATTCACTCTGTCATATTTGGTGGCTTTTCTCCAAATGCCATTTCCGATCGTATAAATGATTGTGATGCAAAAGTTGTTATCACTTCTGATGAGGGCCGCAGAGGTGGTGGAGTTGTGCCGCTTAAAGTGAATGTTGATGAAGCTCTGCAAGATGATAGATGTCCAAGTATTCAACATGTTGTTGTGTTTAAAAATACCGGCGGCGATGTCGACAAGCAAAGCAGAGATATTGATTGGAACACATTAACAGATAGTTGCAGCTTTAATTGTGAACCCGAAGTAATGAATGCAGAAGACCCTTTGTTTATACTTTATACTTCTGGCTCTACAGGTACACCCAAAGGAGTAGTGCATACAACAGGTGGCTATCTAGTTTATGCTTCTATGACCCATAAATATGTTTTTGATTATCGCGAAGGTGAAATTTATTGGTGTGCTGCTGATGTGGGTTGGATTACTGGGCACACTTATATGGTTTATGGGCCTTTAGCAAATGGTGCTACCACCTTATTATTTGAAGGTATCCCTACTTATCCTGATGTTAGGCGTATTTGCCAAGTCGTAGATAAGCATAAGGTAAACATTTTATACACAGCTCCTACCGCTATTCGTGCATTGATGGCTCATGGTGACTATCCGGCACAAGGCACCCATTGTGACTCATTGCGCTTACTAGGATCTGTTGGCGAACCAATTAATCCTGAAGCGTGGCAATGGTATTACGAGACTATTGGTAAAAGTCGTTGTCCTATCGTAGACACATGGTGGCAAACAGAAACGGGTGGGATAATGATGACGCCCCTTCCTAGTGTGACTGATTTAAAACCAGGCGCTGCCAGCACACCATTTTTCGGCATTAAGCCAGCTTTAGTAGACAGTGAAGGCAATGAGTTATCTGGTGAAACTGAAGGTAACTTAATAATTAAGGATAGTTGGCCAGCCCAAGCCAGAACGGTTTATGGTGATCATGAGCGCTTTATTCAAACCTACTTTAGTACCTTTGATAATGCTTATTTTACTGGTGATGGCTCTCGAAGAGATGCTGATGGTACCTATTGGATAACAGGCCGAGTCGATGATGTACTCAATGTTTCAGGTCACCGTTTAGGTACGGCTGAAATTGAAAGTGCTTTGGTTTCTCACTCTGCCGTTGCAGAAGCTGCAGTTGTTGGTTATCCCCACGATATAAAAGGGCAGGGCATTTACGTTTACGTGAGTCCTGTGGAAGGGATTGAGCCTTCAGAAGAGTTAACTAAAGAGTTAATCAAATGGGTCCGTAAAGAACTGAGTCCTATTGCCTCTCCTGATCTGGTGCAATGGACATCAGGCTTGCCTAAAACTCGTTCAGGTAAAATTATGCGCCGTATATTGCGTAAAATTGCAGCAAATGAACATAGCCAATTAGGTGACACCTCAACTTTGGCTGATCCTAGCGTAGTCGATAACCTAATCGAGAACCGCTTAGTACGTTAACTTATGCCGTTTGTTAATAATTTTTGTTAGTTAGGCCGATATAGGTCAATATCATGTGATGTTATTGATTTGTATCGGTTATACTATTTCAACAACCTATTATTAACAAAATACCTGCGAAAAATGTATACACTCCTCATTGCTGATGATCACCCTCTATACAGAGACGCCCTGAAAGGTGCACTTAATGGCTCTTTGCAAGCTCTGTCATTACTCGAGTCTGGCTCACTTGCTGATACCTTGAAAGTAATCGAAGAGACAGATATTGACCTATTATTATTAGATTTGCATATGCCTGGTAGTCAGGATTTGTTTGGCTTAATACACGTACGTAAGTTGTTTCCTGAGTTACCTGTAGTAATTATTTCTGGTCTAGAAAACAAAGACATAGTTTCTAAAGTATTAAATACAGGAGCTATGGGATTTATACCAAAAACCACCAGTTCAGAGGATATCGCAAAAGCGGTAGAAACTGTTCTGCAAGGAGATATTTGGATACCTGAGACCTTAGTGAATGACATAGAAGAACAAGATGATGAGTTTGCAGAGTTGGCGGCCAAAGTTGCCACTTTGACTCCAGCTCAATATAAGGTGTTGTGTTTAATGCGCGATGGCTTATTAAACAAACAAATTGCTTATGAACTGGGAATAGCTGTGGCAACAGTAAAAGCCCATGTAACTGAGGTTTTTAAAAAGTTGTCTATTAATAATCGTACTCAAGGCGTGCTTATAGCATCTCAGTTACAATTAGAGCCACCAACTAGCGCTGTTAATGGCCAAGAGTAGTCATTACCTTTTAATTTTATTAAATCTTGGTCTTAAAACTATTTAACAAAGCTCTCAGTTTAGCAGGCTTAATAGGTTTACTGAGATATTCAACATTTTGTTTTTTGCACTGCTCCAATAAGGTTTGTTCTTGGTTGGCTGTGACCAATATTGCAGGTAAAGCTTTACCCATCTTATCTCTTAGGTTTTTAATTAACTGTAAGCCATTCTCTGATGTTGATAACTGGTAATCAATTAACAACGCATTTGGGGAAAATGTATCTGCTATTTCTAATGCTTGTTGTGTGGTTTGCACGCAATGATTTTGAATGTTCCATTTCTTAAAAAGTGTCGATATTGCATCTAAATTTTCTGATATGTCGTCAACACATAATATTTTCAGCTGCGCTAGATCTGTTTTGGCAGTTACTACCTTTATCGGTGAAAAGGGCTGCGGGGCAGCAATAGGCAGAATTATTGAAAAGCAACTGCCTTTTCCTAGTTCAGAGCGCAGTGTTATTGGAATACCTAGTTTGTCTTTCAATCTGCTTACAACCCCTAAGCCTAATCCCACCCCTTGCACTGTGTGCTCTGTCACTCGATAAAAATCGTCAAAAACTTTTTGTTGCTCAGACTTAGCCATGCCAATTCCAGTATCCCATACCTGTAATAGCAATGATGGGTTATTGGTAGGGCTATCTTTTGATGAACGAACCCTAGCAGAAATTAAAATTTTACCTTCATTGGTGTACTTTATTGCGTTTGAAAGTAGGTTTTGTACGATTCGATACAAAGCGGTTTTGTCGGATGTTACCCAAGAATCAGCTATCCGCGTACGAAGAACTAGGCCTTTGTCTTGTGCTTTCATTGAAAACTCATCGATAAGAGGATTAAGTAGTGACTGCAAAGATAAAGGCTCTTGATTGATCTGTAGCTCGTTTTGATCCAGCCTTGCTATATCAAGTAAGGTAGCTATCAGGGTTTCACTGGAAATAACGCTATCATTTAGTTTTTTGAGTACTTCTCGCACCTCTGTAGTAACGTCGGCCTCATCGAGGACAGAAAGATACAACTTGGCTGCATTTAACGGCTGGAGAACATCATGGCTGGCAAAAGCTAAAAAGCGAGTTTTACTGGCATTGGCTTCTTCTGCTGCTTGTTTGGCTTTGAGTAAATCATGCTCTAATTGGGCTCGGCGCTCTATTTCTAATCTTAATTCTCCATTAATTGCTTGGACTTCTTTACCTCTTATCTCAATTCGTTTTTCTAAATTAATGTTGGCTTCTTTGAGCGCTTCTTGAATCTCAATGTGAGAGGTGATGTCGGCGAAGCTTGTTACAAAGCCACCACCAGGCAAAGGATTGCCCACCATTTCAATCATTTTTCCATCGCTTCTTTGGCGCACAAATTTGTGAGGGTGGCCCGCTTTTAAATGATCGATACGTTTTTTGACTAATGTATCTACCTCACCAATCCCGCATTCACCTCTGACAGCATTAAAGTAAACCATTTTTTCAATGGGCGTTCCTACACTTATGAGGTCGTCAGGATAATCAAACAGTTCTAAATAGCGCTTATTCCAAGCTACTAAATTAAGGTTTTTGTCTATTACGCTTATCCCTTGCTCAAGATTTTCAATAGATGTAAAAAGAGCTGATGCGTTAAACTGAATGGCTTGAGTGGTATCGTCGAAAAAGGTCACTACTTCTTCAAAGTTAAGTTTTTTACCGATAAGCACACTGTCAATTAAGCGTTTTGCACTTGAACTGCCAAGTACACCTCCTAAAGCTTTTTCACAAAACATTAGAAAATCAGGTTGGGGGGGCTTTTGCCAGTCCAGCGGACGGTCGCTGCGTCTTTCGTAATCAAATAATAAACTTTTTGTTCTGGGCTCACCCAAAAAGGTTGAAAGTAATGTTGATAAGTCGCTAACGGTAGCTAAGGTTTGCCTTTTTTTAGACTCATCTACTTGCCCTTCACGAGGAGATACAAACGCTTGAGACTGCAATCGGTCGATTAGCCTGTCCTGTGCAAAATATGAAAACAAAATGTAGGTAAACGTATTAATCGTTAAACTTAATAACGCAACCATACTAATTGCATCTGAGTGCAGTGCATCGTTAGCCAACTCATTACTCAAAGGTAAAATTATCCATAACACCCAAGTAAATAATCCACTCACAAGGCCAGCATAAACACCATGGGCATGTCCTTTTTTCCAGTAAAGTCCACCAACGATTGCTGGAAGAAGTTGAATAACGAGTGAAAAGGCTATTAGTCCTATTGATGCTAAAGAGCGGCTTCCTGTCATTTGCTGCTGATAGATATACGCTAAGAGGAGTAAGCAGCCAATTACTAAGCGCCTAACAATTAAAATTACCCTTGCATAATTTTTGCTGTCGCCTGCGTTAGTATTTTGATCCTGTGGCTTGGCTAAAATTTTTGGCATGATAACGTCATTGGTTATCATGGTACTAAGTGTAAGCGTTGCGATAACTATCATGGCGGTAGCTGCAGATAATCCGCCGAGGAATACCAGAACCTGAACGATTAATGAGTCTGAAGCCATTGCTAAGCTGAGTACATAAGTATCGGGCTCTTGGTGACCTAAAATTGTTTCTCCGGAGGCTGCAATAATAGGAATGACTGCAGCAGTAATTATCAAGTACAAGGGAAATAGCCAGCGGGCTGTTTTTAGGTGTTTCAGTTTAAGGTTATCAATGACAGCAATATGAAATTGACGAGGTAAGCAAACCACTGCTGCTGCAGCCATTATGGTTTGCGCAATAAATGAAAAAGAGCTGAATCCACTCAAATCATTAAAGGTTTTAAGTGTATTTTTAAAGGCTTCAGGATCAACAGATAGTGACCAACGATACCCTATAAAACACACCCCAACTAAAGCAACTAACTTCAGTGATGATTCAAGTGCGATAGCTAAAATCAGGCCATGCCTGTGCTCGGTCACATCTGTGCGTTGGGTGCCAAAATAGATTGAAAATAAAGCAATAAATCCAGTGGCCAACATCACAATGAGATCGCTTCCATCCTGTTTGGTTACAATCTGAAAAGCGGCCCCAATCGCTTTTAGCTGCAATGCCACGTAGGGAATAGTCGCTAATAAAGCAATAATGGTAACCAGCAAAGCTACTAATTGCCTTTTTCCATATCTTGAAGAAATAAAATCTGCAATAGTCGTAATATGCTGCTTTTTACTGACTAGGGTAAGTTTGTATATAAATCGGTAGCCAAAAATATAGACGATAATTGGCCCAAGTAATATCGGTAAATATTGCCAAGTATCTCGAGCTGCTTCTCCTACCGCTCCAAAAAACGTCCAAGCGGTACAGTAAATTGCCAGTGCTAGTGAATATACTATTGGGTGAGATGTAAGCTTTGTTGCAAGGGGGGAGCTTTTCTCTCCCCATTTGGCTACAAAAAATAGTCCGACTAAGTAGGTTAATGCTAATACAATCCAGCCAAATGCCATTGAAAATTCGTTTTTATTTGATTGATATATCAGACACTTTAGCATATCAAACTAGATTTATTGATAGCTCTACGACTATTGTCTGAATCGTAATTTTTAAAATAAAAGCAGCGTGCTTTTATTGGTTAATTAGCTCTGACAAATAAAGGGGCTGCCATTCCTAACGAAAGGTATTAGGCAGATTAGTTTGGAATAATAAAACCCAGCTTGAGCTAGCCTTCACATCACCGTAAAATGCTCGGCGATTCAACCTCGAGAACATTATGAAACTAACAGATTTTCAATTTGATTTACCTGAACACTTAATCGCTAGATACCCAACTAAAAACCGTACGGCTAGTCGGTTGATGCATTTAAATGGTGACAGTGGCGCCATTTCCCATAAAAATTTTAATGACATAGTCGAGTTAGTTCATGAGGGAGATCTATTAATATTTAATAATACAAGGGTGATACCAGCCCGCCTACTTGGCCAAAAAGAGTCTGGTGGTAAGGTTGAAGTATTAGTGGAAAGGGTGCTTGATGAGGATAGGGTATTGGCCCATGTAAGAGCCAGTAAGTCGCCAAAACAGGGGAGTATGCTTATCTTGGAAGGGCAGTTAAAAGCCGAAATGCTAGCTCGTCATGAAGCGTTATTTGAATTGAAATTTCATAGTGACGAAACCGTATTAGCTTTGCTAGAGCAGTTTGGGCATATGCCTTTACCTCCCTATATTGACAGGCCAGATGAAGACTCTGATAAAGAGCGTTACCAAACTGTATATAATCAAGTCCCTGGAGCAGTTGCTGCCCCTACTGCTGGTTTGCATTTCGATGAGGCTATTTTACAAAAGCTTAAAGATAAAGGGGTTAACTCTGAGTTTGTAACATTACATGTTGGAGCGGGAACGTTTCAGCCTGTTAGGGTAGATAATATACTTGAGCACCAAATGCACTCCGAATATGCAGAAGTTTCGCAACAGGTTGTGGATGCTATTAAGGCGACTAAGGCAAAGGGGAAGCGAGTGATTGCAGTAGGGACTACCTCTGTACGTTCACTTGAGTCTGCAGCCAAAGCATCCCTGACATCAGGTAACGATTTACAACCCTTCTTTGATGATACAGATATTTTTATTTATCCTGGTTATGAGTTTCAGCTAGTTGACGCCATGCTCACTAACTTTCATTTATCAGAGTCTACTTTACTCATGCTTGTTAGCGCATTTAGTGGTAAAGAAAATATCTTTAACGCTTATCATCAAGCTATTGAACATGCCTATCGATTTTTCAGTTATGGCGATGCTATGTTTTTGGAAAAAAAGTGTAATTAAGGGCGTGCCTAATAGGTTTACACTTTCAAATAACTATTTTAGTAGTGCACCCTTTACCCTAAATTTGTTAATGTCGGGTAGAAACCACTCCATTTCTTATATTTTTTACCTTGCTGCTAAATAGTATCTAAGTAAAACCGGAAGTTGGCCGTTATCTAAGTAATATACTATTTTGTTCATAAACGTTTACGTGCTTTATTTAGGGAAACATTAATAATGAGTAGGTTTTTCAATCAATTTTCGATTCGCCAAAGGCTTTTTATTGTTTCTTTGGCACCTCTATTAATCACCTGCGTCGCACTGCTTTCTATTATTTACGTGCAGTTAAATGGGCTAGTTAAAACTGAAACCCAAGCTGCGACTATGTTGTTAACTGAAGGGAAAAAGGCAGAATTAAAAAATATTATAGATTTAGCTTATTCCACAGTTAAGCCTATTTATGACTCGGGGAAAAGCCGAGAGGAAGGCGTTGCATTACTAAAAAGAATGGAGTTCAGTTCTGATGGCTATATTTTTGGTTATGATAGCAACTCTATAAGAGTGTTTAGTGGCTCTGGAAGTGCGGGAATAGGAAATAGTTATCGTGATTTTAAGGATGAAAACGGTGTTTATCTCATTAATGACTTAGTAACTGCAGCAAAGAAAAATAATCTAGGTAAGGGCGATAACTTTGTCATTTATCATTTTCCTCGACCAAATGAGAGCATAGCTTATCCTAAACTGTCTTATTCCATTTACCTTGAAAAATGGGATTTAATGATAGGTACAGGGGTTTATATTGATAGTATTAATACATCTGCTTCTATGTTTGAAAAACAAGTAGAAGAAGTAAGTTTAATGCTTATAACTTCTGTGTTTACCATATCTATAGTATTGATTTTTATTATGATTTTAATCAGCATCAGTATTATTAAGTCCATTCTAATGCCTTTATCCTCGGTTTCTGATTCGATTCGTACTTTAAGTCAAGGACATGGTGACTTAACCAAACGTATCCCAGTTAAAGATAAGTTTGAAACTGGCCGGTTAGCTGAAAATCTTAACGCCTTGCTCTCTTCATTACAGGGAAATATGACACGGGTTCTTAAGGTGGCAGAAGATTTAGGTGCAGAGACTGATTTAATGGTGCAACAGGCTGAAAACCTAAAACTAATGAGTAATAAGCAGCAGTCTGCAGTTGAGCTCGTTGCAACAGCCTCTACCGAAATGGTGTCTTCTTCAAATGAAGTACTACTCAATGCTAAAAGTGCTGCTGATGCCGCACATTCCGCCAATAGCCACGGTTTAATTGCCCTTGATAAAGTGAAAACAAGTCGCAGTGAAATGGGAGCGCTTATCACAGAAATCAATAAAGCGAATGATGTGGTGCAAGTGGTTGGAGACGATATCAATAATATCAGCGCGATTTTACAAGTAATTGAAAGTATTGCTGAGCAAACTAACTTACTCGCATTGAACGCTGCTATTGAAGCTGCAAGGGCTGGAGAGCAGGGCCGTGGTTTTGCGGTTGTCGCTGACGAAGTTAGGAATTTAGCGAGTAAAACCCAGGGAAGTACAGATGAAATTCAGCAAATGATTATTAAATTGCAAAATGGTTCAAAATCAGCCGTTGAAGCAATGCAGCAAAGTATTACTCGTAGTTCCAGTGCTGAGGTGAGCGTCTCTGAGTCCTCGGTTGCGCTAGACGATATTGCTGAGTCTATTTCTGTCATAACAAATATGAACACGCAAATTGCGAATGCGTCAGAAGAGCAAGATAGAGTCGGAACTGATATAGGTAAACGAATTGTGGATATTTCAACACAAACTCAAGGATTAAAAGATATTGCTGAACAAAATAATCTAACTTCCAGCACTTTACGTGAAAAAGCCGACGAGCTAGATAAAATAGTCAATCAGTTCAAACTATCATAATTTACTTTGGTTAAGCCTTAGGTGAAATTTTTATACCTATAAGTGCTAAGTTGTGCCTCTCGTTTCATTCTAATTTGTCTTCAATGTTTGCTCTGCCAAGTCGGGCAAATATTGAAACTAAACCTTCCATAAAGCAAACATCTAAAATTAAGCCATTATATATTTTCAAACAAGGCAGTGATTCGTATATAATCTCGCAAATTTTTTAGCCAGCTTTAACGCAATAGACTGTGATTTAAGGTGGTTTTTTCGCCATCGGACTGTTTTCCGATAAGCAGAGAGAGATACATGAAATTTGAATTAGACAATACAGACGGCAAGGCTCGCCGCGGTAGATTGGTATTTGAGCGCGGTGTGGTAGAAACCCCTGCGTTTATGCCAGTAGGTACATACGGTACAGTTAAAGGTATGACACCTGAAGAGTTAGATGAGACTGGGGCACATATATGTTTAGGTAATACTTTTCATTTGATGTTACGTCCGGGAACCGAAATCATCAAACAACACGGTGACTTGCATGATTTTATGCATTGGGATAAGCCAATTTTGACTGACTCAGGTGGTTTTCAAGTCTTTAGTTTAGGGGACTTACGTAAGATCACTGAAGAAGGGGTGACCTTTCGCTCTCCAATAAATGGTGAAAAGATACTTTTAACGCCAGAAAAGTCTATGCAAGTTCAACGTGACCTTGGCTCAGACATAGTGATGATTTTTGATGAGTGTACCCCATATCCTGCAACCGAAAGCGAAGCTAGGGTGTCAATGGAAATGTCTTTACGCTGGGCGAAGCGCAGTAAGGCAGAGCATGGCGACAGCCCTTCAGCCCTGTTTGGTATTATTCAAGGTGGTATGTATGAAGACCTTCGGGATGTATCTTTACAAGGGTTAGAAGATATAGGATTTGATGGTTATGCCATAGGCGGTTTATCTGTAGGCGAGCCGAAAGAAGAAATGATTAAAATACTTGATCATACCACTGAGCAAATCCCAGCTGATAAACCTCGCTATTTGATGGGCGTGGGTAAACCTGAAGATATTGTAGAAGCAGTGCGTCGCGGTATAGACATGTTTGATTGCGTTATGCCAACCCGTAATGCCAGAAACGGTCATTTATTTGTAACCGATGGGATAGTTAAAATTCGTAATGCTGCTCACAAGACAGATACCGGTCCTTTAGACGATAAATGTGATTGTTACACTTGTAAAAACTATTCTCGGTCATATCTACATCACTTGGATAAATGTAATGAAATCCTAGGATCACGTCTTAACACCATACATAACTTGCGTTATTACCAACGTGTTATGCAAGGATTACGTGATGCAATAGCGTCTAACGAGTTAGATAACTTTGTTAGCGAATTTTATGCACAAAAAGGATTACCGGTACCTGAGTTGAAAGAGTAACGGCGTCCAAATTTTTAATTAATAACAAATGTTAGGGGAATTTATGAGTTTATTTATATCGAATGCGTACGCACAAGATGCTGGTGGAGCTGCTGGTGGCGGTTTTGAAATGTTAATCATGTTAGGTGTGTTTGGCTTAATCTTTTACTTTATGCTGTATCGCCCACAAGCCAAACGCGTTAAAGAGCATAAGAATTTAGTAAGCTCACTAAGCAAAGGTGACGAAGTCTTAACCCAAGGCGGTATGGTTGGTAAAATTACAAAAGTTTCTGAAGATAAAGATTTCATTGAAATAGGGTTAAACGACAGCACTAATATTGTTGTTCAGAAATCTGCTATATCAGCCGTATTACCTAAAGGTACTATGAAAGCAATCTAAGGCTTAAGTTGTAGGGGGTATCTCCCCTTTTTTTTATAAATCGGAAGGAATGTCTTGTGTTAAATCAAACTCCGCTTTGGAAATACTTTGCGGTCATTATAGTGGTAGGCATCTGTGCGCTGTATGCATCCCCAAATTTGTATGGTGAAGATCATGCAGTACAAATATCTGCTGGCAGTAGTGCCGTAATCGATGCATCTACAGTGCAAAGAGTGACGGCAGAGTTGGAATCAGCAAATATACCAAGTAAAAGTATTGTACTTGAAAACGAACAAATCTTGGTACGTGTAGCAGACTCAGATACTCAGCTAATCGCCCGAGAAACTATTGAAAAAGCCCTAGGTGACGATTATTCCGTTGCCATGAATTTAGCTCCAGACACGCCTAAATGGTTAGAAGCTCTTGGCGGAACACCCATGAAATTAGGGTTAGATCTACGTGGTGGTGTTCACTTTTTGATGGAAGTTGATATGAAGTCAGCGCTATCAAAATCATATGAAGATATGGTTGGTGACTTCAAGTCTGCTTTAAGAGAAGAAGGGATCCGCTATCGTACGGTGAAACAGGTTGATGATGGTGTTGAAATCTATTTCCGTGATGAAGAAAAACTTGATAAAGCTGAGTTTTTCTTAAAGAACCGTAATCGCGACTATGTATTTAGTAACAAAAGCGACTTAGTGCTTTTGGTGAAAATGTCAGAGCAGAAATTACTTGAAACCCGCGATTATGCAGTAAAGCAAAATATAACCATTATTCGTAATCGTGTTAATCAATTAGGTGTGGCTGAACCAACCGTTCAAAAACAGGGACCAGACAGAATTGTAGTTCAACTACCAGGCATTCAAGATACAGCTAAAGCAAAAGAGATATTAAATGCTACGGCGACCCTTGAGTATCGTGAAGTGGATTTAGAGCATGATGTTCGTGATGCCATTAATGGGCGAGTACCAGCCGGCTCTGAATTATTGCCTTATGAAAAAGGTGGTCCTCAATTACTTAAGAAGAAGGTTATTGTTAAAGGTAGCTCAATTATCGACTCGAATAGCGGTGTCGACCAAAATGGTATGCCTAAAGTTTCTATCTCCCTTGATGCGAAAGGCGGAGCACAAATGCTTAATTTCACCAAGCGTGCAGTTGGCAAACCAATGGCTGTTGTATTTATTGAATATAAGGCAACAGACAAACGAGACGAAAATGACAAGCTGATCTTTGAAGAAAAACGTCGAGTAATTAGTGTTGCTACTATAAACGGCGTATTTAGTAATAAGTTTGAAACCACAGGTTTAGATTCTCCCAGCGAAGCCCATGACTTAGCCTTGCTTCTTAGGGCTGGGGCACTTATTGCGCCTATTCAAATTATTGAAGAGCGAACTGTGGGTCCGAGTTTAGGGCAAGAAAACATTAAGTTAGGAATGGAAGCTATTGTTTGTGGCTTCATAGCTGTATTGATTTTTATGTTGGTTTATTACAAAAAATTTGGTGTGGTCGCAAACATCGCATTAACTATTAATTTAATTATGATTGTAGGCATTATGTCCATGATCCCAGGTGCATCATTAAGCTTACCTGGCATGGCGGGTATAGTGTTAACCGTTGGTATGGCGGTGGACGCAAACGTCCTTATTTTTGAACGAATACGGGAAGAAATAAAAGACGGAAGAAGCCCGCAGCAAGCTATTCATTATGGTTACGATAGTGCGTTTTCAACGATTTTCGATGCAAATATCACAACTTTCCTAGTAGGATTAATACTTTTTGCTGTTGGCACAGGGCCTATCAAAGGGTTCTCGATTACCTTAATGATCGGTATTGTGACATCTATGTTCACTGCCATTATCGTGACTCGAGCGATAGTTAATGCATGGTGGGGCGGCAAGCGTCTAACCAAGCTGTCAATTTAGGAGTATAGCCATGCAAATATTTAATTTTAAAGACACCATAGCTTTTATGGCGTTAAAAAAGCCAGCGGCAGCCTTATCTATTATCTTGGTTGTCGGCTCGCTAGTTTCATTAGCTATTAATCAATTGAATTGGGGACTGGACTTTACTGGCGGTACTCAAATTGAAGTCGGATATGAAAATGCAGCTAATTTAGAAGAAATTCGTGATGTTTTAGAGTCTTCTGACTTCGCAGATGCTGTGGTTCAAAACTTTGGTAGTAGTACAGATGTATTGATTCGGCTAGCCTCTCGAGATGGCGTTAAGCCGGCTGAGTTAGGTGATGCAGCATTGAAGGTTTTGAAGGAAGCTGATGAGACTGCTGAAATGCGTGGTAGCTCTTATGTTAGTTCAAGTGTAGGTGAGGAATTAACAGAGCAAGGTGGATTAGCTATGCTGGTCGCATTGATCTGTATCTTAATTTACGTAGCCATGCGTTTTGAATGGCGTTTTGCTCTAGGATCAGTCGCAGCATTAACTCATGATGTAATTATAACGTTAGGGTTATTTTCTGTCTTTCAACTTGAATTTGATCTTACTGTTCTTGCCGCTGTTTTGGCCGTTATCGGTTATTCACTAAATGATACAATAGTGGTGTGTGACCGTATCCGTGAGAATTTCAGAAAGGTACGTAAAGGAGAGTCTGAAGAAATTATTAATATCTCTCTTACACAAACCCTTAACCGAACTGTGATTACATCTTTAACTACAGTTTTAGTATTGTTAGCTTTATTCTTTTTAGGTGGGGCAACTATACATGGGTTCGCAACTGCCTTGTTATTTGGTGTGTTAATTGGTACCTATTCATCTATTTATGTAGCAAGTTTAGTTGCCTTAATGTTAGGTATTAGCAAAGAAGATTTAATGCCTACTGAAGTGGAAAAAGAAGGTGCGGATCAAGACGCGGTGCTTTAAGCTATCGATTACAACATAGTATTAAAGTCAGTTTTTGAATTTGAAGCCAGCATTTAATGCTGGCTTTTTGTTTTATAGTGTCTAGCTTATTTTTTACTGCCTTTATAGCGTTTCTTCTTCACTAATAAGGTATATTTTGTCGTAGACTTGTCTATGATCTTTTTTAGGAAATTCATGATGTTACCCCAGAAGTACAGCTTGGGCTCAGCGATGGTTTTGGGCCTTTTCTTGATAATGTCTGCTTGCAGCTCCCTTTATGAAAAACCTAAGCAACAGGTTGCTACTGAGCCAGACAGACAAACAAGTATTGTCAAAAGTCAAAATGACAACAGAGAATATGCCTCTATTGTTTTAGATAATGGCTTACAAATTTTACTGGTTTCAGACCCCGTTATTGAGAAATCTGCAGTGGCTTTAAGTGTTGCTGTAGGGTCGTATCAAGAGCCAAAAGGCTTGGGTGGCTTAGCACATTACCTTGAACATATGTTATTTATGGGGACTAAAAGCTACCCTGAAGTTGGTGGGTATAACGAGTTTGTCACCTTAAATGGAGGCACTCAGAATGCATATACTGAGCTAGATCACACAAACTTTATGGTGGCGGTAAATAATGACGCCTATGAAGAAGCGCTGTCACGATTTAGCGGCTTTTTTTATGAAGCATTGTTAGATGAAAAATATGCCGATAAAGAGCGAAACGCTGTGCATTCAGAGTGGACCATGAAAAGCCCAAATGATTGGGTGATTTTGGAACAACTTGAGGGTAAAACACTTAACCCAGAGCATCCAGTATCTCATTTTAACTGGGGGAATTTAGACTCTCTAACAGACCGCAATAATATCAAGCTCCAAGATGCCTTAGTTGAGTTATACCAGACCTATTATTCAGCAAATTTAATGAAAAGCGCCATGATTAGTCATTTGCCAATTGAACAAATGAAAGTATTGGCACAACGCTATTTTTCTAATATTCCAAATAAAAATACACCCAGGCCAAGTATTTCTGTCCCCGTTGCCACTGCAAAACATGGCAAGAAAATAGTTCATTATGTCCCCCAAGCGGATATGAAACAGCTGAGTCTTCATTTTGTTATTGAAAATAATGCGAGCCAGTTTGCTGTTAAACCTAATGGTTATGTAAATTATCTACTTGCCAATGAAATGCCAGGAACTTTAGCATCAGAACTGCGCGAGGCAGGATTGAGTGAGGCTGTTTATTCAACTTATGACGCTAATAAATACGGTAACGGAGGTAGCTTTACCTTATATGTGGACTTAACAGAGACAGGTGTACTGAATAGAGACAAAGTCATGGGGGCAGTACTTAAGTATTTAAGGCTACTGCGCGAGAGTGGAGTCAACCCTTTATATTTCAATGAAATTAAAAAGTCATTAAGTAATGATTTTCGATTTAAAGAAAAAACCGCTGATTATAACTATGCCATGCAAATTGCTGCTAATTTACAACACATACCAACCGAGTATGTACTAAGCAGCGATTATGAATATCAAGTTTTCAATGCCGACGCCATTCAAAAAGTGCTTGATCAATTAACACTGGAAAACGCTAGAGTTTTTTATATTGATAAGGAACAGCCTGTAAACACTCAAATGGAATACTTTGCGGGTGAATATAGTGTTAATGATATAAGCGCTGATCAAGTAGAAGCCTGGAAAGCAAATGAAACCTTATTCGACTTAACGCTACCAAGGCTGAACTCTCTCATGCCTGATAATTTTGACTTGGTTAATGGTATTTATACAGAGCATCCACAACATCTGGTTGCTGAAGATGGTTACAATATTCATTTAGGACATTCAGCGTTATTTAAGCAACCTAAGGGGCGGGTCACTCTAGACTTGAATACTGGGTATACCAAGGCAAGCGCTAAGAGTCATGTACTTGCGAGTTTATTTAGCCGAGCGCTAGGGCAGAAATTAATTGAGTTGCAGTCAGAAGCGGGTGCTGCGGGGATGGGGCTGAGTACTAGTTTACACAATGGCTTATCAGTGACTTTAAGTGGCTTTACAGATAAGCAGGGCGCTTTACTCTCTAAAACTTTAGAGCAATTACTCGCTTTTGATATCAGCTCAGAGGATTTAGAAAATATTAAGGCCAGTTTTCAATCAGATATAGAAAGTAGTAAAAAGCAAATATTACTTAATCAATTATTTCCAAAGTTCAGTGAAATTGTGAATTTAGATGGATTTAGCGATAGGGCATTACTGACTGAAGTTAACGATATTTCACCGGCAGATCTCAAGGTATTCAAAAACCAAATATTGCAGCGGGCTAATTTAAGAGTTTTTGCTTTTGGAAATTACACTAAAGAAGATGTTACTTCGTTAGCTGAAATCGTATTAGCTAATTTGCCCGATAATCGTGATATATCGCCAATTTATCAAACTCCCACGCTACACCCTTCTCAAGGCAGTATTTATAGCTGGGAGGAAGACGTTGAGATGACAGATATCGGTTTGATTGATGCATATCTTACCCCTCTTAATAATGCTGATTTAGCTGCCGCACGAGTTTTATCGCAGCTAATACGCCCAAGCTTATTTCAACAAATTAGGACCGAAGAGCAGCTAGCCTATGCCGTAGGTTTCTTTGGAGAGACATGGCGAGATCAAATGCTATTAGGATTTTACATTCAATCCCCAGCAAAAGGTCTTGATGAGGTAAATGAGCGAATTGCACTGTTCCGCAGTAGCTTCGAAGAGAAGCTAAAAAGTGTGAGTACTGAAACCTTTAATACTACAAAAAACAGTATCTTAATTACTCTGAAACAACCCGCTAAAAACTTGTCTCAAGAAATGGGAGAATTTATCGAAGATTGGGAGTATGAAAACTGGACGTTTGGCAGCAAGCAAGAGTTAATAAATGAACTTGAAAAAGTCACCCTTGATGACGTTATTAAGATTTATAACAGGCTTCAAACAGGCAACGAATTTGGTAGGTTGCTGGTACAAATGCGTGGCAGTAATTTTATTGATAAAGGGTTTATAGAGTTAAAAGGGGCTCAAAAGGTAATGGATATTGATGACTTTCATCAAAGTTTAAGTCGTTAACTAATCTTCCAATAAAAAAGGCGGGTGATAACCCGCCTAGTATTTTATTTTAAATGTTTCACAATAGTTTGAACTATCTTGGGGCTTCCGGCCACAATGTCACCTTTATGCATAGGATCATTGCCTCCAGAAAAATCAGTGACTAATCCCCCTGATTCACGTACCAATAATTCACCCGCTGCAATATCCCAAGGTTTGATTCCACGCTCCCAATAACCGTCGTAGCGACCAGATGCCACATAGGCTAAGTCTAATGCTGCAGAGCCAGAACGACGAATGTCACCTGCTTGCATAAAAATCTTGTTAAACCCTTCTTGGTACTCAGAGAGTGTTTCTTTTGCTTTAAATGGGAATGCCGTTGCTAGAATCGTTTGGCTCAATTCTTTTGCTTTACTGGCTCTAATTCGAAAACCATTTAATTGCGCACCAGTACCTTTACTGGCAGTGAATAGTTCACCACGTATTGGGTCAAATACTACAGCTTGGTCTATACGGCCTTTGTGCATAAGTGCGATAGATACGGCAAAGTGAGGTATGCCTTTGATAAAATTGGTAGTGCCGTCTAAAGGATCTATAATCCATTTAAAATCGTTGTCACCTTCAACTACACCACCTTCTTCACCAACAAAGCTGTGCTCAGGGTAAGATTGCTTAATTTTATGAATAATTGCTTGTTCGGCTTCTTTGTCGATACGCGTAACATAATCGTTATCGCCTTTTGCTTCTGTCATTAGGTCCGTTTGATTTTCAAACCCTTTAACAATAATGTTGCCCGCCGTCCGCGCAGCACGGATCGCTATATTCAGCATAGGATGCATAGTTAACCACCAATTTTAAAAGAACAGTAAATAGACAGCTGTAGGAGAAAAAACAACTAAACAGCTGCACAAAAAATCGCCGCGCAGTGTACCAGAACAAGTAAATTACGCAATGAGTATTTATCGTGACTTTTCGTTTTATTGTAGTTAAATGTCATATCTTCAATGTAAAATTTAGGCTAAATAAAATGAGGTAATTTGTGGCTACAGGAAAGCTAACATTGTTTACGGGGAAAATGGGGGCTGGAAAGTCCACTATGTCCGAAGTAATAGCAAAAAGGGATAATGCTGTACTCATAAGTGAAGATGCATGGCTTAGTGCCCTCTTTCCAAACGAGATTCAAGTGGTTGAGGACTATATTAGGCGGTCCAACTTAATCAAACCACAAATGAAAAAGTTAGCTCAAGACATATTACTAACAGGCACTAACCTTGTTTTGGACTATCCGGCAAACACTGTTACTCAAAGAGTATGGTTAAAAAGTATTTTTCATGAAATAGGAGCTCCCCATGAACTCCTATATCTAAAAATACCAGATCAAATTTGTCTTCAACAAATAGAAAAGCGACGTATTAAACATCCAGAGAGAGCCGCAACAGATACAAAAGAAATGTTTGAAATAATGACCAAATACTTCCAAGAGCCTGAGCTTAATGAGGGATTCAATGTAACGATAGTTACTGCAAAAACCATAATATGGGGGTGAGAGTACTTTTATTGATATCAATAGAGTAATTGTAAAAATGGCTATGGATGATGCTTCTTAGTTTGAATGTTAAAGGTCTATATTTCCTATTTTATTAAGGTTCGGCAGTCTTTTACTAAGCGTGTAGTGCGCAGCATGGAAGTTACTCAAGGAGCAAAGAGCCAAGTAAAAAAGCTCCATTACACGAAGAATTAAAGCATGGTCTTTGTAAATGCAGCATTATTTGGTGAAAACTCGAGATTTGTTTAATTAACTATAGTAACAGTGGGTGAATAACTTCAAACATTTATGCTATCATCCGCGCCCAGAATTTCCCTATAGCCCCCGGAGTCAGCCGTCATGTTAGAAAATATTCGTGTTGTGTTAGTTAACACTTCTCACACCGGAAATATAGGCTCAGCGGCAAGGGCGATGAAAACTATGGGGCTAAGTAATTTAGTTTTAGTTGACCCAGTATCTCCACCAGACGGGAAGTCAAGTGCATTAGCTGCAGGGGCTGGGGATGTGTTAGCGAACGCGAAAACAGTCGCGACTTTGGCTGAAGCTGTGGCTGATTGTGGTCTAGTGGTTGGAACTAGTGCCCGTTCTCGGACTTTATCTTGGCCCATGTTAGAACCAAGAGGTTGTGGTGAGAAGCTTATAGCCGAGGTGCCTAAATACCCAGTCGCACTAGTATTCGGGCGTGAAAATAACGGGTTAAGTAACGAGGAGCTACAACTTTGTCACTTTCATGTTTGTATTCCTGCAAACCCAGATTACAGCTCGTTGAACTTAGCTGCCGCAGTGCAAACTTTATGCTATGAAGTACGAATGGCTTATTTAAACTTAACCAGAAGCCAGCACCCAGAAAATCATCCAGAGAATAATGATTACCCTTTATCTGAAGAGTTAGAAGGTTTTTATAGTCATTTGGAACAAACCCTTATTAAAACGAATTTCATCATAGCTAAACATCCCGGTATGGTTATGACCAAACTACGCAGAATGTTTAATCGGGCCCGTCCAGAGTCACAAGAGCTAAATATTTTACGAGGAATATTAGCATCTATTGGTAAAACCACTTCAAACAAAGAATAACTATGTTTAACAGAATGAAAGAAGATGTGCAGAGTGTTTTTCATCGTGACCCTGCAGCTCGAACAACCTTTGAAGTCCTGACAAACTATCCTGGTTTGCATGCTATATGGTTACATCGGTTAGGCCATAGACTTTGGAAAGCAAATTGGAAGTGGCTAGCGCGTTCTATATCGACGTTTTCTCGTTGGTTAACTGGTATTGAAATTCACCCTGGTGCCACTTTAGGTCGCCGCTTTTTTATTGATCATGGTATGGGTGTGGTTATTGGAGAAACTGCAGAGATTGGTAATGATGTAACTTTGTATCACGGGGTTACTTTAGGGGGCACTAGCTGGAATGCCGGAAAACGCCATCCTACTTTAGAAGATAACGTAGTTGTAGGCGCGGGTGCAAAAGTATTAGGCCCAATTACTATGCACAAGGGAGCAAAGGTTGGTTCTAATTCGGTAGTGGTACGTGACGTACCAGAAAACGCCACCGTAATTGGTATACCAGGAAGAGTGGTGGTGTCTCAGAAAAAGCCCACTCCACCTAATCAAGGTGAAAGAGAGAAAATCGCCCAAAAGTATGGGTTTGATGCGTATGCTGTCGCCACTGATAATCCAGATCCTGTTGCTCAGGCAATAGGAGTGATGGTGGACCACGTTCATCTTATTGATACAAAAGTAGAAGAAATGTGCAAAGCCATCAACAGGATGGGAGGAGATGTGTGTGGAAAATCTCTACCTAGTCTAGAAATTGATAGTTTTTCAGATGATGAAATGGCAAAGGATATAAAGAAAGCATGCGATGCTTTCGACCCACAAATCTAGTCTAAGAAGGTCACCTTAATACTTGAGTGATTTACTAGGTTAAATACTTGACTAAAATAGTAGGGTATGTGAAAATCAGCAGCATCTTAGTTGCTGGGTTTAATAGTATGAAATTGACTTCTAAAGGGCGTTATGCGGTAACCGCAATGCTGGATGTATCTTTACATTCTCAACGAGGTCCAGTGTCTCTGGCTGAAATATCAGAGCGCCAGGAAATTTCATTATCATATTTAGAACAGCTTTTTTCTCGCCTTCGAAGAGAAGAACTTGTAGAAAGTGTAAGAGGCCCAGGCGGTGGATATAGGCTAGGACGTAAAGCTAGTGATATATCTATTGGTGAAGTGATCAGTGCGGTAAATGAATCCGTAGATGCTACTAAGTGCCAGGGTCAAGGAGGGTGCCAAGGTGGTGAACGTTGTTTAACCCATAATTTATGGGAAGGTTTAAGCGACAGAATCAGCGTGTTTTTAAATGGCATTACTCTAGGCGAATTAATGGAACAGCATGAAGTAAAACAGATTGCACAGCGCCAAGACAAAAATAAACATCTTAATAATATAGCGTCAAATGATATTACAATCAGTTTGCAGCTTTAAGCGGAGTAAAAAATGAGCGAATTAAAGCTTCCAATCTACTTGGATTATTCTTCAACTACACCTGTGGACCCTCGTGTTGCCGCAAAAATGGCAGAGTGTTTAACTACTGAAGGTGTATTTGGTAACCCAGCTTCTCGTTCTCACAAATTTGGTTGGGTAGCTGAAGAAGCAGTGGATATTGGACGTAATCAAATTGCAGATTTGGTAAATGCAGATCCTAGAGAGATAGTCTTTACTTCAGGTGCGACAGAGTCAAATAACCTTGGAATTAAAGGTGCAGCAAATTTTTATGGTAAAAAAGGCAAGCATCTCATTACCGTAAAAACTGAGCACAAAGCTGTTTTAGATACCATGCGTCAGTTAGAGCGTGAAGGTTTCGAAGTGACCTATTTAGACCCAGAGCCAAATGGTTTACTTGATTTAGACAAGCTGGTTGCTGCTATTCGTCCAGATACAATTTTAGTAAGCGTGATGCATGTTAATAATGAAATTGGTGTGATTCAAGATATCACTGCAATCGGTGAATTATGCCGTGAGCGTAAGGTCTTGTTTCATGTAGATGCAGCACAAAGCACAGGTAAGGTGCCAATCGATTTACAAACAATGAAAGTTGATTTGATGTCCTTCTCTGCTCATAAAACTTATGGTCCAAAAGGCATTGGTGCTTTGTATGTGCGCCGTAAGCCTCGTATTCGTTTAGAAGCTCAAATGCACGGCGGTGGTCATGAGCGTGGTATGCGTTCAGGTACTATGGCAACTCACCAGATTGTAGGTATGGGTGAAGCATTTAGAATCGCTAAAGAAGAAATGGGCGCCGAAAACGAGCGTTTATTAATGTTACGTAATAAGTTATGGAACGGCATTAAAGATATGGAAGCCGTTTACTTAAACGGTGATATGGACAGTCGCATCGCAGGCAATCTTAATGTGAGCTTTGCTTACGTTGAAGGTGAGTCACTGATTATGGCCCTTAAAGATATGGCTGTATCCTCTGGCTCTGCATGTACATCAGCAAGCCTCGAGCCATCATATGTATTACGTGCACTTGGTTTAAACGATGAGTTAGCACATAGCTCCATTCGTTTTACAATGGGACGTTTTACTACCGAAGCAGAAATTGACTATGTTATTGGCGTTATCCGTAACGCTATCGATAAGCTACGTGAAATGTCTCCACTGTGGGATATGTACAAAGAAGGTATTGATTTAGATTCTGTTGAGTGGGCTCACCACTAAGTTAACGCATTTTAAAATTAATGTGTTGTTGGGCTGAAGCACGGCAACACATAAACTGAGGTATAAGAGAATGGCTTACAGCGAAAAAGTAATTGATCACTACGAAAACCCTCGTAACGTGGGTGGTTTTGATAAAAACGACCCTAAAATTGCCACTGGTATGGTAGGTGCTCCTGCTTGTGGTGATGTAATGAAATTACAATTAAAGATTGATGATAACGGTATTATTGAAGACGCAAAGTTTAAGACTTATGGCTGCGGTTCAGCTATTGCCTCTAGCTCATTAGTAACTGAGTGGGTTAAGGGTAAGTCTATCGATGAAGCAGTAGAAATTAAAAATACTGATATCGCAGAGGAACTAGCATTACCTCCAGTGAAAATTCACTGCTCAATTCTTGCTGAAGACGCAATTAAAGCAGCAGTTGAAGACTATAAAAGTCGCCAAAACTAAGTTATATAATTTTTAAGTAATAGGAGTAGCCAGTGGCAATTACCGTATCCGATAGCGCAGCACAACGTGCTAAAACATTTCTTGAAAATAGAGGGAAAGGGTTAGGGTTGCGTCTTGGTGTCAAGACAACTGGCTGTTCTGGTTTAGCTTATGTTCTTGAATTTGTTGATGATTTGAATTCAGATGATCAACTTTTTGAAGATAATGGTGTCAAAATAATTGTAGATGGTAAAAGCTTAGTATATCTGGATGGGACCCATTTAGATTTTGCTAAAGATGGATTAAATGAAGGGTTTGAGTTTACTAATCCAAATGCAAACGGTGAGTGTGGTTGCGGCGAAAGCTTTAACGTTTAGTTTGATACTCTCGCAATCAAAAACATTAAGCCTATTTGAATCAAATGAACTATTTTGAACTATTTAATTTTCCCATTTCTTTTGATGTAGATCTGTCTGCATTATCTCAAACCTACCAAAAATTACAGCGTCTTACTCATCCCGATAAGTTTGCTAGTAGTGGTGAGCAAGATAAACTTATCGCTATTCAAAAAAATGCTCAAGTCAATGATGCTTACACTGTACTAAAGGCTCCTTTATCACGAGCTGAATACATTCTTTCTTTAAAAGGCATTGAGCTGCAACATGAGCAGCAAACTATTAAAGACACGGCATTTTTGATGCAGCAAATGGAATGGCGAGAAGCATTGGCTGAGTTAGATGATTCAAGTGATCCGTTAGATGCTTTAGAAGCGCTAGAAGACGAAATCAAACAAAATATAAAACTAGATATAAATAAACTTCAAGGTTTGTTAGCTAGTGAGCTAGAAGAGGCTGCTACAGATGCAGCTGATGTGATCCGTAAGCTTAAATTTTTATACAAAATGTTAGCTGAAATAGAGCTCAAAGAAGAAGCCTTAAACGACTTCTAAATTCATTAAACTCAAAAGAACCTAATCATGGCATTATTGCAAATATCTGAACCTGGTCAAAGTACCGCCCCCCATCAACGTAAATTGGCAGTTGGTATTGATTTAGGTACGACTAACTCTCTTGTTGCCTCTGTTAGAAGTGGCGAAGCTCTCACTTTACCAGATGCACAAGGTAATCATTTACTACCATCTGTTGTTAGATATTTACAACAAGGTGTTACTGTTGGGCTAGAAGCTAAATCCCAGGCAAGTGCTGATCCTTCCAATACCATAGTGTCTGTTAAACGCTTTTTAGGTCGCTCGGTAGCTGATATCCAAAAAGCCTATCCCCACTTACCTTATCAATTTACCGATGCAGAATCTCCAAACATTGTAGTAGCGTCTGGTAATGTAAACCCTGTACAAGTTTCTTCTGAAATATTGGCTGTTCTCAAGCAACGTGCAGAGCAAACCTTAGGCGATGAACTTCAAGGGGTTGTGGTAACTGTTCCCGCATATTTTGATGATGCCCAACGCCAAGGTACTAAAGATGCTGCCACCTTAGCTGGTTTAAATGTTTTAAGGTTATTGAACGAACCTACTGCAGCGGCTATTGCTTATGGTTTGGACTCTCGGCAAGAAGGTGTGATTGCAGTATATGATTTAGGTGGTGGTACCTTTGATATATCTATTCTAAGGCTTAGCAAAGGTGTATTTGAAGTACTTGCGACTGGTGGTGATTCGGCTTTAGGTGGTGATGACTTTGATGCAGTATTAGTTGAGTTTATCCGTGAACAAGCTGACTTAACAGGTGAGTTGTCAAAAGAGCTACATCGAACTTTGTTAGATAAAGCAAAGCAGGCGAAAGAAACACTAAGCCAAGAGTCTACTGTAAATGTAGAATTTACCGATGATGTAGCTAAATCCCACCTGGTACAGGTAAACCTTGAACAATTTGAAGCCTTAATCGAACCTTTAATTAAGAATACGTTAAGGGCTTGTCGCCGTGCCTTGAAAGATGCTCAGCTTGAAAAAGAACAAGTATTAGAAGTTGTGATGGTAGGTGGCTCGACGCGTGTTCCTGCAGTTTGCCAAAAAGTTGGGGCGTTTTTTGAGCGCACTCCTTTAACATCTATAGACCCAGATAAAGTTGTAGCCGTGGGCGCTGCAATACAAGCGGATATTTTAGTGGGTAATAAGCCTGACAGCGATATGCTGTTATTAGATGTCTTGCCTTTGTCTTTGGGAATAGAAACCATGGGGGGCTTAACTGAAAAAGTTATTGGTCGAAATACCACTATCCCTGTTGCAAAAGCCCAAGAATTTACCACGTTTAAAGATGGGCAAACGGCTATGATGATTCATGTGGTCCAAGGGGAAAGAGAACTAGTTAGTGATTGTAGGTCATTGGCTAAGTTTACATTAAAAGGTATTCCTCCAATGGCCGCTGGCGCAGCACATATTCGCGTGACTTTTCAAGTTGATGCTGATGGCTTGCTAAACGTAACAGCTATGGAGAAATCCAGTGGAGTTAAAGCTGATATTCAAGTTAAACCTTCATACGGTTTAGGAGATAACGAAATAGCAGATATGCTTAAAGCATCTATGGAACACGCCCAAGATGATATGCAAGCTAGAATGTTAAAAGAGCAGCAAGTAGAAGCCGCTAGGGTTCACGAGACCTTAACTGCTGCATTACATGCTGACGGTGCCACCTTACTAAATAGTGAAGAAAGGCAAATTATTGAACAAGGTTTAGTAGAGCTGCAAACATTGGCTCAAGGTACAGATAAAGAAGCAATTAAGGCTGGCATTGAGCAAGTAGATAAGTTGAGCCAAGTTTTTGCAGAGCGCAGAATGGATCAATCAATTAAAAATGCCTTTTCAGGGCAATCAGTCGATCAAATTTAAATTAATTTACAGAATGTTAGGAAATCATTTATGCCACAAGTAATCTTTTTACCACACGAAGAGTTGTGCCCAGATGGAGCAGTATTAGAGGGCGAAAAAGGTACCTCTGTGCTTGATTTAGCTTTAAAAAATGGTATTGGAATTGAACATGCTTGCGAAAAGGTATGTGCTTGTACAACTTGCCATGTAGTTATTAGAGAGGGATTCGACTCTTTAGAAGAAGGCGATGAGCTAGAAGAAGATATGCTTGATAAGGCTTGGGGATTAGAGCCTGAATCTCGGTTGGGGTGCCAAGCAATAATCAAGGATGAGGACTTAGTAGTAGAGATCCCTAAATATACGGTTAACCAAGTGAGTGAAGGGCATTAATATTGCCTTAAAGATTGAGTTAAACAAAAACCAGCGATTAGCTGGTTTTTTTATATGCAAATTTTAAATTTAAACTGTTTTTTTATACAGTTGTTGTGCTATTGTTATTTCACTGATTTAAATAGAGAGAAAAGTTATGGCCGTTATTACGCGATATGTAGTTGAACACAAAGGGGTGGAAAAGTTTGTGAGTGCAGATAAAAAAGCAGCTGATCAATATGACAAAATGCTAGACGTAGCTGATAACTTGAGCGAATACATTGAAGGTAAAGGTTTTAGCCTTGATGCTTCTGTTCTAGAAGAGCTTTCTATTATGCTGTCTAAAAATAAAGACTCGCTAACTAAATTATTAAAAGGTACTACAGCAGAAAGTTTGTTAGCTGAAGAGAAAGCTGAAGTCGTTGATATTGATAAAAAGAAAGCCTAGATGGCTTTCTTTTTCGAGTAAAGTGGCAAGCGTACCCTCTAAGTAACTGTGTACATGGTGAATATGCTATGTCTTCCCTCTAAACAAGCGGTTTTTCTTTTTATTCCTTAGCTCTAACCTTAATTCTTCTATTTAAAAGGGTGTATTTTTTTTATTCAACTATACTTTTATACCTCAATGCAGTATTTCAAAATTGGGGAATAAAACTAAATGGAGAGTGAAATACATGAAGTTACATCTATCAAAATTACTATATCTTGTTTGCCTTTTTTCAACGTCTGCTTTTGCTAAAGATAGGTTAGAAATTTATAAAGATTTCGATTTAGGCACTGAAATAACGTTAATGACTACAGTGAAAGTTGATCCTAATATGGAGGAGGTTTACTTGGCTGGTTTAGCCCAAAGTTGGGTGAAAGCTGTAAAGCTGCAAAAAAAATTAGGGTTTATCAAAGACTGGAAAGTGCTTGGAAGTGATTTTCCGTTAAGTGGTGACTTTAATTTAATCCTAATTACAACGTTTGAAAACTCAGCTGATTTGGAACCATCAAAAAAGAAATATATGGCTTTTATGGACGCTTGGGGCAAAGAAAATAACGAACAATCTAAGGAGCTATCAGCTAAATACCCAGAGGTACGGACTTTGACTGGAGAATATGCTTTAAGAGAAGTTATATTCAAATAAGATATTTAAGTTTAAAAGCCAACTATTGGAGGGTGCTTAACTCTATAGCCTTGGCTTTTTTATTCACACTAACTCAAAATCAAAACGGTTAAGACTTTAATTTTTTAAATTGACTGAATTAGCATTATTTTGGGTAATCCAGAGCTTTCTCAAATTTTAATGGGCTAGTTTGATATGAAGTTTTCAATTTGCGTTTATCTTGCTTTAAAGCACCCGCTTTAACGAATTTAGGAAGTTTGTTACAGTTCCCGTAACAATCATATACAGTCAATTTAGTCTCATCAGTCTAACTCTCTTGTTTTGTATGGTGATACCAACGAAGATAGACATTATGGAGAACTCAGCGTCATTCCAATACTAGGAGCTAGTGATAGGAGTATGAGAATACTAGATGTGTTTTCCTCTGGCACTGAGAGCGAGTCACCACATTATTTGGCAGTTTTAATGAGTGATGGTGAAGTTGATGGCAAGCATAGCCTTACTGTTATTGGGCAATTTGATAACAATGAATTTGAACAGCAAGTATTTAGTTGGACTTCAGGTATACCACAATCATTAGTGCATGGATCTTTTATTGGCATTAGACCTGGAGACCAAACTAGAAAATATTTTGCCGTTGTGACTAAATCCCCCGGTCACGTTTTAGTCTTCGAAAATATTATACCTGACGGGGCGAGAATCGGAGAAACTCCAGTATATTCTGAGCCTGTTTCTTTCGATATTGAAGATGGAGCAGGCTCGGCAGTTACCGCTTATGAGGACTTTATTTTGAAAACCATTGAACAGGGAGATGTGATTTACATTTCATACCCTGATACAGGTGTTGTTAGGTCATACACTCCGTCGTTTGAAGCATTAAGTTCTGTTCATTAGCTTTACTTGGTTGCACTTGACTGGCCCAACCCATTGTTAAATTTTTGCTAGGTTACTCACAGGTTTGATCTGGCATATACCGTGCTCGCTTCTTAGGTTTTAGCGTGTTTAAATCTGCTAATACTAATCCATCTATGCAATGGTTAAAGTCAGGGTCTATGTTAAAGTCAATGAAGTGAACTCCACCGTCTTGATAGGTTTCAGTATATTGTTTATATAAGGTTGGAACGGCCATTCCCATATTGGCAAGGGTGTGTTTAAGTAGGGTGAAATCTGTTTTGTAGTCCTCACCACTAAAATTATGTTGATAATCTCGCGGAAGCAAATAGGGTATTTTAGCTTGGGCTATTTTCGATTTGCTCCCAAAATATAAACTGTAAAACTGTACTAATAAGTCTTTGGCGGCTTTAGGGTAGTGGTCACTTACACTTACCGCTCCAAATAAATAACGGTACTCTGGATGATGTTGAATAAATGCACCTAGACCAAACCATAAGTAGTCTAAGCTGCGTTTACCCCAGTATTTAGGCTGTACAAAGCTTCTTCCTAGTTCCAATCCTTGTTCGAAGTATGTATCCATCTCTGGGCCATAATCGAACAGACTAGCAGAATACAAACCCTCAACACCTTGTTTTTCAATGATACTTTTTGCTGGCCCAAAGCGGTATGCTCCGGCAATTTCTAAATCTTCTTGATCCCATAATATTAAGTGGTAATAGTGGGTGTCGTAGGGGTCAATATCACGGCGTTTATCTGTTCCTTCGCCCACAGCTCTAAAAGACACTTCTCGCAACCTACCAATCTCCCGCATTATGGGAGAGCTTCCTTTGTGCTGGTAGAGAAACATAACTTTACCATCTTTAGTCACGCCTAATCGTTGACAATTTTGTTTGAGACTAAGATACAACTCCGCTCTGTTTTCTGCTGGCGCTATGGATTTTTGAGTCTTAAATATAGCTTTTTTACCATGCCCTATTTTGTATAAGTGCTTTTTAAACAAAGATACATGTTGAGCGCGAGTGATCTTATTGTTGTCATATGACTCAAAGGGTATCAACTCACCAATTCTCATTGGCAGGTGATGGCGCTTATGTTTGAACATTTCTTTGACTAACAAGATAGTTGCTAAGGGCTTGTAAATCATAGACAAACCATAAAATAGATGGGAGTTTTTAGCATCGATAAATACAGGCAAAATGGGGGATTTTGCCTGTTTGGCAATGCGTAAAAAGCCGCTTCTCCAACGCGTATCGCGAATTCCTTGGGGGCGCAATCGTGATACCTCTCCGGCGGGAAATACAATCACAACGCCTTCAGTTTGCAGGTGTGCTTGGATGTTTTGAATATGCTCTTTAGCTGTGCCGCCACTCATATTATTTACAGGTAATAACATAGGGTGTAGTGGCTCAAGTGCCATTAGCATTTGATTGGCCACAACTTTTATATCTTGCCTGATTTCACTTACTAGTTTGATTAGTGCTAATGCGTCCAACGAGCCAATAGGGTGGTTGGCAATAATGACAAGTTTTCCTTGGTGTGGAATACGCTCTTTTTCAACGTCTCTGGTTGAGTAGCTTATGTTGAAGTATTCCAGCACTTGCTCTACAAAGTCTAACCCTTGATAGTGAGGGTAGGTTTGACCAAACTCTTGGATTTCACGCTCGTGGAGTAAACGCCTTAGTATAAATCGTAAGGTTTTAGATAATAAGGGTTTATTGGCTACCTGAGGGTAATGCTTCTCAAGAACATCAGATACTGAAAACATAGAACACTTGTCAAATTCATTATTAGCTTTGCTAAAGGGTATTATGTGAATATGACAGTTTAGTGCCAAAACAATGGCGGTTTTGTGACAAGTAACATTGACTACGCCCGGTGGATCTTAATGGGCGTAGTCTAGGTGAGTGTTAATCCAAAGCTTCTCGAAGTCGATTTTTAAGTTCAACTTGTTCGGCATGGGTCAGTGGTTGGTCATGCTCGTTAGTAATAATAAACAAATCCTCAGCTCTCTCGCCAATGGTAGTGATTTTAGCTTGGTGCAGCTTATACTTTAAGGCAATAAATTGCTCTGTAATAGTGGCCAAAAGGCCTGGTGCGTCTAAAGCTTCAAGCTCAACAATTGAAGTATTTGTTTTGCTGGTATAAAAACGAACTTTAGTGGGAACGTCTAGCTGCTTCATTTGGCGAGACATTTTTCTTTTATTAGTATGCTGTACGCCGGGTTTATTGAGCTGTTCTTCAACGGCTTCTTTTAAGCTCTTAAGTCTGGATGGGGAGGTTATCCTATCTCCATTATGCTCTTGAATAATGAAACTATCGAATATGTACCCATCATGAGTGCGCATGATTTGTGCGTCACGTATTGAGCAGTTTCTACTGTCTAAAACAGAAGCAATTTGTGCAAACATTCTGGCGCGGTCTTTGCCGTAAACGATAAGTTCTGCACCGGCTTTAGACGTCCCTTCACTGGTGCCTACCAATAAAAAGTCGTCAGTCATAGGATGTGACGCTAAAATAACATTTGCATGCCAAGCTATTTGTTCTGGTTTGAATCGAGCAAAATAGTCATCACTCAGCCTATGCCAAAATTGCGAAATTTGGGTGTTATTCATTCCATTGGCCAACAAAGACTCTCGGGCTATGGTTTGGTGTTCGTTTATTCTATCTTGCAGAGCAACCTTACATTCAAGACCATTATCCAAAGCTTTTTGAGTAAGCAAATAAAGCTCTCTCAGTAAAGATGCTTTCCAATCATTCCAAAGGTTGTCATTGGTAGCTCTGATATCAGCTAGGGTTAACACATATAAATGGTTTAAGTTATTGTGAGTACGCACTGCTTGTGCAAATTCATTAATGACTTCAGGGTCGTATATGTCTCTTCTTTGGGCTATCACAGACATAAGTAAATGACTTTCTACTAACCAGCGAATTAGCTCGGTATCTTTGTCTTTTAAGCCGTGGTGCTCACAAAACTTTTTCACATCTACAGCGCCTAACTTGGAATGGTCACCATTACGACCTTTACCTATGTCGTGAAAAATAGCTGCGATAAAGAGCAAATCAGGTTTACTGAGGCTTTTCATTATATTGCCACACCGTGGAAATTCCTTGTTCTCTGGTGAGCTGTAATGATGAATGTTCTTAACTAGTCTGTGGGTATGCTCATCCACTGTATAAGCGTGAAAGAGGTCAAACTGCATCATTCCTACTATGTGGTCCCACTCTGGGATATAAGCTTGTAAAATACCGTGCTTATGCATGATATCCCATCCAAGACCAAAGAAATTTGGATGCCTAACCAACTCTAAAAATAGTGTTCTGCAAGACTCTATTTCAACATAGTATTGGTTACTGAAGGTCCGCCTTGCTTGTCTTAGTTGTTGTAAGCAGCTTGAGTGAAGTCCTTTGACTTCTGGAGTGCTGGCAACAAGTAGCAAAAACTTAAGAATATCCTCGGGTGATGCAAATACATTTTCATGCTTCGGAGCAATTAAGCCATCGAGCAGCTCATAGTCTTGGTTAACGTCAACACCTTGCTTAACTTTCAGTGCCAAAACGTCTTGTCCAAATCTTTGCAGCAACATATCGTTTAGCTCTCTGATACGTCTGACAGTCCTAAAAAATGACTTCATCATGCGTTCAACAGAGGCTTTACCATCATTTCCAAACCCTAAACGAGTGGCTACGTCAGTTTGGTAGTCAAATAGTAAGCGGTTTTCACTACGCCCAGCAACTAGGTGTAGAGCGAAACGTATGCGCCATAGGGTTTCACGACATTCTATTAATTCAGAGAACTCTTCAGGCGTAAAATAGCCGTGCCTGACTAACTCTTTGCCGTCTATTGCGTTAAAGTGTTTTTTAGCCACCCAACCTATTGATTGAATATCTCTTAGGCAGCCTGGGCTTTCTTTTACATTTGGTTCTAAATTATAAGATGTGTCTTTGAACTTAGCGTGGCGCAGCTTCTGCTCTTGATACTTGGCCAAGAAAAAGTCTTTGCTACTCCAGTAACCCCTACTTTGAAGTTTTTGTTGTAGCGCTAAAAAGTTATCTTCGCTACCCGTTAATAAACGGGCTTCCACTAAGTTGGTTGCAATGGTGACATCTTGTTTAGCTTGTTGGATGGTTTCTTTGATAGTGCGAACAGATTGACCTATATCCAGACCTATATCCCATAAAAATGTAATAAATGTGCCAATTTGCTCTTGTTGTTCTTTTGATAGCGCTTTTTTACTAAGTATCAGCAGATCGATATCAGAATAAGGTTGTAACTGCCCCCGTCCATAGCCTCCAACCGCCACTAAACTTATGTGTTTTTGTGCAGATAATCCCATTAGCTCCCAAATTTGACCTAGCAGAGCATCGATAAAAGTGGCTCTTCCTAAAATTAGGTCGTCGATATTTGCGGTACTAAGGTCAGTTTTTGTCAGCCAATCATAGCTCTTAGTTATTAATCCTTTGCAGGCTGCAAAATTATCAATGTTATTGATTGATTTAACTTCGTTTAATAAATTTTGTAGCGACAATGTCTACCCCTTGCAAAGGATTATTTTCAAATGATTAATGTACGAGATACAAACTAATGATTAATGATGCGATCTATATTCTCATCATCACGAAGTGTTAGTATTTCCACGCCATTTTCTGTGACGAGTAAAGTATGCTCCCATTGGGCACTTAAACTTCGGTCTTTGGTCACTACTGTCCACTGATCAGGAAGGATTTTAGAATAGCGCTTACCGGCATTTACCATAGGTTCGATAGTGAAACACATACCGGCCTCTAAGGTTTCTCCAGTATTAGGCTTACCATAATGAACCACTTGTGGATCTTCATGGAAATTAGCTCCAATACCATGGCCGCAATATTCTCGAACAATTGAATAGTTATGGCTTTCAGCATGCTGTTGAATAGCGTGACCAATATCACCCAATCGGGCGCCTGGTTTCACCATTTTAATGCCTATGTACAGTGCCTCTTGAGTTACCCTAATTAACCGTTCAGTGAGTATTGATGGTTTACCAACTACAAACATCTTAGATGTATCACCGTGGTAGCCGTCTTTGATAACAGTGACATCTATGTTTACAGAATCTCCATCTTTCAGCTTCTTGTCTGCTGGAATACCATGACAAATAACGTGGTTGACTGAGGTGCATATAGATTTAGGAAAAGGTGGCTGCCCGTAATTTAGTGGAGCAGGGATACATTTTTGTTCATTAACTATATAGTCATGACAAATTTGATTTAATTCGTTGGTAGTAACGCCTTTTTTGACGTACGGCCCAATCATTTGTAGTACGTCAGCAGCAAGACGACCTGCTACTCGCATTTTTTCAATTTCTTCAGCGGTTTTAATGGTACCTGACAAAACGAATATCCTAGTTCATTCATTTATTAATGGAGGCTATTGTAACTTTTTGGAGAGATTCTCGCTAGGGTCTAATTTTAGGGAATTGGTGCATAAATCGTGGATTTTTAGACTAAAACTTGAATCCTCAAAATACTCATGTTATAAAGCGCACCGCTGAAATTAATGGGGACATTATAGTCTTCAAATTATCGCGAAGTAGCTAGGTTTTCTAGCATTAATAACACACATACATCGACACATATTTCGGGGTGTCTTTCTAGGGTAAACCTAAGAGGATCGAAATCTGGGATGTATGGAGGCCTAACCCCATATTGAGGAATCTATATAATGGCAAATGTATCTATGCGCGACATGCTTCAAGCAGGCGTACACTTCGGACACCAGACTCGTTACTGGAACCCAAAAATGAAACCTTTCATCTTTGGTGCACGTAATAAAGTTCATATTATCAACCTAGAAAAAACAGTTCCTTTGTTTAACGAAGCACTTAACTTCGTTGGTGGCGTTGCTGCTAAGAAAGGAAAAATTCTTTTCGTTGGTACTAAACGTGCTGCAAGTGATGCAGTTAAAGAAGCTGCTGATAAGTGTGACCAATTTTATGTTAACAAACGCTGGTTAGGCGGTATGTTAACTAACTGGAAAACAGTTCGTCAGTCTATCAAACGTTTAAAAGATCTTGAGCAACAAAGCCAAGACGGAACGTTCGACAAGTTGACTAAAAAAGAAGTATTAATGCTTCAGCGTGAAATGACTAAGCTTGAAACAAGTCTTGGTGGAATTAAAAACATGGGCGGTTTGCCTGACGTTTTATTCGTAGTTGACGCTGACCACGAGCATATCGCTATCACTGAAGCTGGTAACCTTGGTATTCCAGTAGTATCTATTGTTGATACTAACTCAAACCCAGACGGTGTTGATTATATCGTACCTGGTAACGATGATGCGATCCGTGCTGTACAACTTTATTTGAATGCTGCAGCTGATGCTGTAATCGAAGGTCGTGAGCAAACTGTTGAAGCGCAAGCTGAAAAAGGTGAGTTCGTAGAAGCGGCTGAGTAATTAGCTGACAAAATGAAGCACTTAGGCAATATCTTATTATTGCCACATTAAATTAAACAAACGGGGGCCAACGCCCCTGTTTTCATAGATGTTTAAAGTTAAATTATATTGCTGAGGAAACAAAAATGGCAGTTACTGCAGCCCTAGTTAAAGAATTGCGTGAGCGTACAGCCGCTGGCATGCTTGATTGTAAAAAAGCATTGGTTGAGACTAATGGTGATATCGAGCTAGCAATCGAAAACATGCGTAAAAATGGTCAAGCTAAAGCCGCTAAAAAAGCAGGTCGTATTGCTGCTGAAGGTGTTATTTTGACTAAAGTTGCTCCTGGCGTTGCAACTATGATCGAATTAAACAGTGAAACTGATTTTGTTGCTCGTGATGACGGTTTTATTGCATTTGGTCAAAAACTAATTGACGTTGCTTCTGCAAATAAAATTAGTGATATGGACACATTAAATGATGCAGAAATCGATGGCGTTAAAGTAAGCGAAGCTCGTGATACTTTAGTTGCTAAAATCGGTGAAAACATCAGTCCTCGTCGTGTTATTACGGTTGAAGGTGATAACCTTGGTGCATACGTTCACGGTGCACGTATAGGTGTAATTGCTATCCTACAAGGTGGTGATGAAGAATTGGCTAAAGATATTGCAATGCATGTTGCTGCATCTAACCCACAATTCGTAAAACCTGAAGACGTTGCTGACGAAGTTGTTGCTAAAGAGAAAGAAATTCAACTAGATATCGCCATGAAATCAGGAAAGCCTGCTGAAATCGCAGAAAAAATGGTTCTTGGTCGCATGAAGAAATTCACAGGCGAAATCAGCTTAACTGGTCAACCTTTCGTTAAAGATCCTTCAACTTCAGTTGGTGATTTACTTAAGTCAAAAGGTGCGGATGTTATCAACTTCGTACGTTTTGAAGTAGGTGAAGGTATCGAGAAGAAAGAAGAAGACTTCGCTGCAGAAGTTGCTGCACAAATGGCAGCAGCTAAAAAGTAAACAGCTAAACTTCAAATCAATTTTAATTCATGCTGAAACATGCATTTTAAAGTTGTTTGGGTATAATACTGGCACCTCACTTTGAGGTGCTTTTTTATATGTACTAAGAAGGGTGAGCAACCCTAGAGATCTCTGTCTTTTCATATTAAGGAAATACCACCTATGAGTAACGTACCTAAATCTACTTATCGCAGAATATTATTAAAGTTGAGTGGTGAAGCCCTTATGGGGGACGAAGGCTTTGGTATCGACCCCAAAGTGTTAGAGCGTATGGCGCTTGAAATCAAAGAGATTGTGGAGTTAGGTATTGAAGTCGGTTTGGTTATTGGTGGCGGTAACTTATTCCGCGGTGAAGGCCTAGCCAAAGCAGGAATGAATAGAGTTGTTGGTGACCATATGGGGATGTTAGCAACGGTTATGAACGGATTAGCCATGCGTGATGCTTTGCACCGTTCTTCTGTCAATGCTCGTTTGATGTCTGCATTTCCGTTAAATGGTGTCTGTGATTCATATAACTGGGCAGAAGCAATCAGCTTGTTGAAATCTGGCCGCGTTGTCATTTTCTCTGCAGGTACAGGTAATCCATTTTTTACAACAGATTCTGCTGCTTGTCTTCGTGGCATCGAAATCGATGCTGACGCAGTACTAAAAGGGACTAAAGTTGACGGCGTTTACGATTCTGATCCCGCAACTAACCCAGATGCAAAACTCTATAAAACTTTGTCATATGATGAAGTGTTAGATAAAGAACTTAAAGTAATGGATTTAGCTGCCTTTACTTTAGCAAGAGACCATAACGTACCTATTCGAGTGTTTAATATGAATACTCCTGGCTGTCTAAAGTCTGTCGTTATGGGTGAAGATGTAGGCACAGTGATCTGCCACTCTTAAGATAAAAGCAATAATAGGAATATTACCGTGATTGATGAAATTAATGATGATGCGCGTCAGCGTATGGAAAAAAGTATTGTCGCTTTAAAAGGGCAGCTAAGTAAAATTAGAACTGGACGGGCGCACCCTAGTTTACTAGACAGTATTATGGTGCCTTATTATGGCGCTCCCACTCCTTTAAAACAGCTTGCCAATATAGTTGCAGAAGATGCTCGTACCCTAGCACTAACTGTATTTGACCAAAGTGCGGCTCAAGCAGTAGAAAAAGCAATCATGCAGTCTGATTTAGGACTAAATCCGATGAGTGCTGGTGCTGTCATGCGAATTCCTATGCCTGCATTAACTGAAGAGCGTCGTAAAGATCTTATTCGCGTGGTTCGGGGTGAAGCTGAGCAAGGTAAAGTAGCAATCCGTAATATTCGCCGTGATGCTAATGGTGATATTAAAGAGCTACTTAAAGAAAAAGAAATTGGTGAAGATGATTGCCGTCGTGGTGAAGAATCTATTCAAAAGTTAACAGATGTGTATGTTAAACAAGTTGATGAGATTTTGTTGGCTAAAGAAAAAGACCTAATGGAAGTATAACTGGGCTTTTTCTATTTCATGAATACATCTAATTTACCAAACTCAAATATTACGCCCCAACATGTTGCCATCATAATGGATGGCAACGGCCGCTGGGCTAAAAATAAAGGGAAAATCCGTACCTTTGGTCATAAGGCTGGAGTGAAAGCGGTAAGGGCTTCGGTTTCTTATTCCCTTAAAAATGGCGTAAAGTTTCTAACTTTGTTCGCTTTTAGTAGTGAAAACTGGAGCCGACCAGAGGAAGAGGTTGGTGTGCTAATGGAACTATTTAAAATGGTTCTAGGTAGCGAAGTTAAAAAGTTACATAAGAATAATGTTAGATTGCGGGTAATTGGCGACACAAGCCGTTTTGATACCAAGTTAGTTGAAAAAATTCGTGAGGCAGAAAGGTTAACAGCTCAAAATGATGCTTTAACCTTAAACATTGCAGCGAATTATGGAGGCCGCTGGGATGTTGTCAATGCAAGCAAAAATCTAATAAAGAGTGTTCAGGCTGGTGAGCTTAATTTGGATGATATTGATGAAAATGTTTTTAATCAATATACAAGTACCTGTGATATTCCTGAAGTTGATCTATTGATCCGTACTGGCGGTGAGCAACGCATTAGTAATTTTTTATTATGGCAGATTGCTTACGCTGAATTATATTTTTCCGAAGAATTCTGGCCCGATTTTAATGAGGAAACTTTCCAATCTGCTGTAAATACGTTCAATGAACGTCAAAGACGCTTTGGTAAAACTGGCGAGCAGATTAGTGAATGACAAGTCTTTTAAGAGTAAGGCTTAAGGTGGAAAAGTGTTAAAACAACGAATTATCACAGCGCTTATTTTAGCGCCCTTAGCATTATTTGCTATTTTATTTTTACCCCTGTTTAGTTTTCAACTAGTTATTGCCGCAATTATAGGTTTAGGTGCTTGGGAGTGGTCGAGCATGTCAGGCATAACTAGAACTTATACAAAATATGCTTATGCCATATTGGTTGCGGGTGTATGTGTTGCTCTATCCATACTTTTGCCAACAGATTTGATTTGGTATCAAGGGCAGCTTAATACTCTATATATTTATATTCTAGGGGTAGCTGCAATTTGGTGGGCGATATCTTTTGGCATGATATTGGGGTACCCGAAGTTTAGCTCTATTTGGTATTGCAGTAAGGTATTAAGAGGGATTTTTGGGTTTTTTACACTTATCCCCACTTGGGTAGCGGTTGTTTCGTTACGAACCAGTTTATATGACGTTGACCCTTATTATGGTGCTTCTTTGATTTTCTATGTACTTGGAATTGTCTGGGCGGCTGACATAGGCGCATTTTTTGTGGGCGTAAAATTCGGAAAACATAAATTACGTCCCAGAGTGTCGCCAGGTAAAACCTACGAAGGCTTAATGGGGGGGATTTTTGCTTCTTCTGCCATCATTACTTTTGCCGCCTTACATTATCAAGTCGACCCTTCTCGTATATGGTTGCACGTTGTGATTGGCGCTTTAACCGTTGGTGTTTCTGCCTTAGGTGATCTGAATGAGAGTATGTTTAAACGCTGTGCAGGGATAAAAGACAGCGGGACCTTGTTACCAGGTCACGGGGGGATTATGGATAGAATAGATAGCCTAACTGCAGCCTTTCCTATTTTTGCTTTTTGTTATGTCATGTGGATGGCGTAATGGCGGGTGATATCCAACAAGTTACCATACTAGGTGCTACTGGCTCTATTGGTAAAAGTACGATTGATGTATTACTAAGACATCCTGAGTCTTTTAATGTATTTGCATTAACTGCAAATAGCAATCTTGAGCTCCTGCTAGAGCAAGCACTATTGTGCAACCCTAAATATGTAGTAGTAAGCGACCTAAGTTTATTCGCAAAAGCCCAAGAGCTATTTTCTCAACGTTCATTAAACTGTGAAGTCTTAGCTGGCACTGATGCCCTTGAGCAAGTGGCAAGTGACTCAGAGGTCGATGTGGTCATGGCGGCTATTGTCGGTGCTGCAGGTTTGCTGCCTACCTTAGCAGCAGTGAAAGCAGGCAAAAAGGTTTTATTAGCCAATAAAGAAGCACTTGTTATGTCTGGTGACTTGTTTATTCAAAGTGCGAATAAACATAATGCTCAACTACTTCCTATTGATAGTGAGCACAATGCGATTTTTCAGTGTTTACCTGCAGATTTCACTTATGGTGATTTACAAGGTTCTGGTATTAGCAATATTTTGTTGACTGGTTCGGGTGGCCCTTTTTTATCTATGCCGTTAGAAGAGCTGCCAAAGGTGCGTCCAGAGCAAGCTTGTGCTCACCCTAATTGGAGTATGGGACGTAAAATATCTGTTGATTCGGCTACTATGATGAACAAAGGTTTAGAGTTCATTGAAGCTCGCTGGTTATTTGGCTTGCAATCAGATGACATTCAGGTCGTGTTGCATCCTCAAAGCATTATTCATTCTATGGTGCAATATATAGACGGCTCCGTCATTGCTCAAATGGGAAATCCAGACATGCGAACTCCCATTGCCCATGCATTAGCTTACCCTAAACGTGTCGAATCTGGTGTGTCAGCCCTAGATTTTAAGCAGCTTGCTGATTTTAGTTTTACTGAGCCAAGTAAAGAACGTTATCCAAACTTAGATCTAGCTATCCAAGCCAGTAATGCTGGGCAATACGCTACCACTAGTCTTAATGCTGCGAATGAAGTTGTAGTTGAGACGTTTTTACAAGGCAAGATTAACTTTACGCAAATAGCGGAAGTTAATAGTGAGTGTTTACAACAAATACCGTCCCATGCTTTAAATAGCATCGAAGATGTAATTGCCTGCGATAAAAATGCTAGGCAAATAGCCTCTGATATCATAAAAAACAAAAGTGTTACCCATATGGTAGGAGCTAATTAAATGTTAAGTTTTCTATGGACAGTTGCAAGTTTTGTTATTGCTTTAGGTATCCTAGTGGCAGTTCATGAATGGGGACATTTTTGGGTTGCTAGACGTTGTGGGGTTAAAGTTGAAAGGTTTTCTATAGGGTTTGGTAAAGCTCTTTGGAAAAGAAAAGATAAGTTAGGAACCGAATATGTAATTGCCGCTATTCCTCTTGGTGGCTACGTTAAAATGTTGGATGAAAGAGTAGATGTAGTTGCTCAGAAAGATTTACCCTACGCATTTAATCAACAGCACGTGTTGAAACGTATCGCTATAGTAGCGGCAGGCCCAGTGGTTAACTTTTTGTTTGCTATATTGGCTCTATTTATCATGTACCTAATTGGGTTAGAAACGGTAAAACCAGTGGTAGGTGATATCCAGCCAGAGAGTATATTTAGTCAGAGCGAAATACCTAAAAATGCTATTATTACGCAAATTGGCGATAGGAAGGTTGCCGATTGGGAAGATGTGAATTATGAACTTATTTCACATATAGGCAAAGATGCCATGCAGCTTAAATGGACAGAAGCTGGCCAAGTGTCTGAGCGCTCAGCTGTCGTTAGCATTCAAGATTGGGTTTTTGATCCAGATAAGGCGTCTCCTATAGCGAGTTTAGGCTTGACTCCTTTTCGCCCAAAAGTGTCAAATATCATAGGTTATGTCCTGCCTGATTCCGCTGCAGATAATATTGGGTTGCGTCCAAATGATAAAATTCTGCGTTTAGATGGAACTACTATGGATAATTGGGAACAAATAGTGGGATACGTATCATCTAGAGCAAATCAATTTGTGAAGGTTGATGTATTAAGAGAAGGTCAAAATGTAAGACTTGAGGGCACTATAGGCCAGCAAGACGAGCAAGGAATAAGCAAAGGTTACATGGGGGTTACTCCAACTTTTGAAGCTTGGCCTGATGGTATGTTGTTTACACATCAATATGGCGTAGTCGACGCTACAAAAAAAGCCATGGATAAAACCTGGCGTATGATGACGCTCAGTGTTGAAATGCTTGGTAAACTACTCACTGGTGATGTATCAGTGAAGAACCTAAGTGGGCCTATCGCGATAGCGCAAGGTGCGGGAATGAGCGCCAGCTCTGGTCTGGTATACTTTTTAGGGTTTTTAGCGCTAATTAGTGTGAATTTAGGCATAATTAATCTTTTGCCTTTGCCGGTTCTAGATGGTGGGCATTTGTTGTATTTCGTTATCGAACTCTTTAGTGGTCGTCCCGTCCCTGAGTCTGTACAAGAAATAGGGTTTAAAGTTGGTGGCGTGTTGCTACTGCTATTAATGAGCATCGCAATTTTTAATGATATTGCGCGTTTATAATTTTTATCGGTCTGTTAGACCAAGCACGCTTTATTGTTGTGCTTTTAGGAAGAATACTAATAAATGAAGTTTATACAGTTAGTTGTTGCCGGATTAATATTATCCATTACTAGCGTTGCAAAAGCTGCCTCTGGTAGTGAATTTGTAGTCGAAGACATTAAAATAGAAGGTTTACAACGTGTTGCATTAGGTGCCGCACTAACCTATTTGCCCATAAATGTGGGTGATGAAATGAATAGCTTTAGGGTATCCCAGCTCATTCGTTCTATGTATTCTTCAACCCATTTCGAAAACATAGAAATTTTACGAGATGGTAATACGCTTATTGTGAGGGTTAAAGAGCGCCCAACTATCAGCAGTATTGTATTTGAAGACAATGACGATATTAAAGATGAGCAACTACAAGAAAGTTTGAATGATGCCAATATTCTTATTGGTGAGCCACTCGATAAAACCGTATTAACTTCTATCGAAAATGGCTTGAAAGACTTTTTCTACAGTATCGGTAAATATAATGCCAATGTAACGGCTATTATCACGCCACTTCCTAGAAACCGAGTAGATTTGAAACTCTTGTTTGAAGAAGGCGATTCAGCAAAAATTCAACAGATAAACGTAGTGGGTAATGAAACATTTACCGATAAAGAATTACTTGATCCTATTGAGCTAAAATTTGATGCTCCTTGGTGGGACTTTTTATCTGAAACACGTTATCAGAAGCAAACTTTAACTGGTGATATGGAAACTATTACTAGTTACTATAAGGACCGCGGTTATATTCGTTTTAACATAGATTCTACCCAAGTCACCATGACGCCAGACAAAACAGGGATTTATGTGACCCTAAATGTCGATGAGGGTGAACAATATACTATTTCTGATATTGAGCTTATTGGTGACGTTTTAGGTCACGAAGACTACATAAATGCTGTATTGCCTCTTAAAAAAGGTGAAATGTATAATCAAGCAGAAGTCACCTACACAGAAGAATTCATCAGTAAATACTTAGGCCGATTTGGGTATGCATATCCAACAGTCACAACTATTCCCGATATTAACGATGAAGATAAAACAGTAAAACTGGTTTTATCCGTTGACCCTGGCAAACGCATCTATGTACGTCGAATTAATTTTGCAGGAAATACCAGTACCGCAGACGAAGTGTTACGCCAATCAGTATCTCAAATGGAAGGTTCTTGGTTATCTAATGCAACCTTAGAGCAATCTAAAAATGCATTATCACGTTTAACCTACATGGAAACCGTTGATTTCGAGACTGTACGTTTACCGGGTGAAGAAGACAAAGTTGACGTTAACTTTTCGGTAAAAGAGCAGCCATCAGGCGCCTTCAATGCAGGTATCGGTTATGGTGACCGTACTAAATTAAGTTTGAATGCCGGCATTCAGCAAGATAACTTTTTAGGTACAGGTAAACGTATTGCTTTTAACGTGAGCACAGTTTCGTATCAAAAAAGCGTTCAACTTTCTTATACTGACCCTTTCTTCACAGTTGACGGTATAAGTTTAGGGGGTTCTGTTTCTTACAGTGAGTTTGACGGTAGTTCAGCTAACTTAATTCAATACAACAGTAAGCAGTATTCTTTGGGTGCTAATATTGGTTATCCAATTAACCAGTTTAACCGTATTAATTTTGGATTAACCTACAGTAATGTTGAACTTTTCCAACGACAAGCCTACGAGCAAACCACTCGTTTTAATAACCAGTTCGTTGATGAAGAAAATCCAGACTCAGCAATTAACTACGATAGCTTCTTAGCTTCTGTCGCTTGGTCTCGCTCAACGTTAAACCGAGGCGTGTTCCCAACTGCTGGGTCTTCACAAAGAGCATCTTTTGGTATTACTACACCTAACTCGGACGTAAACTACTTTAAGACAGAAATTGACGGTAAGTGGTATTTCCCACTTTCCCGTAACCAGCGTTGGTCTTTCTTAGCAAGATTAAAAGCAGGTTATGGTAACGGTTACGGTGATGCCGGTGGCATAGACCAAATTTTACCCTTTACCCAACACTTTACAGCTGGTGGGGCAGATAGCTTACGTGGCTTTGAAAACAATACAGTTGGGCCCCGTGGTGTACAGTTAACGCCAACAACTGCTGCTGTAGATCCTAATGGTAATGCGATATTAGGTGATTCTACAAGTGATACTGTTACTATATCGTCACGTTCATTAGGTGGTAATGCTATGTTTTTAGGTGGCATTGAATTAATCGTTCCTACACCTTTTGTTGAGGTGGATTTTGATAACTCAGTGCGTACCAGTTTATTTGTTGATGTTGGTAACGTCTGGGATACTGAGTTCGATTATGACTCTTACAGAGACCTTACGCTAAACACCCAATTTAATGATGATCCATTATTAGATTATAGTGACCCATTCCTTTATAGAGCTTCTAGCGGGATCTCTGTACAATGGTTATCACCAATGGGGCCAATGGTATTTAGTTTCTCCAAAGCCATAAAATCACGTGATGGCGATGACTCTAAATTCTTTACCTTTAACATCGGTCAAACATTTTAATTTTATGATTGCGTAGACAATCACTATGAAATAGGAGTTTCTTTTGAAAAAATTTACTAAAAGTTTAGTAGCAAGTGCTTTGTTCGCAACCGCTGTAACAAGCTCAGCTGCATTTGCAGAACAAAAAATTGGTGCAGTTAATGTTCAAGGTATTTTTCAAAACATGCCGCAAGCTGCAAATATTCAAGAAGCTATTGCTGTTGAGTTTAAAGATAAAACAGAAGAAGTAAGTCGCTTAGAAAAAGACATTAAATACTATCTTGAGAAAAACCAACGTGATGCGGCCACTATGAGCGCAAAAGAAAAGAAAGAGCTTGAAGAAAAAATCGTAGGGCTTCGCAATGAATATGCAAGTAAAGCTCAACCGCTTCAGCAAGAAATTCAACAACGTCTGCAAGAAGAGCAAAATAAATTGCTTGGTTTAATTAAGCAAGGTGTTGATGCTGTAGCTGCAAAAGAAAAATATGACGTTATTTTGAATGCAAACTCAGTTGCTTTTATTAATCCTGACCACGACATATCTAAACTAGTATTAGAACAAGTCAGTAAAGTTAACTAAGCAACTTAGTTAACTTTTTTATATTTAATAAGCGGGAGGCATTTTGAGTCATTCGGTTAGTTTAATTGAGTTAGCCAATCATATAGGTGCCGAATTGCACCTAGCGAATAGCGATACTCAAAATACTCCAATTACCGGCCTGTCAACATTGGCTAGTGCTGGTAATGGTCAGATTTCATTTCTATCAAATAGCAAGTATCGTAGCCAGCTTCAGGATTCGATGGCTCAAGCTATTATTTTACATCCTGATGAACTCTCTCATTGTTCACGTTCAGCTTTAGTCATGAAAAACCCATATATTGGGTTTGCAAAAGCTGCACAGTTGTTAGATACCACGCCAGATGCGGCCCATGAGATATCTCCTCATGCGGTTATCGCTGCTGACGTTGTATTGGGTGACAATGTTAAAGTAGCAGCAAATTCCGTTATAGAAACTGGGGTTGAACTAGGCGACAACGTTCAAATTGGCCCCGGATGCTTTATTGGTAAAAATGCTAAATTAGGTGCTAACACTAAATTATGGGCTAACGTCAGCATTTATCACAATGTGGTACTAGGTTCAGATTGTTTGGTTCAAGCCAATACTGTCATTGGCAGTGATGGGTTTGGTTATGCTAATGAAAATGGTAAATGGATCAAAATCCCTCAATTAGGTTCTGTGGTAATAGGTAATCGAGTTGAAATCGGTGCAAGTACTACAATTGATCGTGGCGCCATAGACAACACAATTTTGGCTGATGGCGTTATTATTGATAATCAATGTCAGATTGCCCATAACGTAGAGATTGGCGAAAACACTGCCATGGCTGGTTGTTCTGTAATTGCAGGCAGCACAGTGGTTGGAAAAAATTGCAGCATTGCTGGATTAGTAGGGATAAATGGCCACATAGAGATATGTGACGGCGTTGTTTTTACTGGCATGAGTATGGTGACAAAAAGTATTACAGAACCAGGTGTATATTCTTCGGGTATACCTGCTGCTGTAAATAAAGAGTGGCGTAAAAATATGGTCGCCCTTAGAAATATTGCCTCTCTAAACCAGCGTGTTAAAACCTTAGAAAAATCCCAGCAAGGCAGTTAGAATACTGCTCATTTACCAGTTTAGGAGTATACCCTTTGGATAATAGTTTAAACACTCTTGAAATAGAAGATATCATGGAGTTATTACCCCACAGATATCCATTTTTATTAGTAGACAGAGTGACTAACTATACTATCAATGAATCTATTGATGCGTATAAAAACATTACCTTTAATGAGCCATGCTTTACAGGACATTTTCCTGGTAAGCCTATTTTTCCAGGCGTTATGATCTTAGAAGCTTTGGCTCAAGTGGCCGGTGTTCTAGGATTCAAAACCCAAGGTAATACAGATGACCTATACTTATATGCCGGTGTTGATAAAGCTCGCTTTAAAACACCTGTAGTACCTGGCGATCGTTTAGACATGCACGTAGATCTAATTAAAGAACGTCGTGGTATTTGGAAGTTTCATGGTGTTGCTAGTGTAAATGGTGTCGATGCATGTGAAGCTGAATTTATGTGTGCAATGAGGAAAATGTAACACGTGATCCATTCAACAGCCGTTATTCACCCAAGTGTCAAAATTGGCAAGAATGTCAGTATTGGGCCTTTCTGTTTTATTGATGAGAATGTCACCATAGGTGACAACACCAAACTTGAGTCTCATGTAGTGGTGAAAGGCAAAACCACTATAGGTAAAGGCAACCACATTTATCAGTTCGCATCGATAGGTGAAGATTGCCAAGATAAAAAATACGCCGGTGAATTAACAGAACTTATTATTGGTGACAATAACGTTATTCGTGAGTCTGTAACTATTCATCGTGGAACGGTACAAGATAATAGCGTTACCACAATAGGCTCTAATAACTTATTAATGTGCTACGTACATGTTGCCCATGATTGTTCAATTGGTAGCAATAGCATTTTGGCGACTAGCGCAATTTTAGCCGGTCATGTACATATTGGTGATTGGGTGATTATGGGTGGAGCCACAGCTTGTCACCAGTTTTGCCGAATCGGCGACCATAGCTTTGTTGGTGGTGGAGCAATTGTGTTAGCAGATATCCCTCCATTTGTGATGCTAGGAAACGACAGCACTCCAAGGACTATAAACGCCGAAGGGCTTAAACGTAGAGGCTTTGATAGTAAAACTATTATGCAAATTAAGCGTGCTTATAAAATTCTGTATCGTCAAGGTCACAGGGCTGAAGAAGCTGTTAAGTTGTTACTTGAAATGCCCGGTGATTTACCAGAAATTAAACTCATGGCAGACTTCGTGGCAAATTCTTCACGAGGTATTGCGCGCTAAATCATGGGCGACAACATACTTAGGGTAGGGATAGTCGCGGGTGAAGCGTCCGGAGATATACTCGCTGCTGGCCTAATAAAAGAACTAAAACAACGCTATCCAAATGCTATATTTGAAGGTATAGCTGGGCCAAAAATGTTGGCCCAAGGCTGCCACTCATTGTTCGAAATGGAAGAGTTGTCGGTAATGGGGTTAATAGAAGTATTACCTAAGCTCAGACGTCTACTTTACATACGCAAATCCGTTTTACAGCACTTTTTAAATAACCCTCCCGATGTATTTATTGGTGTTGATGCTCCAGATTTTAATTTAGCCTTAGAAGGTAAGTTAAAAGCACACAAGATAAAAACTGTGCATTATGTTAGCCCAACTGTTTGGGCCTGGCGCGAGAAACGAATCTTCAAAATTGCTAAAGCTACAAACCTAGTCTTGAGTATTTTTCCATTTGAGAAACAAGTCTACGATAAACACAATATCCCTTGTGAATTTGTGGGCCATACCATGGCAGACGACATAGATATCACCCCAGATATTGCCAAGGCAAGAAAGTCGTTAAACATACAAGATACTCAGACTGTTTTAGCTGTTTTACCCGGTAGCCGTAAACGAGAAGTAGACACACTTTTAGATATATTTATCAAGGCTGCGTTGTTGTTAAAGCCAAGCCTTGAAAACTTCAAAGTGGTTATTCCCGTTGTAAATAGACAACGTAAAGCCCAAGTTGATGATTATATTCGGCAAAACTTACCCGACTTGGATATTCAAATTGTAATTGGTCACGCAAGAGACGTAATGATTGCCTCAAATGCAGTTTTGTTAGCCTCTGGCACCGCAACACTAGAGGCAATGCTGTGTAAGAAAAATATGGTTGCTGCCTATAAGCTAAGTGAGTTGACTTATCAGATGATGAAGTGGCTCTACAAAGCCAAGTATTTTACTTTGCCTAATGTATTGGCAAACGAAAAGTTAATTCCAGAACTATTACAAGATGACGTAAACCCGCAAACAATTGCGAATTTACTGTTACCTATGTTGAAAGATAAAGACTCTGAAGCGCAAAAGGCGTTGCTAAAGAAGTTTGAAAGCTTACATAAGTCATTGAGTAAAGGGGCTGATAAGCAAGCAGCCCTAGCGGTATCGCAACTAATAGAGGCAAAATAATGAGCCGTTTGATAGCAGGTGTTGATGAAGTAGGGCGCGGCCCTTTAGTAGGCGACGTGGTCACCGCAGCGGTAATACTCGACCCTAACCAACCCATATCTGGATTAACAGATTCAAAAAAATTATCAGAAAAAAAACGTCAAACATTGGCTCTAGAAATTAAGCAAAAAGCTTTGGCTTGGTCTATTGGCCGCGCTAGCCCAAGAGAAATTGATGAGTTAAATATTTTACATGCCACTATGTTAGCTATGACGCGAGCGGTTGATGGCCTTACCATACAGCCGGAGCATGTCATGGTTGATGGAAATCGCTGCCCACAGTGGCGTTACTCAAGTGAGGCAGTGGTAAAAGGTGATGGCCTGATAGCAGAAATATCAGCAGCTTCGATTATCGCTAAAGTCACCCGTGATCAAGAAATGTTAGAGCTAGACGCTAAACACCCAGAGTACGGGTTTGCAAAACATAAAGGTTATCCAACAGCTTTTCATCTGGCTAAGTTACAAGAATTGGGGCCTTTACCAGAATATAGAATGAGTTTTAAGCCAGTAGAGCGGGCTCTCATAGTACGACTTAGCTAAGTAGCAGGCACATAAATGACAGAACATCTCCCATCAGCTCCACCAAGCTTTGTACATTTAAGGGTACATAGCGACTTTTCTATGGTCGACGGGTTAAATAAAATTAAGCCGATTATGGGACGAGTCAAAGACTTGAACATGCCTGCGGTGGCAATAACCGATCAAATGAATATGTGTGGCTTGGTGAAGTTTTACAGTCAAGCACATGGTAATGGTATCAAGCCAATCATAGGGACTGATTTTTGGGTTCAAAGTGATGAAATGGAAGGAAGAATTTTTCGTTTAACCTTATTGGCAATGGATAACCAAGGTTACAAGAACATTACCTTACTTATTTCTAAAGCTTATTTACGTGGCAGCCTTCAAGACAAACCTGTAATAGAAAAAAACTGGCTAGCTGAGCACAATCAAGGTGTGTTAATTATTTCTGGAGGAAGGTCAGGAGACTTAGGTATTGCCTTAACCAAAGGCAACCATAAAGTCGCTTTGGCAGTTACTCAGTTTTATCAAGAACACTTTGCAGACCGTTATTATATTGAATTAACACGTACCGCGCGATTAGGTGAAGAAGACTATATACACCGCGCTGTTGAGTGGGCCACTGATCACGAACTACCAGTGGTGGCAACGAATGAAGTGTGCTTTATTGACAAAGAAGGCTTTGAAGCGCACGAAATACGCGTAGCCATACGAGATGGCTATACCTTAGCTGACCCTCGTAGGCCAAAAGAATACAGCGAACAACAGTACTTACGCTCGCCACAAGAAATGGCAGAGCTGTTTTCAGACATTCCAGAAGCCTTACATAACACAGTAGAAATTGCTAAGCGGTGTAACGTTACCGTGCAATTAGGAACTTACTTTTTGCCTGACTTCCCAACCGAAGGCATGGATATTAAGGATTATTTGGTCAAGGTATCTAAAGAAGGGTTAGAGAGACGATTAGCGTTTTTATTTCCTGATGAACAGGAGCGTCAGGAAAAGCGTCCAGAGTATGACGAAAGGTTAGACATCGAACTGGGCGTGATTAACCAAATGGGATTCCCAGGTTACTTTTTGATCGTAATGGAATTTATTCAATGGAGTAAAGATAACAATATTCCAGTGGGACCTGGTCGAGGCTCAGGTGCCGGATCTTTAGTTGCTTATGCATTGGATATTACCGACTTAGATCCACTTGAATACGATTTGCTATTCGAGCGATTCTTGAACCCAGAGCGGGTTTCTATGCCTGACTTTGATGTCGATTTTTGCATGGACAGACGTGATGAGGTTATTGACCACGTTGCGGAAATGTACGGACGTGATGCGGTATCACAGATTATTACCTTCGGAACTATGGCCGCAAAAGCAGTAGTAAGAGATGTTGGTAGGGTGTTAGGGCACCCATATGGTTTTGTTGATCGTCTTTCAAAGCTAATCCCTCCTACTCCGGGTATGACTCTTGAAAAAGCATTTGTAGAAGAGCCTAGGTTACAAGAAGCATATGATGAAGACGAAGAAGTCAAAGAACTCATCGATATGTGCCGTATTCTTGAAGGTGTGACTCGAAATGCAGGTAAACACGCCGGTGGTGTGGTTATTGCCCCCACAGTTATTACCGACTTTGCCCCCCTTTATTGTGATGACGAAGGTAAAAACCCCGTTACCCAGTTTGATAAAAATGACGTAGAAACAGCAGGATTGGTGAAGTTTGACTTCCTTGGTTTACGTACCTTGACCATTATCCAATGGGCAATAGATATGATTAAGCTAGGGAAAAATATCGATGTAAATATCGCATCCATTCCTTTAGATGATCCTCGCTCATTTAAGATATTGCAAAACGCCGAAACCACGGCTGTATTCCAATTAGAATCCCGAGGAATGAAGGAGCTTATCAAGCGCCTCAAGCCGGATTCATTTGAAGATATTATTGCACTTGTAGCCTTATTTAGACCCGGTCCTTTGCAGTCGGGCATGGTAGATAACTTCATTGACCGTAAACATGGCCGTGAGGAAGTCTCATATCCAGATGCTGAATATCAACATGAGTGCTTGACGGAAATTCTGCAACCCACATACGGCATTATCCTGTATCAAGAACAAGTTATGCAGATAGCGCAAGTTATGTCGGGCTATAGCTTAGGTGGCGCCGATTTATTACGCCGAGCTATGGGTAAAAAGAAAGCCGAAGAGATGGAAAAGCAAAGGGGAGCGTTTGAAGACGGAGCTGAAGCAAACGGTATTGATCCTAACCTAGCTGGTAAAATTTTTGACTTGGTTGAAAAGTTTGCGGGTTACGGATTCAACAAATCTCACTCTGCAGCTTACGCTTTGGTTTCTTATCAAACTCTGTGGCTTAAAACCCATTATCCCGCCGAGTTTATGGCAGCAGTTATGTCTGCCGATATGGATAACTCAGATAAAATAGTGACCTTGGTGGATGAATGCGACCGCATGGGATTAACCATATTACCTCCTGATGTAAATGCAGGTAGTCATAAATTTACAGTAGACAGTGAAGGGCGCATTGTATACGGCATTGGTGCTGTAAAAGGTGTAGGTGAGGGGCCAATCGAAGCCATTATTGAAGCAAGAGAACAACAAGGCAAATTTAGCGACTTGTTCGACTTTTGCGCCAAAATTGATATTAAGCGTATCAATAAGCGTATTTTAGAAAAATTAGTATTGGCAGGCGCATTAGATAATTTAGGTCCGCACCGAGCGTCATTAATGGCATCATTGCCTGATGCATTAGCAGCCGCTGGGCAGCACGCTAAAGATCTCACGTCTGGTCAATCAGATATGTTTGGATTACTTACCACTGAGCCAGAACAAGTACAGCAGGCCTTTGCTAATGTTCCAGAATGGCCAGAAAAAGTCTGGCTTGAGGGAGAGAAAAACACCTTAGGTTTATATTTAACGGGTCATCCCATTAATCAATATGTCAATGAAATCAAGCATTATGCACCCACTCGCTTAGTTGACTTAAAACCTACCTTTAAAGACCAAACTGCTTATGCTGTTGGTTTAGTATTAGGGGTCAGAGTGATGACAAACAAACGAGGCAAGCGCTGGGCGTTAGTGACCTTAGATGATAAAAGTGCCCGAATTGATGTTAGGTTTTTCCCCGATATGCTGGAACAATACGAAGAATTGCTGCAAACGGATAAAATATTGGTCATAACTGGACAGGTCAGCTTTGATGAATTCTCAGGTGGCAATACAATGTCGGCCCGCGATGCTATGGACTTAGTGCAAGCACGGGAGAAAAATGCAAAATGTTTGCAATTACAAATGCAATCAAGCTGGTGCAATGCTTCAACCGTGGGTAAACTACAAACAATATTTCAGCCATATCAGGGCGGAAGTTGCCCAGTTCAGGTACATTATGTACATCCGGATGCAAAAGCAGACTTAACTTTGGGCGCTCAGTGGTACGTTACGCCACAAGATGAGTTAATATATGACCTACAACAGTTGTTAGGTAAGCCGCAGGTTAATTTAGAATTTCATTAATGTAGTCAGTAAGCTATAAATGAAATGCGCAACAAATTATTATTAGGTGTTCAATGAGTGTAAATTTTTTGGAATTCGAAAAGCCCATCGCTGACTTAGAAGCGAAGATTGAAGAGTTAAGGTTAGTCAATCAAGGGGGAGAATTCGATGTTAGTCTTGAAGAAGAAATAACTAAACTTCGAGAAAAAAGTGCAGAGCTAAGCCGCAAGATTTTTGCTGACTTAGGTGCATGGCAAGTATCTCAATTGGCTCGTCATCCGATGCGCCCTTATACTTATGACTATATCGAACGTATATGTACCGATTTTAATGAGCTAGCTGGAGACCGAGCTTTTGCTGACGACAAAGCAATAGTAGGCGGTTTAGCTGAAATTGACGGACAACCTGTGATGATCATTGGTCATCAAAAAGGCCGTGATACTAAAGAAAAAATTATACGTAATTTTGGTATGCCTAAACCTGAAGGCTACCGTAAAGCCCTGCGTTTAATGGAAATGGCAGAACGTTTTAACTTACCTATTATCACCTTTATCGACACACCAGGCGCTTATCCTGGGGTTGGTGCAGAAGAGCGTGGTCAAAGTGAAGCCATAGCTAAAAACTTAAAAGTAATGGCTGGATTAAAAGTTCCTGTTATTTGTACCGTAATTGGTGAAGGTGGCTCTGGTGGAGCTTTAGCAATTGGTGTTGGCGATAGAGTGAACATGCTGCAATACAGCACTTACTCTGTTATATCTCCTGAAGGTTGTGCTTCTATTTTATGGAAAAGCGCTGAGAAAGCCCCACAAGCTGCTGAAGCAATGGGTGTTAGTGCCACGCAAATTAAAGAGTTGGGACTCATCAACCATATAGTTGAAGAGCCATTAGGCGGAGCCCATAGAGATCACGACAGTATGGCTGCAAACTTAAAAGCCACTATTAAGCAACAGCTGGCGCAACTAGCGAGTTTATCAGTAGAAGAATTGCTAGAAGAGCGTTACAAACGTTTGATGTCTTTTGGCTACTGCTAAGCGTTAAGCTTAGGATATACTACAAAGCCATTTGCTGGTTTAAGGCGAATGGCTTTTTTGTTTTTGGGATAAAATGTCACTACTCACTAGATTACATACTCACTTATCGACAGCCCCTTTGGATGAGGCCAAAGATCTAGTAGTTGCATACAGTGGTGGGGTTGATTCCCATGTATTGCTTCATGCACTTAGCCAGCTTAAGCAAAGCCATGGTTACAGGTTTACTTTACATGCCATTCATATTCATCATGGGCTGAGTAAAAACGCCGATCAATGGCAAAAGCATTGCCAACAAACCTGCAAGGCATTGGGCGTCACTTTTCAAACTGCCAAGGTAGCCGTTACAGTCAAAGCTAGACAAAGTTTAGAAGCCCAAGCTCGAGATGCTAGGTATCAAAAGCTTGTAGAGTTAGCTCCCAACAAAAGCTATGTGCTTTTAGCTCAGCACCAAGACGACCAACTAGAAACGTTTTTATTACAGTTAAAAAGAGGCGCTGGCCCCAAGGGGTTATCGGCTATGAATCAGAAGTGGACTGTTAACGCAGGGAATACAGATAAAAAGCAGGTGCATTTTTATCGCCCACTTTTAGACGTTAGCCAAGAAGCAGTTAATGAGTATGCCACTCAGGCAAAACTTAATTGGTGTGAAGATGAGTCGAACCAAGATACACAGTTTGACAGAAACTTTTTACGTCAAGATGTTGTCCCCAATTTAATACAAAGGTGGCCTGAGCTAGCTAAATCGGTCTCTCGTAGTGCGAGTTTATGCGCGCAACAGCAAGACATGTTAGATGAGATAAGCGCCGAAAAATTAGTTGATATTCAAACCGCTGAAAACAGCTTATCCATTAGCGAGCTTAGTAAATTAACTGAAAAGTGGTTACATCAAGTGGTGCGCTACTGGTTACTACAACAAAGTATTTCGAGCCCGCCTCTAGCGGTTTTAAATAAACTATTACCACAAGTTTTGTTAGCAGCAGACGATGCCACCCCTATATTACAATGGCAAGATTGGCAGTTTAGACGCTTTAATCAAAACCTTTATGTGATCCCTGTGCCAAAGGAATTACCAGAGTTTACAAAGGTGTGGCAAGGTGAAGCCATGATGCCTCTGCCTGAAAGCCTTGGTCATTTATGCTTTAGTGAACATAAATCAAATTCAAATAAAGAGGCACTGGTGATAAACCCAGATTTTGGGCCATTAACAGTGCGCTTAGGTGGATACTCAGCCAAGTTTAAGCCTAGCGGTAGCCCCCATAGTAAACCTATCAAACAATGGTTTAAACAATGGAAAGTACCGCCATGGGAACGAGATAGAACCCTTATCCTCATGCAAAACGAGCGGGTGATAGGCTTAATGAATGAGTACAATTACTACTACGCTGAAGTAAAGCAGAGTACTAAGTGCACCTACATTAGCCTATACAGCTAACTAAATCCCTAACGCTGCTTTTGTTAGCGCCTTTGAAATGCGTGTTTTATATTCTTCAAAGTCTTCCTCTTGGGTAGCTGTTAACACCGAGCCATCTAAATTTTCTATACATCCTTTTGCATGCTCTGTTTCTGCTTCGGTAAGGCCTTCTTCTTCTGCAATAATAGCCAGTACTTTTAAAATACTAATTAATATACTTTTGTTTTTTGGAGATAGCTGGGTAGCTTGGCACAACAGATTGTACGCTGGATGGTAGCGCTGGTTTTTATAGTAAGAAGATGCCATTTCGGCAATTTCTCTAGGGTTATACCTAATATCTTTACGCTCGCGGGACTCTTGGTCTATGTAAGCTGTTAATACTTTTCCTGTGAAAGAGTCTTGAGACATAAACTCTTTCATTTGTTCAAGTAGTAACATGGATTGCTCCCACATGCCCACTTCATGATATGCCTTAACTTTATCTAAGTTATCCTCAAAGTATTTTTGTGCTCTAACCGGTAAAGTTTGCCGAAAGTGCCTTTGTAAGGCGGTTTCTGCTTCCCGTTTATTCTTCCGAGAATTCATGATACGAATTTCAATAATATCTAATTGTTCACCCAGCTCATTGGCTGCACCAAAGTCAGACTTAAGCTCATTAACAATTCTTTCGGTTCTCGCTATTAACTTATTAGCTTCGTCATAAGTGAGGGTAGGCGCTAGATCGATAGCAGAACGTATAACGTTAAGTTGTAGTAAGGGAGTATCATGGATGGAGTTTTTGGCGTATTTCAACATGTTTTTAGTAGCAACATATTGACCTAACCTATCATGGTTTAACCTGGCTAAATTCCAAGAGTTTTTATTACGCTCTATATTGCGAGGGGCGAGTTTTGTGGCCTCTTGGATGATCTCGTAGCCAAGCTGAAACTCCTCTCTGGCAATATAATATTCGGCCAATAAATCATAGGTAGCAAACTTTGTGTCTTCACGTTTTAACAAAGCGTCTGTTAACTCAGTGGCCTCTGTTATCATGTTTTGCTTTAAAAGTGAGTTGGCTAACCCTACATGTACCCAAGCGTAGTCATATGTTTCTGCCAGTTTTTCATAAAATCGCTGAGCGTCTTTGTATTCTCGAAGGTTAATTAAACTGCGGCCAATTAAACGGTTTATATGGGGGTGATATAAAACTAATGTGTCGTCTTTTAGTTGTCTTTCAGCGTAATAAATAGCCGTGGCATATTCTTCTTGTTCAAAACAATAACGTAAAGCGTAAAGCTTTTTTTCAATCATCAAAAGTTGCTTAATACGATGCTCAACTTTAGATTTATCTAATGGCTTAACCCAAAAATCTGTGGGCTCCATTTCTACAACACAGTTCACTAAACTTTCGCTGGTATCTGCACTCAGAAAAATCACACAAGTGGTTTTGCTAATGTACCCCTTAAACTTCATTTCTTCTAAGAGGTTAAAGCCGTCCTTGTCACTTTTAACATCAAATGCAATCAGCACCATATCAAACTTAATAGTGCCGCATAAACGTAACGCCGCATAGGCATTAAACGCGCTGTGAATATTATTTATGCCCGCATCAACCAAAGCGTTTTGAATAACGGTATGTACGAGAGGTTGCCCATCAATAACCAGCACTTTTAACTCGTTCCATGGCTTTTGATCTGGGATTTCTATCAAGCTTTCATTCCTTTACAAATCATATGTTTATATAACCTACTAGTAATCTATTATTACCCGAGCAAATTGTCTAGTTTTTAGCAAAATCAAGTAAGTCATAGCGCAAACCATCTCCCAAGGTTTAGTGCAAAAAACTATAAGTATTCAATTACAACTATTGGTAATTATTGAGGGCAGTGTTAAATTAAACTTGTAAAGCATTGATTTATAATGGCTTGCTATTTCTCAAAGTGAAATTGTTCCTTTTTAAGTTTTAACTATTATTTACACCTCCTGATATTTTATTGAACCTCTCTTGAAGGGCAGGCCTTGTCGCTTTTAATCCTTGGGGAATGACATGGGATTAAAAGATTATTTGGCTTTTCGATTGCCTAAAGTTCACGAGATTTTTATACAAAAAAGCCCTCAACTTCGAGGGCTTTGTGTTTTGGGTTTAGTTACGGTTACAATTTAATGATGTTGTTACCCGTGTCGCGGTCAATAAAGCGTACGAATGGGTCTATGCCAGCGTAGTTGGGGACTTCATCAACCGTTAATTCAATGGTGGTGTCTCCACTTTCAATGGTATGTAGGCCTTTGTAAATTACCTTATTGTCGGCGCCAAAGTTCTGGGCCGATTCCAGTATTACTTGGATGGCTAGTTAAGTTCTGCCCGACATTAAGTATTGCTGAGTTTTTTAAACAATTTATTATTCTTAAAAGGCAAAAATCCCATAGCGAGAACGTCATTACTTACGACTATTTTTCTAATGATAATAGGTAAAAATACACTAAGTAAGTAACAAAACACTTCAACCAACATCAATATATTTTTTTCAGGTTTGGGGATCAATATGGTCATAACTTTCATAGTATTTGCGTAGATGAACATATGGAATATCAGTATAAACAAGCTCGCTTCCCCCATACGGAGAGGGACTGTACTAAGCCATTTATACTTTGAAATACCAAATGATATTGATATAGCGGCATAAATGCCGCATATGGAGCCCATTAACGCATAAAGGGGGCTAGAGTATATTCGTTCAGCTAAATCTAGCTTAGCGTCTGAGAATCCCCAAATAGCAACTAGAATTAAGATAGAAGCAATGCAAATGAAAATATTAGGCTTAAATTTAGCGAAGTAACTTTTCATCAAATAACCTGCAATAAAATAGCTTCCCGTGATTAGCGTAATATCTATAGAAAAGGGCAGCCCCAGAAGGGTGTAGGGGGTGCCCATTATTTGAATTTCTTTTTGCCAAAAGAAGCCGATGGAAATTATACCAGCCAGCATAGTGCCGAAAATAAACAAGTATTGATAAATTTTCGAAAATCTATCAAATTTTAGGCCACGGAATACTATGTAGGCATAAAGATACACAATAAACAAATGAGATAAAAACCATAATGTAATGATGCTAAGTGTATGACTGCTTCCATAAAATATCCCCCAAAATTCGTCTGTAATACTTCCTTTTCCAGTTAGAGCATGGAGTACCAAAATACCAAAAAGCATAAAGAAATAAGGCTTTAGAAGAGCATCCGCTTTAGTAAGGATAAAATATTTAGTATTTGATGAATAAGAAAAAAAAATACCAGACAAAAAGAAAAACAATGGCATTCTAAATAATGACACAGTTTGTGTTAACTCTGGAAAATAAAGCTTTACATCACTATGGTGCAAAGCTACTAGTGCTATTGAAATCCCTTTAGCAATGTCAATGAATTTTATTCTATTTTTCAAAATTTACTCCATTAATTTTATATTTTAGATTAGCTATGTTTTTGTGTCATTTGTTATAAATTAAGTATATTGCAAAGGCGTTTATCTTCTTTTCATTATTGTTATTACCCGAACAATAAATCAGTGGCGTTACAATTATTAATAGGAGTAAATTTTAGTGTTTAACATTATCCTGTATAATGCATACTTACTGCAATAACTATTGGAATCATAAGTTAAATGAAAGTAGTAAGGTATTGATTTATAATGGCTTACTATTTATTGCAGTGACATTATCCCGTTTAAAGTTTTAACTATTGTTTACACATACCGATACTTTATTGAACCTCACTCCTGAAGGGCAGGCCTTGTCGCTTTTAATTCTGGGGAATGACATGGGATTAAAAGATTACTTGGCTTTTATATTGCGCCTGAAGTTCACGAAATTTTTAAACAAAAAAGCCCTCAACTTTGAGTAATGCCAGTCAGTTAACAACTGACTGGCATTTTCTTTTGTATGGATACTTCTTAGGTTTCCTTCTTACCGCTCTTGGGTACTGCCTTTCTGGGCGTTTGTCGGGTAAAACAAATAGTTTTAACGTGCCAAGTAATTCTTGATAGTGCAACGGTAATTTGTTTGCGCTTCGTATGGGAATAGTGGTTAAGAATGCCATTACATGTCGGGCGCAGTGAGAGAAACTTAGTCGTATTGGTGTGATGTCCAGCTCTTTAGTCGCATCAAGCATGGCTATACGAACAAGATTATAAGCAAGCAGCAGCCCCCATAATTCTTGACGAACCATGTCAGGCTTCTTACTTCTTAATGTATAATTTGCGTGCAGTAAGCTTTGTTTCATCTCTCTGAAGCCCAGTTCAATTTCCCAGCGCTCTGCATAGACTTCGGTTAATGAGTCATAGGGAAAGCGTAGCGGGTCGGTTAATGAACTCGGTACTCGATAGGCTTTACCTTTTACGTAGTATGTCGTCAACCGCGCTTCTATCGTATCGGGGAGCGATTCAAATCGTTTTCTAGCTTGGGGCGAAGGCGTCAATGTGATGAGCGCATCATTTTCGTTAAGTTGCTGTGCTACTGTAAACTGTAAGTCTTTTCGAGCGGGGAGCATCCAATGCGTACTCTCACCAGCTTGCTGCCACTGATGAAGTAATCCAACAGAGTAATAACCTCTATTAAACAGTGTTAATGAAAGACTGGGGACATGGGCTATAAGTTCTTGGGCTAAACGCATTTTCCCTACGTGTCGTCCATCAAAGGCACTACCTAGCAACAGGTGACTGGATACCTCCATCAGACAACACATCCGTACCTACGGCTAAGGACTCAGGCTGTGATTATTTCTATCACAACCAAATGCAGTGAAGTTTTCAGGGGTATCCTCAGTTCGATATACCACGCCATCTACAGCGAGAAGATTTAGCCCATTCCATTGTTCGAATGTATAGGAGCCAAATGCTCTAGATGCTTGTAATTCAAATGTTTTTTGAACCGCTTCAAAGCCAAGTCGCTGACGCGCTTGTACCAAGGCACTGGGTGCGACTAACTTATGTTTACCGGGCAATGAAATGTCCAGTTTGCTAGCAATATCCCACACTGACTCGTGACGGAATAGGCTCATGCCAATGACAGACCATATCACTGCATCCAGCGGTAAACGACGTCTACGTACTGTGGCCACACCTGCATGTTCAAAGTCTTGCTCTAGCAGCTCTGGGTGGAGTAACCCTTGAAGCTTATCGAGTGAGGTAAGTTCAGATGATTCGGCTAACGTTGATTCTAAAACTGAGACGAGAGACATAAAAAAATCCTGTGACCGTGATCACAGGATTTTGATCTCATTACGCTGAGCGTCAAGTTATTTTTCTTAACTGATCGGCATTACTCAACTTTGAGGGCTTTGTGTTTTGGGTTTAGTTACCGTTACAACTTAATGATGTTGTTGCCCGTGTCGCGGTCAATATAGCGTACGAATGGGTCTATGCCAGCGTAGTTGGGGACTTCATCAACCGTTAATTCAATGGTGGTGTTGCCACTTTCAATGGTATGTAGGCCTTTGTAAATTACCTTATTGTCGGCGGCAAAGTTGTTGGGGTCGTCACTAAATAGCACTATCTCGACTTCTTGTGAGAAGGGCTGTTCGGTTTCTTTACCTTTGCCGTCTGCTGCAAACTGTTGGGCCGATACGGTGAACAACACTGTAGTTTGTCCGTTTTCATCGGTTGCCTGTGATATTTCTTTGGCTTGTAGGTCGTAGATGGTGATCTGCGAAAACAAGTCTTGAATATAAGCTTGCTCTTGTGCCGTTGCGACGTTATTTAAGTGCCTCACTAAATCAAGTGTGGTGGGGTACAAGTCTTCTCTAAATTTATATTCATTTAGCAAGGCTTGTAGTGCCTGATTAAGTCGAGTTTCACCTAGCTTGTTGACTAGCGCCATCATCACAATCGAGCCTTTTTGATAATGAATATATTGCTGGTTTTCAGAACGCAGCAATGGCATTTCTTCAATACGCTCGGCACTACGGCCTTGTAGGTACTGGTCTAGCTCGTGGGTTAAGAATTTACGGAGTTTGGTTTCACCATATTTTTGCTTCATCACCATTAACGCGCTGTATTGAGATAGACTTTCAGACAATATCGCGCTGCCTTGTACATTGGCTGCATTAAGCTGGTGGCCCCACCATTGGTGAGCAACTTCGTGGGCAGTGATGTAGTAAACAGGGTCAATGTTTTCTGGATCTCTTAGGTCGGTTATAAAGCCTATGTTTTCTGAGTAAGGCACAGTATTCGCAAAACTTTGTGCAAAACTGCGGTAACCCGGAAACTCAATGATCCTTAATTGCCTGTGTTGATATGGGCCAAATGCTTGTTGAAAATAATCCAGTGAGTCTTGGCTAGACTCTATCATTCGGTCTATGTTCCAGTGATGATCTTTATGGTAGTAAACTTCAATCTTGATGCCTTTGTGTTCAACCTTTTTACTTTCAAGTTTGGCAGACATAATACTGAAGAAGTTAACCATAGGGGCATCCATTTCGTACCTGTAATAGTTGCGTCCGTTTTCTTGCCATTCTTTTTGTAAATACCCGGGCACAATAGCAAATTGATCGGCGCTGGTGGATACAGTGGCGCTAAAGTCAATAAATTCGACTCCCTTACCAAAAAAGCTTTCGGTATAACGTGAGGTGTCTTCTAGTTTATAGGCTCGCTGTAATGGCGGTAAATCCCGTTTGCGTCTTTCGTGTTGGTCGGTTATGCGGTAACCCTCGTTAAAACCAAAAGACGGGAACAAATCAAAGTTATTAATAAAGGTGCCGTTTTTGACTAAGGTGCTGTCTTCACCTCTGTCTTTAAAGCCATTGTGGTACCTAGATACCGTTATAGTGCCTTGCCTTGCTTCGTTAGGGGCAAGTGGTTCGCTGAGTTCATACCAGCCCACATTATATTTACTGTCAATTTCACCTAAGGTGCCACCGGGTATGTCAACGGTATAAGCTTTAGTGTGCTGGGGAATATTCACTAAAAATCGCGTGATAGGCGTGTTAGTGCGGTTAATGACTTTTACTTTAGCATTGGCATCTATGCGCCTACTTTCAGGGAATACATCAATAGCAGCATCAACACTCACTATGGTTGGTATTGGGGCATCACGAAATTCAACAAAGTCTTTTTCGTAATCTGCTTGGGTATTTAAGGTGTCGTCTTGGCTATAAAAAGTATTTAACACTTTGGTGTTGTAATGAATGTAAGCACCGCTACTAATAAATACCACTAAAGCTACAACAGCAATGCTCTTACCTTGAGTGCCTAGTTGATAATTTAACAAGCTAAAACGTTGTTTTAACGAGGTTTGCGGGCCTCGCTTCCACAAGCCATAACTCAGCACACTTAGCACTACCGCTAAGGCGGACCAGTACAACATGTACCAATTTTGGGTTTGCATAAACCAGCCATAGCCGTTTAATCCTGAGTATTGCAGGATAGGGGCGGCTGCAAAGTTGAACATGTTATGTTCTATGCCTATTTGCGGAAACACAAGAGATACAAATATGTAGCCAACAAAAATTAACATACCCACGTACTTATTAGGGCTGAGTACCTGAATCAAAAAAGCCAATACTACGGTTAAACAAAATGGCAGTACGCCAAAATATAAAAGGCTTATTAGGTACTGACCAAATTCTATGTTTTCGTAACCACTTAACAGTTGTTTGATGATGGCAAGGGCCATACCCACAAAATGTAAAGACACAATCACTAACATCACAGCTATGAGTTTAGATAACCAAAAGGTGACATTGTGCACGGGCATACTGTCTACAATATCGCCCATGCCTACATTGCGTTCACGCCATACTACTTCTGCTGTGTAGTAGGTAATTACAATTATGGTCATAAGCGAAAATGCGCCTATGATGATTTGCACTAAAGTTTGAGTTAAGGGCCAGTTTGGGGTGCCATAAAGACCGTTTATATTGAAAAAGCTCGCCACTAATTGAAATGCAGAAAACAGTAACAACACCGCAAATGCTGGGCTCAACATCACTTGTTTTATCTCAAATTTAGTGCGAGTGACAAACTGTGCAAACCCATTGTTTGCGGTAGATTTAATGGCAATGTTCATTGTTTTAGGAATGACACTGGCGTTTTCTTTGTGTGTTTTTTTGCTGGCTTTATTTGGCGTTAGGTTTAAGGGTTTAAACAAGCCGCCTCCAGCTAGTAATATAAAACCGCCCACAGCTACCCATAACAGCCTATTTTGTAAAACTGCACCATCTAAAGAAACCATTAAGGAGTTCTTTTCAAAGGCAGTCCAATATCTTGCATATTCACGAAATGAATTGAGCCCAAATGGGTCGAGTAAGGCGCGAATAGTGCGCTGTTCGGGTTCATTAAAGACCTGCCCGGCGACTACATAAAGTATAAACAACCCTAGTGCGCAGATATAACCCGCCATCATGTTTCTAAACAGGTTAGTTACCGCATAAAACAATGCAGCCACAACAAAAATAGTGGTAGTAGAAAATATTAAAAAAGGCTGTAGGTACATCATTAGGCTATTTGGGCCAATGCGTTCGCCGTCTACCCATGGCATTAAGGTGCCAATAAATGTACCTAAAGGCACCATTGCAAATACCGTCAGGCATATAAGGTATGCCCCTAAAAAACGCCCTAGGTTGTAACTAAAGGGTTTAATAGGTTTGGTGTAAATGATTTCAGACATGAATGATGTGTGGTTACGGGTGGCGGTGCCCGATACAAAGTTCACCACCATAAACATGCCAAACACACTTAAAATTAATAGAATTTGAGTGATAGCAAAGGGACTGTTAAACAGCACATTACCACCAGAGCCAATTTGTACTTGGTCTATGGTAATGGCTAAAAAAGGCAGTAGAAAAAACACCAAACAGGTCACAATAAACGAGGGTTGGCGAGTAAAATAACGCCATTCAAAACCTAACATTTTGCTAAACATGATTGCGCTTCCTTATGCTGCTTGGTTTAAGCGAGAGTTGTGCAAAGTAGAAAAGTAAACGTCTTCTAAGGTAGCTGGGGTTGCTTCAAATCCTTCTGGTGCTTCTGTTGCCATGACATTTAAAACTGTGCGGCCTGCAAATAGGCGTTTTGAAATGACAGGTAGCGTGCTTTCAAGCTCTGCCGCTTCATCTATTGATACTGTTTTACGCCAAATTTGCCCCGTTAGCTTATCTGTCACTTCAATAGGGTTGCCTTGCAATAAAATTTGACCGCTGCCTAGTACCGCCATGTTTGAACAAAGTTCTGATACATCATCCACAATATGAGTTGATAAAATAATGACTTTTTCTTCACCTAATGTAACCAATAAATTATGAAAGCGGTTACGCTCTTCAGGATCTAGGCCTGCCGTGGGCTCATCAACAATAATTAAGTCTGGGTCACCTAATAATGCTTGGGCAATGCCAAATCGCTGGCGCATACCGCCAGAAAATCCACTTACGGCTTTTTTGCGGTGTTGGAACAAATTGGTGTGTGCCAGCAGTCCATCTACGGCTTCTTTACGCTCTGCTTTATTGGCTATGCCTTTTAAAATGGCGAGGTGATCTAATAAGTCGTAGGCATTAACCCTAGGGTATACGCCAAAATCTTGTGGTAAATAGCCCAAACGTTTACGTAACTCGTTAGGCTGGCTGAGCACGTCTGTGCCATCAAACTGGATTGTGCCTGTGTCTGGCTGTTGCAGGGTAGAAATTGTGCGCATTAAACTAGACTTGCCAGCACCATTTGGGCCAAGTAATCCAAACATGCCTTTGGGAATATCTAGGTTTACACCGTTTAGAGCTTTTACACCATTGTCGTAGGTTTTGGTTACGTCGTTAATTTTTAGCATGCCTTGTTCCCTGAAATTGTTGTTTATTTATCCAAATATGATTAATTTCAGAGTATTAGTCTATAGATGCAACAATTTCTTACGAAAACCAATATTTTATTTTAGAGGGTGCTGTATTCGGTATATACTACGCGGCCTTAAATTTTATCAATTTTTACGCTTTTTAGAGGTCGTTTTCCATGCGCACAGACTATTGTGGCAACATCAATTCTTCTTATATCGGACAAACTGTCACCTTATGCGGTTGGGTTAACCGTAGCCGTGATTTAGGGGGAGTTATCTTCCTTGATTTACGAGACCGCGAAGGCGTGGTGCAAGTGGTGTTTGATCCTGATCTAGTTGAGGTATTTGACGTAGCCAATAGTTTACGTAACGAATTCTGTGTACAGTTGACTGGATTAGTAAGAGCTCGCCCTGAAGGCCAAATAAATAAAGATATGTCTACCGGCGAAATTGAAATGCTAGGTAAGTCTTTGACTATCTTAAATAAAGCTGCACCATTACCATTAGATTGGAATCAAGAAAATTCAGAAGAGCAGCGTTTAAAGTATCGCTATTTAGATTTACGTCGTCCTTTGATGAGCGACAGGCTTAAATTTAGAGCAAAAGTCACCAGCAATGTGCGAAATTACCTAGAAAACGATGGCTTTTTAGATATCGAAACGCCTATTTTGACTAAGGCTACTCCAGAAGGGGCCCGTGATTACTTGGTGCCTAGTCGTACTCATAAAGGGCAGTTCTTTGCATTACCGCAATCACCACAGTTGTTTAAGCAATTGTTGATGATGTCGGGTATGGATAAATACTACCAAATCGTGAAGTGTTTCCGTGATGAAGATTTGCGTGCAGACCGTCAACCTGAGTTTACTCAAATAGATATCGAAACCACCTTTTTAGATGCAAATGGTGTGATGTCTATTACCGAAGGGTTAGTACGTGACTTATTCCAAAAAATGTTGAATGTCGATTTGGGTGAATTCCCAACTATGACTTACGCCGATGCTATGCGCCGTTTCGGTAGTGATAAGCCAGATTTACGTAACCCACTAGAATTAACCGATGTTGCAGATTTACTGAAAAACGTTGAGTTTAAAGTATTCTCTGGCCCTGCGAACGATGCCAAGGGGCGCGTTGCAGTTATACGTGTACCTGGCGGAGCTAAATTGTCCCGTAAACAAATTGATGACTACGGTAAGTTCGTAGGTATTTATGGTGCTAAAGGTTTAGCCTGGATGAAAATCAACGACCTTGATGCCGGTATGGAAGGCTTACAGTCGCCAATTCTTAAGTTCTTAAATGAAGACGTAGCTAAAGGCATTGTTGAGCGCGCAGGCGCACAAAGTGGCGATATTCTATTGTTTGGTGCTGATACCAATACAGTAGTAACCGAAGCGCTAGGCGCGCTTAGATTAAAACTAGGTGAAGACTTAGAGCTACTTGAAGGCGAGTGGAAACCACTTTGGGTTGTTGACTTCCCAATGTTTGAAGAAGTAGACGGCCAATTTTATGCGTTACATCACCCCTTTACTGCTCCCCGTGACATGACACCAGAAGAGCTAGCGGCTAATCCTGCTGGAGCCTTGTCGAATGCTTACGATATGGTATTAAACGGTTGTGAGCTTGGTGGCGGCTCGGTTCGTATTCACAACCAAGAGATGCAAGCTTGTGTGTTTAAGTTACTAGGCATTAGCGACGAAGAAGCAGAAATGAAGTTTGGTTTCTTACTTGAAGCCTTAAAGTTTGGTGCACCGCCTCATGCTGGCCTGGCCTTTGGTTTAGACCGTATGGTAATGCTGATGACGGGCGCTACCTCTATTCGTGATGTTATGGCTTTCCCTAAAACGACGACTGCGGCTTGCCCACTGACAGATGCACCGGGTGAAGCTAACCCAGAGCAACTTAAAGAGCTTTCTATTCGCACGGTTATCGAGAAAAAAGAAACCGAAAACAAAGCTGATTAAGTTTTAGCTGTAATGACATCAAAATACCGTATTCCAAAATCTGCCCTGACAGTGGTTTATAACAGCGCTGGGCAGGTATTGGTGATGCAGCGTAATGATGACCCAATGTTTTGGCAATCTGTAACTGGTACCCTTGAAGAGGGGGAACACCCCTTTGATACTGCCATGCGAGAAGTCTTAGAAGAAACCGGAATTGATATCGCCAAAAATGGTTATCAGCTTCTAGACTGTCAAAAAATTAATACCTACGAAATACGGGACATGTGGAAACACAGGTACCCACCTAATACCCCTTTTAATACCGAGTATGTGTTTGCTGTTGAAGTGGCCAACGATCAAGCTGTTGTGCTTACTGAGCACTCAGCCTATTTTTGGTTAGATAAACAAGCTGCAATGGAAAAGGTCTGGTCAGATACTAACCGTGAGGCTATTGCTGCATATGTTCCCGAGTAAAGTTCACTCGGTAAAATATTTTGTATGGGGAGTACACCTTAATATGAGTGTATCCCAATAATGGCGATAATTTTAGGTATTGACCCTGGCTCTCGGATTACAGGTTACGGCGTAATTAAAAAGTCAGGACAAAAATCAGAATATATCGCCAGTGGTTGTATTCGTGTACAGGGTGATGAACTCGCCGGTAGGCTCAAGCAAATATTTGATGGCGTAAGTGAAATTATTCATCAGTTTCAACCCAAAGAGTTTGCTATTGAACAAGTGTTTATGGCAAAAAATCCCGACTCTGCACTAAAGCTTGGGCAAGCTAGAGGGGCTGCGATTGTGGCAGCTACTAACTTTGATTTACCCGTAGCCGAGTATTCAGCAAGGCAAATTAAGCAATCTGTTGTAGGGAAGGGAAGTGCTGATAAATCTCAAGTGCAGCATATGGTTACCTACTTACTTGGCCTTGGTGCTAAACCTCAAGCCGACGCGGCAGACGCATTAGCTGTTGCCTTATGTCACAATCACACCCAACAGAGCTTAATCAAGATGTCTGGCCAAGCCTCTAAAACTGTTCGTGGTCGCCTGCGTTAAACTGAATAATAAATAAGGAAACACAATGATTGGTAATCTTCGCGGTATTTTACTAGAGAAGCAGCCTCCTGAAATATTAATAGAAGCTGGTGGGGTGGGTTACGAAGTACAAGTGCCCATGACTAGTTTTTATCAATTACCTGACATTGGGCAAGAAGCGAACTTATGTATTCACTTTGTGACGCGCGAAGATGCACAACTTTTATTTGGTTTTGCTAATAAGCAAGAGCGAGCCGTTTTTCGTGAGCTTATAAAAGCCAGTGGAGTGGGGCCTAAACTCGCGCTAACAATTTTATCGGGAATGAATGCTCAACAGTTTATGCAATGTGTGAGTATGGAAGATGTCACCGGACTAACTAAATTGCCAGGGGTTGGTAAAAAGACAGCTGAACGATTAGTAATAGAAATGCGTGACCGCTTGAGTAAACTTGCCAAAGAACAAGGCTACGCAGAAACCGTCCATTTAACGCCAGACCTTCCAGTAGAAAACACCTTTGTACAACGCACTGATGCTAAAGAAGAAGCCTTAAGTGCGTTGATAGCTTTGGGTTATAAAGCCCCGCAAGCCACAAAAGTGATTAATTCAGTGCACCAAGAAGATATGAGTAGCGAAGTGTTAATTCGCGAAGCATTGCGCGCAATGGCAAGCTAGTTACACTCTTTTAGAGACTGTCATCAATAAATTTGGTACTGTATAAAAAGACACTAAAGTAATTATCAATAAGTCACAATGATTGAAGCAGACCGCATTATAAAACCCACAGCCAGCCATGAAGATGAAGTGGTTGATCGTGCCATTCGACCCAAAATGTTGGTTGATTATACTGGGCAGGATCATGTTTGTTCGCAAATGGAAATCTTTATAGAAGCCGCTCGAAAGCGTAATGATGCACTCGATCATTTATTAATTTTTGGGCCTCCTGGTTTAGGTAAAACCACACTAGCAAATATTGTCGCCAATGAAATGGGGGTGAATATTAAAACCACCTCTGGCCCAGTGTTAGAAAAAGCCGGTGATTTAGCGGCTCTTTTAACCAATCTTGAAGAAAATGATGTGTTATTCATTGACGAAATACATCGCTTAAGCCCAGTCGTAGAGGAGATTTTGTATCCAGCCATGGAGGATTATCAACTGGATATTATGATTGGCGAAGGCCCAGCTGCTCGCTCAATAAAGTTAGAGTTACCTCCTTTTACATTAATAGGTGCAACAACCCGCGCGGGCTCTTTAACGTCCCCACTTAGAGATCGTTTTGGTATTGTGCAGCGGTTAGAGTTTTATAATGTCAAAGACTTAACGCAAATTGTAAAGCGTTCTGCCAGTTATTTAGATTTAACCATGGAAGATGAGGGCGCGCTAGAAGTAGCAAAGCGCTCAAGAGGCACTCCTAGGATCAGTAACCGTTTATTAAGGCGAGTTAGAGATTTTGCAGAGGTAAGAGCAAACGGCAAGATTACAGCTGAGGTAGCGGCAGAAGCTTTAGACATGCTGGATGTTGATAAAGAAGGTTTTGATTACATGGACCGTAAGTTGTTACTGGCCATTATAGAGAAATTTTTAGGTGGCCCAGTAGGACTAGATAACCTAGCGGCGGCTATTGGTGAAGAAAGAGATACCATTGAAGACGTTATTGAACCTTTCTTAATTCAGCAAGGTTTTTTACAGCGAACCCCCAGAGGACGAATTGCATCACAAAGGGCATTTTTGCACTTTGGGAAAGATTACTCGCCAGAGTAATTGATTTATTTTAGGCAAAAAAAAGCCCACACCAATGGTGTGGGCGAGCAACTAAAAAATTAGTTAAAGGGAATAAATCCAAGGAACATGTCAAATAACTATTTTCACTTTTAGCAGCTTCGCTTTAAAGTTACTCTGTAGCTCTAAGAACAAGTGCTATTCTATGCATAATCTAGTGTCACACAACTGAAATAAATTGATATTAAGCATTATAAAAACTAATGCTTATATTTTATTTGAAGAGATAATTTTATATTTTGGGTTTATGATTATTTTATCTTGTTGATTTTTAGTGGTTTTTTATTTTGTTTGTTTATTGTTCTATTATTTTTATTGATTCTAAAGTTTTTTCAATGAAGTTAATGGGTATTAACTTGCTTTGAATGTTTATTCATTGTAATTGTTGATGTTACACCTTAGGTTTTAATGATTTCTCAGTCTTTAAACTCTAATTATATGATTATTATGGCTTTTATTGACGCTGTTTGGCTTGTTAAGGGGTTGTAAATTAGTAGTTTGATAGCATAACTATTAAATATTTGTGGCCAGTAAAAAAAGTGCTGGAAATTTTTACCAGCAGCATTGTTTTCAAGAAAAAGATAAAAATAATATGAGCTTTGAACATAAAATACGTGTTTACTACGAAGATACAGACGCAGGTGGAATTGTTTATTACGCCAACTACTTAAAGTTTATGGAAAGAGCCAGAACAGAGTGGTTAAGAGAAATGGGGACTGAACAAGATATTCTTTTGGAACATTCTGTGGGTTTTGTCGTCAAACGGGTCGAAATGGATAATCACAAGCCAGCTAGGTTTAATGAACTGTTGAGTATTCAAACCGAAATAGTAGAATTAAAACGAGCCAGTTTGGTATTTAAACAAGTCATCATTAGCAAGACCAATGAAGTGTTGGTTAGTGCTTTAATACGAGTTGCCTGTGTGAATTTATTGAATATGAAACCACAAGCTATTCCAGCAAAAATATTAGGGGAATTTACACGTGTCATCTGAGTTATCTTTTGTCGATCTGATTTTAGAAGCTAGTTTACTAGTTCAACTGGTTATGTTGTTGTTGATTACAGCATCTATTGCGTCTTGGGCTTTTATTATCGAGCGCAGTAGGGCGTTAAATGCGGCTCGTAGTGAGATGAAAAAGTTTGAAGATAAGTTTTGGTCAGGAGTAGATTTAAATCGTTTTTATCAAGAGCTAGCTGCCAGAGAATCTTTAGGTGGTATGGCGAGTATGTTTTGCGCTGGCTTTAAAGAGTTTGTGAAACTTCGTAAAAGTACCTCGACACCAGCTGACGCTATTATGGAAGGAACATCACGTGCTATGCGTGTTTCTTTATCTCGAGAGATTGACGAATTAGAAAGCCGTTTGCCATTTTTGGCAACAACCGGCTCAATCAGCCCTTATATTGGATTATTCGGTACAGTTTGGGGGATTATGAATTCATTTATAGCTTTAGGTGGTCAACAACAAGCCACCTTAGCTATGGTGGCTCCAGGTATTGCTGAAGCACTTATTGCTACAGCAATGGGATTGTTTGCCGCTATTCCTGCCGTTATTGCTTACAACCGATTTAGTCATCAAGTAGAAAAGCTAGAAAATAGTTACGGTAACTTTATGGAAGAGTTTTCAAGTATTCTGCACAGACAAGCTTTAGCATCTGGCACTGACAACCAACAAACAGCTGGGTAGTCAGACTATGTACGTAAGAAAACGTAGACGTCAGGTCTCAGAAATTAATGTTGTGCCCTATATCGACGTAATGTTGGTATTGCTGATCATCTTTATGGTAACGGCCCCCCTAATTACTCAGGGGGTGAAAGTAGATTTACCGAAAGCCGATTCACAACCTTTAGATGAAGAAGCTAAGCCGCCTCTTGTGGCATCAGTTGATGCCGAAGGACAATACTTTATTAATGTGGGTGATAGCCAAGATGAGCCTATGTCCGCCGTTGACCTAGCCACATTAGTTGCGGCTCATTTACAAGTAGAGCCAGACACGCCTGTTGTTGTGAGGGGGGATGGAGCCGTGCCTTATAGTGAGGTGGTGCAATTAATGGTGTTGTTGCAACGTGCGGGTGCGCCATCGGTGGGACTTATGACTTCTCCCGTGGAAAATTAGAGTATCAATGAACCTAACGACTAGCTTTTTACTTTCTTTTTTGTTGCACCTAGCCGTGTTAGCTATGGTGTGGATGAGTGGTCACTTCTCAACAGCTAAATCGACTCCGGAGCTTTCTGCTCCGGCTCCTATCATAGAAGCTAAAGCGGTTGACGAACAGCAGCTACAGCAACAAGTACAAAAAGTAAAAGATCAGAAAAAAGCGCAACAACAAAAAGAAGAACAAAGGGTCAGAGATCTTGAGCGTAGAGCGGCTGAAGCTGAGAGAAAGCGCAAACAACAAGAGTCTCAAGTATCTGATTTAAAAAAGCAGGCTCGCAAGCAAGAGCAAGATAAGAAAAAAGCAGAGCAAGCTGCAGCTGCCGCTCGAGAAAAACAAAAGCAAGAAAAGGCCAAAGCTGACAAATTAGAGGCTGAAAGAAAGCGCAAAGAGTTAGAAAAGAAAAAAGCAGATGAACTTGCACGTAAAGCAAAAGAAAAACGTGAGAAAGAAGAAGCGGCTTTAAAAGAATTAGAAAGAAAACGCCAACAAGAAAAAGAACAAGCAGAGCAGCAAAAGCTTTTAGAAGAGCAACTTCAAGCAGAGCAAGCAGCAAGGCAGCAAAGGCGTAATAAACAAGTATTATCTGAAGTGCAGAAGTATCAAGCACTTATAAAACAGACCATAGAAAGAAACCTAATTGTTGACGATGCCATGAAAGGTAAGTCTTGTCGTTTGAATATCCGCTTAGCATCCAATGGATTAGTGATACAAGTAACTGAATTAGGTGGCAATGCTATTTTATGCCGCGCCGCTAAGGCCGCTGTATATAAGTCAGATACTTTGCCAGTTTCAAAAGAAGCAGACGTAAATCAACAATTACGTGATATTAACTTAACTGTAGAGCCAAAATTGTAATGTCCAAACTAAGATTTGTTTTTCTCCACTTGGTGTTGTCTTTAGTAAGCTTTAAAAGCTTTTCAGCATTAGAGATTGTTATAACCGAAGGCATAGATACCTCAAGACCTATTGGAATTGTGCCCTTTAAGTGGGTAGGCGAGGGTGTGATGCCGGAAGCCTTAACGGATGTGATTGGCTCTGACTTACGTCGCAGTGGTAAATTCAATCCAATTAATACCGCAGATATGCCACAGTATCCTGCAACTGACAGTGATGTCGATTACAGTGCTTGGGCGTCTAGAGGAGTTGAGGCTGTCTTAGTGGGCACAATAGAAGCGGCAGGTATTGATAGATATACAGTCTCCTATGAGTTAATTGATGTATTACGTGGACAAATTACCGGGGGACAATCTCAAGTCTTAGTTGATGGAAAGTTAGTGCGTAGCAAAGATCATGTGCTAGAAACCAGAAGGTCTACTATTTCAGGTAATGAGTTTAGGCAATACTCTCACAGAATTAGTGATGTGGTTTATGAAAAATTAACAGGCGAAAAAGGTGCGTTTATGACGCGCATTGCTTATGTTTTGGTTAGAGATAGCAAAACCCATGAACTTCCGTATCAATTGGTTGTTGCTGATTATGATGGTGAAAATGAGACGGTTTTATTGCGCTCAAAAGAACCGTTAATGTCTCCTTCATGGTCACCTGATGGGACTAAACTGGCATATGTTAGTTTTGAGAATAAACGCCCTCAAATTTTTATCCAAGACATATACACTATGAGCCGTACGCAAATGACTAATTTCCCAGGCATTAATGGCTCACCTAAGTTTTCACCAGATGGTAAAAAGCTCGCGATTGTTTTATCTAAAGACGGTAATCCCGAGCTTTATGTTATGGATATAGCCAGTAAAGCTATCCGCAGACTGACAAACAATAGAGCAATAGATACTGAGCCTAGCTGGATGCCAGATAGCAACGGAATAATATTTAGTTCAGAACGGGGTGGTAAACCTCAGATATATCGAGTAAATTTAGCTACGAATAAGGTTCGGCGCCTGACTTTTGAAGGTGAAATGAATTTAGGCGGTACGGTAACCCCTAATGGCGAGCAGATGGTGATGGTTAATCGAACCCGAGGTAACTATCATATTGCGAGGCAAGATCTTGAGTCTGGTAATTTAATGGTTTTAACTAAAACTTATTTAGATGAATCACCAAGTATTGCCCCAAATGGAAGTATGATCATTTACAGTACATTACATAATGGAAAACAAGTTTTGTCTTTGGTCTCACTTGATGGACGATTTAAGGCTCGCCTACCTGCAGCTGATGGACAAGTAAAGGCACCAAGTTGGTCACCGTTTTTACTGTAGCTCTGAGATATTTAATTTAAATTCGATAAAAATAGGAATAAAAGAATGCAGCTTAATAAAGTTTTTAAAGGTTTAGTTATTGCTTTGCCAGTAGTTACGTTAATGGCTTGTACATCAACGAATGAAGATGCTGCCGCCGCAGCAGCAGAAGAAGCGAGAATTGCTCAAGAGCAAGCAGCAGCTGATGCAAAAGCACTAGAAGATGCAAAAGTTCAAACTGGTACTGTTGAGCGTTTAATGTCTCCTGAAGAAGAGATGAAAAAAGAGTTAGATGAGCTTCAAGAAAGCCAAACTGTATACTTCGACTTTGACCGTGCAAGTGTAAAACCAGAGTTTTATGCAGTACTAGATGCCCATGCTGCATTTTTGGTGAAGAACAGCAGCCAGTCAATTGTTATTGAAGGCCACACAGATAGCCGCGGTACGCCAGAGTATAATATTGCTTTAGGTGAGTCTCGTGCTAAGTCTGTACAAACGTATTTACTGAATGCCGGTGTGAGTTCGTCACAAATTTCGGTTGTATCTTATGGCGAAGAAAAGCCTGTTAATAATTACAATACTGCAGCGGCTTTCGCAGAAAACCGTCGTGGTGTTCTAGTATACCAATAGTAGAAGTTTAATATGATAAAACGCACCTTAGCACTAAGTTTGCTAGGGCTATACGGAGCCGCAGTTACTGCGGCTCCTGCGCCTGTGGCAGATGTAAATAATATTAGTAGTAGTCAGCGTATTCTTGAGTTAGAAAAAAAGTTTGAGTCTCGTACTCAGGCTCAGCACCGTCAACAAGAGCAGTTAGATATTCTACAAAGTGAAGTGAGTGAGCTTCGCGGTGCGATTGAAGTTCAAAGCTATCAATTAGAAAAAATTCTTGAGCGCCAACGAGAGTTGTACTTGGAAATTGATAAACGCATTGCTGAAGTGAAAACCCAGCCAAGCTCTCAAGTTCCAGTTGAGTCTCAACCTGATGTGTCTAATCTTACTCAAGTCTCACTAGGTGGCGACAACGAAGCCTACGACAAAGCAGTTAACTTGATACTAAAAGATAGATTGTATGACCAAGCTATCTTGGAGTTCGAAGCGTTTTTGAAAAACTACCCAACTTCTGACTATGTACCTAATGCCAGATATTGGCTAGGACAAGTTTTGTTTAATAAGCAAGACTGGGCAGGTGCAGGTGAGCAATTTCAATCTTTGATTAGTAATTATCCAGACTCAAATAAGAAAGCTGATGCTTTATTAAAATTAGGTATTACTGAACAAGAAAGATCTAATGGTGCCAGAGCGAAGCAATTATGGGAGCAATTAATAAAAGAATTCCCAGATTCTTCATCTGCAAAGCTGGCGAGTAAAAGGTTAACTAGCCTGTAAAATTTACGGGCCAATTCATTATTTAGAACGGGTGATTTATTTTTATACAAGGATCGTTCGCTTTTTCTGCAAACAGTTCAAATTATTAAAATAAATTCGCTTTAGGGTTGCACTGAAATTTGAATTGAGTATTATATGCCGCCTTCGCAGTGAGGCGAACGGAAAAAGGGTCGTTAGCTCAGTTGGTAGAGCAGTTGACTTTTAATCAATTGGTCGCTGGTTCGAATCCAGCACGACCCACCAATTTCCGGTTCTCACACTGCAAAAGTTAAGTTTCAATTAGATGGGTCGTTAGCTCAGTTGGTAGAGCAGTTGACTTTTAATCAATTGGTCGCTGGTTCGAATCCAGCACGACCCACCATCTATTCTGTTTTTAAAAGTATTCACTTAATCACTAATATTCAAATACATAGCTAACATTGTTCTTGATGAAGTATGTTTGGCACAAAAAGTTGTATTGAGTAGTTTTCAATACCAAGCCATTACTTAGTGTGCTTTCAATTTTGCTCTTGTTATATTTTAAGATTATGAAATCTACCTCTACAGGTATGCAATTATTTATTGCTGGTAGAGCTATGTTATTTTTCATTAATTTATCTATTTAAGGGATTAAGCATGAACTTAATCTGTTCTTCATTTACAATTGGTTAGAGATTTTGCTATGAAGATAATTAATGGATTTACAAGACTACGTAGATAACGCTGGCGACATATTTGTTTTGCCCGAAGCGGTAATTAAGATCAAGCAGTTGATTGATGACGACGCTGCGTCATTAGATGATATTGCAGAAGTAATTAATTACGACCCTGCAATTATGACGCAAGTCTTGAAGATATCTAACAGCGCTCTATATAAATTCCCCAATACTATCACTACAGTATCTAAAGCGATTCAAGTGATAGGTACTCGCTCTATTTACGATTTAGTTTTAGCCTATGGTGTAGCGAGTGCTTTTAAAGATATAAATCCTGATATTATTGATTTGGACAAGTATTGGGAAGAGTCGGTTTCTTGTGGGTTGCTGTGTAAATATTTAGCAGAGGAAGTGGGCATTAAAGAGCCAGAAAAGCTTTTTGTTTGTGGCTTGTTACATAACCTCGGTGAATTAGTAGTGGTACAGTTGAATGCAGAGGTTGCAAAAAAATGTACAGATATTTCATCTGCTACTCCACTAGCACTTCAAAAGCAGCATCTCGGTTTCTCCTATATTGATATTTCGAGTCGTTTGCTAAAAGTGTGGGGGATCCCTTCAGATATAGTCAAAATTGTTGAGTGTACTCACGGCGAACAGAAACAAGCGAATACTCAAGAAGAGCAAATTATACAGTTAGGGTATTTGTTAGCTTTGAACAACATTAATAGCGATTATTTTTCTAAATTTGATGGTGTAACCCCAGACATGTATAAAGTGCTAGGGTTAGACGAAGAAAGTGTTGATGCGGCTGTGGATTTTTGTAATTTACAATTAATGAATGCCTTAGCTTTATTTAGCCCTTCATCATTTGCATTATTTTAGGGCTTATTAGGCAAATACCGCGACAGTTTGCCTGCTCAGCGCAACTAAATCTCCGTTACTATCCCAAACCTCTGCTTCTGTATTAGCGTAGCCATCTTGTGCATGGCGAGTTTTCGCCTTGTACACAAACCAGTCAAGAGGAGATACTTCTTGCTGTGGATGAATAAACTCTAAGTTCCAATTTACTGTGCTCGCCGCTGCAGGCCACCTCAGTTGTTGTAATACAGTGGGGGGCCACACATCTATTAGTCCCACTAGATGGGCTTCTGTAAATGCTTTAGGGGGGACTTTATAACGCATCCACCCGTAGGTGTGACTCTTTTTACTACCAGTAAAAGGCCAGCCACCATCAGACTTAGCTAGTTCGAATTGACCAATAAATTTAGGAGTAACTTTAGGTATAGCCGGTAAAAAATTTGATTTTATAGGGCCGTTTAGTTCATGGGGTAGCTTATTGTGTACCAGTATTTTAGATTGTCGGTTAACCCCAAAGCTGGCCTGGCTCATAACGGCTATTTTACCATTTTGTGTTATGTGCCCCATGACTTGGGTTACGTTTTTACCTTCTCTTAATATTTCTACTTTTATGCTTATCGCTTTATTGGCCTCAATTGGACCAATAAAGGCGGTATTGAATGACCGCATTTGGCTGTCAGATGAAACTGACTCCCGTATTGCTTTATAAATAAGTGCAGCAGAAATACCACCGTATATGGTTCTTCCTTGGGTCCAAGCGTTATCTAGGGTGAGGGTAATTTCGTTAGTGTTTTGTTTAAGTTGATGTTGAATTGATTCAAAGAGATTATCAATGTGCATGGTTCACCTAGGCTCTTGTATAGTTTTGTAGTAATTATTTACTAATATGTGATGAATATCATAGTTATTCATTTTAAAGGCACAATTTCATCTCGTTATGGTACAGGATAAGTTGTTGTTATAATTATAAAAAATAAATTAATTACTTGAATAGTGCATGCTGACAGTCTTACTATTAAAAATTAAGAGCTTTGATCATTTATAAAGTACTTAGCTTTACACCCACAACTTATATCTAGGTAATTTTGCCTAAGTGCTTGTTAATTATTGCTACAAAAAGCGCGCTACAATTAGCTTTTAAGGTGTATTCAATTTGATTGTTAATGACAGTATTCCAGTGAGCTTTGCACACGCAAATGGTTTTCCAATGGGAAGCTATTCACGTTTGTTTGCCGGTTTATCTAAGAATATCGAGCTATTTGGGTTATCTAAATTTGCCCATTCTGAGGCTTTCCCTGTTAATTCAAACCTAACTAGCCTTAAACTTGAATTAATCCATTACTTAGAAACTCAAGTGGGTAAACCTTGCTACCTAGTTGGGCATTCAATGGGGGCCGTTATTTCATTTATGGCAGCATGTGATAGGCCCGATTTGGCAAAAGGAGTCATCATGCTTGATCCGCCCATAGCGTCTGGCTTCTCTAGGCTAGTGTTTCGGGCGATGAAAATCTTTAAGCAGACCGATAGATTTACACCGGCTGCTAAGTCAAAAAGTCGATGTTATGAATGGCCTGTAGGGACAGACTTAGTTAATTACTTTGAAGGCAAAGCACTTTTTAAAAATTTTGATAAAGCCTGCATTCAAGATTATGTCTCATCAGCTATTGCTGAAAAACAAGATGGTCTTCACCTTAATTATGATCCAAATATTGAAACTGAGATCTATCGCAATGTACCTGACAATATTCATACATATTACAAACGCTTAACTGTGCCCGCTGTACTTATCAGTGGTGAAAAAAGTGAACTTAATTCGGCTTTTTTCTTATCATCATTTTTGAAGAATACGGGGCTTGAGCATCAGGTAATAAGTGATGGGGGCCATATGTTCCCCCTAGAGCAGCCAGCAAAGGTAGCAGCTATGATAAGTGATAGGTTGTTAACCTGGGAAAACCAAAATACATAAAACCGCCCTTGGTAGCGGTTTTATGTATGAGAGCTTAAAAGCCTACTTTTAGACCTAACATCTCCCGAGTAACTAACACTACTCCTTTATCTGATACCCTAAAACCTCGTGCTAGGTCGTCATCACGGTTATGTCCTATGACCATTCCTTCAGGGACCTCGCAACCTCTATCGATTATTGCTTTACGAATTTTACAGTTAGGACTAACTACGACTTCAGGAAGAATAACAGAGTCTTCTATTTCGCTGTAAGAGTGAACTCGTACATTTGAGAAACACAGACTTCGTCTAAGGGTTGCACCAGATATTATACAGCCACCAGATACCACTGAATTGATTGCTGTCCCTAGTCTGTCTTCGCCTTCCCATACAAATTTAGCGGGAGGAAGCTGTTCTTGGTAGGTCCAGATAGGCCATTTTTTATCATAAAGGTTAAGTGCTGGAACTGGAGCAACCATTTCCATATTGGCTTGCCAAAAAGAATCAATGGTTCCCACATCGCGCCAATATGCTTCATGCTCTTCATCACTTCTAAATGGAAAGGCATATACAGGATGCTCTTCGATAATAGATGGGATTATGTCTTTTCCAAAGTCTCGCTCAGATCCTAAATTACCAGCATCTACTTTAAGTTGGTCAAATAGAAATTCAGTATCAAAAACGTAATTGCCCATTGAGGCTAAACATTTGGTTGGATCATCTGGCAGGGGAGTGGGGTGTTCTGGCTTTTCTTCAAAACCAATGATTTTATAGTTCTCATCTACAGACATAACACCAAATTGACCTGCAGCTTCTTCTAATGGCACGGGCATACAACATACTGTCATTTTTGCACCAGACTCTGAATGTTGAGCTAGTAAATTTCCGTAGTCCATTCTGTAAATATGGTCGCCTGAGAGGATCATGACAAATTTAGGTAGTTCATCTCGAATAATATCGATATTTTGGAACACTGCATCTGCTGTGCCTTCATACCAGTTGTTTGAAAAGCGTTGTGATGCAGGAAGGATTTCTACAGACTCACCTAGCTCTTTTTTAAAATGGCCCCAACCTCTGACGAGATGGCGTATTAATGAATGGGATTTATACTGAGTAACGACACCAACATTGCGGATGCCCGAATTAATACAATTAGATAGAGGAAAGTCTATGATACGAAACTTACCTCCAAAATATAGTGCAGGTTTAGCTCGCCAGTTTGTTAATTCATAAAGTCTTGAGCCTCTTCCTCCCGCTAAAATAAGTGCATAGGTATCACGTGTTAAATTACTAATATAGCGAGACGGTTGTTTTGCCATAAGTCGTGCTCCATCAATTTAAGATTATTTATACCAAATCCATTACAGCCATTTTTAAGTATCATATTCGAGTTTACACGACAGCCGAGTATATTCAATCAATGATAAATGAATTGTAAAAATAAAGTTAAATTGTGTTTGGTGGCGGTGGCTTTATGTACAGCAATAGACAATAATAAGCCAAATTGAGAGGAATTTTTATGTTGAAAGTAGCTATATTAGCATACGAAAAAATAGCAACATTTGAATTAGCTTGCGCCATCGAAATCTTTGCCTTACCCCGTGAATATAAAAGGTGGTACCAAAGCGATGTGGTATCTTTTGAAAGGGGGCCACTAGAGGCAACCGGCGGTATAAAGATCACAGCTAAATCAATTCAAAGCCTACACAGGTATGACACCTTAGTGATACCTAGTTGGACGACTAATAGCAAGCATGTTCGCTTGGACATGGCTGAAAAAATTAATGAGTTTGCAGAACAGGGTAAACGTATTATTTGTTTTTGTTCTGGCTCGTTTTTGCTGGCTCAAATAGGTTTATTGCAACACAAACAAGCTACCACCCATTGGCGTTATAGTGAGTTATTTAAGGCTCGTTTTCCAAATGTACACTTTGTTGATGATGTGCTCTATACCCATGATCACAATATTAGTTGCTCTGCGGGTAGTGCTGCTGCACTGGATTTAGGTATTGATATTATTCGTCAAGACTTTGGTCACACTATTGCTAATCAAGTTGCCAGACGCTTAGTTGTCTCCCCCCATAGAAGTGGTGGTCAAGCTCAATATGTTGAAACCCCTATTGTTAAAAATTCAGGCTCTTTTAGTGCGACTCTAGATTGGGCCATTGAAAATATTAGTGATGCTATAAGTGTGAGTGAAATGGCTGAGCAAGCTTGTATGTCTAGGAGAAGTTTTGATCGTCATTTTAAAAAGGCGTTGGGAACCAGTCCTAAAGCTTGGTTGAATCAGCAGCGTATTAATTTAGCTAAGCAAATCCTGGAGGTAGAAGACCTTTCAATTGAGCAACTCGCTAATAGAGTAGGATACGAGAATGGAATTACTTTAAGGTTTAATTTTAATAAATATGTTGGGGTAGCCCCCAGTCAATATCAAACACAATTTAGAACAGGCTAATTGTAATGTTTGGCCTTATTTTAGGCCAAACACCGGTAATGTCTTAAATTATAGCCTCATTAAAATGCGCCAATTTTAATAAAGAAATCATTCGCAGAATTATCTATTTTTATTTGTGGTAAATGCACGTATTAGTAAAACTGCTCCGCAAATAAAGAAAGGAATACTTAAGGCTTGGCCTGTGTTTATCCAAATGTCACTGTTATATGCGGCCTGTTTTACCTTTACAAACTCAATTAAGAATCTCGCGGTAAAGACTAAGCAAAGAAATAAACCTAGTAGTGCCCCAGTGTATTGTTTGATATTGGTAAATCTATATAAGCAATAAAGTAAGGCAAAGATACTGATATAGGAGAATGCTTCATATAATTGTGCTGGATGTCTTGGAACTAGGTCAATGCGTTCAAAAATAACGGCCCATTTTACATCTGTCTGGTGTCCAATAATTTCAGAGTTGACAAAATTAGCGACCCTAACGAAGAAGCCAAATAAAGCAGTGGCAATGGCCAAACGGTCTAACAGCCAAATGAAACCCACTTTGAATTTTCTTTGAAAAAGATAAACACTGAGGATTACCCCTAATCCACCGCCATGACTGGCTAAACCACCTTCCCATACAGCTAGTATTTTAAGAGGATTACTTAAATAGTATTCTGGGTCGTAGAAAAAACAATGGGCTAGCCTAGCCCCGATTATGATGCCAAAAACACAGTACATTAGCAGTGAGTCTAGCAATTCTGTATTGACTTGTTCTTGTTTGAATATTCCTTTCATAAGTTGCAAGCCAGCAAGAATAGCCGTTGCGAACAAAGCACCGTACCAATGAATGGTGAGTCCTGCAAAGGAAACCAATACAGGGTCGGCGTTCCAAGTGAAATACTCCATTTAATGTAACCTTATATATCGTAAGTGAGGGTAAATGTTTGCAGTTATTGTACCTGATACAATTACAGCAAGCAGGCAATGTTTTATGAAAAGCGGACTATGATTTGCGGAAGCTAGGCAAATTTCCTGTTATCACAATAAAATATGCAAAGGCGGATAGAATTGTAAAAACTATCATACTGATTGAAACTTCTTTCCAACCCTCGGTCCATATAGTGTAAATTAACATACCCACTACTAGTAGGGTTGGGCTTGCCACTAAAGCTATCATGACTCTAATATTTGCAGGTAGCGACGTCTGTTTAGCTGGCTTTTGATCCATGCTTACTGCTCTTTATCATTTTCAATCATGTGATAACAATAAGGCCGACATTATCACTAAGCAAGGACCTAATCACATTAATTGATAACAAATTTATAACGTTAATATTTGGTATGTAAAATTGTCTTAAGAGGCTCATTTGTATCGATTCGTTATAGGTAGTTACCTCTTTTAAAATAGCGTTAAATGATGAATGATTGACAGATAACCAAATAGAGTCAGTATCTTATGGCATCAATATTTCAAAATACCCTAGCTAGCCTTACCTTAGTGTTGGCTTCTAGCCTGGCAGTCGCTGCAACCCCCTTGGTCATTTTTCCTAAAGCAGAGAATAATCTCGCGTATACAGAAGTTGCACAGTTACCGTTTGCACAGGCTGATGCGAAAATTACCTATGGTTCAGAGCCCCTGCAATACGCACTACTTTGGAAGGCAAAAGGGGCAATGCAAGTCGCTAATCGCCCTTTGATTGTATTGATTCATGGTGGGTGTTGGCTCAGTGCTTATAATATTGAGCACACATATGCTATGAGTACTGGTTTAGCACAGGCAGGGTTTAACGTATGGTCTTTAGAGTATCGTCGTACTGGTGATCTAGGAGGAGGATGGCCGAGTACATATGATGATATTAAAGCAGGGATCCTAGCATCTGCTCAATACAAAGACGGAGAGTTTGACCTAGCTAATACAGTTTTAGTGGGACACTCTGCTGGTGGACATTTAGCCATGCTTGCAGGTGGAGTTATGGAAGAACTAAAAGGAGTGATTGGTTTGGCTGCGATCACAGATATTGAAGAATATGCTTATGGCTCCAACAGTTGTCAAAAAGTGACTAAAGATTTTATGCAAGGAATGCCTAAAGACAAACCGCATCAATATACGTTAGCTAACCCCAGCAAACAGCCATTACATATTAATAGTTATATATTACAAGGTACTAAAGACGATATAGTGCCAGCCTTTAATTTAAAAAAGCTAAATAGAACAGTGATTATGTTAGACGGGGTGGGGCATTTTGATTGGATCCACCCAGGCTCAAAAGCCTTTAAAACACTTACTTTCTATTTAGGTGAGCTCAGTAAATGATTTTTGAAGAAGTAATAGCATTAGATAAGAGGGATCCTCTCTACCCTAAGCGTTTTGAATTTGAGCTACCCGAGAATACTATTTATCTAGATGGTAATTCCTTAGGGGCATTACCTAAGTCTGTAAAAAATAGAATGGCAGAGGTGGTCAGCCAACAATGGGGTAACGACTTAATCAAGAGTTGGAATCAGCATGATTGGATCGATTTACCAACTTCTGTAGGCGAGAAAATAGCAAGACTAATTGGCGCTGATGCAGGACAAGTTATTTGTTGTGATTCAATTTCTATTAATTTGTTTAAGTTATTATGTAGTGCTTTAAAACTTAACTCGAAACGCACTAAGGTTCTATCTACACAGGATAATTTTCCAACCGATTTGTATATGGTTCAAGGGTTGCGTGATTTATTGGGTGCGGACTTATGCCATTTAGAAATGGTAGAGGAGCAAAACATAGAACAAAGTTTAACAGAGTCTGTTGCCGTACTTCTGCTAACCCAAGTTAACTTTCGAACCGGTAAGTTATTAGACATGGAAAGGCTTACAAAGCTTGCCCATGAAAAAGGGATTTTGGTGATTTGGGATTTAGCCCATAGTGCCGGAGCCTTGCCTGTTGAGCTAGACAAATGTAATGCAGACTTTGCAGTTGGTTGCGGCTATAAGTATTTAAATGGAGGTCCGGGTTCACCAGCATTTTTATATGTAGCTAAGCGCCATTTAGAAGTTGTAAAACAACCCTTATCTGGTTGGATGGGGCATGCAAAGCCATTTGATTTTGATCCTACCTATCAATCAGCATCCAGTATCAACCAGTTTCAATGTGGTACACCCAGTGTTTTAGCTATGAGTGCATTAGATGCTGCTTTAGATGTATGGCAAGGCGTAGATATGCAAGAGGTCAGGCGTAAATCTATGGCTCTGGCGAGGCTATGTTTGAAACTTATAGAACAGAAAGAACACTTAAATGGGCTGCAGTTGTGCTCTCCAGAGCTAGACAAGCATAGAGGCAGTCAATTGGCTTTTCGTCATGAGTATGGATTTGCTATTTGCCAAGCTCTAATTGAAAACGGAGTCATTGCTGATTTCAGAGCACCTAACATACTAAGGTTTGGTTTTACGCCTCTTTATACGTCTTATGAAGATGTGTGGAAGGCGATAGAAATTTTATCGGATATTATTGAGAGTAAAGCCTATATGGAGCCTCGATTTAGTGTTTCTTTAAAAGTCACTTAGATGTTGATTATTGCTCCATGGCATCTAGGTTGGTGCGAATTTTGTGGTAACGCTCTTGTTGGGTATGATTCAACTGGTTGTTCTCAATAGTGGTAATGCATTTTCTTAGTAATTTAGTAGACACGGAGGACAGGCCAAACTTTGCTGCCTTTGATGAAATTGTTTGCATTAAGTTTAGTGCTATTGAAGTATTTTTAGGCATGATGGTAAAAGCCTGGGTAAAAATTTCTATGGCCTTTTCTATGTCACCCTTTTGGTAGTGATCAACTGCTGTGTTATTTAGATCTTTAGAGCTGTGTTTTATGGTGGATTTTTCTTGCTTCTCTTGAGTTATATAATGTAAAAATATTTCCCCTTGGTCTGGGTCGGTTTTACACAAGACTTCTATTTGTTCTAGAATCGCTTGTGACCTTTCGTGTAACCCTAAATCGTGGAGAATTTTTGCTTTATCCAATAGTGCATCTGGGCCTTCATTATCCCAACTCTCTTCATCTAATTGATTTAGTAGCGCTAATGCATTGTCTTTTTCGTCTTCAAGGTAAAACAATCTAGCTTTAATGACCTTTACTTGCTCTTCCATATCGGCTTTAGGGAAAGCCTGATTAAACTGTTTTACATATTCATTGGCTTGCTTTATCAAACGATCAGTATCAGAGGCATCTGTTGTCATCGCATAGTCAATACCAGCTCTTGCCACGTTTAGATAGTTTTCAGGTTTGTCATGAATGGAGTTCTTTGCAAACTTAACGATTTTCTTAGCCGCTTCAAATTGCGTTTCATAATCATGGGTTATACGAGATAAATCCATTGCTGTTTTATGTCTGCGTATACTCCTTGGAGATACCTCAGTTGCCATCATTACACACTCTAATGCTGTTTCGAAGTCATTTTGCTTTATTTGTAGGGCAGTCAATAAATCATATGCTGCCAGTTGGGAGTCTGGCTTGAATGCTAAGCGTAAAACTAACTTTTCTGCCTGTTCATCTTCGTCTAAGCGTATATGACTATTTACTAAACCAAGCTGAGCCCATGTAAATGTTTGAACTTTTAATACTGCGAGATAAAACTCTTTCGCTTCTTTAAACTTACCTGACGCAGTTAACATCTCACCCTTAATTTTAAGAGCTAAAGGGAAGAACTCTGAATGTTTTGGGTTGGCTAGAAACAATTCCACTTCAGATAAGGCGCCGCTAAAATCTTGCTGTTCAATATATTTATATACTTTCTGAAAGGCTTTTTTTCTGGTTAGCACTCTACTTAAGCGACGGTCTAAATCTTTGACTGTAAAAGGCTTAGCTAAAAAGTCATCAGGCTGCAATTCAATAATACTTTGTACTAAATCTGAATTGGTATCAGCACTGATAAAAACAAAAGCAGTACTCAGTGGTAACTCGCCATTTGTTTTTATTTCATCGTAAAAATAATAGCCATCTTGCTCTCGCTTAAGGTTATACGAACAAATGATTAGGTCAAAACGCTGGCTACGAATGGTAGTCAGAGCCAAGTTAATTTTATCAACATAGCTAATGTCGTTAAAACCTAACTCTTCTAAAGAGTATTTCATATACCCTTTAGCTAAAGCTTGATCATCAACGATAAGAACTTTGGTATTTTGAGCGAGTTGTAAATTCATTAAAAACTAATTTCCCTTTTATCCATAAAGGTTATCGTATTTGAAACTGAAATAATAAGGACAAAAATAAAAATTAAGGAATTAAACACTCTTTTTCTACAGAACAGCGATGCATCGCTTAGTACGTTTGAAAGTTTACGGTAGTGGTTAGTGATGGAATTTTGCTGTTTTAGAAATGAAAAAAGCCCAAAGTAAACTAATTACTTTGGGCTTAGATGTGGTGGACGCTACTTGGCTAGAATCACCTCGACTCATGCATTGAAAAGAGCGGCGATGTATCGCTAAGTAAACTTGTGTTCAAAATGACAGGGTAGGTTTTTTCTGAGTTACAGAAAGTAAAAAGCCCGAAGTAAAATGATTACTTCGGGCCTTAATGTGGTGGGCGCTACTGGGCTTGAATCACCTCGACTCATGTCTTGAAAAGAGCGGCGATGGATCACTTAGTACGTTTGAAAGTTTACGGTAGTGGTTAGTGATGGAATTTTGCTGTTTTAGAAATGAAAAAAGCCCAATGTAAAGATATTACATTGGGCTTATATGTGGTGGACGCTACTGGGCTTGAACCAGTGACCCTCGCCTTGTAAGGGCGATGCTCTCCCAACTGAGCTAAGCGTCCAAATTTATTTATACTGGTTATAACCAGTGACTCTTGCTTTTCTTGTAATAAGAGTAGCGATGCTCTGTCTTTTTCTAACTGAGCTAAGCGTCTATATAAGTTACAGATAAGTCATCAATAACATTGTAATGTGGTGGACGCTACTGGGCTTGAACCAGTGACCCTCGCCTTGTAAGGGCGATGCTCTCCCAACTGAGCTAAGCGTCCAAATTTATTTATACTGGGTTAAACCAGTGACCCTTGCCGCTTCTTGTAATAAGAGTGGCGATGCTCTGTCTTTTTCCAACTGAGCTAAGCGTCCGAATTTATTTATACTGGGTTAAGCCAGTGACTTGTTGACGTGACGTCAGTAAGTGGAGCGCTATTATAGGTATGAGCTTTAAGCTGTCAACACTAAAATGAAAATTATTGTTTGTATGGCTGAAAAGTGTTCGTTTCGTTGCAAAAAACACTACTGTCGATGAAAAAATAATCACATTTTAGTTTCGAGCATGGTTAAAAAAAGGGAATCACATAATTAATTTAATCATTATGTAAATTTCATTGTTTGACTGATAAAATGCGCCCAATTATTTTAATGGGTTTTCTCAATGACAGTGGTAACACGATTTGCTCCTAGCCCTACGGGCTATTTACACGTTGGTGGCGCACGTACTGCGCTTTATTCTTGGTTATATGCAAAAAGCAAAGGCGGGAAGTTCGTACTTCGTATAGAAGATACGGATATAGAGCGCTCAACCCAAGCTGCAATAGATGCTATTTTAGAAGGTATGCAGTGGTTAGGACTCGATTGGGATGAGGGGCCATATTATCAAACACAACGTTTTGATCGTTACAACGAATTAATTGACAAGTTATTAGCTGAAGGAAAAGCTTATAAATGTTTTATGCCAGCCGAAGAGCTAGATGCTATTCGCGAGCAGCAAATGGCGAATGGAGAAAAACCTCGGTATCCAGGTACTTGGCGAGATCGAACGGATCACCCCACAGACCAGCCTTTTGCCATTCGGTTCAAAACTCCTCAAGAGGGGAGTGTGGTGATTAAGGATCACATTCGCGGTGATATAGAAATCGCTAACAGTGAATTAGACGATCTAATCATTCGTCGTACAGATGGAACACCTACCTATAACTTTTGTGTTGTCGTTGATGATTGGGATATGAATATTAGCCATGTGGTACGTGGCGAAGATCATATTAACAATACGCCTAGACAAATTAATATATTGTTAGCGCTAGGGGCTCCGATTCCTGAGTATGCCCACGTGTCTATGATCTTAGGTGATGATGGTAAAAAATTATCTAAACGTACGAATGCTGTTGGGGTGATGGAATTTAGAGACGATGGTTATTTACCCCAAGCATTATTGAATTACTTAGTTCGTTTGGGCTGGTCTCATGGTGATCAAGAAGTATTTACAAAAGAAGACATGATTGAATTGTTTTCTTTAGATGCTATTGGACAATCAGCGTCTGCATTTAATACAGACAAATTGATTTGGTTAAATCAGCATTATATTAAGACTTTGCCTGCGGCTGAGGTAGCTGAGCATGCTAAGTGGCATTTTGAGCAGCAAAATATTGATTTAAGTAATGGCCCGGCCTTAGAGAAAGTTATTGAGATACAAGCTGATAGAGTTAAGACTCTGAAAGAGCTAGCAGAAATCAGTGGTTATTTTTATCAAGAGTATGACGCTTTTGATGAAAAGGCAGCTAAAAAACACCTTCGTCCTGTTGCGAGAGAAGCGCTAGAGTTGGTTCAGGCAAAATTAGCCGCATTGAAAGACTGGAATGCTGAGTCTATCCACAATGCTATCAATGAGACTGCTGAAGAGTTGGAAGTTGGTATGGGGAAAGTTGGTATGCCATTACGTGTTGCTGCCACTGGATCTGGAAATTCTCCATCTTTGGATTTAACTTTGAACCTGTTAACACAGTCGCAAATTGAACAACGTATAACCAAAGCGCTGAAATATATAGCAATTAGAGAAAATTCCTAAAAAATCGTTGACATGAAAAGGGCAGATGCCTAGAATGCGCCCCGCTGTCACGGAATGACACCTACTTATTCTAAAAAGCGTTAGCTAAATGATAAGTATGGGGCCATAGCTCAGCTGGGAGAGCGCTTGCATGGCATGCAAGAGGTCGGCGGTTCGATCCCGCCTGGCTCCACCAAATATATCAGGGACTATTTACTACCACCTAGGCCAGTAAATAGAATGATAGACAAGAATTTAGTGTTTTTGTAAAGCATCAAAGTTAGTTCGCGATATTCGCTGGATAATTTTGCCATACAAAAACTTATCGAAGCACGCTTCGATAAACAAAGTTTCTATGTTGGATGAGGTCGCTCAGTTCGCTGGCTCACTTCACCTGACAAAAAATCTGCAAAGTGTAATTTGCAAAGAAGATTTTTTGTCCCCATCGTCTAGAGGCCTAGGACACCGCCCTTTCACGGCGGTAACAGGGGTTCGAATCCCCTTGGGGACGCCATATTTATTGAGTTAAATGATTAAACTCA